>NZ_FNVR01000001.1:62711-493191 GCF_900108085.1 Algoriphagus boritolerans DSM 17298 = JCM 18970
TCTAAAATGTAGGAACGATGGACCAAAAAAGTAAGAACGTTCCTCTAAAATGTAGGACGATGTACCTGGAGTAAGAACGTTCCTCTAAAATGTAGGAATGATGGACCAAAAAAGTAAGAACGTTCCTGTAAAATGTAGGAACGTTCTTGCTGTAGCTAGACGATTGCTACAAAAAATAGAAATCACGTTACTGTAGCAACGAATAATTCTATTTTTCGAAATAATATGCTGTGTTTGCCGAAATCCGGTAAAACAAACCTATCCCGGCACTTAGGATCTATTTTTGCTTTTTGGGATGTTTGATTTTTCTCATAGCTAGTTAAATCCAACCTGCCCCCAATGCAAGGGAGATCAGGATCAGGAGGATGGCGATGAATTGTTGGAGGAATTTTAAAGTGACCTTTTTAAGCAGCTGATTTCCGATAACTGCCCCCAAGATAGCCGACACGGTGGCTATTGTAACCAACGGCAGGTTTTGGATCAGGCCGGACTCTAAAAAACGGGAGGAATAAACCGTCAGTCGGGAGAAATCAATGAGCGTTCCGATCACTACACCGGTACCAATAAAAGCCTCTTTGCTCAGTCCGGCTTTGATCAGAAAGGCAGATCGAAGTGCTCCCTGATGACCGGATAGGCCGCCAAAAAAACCACTCAGGAAGCCTCCGAATGGCAGGTGTTTTCTCTCAAGTTGGATTCGATCAAAAAACGGAATCAAATCCATCAATGCAAAGCCAATCAGAAGCAGGGAAATAATCAGGTTGATGGGTGTGACTTCAAAGTCATAACCGAAAAGCGGATAGGTAAAAAGCGGCTTCAGGTCGGTAATTTGTAGCAAAATCCACGCTCCGAGAAATGCGGCAAGAATAGCCGGAATACCAAATCGAATCAGAATGGACCGATTAGCGTCTCGGCCTACCAGAAATAGTTTGAAAATATTATTAAAGAAATGAACCACGCCGGTCAGCGCAATGGCCAGATCAATCGGGAAAAAGACGGCAAAAACCGGCGTAAGGATAGTCCCCAGGCCGAAGCCTGAAAAGAAGGTCAGGATGGCAGTAAGGAATGCGGCCAGTGAAATGATTACAATCTCCATCTAGTTCTTGATAAGCATATATACCTGTGGAAAATAACCCGGGGTACCTGTTGCAACCTGAAACAAAACATCCCGGATAAACCAAAAAAAGACCAAAACAGCGGTTAGAAATGCCGCAAAGAAGGTGAATAAGGATCCAAAACTAACCCATAAGATTTTTTTTAGCTACTATAAACAGCAAAAGCTCGTGGCTTTGTCTGATTTGAAAAGTATGACAAATCCCTTTGCAATTGCTGTAAACTGCCAACAATCCACCTGGTTTGGCTTGAGGAAGTATAAATCCGGAGTCTGAATGGGCTACGTTTCCATTTCCACTGGGTGAAATTCTTCCCCTTCGACGATGCAAATCAGCTCAAAATGCCCGTTATGCTTATGCGGTTTGGTTCGCTTGATTACTTCCTTAAACCGGGACACTTTAAATAAACCTTCCGATCCAAGTTTGTCTTTGAGGGTTATTTCGCTTTGGGACATGGGTGTAAAGTTAATTTTCCCACAACTTATCAATCCATTGGGTAAAAATGGAAATTAATTGAGGAAGGGGGAGTTTTGGCTTGTTTACAGAGACTGCATCTCTGAAAGCTTTTGGGAATTTTTTATTTGGCAATAAGGCTATGAATGGGAATGCGGCTTTAGCCCATTCCTAAAAAAACATCCTGAAACAAGTCCGGGCTTTAGCCCAACTGAAAATCTAAATGATTTGGCTGAAGCCGGATTTTAATTCAATCCTTTTTTATCCACCTGCTGAAGCAGGAGGCAATTCAACTGAAAATCTAAATGATTTGGCTAAAGCCGGATTTTAATTCAATCCTTTTTTATCCACCTGCTGAAGCAGGAGGCAATTCAACTGAAAATCTAAATGATTTGGCTAAAGCCGGATTTTAATTCAAACCCTTTTTATCCACCTGCTGAAGCAGGAGGCAATTCATCTGAAAATCTAAATGATTTGGCTGAAGCAGGAGGCAATTCAACTTCTGCCAATAATTCACAAAAGACCTTTTTTCACCAATTCACTTTTTATCTTTAGTGCTCAATTCAGGGATATGTATCGAAAGAATAGAAATAGTCTGTTTGCCATGAGTACAGGTTTATTGCTCTTAGCCTGTCAGGCCGAAACCAAAGTAGAGGAGAAAGTTGCTCCTGTCAAGAAAGTAGCGATTGCTGAAATCGAAGAGGGAATCAAGGATTTTATCGCTCAGAAGACAGAAGAAAATGGCGGTTTTTTTCCGGTCAAAGATGAAAACCACGACCTCAAAATGAAATTGGTTCGGGTGCATACCGAATACCTTTCCAATTTGGGACCCAAGCGGCATTTTGCCTGTGTGGATCTGGTCGATGAAAGCGGAGAGGTGTATGATGTGGATTTTTTTATGGAAGGAGAACCCGGGGCAATGACCGTAACGGAGACGACAGTGCACAAGTTAAACGGAAAGCCTTTTTACAGTTGGAAGCAAAACAAAGAAGATAAAACCTGGTATCGCGTGCCGCTAGAACAATCAAACAACAGCCTACTTGGCGTGGTAGAAGGAAGAGATTCCTTCGAATTTTATTATTCAGTACAGGTTCCCAAGCTGAGCGGACCTGCGAAAATCTGGATTCCGCTCGCTGAATCTGATGATTTTCAGCAAGTCGAAATCCGCTCGATCGACCTTCCCGGAAGTCATCAGAATCTGAAGGAAAAGGTCAACGGCAATACGATCCTTTTTATGGATTTGGGACCGGAGGACAGTGGCAAATCGATTGACATCAGCTACTCCGTCGACCGAAAGGAGAAAGGACCCTATGATGCACCTGCCCCTGATCCGGAGGTTTTCCTGGCATCCAATATCCTGATGCCAAAAGGGGGGCGATTTGAGGAAATTGCCAAAGAAGCCTTGGGTCCAAAGATCCGGGAGAGTCATTTGATTCAGGCGAGAGCCCTGTACGATTACATCATTGACAACATGCGCTACATGAAGTTTGGGGATTTCGGGCGCGGAGATTCCAACTATGCCTGTGATTCCAAGACGGGAAATTGCACGGAGTTTCATTCCTTCTTTATTTCCCTGGCCCGATCGGTGAATATTCCCGCAAGATTTGCGATTGGGGCATCCATTCCCTCAGACCGAAATGAAGGTGGAATCGACGGCTATCACTGTTGGGCGGAGTTTTATGCCGATGGCAAATGGTGGCCGGTGGATATCAGCGAGGCGAATAAATACACCGCTTTGGCTACGTATTATTTTGGACGTCATCCCGCCAATCGGATCGAATTGAGTCGTGGCCGTGACTTGCAAGTCAGTCCCGGACCCGCATCAGGCCCCATTAACTTTCTGGCCTATCCCTATTTGGAAATTGACGGCAAAGAAGTGAAAGCCCAGTCTACCTTTAGCTTCCAGCGATCCTCAGATTTGTAGATGACTTGGTAAAAGAATCCTCTGAAGCGGAGAGATCTCACTTAAACGACGAAAGGCTGTCAATTTTTGACAGCCTTTCGTTTCGATGGGGAAAAATTAATGCTTGTTCTTTGTTTAGTTGTCCGGATTAGCAGGATGCTCCGTGCTGTCACTTGCCGGATGTTCGCCTCCTTCAGCAGGATGTTCGCCCTCTGCTTGTTCGGTGGTTTCTTCGGCACCTTCTTTTTTACCTCCACAGGAAGTGAATGTCACAGCGGCTAAAAAGCCAAGGGCAAATGTCAGGGTGAGAATTGATTTTAGTTTTTTCATTTTTGATTATGTTTTAGGGTTGGTTTTCGATGGACAAGTTAAGAATATTTAAATTAATCGACTTTCAGGTTCTGTTTTTTTGGGCATCCTGAAATGGATGACCAGCGATGATCCCACTGTGATCACTCCTATGAAAACTATAGCAGACTTTAGTCCAAAAATATCAGCAGTAATACCGGATACTATGGCACCGACAGCATATCCCAGATCTCTCCAAAGCCGAAATGTACCGATGCTTTCAGCACGGCGGTTGGGGTGGGTGGCACTTGCAATGGCTGCCAAAAACGTAGGATAAACGATTGCTGTACCTAATCCTAAGCTTACAGACACGGCTACCAGTAAGGGATAAGTCCCGGCAAGCGGAAGAAAAATAATTGCAATTCCCTGCACCAGCATTCCCCAAAACAAAAGTGCTTTCTTGGGAAATAGGTCAGCCATTTTGCCGGTAACTAGTTGGCTGATTCCCCAGACTGTTGGGTAAATCGCAGCTATCAAACCCACTTCATCCAGCCGGAAATCCAGCGAAATCAGCAGCACGGGCAAGAGTCCCCAGATCATACCATCGTTCAGATTGTTGACAAGTCCGGCTTGAGTGACGGAGCTCAGCGTTTTGTTTTTGAAGGTGGTTTCCCAAAAGATTCCCTTCAAGCTGACTTCTGTATGCTTTTCGGATTCTTTCTGGACGTGTTTTCGGGTGTCTTTTACAAAAAACACGGTAAGTACCAGTCCAAGGACTGCGACCAAGGTTCCTAGCAGGAAAGGATAGGGCCTAACCCCAAATTCCTGAGCAATATAGGCACTGATAAAAGCAAAAATACCGACGGCAAAGTAGCCTGCAAACTCATTTAAGCCCATGGCAAAGCCCCGGTCTTTTTCCCCGATCAGGTCAATTTTCATCACTACGGTGCTACTCCAGGTCATTCCCTGACTGATTCCAAGCAGGATATTGGAAGCGATTACCCAATTCCAATTCCCTGTAAACGCCAGAATGAGCGGGACAGGCAGGGCAATTATCCATCCTATAATCAGGAGGTTTTTCCTACCGACCTGATTGGCAAGTTTTCCGGAGAAGTAATTTGCAGCTGCCTTACTAAACCCAAAGGCGGTAATAAACGATAGAATGGCGAGCTTGGACTCTAGACCAAATACTTCGGAGGCGAATTGCGGGAAAATGGAACGTTCCAGTCCGATCATCGCCCCCACAAAAGCATTGATCAGGACGAGCAGTCCAAACTGTCGCCAGTTTTGGCGTAAGCCCAGGACGATCGGTTCTTCCTTATTTTTCACCAGACAAAGGTCACCAGGTGAATTTGCCCGTCCTTTTACAAATGTTAAAAAATCAACGTACAGCAGCCCTGATCCTACTTAGACTCACTTGCGTAATCCCAAGGTAGGAGGCGATGTGTTTTAGGGAAATTCGCTGGATCAGGTTTGGTTTTTCGGCGAGAAGCTGGGCATAGCGCTCTTCTGCAGGATGAAATTGTATGGCCTCCATTCGTATTACCGTATTCACATAGGCTTGTTCGATGATTTTCCGAAAGAGCCGTTCGATTTCAGCAAATTGATCAAAAAGTGAGAAGAGTGCTTCGGCCGGGATGCCTATGAAAACGGTGTTTTCCAATGCCTGAATGGCTTTGGTACTGGGTTTGTCTCGGAAAAGACTTTCCGCCCGGATGATCAGGTCGTTTTCAAAAGCAAAATATTCCGTGACTTCTATTCCGTCTTTTAGGTAAAAGATCCTGGCCAAACCTTCCTTTACGAAGTAGATCGTGTGGCATTTTTGCCCAATATCCTGGAGATTTTGATTCTTGGCAATAGGTACCTGCGAACAAAGCGATAGGATCGCATCCTGCCCTTCGGGAGACAAAGGCTGGATCTTGCACAAAAAATTCAGGAAGCTGTCCAAATCGTTCATAGCCAGGGAATCAAAACGAAATGCTATTTCAAGGCTTGTTTGATCAGTTTCCTTTTGACAAAAACTATGAAAAACCAGGAAATCCATGCTACAATGGTCCCAATAGTAGCGCCGAGTAAAATGTCAAAGGGATAATGGACACCGAGGTAGATTCGCGTATAGCTGACTACTACAGCATATAAATACAGCCAACGGAGGTGCTTCATTTTTCCTTTCAGCTTACGGTTGAGAAATACCGCCAGTCCAAAGGTGTTGGCTGCATGGGAGGAGACGAAACCATAAAGTCCCCCGCAACGACCGTAATTGTGGATGGTTCCTTCCCACCTCGGGTCATGACAGGGTCTCAATCGCTCCATGAGAGGTTTGAGAAATCCCGAGGTAAATTGGTCTGCCGCCAAAATAGTCAGGGCCACACCACCTAGAACCCACCAGGCGTTTGCCCGGTCTACTTTGAAAATCCAATAAATCAAAAAAGCATAAAGTGGAATCCAGGTGACTGTCTCCGTCATCTGAAACATAATAGGATCCAACCAATCGGCATGGAAGGAATTAAGCCAGAGGAAAAGGTCCTCGTCCCATTTTTTCAGCGTTTCGATCATACCTGATAAGTTAGCCAGTCGATGTCTTTTTTCAAGTGCTTGAGTGTGAATTCTTCAGGACTGCCGGCTTTGGTTTCTTGCATATAAGTCCATTCGGCCTGTGGAGGCATGCTCATGAGGATGCTTTCGGTTCTCCCGTTGGTATCAAGCCCAAACTTAGTCCCCGCATCCCACACCAGATTAAATTCCACATAGCGACCTCTTCTGAGATTTTGCCAGGCTTTTTGTTCCGGTCCGAAAGGGATTTTGGAATTTTTCTGCATGAAATAGGAATAGACCCCGGGCAAGAGCCTTCCGATTTCTAGACTAAAGTCCAAAATCTGTTGAAACTGCCTGTCGGAATCTGCACTGAGTCGATCATAGAAAATTCCACCGATACCACGGGTTTCATTTCGATGTTTGATAAAAAAGTATTCATCTGCCCATGATTTAAATTTTGGATAATATGTTCCATCAAACTGATCGCAGACTTTTTTTATTTCCCCATGGAAATATTTTGCATCCTGAGGGTCAAGGTAATGCGGAGTCAAATCTATCCCACCTCCAAACCAATGTACGCCATTTTCCATCTCGAAATACCTGATATTCATATGAATGATCGGTACCATTGGACTGAAGGGGTGAAGTACGATGGATACTCCGGTGGCAAAGAATTCGGCTTGTTCCAACTCTAATTTTTGGAGGATTTTCTCTGGAGTAGAACCATGAACAGCCGAAAAAGCAACGCCTCCTTTTTCTATTATGGCTCCGCCCTCCATTATCCGGGTTCGACCCCCACCTCCGTCTTCCCGAGTCCAGATATCTTCTTTGAATTTGCCTTGTCCATCTCCCAGCTCAAGACCAGCACAGATATGATCCTGTAATTGCTTGTAGATTTCCGCGATTTCGGCTTTTGTTTTTCTACTCATGACGTAATTAGAATGGGTATCCTATCCCAAAATTTAATACGGTTTGTCCTCTCACTCCAAAAGGCCTCCTGAAACTCACGTTGTCAAAAACCCACCGTTCACCGAGCGGCTTGGAAGGGTCAATAGCTTTTGTTGCCAAATCAAGCCTGATGACCAAAAAGTCAAAGTCCATCCGTAGGCCAAATCCTGCTCCAACGGCAATTTCCCTGTAAAACCGATCGTATCGAAAATCAGCTCCAGGTCTGGAAGGATCATAGCCGATCATCCAGCTGTTGCCTGCATCGATGAAGAGTGCCATGTCAAAATAGCCAATCAGTTTTCTGCGGTATTCCAGCATGGTTTCCAAGATCATTTCGGCCGGTTGCTCATTGGTGTAGTCGTATTCTCCTCCTTCTCCAGTCTGGGGAGTGGAGCTTCCCGGCCCGAGTCTCCTTGCCTGCCAAGCGCGGATACTTGTGCCTCCGCCGGCAAAGAAGTATTTTTCATAGGGTAAAATGCCCGCACTTACGCCGTAGGGTTTTGCCCATCCAAAGTTGAATCGATAGGCAAAAGTCTGTTTTTCATTGACCGGATAATACCTTCGGAAATCTACCTGAGTTTTCAGCCACTGAAAGTTTGCAAATTCGATGTCGGGTTCACTGTTGCTCTGGACGTCCATGAAGTTCAGTGTGGTTCCGCCACTTTCGGCAAAGAGCCGCAAAAGCGAAGCTTTGTTTGTGGTGAAATTTCCGTATTTGTTAAAATTGATGATGGTCTGTCCGGACATGCTGCTGATGAACGAAGGGAGAAATGACCAGATCAGGTTATTTCCTTCATTTTGTAAGTCTGTGAGGATCGATAGAAACTCATCCTGAATTTTTGGGGTACGGATATAGCTCAGATCGGCAGCATTGAAGGTATAGAAGATCCGATTATTCGAAGTTGCCCAGGTATAGGAGAGGAGGCTGTTAATAGAGTTTCGGGTATATTCCGGACGATTGGTGTAGTTAAATCCGACTCTTACCCGTGTATTTGGATTATAGCGTCCATATTTCTGGAGTGATCCTGGAGCGAAAGGAATCAGAAACCTGGGAAATATCAGGGTTACGCCAGTATTGATTTCGGAGCTTTGATAGACTCCCTGACCTGTGGCGGATGCCACACCTTCGAGACCGGCACGAAAATTAAATTCCAAAATCTCACCAGCCCGAAAGAAATTTCGGTTTCTAAGCGCGGTACTGAAGAATGGCCCGGGCAATTGTTCAGTGATCGTCATACCGATCTGATTGGTCAGTTGGTATTTTTGGTTAGGCTGTGTGAAAATATTGGCGGTCAGTGAGGTGCCGAGGGTATCGAAGGAAATATTCACAAACCGAAACAAGTCCAAATTGCTGAGCTGACGCTGGGTTTCGATCGCCGAAACTCTACTATAAGCTTGTCCTGGCTTGAAGAAAATACGTGAAGCGAGTAGTTTGGCCGAGTAGCGGTTCCGATAAAAGAAAAAATTGATGTCCCGGAATTTTTCCTGAATTCTCCGGTCAGCAAATTCGTTGCTCGGAGGATTTATTCTAAAAGTAATCGAATCAATAGTATAGATTTCGTGAATTTCAGCAAATGTGGGCTGTTGGATGACTTGCTCGAGTTTGACAGTTTTGGAGGCAGTATCCTTATAGGCGATGTAGTTGATATAGGATTTAGAAAACATGAAAAAGCCGTTGTTTTTCAGTAGGTCTTCGATCCTGTTTCGTTCTGCGGAAATATTATCCTGATTATAGCTGTCCCCTTTTTTGATATGAGAATCTTTAGCTGTTTGGTTGAGGAGTTTGATGATCTCAGTATTGGCTGATCGGGTATAAACAGAGTCCAGCAGGTAAGAACTTTTTTCTGATATCAGGTAGGTTACAAAGGCTTTTTTTTCATTTGTTTCTACCTCATACTGTACTCCCGAGTCAAAAAAGCCATGATTTACTAGGTATCCCTGTAAATTGTCAACTGTGGTCTCTGTCTGAATGCTGTCTAGGAGAACAAGGGGATTTCCGGTCCGCATCAAGGCATTACCGAATTCCAGTTTTTTTTTCAGGCCCTCACCTTTGGAAATCAGTTTGTCTGCTCTTTTTCGGAGTTTGCGATCGTTGGGAATAGTGTCAAGCGCGAGCCTTATTTCTGATAATTCTGCATCAACCAATCCAAGTTTGCTCACCAAACTGAGACTGTCATAGAATTTTTCTCCGAAACGGTAGATTGTGACTCCAAGTGAACTTCCCAAAAATCGGGTATTTGGCTCCTGTTCGATCAGACCGTAAAGTTCCTCTTTGTCAGCTTGATCGATCCCTTTGATCTCATTTTCATAAAGAGCATACTGCCCTTCTTTAAGATTTTTGGTCAAGGAGCAGCCCATGCAAAACCCCAGAAACGCTATAAAAAGTATATATTTGGAGGATTTCAAATCGGAATAAGCTGAAGGGATGCTGAGCAAAAATACGGTTAAGTTTATAAAATCCTTACATCAAAAAAAATACCGAAGTGAGATCGGGAAGTTCTTTGTGGAGGGGGAGAAAAGTGTTCTGGAAGTGCTTCAATCCAATTTCACGGTAGATCTCTTGCTGTCGACAGAATCCTTTGCTCAAAAGAATTCCGGTATGCTTCGAACTTACCGGGGTGAGCTGATCCAAGTGACTCAGAATCAATTGGAGCAAGTCGGTCAGTATCAGTCTAATGATGCTGCATTGGCAGTGGTGAGGATGAAGGAGAATAGCGCATTTGAACCCGCAAATGAAGAGCTGATCCTTGCCCTTGACGATGTTCGTGATCCCGGAAATCTTGGGACAATCATCCGGGTGGCGGATTGGTTCGGGATCAAAAAGCTGGTCTTTTCACCCCAAACTGCGGAATTTTATAATCCCAAGGTGATCCAGGCTACCATGGGGTCATTCACCCGCGTTCAGTTTTTTTATGAGGATTTGGAACGTGTATTTAATCGTTGGCAGGTCCCGGTATATGGAGCTTTTTTGGATGGGAAAAATATTCACAAGCTGGGAAGGCCTAGTCCGGGAGTGCTCCTGATGGGTAATGAAGCCAAAGGGATTTGTGCTGAACTGGAAAAACTTGTGACTCAAAAAGTGACAATTCCGGGCTTTGGAATGGCCGAATCACTCAACGTGGCCATTGCCACAGCCATCCTCTGTGATAATTTCAAACGACTGATGAGCTTATGATTCACAGATTGATTCACACGCTACAGCGAGTAGGAATCAACGGTTTTTTGCTTGGGTTATTTTTTGCAATCGGTATGGCTGCAATTTTTCCTGAAATAGGTGCTGCCGACTCGGGAATTCCTTGGACACCCCTTATTAATTTTGGAATTGCATTTGTGTTTTTTTTCTATGGGGTGAAGCTTGATCCCCGGCAGCTCCGATCCGGACTTTCCAATTGGCGGCTTCACTTATTGATTCAGCTTTCTACTTTCCTGATTTTTCCGGTAATAGTCTTCGGATTGCTCCGATTCATGCCTTGGGTAGACTCAGATTTCAAACTTGGAATAAGTTATTTATCCGCTTTACCCTCCACCGTCAGTGCTTCGGTGGTCATGGTGTCCATTGCCGGTGGAAATTTACCGGCAGCGATTTTTAATGCCAGTATATCCAGTCTGTTGGGGGTGATTTTGACTCCGGCTTGGATGGGGATTCTCGGAACTGGGTCAGAAGGGGAAATTGATTTTTGGTCCACACTCGGTGAACTCACTCTAAAAGTAATTTTACCCGTGATTCTTGGGACTTTAGCGCATGGATGGCTTTTTCCAAAAATAAAAGCAATCCTGCCCAAACTTAAATATGTGGATCAGACAGTAATTATGATCATTGTCTTTACCTCCTTTGCCGAGTCATTTGGTCAAAAACTATTTACTGCCTACCAACTATCAACTCTTGTGACAATCGCGGCCACGATGTTGGGGATTTTTATTTTAATATGGTCCATACTGGAATTGGTGTCCAGATTTCTTCGATTCTCAATTCAGGATAGAATTACCACTTTGTTCTGTGGTTCAAAAAAATCATTGGTTCACGGTGTGGTTATTGGCAAAGTTATTTTTCCGGATGCCGCAGTTTTAGGTTTGGTATTACTTCCGGTGATGCTATATCACATTCAGCAATTAATCTTAGGGAGCGTCTTTGCCGGGTATTTTGGAAGAAGGACTTCCGATCTGAAATAGCGGCCATAGTTCTGAAAAGCAAAAGCCTGAATCATCTTAGGCTTTTGCTTTTCAGGTAAAGGATTTAAGGATTTGAGTTAAATGTACTTTTCCGAAAGTTGGTCCACCAATTCCAAATAAAGCTCAGTTGCTTCTGCTTTACTTTTGCCTTTATAAGTCAGCCAACTGTTGTATTTGGCGGCGGCTTTGAAGTCAAATCCTCCGGGTCTTTCGGCTTCATTGTCTCCTTCAGTTGCCTGCTTGTACAATCCGTATAATTTGAGCAACTCTTCGTTGCTGGGTTTGGAAGTGAATTTTTTTGTCAGCGCGATAGCTTCCTCAAGTGTAGTTGATTTCATTAAAAACTCATTTATTCGATTTCAGTTTCCAAAAATGGTGCTAGCTAGGTTAGTTTGGAAAAATGTGAAAGGAAAAAGCCACCCATGAGGGCGGCTTTTTGATTTTTATCAATTTTTTTACTTATCGTTTGTTCATGCTGACGTAGTCACGCTCATTTTCTCCCACATATACCTGACGTGGACGGCCAATTGGTTCGTTGTTCTCCCGCATTTCTTTCCACTGTGCGATCCAACCCGGAAGTCTACCCAATGCAAACATCACGGTAAACATATCGGTAGGGATGCCCAATGCACGATAGATAATGCCGGAGTAAAAGTCTACGTTTGGATAAAGTTTTCGATCGATAAAATATTGATCATGCAATGCTGCATATTCCAATTCTTTGGCAATTTCCAAAATAGGGTCTTTCACGCCCAGCTTACCCAATACATCGTCAGCTGCTTTTTTGATGATTTTCGCTCTTGGATCAAAGTTTTTGTACACCCGATGACCAAATCCCATCAAACGGAAGGAATCATTTTTATCTTTTGCTTTATCCAAATACTTCTTTGCGTCGCCGCCGTCAGCTTTGATAGCTTCCAGCATTTCGATAACTGATTGGTTTGCACCTCCATGGAGTGGTCCCCAGAGTGCATTTATTCCTGCGGAGATTGATGCGTAGATCGAGGCTTGTGAGGATCCTACGATTCTTACTGTAGAAGTAGAGCAGTTTTGCTCATGGTCTGCATGGAGGATCAATAGTTTGTCCAAAGCAGCCGAAACGATTGGATCCACTTCATACTTTTCAGCTGGAAGTGCAAACATCATTTTCAGAAAGTTACCGCAGTAATCCAAGTTATTGTCCGGGTAGTTTACCGGATGTCCCATTTCATTTTTGTAAGCCCAAGCGGCAAATGTTGGCATTTTGGCCAGCAATCTGATGATGCTCAAGTCTATTTCTTCTTTACTTCTGTTGGGATTGAGTGAATCCGGATAAAAGGCTGTCAATGAGCAAATCAAAGAAGAAAGTACGCCCATTGGGTGCGCATTGGAAGGGAAGCCTTCGAGGATTTTCTTGATATCCTCGTGAACCAGGGTGTGGTGGGTGATTTCTATATTGAATGTTTCATATTCAGACTGGGTGGGCAGTTCCCCGTAGATCAAAAGATAAGCTACTTCGAGAAAGGTGGATTTTTCGGCAAGGTCCTCGATTCGGTAGCCTCTGTATCGTAGTATTCCCTCTTCACCATCTAAAAAAGTTATAGCACTTTTAGTAGCTCCGGTATTCTTGTATCCAGGATCAAGAGTGATCAATCCGGTGGTGTCACGGAGTTTACCTATTTCGATTGCACTTTCGTTTTCTGTGCCTGTGATGACAGGGAATTCGTATTCTTGCCCTTTGTAGGACAATTTGGCGGAATCAGACATATTGCGTTTTTGGATTACTTTTTTATTGAACAACTTCAAAAGATGCCCGAAGTTAATAAAATGGAATCTTTTTCAAGGATATTATTATGTGAGTTGACAGAATATTATTTCGAAAGCTTTTTCGACAGTTCATTGAATAGCAATGACACTATTATTAATAAGGAAGAAGAAAGAAATTGACCTCCAGTCTGTTGTGGATTTGAAACAGCAAATTTTTGGATCAAAAAAAAAGCCCAAAAGGGCTAATATGTTTAATCACAAAAATGTTCGAAAACTTCCACCAAGTGGTCGCCGATCATTTTGGCATTTCTACCTTCGATGTGATGCCGCTCAATAAAATGAACAAGCTCCCCATCTTTGAACAGGGCCATTGCGGGGGAGGAAGGAGGGTAGGGTAGTACCAATTCTCTCAGCTTGGCAACTGCTTCACGGTCATTCCCTGCAAAAACGGTTGCTAGAGTGGTAGGCTTTTTATCAGCGTGCTCTACTGCATACCTCACCCCTGGTCTAGCAGCTCCTGCGGCACAGCCGCAAACAGAATTGACTACAACCAAAGTGGTGCCTTTGTGATTTGGTCCCAAGTGCTCAGCAACCTGCTCGGCTGTTCTGAATTCTTGGAATCCTAGATTTGAAAGTTCTGCCCTCATGGGAGCAATTAGCTCTTCAGGATACATATTGTTGTGTTTTTATTAGTTCAGTATTATAAGAAACCCAGTTCAAGTTTGGCCGCTTCAGACATCATATCCTGGGAATAAGGAGGGTCAAAAGTCACTTCAACTTCGACATTATTCACACCTTGGATTTGCTGAATTTTATCTTTCACCTCTGAGGGGATAAATTCCGCTGAGGGACAATTGGGGGAAGTCAATGTCATCAGAACGTAGATGTTATTAACAGGATATACGGTAATTTCATAAATCAATCCCAAATCATATATGTCCACAGGGATTTCCGGGTCGTAGACTTGTTTGATTGCCATGACTACCTTATCTCTTAGACTGGTGCTATGGCCGTTTTCAGTATTTGTTTGTTCTTCCATTTTAGGCGTTTTGCTTAGTTTGGAATGCAAATGCATACAATTTCATCTGCTTGATCATCGCAGCTAATCCATTGGACCGTTGACTTCCGATGATACTTCCCATTCCAATTCGATCAATAAAATCCAATTGTGCATTTAATATCTCCTCGGGACGGCGATGGTTTAATACTCGAATCAAAAGTGAGATCAATCCTTTGGTAATGTCCGTATTGGAATCTGCCTGATAGTGAATTTTACCACCTTCTTCGTTTGCTACCAACCAGACTTTGGATTGACAGCCTTTAATGATGTTTTCTTCTTTTCGCTCAGCTTCTGGAAATTTCTCCAAACCTCCGCCAAGTTCCATAATGTAAAATATGGTAGACTCCTTGTCATCACCGAGGATTTCAAATTCAGAAACGATCTCGT
This sequence comes from Algoriphagus boritolerans DSM 17298 = JCM 18970, assembly GCF_900108085.1. Lineage (GTDB taxonomy): Bacteria > Bacteroidota > Bacteroidia > Cytophagales > Cyclobacteriaceae > Algoriphagus > Algoriphagus boritolerans. The sequence continues at coordinate 77,311 of NZ_FNVR01000001.1, forward strand.
CTTGTATTTCCTTGATGCTGCTCATTTGTTTTTAAATCTTGCAATTTGGGCTACCCCTTCCGCCAGTTTTTCGATCTCTGATTTAGTATTGTAAACTGCAAAGGAGGCTCTGACAGTTCCTTCGATCCCAAATCTTTTCATAAGGGGCTGCGTACAGTGGTGGCCTGTCCTGACAGCAATTCCTTTTGCATCGAGCAATTGGCCTACATCAAAAGGATGCATTCCATTGATATTGAAAGACAGGACCGAAACTTTATCGGCTGCGGTTCCGACAGGAATAAACCCCTGGATATCCAGCATCGTTTCGTTGGCGTAGGCTAACAATTCGTCTTCGTGTGCCTTGATAGCCGGTTTTCCATATTCGTTGATGAAATCCAAGGCAGACTTGAAAGCGATCACATCTGCGATATTCGGAGTTCCCGCTTCAAATTTGAATGGAATGTTGTTGTAAGTGGTCTTTTCGAACGTCACTTCCTTGATCATCTCCCCACCACCCAAGAAAGGAGGCATGGATTCCAAGACTGCTCTTTTTCCATACAAAACTCCCAGTCCAGTTGGTCCATAGAGCTTATGCGCCGAAAAAGCCAAAAAGTCGCAATCCAGATCCTGGACACCAATTTCTAAATGCGAGGTAGATTGGGCACCGTCAAGCAAAACTTTTGCTCCAACAGCATGCGCAGCATCAATTACATTCTTGACCGGATTGATCGTTCCGAGTGCATTTGAAGCATGAACGATGCTCACCAGCTTGGTTTTCGGTGAAAGTAATTTTTCGAATTCTTCGAAAAGAATTTCTCCTTTCTCACTGATCGGTATGATTTTAAGAATTACGCCTTTTTCCTCGCATAGCATCTGCCATGGCACAATGTTGGAATGATGTTCCATGGTAGAGATGATGATTTCATCATCTTTTCCAATGAATTTCCTTCCAAATGTCTGAGCGACCAGATTGATGCTTTCCGTAGTGCCTTTGGTAAAAATGATCTCGGCAGACTCCCTGGCATTGATAAATTGCTGGACCGACTCCCGCGTACTTTCATAGTAGCGTGTTGCCCGATCTGCTAGCGCATGTGCACCACGGTGAATATTGGAATTGTCATGACCATAATAGTTGGTCAAGGCGTCCAAAACCGCTTGCGGCTTCTGAGTTGTTGCTGCATTATCAAAATAGATCAAAGGCTTCCCATGGACTTCTTGATGAAGCACCGGAAATAAGCCTCGGATCTGATCGATGTTTAAGCTCATGGCTTTAGAATTTGCTGCCTAAGCGCTCCTGAATGAGCGTGTCGCAATAAGTTCGGAAACTTTCTTCTTGTATTTTTTCCAATACTTCTCCTGCGAATGCATAAAGCAAAAGACCTTTTGCCTGCATTTTGTCAATGCCCCTGGCCTGAAGATAGAAAAGTGCCTCTTCATCAAGTTGACCTACCGTACAGCCGTGAGAGCACTTGACATCATCTGCCCAAATCTCCAATTGCGGCTTGGTGTTGATAATGGCATCATCTGAAAGGAGGATGTTATTATTTTGCTGGAAAGCATTAGTCTTCTGCGCATCCTGGCGGACAAAAATCTTCCCGTTGAATACTCCACGACTCTGATCTGCTAAAATTCCTTTATAAAGCTCATGGGATTCAGCATGCGGAATCGTATGATCTACGTTGGTGTGATTGTCAACATGCGACTTACCATTGAGCAAATAGATTCCGTACATGTTTCCCTCAGAATTGCTTCCAAGGAGGTTAAAGCTTAGGTTGTTTCTAACCAAATCTCCTGAGAGGGAAATAGTTACAGAAGTGAATCTCGCGTCCTTTTGAATGTCCGATTCGATGTTGCTTACTTCAAGAACAGGCTTTCCTTCGTTCTGAAGTCTGTAGTAGTGTAGTTGGGTATTAATTCCACCTTTCAACTCTACTACTTTGTTGACAAAATAGGCTGTTTCACCAAGGCTAACGCTCTGTTCGATGAACGTCACTTCCGCAAAATCACCTGCTTCGATCCAAACTCGAGGTTGAATTACTTGACCTTCATTAGCTTGGTTAAAGAAAAGTAAAAGAATTGGCTTTAGGATCTGTGCTTTCTTTGGAATGGAGATAAAAATCCCATTTTCAAAAGAAGCCTGATTTAAGGCAGCAAAGGGATCCTTCTCAGGTTTTGCGATGGATCCCAATGCCAAATCAGATTTTTCGGATAGCACAGAAACTTCTATGCCTTTAATTTTGGCAGAATGAGCTGGTAGGAATTTTCCGTTGGAAAACACCAATACATCTCCTTTAAAACCTTCGAAAATGGAAGATTTTATCAGTTCTTCCGAAACTTCAAAAGAGTCTGCGTTGAAGAAGTTGGTGATGTTTTGCTCCAACTTCTTCCCGACGTTGGTAAACTTATATTCTTCAGCTTTAGCGAGGGGTATACCCTGGGCTAAATAGCATTCTTTTGCCAATATTCTGGCAGCTGTAAAGTTTGTGGGAGCTGACTCTAAAAGACGGCTAAATGGATCTTGTTTTGTCAAGGTACTCATGTGTGTTGGTGTTGAGTTTAGACGGTGGCTGCGGAATCGACTTCTTCTTTGATCCAGTCGTAGCCTTTTTCTTCGAGTTCCAAAGCCAATTCTTTTAACCCGGATTTTACGATTCGTCCATTATAGAGCACGTGCACGTAATCCGGCACGATGTAATCAAGAAGACGCTGATAGTGAGTGACTAAGATCGTCGCATTTTTATCTGATTTCAATTGATTCACACCGTTGGAAACGATTCGCAACGCGTCGATGTCAAGTCCGGAGTCAGTTTCATCCAAAATAGACAGACTCGGATCCAACATTGCCATCTGGAATATCTCGTTTCGCTTCTTTTCTCCTCCGGAAAAACCTTCATTCAGCGATCTGCTGAGTAGTTTCTGATCAATTTCGACAAGTTTCATTTTCTCCTTCATCAAGGTCAAAAACTTCACTGCGTCCAAAGCTTCCAATCCTCTGTATTCACGCACCTGATTCACTGCTGTTCTTAGGAAATTGGTAGAAGAGACTCCGGGAATTTCTACAGGATATTGGAAAGCCAGGAAAACACCTTCGCGAGCGCGATCCTCAGGAGCGAGATCCAATAGATTTTTGCCTTTAAAAATCACTTCTCCTTCGGTCACCTCAAATTCCTCCCGTCCGGCAAGTACAGAAGCTAAAGTTGACTTTCCCGAACCATTGGGTCCCATGATCGCATGCACTTCACCAGCTTTAACTTCCAGATTGATTCCTCTCAGGATTTCTGTTCCTTGGATGGATGCGTGTAGATTTTTTATACTTAACATAATTCGATATTTGACATTTGAAATTTGAGATCGGGTAGCGTTCTATTCCGTTTTGAATTTTTTGCCACGAAACTCACTCTCTTTTAAATATTTAATAAAGTCCGAAATTGATTTATAAATTTCAGAACTGTTAGTTCCCATTTCGTGAAGTTTTCTTCACTAATATCTATTGTCTATCAAAGGTCCTATAGAGTTGCGACCTAGTTTCTCCTGCGGAGCCTTTTGCGATGCTGAAGAAATTGATAAATTTTTTGTTCCCTTCTCTTTCGAAACCTTCGGCGATGTAATCCGGCACAGATCCGGATGAAGAATTTATTTGATTTCTAAGGCTGAAATCCTTTTTAAAACCATTTATTAAGGATAATTCCCAGATTTCTTTGGCAAAGCTTCTGGCCTTTTTCCAAATTTCAACTGCTTTTAGCCGACTGACCCTTCAAGCGTCAACGCCAACAACTTCTGTGCTTCGACTGCAAATTCCATTGGAAGCTGATTAAGGACCTCTTTGGCGTAGCCATTGACGATCAGGGCTACTGCATCTTCAGTGGCGATTCCCCGCTGGTTGCAGTAGAAAATCTGATCTTCTCCAATCTTCGAGGTGGTTGCCTCGTGTTCCACTTTGGCACTGGTGTTATTGATATCGATGTAGGGGAAGGTATGTGCTCCACAGCGATTACCCATTAATAATGAGTCACATTGTGAGAAATTTCGAGCGTTATCGGCTCGCTTCATTACTTGCACTTGGCCCCGATAGGAGTTTTGTGATTTTCCGGCAGATATTCCTTTGGATACGATTCTTGACTTGGTGTTTTTTCCAATGTGAATCATCTTCGTTCCGGTATCTGCCTGCTGATAGTTGTTGGTCACCGCTACAGAATAGAATTCACCGATCGAGTGATCTCCTTTAAGAATACAGGAAGGATACTTCCATGTCACTGCAGAACCAGTCTCTACTTGTGTCCAGGAGATTTTGGAATAGTCACCTGCGCAGATTCCTCGCTTGGTCACGAAGTTATAGATACCGCCTTTACCGTTTTTGTCGCCTGGAAACCAGTTTTGAACGGTTGAATATTTCACTTCTGCATGCGCTCCGGCGTAGATCTCTACCACAGCGGCATGAAGTTGATTCTCGTCACGCTGAGGAGCGGTGCAACCTTCAAGGTAGGAGACATAAGATTCGTCTTCCGCTACGATCAGTGTACGCTCAAACTGACCCGTATTCGCGGCATTGATTCGGAAATAAGTCGAAAGCTCCATTGGACAACGTACCCCCTTTGGTATGTAGCAAAATGACCCGTCAGAGAAGACTGCTGAGTTCAACGCCGCATAATAATTGTCCGTCATCGGTACAACTGAGCCCAGGTATTTTTTCACCAATTCTGGATGCTCTTTGACCGCCTCACTGAATGAGCAGAATACAATACCAAGCTTGGAAAGTGTACCTCTAAAAGTCGTCGCTACAGAGACAGAATCAAGTACCGCGTCTACGGCAATCCCTTCCAATCTCTTTTGCTCGTTGAGGGAGATTCCCAATCGCTCATAAATTGCTATCAATTCAGGATCAACTTCATCCAGGTTTTTTGCACTCTTTTTTTGTTTTGGAGCAGAATAATAACGGAGTGCCTGAAGATCGATTTTTGGATAATGGACATTTGCCCACTTCGGTTCGGTCATGGTCAGCCACGTCCTAAAAGCTTTTAACCTCCATTCCAATAGCCATTTAGGTTCTTCTTTTTTCGCAGAAATCCATTGGATGATTCCTTCATTAAGACCTAGCGGGGCTTCATCGGCCTCGTAATTGACCGACCAGCCATGTTCATATTCCTTGGATGTTAATTCCTCTAAAATCGTGTTGTCTTTGCTCATGGTCTGAGTTATTTAGACTAATTACATTTTAAATGCGAAGGTATAACATTATATCAAAATATTATGTTCGCAGCGATTCGAAAAATCTATGAGAGATATAAAAACAAATCTAAAAATAGCCTAAAATCCCCCATTTAGCCGTTTTTAGAAATAAAAAAAATATGAATCCGGCTTAGGCTGAATTCATATTACGATATGCTATTGGCAATAATTTATTTATCTAGATTTAATCTAAATAGTGTTATTTCTCTTTATCAAAGAATTGAATCGGTCTATTTATACTTTCTTCCAAAACAATTAATGTTTCGGTTCTGTCGATTCCTTCTACTTTTTGGATACTATCGAGTACCAAACGCAGGTGGTTGGTGTCTCTGCAGATGATCTTAGCGAAAATGGAATAATTTCCAGTCGTGTAGTAGCCGCTCACCACTTCTGGAATTTCTTTCAGTTTCTCGATGACATTATCGTACAAAGAACTCTTTTCGAGATAAATTCCCAGAAATGCTGAAATGTCATAGCCAAGCTTCGAAAAGTCAATGTTTAAAGTCGCGCTTTTGACTATACCCATGTCCTCCAGTTTTTTCATTCTCACATGGACAGTACCTGAGGATACAAATACCTTTTTGGCGATTTCGGTGTAAGGAGTTTTCGCATCCTCATTTAACAATGAGATTATTTTCAAGTCTACGTTGTCAATATCTAAAATTTTGTCCATTTTCTTGCAGAGGATTTAGATGATTTATAATAAATGAGCCTGTAAATTAGAGATTGTTCAAAATATTGCAAAATTATTTTTTCAATTTGTAATTAATCTCAAAATCCATTTACTTTGGGCTATCTTATTAAATACGATTGAAAATTTGGTTTTGAAATAATTAATTTGTATTTAAGTTTATAATTGCTTCAAAAACCGAAGATTTAATTTTAAGTTCGAAAACTTTTAATCTCTAAAGTTATATTTGGGTTTATATTCTGAAAAGAGTCTTGTCTTTGGCAAGACTTTTTTGTTTTCAGAAAAAAAATTTAAAATACAAAAAATTGCATTTTAAATTTTTAAAAACGCATAATTCATTCTACTTTTGGTTTATGCAAAAAATGTTGCTTTTCAAAAGACTAATTGCCTGTGCTATTTGGGGTTTTGCAATGACTTTTCCCAATGGGAACGGTGATGCGAGGGCGCAGCAAAATTCCGAATCTGCTGAATATTTGGGTTTTGTTCAGTTTCAAAGACTCACCATTCACAAGCTTCTGTCGGTTGCTCATTCGGAGGATTTTTCCAGGCCCGAAGAATTGAAGCGCTCTCCCCTATCCCAGTTAGAAGAAAATAATGCCAAAAACCTTAACTCGCATTGGGCATGGCCTGAGCAAACACTGGAGATGATCGATAGCTATTCTCCCTTTTTGTTCAGAACTAAGAAAAGCCAGGAATTGGACGAGGTTAAAATTTTGCTGGACGTGAACTCAAAAGGACGAGTCTCCGGTTTTGAAGTTTTGGGTGAAGTGGACAAAGGGCTCAAGGAACGATTGGACCACATGATCCGCAAATTACCGGATTGTAAGCCTGTTCCGGGATATGAAAACTACAGATCGGAACGATTTGAGTTAACAATAAAAAAATAGTTAGACTGGTTAATCCGGTCTTTTTTTTGAGCGGTTGGTTCTGCATTGTGGAGCTTTCTTATTTTTAAGCTTACAATTCTATCCAGCCATGAGAAAAACCACCATTTTACCAATTCTATGCTTCGCTTCGGGTATAACAATGGCTCAAGTCCGAAGCTTTGAAGCCGAAAAACTTTTTCCCGAGAAAAATGAAAAATTGAAGTTCCATACGGTTTCTGGAGAGCGCCACGGTCCCTCATTTTTCAAAAAGTTCGTTTTTCCCGAAGTAGAATATACACCGGGTGAAACACTCACCTTTGAAAAATATCATACGGTGGATGTGATGTACGCCTGGTATGAAAAATGGGCGACCCAATTTCCTGATATAGTCGACTTGTATGTGATTGGGGAGTCCTTTGAAGGACGGCCGGTCTATCAAATGACCTTGACCAATAAAAAAACAGGAAAAGATACAGACAAACCTGCGGCCTATTTTGAAGGAGGAAGACATTCCGGTGAAATCACCTCCAGTGAATCCATCCTCTGGCTGACCCAGCATTTGCTGGAGAACTACGGCAAAGATCCGGAAATCACTGCCCTGATTGATACCAAAGCAATTTACCTCCGTCCTCAGAATAATCCGGATGGATCTAACCTTTATTTGTTTACAGAGCAGCGGAACAGAAGTACCGTGCGGCCTTACGACAATGACCGAGATGGGCTTTTGGATGAAGATCCTGAAGAAGATCTGGATGGGGATGGAATCATCTACCAGATAAGAAAAAAGGCCATCACTCCTGAGGAGAAAGAAAAGGCCAATTTCATTATTGACCCAAAGGATTCTAAAGGCAGATTAATGAAGCGGACTTTTCCCGGAAAAGGGGAATATTTGGGTTATACAGAGGGAATTGACAACGATGGTGACGGCAATTTCAATGAAGATGGTATTGGTGGGCTGGACTTACACAGAAATTATCCCGAAAACTGGAGGCCCAACTCAGGTGGAGATCTTACGGGTAGAGGATATACGCAAGGCGGTGCTGGAGAATACCCCCTCAGTGAGCTCGAAACACGATCCACAGCACTTTGGATGCTCAGCCACCCGAATATCTCAGTGGTAAATTCCATGGACACCCGAGTGCCTATGCACCTTCGTCCACCATCCACCTCCAAGTCTGAAGAACGCATGTACCCTCAGGATCTTGCTATATATAAAGAGATGGATGAGCTGGGACTTTCTTTTACCGGATATCCTTGGGCCGGTGATGTATATGAGACTTATTCCACCCGATACAAAGTCAATTCCATGACTGGAGATCCATTGAAGCCCGAACCACTTTTTGGGCATGGACCCGATTTTGGGTACTTCTATTATGGTAGTATTTGGTATGGGGATGAACTCTGGAACGGCGGTGCGATGAAAGATTATGACAGCGATGGCATTTATGACGAATACGATGGACTGATGTGGGATGACGAAGAAAATGGAAGCCGAGGATTCAAGCCATGGACTTCATTCAATCATCCTCAGCTGGGAGAAGTAGAAATCGGCGGGTTTCACCCCAAGTTTTTTGCACAGAATGGTCCCGCCTGGCAGTTGGAAAACTGGGCGAAAAAGCAAGCGCTATTCAATCTCGCCATGGCCAAAAGACTTCCTCAGTTGACTATTTCCGATCTGAGAGTAAAGAAACTATCAGAAGGTGAATTTGAAGTCACACTCGAATGGACCAATTCCGGTCAATTACCTGTGGCATTGGAACAAGCCAAATTGGTGAAAATTGTGCAGGAAGACAGAGTGTCACTGGATTTTGACAAAGAATGGACCAAAGGCTATGAAAATGCCAAAGTAAAAATCACGACTCCATCCCTCTACGATAAGACCATTTACTCCGGTTACACTGAAGTTGGAGAGAAAAAGACAGCCACATTTAAGGTTAAAGTGGAAGGAAATGAAGCTGTAAAAGGTAAAATCAGACTTTCCTCTACCCGAGGTGGCTATTTTGAGAGAGAATTTACCCTAAACCAATAAGTGAATATTATTATGTTATTAGTGAAGCGATGGACTTGGGTTTTTGGCTTGGTTTTGTCGGTGCAATTTTCTTTTGCACAGCAAAAACGGTCCTTGACCCATGCAGATTATGATGGATGGGAGAGTCTTTCTTCTGTAAAAATCACCAACAACGGCCAATTTGTCGGCTACCAGATTTCCCCTCAGGATGGAGATGGTCGATTGGAAGTGTTCCCGTATCAAACTCCCAATCAAAAGACCATCATCCCAAGGGCTTCGGGCTTCAACTTTACTCCTGATGATGCCTATGTTGTCGGCAAGATTGTCGCTCAAAAAGATTCCGTCAGAGCACTGAAGCTTCAAAAAAAGAAAGCGGATGACTTGCCAAAAGACAGTTTGTTCATCATGAACCTGACCTCTGGAAAAGTAGAAAAACTTCCTCGGGTGAAATCTTTTGCGATTCCTACCGAAAAGGGAAACTGGATTGCCATTCATTTTGAAAAAGAATTGCCCAAAAAATCCGATCCTGCCGACTCTTCCGCAAAAGCCGAAAAACCTAAAAAAACTGACGGGACCAAGCTGCTGGTGCGGAACTTGGAGGGCACCAAATTCTGGGAGTTTGATCGGGTGAAAAGCTTTGGTTTTGCTCCAAATGGAGATTTTTTCCAGTACACCTTGGCAGAAGAAGACACCTTGGACAACGCAGCGATTTATATCCTGAATCTTACTTCCGGAGAAAGTAAGTTGGTGCATGAAAAGATGACCACTTACTCGAATGTTGCTTTTTCCCCGAAGTCCAAGTATTTGTCTTTCATTGCCACAGCTGATTCTCTGAAGTCTAAAAAACCGGTTCATACACTTTATTTGTATCAGATTTCATCAGGGTCTTTTTCTCATCGGATAGAGAAAACTACCCCGGGAATCCTCGCTGGAGGCAGAATAAGCCCGGATGGTAATGTTCGATTTTCTGAGGACGAAAGCAGAATGTTTTTTGGCGTAGCCAAGGATTATGTAGACTATGCCTATGCCAACGATACCACGATTTTGGATGAAGAGCGTGTGAGCTTGGATATTTGGGGTTGGCAGGACTCAGAGATTCAGCCCATGCAGCTGGTCAATCGGTCATCTGAAGAGAAAAAGACCTTTACCGCAGTCTTGGAAACCGGTACAGGAAAAGTCATCCAACTGGCCACTCCCGAACTGGACAATGTCATGCTGGAGAATAAAATCACCAAAGGCATCGCTTTGGCCTGGACTAATGATCCTTACAGACGAGCCTATAGTTGGGATATTCAAATCGGTCGTGATGTCTATTGGGTCGATTTGAAAACAGGAGCAAAAACGCTTATCGAGAAAAATGCCTCCGGATCGCCGAGGCTTTCTCCTGAAGGAAAATATGCTTATTGGTATGATTCAAGAGACAGTTCCTGGGTGGCCTTTGACATCCAATCCAACGCGAAAATCAATCTCACCAAAGCCCTACCTGTTCCTTTTTTCGAAGAATTGCATGATTCACCCTCTTTACCGGGTAGTTATGGAAGTATAGGCTGGTTGGCAGGTGATGCTGCGATCCTGATCAATGACCGCTTTGACATCTGGAAGATCGATCCTAAAAGCCCTTCGGAAGCCATAAACTTGACCCTGGGGGAAGGCCGAAATAAGCAAATCACTTTCCGAAGAGAGCGCCTGAAAGCAGATGAAACGTCCATCGATCCGAATGAGCCTTTGATTCTTTCAGCTTTTAATGAAGTGAACAAGGACAATGGCTTTTTTACAAGTTCTTACGATGGAAAAACGGCTCCCAAGCAATTGATTATGTCGGCACATCGCTACATGGGGTTGACCAAAGCCAAAGAATCCAACCGGATTTTGGTAAGAAGATCAACTTACCGTGAAAATCCAGATGTCTACCTGACTGATCTGACATTCAAAAACCTTACAAAGGCCTCCAATCTCAATCCACAGCAGGCAGGAATAAATTGGGGAAGTGTGGAATTGATTTCTTACCTGGCCAATGACGGGACTCCGCTTCAAGGATTGCTTTTCAAGCCGGAAGGATTTGATTCTTCCAAAAAGTACCCCATGATGGTGTATTTCTATGAGCGAAACAGCGATACCTACCACAACTATCGGGCTCCTGCACCAAGTAGATCCACAATCAACATTCCTTTCTTCGTGAGTAATGACTACCTGGTTTTCGTGCCGGATATCAAGTATGACCTCGGCCTACCGGGACCAAGTGCCTACAACTGCATCATTCCTGGAGTACAGGCTGTGATTGCCAAGGGAGGAGTGGATACCGAAAATATGGCGATCCAAGGCCAAAGTTGGGGAGGGTATCAGGTTGCTTACCTCATCACCAAAACGAATATGTTTAAAGCCGCAGGTGCCGGTGCGCCGGTAGTCAATATGACATCAGCCTATGGTGGAATCCGTTGGGGAACAGGAATGAGCAGGATGTTCCAGTATGAGCAAACTCAATCCAGAATTGGGGGAACCCTCTGGGAAAAACCGCTTTATTTCCTCGAAAACTCTCCTCTGTTCACAATGGACCGGGTGCAGACGCCCGTATTGATCATGCACAATGATGCCGATGGGGCGGTGCCTTGGTATCAGGGTATTGAGATGTTTATGGCTTTGAAGCGATTGAACAAACCGGCTTGGTTGCTTCAGTACAATGGAGAGGATCACAATTTGACACAGCGAAAAAATGCCAAAGACCTCTCCATCCGTTTGAGTCAATTCTTTGATCATTATCTCAAAGGTGCACCTGCTCCGCTTTGGATGACCGAAGGGGTTTCCGCTGTGGAAAAAGGGAAAACCCTCAAATATGAGTTAGGAAACTAAAAGGCAAAAGCCCCGGATTTTAAACAATTCGGGGCTTTTCATTTTTGGGGAAAGCTTTTTATTTCAGGAAAAATCCTCAATTTCTGAAATTTTTGAATCTGTAAATTTGAAAATCGATTTCCCTTTTAACTCAATCTCTTGCCCTTTATTGATTCCATTTGGAAAATCTACTGCTGCAATCGCCCAATAGGAAATACGAACTTCACTTTCACCTTCCCGGTGAGTAATGAACTCAACAGTTTGCTTCCGTTCTGAAAAATAATCCAAGGCCTCTTCTGCCTGCTTTTTGAATGCGTTTTTCCCTTCAAAAAAATGTGTTAACGCTCCTGACGAAAAATTTTTAAAGACAACACGTTCATCCAAATGCTCGATCATGCCTTTTACATCCTTGCTATTGTATGCTGCAAGGTAAGCCTCGATCAGTTTTTCCCGTTTTTCATTTTCCATAGCTAAAACAGTTAATGGCTTAATGACCTTCGCGGCCATAGGGTTATTTGTCGGTGAATCTTTGGTAAGTGAAAACCATTCGTAGTGGCTTGGGCTCAGTGGATACCCGATTTCAACTAAAATTTCAAATTATAAATTCCCTTTTTATCAAACCGCCACTGCCGCTTTGATATGCGGATGCGGGTCATAATTGAGGAGTTCGAAATCCTCATACTTGAATCCGAAAATATCCTTGACGTTGGGGTTGATTTTCATGGTGGGCAGGGGACGGATGTCCCTGCTGAGTTGAAGTTCTGCCTGCTCCAAATGGTTAAGATACAGGTGTGCGTCTCCAAATGTGTGGACAAAATCTCCGGGAATCAAGTCACAAACTTGTGCCACCATCATCGTGAAAAGTGCATAGGAAGCGATATTGAATGGCACTCCCAAAAACACATCGGCACTGCGCTGATAGAGTTGGCAGGAAAGCTTGCCGTCTGCCACATAAAACTGGAAAATCGTATGGCAAGGAGGTAGGGCCATGTGATCCACATCGGCTACATTCCATGCGCTGACGATGTGCCGTCGGCTATCCGGCTTGGTTTTGATTTGGTGGATCAGATTTTTGATCTGGTCGATTTCACCGCCTTTTCCGTCAGGCCAGTGTCTCCACTGATAGCCATAGACAGGTCCGAGATCCCCATTTTCATCAGCCCACTCGTCCCAAATGGACACGCCGTTTTCTTTGAGCCAGGTGATGTTACTTTCTCCTCTGAGAAACCAAAGTAGCTCCACAATGATGGAGCGGAGATGTAGCTTTTTGGTGGTCACTACCGGAAAGCCCTCGGCCAGATTAAACCGCATCTGATGTCCAAAAACAGAGATGGTTCCGGTTCCTGTTCGGTCTGATTTTTTAACTCCTTCAGCGAGGATTCGCTTCATCAAATCGTGGTACTGCTGCATATTTCGAGCGGAAATTCTTTGTTGGCAAGTTAAGTGATTCGAATAATTTATAAACAATTTGTGTGCTTTGCTTTTTTAAAAAAGTACCTTCATAAAACCGATAATTTACATTCCCTGCACCCGAATGTTCAGAAAACAACCTGCTTTTGCCCTCCTTGGATTTGGGGTTTTATTGAGCATTTTTATTTTGGTTTTTCCGCCGATTCCTTCCTTTGATTACGATTTTGAACAGTTTTTTCCACAGGATGATTCGGATTTAGCTTTCTATCAACAGTTTGAGAAAGACTTCGAAAGCGATAATGACTACTTACTCATTGCACTACAGAATGAAAATGGAAATCTGATAGCAAAATCTTTTCTCGAAAAATGTGACTTGATAAAGGAAGGCATTTCACAACTCAGCGGTGTGGATACCTTGATTTCTATACTGGATTTGGAGCTGCCGGTGATTGGTCTTTTCGGTATCAGTTATTCCAAAGTCTTCGACTGGGAAAATGAAGATAAGTTAAAGCAGACTTCGACTAAACTGAGTCAGTTCAAAGGTTCACTTATTTCCAGTGATGGGGAAAGTTTGCTTTTTTTGATCAAAAATGATTCAAATCTCAGTAAAGAACAGGGAGATACGCTCTATCATCAGATTCAAGAAGTCTTTAGAGCGAATGAAATTATTCCTAAAGCAATTGCAGGAAAAATTCAAACTCAGGGCGATTTTGTGACCCTGATGCAGGCAGAATTTGGACTTTTTCTGGGGGCATCACTCGTGTTGATTTTGCTGACACTGGTTTTAATATTTCGAAGTGGGTGGGGAGTGATCGTACCGATTTTGGTTTTGGGTATGGGAATTTTGTGGACATTTGCCCTGATTCTCTACGCCGGGAGATCACTCGATATCATGTCAGTCATGCAGCCGACGATATTTTTGATCGTGGGATTAAGTGCTTTGGTACATTACTTCACCCAACTCACAAAAAAGCTCCGCGAAGGCTATCCAAAGGACGTGGCGATATTCGAGACATTCCAGGAGCTCACATTTGCGGTGGGGTTGACGATTTTGACGACTGCAGTCGGTTTTTTGTCACTTTATTTCACTTCGATTCCAGCTCTGAAAGGGTTTGGCCTATGGACAGGAATCGGAATTTTGCTCAACTTTTTGGTCATACTTCTTCTCACTCCCGGATTACTCTATCTTTTTCCCCTTTCTGGCAAACAAGCGACCCAAGCGAAGTCATTTTCAACACTGAATGGATTGTTCTTGTGGATTTTAAAACATAGGAGGTTGGTGCTTTCCGCTTTTTTTGGTGTGACAGTATTAGCCGTGATATTCGGTGGGCAGCTTAAGGTGAATGGTTTTCTCTTGGACAACCTTCCGACTGATCATCCAATACAGGAGAATTTCAAGTATTTCGATAGCGAGTTTGGCGGATCTAATCCGATGGAGATTTACCTGGAAGCAGGACAGCGTGTGTCCTCACTACTTGACTTCGAAGCATTAAAAGAAATTGAAAAATTGGAAGGGAAGCTTTCGGAAACATTGGGTGAAAGGCAATATGTCTCCCCACTGAGCCTCATCAAAACGCTGAATCAAGCTCAAAACCAGGGAAGCACCGCTGCATTTACTTTTCCATCTCAGGGACAATACCTCAGAATGCGCCGCTATTTTGATCAGCTAGTCAAAATAGAGGGGCCAAAAGTGCTGAGTTCTGATCAGCAATCTGGCCGAATCAGTTCAAGAGTGGAAGATCTGGGAAGTCTGGAAATGGGAAAAAGACGAGCTGAAATCCTGGATTTCGTCCAAAGAGAAATCAACCCTGATTTCCTGAAAGTTAGATGGACAGGAACAGCCTATCTGATCGACCGGGGACACGAATCGGTGACAAAACAAATGCTGCAAGGGCTAATAGTCGCATTTGCTGTGGTGGGGCTGATCGCAGGATTTTTGTTTCGTTCTTGGAGACTTTCCTTTATTCTCCTGATTCCCAATGTCATCCCATTAGTTTGGATGCTGGGGCTGATGTATTTGCTCGGCATTGAATTCAAGTTGACCACTTCGATACTTTTTACCGTTGCATTTGGTATCGCGGTGGATGATTCCATCCACTTTATGGCTAAGCTAAAGACAGAATTGGACAGAGGGAAAAACTTACTTTACGCCATCAAGCGCACTTTTTTGGAGGCTGGACGTGCCATTTTCCTTACCACAGTTATTCTGGTCGTGGGTTTTGCATTACTGAGTTTCAGCCAATTCGGAGTGACACACTTTACGGGATTACTGATTAGTGTAACCTTGATTTTTGCGCTTTTGGCTGATTTATTTCTTTTGCCAATTCTACTTTTCCCGCTGAAAAAAGCTTGGGATAAGAAGTCCAAAGCAAGAATTAAGGATTGAACCCTTCCCAGGTAAATGTGGCTGTCACCGGATAATGATCAGAATAGTCTACTTCCCGATGGGTATTGAAATGGACCGGAGTCAGCGATGGATCAGCGAAAATATGGTCTATACGAAGAAAAAATAGGACGCGATTATAGGTGAATTCAAATCCTCTTCCGGCTTTTTCGAAGGCATTGACCAATTTTTGGCTCAGTTTGAAATACGCATACGAATAAGGAATCTCGTTTAGATCGCCCATTAGGATTACCGGATGCGGACTGTTGTTGAGGTGCTCAAAAAGAATGGAAAGTTGCTGGGATCGGGCAAGACTCCCTCGATGTAGTTTTCCTAAAGTTTGTCTGTAGACAAGCTTCGCCTTTTCATAACTTTCCAGCGACTCGGCCTCGATAGCCATGGACTGCAAGTGGGTATTGTAGATGCGGATCGTGTCTCCTCCCACTTGGATATCGGCGAAAATCGTCCCGTTGTTTCTCTGGTTGTCAAATATCACCCCCTCATTTACAATTGGGTATTTGGAAAAAATAGCCATTCCAAAGGATCTTCTCTTTTTGTTACCATTTACAATATGATAAGAGTGCTCGTATTCTCCATTTTTACCGATGATTTTGATTGCATTTCTACCGGCAGAAGTATGGTCTTGATAGAATTCCTGGATTGCTTTCACGTCAGCAGGATGGTCTGCCAGCCAGGTAAAGACGTTGGGTTCTCCTTCCGTGGTTTCTTCTTTTTTATAGAAAAAACCGTGTGCATTATAGCTTAAGACTTTCAGCCCTTCGGCTTGGTCATCTTTTGTATGATACTGAAAAGTGATTAGTAAAAATCGATAACCAATGATCAGAGTAATAAGTGGTAAAAATGCCAGTCTTCTCCAGGCTAAAATCAAAATTGCCAAAAGGAAAAAGTTGACAATAAGGATAGGAGGAATAAGGAAAGGGAGTAATCCTGCATAAGGAAATACCTCCGGCGAAATAAAAACACTCAAAAAAAGAAGGAGAGATATCAAAAATACCAGTCCGGTTACAAATTTCATTTGAATAGGGTTGAGTGCATGTAAACGATCCTGAAACCAAAAATGGCAATTTTTGAACCAAATTCCCCATTTAGAATCGGATTTAGGATCAAAATCCGTACAAAGGGATAAACTTTCTCAGGTTATCCTATCAATCAAATAAAATCAGAAAAAGAAAAAACCAATTCGTGTCTATTATTTGGAATCAAGCGAATTGGATTATTTTTACGTCCTTACCTACTCATTAATCATCTACTCTATGAAAAAGCTTTTCAATATCTGGTTGATCGCCCTGGCTTTCGGATTATTTTTAGCCTGCCAGCCAAAAACTCCTGAAACCTCGGAAGGATCTTCAAACGAAGGGGCCGTTTCTACGGAAGTTGCTTCGGAAGAACAACGTCCAAGTCCTCTGGAAATCAAAGAAGGTCAAATAGCCGGCAAAAAAATAAGCATTCACTATGGATCCCCTTCCGTGAAAGGCCGGACAATTTGGGGTGATCTGGTGCCCTACAATGTTGTATGGCGAACAGGTGCAAATGAGGCGACCTACATCGATATTCCTCAGGATATTAGTGTCGAAGGCAAAACACTTCCTGCTGGAAAATATTCCCTTTTCACCATACCAAAAGAAAGCGGGCCTTGGACCGTGATTTTTAACTCTGACTGGGAGCTTGAACATGGTCACTTTCAATACGATGAAAAAAATGACGTCCTAAGAGTACAGGTTTCGCCAACTTGGGAAAGCTCATCGGCAGAGAAACTGTCCATCGACATTGAATCTCCGGGATTAGTAATTCGATGGGAAAAACTCAAGTTACCGATTGCTGTTCAATAGTCTTGACTGTTAAGAATCAGGCTGTATCAAAAGGACCGAATGTCACATAGGGCGAAGTCGAAATGTCATCCAATTCCCTCGAAATGGCCTTTGCCTCCACTCAGGCTCACACTGAAATTTCTTTTGAGACAGCCTCATTTGTTTTGGTTTTATCGTAGAGCTAAACCTTCCAATCCAAACGTGTTTTATTATTCAGTGCCTCCTTTATCAATCATTTATCCAAGTCCATACTCCGATGAAGTACGTTTCATTCTTTTTGGTTTTGGCCATCAGCATTTCTTTGGCAGTAATTGTTTCAATTCCCATTGGTCAAATCCCACCGATTGCTCCATTGCTCGATCCTAATCATGGTTTTTGGCAGAATACGCTAAGTGAAGATCAGCTTGCCAGGAATGAGATGCATCTGGCAAATCTCAATGGCCCTGTCGAAGTGGTATATGATAAAAATCTGATTCCGCACATTTTTGCCGGAGATGAGTTGGATCTTTATCGGGCTCAGGGTTATGTGACGGCCCAGCACCGACTTTGGCAAATGGAATTTCAGACGATGGCTGCTGCCGGAAGAATTTCTGAATTTGTAGGTCCCATTGCTCTGGAGTTGGATCGGATGACCCGTAGAAAAGGGTTGACCTATGGTGCCGAAATGGGGTTGCAGTATATCCAAGAGAATGATCCGGAGACACTACGACTGATAGAAGCCTATGCAGATGGGGTAAATCAATACATCGCGGAGCTTTCAGACGCGAGACTTTCCGTGGAATATAAAATCCTAAATTATCGACCGGAATCTTGGTCTGCCTACAAAACGCTCCTGCTTCTCAAATATATGTCTGATATGTTGGTAGGAGATCGGGATCTTGAGTATACCAACCTTCGAAAAATTCTTGGCGAAGCGGGTCTGAACAGGCTATTTCCTGAATTTCCCTCCGAAAATGATCCTATCATTGAGGCTGAAAAAGTATGGGATTTTACTCCGGTTCCAATTTCAAAACCTGACTCCCTTAATTATCCCGATGAAACGCTCCTGATCAATCCGCTTAATCAGCCCATCGAAGGAACAGGTTCCAATAATTGGGCTGTAGCGGGTAAAAAGACCAAGAATGGGAATCCCATCCTGGCAAATGATCCTCATTTAAGTTTGAATTTACCTTCGCTATGGTATGCGATGCAGTTGAGTACTCCCACGCACAGTGTAAAAGGAGCCACACTTCCCGGTGCCTTGGGCGTGATCTCCGGTTTCAATGAGCATATTGCCTGGGGTGTAACCAATGCCACAAAGGATGCGCGGGATTGGTACAAAATCACTTTTCAGGACGATACCCGAAAAGCTTATAAATACGGGAATGAATGGAGACAGTCGTCCTACAGAATTGAAGAAATAAAAGTAAAGGGACAGGAAGTGTTTTTGGACACGGTGATCTATACCCATCATGGTCCGGTGGTCTATGACCGAACCTTTGGAAGCGAAAGACAGGATGTGAATTTCGCATTGAAGTGGACTGTCCATATGGGTTCAAATGAGCAAAAAACATTCATTCTCCTGAATAAGGCCAAAAATTTTGGTGACTATAACTCCGCTCTGGATTATTATACTTCACCGGCTCAAAACTTTGGATTTGCCTCCGTATCCGGAGATATCGGGATGCGGATTCAGGGTAAATTTCCCCTGAAATGGACCGAACAAGGCAAGTTTTTTATGGATGGAGCCAATCCACAAATGGAATGGCAGGGATACATTCCAAACGAACACAATCCGGCCACCCTGAACCCCGAGCGTGGGTTTGTATCTTCAAGCAATCAGCATCCCGTCGACCCCTCCTATCCGTACTATGTTTTCGATAATTCTTACGAGCACTACAGAAATAGGCGACTAAACAGTAGACTTCGAGAGATGGAGCAGATTACCGTTGAGGATATGAAAACCTTACAATTCGACGATTTTAATCTTCAGGCGGCAGAAGCACTTCCGGTGATGATCAACTTGCTCGGTACGCATAAGGTGGATGATCCCGCGGCAGAAAAATACCTTCAAGAGCTGAGATCATGGGATTATTTTGCAGATCCAAATCAAAAGGGGCAAACATTATATTCGATTTGGTCTTCGGAAGTATTCGAAAGTATCTGGAGGGAATTTAGGGAAATAGGGGTTCCAGTTGTCCTGCCAAACAGTTACCAAACTGTGGAATTATTGACCAAATCTCCCAACGATTCAATCTTTGATATAAAATCAACAGAAGGCATCGAAACAGCGGCAGATCATGTTAAACGTGGTTTTGATTCCTTACTTGTTGCCATGAAAAAGTGGGAACTTGAGGAGGGAGATTATTCTTGGGCTAATTTCAAAAAAACCACCATACAGCATCTGGTTCCTAATTTCAACTCATTTTCTGTTACCAATGTCTACACCGGAGGAGGCTCCGGTATGCTAAATGCAACGGGAAGTAGACATGGGGCAAGTTGGAGAATGATCGTGGAGTTGGGGCCGGAGATCGAAGCCATTGGAGTCTATCCAGGTGGTCAATCAGGTAATCCGGGAAGCAAGTTTTACGCTAATTTTATTCCCATCTGGGCAAATGGTGAATATTTGAACTTTAACCTTAGAACCATAGAAAATCAAGAAGATATCCTTTTCAAAACTTCCTTAAAGTAAACAGCGATGAGATTTATATTTTTAACACTATTGACAGCGATTGTGGTTGTGTTTCTGAATCCAATTGCCCCCTTTTGGGTAGTGATGATCGCAATTGGGGCGTTAAGCGCATTGGTCTACCCCAATGGCATTGGTGGGTTTCTGGGAGGTGGACTCGGAATGGGACTTACCTGGCTTGGTCAGAGCATCTATCTGGGAGTCACCACAGGTAGTTCATTGCCGGATAGGATGGGGGATTTGATGGGGCTTGGTTCAGGGATGACTTTGGTTGGAATCACCGGTTTGGTCGGGTTTATTCTTGGGGCATTTAGTGGATGGACTGGGGTATTGTTTCGTATTATGCTCCGGAAAACCCCTCAAAATGTGTACAAGGGCTAATTGAAGTCAGGCTGAAAAATCTTCGTTTTATTAAACGAAAATATCCTTTTTATTTTCTCAGTTAATCGGAATGAGTACCTTTGTTACTCATTATTTAACCGATTTTTTATGCTTGAATCTTTAATCACATCCAAGACCCGACTACGGCTCTTGATTAAATTTTTCGTTAATTCCCAAAACCACAGCCATCTCCGTGGTTTGGCGGATGAATTTGGTGAATCTACCAATGCAATTAGAAAAGAGCTTAATAATCTTACCGGTGCAGGGATTTTGATCAAGCATTCCGATAAAAATAAGATAGAATACCAAGCGAATATCAGACACCCGTTTTATACCAACATTCGAGATATCATCAGAAAATATCTGGGACTGGATATGCTTTTGGAACAGATTCTGGAAAGAATGGGAGAGGTGGAGCAAGTGGTGTTAACCGGAGATATTGCCAGAGGTAGCGATACCGGTACAATCGACGTTCTGGTCACGGGAGCTAATCTCAACGATGATTACATCAATTATCTCACAAATCGTTTGGAGCAATTAATTGAGCGAAAAGTGGTCTTCACTTTGGCTACCGGCCGGATTTCATCCGGCGGATTGATTCTTTTTGACCGAGAGGCAGGGATTTAATTTTTTTTAACTGTTAAATTAAAAAATGCTGTATGCTAGGCACACTATGTGACTGACTGGGCGAAGCTGTATCCAGTGCAAAGAATTAAAGTAAAAGATGCAATTTTGGCATCGCTAAAATGAGAATCTGTTATTTTCAAGAAAAAAAAGTGAAAGACTTTCATAATCAATATATACCCAGAATTCTGGTTCTTTGGATTATCTTCTTCTTTATGTTTTTGGGCGCTGCGTCAGCTCAAAACCTAAGTGATTTAAGAAATTTAGAAGTCGATAAATTATCTGATGCGCAGATTGAGCAGTTGATCAAGCGAGCTGAAGGAAGTGGAATGACCACCGCCCAGCTGGAAGCTATGGCTCGAGAGCAAGGACTGTCTCCCATTGAAGCGAACAAGCTGCGCCAACGGATTTTGCAACTGCAGGATACTGTGAATCCTCAGAGTGGCATTTCAGGATCACAACAGGGAAGGGGCGCCGGTGATCAAACGCAAAATGATTTGTTTGATTCCTTGCGTAGATCAGATCCGTACTATGATTTGACTCCCTATCAAAAGAAGATTTTTGGGTTTAAATTGTTTCACAACAGAGAATTGGATTTTAATCCCAGCCTGAATATCCCCACGCCGCAGGGATATATAGTAGGATCAGGCGATCAGCTTTTAATTGATGTTTATGGAGCTTCCCAGCAATCATTTGATGTAAATGTTTCTCCAGAAGGCATGATTTTGATTCCAAATGTAGGTCCTGTTCAAGTGGGAGGAGCATCTATTGAAGCAGTTTCAGCAAGATTGAGGTCATCCCTTGGTCGGATTTATTCAGGGCTTTTAGGATCAAATCCCAATACATTCCTTCAAGTAAGGTTGGGAAATATTCGCTCCATCAAAGTTTCAATGGTCGGAGAACTTTCCCGACCCGGAACCTATACTTTGCCTTCTTTTGCATCTGTTTTCAACGGACTTTTTGCAGCAGGTGGGCCGAATGAAAATGGGTCTTTCAGAAATATCCAGGTTTATCGGGATAGCCGGCTAGTAGCTTCAGTTGATATTTACGAGTTCGTTTCCAAAGGAAATTCTCAGTCCAATATTACACTCCAGGATAACGATGTCGTTATTGTTCCTCCTCTTCAGGCTCGTGTAGAAATAATAGGGCCTGTGCGCCGAGAGGGATTTTTTGAAGTAAAACCCGAGGAAACTCTTTCAGACTTATATGTTTACACAGGTGGATTTACCAGTCAGGCATACCGGGATCGTCTTACAGTCAGAAGAATTGAAAATAATGAGCGAAAAGTAATTGATGTCCAGCAGGCGGATTTTGATTCATTCAATCCCAAAGATGGCGATGAGATTCTAGTGGGAGAATCATTGGACCGGTTTGTCAATCGGGTACAAGTCTCAGGCGCAGTCAATCGTCCCGGTGAATATGCCCTTGAAAATGGTTCCTCGGTAAAAAGCCTCATTGAAAAATCTCAAGGACTTAAGCCGGAGGCTTTTCGTACTAGGGCAACGCTGTACCGTACGAGTGAGGATTTGACTTTAGCTGCCACTACCTTGGATCTGCAGGGCATTTTGGATGGTTCTGAGGAAGATGTCCAGCTGAAAAATGAAGACTTGCTATTCATTCCAAGTCGATATGATATTCAGGAAGAAACCTATGTGAAAATATCCGGAGAGGTGAATATTCCGGGGACTTTTCCTTACGCAGCCTCAATGACCGTTGGCGATTTGATCCTTCAGGCAGGCGGCTTACTCCAGTCAGCATCAAATTCATCTATTGAGATTGCCAGAAGGGTAAGGGATGCGAGAACGGGTAGGTTGGCAGAATTGTACACACTGACAATCGACCCGGATTTAAAGCTTTCTGAGCAGGAAAGTAATCAGCCGCTGATGCCGTTTGATCATGTGTTTATCCGAAAAAGTCCCGGTTTTGAACGAGAGCAACTGATCAAAGTCGAAGGAGAGGTAAACTATCCCGGGGAATTTGCAATTGCATCAGCAAACGAGCGGATTTCCGATGTGATCAAACGTGCGGGTGGCCTGAATCAATTTGCCTATCCCAAAGGAGCTAGCTTGGTGAGAAGAACCATTTATTTTGAAGAACTCTCTCCGGAAGAATTGAAGGAAAAAAACTTAAGAGACATTCGTGAAAAAGTTGACCCCGAGAAGAGGGCACAATTGAATCAAGCTGAATTGTTGCTATTTGAGCGATTGGATGGAAAAGTAAATGCAATCGAAGAAAGAAAGCTAATTGAAGAACAAAAGAAAATTCTGGAAAATCTCTCCGAAAGTTCCGATTTTGATTCGGTTTTTACAGATACAGTTTTCAATAAGGTAAGATTTAAAAAGCAAGATGTAATCGGGATTAACTTAGAGGAAATCTTAAGAAATCCAGGTACCGGAGAAGACTTGATTCTAAGGGAAGGAGATATTTTAAGGATCCCCAAAGAACTTCAAACTATCCGTATGGTAGGAGAGGTGCTGATGCCCACCACCACTCGTTTTGTTCGAAATAACAACCTAAAAAACTATATTTCTCAAGCCGGGGGCTTTACCGAAGATGCGAGAAGAAGCAAATCCTATGTGATCTATGCAAATGGTGACGCAAGAAGCACGCGTTCTTTTTTAGGTATAAACTTTTATCCCAAAATTGAGCCGGGTGCTGAAATCGTTGTTCCAAAGAAACCACAGCGTGAGAGAATCACACCGGCCACTTGGATAGGGATTGCCTCGAGTTTGGCCACATTGGGGATTTTGATTGAACGTTTAATACAATAACACTCTAATTAGTTAAAATTTATGAAAATTGCCGTAATAGGAACAGGTTATGTAGGCTTGGTATCCGGTGCTTGTTTTGCTGATGTTGGGATCGAAGTCACCTGTGTGGACATCGACCAGAAGAAAATCGAAAAACTCAAAAACGGTATCATGCCGATTTATGAGCCAGGTTTGGAAGAATTGGTTGTGAGAAACTTCACTAGTGGCCGCCTTCAATTTAGTACCGATCTGGGTGAGTCTATCCAGGGTGCCGAAGTTGCGTTTATTGCCGTTGGGACACCTCCGGGTGAAGATGGCTCAGCGGATTTAAAATATGTGCTGGCAGTCGCTGATGAAATCGGTCAAAAAATGACTGATTATATTGTTGTGGCTACCAAAAGTACGGTGCCTGTGACTACCGGTGAGAAGGTCAGGGCGGCAATCAAAGCTGCTTTAGATAAACGGGGTTCTGACCTTCCGTTTGCCGTGGCCTCCAACCCTGAATTCTTAAAAGAAGGTGCAGCCGTAGAAGATTTTCTGAAACCTGATCGAATTGTAATTGGAGTGGATGATGAGCGAGCCGAAGAAATTATGAGGCGGTTATACAAGCCGTTCCAATTAAGTGGGGATCGGATGATCTATATGGACATTCCTTCTGCTGAGATGACCAAGTATGCTGCCAACGCCATGCTGGCCACCAAAATCTCCTTCATGAATGACATTGCCAATCTTTGTGAAAAAGTAGGGGCGGATGCAGCTATGGTTAGAAGAGGCATCGGCTCAGATTCAAGAATTGGCAATAAATTCATCTATCCCGGTGTAGGATATGGTGGCTCATGCTTTCCAAAGGATGTGAAAGCCATCATCAAAACAGCCAAGCAATATGGCTATGATCTGAAAGTCCTTCAGGCAGTGGAAGATGTAAATGATGCCCAAAAACATGTCTTGGCCAACAAAGTGAAGGCTTATTTTGGGGATGATCTGAGCGGAATGACCTTTGCCATGTGGGGTTTAAGCTTCAAACCGAACACAGATGATATGCGTGAGGCACCTGCAGGTATCATCATAGATGAACTAAGAGCCGCGGGGGCTACAGTTAGAGCCTATGATCCAGTAGCTATGGAAGAAGCCAAAGCACATTACCTCTTTGATAAGGTGACTTATTGCAAAGACGCTTATGATGCCTTGGTAGATGCGGATGCATTGCTTTTGGTCACCGAATGGTCAGAATTCCGAATCCCTAGCTGGGATGTGGTTGGTAAACTCCTGAAAAATAAGGTGATTTTCGATGGAAGAAACATCTATGACAAAAAATACCTTGAATCTTTAGGCTTCAACCACTTTGGAATCGGGGCTAAATAGTGGGTTACTTCAGGTAAAATAAGAATTCTATGCTGATAGCAGGAGCAGGAGGTCATGCACAGGAAATAAAAGACGAATTGGAAAGGCAAAATCCTTCTCTTCTTTTTGAGTTTTTTGATGATGCAGATTACAAGGACAATTCGCCCTTAAAATCCTACCCTTTGATTCAGGATCTGAGTTCTTTGAGTTTTAGGTTTCAATATAATCCCTCGTTTGCTTTAGGTGTGGGTAGACCCGAGTACCGGGAAAAATTCATCAACAACTTTGAAGCAAATGAGGGTAAATATTTTCCGGTTCATTCCGAAACTGCTCAGATAAGTAACTCAGCTGAGGGCTTGTTCGATGCCATGGCCTTTTCATTTGTGGGTCCAAATACAAAAATTGGAAAAGCCGTTTTAATAAATACCCGTGCAAATGTTCATCACGAGGCCGAAATTGGTGATTTCACAGAAATAGGGCCCGGAGCTTTGATTTTGGGACAGGTTAAGATTGGTAAAAAATGCAGAGTCGGTGCCGGAGCTGTTCTACTTCCGGGTGTTCATATCGGCGATTTCGTCGTAGTTGGAGCCGGAGCTGTGGTGACAAAAAACGTGGAGGATAATCAAACTATCATCGGGGTTCCGGCAGCACCAATTAAATAATTAGAGTCGCCATGTCTATTAACTCAACCGGTAATCTATCTTCTGAAACTATGAATTACCTGGCATTGATCCAGTCGATTTTCCGTAAAAAAAGGAATCTGTTGACTTTTGGTGCAATAGGTTTGTTTCTGGGAATTTTGATTGCTTTTACTACACCTAAAGAATACCAATCCTCCTCCTATATTCTACTGGAATCAGAGGGAGGGGGAAGTTCATTAGGACAAATGGGGGCATTGGCTGGATTAGCCGGTATTAACATGTCCCAGCTTCAACCGGATCAAATGGCCTTGACCTCTGAGATTTTTCCTGATGTGATCCATAGCAGAGATTTTCTGAGAGAAATTTCAAAAGAGGAATTTAGGTTTGAGTCCAAAGCAGGTCAAGTCCAAACTTTGGGTGAATATTATCATCAAGAAAGACCCTCAAACATTGTAAAGAAAACTCTTAATTTCATCATTAATTTACCCGCAATGGTGTCGGGATGGTTTGCAAAACCTGATCCCCTACCTTCTAATTTAGCCGATGCGGTTGATTTACAAGATGATTTTTTGCGTTTGACTAGCCAGGAGTTATTTGCAATTGGTGAACTAAAAAAAAGAATTCTTATTGAGCAAAAAGGAAAACTGATTCGCCTGAATGTTTCCATGCCTGAACCTTTGATCGCTGCACAAGTCAACTCAATGGTGTTGGAGCGATTAATCGCTTATGTGACTGAATACAAAGTAGGTAGGCAGCGAAAGAATATAGAATTCATCGAAGAGCGGGTTATGGAGATGGAGCAGAAATTCAATGAAGCTCAAATGAAACTTGCGTCATTTAGGGATTCCAATCAAGGTCTGGTATCACAGCGGGCGAGGACACGCGAAGAGCAACTTCAGTTTGAATTCAGCATTGCATACAACGTCTACAACTCCCTCAAGCAGGAATTGGAGCAGGCAGCCATTCAGCTTAAAAAAGAGACACCTATTTTCACAGTTTTAGAAAAAGCCGCCATACCGATCGGTCCATCAAAACCCAACAAACCGCTGATACTTATTTTCTCTATTTTCCTTGGGCTATTCATGGGAGTCCTTTTTAATCTGTATAAAATTTTAACAAGCCAAATCAACTTTAGCAATAAATGAAATCTATTCAAATGGTTGATCTCCGTACTCAGTATGACTGTATCAAATCAGAGGTCGATCATGCCATCCAGCAAGTATTGTCCAGTACGGCTTTTATCAACGGACCTGATGTCAAACAATTTGCCGAGGAATTAGCTCATTATACCGGTGCAAATCATGTGATTCCCTGTGCCAATGGAACCGATGCCTTGCAAATTGCCATGATGGCACTAGATTTTGAGCCAGGTGCCGAAGTGATTGTCCCTGCCTTTACCTATGTAGCAACTGTTGAGGTGATTTCGTTATTGGGGTTGAGGCCGAGATTCGTTGATGTTTTGTCAGATACCTTTGAACTGGATCCCGAGTCATTGGAAAAGGTAGTAAATCCAAAAGTAGTCGGAATAGTACCTGTCCACCTTTTTGGACAGTGTTCTAATATGGAGTTCATCTTGAATTTTGCACAGAAATATGATTTGAAAGTAATTGAGGATACAGCTCAGGCAATTGGTGCTGTTTATACTTTTTCTGATGGAAGAAAATCACAGGCAGGAACAATGGGTGCTGTCGGAACAACTTCTTTTTTTCCTTCGAAAAATCTGGGATGCTATGGTGATGGAGGAGCCATGTTTACCAATGACTCTGAGTTGGCTGAAAAGCTAAGAATAATTGCCAACCATGGCCAAAGGAAGAAATACTACCATGAATCAATCGGTGTCAATTCCAGATTGGATACGCTTCAGGCAGCGATATTAAGAATAAAACTCAAACACCTGGATAAGTATTCCGCTTCCAGAAACGAAGTGGCTGACCGATATGATCAGGCATTTTTGGATCATCCAAATATTAAAACACCCAAACGAGCAGCTAATTCTACCCATGTGTTCCATCAGTACACAGTTCAGGTCGAAGGCTACGCCCGGGAGGAATTGAAAAATTACCTTCAGGAAAAAGGAGTGCCCACGATGGTTTATTATCCCGTTCCCCTTCACCTTCAGCAGGCCTATGTGCAATATGGAAATCAGGAAGGTGATTTTCCTGTGGCGGAATCACTTTGTAAGAAAGTTCTGTCCCTTCCCATTCATACCGAAATGGAAAAAGACCAACAGGACTATATCATTGAAACAATAAAGAGTTTTTTCAGACAATGAAAGAATATTATTCTCACGAAACAGCCATCATCGATGAAGGCTGTGAAATCGGAAAAGGAACCAAAATCTGGCACTTTTCCCATATAATGCCCAACTGCAAGCTTGGTGAAAACTGCAACATAGGCCAAAATGTGGTGATTTCTCCCGAAGTGGTTTTGGGTAAAAATGTGAAAGTTCAAAACAACGTGTCCATTTATACCGGAGTCACTTGCGATGATGATGTTTTTTTGGGACCGTCTATGGTTTTCACCAACGTGATCAATCCAAGAAGTGCAGTAAATAGACGTGGTCAATATTCAAAGACGCATGTCGGTAGAGGTGCGTCTATTGGAGCCAACGCGACGATTGTATGCGGACATGATATTGGGGAGTATGCTTTTATCGGTGCTGGAGCAGTGGTGACCAAAACGATCCCTTCCTATGCACTGGTGGTGGGTAATCCTTCCCGTCAAATCGGCTGGATGAGTGAGTACGGACATAAATTGGTATTTGATCAGGAAGGGTTTGCTACTTGTCCGGAGTCAGGAGAAAAATATCAACTCAAAAGCGGAACAGTGTCCAAAATCAATTAATTAAACGAAGGTTTTTTGAAGTAGAAAAAAATCCCTTCAGTTGAATTTCAACTAACTAAATAATGAAAAATTTCGCACTAATAGGCGCTGCAGGCTATATCGCTCCACGACACATGAAGGCAATAAAAGACACCGGAAATAGACTGTTGGCTGCCTTTGACAAATTTGACAGTGTTGGTGTAATGGATAGTTATTTTCCTGACGCTGATTTTTTTACCGAATTCGAACGTTTTGACCGCCATGTGGAAAAGTTGAAGCGAACTGAAAACAAGATTGATTACGTCAGTATTTGCTCCCCCAATTACCTGCATGATTCTCACATTCGATTCGGACTCAGAGTAGGAGCAAATGTGATCTGTGAGAAGCCTTTGGTATTGAATCCTTGGAATATTGATGCGTTGAAAGAGGTGGAAAAAGAGCACGGGAAAAAAGTTTACAATATTCTTCAGCTGAGACTTCATCCATCTATTATTGCTTTGAAGGAGCGGATTCAAAACGGTCCGAAGGACAAAATCTATGATATTGATTTGGCCTACATCACCTCCAGAGGACATTGGTACTACACCTCCTGGAAAGGTGACGTGAGCAAATCAGGTGGTATTGCGACCAATATCGGGGTACATTTCTACGATATGCTGACTTGGGTTTTTGGCCCAGTCAAAACCAATCAGGTCCACATTCATACCCATGATCGTGCTGCAGGATATCTGGAACTCGAAAAGGCCCGCGTGAGATGGTTTTTAAGTATCAATGCAGACACCCTACCCGATTCGGTAAAAGCCAAGGGAGGAAGAACTTTCCGTTCCCTCTCTTTGGAAGGAGAAGAGATAGAGTTTAGCGACGGGTTTACGGAGTTGCATACCCACAGTTACCAGCATATTTTAGATGGAAATGGTTTTGGCTTGGATGAAGCCATGAATAGTATCCAGCTGGTTCATGATATCCGACACATGAAGCCACTAGGCCTGGTGGGAGAATATCATCCTTTTGCCAAACTTAATTTGGCTAAACATCCTTTTGAAAATTAATTAAGAACATATATAATGGAATTGAAAGATTCAAAAATCCTCGTAATTGGTGGGGCTGGTTTTATTGGCAGTTTTGTCGTTTCAGAACTTTTAAAGGAGCCAGTGGCTGAGGTAGTTGTCTATGATAACTTTGCCAGAGGAAAGAAAGATTATTTGGTAGAGCAATTAAAAGACCCTAGATGCAGCATTTTTCCAATAGGTGGGGATGTGAGAGAAATTGACATTCTCGACACCGCCATGCAAGGAAAAGATTATGTGGTTTGCCTGGCGGCTATGTGGTTGCTTCACTGTAAAGATTATCCAAGAACGGCCTTCGAGGTAAATATTGCCGGAACCTTTAATGTCTTGGAGGCTTGTGTGAAGCACAAGATCAAAAAGTTAATCTGGTCTTCTTCAGCCTCTGTTTACGGAGATGCCGTAGAATTGCCGATGACTGAATCTCATCCATTCAACAATAAGAATTTTTACGGTGCAACAAAGATTGCCGGTGAAGCCATGGCTACAGCATTTCATGACCGCTATGGACTTCAGGTGATAGGATTACGCTACATGAATGTCTATGGTCCTCATCAAGACCAAACTGCCGCTTACACCGGTGTCGTTCCCATTATGTTAAATAAAATCGAGTCCAACGAATCTCCGGTAATTAATGGTGATGGAAGTCAGGCTTATGATTTTATCTATGTGGAGGATGTCGCAAGATGTAATGTTCAGGCATTGAAAAGTGATATGAAGTTTGGAATGTACAATGTTGGCACAGAAGTCCAAACCTCCATCCGGGAGCTTTGCAACCTGATTCTTGAGCTTAAAAATTCCAAACTGGAGGTTACCTACAAGCCGTATTCTGCTGATGATGCCAGAGCTTTGGTGCAAAATCGAATTGGTTCTAGAAAAAAGGCGGAGGAAGAACTGGGCTTTTTGTACAAATACACCTTAAGAGAAGGTCTGCTTAAATTGATCGATTGGAGAATTGCCACTGGTGTTGACAAAGCAAAAGTTTAGAAATAAGTCAGGGTCAAGGAGAATTTACTGAAAAATGAGTCTTGTAGAAAAAAGAAATATACCCATTTCACTTCCTGTAACAGGATTAGAAGAATGGGAAGCAACTAAGGAACCGCTAATGAGTGGCTGGATTACATCCGGTCCAAAAGTAAGGGAGTTTGAGCAGCTTTTTGCCGAAAGACATCAAGTCAAACACGCCTTGGCAGTCACCAGTGCGACGACGGCTTTGCACTTGGCTCTAGTCGCTTTGGAAGTAGGACCAGGTGACGAGGTCATTGTTCCTGCATTTACTTGGGTTTCTACTGCAAACGTAGTCTTGTACTGCGGAGCAAAAGTGGTTTTCGCGGATATAGATCCATTTACTTTTAATATTGATCCCAAAGACCTCGCTAAGCGAATTTCCTCAAAAACCAAAGCGATCATACCTGTCCATTTATTTGGACTGTGTGCCGACATGGATGAAATCAAGCGGATTGCAGGGAATATTCCCTTGGTAGAGGATGGGGCCTGTGCAGCTGGTGCTGCATATAAAGGAACTCCTGCCGGAGCTTTGGGTACCATCGGATGTTTCTCATTCCACCCCAGAAAGTCCGTGACCACCGGTGAAGGTGGGATGCTTACTACCAATGATGATCACTTAGCAGAGTTGATGGGAATGCTTCGCAATCACGGAGCGTCCATCTCAGAGGAACAGCGCCACCATGGGCCTAAACCGTATATCCTTCCGGATTTCAACCTTTTGGGTTATAACTATCGAATGACTGACCTCCAAGGGGCTGTCGGTGTGGTTCAAATTAAAAAATTGGATCAATTCATTCAGGAAAGATCCAAATGGGCGGCCTATTATTCTGATCAGCTTAAAGACTTGGATTGGTTGAGAACTCCTTCTTTCGGTTCTGATTACCACCATGGCTGGCAGTCTTATGTCACTTTTGTGGACGAATCCAAAGCTCCTGCTTCCAGAAATCAAATCATGGAACTGCTGCAGGAAAGAGGAATCTCTACCAGACCTGGGACCCATGCCGTTCACATGCTCAACTTTTATAAAGAAAAATATCAAATCCAGCCATCTGACTTTCCAGGTGCACAGGCGGCCAATGACTTCTCTATGGCAATTCCATTGCATAATAGAATGTCAGAAGAGGATTTTAACTATGTGGTTCAGGTTCTAAAAGAACTATGATAAAAGTCAAGTTTTCCCGATTAAAGATGAGTTTGGTTTATTTAATCGGAAGTATTGTTTTTTTTTCATGGGGACTTGGTGTAGGTAAATTCCAGGTGTTTCCCTACCAATATCTCGAAGAGGTAAATGCCCTATTATTACCACATTCCCAAGAACCTCCGGGTCTTGGAAATGAAGTAAGTTTATTGGACTTAGCTTTTACAGATGAGATCATCGAGTCTGAGTTGCTTTATAGCCCTCTAACAACAATTGAAGGTATTCAAGAAAAAAATAGCCAAATTTTTGTTGAATTAGATAATTTTGAGTCTATCTATGATGATATTGAAGTAGTTGATGCTCAGCTGCTTTCATTAGATAGTGGGGCGACTTCTATACAAAAGGTAAGTTTTAACTTCAGAGGGAAACACTTTGATGCTTTTGCTTATGCTTTGATTAATCAAGAAGGAGGCTCAAAAACTTCAACTTTGGTCATACCGGGAAGTGGATTAAATCAAGCCTCCATGATTTTCAAAAAAAATCCGAATAATTACCATTTCAGTCTTTTTGAAATTTTGGCAGAACTGAAAAATAATGATTCTTATATTTTTATTCATCCTAATGAGGGAGTCTTGGCTTTCCATAATGGTAGCCATAAGTTAAATTATAACTTCATTACCAATTATCAAATAAATAATGGAGGCTCATATTCTGCGAGTTATTTAATACAGACAATTGCATTTGAAAAATACCTGAAGCTTAAATACTCTCAAACAATTATAATGGGCTTATCTCAAGGAGGATTAGCTACGATGATTAATGCGCTGGAATCTGAACCAGATATCGCAATCGTATCTTCGGGATATTCTGTGTTAAATGAGAAAATTGAATGGAGTGGACACGATCAGATTATTATTCCTGGAATATCAAAGAGGCTTAGGGCGGAGAATGTGAAAGATGAATTGGCTCAAAGTAAAACCTCCTGGCTTTTTACATATGGATTAAAGGAAAAAGGAATTTATAAAATGGAAGCAAATCAATCGTTAACTGCTTCATTAATAGATGATTTACCAAATGTTGATGTAGATATCCATCAGGAAGGTCATCAGTTTCCGGTAAAAGAGATAAATAGATTTTTACAGAACAAATTGAAATAAATGTGTGGGATAGTAGGGGTATTTAATCTTGATGGTCAACCATTTTCCAGAAATCACATCCAGAGAATGAATGATTCTTTAGCCCATCGTGGACCAGATGGTGAGGGTTATTTTATCAAAGAAAATATTGCTCTGGCCCATAAGAGACTAGCAATTTTGGATACATCCACTAAAGGATTACAACCCATGACTTCCAAAAATGGCAATTGGGTAATAACCTTCAACGGATGTATCTATAATTATTTGGAATTGAAGCAAGAACTAAAAGCTAAAGGTCATTCATTTGTTTCTACTACTGATACAGAGGTAATCGTTGAAGGTCTTGAGGCTTATGGTCCTACCTTTTTTGAGCGGTTGGATGGAATGTTTGCAGTAGGTGCATGGAACAAAGAGGAAAAGACAATTTATTTAAGTAGGGATAGATATGGTATTAAACCTTTGTACTATTGGTTTTCCGGAAAAACATTAGTTTTTGCTTCAGAAGTAAAAGCTATACTTGCCCATCCAGACTTTTCATTGAAATTGAATTTTTCTGCCTTGAATGAGTATTTCTCATTTCAAAATATGTTCTCATACAATACACTTTTTGAGGGTGTAATTATGTTGCCTCCAGCCAATACTGTTAAAGTTTCGAGTACCTCAACCTTTGTTAAGCATTATTCTTGGTGGGATTATGACTATTCAAATCCTGACGAAACAATGTCTTTCGAAGAAGCGAAAATTGAAACTGAGAGACTTTTTAAAAATGCAGTAGCCAAACAGATGATATCCGATGTGCCTGTTGGTTCGTATTTGTCTGGCGGAATGGACTCAGGTTCCATTACAGCACTTGCTTCAAGGCATGTAGATCGACTTTCTACTTTTACTTGTGGTTTTGACATGAGTGAAGTCACCGGTGTCGAAGCCAATTATGATGAAAGAAGGGATGCTGAGTTAATGGCAAATTATTTCAAAACCGAACACTATGAGCAGGTTTTAAACGCAGGTGATATTAAATGGTCACTCCCTAAGCTCGTGTATCATTTGGAAGACTTAAGGGTGGGCATGTCCTATCCCAATTATTATATTTCTAGACTTGCTTCCAAGTTTGTCAAAGTTTGTCTCCAAGGCACTGGAGGCGATGAATTGTTTGGTGGCTATCCTTGGCGATATTACCGGATTTTTAAATCCGTCAGCCAAAGAGAATACTTTGACTTATATTATCAATTTTGGCAGCGACTTGTCTCTGATCATCAAAAAAAAGACTTATTTAACCCAAATGTATATTCCAAAATTAACACGGAAGAACCCAGGGAAATTTTTGAGCGAGTTTTTACGTTTAACAAAAAGTTAAATTATGAAAGCCCGGAACAACATATAAATAACTCACTCTATTTCGAAAGCAAGACATTTCTTCCAGGGCTTTTATTGGTAGGCGATAAGCTTTCCATGGCAAATGGACTGGAAGAGCGATTCCCTTTTATGGACAATGATTTGGTTAATTTTGCACAAAAAATTCCTGTTCGCCACAAATTGGGAAACCTGGAGCAAATGAAGAAACTAGATGAAAATGTCTTCGGTAATAAGCGGAAGCAGTACCAGGAATTTGATGATGGCAAAAATGTTTTGAGAAAAGCAATGATGGATTTTATCCCTGAGAAAATTATCAAAAGGAAAAAGCAAGGGTTTTCTGCTCCAGACGAAAGCTGGTACAGAGGGGAAAATGCAGATTATATCAAAGAATTGCTGTTGAACAAAAAAACCGTTTCCTCCGAGTTTATTTCTCAAGATTTCATCAAGAAAATTGTTGATGAGCATATCAATGACAGAATAAACCATAGGCTGCTCATCTGGAGCTTTATGAATTTCGAATGGTGGTGCAGAATCTTTTTAAATAATGAAAAACTGGATGGACAGAGATAAAATAGAATTCAAATCAACCGAACTCAGAGAACTTTATGAAAAATTAGTCGATATAAAGACAACTTTTGATCAGGAGTTCGTTGCGCAATTCAAGCGGTCTCTTCCATTTGCAGAACTGTTGTTTGATCGATGGGAAAGAGCTAAGGCCTTGGGTTTTGGTATCGGTTCTTCTATTTATGATTCCAGTCTGGTTATTGGAAAAGTTGTGGTCGGTGAAAATACATGGATAGGTCCAAACACGATTTTGGATGGCTCAGGTGGGTTGAAAATTGGAAGCTATTGTTCTATATCTGCAGGTGTCCAACTTTATTCCCATGACACGGTGGAGTGGGCAATTAGTGGTGGTGAGGCTGAATATAAATACGCAGAGACTAGCATTGGGGATAACTGTTACCTAGGACCGAATGTGATTGTTTCCAAAGGTGTGACCCTAGGCGAAAAGACAATAGTTGGGGCAAATAGCTTTGTGAATCAATCATTTCCTCCAAACTCAAAAATTGCGGGCAATCCTGCAAAACCAATTTGAATCCTTATATTCTTTATTCCTTAGATCAACAGGCTTTGACCTGTTTAAAGTGACAATTTTTAATCCAAGCATTCTGTGAAAGAAAAAAAAGTTTTTATTGGCATGACTGAGATTGCGGGTTACTACCATAACCTGGCGATAGGACTTCGTGAAAATGGGATTTGTGTATCCGAATTTTATTTAAGCAATCATGCTTTTAAATACAATGAAGAAAATTCAACATCACCTTTATTATTTCGAATTTACCGACGACTTAAATTAAAAAGAAAGGAAGTTCGGTCAAATGTGATCTCGAGAATTTTTTATTATTCATTTGGGAGTTTAATATCCTACTGTTTTCTTTTTTGGGCATTATTGAAGTTTGATATCTTCGTATTTGGTTTTGGAACCTCAATACTAAACGACAACAAGGATTTAAAACTTCTCAGAAAGCTAAACAAAAAGGTGATTTCAGTCATTATTCATGGTTCTGAATCAAGACCTCCTTATATAAATGGTGCTAAGAGATTACCCAATGGTAATTTTTATTCACCTAGTGAACTGAGTAGGATGAGTCAATTGATGAAAGCTCAATTAGAGGTCATTGAACAAAACTCTGATTTTGTACTTGCGGCTCCATTCACCAGTCAATTTCTAGAAAAACCCTTCATTAATCATTTTTGTATCGGGTTGCCTTTTAAATCCAAAATAACCCATTTGTTAAATAATGATGTCACTGGTGATTCCTCAGTAAGGATCTTGCACTCCCCATCCAAACCGGAGGCCAAAGGAACATTTGCCATTAGAGAAATTATCCAGTCATTGAAGGACAAAGGATACAACATAGATTATATTGAAATCATAAATAAGCCAAATTCAGTTGTTATTGATGAGTTGCAAAAATGTGATTTTGTAATTGATCAATTGTACAGTGATACACCATTGGCTGGATTTGCTACAGAGGCAGCATTTTATGGGAAGCCCGCAATAGTTGGTGGATATGGATGGGAAACGCTAAAATCGTTGTTGCCTAGAAATATTTTTCCGCCCAGTGAGATCT
Source organism: Algoriphagus boritolerans DSM 17298 = JCM 18970 (assembly GCF_900108085.1). Taxonomy (GTDB): domain Bacteria; phylum Bacteroidota; class Bacteroidia; order Cytophagales; family Cyclobacteriaceae; genus Algoriphagus; species Algoriphagus boritolerans. The sequence goes on from NZ_FNVR01000001.1 coordinate 113,591, forward strand.
GCCAACCCATGCAGTTGGAAGATTCAATTATCAAATTAATAGTCAATAAGCAATATAGATTGGAATTGGGGAGACAAGCTTTTGAATTTGTAACCGAACATTGGGAGGCAAAAGTGGTATCCGCCAAGTTTGCTAAACTTTTTTCAGGAGAAATTGATCCAGATTGGTATATAAATCCTTCAGAAGTAAATTATGTATTCGGAGCGGGGGTATCAGCGTCCGAAGGTAAATATTTGGTTTCCGAGATTATAAAGCAAAGAGGGAAAGAGGGGCTTTCATTGAAAGGCAATAAATCCTTGGAATCTGCTTTTATAAATTTTGCAAATGAAAGAAGTCAAGTTGATTTATCAGAGTCGACTTTTTGATCGGATATGCTTAAAAAACTTCTTGGCGAATCCGCCATTTACGGAATATCATCAATTATTACCAGATTTATCAGTATTTTTCTTGTTCCAATATATACTCAGGTTTTTTCTCCCAGTGATTATGGTATTATCGCACTCACGATAGCTTCATTTTCTTTATTAGGGTTATTTGTTGTTTTTGGTTTGGATAGTGCTTCGGCCCTATATTTTTATGAATTTAAAGATCCTGAGGAACAGAAAAAACCAATCGCTACTTGGTTTTGGACTCAACTCACTATATCTATTTTTTTTTCAATGGTTATTATTTCATTTTCGAAATCATTATCTGCTATTCTTTTTGATTCACCTAATTATTACGGTATTTTAATCTTGGGTAGCTTGCAAATGATATTTTATACATTCACTAGCGTATTGCAAAAGTGGCTGAGATTCCAACGAAAGGCATTTACAACAGTATCTTTAACTTTGGCCACTTCCTTATTAAACATCGCGTTAACCATTCTATTTGTCATTTACTTTGAATGGGGAATTGAGGGTATTTTTTTAGCAATGCTAGTCAGTTCATTCTTGAACTTTTTACTTTGTTTATTTATGATGAAAGGGTGGCTCTCATTTTCAAATTACGATAGAAAGCTACATAAAAAAATGATTAGTTTTGGGTTGCCACTCGTGCCAGCTTCTATTGCATATTGGGTTTCTAATTCTTCAGCTTCCTATTTCTTAAATTTCTCATTGGATCAAACAGACGTTGGTTTATTTCAGGTCGGAGCTAGTTTGGCTACTGGAGTTCTTTTGGTTACCGGGGCTTTCCAAATGGCAATTGGTCCTTTCATCTTTTCTCAAAAGGATGGCCCTGACATTAAACTTCTTATCAATAGGGTATTTTTGGGATATATTTCCATCACTACCATTATTGTATCAGCTATATCTATTTTTGCTTATGAAATTTTGGTTATATTAACTAGAGAAGCTTACTATCCCTCCAAATCGGTTGTTCCTGTCTTAGCTTTTAATTTTCTTCTTTTAGGATTAAATTATATTGGTGCATTAGGTTTAAATATGACTAAGGATAATAAGCCGTACATGTACGCTGTCATTTCTGGTGCTATTTTGAATGTTTTATTCTTTTTTCTATTAATCCCAATTTTCGGAATTGTTGGTGCTGCATGGTCCATGACTCTTTCTAACATAGTTGCGACAAGTATTATTTTTAATTCTTCCATAAAAAGATATCCTATTAAATTCTATTTTTCTCGTGGACTTCAAATAGTAATTATTGGTGCCATTGTTAGTTTTTTGGCAAACCCTTGGGTTCCTGAACAATTTTGGATTGGAGTACTTTGGAAAGTTTTATTGGTTCTGATATTGGTTTTGGTAATTGGATTAATATCATTCCCCAAACTAAAATTGAATTCAAAAATCGTTACTACCGTCTGAATTTAGTCTTTTGAGAGCAGCTGTTGTTAACACCCCTACATTGGCTTATTTAGCTATTTTAAATAAGGATCAAAGCCCTGGTGTATATAATAAAATTCTTGGTACAATAGCCGGTGCTCAAAAAAACGGATTTAGTGGTCGAATCTGGTGTGATACCTTTAGTCCAGGTTTTTTGAGACGAATGTCTGAAATGATTATTAATTCAAAGGAGAAAAATTTAATAATAAGAAGTCTTTGCCAATATAATTTTTATTTAATTTACGCTTTTATTCTTGCTAGAATACAAGGTAAACGAATAATAATAGATGTTCCTACTCCAAATCGAGTGGCTATCCATGAAATAGCTAATGGTAATCAAGGCGTATTAGGTAAATTAAAATCCTTATTTTATCTCACAGTCTTCGGACCTATTCCTTATTGGTTTACTTCTGGTGTATTACAGTACTCCAATGAAAGTGCTTGGTTTTTATTGGGAAATCGGTCTAAGACTAAGTTGATTGGTAACGGTATAGAAGTAAGTGCTTTACCTGTGAGGCCTAAAGTGCCCAAATGGACCGGGGATAGGCTCGATCTTATTTGTGTAGCATCATTAAATTATTGGCATGGTTTAGACAGATTGATTTCTGCTATTTCTATTGTGAATTCATGTGACCAACAACTGAAGATTTATCTGAAAATAGTAGGGAAAGGAGCTGTTTTCGATCAGTTGAAATCACAGGTAGAGGAATTAAACCTAATCAAATACGTTCAATTTTTAGGTTTTTTGAAGGGAGAGTCACTTTATTCACAGTATTCTACTGCACATCTCGGGGTTGGTTCGCTGGGATTATTTCGTAAGAAACTGAATACCGCTTCTGAACTTAAATCCAGAGAATATTGCGCGGTAGGTATTCCGTTCATTACGGTGGGAGAGGATCCTGATTTTGGAAAGGATGCCAAATTTAGAATCCAGCTTTCGAATGAAGAGTCCATAATGGATTTGATTCAATTTTTTAAAAACTTCAAACCTGAACAAATCAATTTTTCTCCTTCCGAGATAAGAGCTTACGCTGTGCAGCACCTCGATTTTTCAGTGAAAATCGCTCAGATATTGAAGTAATTCTGACAATGCTTCCCCAATCAACACTTCTTCTTTTGACTCAGAAATTCCCCTTCGAATCGGGAGAGGAATTTTTGGTCCCTGAATTGAAGCGATTGAATCGGGAATTTGATCGGATTATTTTGATTCCTACCGCGGTTAGAGATTTCTCCATACAGCGTGCTACGCCTAAAAATGTCTTGGTTCACAAAATAAAAAACCCCGAAAACCCAGTAGAAGTAGCTTTTCTTATAGTAAAACATCTTCTGGAGTTTCTTCCTCTAGTGAGGGGGCAGTTGAAAAATGGCGTGTGGAACTTAGGTCTCTTGAAGTATTGGGCTTATCACATCCCATTTGCGCTGCAGATCAGAAATGAGTTGGAGGCCTTTTTGAAAAAGGAGGAAAATTTGACTTTTTATTCTTATTGGGTGGATACCAATGCTTTTGCACTTTCGCTTTTAAAGTTGAGGTATCCTCAGATCACGTATGTGGTGAGGACGCATGGAGGCGACCTTTACGATGAAAGGAGCTCCACTGGCCAGATTGCCTTTCGAAAGAGTATTTATGAAGGAGCAGCTGCTATTTGGCCGATTTCTGCTCATGGTGAAGAATATATTGGAAGGAATTACCCTGAATATCAGAGAAAAGTAAAGCTGGCAAGATTGGGTTCAGAGGATTTTGGAATTGGTCCTCTTTCTACAGAAGATCAGTTTTACCAAATCGTCTCCTGTTCTTCCACTATTCCACTCAAACGGGTCGACCTGATTGCTCAGTTGATGCTCAAATCTGAATTACCAATCCGTTGGATTCATTTTGGAGGAGAAAAGGAACCTTTTGATCAGCTATTGAAAACCCTTGGAGATGGAAGACTTGGACTCGAAGTGGTTTGGAAGGGGAAAGTTGCCAATGAGGCGCTGATGGACTTTTATTCAAGCAATTTTGTAGATGCCTTGATTAATTTGAGTATTTCGGAAGGTGTCCCGGTGTCTATGATGGAGGCGATTTCTTTTGGGATTCCGGTATTCGCCAATCGGGTAGGAGGAATCGGAGAAATTGTGGTGGAGGATACAGGATGCCTAGTGGAAAATGGGCTGACGGTGAAAGAACTTGTGGCGGTTTTTGATCACTGGATCAAGTCAGGGAAAACTCGGGAATCGGCTTTTCGTCTGGGAGTCAGAAGGTTTTGGGAATTGAATTTCAACGCTGAGGTCAATCATTCCGGCTTTTTCCAAAAATTGAATGAATCGCCAGAAGATACCCAATTCTGATTCTTTGAAAAAGATTTTACTTCTTTCACACTATTTTCAGCCATGCACTCTTACCCCAGCCCAGAGAATCACCTATTGGGCTCAAAATTTTCATAAACTGGGTTACTATCCTGTAGTGGTCACGAGAGTTTGGAATCCTGAGATCCGAATGCATCATGACACCAAATTGCCCTTTGGTAATGAGGTGAAGATTGAGAAATTTCCAACACATGAGGTTCATTATTTGCCTTTCAGACCAGGAATGCTGGATTGGTCATACCTCCATTTTGGGGAGACTTGGTTACGACCGCTATTTTTATCAATAAGGCTACTTGATGTCGTTTTTGTTGGGTTTTCACTGCATTTTACCTCTTTTGCCAATTATCTGCCTTATCTAAAGGGTTTGCTTAGAAATCAACATTTCGACAAAATGATCATTTCTGGTGAGCCTTTTTATCTCTTCAGATTGGGGTTTTCACTTCATAGGAGATTTGGAATTTCCTGGATGGCTGACTACCGAGATGATTGGAGTACCAACGAACTCCAAATGGAAAAAGGAGGAAGCGGTGTCCGAAAGTGGGTTGCCAAATTGGAATCTAACTTTGAAAAAAAGTGGGTAGGAACGGCCGATTCGATCATTTCGGTATCCGAACCCTACACCAAAAGAATTTGTGATTTTTTGAATAAGCCGGGTATTACCATCCAAAATGGATTTGAGGAAAGTTTGCTGGACTTACCCGAGGTAGGACCATACGATCAATTTACAGTCACTTACAGTGGGGTGCTTTATCCCTCCCAGGACATTAGCATGATTTTGGAAGTTTTGGATCGCTGTCACAGGTTGAATCAGCCCTTTCGGTTACTTTTCTTAGGAGCTGGGTTTGATGTAAAAGAGAAAAAGCGAATTGAGGCCAAGGTACCGGAACATCTCAAGCCATGGGTTGAAATAACCGATCGATATCCTAGAAGCCAAGCTTTGGAAATGCTTCAAAAATCGCATGTCTTTCTGGGAATTGCCTATGGTAAAATGAAAGGAATTCCTTCCTCTAAGCTTTACGAATACATCGCCCTGGGTAAGCCGGTACTTTTGTGTCCTACTGACCAGGATCTAATGGAAGAAATTTTGACCGAATCAGGACTGGGTTTTTTTGCAATGAATTCCTCAGATGGGAAAGAACTCCTGCTTGAATTGCAGAATCTCTACCGGGAAGTCGAACAACTGTCAAAAATGAAAGCAAATTCCCGAAGGACAATTTTAAGGTATTCCAGATTTGAACAATTGAAAAAATTAGCAGAACACATTGGATAGAAGTGTTTCAATTTCGGTTTGGTCTTTAAACAAATTGGCTAAAGCAGGATTGATCCTATTCCTGTTTTTGACCTCCTGTACGCAGCTGGTGAGTTTTCAACTTGACAAAGCATTGATGACTCTATTTGTAGGAGTATTGCTATTTCATTCTTTTTTTTTAGAAAAAAAGGTACCTACAAACTCCTTTTTTGTCCTAATAGTCAGTCTTGGGTTGATTTTGTTTTCCTACCTTCTAAATCTGCCCGAATCTTCCCTGATTATTTTCTTCCCTGTCATAGGATTGGCCTATGTGACTTTGATTGGTGAAGAGGAGAGTTTTTTGAATTTGATCTATTGGGCCTTATTTATTCACATCTCTTTGGGAATTTTCTTCGTCATTTCCAGCTATATTTTTGGGATGAACTCCTTTGTCCATCCGATGTATGATAAAGGCTTACCATTTTTGCATGCGGCAAAAGGGTTCACTACAACAGTCCAGACTTTTGGTACACTCATCATTGGGTGGTTTTTGATTTATTATTGGAAAAAAGACGATTCAAAAGCAGGTTTTGTAGATCAATTGGCCTATATAATCGTTCTATTGGGGCTGGTTTTGACATTCAACAGAAATAGCCTGCTGATCTACTACATAATTTTATTTTTTAAGCACAAGAGAATCTTTTGGTTAAGTGTTATTGCAGGCCTGGCCTTTGTGGTTTATTTCTTCGAATTCATCAACAAATTGATTTTTAATCTCAACACACTGACTTCGAGGTCGGATTTACTGGAAGCTTTCCGAATTGCATTTTTTGAGCAAACTGATTGGCTGGGTTACCTCATTGGACATGGGAATAACATGGTCGATGAAAGTATTGCAAGAGGTACTTATTACCGTACAGGATATATCGAAAATGGAACTTCTGTTTTGCTATATACTTATGGGTTTGTTGGATATTTCTTCTATCTCGTATCCGTATTTGTATTTTCTTTTCTGTTTTGGATGAAAGAGAAGTTCTTTTACGCGGCGATGCTGTTTTACATTTTCATCGTTGCCCAGCAGTTCACCCACGAGTTTTATTCCACTACGATTTATATTCTCTTGTCAGTTTTTATCCTGATTTTCAACAGCTATCCAAGAATTGAAAAAAAAGCTCATCTTCTTTCACCTGTTGAATAATTTCACAGGCAGTCCACAGATCCTCAGAAATGTGATCGAGACTGCTGTAAAAGACGGCTTTGAAGTTCAACTCTATACCAGTTCTTCACGAGGCTTTCTTACAGCAATTCCCGGTGTAGTTTATCGGCCAAATTATTACAGAAGATCTTCGAAGCGCTGGATTACGCTTTTTACTTTTTTTTTCAGTCAGTTTATTCTTGGGATGGTGATTTTTAGGCATTTGCTGGAGAAGTCTACCTTTTACACAAATACGATCTTACCTTTTTCAGCAATCCTGGCTGGTAGGATGATGGGCAAAAGAGTAATCACTCACGTACATGAAAATAAAGTCAGCCCAGCGGTTTTGGATAAATTTTTATTCTGGATTGTCAGGAACTTCAGTAGCGAAAAAATAGTGGTTTCAGGATTTTTGGCGGGAAATCCAAAATTGGGAGGTAGGTCGATCAGCCTTATTCCCAATGCGGTGAATTCCAGAATTTCTGAACAAGCAAATCCAGTTGATTGGTTTCCCGGGAATTTTACTGTACTGATGCTAGCTTCTCTAAGACCGTATAAGGGAACTCAGGAATTTGTAAATCTGGCCAATAGACTTTCTAATATTCATTTCATGTTGGTCCTGAGTGATCCTGCCGAGGAGGTAGAGAAATGGCAGGGTACGCTGGATGTTGGCCCGAATATTGAAATTTTCCCAGTGCAGGAGGATGTCATTTCATTCTATCAAAGGTCTCAGCTACTCCTTAATCTTGCACATCCTGATAAATGGCTCGAGACATTTGGGATGACAGTTTTAGAGGGGTTTTGTTTTGGTATTCCAGCTATAGTACCTACCCAAGGTGGTGTAGCTGAACTCGTCGAGGAGGATCTAAATGGCTACAAAATTGACTATACCGATCCCGACTTGATGGCAAATAAAGTATTGGAGCTCGCTCAAAATCAGTTTCTTTGGGAAAGACTCAGCAGAGGGGCTCTAATAAAGTCCAAGGAATATTCACTTCCTGAATTCGAACGAAAAGTACTTGAAATTTTAACCGCATGAGATGGATCTTTCTTTACTTTTTGCTTTTATCCTTTCCTACTTTGGGTCAAAAAGCTGAATTTATCAAGCTTGAAAAGCTCTATGCTCCAGAGACTTCATTAGGAATATTTTCCGGCTGGCGGCAGGAAAGCCTTTTGATCCCAATCCGATTTGAATCTTTAAGTGTTGCTGCTGTTGACATTCAGATTTCGATTCCCGGTCTTCAGCCTAAGATGGATTGGTTTGAGATTCATTCGGTTTGGGCAGATTTTTCAGCGGGCGAATGTGGTCAGGCCAAAGCGAATGGCTTCTTCGAGAAGGCTTTGATTCCTGATCGGGCAAGACCCTTATCGACTCCCAAGCTGGAAGCGGATTCTACTGTGAAATGGGCGTTATTAAAAATGACCATCCCCAGATGGGCCAAATCAGGAGACTTTGACCTAGCTATCACTTTCAGCCAAAACGAAAAATCTATCCAGCTAAAAGGAATCGTCAAAGTCCTCGAACGCGTAGCTCCATTGGTGGAAGAGGTGGCGTTTGAAATGGATTTTTGGCAATTCCCGATCAGTGTGGCAGATTATTATGGGGTGAAGCCATGGACCGAGGCACATTGGCTCAGGATGGATGAAATGTTTCAATCTCTTCGTGGGATAAACCAAAGGTCGCTGACCGTTTCTATATTTTGGGATCTTTACAACACGAAAATCAGACCCTTGGATGAAATGATGATCCAAGTGACTCGAAAGGAGGATAATTCCTACAGCTACGATTTTTCCAACTTAGAAAACTACATTACCAGAGCTGAGAAAGCAGGTCTACTCAAACAGATTTCCATTCATAATCTGTTTCCTTGGAATAAGAATTTTTATTTCTTTGACGAAAAGACCAACCAAATCAAAACCATCAATGCAGGTCCTAATTCGGAAGCTTTTCGTGCTTTTTTCAAACCTCTGATTCAGGCGACTTCCAGATTTTTAGAGGATAATAACTGGAAATCAAAAACCTTCTGGGTCATAGATGAACGGGATCCAAGTCTAACCATCACTTTGAAAAATTGGATCGATGAGATAGCTCCCGGGTTTCAATATTCATATGCAGGTAGATTGAACTCAGCACTTGCAAGGCAAATGGAGGAGTATGCGCTTCCAGTCAATGTGAGTTTGGATGAGGCTCGGTTTTCCTCCCGCGTAGCCATCAATGGACGCACCCTGATGTACACCTCATGCTTTGAGCAGGCAAATCAGCCTAATTCACTGATGACATCAGATCTCAGAGATATTTATTTCTTGGCCCATTTGGCAGATGTCAGGGGGTATCAGGGAATTCTGCATTGGGCATATAATCTTTGGTCAAAGCAAATAAAAACCTCAGGGATTTATTCTGATGTTCCTTCTGGGGATGCGCACTTTGTATATCCTGACGGCGAACTTTCGGTAAGATACCTGGTATTTCAGGATGCGATAGAGCAGATCGGAAAATTTCGATTAATTTCGCAGGTCAAAAATCCAAGCGCAATCAAGCAGTCCTTGGGGCGTTATTTTTTAATTAATGTCGAAAAGGAAAGATTTCAGGCAATGGAGGCCATGAAGATGTATTTAAATGATTAAGAAAAAACTTGCTATTCTCGGAATCGTGGGAGTTCCTGCAAACTACGGAGGATTTGAAACCCTTGTGGACAATTTGTTGGATCTTTTGCCTAAATTTTTCGATGTCACGGTTTTTTGCGAAAGCAGATCCTATCCGGAAAAAGTGGAAAGCTATAAAGGAGCTAAACTGATCTATATTAACAAAAAGGCAAATGGTGTGCAGAGCATAATTTATGATTCGGTATCCCTTCTGAAATCCTACAAAAGTCAGGACTACATTCTCTTACTTGGTGTATCGGGTGCTGTGATGCTGCCTTTTCTCAGACCTTTCACCTCTGCCAAAATTGTCACACATATTGATGGCTTAGAGTGGAAGCGGGACAAATGGGGATGGTTTGCAAAGAAGTTTCTCAAATTTTCCGAAGGGCTTGCGGTGCGATATTCTCATGGTGTCATCGCTGACAATAAACATATCCAGAATTATATCACCAAAGAATACCAAAAACCTTCCTTCCTTATTGCTTATGGAGCAGACCACGTGTCCCCAGTCGAGCCGGATGCCTACAAAAAGAAATTTTCTTTTTTAGGAAGCCCCTACATTTTTACAGTGTGTAGGATCGAACCGGAAAATAATGTGGAAATGCAACTCATGGCATTTAAAGAATGTGAGATAGGCATGCCTTATGTGGTAGTTGGAAACTGGAACGCGAATGACTATGGCATGAATCTCTATCATAAATATTCCAAAGTCCAAAATATTATTCTTTACAATCCGATCTATGAGATGGAGGAATTGAATGTCCTTCGGTCCAATTGCTTTTTTTACCTGCATGGACATAGTGCCGGTGGAACAAATCCATCCCTTGTAGAAGCGATGTATCTTGGACTACCTGTGATTGCCTACGGAGTTAACTACAATCGAGAAACGACTTTTGGTAGAGCGTTGTACTTTGATAGTTTCAAGGAATTAAAGAGTTTACTTTTTCAAATCAGGGAATTGGACAGAGAGGAGATGATAGGGGACCTCTCTAAGCTCGCTAAGAAAAATTATTCCTGGAGAGCGATTACAAAAAAATATGTGAAGATGTTCCAATCCCTTTGATCTGGATTCAAAGCTATGAATCGGTCCTATTTTTTCTTTCTTCTCTCCTTTTTTATACTTCCTGGGACCTTAAGGTCTCAGACTTTACCCGCAGGTTTTCCTGTTTGGGAAGAAGTCGCCAGAAGAAGCCAACTTTTGGGTACGGGTTACCACAAATACTCTTTTGGATCTAGGCCAATAATTTGGGAACAGCAAATTTCAGATTCATTGATTGCCAAAGAAATTAAAAAAGATAGTTTGATAAATTATTTAAAAATCCCAAGAAAATCAGTAAAGATTCTTCCGCTGTTAAACACGACCGTATATAATTCCAACCGACCTTTTGGTTGGGGAAATTATGGGCTTCAAAATGGAGCTGGATTTCAGACAATGGTCTCGCCGGGTGCTTTTCTCAAATTTCATTTTCTCGAGATTCAGCTCAGGCCAGAGTTTGTATTTAGTCAAAATAAAAATTTTCAAGGGTTTTCAGGTGAATTCTCAGATAATTCAAATTTCGCTCGATTCAGGTTTTGGAATTTTGGCGATCATCCCGAGCGCTTTCAAGGAGCAGAATTCAATCGGTTTGCTTCCTGGGGTCAATCTTACGTTTCATTGACTTTTGGTAAGGCTGAGCTGGGTTTTAGTACGCAGAATATTTGGTGGGGACCGGGTCAGTTTTCAGCACTCATTTTCAGCGACAATGCGAGAGGAATGAAGCACTTTTTCATTAAGACAAAATCGCCTGCGAATATTGGAATTGGTTTTTTGGAGGCTCAAATGATATTTGGACGGGCAGAGGATTCGGGTTTGGAACCTACTCAAAACAATCTGTTAAATGACCAATATTTCAGGCCTTTCAATGGAGACTGGAGGTATGTGAATGGAATTTCAGTTGCTTACCAACCTTCATTTCTGAAAAACATAACCCTAGGGTTTAACCGCACTTTTCAACAATACAATAAAGATGTAGTGAAAACCTTTCAGGGCAGAGTGCCTGTATTTGAGACATTCCAAAAGGAAAAGTTATTTACCTCAGGGAATTCCGTCATCTATGATCAGTTAGCTCAAGATCAGCAGGTATCTGTTTTTTTTAGGTTTAAAAGTGTCAAGGGCAAATTTGAAGTATACTCTGAATTTGGAAGAAGAGACCATAATTTTAACTGGCGTGAGTTTATTCTCAATCCTGAACATGCCCGAGCATATCTCATGGGATTTCAAAAATTGATGCAGCTGCCCCAATCTGGGAAATTCGTTCAGATTCGTGGGGAAATTATTCACCAGCAAGAATCAGTCAATCGGTATATCCGATACGAGCAGTTAGGTGTGATTAATACTAGTTGGAATACACACTATCAGGTAAGAGGCTTTTCCAACTTTGGGGAGTCAATGGGTGCTGGAATCGGAGTAGGAGCCAATGCCCAAATCCTGGAGGCCTCAATTGTAAAAGGAATATCCAAGGTTGGACTTTTATTACAGCGAATAGAAAATCATCAGGATTTTTATTACCAAATTCAATCTGAAATTTCTAGTCAATTGCCCTGGATTGATTTTTCGGCTGGGATCCTGTGGGATTTTAAGTGGAATGGGTTGGTTGTTAGCTCCTCTAATCACTTGGTCAGCTCCTCAAATTACCAATGGAAAGGATTACCATCCTCTACTGTGGATTTCAAAGGAGGGAGTCAGAAATTCACTTTTTCCTCCTCCCTGAAATTGATTTATAATTTTCGGTAAGAAATTTCAGATTTAAGAAGAAATCAACTTCCGGGTCTATCAAAAATGAGTAATTTTGGTACTCATTATAAAGCCCAAGAACTGCCACCTCTGTCAATCTTCATCCCACAAGTTTGAAGACCTTCCTGGCAAAAAAAATCAGTTCTAAATGAGATTTTCGGCTAAGTCATTTTGTGACCGAAAGGGCGAAGCTTTAATTTTAACAGTGTTTTTAACTATCAAACCAAATTCAAATTCATGTTGACACCAATAAAGGATTGTAAAATTGCAATTATAGGTTTAGGGTATGTTGGTCTGCCATTGGCAGTAGAGTTTGCTAAGAAATTTTCCGTGGTAGGGTTTGATATTGATCAAAAGAGAATAGCAGATCTTCATTTAGGAAAGGATCTCACACTTGAAGTAGAAGAGGACTTGCTTAACTCGGTTTTGCTGAAAAGTAGGGTTAATGAAAGGCAAAATGGACTTTTTCCTACGTTTGATTCTGCGGAGCTTCAAGATTGCCAGATCTTTATAGTGACAGTGCCCACTCCGACTGATAAGTACAACCGGCCGGTTCTCACCCCAATGCTCAAGGCGTCTGAAAACATTGGTAAATACCTCAAAAAGGGGGATGTGGTGATTTATGAATCGACGGTTTATCCGGGTGTCACCGAAGATGAGTGTGTTCCTGTATTGGAAAAAGTCTCGGGTTTAAAATTTAACGTGGATTTTTTTGCGGGATATTCCCCAGAGCGCATCAATCCCGGAGATAAAGAACACACGGTTGCAAAAATTCTAAAAGTTACTTCAGGCAGTACCCCAGAAGTCGCTGAATATGTGGATCAGCTTTACAAAACAGTGATCACTGCAGGTACTCATAAGGCATCCTCTATCAAAGTGGCGGAAGCTGCCAAAGTCATTGAAAACTCCCAGCGCGATATCAACATTGCTTTTGTCAATGAACTGTCAAAAATATTCAACCTCTTGGGTATCGATACTCATGAGGTATTGGAGGCAGCTGGAACCAAGTGGAACTTCCTGAAATTTAAGCCTGGGTTGGTGGGCGGACATTGTATTGGTGTCGATCCATTTTATTTGGCACAAAAAGCGCAGGAAGTTGGCTATCATCCTGAAATCATTCTTGCTGGGCGCCGGCTCAATGACAGCATGGGAAAACATGTAGCCACTGAAGTGATCAAACTCATGATGCGAAAGGACATTAAAGTGATTGATTCGAAAGTATTGATTCTTGGATTTACATTCAAAGAGGACTGTCCTGATGTGAGAAACACCCGAGTGATAGATATTTACACTGAGCTGAGGTCTTTTGATATGGAAGTCGATGTGTATGATCCATGGGCTGATCCTTCCCAAGTCAAACATGAATATGGGATAAGCATTATTTCAGGAGAAAAAGCGCCATCTTTGCAAAATTATTCGGCAGTGATCTTAGCTGTGGCTCATAAGGAATTTTTGACTTTAAACATTGAAAAATCCAGTTCACAAGTGGTGTTTGACGTGAAAGGTATTTTGGGAAAAAGTAAGGTAGATGCAAGATTATAAGGCATCCTGAAGCGGTAAACGAGTTTTTGTTTAGATAAAAAAATGATTTACTTCACGGAAAATTTGAAACTTTTAAAATGAAAAAATATTCATTATTATTGATTGTAATAGCTGTTCTGGGATTTTCCTCTTGTGTATCGAATAAAAAATTGATTTATATGCAGGATTTGGGTTCCCAAAGCCCTAAAGTTTCTTCAAGTGAAAAGTTCCCCTATGCAGAGGAATTGTATCGGCTTCAAAACTATGACATCGTTGAAATAACAATTAAAACTGCCAGTGAAGAGCTAAACCAGATCTTTAGTATTGTTTCTGGGGACCAGACCAACATGGCAATGAATATGGGGCAAAATGGAGGAGATTTGTTTTATATGAACGGATACACATTGGACGAACAGGGATATGTGGATATTCCGCTTGTAGGGGAAGTCAAACTTGTAGGATTGACAGCTGAGGAGTCCAAAAATCTTATTGAGGAGAAGGTTAGAAACTTTGTTCCGGATGATTTTTTCGTCAGAGTAAGATTAGGAGGAATCAGATTCAGTTCCCTCGGAGAATTTAATAATCCAGGAAAAGTGACCATCCTTCAAAACAGAGTGACAATTTTTGAAGCAATAGCTGCATCAGGGGATATGACAACAATTGCAAAAAGAGACGAGGTCATTATGTTACGTCAATATCCTGATGGATCTCAGATTCACAAGGTTAATTTGAATGATAAAAGTTTGTTATCATCTGAGTTTTACTTCATTCGTTCGAATGATGTGCTCTATGCGACTCCATTGAAGGTGAGAGAATTGGGAGCGGGTACAAATTTCATACAGACTCTTGCCTTGATTACCTCCACGGTTTCTACTTTTGCACTTATCGTTGCCCTTATAAGACAATAATATTATGAATTTTGAAAGTAATGAGAATGATTTTGCTGTTGAAGATTCATCATTTGAATTAAAAAACATCTACAGAAAAATCCTTCAAAAATGGCTCTATATAGCCATTTCAATTTTTATTTGTTTATTGTTAGGATGGTTCTATACTAAAATTTCAAGTCCATTATATAAGGTTAACAGTCTTTTTTTTATTAAAGAAAAAGAAAGTCCACTTGCCTTATTTGGACAGACCTCTTTAATTGATAATTCAGGAATGGGACTCCAAAATGAGGTGATCATTCTTAAATCTAGGCCAATCGCAATGCGAGTTCTGGAAACATTGGACTTTCAGGTAGAATACTTCCAAGAGGGATCATTTACTAATACCGAAATCTATCTTAACAATCCTGTGGTGGTGGAAGTAGACTGGAAGTTTCCTCAGACTATCGATGGCTTGATTAAAGTGGTTTGGCTAGATGATAAGTCCTTCACTCTGGAATTTATCGATGAGAATTACACCAAGCTCCTTCCTGATGGAAGTAAAGTTGGGTTTGGCTTTCAACCTGAGCCTATCAAGGGCGCTTTTAATGAGTGGATTGAAACCAATGAACTAAAAATCAATATTCATAAGGTCACTCCAGATCCGAAAGGTTCTATCCTTATTAAGTTGAGAGATCTCAATTCGTTGGCAAATTCCTACTCAGCATCATTGGAAGTAGAGCCGGTCGAGCGAGGTGCTTCGATCATGCAATTGAACTTGGTTTGTTCTAATCTCAACAAAGGGCAGCTTTATCTTAATACCTTGATGAACTCAGTCCTTGAAATGGAACTTGAGCAAAAAAATATCTCTGCTAGCAAGACCGTTGATTTTATCGATTCGCAGGTAGCAGGCGTGGCAGATTCCCTTCGTTTCTTCGAAAATCAACTTCAAAACTTTAGGTCAGCTAACAAAATTTACAACCTAAGTTCAGAGAGTAGTTCTGTTTACGAGCGATTGATTGAATTTGAAAACCAATTAACCCAAGAGAAATTCAAAAGAAACTACTATCGGAATCTAAAAACCTATTTGACTAGTGAGAACTACTCTGAAGTAATTGTTCCTTCCGGAATCGGAATCGAAGATCCATTCCTAAACGGATTGATCAAAAACCTCTTGGAACTACAGTCGGAAAAATCAAGAATGCTTGCCACGCAAACTGAAGCATCTCCTGCTGTGAAGGAAGCCAACAGAAAAATCAGTGACTTAAACAAGTCAATCATTGAAAACTTGGAGAATGTGGACGTCAATTCCCAATCATTGATGGCCGATATTCAATCCAGAATTACTGAAATAGAAAACTCATTTAAAAGCCTACCCGAAACCGAGCAGAACTTAATTCGGATCCAGCGGGAATTTTCACTCAGCGAAAATATCTACAATTACCTGATGGAAAGACGTGCTGAAGCTGCTATTTCCAAGGCTTCAAATGAGGCCAATAATAAGATTGTTGAACTTGCAAGGGGTGGCATACAAATCAGCCCAACTCCGATTAAAAACTACCTTTTTGCTTTATTAGCCGGATTGTTTTTCCCCATATCAATTATTGCAACTCGGGAATTATTTAGAACAAAAATCGAAGATGCCCAGTTTTTTGAAAGCAAATTGAAGATTCCAATGTTGGGTACCATTTTGAAGAATAAGTCTGATTCAGATTTGGTGGTTTTTGAAAGTAAGAAATCCGGGATTTCCGAATCCTTCCGGTCTCTAAGAGCAAATATGAAATTCGTCCTTCCCAAGGATAAGCAATTGACTTTTTTGGTAACCTCTACAATTTCGGGAGAGGGAAAAACCTTCTGTGCTATGAACTTGGCTGCAGCCTATAGTTTGACTGGAAAGAAAACTATCCTTGTGGGTTGTGATATGAGAAAACCAAAAATCTTCTCCAGTTTTGGTCTTACAAACGAAATTGGACTGTCCTCTTACTTAAGTGGTCAGGTAGAGACATGGGAAGAGATTATTTCTACTACCAAATATCCAAATCTGGATATTGTAGTCTCCGGCCCAATCCCTCCAAACCCTGCCGAATTGATGTTTGCTGAGGGATTTGAAATTATGATCAAGAATCTGAAGGAACTATACGATGTGGTAATTCTCGATACACCTCCTGTTGGATTGGTCAGCGAGACATTGGATCTTATGGCTATTGTGGATTGCAGTTTGTTTATTTTTAGGCAAAATTACTCTCAAAGATCATTTGTGGATGCTGTAAATGGTCTTAAAACCAATAAAGGGCTTAAGAATATATTAGCCGTGTTTAATGGTGTAGAATCAACTAATGTCACTTATGGCTATGGATATTCTTACGGCTATGGTTACGGCTATTATGATGATGAAAAGAAGAAATAACAGAGAATAATCAATAGAAAAAGGGTATTATCAATACCCTTTTTTCATCTTATGGGTCTAAAAAAAGTAGTAAAAAAGAACTTTAAGTACTTCGCTTATTTCTTTGGGTATCTGAGATACAAAATTTTGGTTTTGATACTCCTGAGTGTTCTAGTTGGCGTTTTAGATGGATTTGGTCTGGCATTGTTTATCCCTCTTTTTGAGGTAGCTGTTGATCCAGAACTTAATTCCACTTCAGAATCACTTGGAGAGTTTGCATTTTTGCTTGATTTTCTGGCGAATTGGGGGATAGGAATCACTTTAGGGAATATCCTGATTTTTATGACTTTTTTGTTCTTGGTTAAAGGGTTTTTTAAATTTCTAGACTCCTATTTCAAAGTTTCACTTCAGATCGCTTTTGTCAAGAAATTGAGATTTCAAATGTTGGATGGTTTGGGCCAAGTAAGCTATCAACACTTTGTGGGCTTAGATGCCGGCAGAATTCAAAATACGCTTTCAGGCGAAGTCTATAAAGTGACCGGTGCGTTTATCAGTTACTTCAATACCCTTCAGCATGCTGTCCTGTTGTTTGTTTATACCGGAATGGCGTTTATCTCGGATTGGAAGTTTGCGCTTTTGGTCAGTTTTGGGGGATTTCTTTCCAACCTGGTGTTTAAAATACTCTTTAAGAAAACTGAAGTCGCTTCCATTAATATTTCAGCAAAGGGACACCTTTTTCAATCTTTTTTAATTCAGGCAGTTCAACACTTCAAATACTTAAAGGCCACTTCCTATTTTGGGAAGTACAAAAACAAGTTAGTCAACCAAATCCATGACATTGAAAATCTTCAGAAGCGGATTGGATTTTATAATTCACTATTAAATGGTCTAAGAGAACCTTTCATTTTGGTCATTGTAGTCGTTGTGATCATTATCCAAATTAATTTTTTTGGAGGCACATTATCCAGCATTCTGCTTAGTTTGATGTTCTTTTATCGAGCACTCAATTATGTGATCAGTATTCAAAGTAGTTGGCAAATGTTCATTTCCCAATTTGGAGGTATTGTGGCTACCACCGAAATGATTTCAATGTTTGATGGTGGAAAAGAAGATGAAAAAGTTTACGATGATTTTACAGGTATCGGTGAAATCAGCCTACAGGGAGTTGGATTCAAATTCAAAGATGGTATCGAAATCCTTAAAGACATATGGGTCACCATCCAACCCAAAGAAGCCATAGCCTTCGTTGGTCCAAGCGGAAGCGGAAAAACGACTTTGGTCAATTTAATAGTCGGACTATTGGAACCTACTGCCGGAATTTTGAAAGTAAATCAAACGGATCGTTCAAAGATTAACCTAAATGACCTGAGAAAAAAAGTGGGCTATATTACCCAAGAACCGGTAATTTTTAATGATACTATCTTCAACAATGTTACTTTTTGGGCTGAAAAAAATCCTCAAAACCTTGAAAAATTCGAAATGGCCATTCGCCTGGCCAACCTAAACGAATTTATTAATAACCTGGAATTGAGGGAGGATACTCCGCTTGGTGACAATGGCGTCAGAGCCAGTGGAGGTCAAAAACAACGGATTTCAATTGCCAGAGAATTATTCAAAGAGGTCGAAATTATAGTGTTCGATGAAGCAACTTCTGCCTTGGACAGTGATTCGGAAAAGGTAATTCAGGAAAATATCAATTCACTTCAGGGAAGATATACTCTGCTCCTCATTGCTCATCGATTGAGTACCATAAAAAATGTCAATAGGATCTATCTCGTCAAGGAGGGTGAGATTAGTGCTTCCGGAGATTTTGATACCCTGGTCCGGGATGACGTTTATTTTTCCAGAATGGTGAAGCTGCAGGAATTTTGAAAATGAAATCCAAAATTCTGTTGGTTGGGCCGATTAATGACCAAGGTATTGGCGGAAGGTTTGAAGAAATGCGGGTTTGGGTCAGGTTTTTGGAAGAAGAACAGTTCAATGTTTCTGTCTTTTCCATGTTTAATAGCCGATTTGGGTTGGAAAATGCAAAAATGGTCGAATCGGTTCATTTGGTTTTTCCAAATTTTTGGAGTTGGTTCCCAGGACTTAGAAATCTCATTTTGAGAGTTTGGTCTTCAAGATTTTTTCGAAACCAGCGGGATAATTTTTATGCTTCAAAAAAATGGTTAGTTTTCGCCCGTTCATTTAATCACATCATCTTATTCATTACCCACCAATCAAGGGAGATCAAAATTTTTGACTCATCCTTGCCTGTCGCGGTTTCAATCCGATTTACAGGAACTGTCCATGACTTTTCAATATTGAAAAATCACCACAAAAAATTAAGTAAAGCTGCAAGAAATTATGTCATTCACGCACCTGGATTGTTTTATGGATTTGAAAATAGTATTCCAAAAGTTTACATAGATCAAACCACACTTGCTGAAAAACTTCTTCTGCATTTGAAAATAGATGCTAATCTTAAGGTTTTTGCCATGATTGGACTCTTTATGGAAGTAAAACAGATGGAGGAAGTTATCAATGTTTTTGCCAAACTCCCCAACCTTAATTTGATCCTTTTTGGAACCGGTGAACTTCAAACTTCTTATCAGAACCAAATCGATACTTTGGGTTTATCCAACGTGAAAATCGCTGGCTTTGTAGCTCCTGATCAAATTGCATTGCTCTACGCACAAATAGATGCCCTGATAATCAACAGTTCGGAAGAAACTGGCCCTATGACCGGAATAGAAGCGATGGCCTCAGGAAAACTCATTCTCTCCAGACCCGTAGGAGCAATGCGGGAGAGGCTTAGAGACCCTGAAATGATTTTTGATAAGGCAGAAGATTTGATAGAAAAGATTAAAAGGTATTCGTCCCTTCCGCCTGAAAAAATTATTGAATATAAAACTACACTTCGTACCCGGTACTTGGAGAATTATTCCAACCTTCAGGTTAAAAAACAAATAAAAAATATGTTGGAAGGAGTGTCTGATACGTGAGACAAGGTATAAACCCCTCAAAAACCGATAACAGAATTCAACTTGAGTCCACACATCGGGTAATACTTTCTGTTTACATTCCTAATCTGGAAGAGGAATATTTTAAGCATGCCGAAAAAGTATTTAAGCTTTGTCTTGAATCCGTATTGTATACAAGTCACGACAAAACAAGAATTTCTATCATTATCAACGGTTGCTGTAAAGAGGTAGAGCAATTGATTTATTCCTATAAAGAAGACTACCCTCTGATAGATCAGGTTTTTTATACCAAAGAAAATCTTGGGAAAATAAATGCCATTTATTCGATAGTCAAAAGCAACTTGGAGCCTCTTGTAACCATATCGGACTCTGATGTTTTATTTCTGAAGGACTGGCAAGATGAAACTTATGCCGTTTTCGAGAATTTTCCTGAGGCAGGAATGGTCTCCCCAGTTCCCAGTAGCAAAGGGTATTTATACAGTACCGGGAGCACTTTGTACTATGGGCTGTTCAAGGGTAAAATCCGATTTAGGGATGTGCAGGATCCTGAAGGAATGGATAATTTTCAAAAAAGTGTCGGCTCAAAACTTTACGATCCCATTCACCTTCAAAAGTATTTGGTCATTTCCAATCCTAAAAATAGAGAAGCCGTAATCGGCTGTGGACACTTTGTGGGCACTTTTAGAAAGGAAGTATTCGAAAAAAGTCCTACCAAAGTATGTGAATTTAGAGTACAAGGTGGCAGTGAAGAAGCATATTTGGATGATCCAAATGACCGTTCAGGGTTTCTTAGATTAGCGACCCTAGGTAATTTTGCCTACCATATGGGCAATACTCCCGCTCCTTGGATGTGGGACAAACTTGCCGATTTAAAGTCATTTGAAAAATCAAACCTACAAACGTATTCCATCCCCTCAGCTAAACCCCTCTCAAAGCTGGCTGTCCTTGTAGGAAAATTTCTGTGGGTCAATCTTTTTTATAGATTCAGAAGGCAGTTCTTTGGATTTTTAGGGATGAAGGAGAAATACTAAATGGCACTATCAGACAAAATCAGACGTTTTTTACAGCGTATATCCAAACCTACCTATACCGTAGGTAAGGGTAATCAAGTCTCTTTTTGGACCACCGGCGTTCACCATGTCCAATTTGGGGGTGGAAATTTAATCCCTGAAAATTGTGCCTTTGCTGATAAAACTCTGTTGGGTTTCCGCACCACTTTAGGGACAAATAATTATTTTGGAGGTAAAGCCATTCTCGGTAAATATTGCCAGATAGGAAGAGATGTCGCTTTCCATTCCACCAATCACCCGATTTCCCATTTAACCACTTACATCAACAGACAACTCTTTAATGGGGAACTGAAAGCTCTAAAGACAGAACAGCCTATCCGTATCGGGAATGATGTATGGGTAGGCCATGGAGTTATAGTTTTGGCTGGGGTAGAAGTCGGGGATGGTGCTATTTTGGCTGCAGGTTCGGTGGTTACGCAAAATGTGGAACCTTATACCATTGTAGCAGGAAATCCGGCAAAACCTTTAAGAAAACGGTTTTCAGATAAAATTATAGGAGAGCTGCTGCTCCTAAAATGGTGGGATTTGCCAGAAGATCAAATTCTGAAACTCAAACCACTTTTTTTTCAAACTTTAGACGAAGTCCAGTCAATACAAGACTTCTTAATTCCCCTAAAATGAGAGTTTGTTTTTTGATTCCTGATGGAGTAGGTATTCGAAACTACCTTTATTCGCCTATTCTGCCAATTCTCAATGCTGCCGGAGCAGAGATTGTGATCTGGCATGGCTTGGATCCGGAGGTTATCACCCAGTCAAAAAAACTGCATACAGGATTCTTTCCCGGTGAATTCCCTTTTGTAAATCATCGGGAGGACCCTATTGCTCAGCTTTTGCGTGACAGTGTCAGCTATGCCCGACTGGCACTTAATTCCAGAAAATTGGCAAATCCAACCCTAATGGACAATTGGCTTCCTAAAAAAACAACCAAGGGGAAAGTATCGAATTTTGTAGCAACCCTGCTTGGTAAAACCATCAAATCAGATAAGCAAATCATTGCGGTTGAGAACATAGTGAAATCCCAAAACCGAAAATCTGACGCCTACTTTAAATACAAAAAGGAACTCAAAAATATTAATCCGGACATCCTTTTCTGTACACATCAGCGGATGCCAAATGCCGGTATTGCGATGTTGGCTGCTCAGGATATGGGCATCAAAACGGTAGCAGCAATATTTTCTTGGGATAACTTGCCCAAGGGTCGGCTTCCTGTCCGTGCGGATGACTACTTGGTATGGTCCGCTTATATGAAGGAGGAATTGGCATGTTATTTTCCCAATATAGACCAGCAACGTGTTCATATCGTAGGGACACCACAATTTGACTTTTATAAAAATCAAGAGGTTTTCCAGTCTCGGGAAGAATTTGCCGCAAGCAATGGATTAGACGCTCATAAACACTGGGTTTGTTTCTCAGGAGATGATAGCCTGACTTCCCCTCATGACCCGCTCTATCTAAATGACTTGGCAGAAAATTTAAAAGTCCATAAAAATATTCAAATTCTGTTTAGGCCGGTTCCAGTTGAAGGACATCATCGATATGTGGATGTCTTGGAAAAGCACCCCAATATTGTCTTAATGAAGCCAAAATGGAAGCAAGGAAATATGTGGAACACTTTCTTCCCATACTATGAGGATATCGCGGTATTGGTAAATCTAGCCCGACATAGTGCCGCAGTCATCAATGTAGGATCAACCATGGCCTTGGATTTTGCACAATTTGATAAACCGGGTCTCTATGTTAACTACGATGTAAAGCCGGACCATCATTGGTCCATCAAACGAACTTATCAATTCCAACATTTCAGGACCATGGACGGCTTGAATCCTGTCGGGTGGATCAACTCCCCGCAAGAAATAGAATCCAAAATCATTCAGGCTATTGAGTCTCCGTTCCTAGTTGGCCCGGATCGAATTAAATGGAAACAAAAAATAGTGTTTGAGGAGGAAGGAATCTTAGCATCTCAAAAAATTGCTGATTGGTTATTCCAACTTCAAAAAAAATAACTATGAATATCTGTTTTTTAACGCATGAATATCCAAAGCCAGGTCTTAATCCCGGAGGAGTCGGCGTATTTTTGAAAACTTTTCTTCCTATCCTTGCCAAAAATGGGATCAACGTGACTGTTTTAGGAGCAAATAACTCTAATGCCTTGGAAGATACTGTAGTTGAGGGAGTTAGAGTTATCCGGATTCCTAACCCTAAAATAAAAGGAATCAACTGGTGGTTTATTGCAAAAGGATTAAACCAAAAACTTCAAGAAATTCATGCAGATACTCCCTTGAACATAGTGGAAGGATCTGAGCTGGCATTTGCTTTCTTGAAAAAACCCAAAGGTGTGAAATTTATCATCCGACTTCATGGAGGGCATCACTTTTTTGCAGAATCCGAAAACAGGAAAATACAGTTTTGGAAGGGCTTTCAGGAAAAACGATCTTTTAAAAAAGCCGATGCCTTTATCGCTGTATCTGACTATGTAAAAGTGCATACCGGTAATCTTTTAAGTTTTGATAATAAGCCCATAAAGAAAATTAGATATGGGATTGATACCGATAAATTCAATTTCACCTCGGATGCTTTTAATTCGAATCCGCACAGTTTGGTTTTCGTAGGTACTGTTTGTGAAAAGAAAGGTGTTAAGAATTTGGTTTTGGCAATTGATCAGGTCAAAGATCAATTTCCAAATGTCCACCTAGACATCTATGGCAAAGACTGGTACTTCTCAAATGGTGAC
Source organism: Algoriphagus boritolerans DSM 17298 = JCM 18970 (assembly GCF_900108085.1). Taxonomy (GTDB): domain Bacteria; phylum Bacteroidota; class Bacteroidia; order Cytophagales; family Cyclobacteriaceae; genus Algoriphagus; species Algoriphagus boritolerans. The sequence continues at coordinate 137,133 of NZ_FNVR01000001.1, forward strand.
TCATATAAAGATATGATCCGGGAGATGATTAAGGGAAGGCTGGAATCTCATATCCAACTTCACGATCCAGTACCTCATGATCAGATCCCTGAGATTTATGAAAGTGCTGAAATTTGTATTTTTCCTTCCTTCATGGAAACTCAGGGATTGGTGGCCCCAGAGGCGATGGCGATGGGCAAGCTTGTGATTTTTACCGATAAAGGACCTGGTCCCGAAACAATCCAACACGGTATAGACGGATTTCTTTGCAATCCGTTGGAGGTTTCGAGTATCGCTGAGGCAATCAGGGAAGCGTTTCAGGCACTGGGAAGAAAGAAGGAAATATCCCGGGCAGCAAGAAAAACGATTGAAGAAAATTTTGGCTTGAGTAAAATTCTCAAAGAAAACGTTAACTTTTATAATCAAGTAATTCATGCGTAATTTTTTAATTATAACCTGTGTACATCATTATGCAAAAAATGGGAAATACTATGCATATGGACCTTACGTAAGAGAGATAAATCTCTGGATTCGAAATAAGGAGAAGGTTACTGTCCTCGCCCCGTTGATCAGTTCACAACAGCCTGGAAAGATCGATTTGGCGTATGTCCATCCCAATTTAAAATTTGAATCTGTACCTGCCTACCATATTCAGTCTTGGACAGCCAGATTCAAATCACTGGTACAAGTACCCTATATTCTCATTCGGATTTTTATGGAAATGTGGAAATCTGACCACATCCATATCAGAATCCCGGGCAATATGGGGCTCTTGGCGATGTTTGTTCAGGTACTCTTTCCTTTTAAATTCAAAACCATCAAATATGCAGGAAATTGGGATCCTAAATCTATCCAACCCCTGACGTACAAAATCCAACGATGGATTGCCAATTCAACCCGTTTTACGCGAAATGCCAGAGTACTGGTGTATGGAAATTGGCCCGATAATTCCTCCAATGTTGTTCCTTTTTTTACAGCCAGTTACCGAAAAGAGGAGGAAGAACCTGTATTTAAAATTCCTCTGAGAAAGAAACTGAAATTGGTTTACATCGGGGCTATCTATGATGGGAAGAATCCTGAAATAGGAATTTATTTAAGTAAAATATTAGTTGAAAATGAGATTGATTTTGAGTTTACCTATTGTGGAGATGGGGTGATGCGTCGGGAATTGGAGGAACTTTCGGAAGAATTAGGACTTTCAGATCATGTTACTTTTTTGGGGAATGTCACCGCAGCTGAAATCAAAGAAATCCTAAAAGAATCTCATTTTTTGATATTTATCTCTCAGACTGAAGGTTGGCCCAAAGCAGTGGCTGAGGCTATGTTTTGGGGATGTGTGCCGTTTACCTCCGCCGTAAGCTGTGTTCCGGAGATGGTCGGTAAAAACGGTGAACGGGGTGTCCTTCTTTCCAAAGATCCTGAAAAAATCTATCAGACAATCCGCTCTTTTTTGAAAGATGAAATGCTATTTCAGAAGACCAGTACAGCAGCCATGAATTGGGCAAGAGCCTATAATTTAGAGAAATTTCAGGCCGAAATCGAAAAATTTGAATGAGAGTCGTTCAACTGATAGACTCGCTTGATATCGGGGGAGGAGAAAGAATGGCCGTAAATTTGGCTAATTTATTGACTGAAAAGGGAATTCCTAATTTGCTCATTTCTTCCCGAAAAGGAGGCCCTTTGGAAGTTTTAGTCAAAGATCAAAGTTCCTTATTGATTCTTTCCAAAAAGGGAACCTTGGATTTTCTTACATTCTTTGATTTACTGAAAAAAATCAGAGCGTTTGATCCTTCTGTAATCCATGCACATGACTCTTCTATTTTTTGGGCATCGATCCTAGGGGTTTTCCTCCCTAAAACTCAGATTTTATGGCACGCTCACTATGGAGGATTTTCGTCTGAAAATGGTCGTTTTGGGAAACAGGTAAAATTTGTCCAAAATAGAATTGACATTGTGATTGCAGTTAATTTGGATTTATTGGACTGGGTCAAAAAAGAACTTCCCCGTATTCCCAAATGTAAATTTATTGGTAATTTTCCTGACAAGATTTCTGATCAACCAGTAGACCGAAGGAGAAATAATTGGATCATCTCCTTGGCTAATCTCAAAAAGCCCAAAAATCACAGGAGTTTGGTTTTAGCTTTTTCTAAAGTGGCTAAATTAAATCCTGCGCTAAAGCTAGCCTTGATTGGTACCTGCGAGGATGAAGAGTACCTTAGGGATTTAAAAATATTAATTCAGTCAGAAAATTTGGAAGAAAAAACAACAATTACAGGACCAGTAATTTCACTAAAAAATTGGTTTGATAAAGCAAGGTTTGCGGTGCTTTCTTCTGATGTAGAAGGGTTACCAGTTTCTATTTTGGAGCTTGGAATCAGTGGTGTTCCCGTTTTGTGTTCTGCGGTTGGAGCTTGTCCTGAGTTGTTGGGTGATGGGCGTTATGGATATTTGGCTGCTCCAAATGATCCAATTTCTTTAGAAAGCCAAATGATGGAGATGATTAAAAACCAGGAAGAGGCCTTATTTAAAGCGGAAGGCTTTAAAGAAAAAGTAATATCCGAGTTTGGGGGTGACAATTTTTTTAAAGAGTATAGCACATTATTAAATCAGAACTAAAAAATGAGCGTTTTTTTAGCAGAACTTAAAAAATTTAAATTTTCTTTTTTCTGGTTTCTAGTTCATATTTTGTTGGGAGTGGCTTCAACCATCAATAAGTTCCCTGTAATTGGGTTCTTCTATTTAGCACTCCTATATTCTTCTATTAATCTTTTTAGTGTTAGTTCCAAAGATCGTCCAAGACTAGTCGCAGAAATCATTATTTACTTTGCCTCATTTGAAGCTTTGGGAAGGTTGGCGCAAGCAGATCCTTTTTTGCCCTATGAGTTAGGCAAATACATTTTACTTTTTTTATGTCCCTTTGGATTGATGATTTCCAGAAATTTTACAGCAAAGGGGAGTCTGGGTCTTATTATTGTCATTTTGGCGCTCCCCGCAGCATTTTTTGATGAAAGCGGTAACGTGGTATTTAATGATATCAAATTCAATCTTTTAGGTCTTTTGAATATTGGAGTAGCAGTTTGGTTTTTCTCCTCTTTGAAAATCAGTCTCAAAATACTCATTAGTTGGTCTAAACTTATGCTTTATCCAATCCTATCCGTTTTGGTTTATACTATTATCAAGACACCTGATTTGGATTCAGTGGAGTTTAGCTTGGGAGCAAATTTTGCAACCGCAGGAGGATTTGGTTCCAATCAGGTATCTACTATCCTTGGTCTAGGAGTTTTTTTGATGGCTTCCTGTATTCTTTTGAGTTATCGGGTTACCGGATATAAAATGCTGGATATCGTAGTCCTTGCATTACTTACTATTCAAGGTCTGCTTACCTTTTCCAGAGGGGGTATGATTGGAGGTTTCTTCGGGATATTAATCTTAATGTATTACCTCACAAGACTTTCTTTAAAAGAGCGAAGGAGTTTAGCAATCCCGAATTTTAAAAAATATGTGATTCCTCTTGGCGTGATGCTTTTTGTGGTAATGATCGTCGCCAACAGCATTACAGGAGGAATGCTTTTGCTTAGATATCAAGGGGAAACTCAGGGAACCTTGGCTGGCAGTGCGGATAAAAATCTGAATAAAATTACCACCAATAGATCAGACATCTTCCTTGAGGATGTTAAGCTCTTTGCAGAATATCCCGGGATGGGAGTAGGAGTAGGGGCCTCCGCCTTTCTGAGAGATGACTACAAAGGCTATGCGCCCCACGTAGAACTTTCTCGACTTTTGGCTGAGCATGGTTCTTTAGGTCTGATCATCTTTCTCTTATTCTTAGGAATATTTGTTCTTAATAGAAATAGGGCTCCTGAAAATATTAGTAAGGGATTATTAGTTGCATTTTTCATTATTGGTTTTTTGGCAACATTCCATTCAGCTACCAGAACTTATATCACACCACTTTTGATGGGGATCTCTTGCGTGGGAATCAGTCAGGCCGCTAAACCAAAGAATCTACCTGTACAACAAGAAGATCTTACTTACAAAATTTTGGAAGTTAAATAATCAAGATTTTTAATTTTTAGGATTAGTTCTATGAAGATTTTTGCTTATAACGATTTTATTCTCAAAAAAAAGAATACTTCAATTTATGCCGACGATTCTCACATTCTTTTTATTAAAGCTACCTGCCAAGATCATTTTGAAAGTTTTAAGTTAGGCTCTAGGCTTTCCCCTGAATCTTCAGAAGGATTTTACTTTTTTTCGGATCAAGCCAATCACTTTCTGGAACTTCCCTATTATTCCAGCGTGGCTGATTTCCTGAAGAATCCTGGACTTCTCTGGAAATCCTATAAACTCTTGAAAAGTCAGCTGAAGGATTTTGACCTTTTTTGGCTTACTTGGCCTCATCCCATCAGTTTTCTAATCCTTTGGATGATTGGGTCAAAAAAACCCGTTGTTCTTTTTGTCAGGCAAAACTTGGAAGCACTGATTCGGGTGCGGTATAGCGGAATCCAACGGGCAATCGGAATTCTTTTTACTCGAATAGTTTATCGATACGCTTCATTTTTTCACCCTGACGCTATATTAGTTACTGTGGGGAAAGAAATGTATCAAAGACTTTCGCCTGACTTTAAAGCCTCCACCTTTATCAGCGATTCCATTGTTCCAAAAGAGTTTGCAGTTTTACCCAGAAGTGGACAGAATTTTGACTCAGTTAAACTATTATTTGTAGGCAGACTTGAACCAGAAAAGGGATTGAATATCCTGATTCAGGCAGTAAAATTGATTGCCCAAAAGAAAAATGTTAGTCTCAGCATCATTGGCGAAGGCATCTCAAAAGAAGCAGCGACAAAACAGGTGGAATTCCTCGGACTAAGTAACTTAATCACCTTTAAAGGCTATGTGCCTTTCGGTACTACACTTTTTGATGCTTACAGAGACCACGACCTTTTGATGATATCCTCCTATAGCGAAGGACTGCCAAAGATCATTAATGAAGCTCGAGCCTTCGCTTTACCGGTGGTTTCCACTGAGGTGGGAGGTATAGCAAATGAACTTAAGCATGAAGATACCTGTCTTTTTGTGAGACCCGGAGAACCTGAAGAACTGGCTGAAGCAGCCCTCAGACTCTCCTCCGATCCTGAGCTTTATTTCCGAATTAGCAAAAACCTCAGTGAGGAATTTCAAAAAAACTCCCTTCAATTCTGGAGCAAAGCTTTTGCGGATTTTGTTAAAAAATCCATAGAAATTCAGACCTCTCAATGAGCCAAAGCCCCTTGATTTCTGTAATCGTTCCGGTGTTCAATACCGATAAATTTGTCGGGATGACGATTGATTCAGTCATTAATCAAACTTATACCCATTGGGAGCTATTGTTAATTGACGACTGCTCGACTGACAATTCTGTAGAAGTATGTAGGGGATACGCGGACTCGGATCCAAGAATCAAAGTCATTTCCCTAGATCGAAACAGTGGCGCTCTTGTAGCCAGAAACGTTGGAATTAAAACCGCAACAGGTAGATTCCTTTGCTTCTTGGATTCAGACGATACCTTTGAACCGGAAAAACTAAGCACTCAAGTCGCCTTTATGCTAGCTGGAAATATACCGGTTTCCTTTACCATGTTTCAGCGGATAACTGAGGCTGGAGATTTCATGGGCAAAGGAAATGTCCAGTTTCAGGAAGAAGTCAGCTACAGGCAATTGCTCGGAAATCCAGCGTTTTCCATAATCACCCTGATGATCGATAGAGATCAGGTTGAAATCCCAATTGTGGAGGCCAATGTGGTTAAAGCCGAAGATTATGTGTTTCATCTTCGAATATTGAAACAGGGTTTTAAAGCCAAAGGAATTAATCTTCCACTTTCAAATTATCGATTCAGACAGGGTTCACAGTCCACTTCGTTTTTTGGAAATGCTGCAGACTTATGGAAAGTATTAACAGAAATTGAAAAAATCGCTTTTCCGGTGGCTGCTTTTTATTTTGGGAGATATCTCTGGAAGGGTGTCGGTAAAAGGCTCATCTTACTCAAACAACTATCTGATTTAAACAAATCGAACAATTGAATTTCTTCGATAAAGTAAGAGCTAAATCCATAACCTACATTGAGGCTATTATTACCCGATTTTTTCGAGTTTTAAATCGATTTTATCCTGCTTATTTCAACCTCTCGGAACAGAAAAAATACATCTATCCTTTTGGATATTCTTTTCCCTCTGAGCTATTTGTAGATTCTATTCCTTTTAAGAATAAAGTTTGGGCTGAAGTCATTCCCGGATTTAGAGAAACCTACAGGTTTGAAACACAAGAGGCCTATTTTGAAATGTATCAGTCTGCACGATTTGCATTCACCTGGAAAAAAGGGGGATGGGATTGCTTGAGACATCTTGAAATCATAGCTAATGGATGCTTGCCAGTATTTCGAGACATTGATTCCTGCCCTAATGGGACTTTGGAAAATCTTCCTAAAAAATTACTTAAGCAGGTTAATCAGGACTTAGTCCCATGGAAAGATACCCAAGAACAGAAAGAACAATATCAGGAAATAGCTTCACAAATTTTGGAATATTCCAGAAATCACGCTTCTACCGAGGCAATGGGAAAAAGGTTTTTGGAAATAACAAAGCTTCCAACTCATGCTAAGATACTCTTATTGACCTGTGATCCTCGTCCTAACTACTCCAGGGAGTTTACTTTCATAGGACTCAATCGGGTTTTGAAGGAATCAGGGGGAGTCTGTATTTCCTATCCTGAATTGAAATTTAGTTACGAAGATTTTCCGGAAGAAGAAGCTTCAAAACTTTATGGAAGAGGTTTCGGCTTTACAAGGAGACTTCAGCGAATTCATCCTGAGGAATTGATTGATTGGAGCGATGAGGAAATTAAAAGTTCTATTTTGGAGAAAAAGTGGGACTTTATCCTTTTTGGTAAAATTGGGTTGGACGAACCCGCCTTAGGAAGCCTTCCTGATTTACCTTTTTGGAAGGAAGTCAATCAAAATTATTCCAAAATCCAGATTGGATTTCTATACGGAGGTGATCATATCCAGGATTTGAAAGATACAGGAAGTGCTCATACCCGACATTTAATCCATCATTCCCGCTTTGGGATATGTTTTGTAAGAGAACTTAACGTCTGAGATAGTTGGATTGGAACATGTTATGTTTACTTTATATCCACTTACTAGCAAATAGTTAACTCCAATAAAAGGATGAATACTCAAATTCTAATTTCAAACCCTATTCGGTCTTCGATCTTTTAGCCTATCTTAATGAGAACTTTCGTGTAATAACAGAATAGCATATATCCATATTTCCAACCAACTGAAATTGAATAAAAAGGAATTTCCAATACCGATTGTATTTTGCGCGGACGGAAAGTTCAAAAACTTTGCAATAGTCACCATGACATCGGTAATGGCTAATCACCCGAGTTATTTCTTTAGGTTTTACCTGCTTTGCTCTTCTGATGATGGCGACTGGACAGAAAAAGTAAACCGTAAGATCCTTTCCCAAGGATCTACGATTACCGTAGTTCTCGTTGATGAATCCACTTTTTCGGATTTTCCCATTTTACACCATTTTTCACCTGCCAATTATTTTCGGATTTTGATCCCTCAATTGATTTCAGACCCAAAGTATATTTATTTGGATTCGGATATCATTTGTTACGGATCTCTTCTTCCGCTTTTGGATGTAAACCTCTCAGACCAAGTACTTGCAGCGGTGGAAGATCCTATATTCAAGTGGAAAAAGGAATTGGGAATGAGTGTGGGAGCCAGATATTTTAATTCCGGGGTGATGCTGGTCGATTCCGAGGCTTGGAAAAAGCAGGAGATAGGCTCCAAAGCCATTGCATTCATCTCCCAAAATCCCGAGAAAATAAGATTTGTGGATCAATGTGCCTTAAATGCTGTTTTAGATGGAAACTGGCAAAGGTTACCGCCGGCATTGAATCAACAGTCCATTGTTTACAGGGAAGACTTTGACTTAAATTGTACAGACTGGACAGCAGAAGAAATCCATGAAGCTAAAAATACCCCCATATTGATCCATTTTACAGGTCCAAGTAAGCCATGGCATTATACTAACCCCCATCCACTTAAATCATTGTATTGGAAGTATCAGAAGGATTCGCCCTTTGCCATGAGTTTTCCCGAAGGCATGACTCCATTGGATCATATCAAAAGACTTTTTCCTAACAGTCTGAAGCAAAACATAAAAAATTGGATTTTTCAGAGAAGGGATTGAAATACTTCCAAATTTTGAATTTAAGCGAACATACCTTTAAGATCTGTGAGGGTTTATTGTAAGCAGAGCTAATTGATTAATTAAATTCACAATTGGACAGAGGCCTACTTGGACCTATTTAAACTGGTTTTTTGATGGCTTTAATGACCATTTACTCCAACGTATTCCTAGGTTTCATCCCAATTGACATGGTTAAATTGAGGAATTTTACCATCGTTGGCTACGAGGTAAAAAAAAAGAATATTGTCTCTGAACACGTGTCATTCCCAATTGAGATTTGGTGTCTTTGTTATTAAAACTAATAAGATAATTTTACTGAATAGAGGGTATGTTCAATCCTAACCAAAACAAGGAAGAAACTATAATTGCTTTGTTTTCCTTTCAAAAAATCTTCCTATGGAAATAAACAAAAATCAAATCCGCCACTATTACTGAGAGATAGATCACCGCCGTCTGTCTTGTAAAAGGAAATTCACCACCGAAACCAAGGCATATCGGAGAATTCTTTTTTTTCTTTTCGTCAGTATTAAATAATCTTCGATTAATTGAGGAATAAAGCCATCAACCCTTCATATCCTGCTCATGTCATCACAAAATAAATCCAACATAAAACACCTAAAAAATATATATCAATACACTTGGTTTTAATACTTTGCAGGCAGTAGTAGCCTCAATCCTTCTTGATTTTTAAAAGTTTTTTGGTAATAATATTGGTTTAAATTAAAAAAAATGAAATTTTCTATCAATCAATACTGTAAAAAATCAATCTAAGTTGAATACTTCAGTCAATATTATAGTGATAGGGTTGGGTTCTATTGGTGTTAGACACGTTTCTAATTTGCTGTCTTTAGGTTTCAAAAACATAACCCTGATCACCCAAAGACAAGTTTTTCCCTCTCATTGGCCTGATTTCCCCGTTTATTCTAAATTTCAAGAAATTCCTAACACGATTGATTTCACTCATGCACTGATTTGTTCACCTACAGCCAAGCATTTGAATGATCTGATTCCTGTTTTACAAGCAGGAATTCCCTCGGTTTTTTTGGAAAAGCCTGTCAGCCACTCATTGGAAGGGATAGAGGATGTGATGAATATTCTCCAGCCTCACCAAAATATTTTCTTGGGTTTTGATCTTCGTTTTGATCCCGGATTAAATAAAGTCAATGAAATTCTGAAAGAAGGTGGAATTGGTCGGGTACTGAGCGCAACAGCATTTGTCGGTCAATACCTTCCTGATTGGAGACCACATGAAGATCATCGGCTCGGCAGCAGTGCCCTCAAAACAAAAGGAGGTGGAGTGCTACTCGACTTAGTGCATGAGTTTGATTACCTCTTTTGGCTTTTTGGACCTGTCTCGACTTTAGCTGCATTTTATCAGTCTAACCCCGAACTTGAAATTGAGACAGAGGATCTCGCTGACGTTCTGATTAAGTATGATTCAGGTCTGACAGCAACGCTTCATCTGGATTATCATCAGCGTAATCTGACCCGATTTTGCCATATTACAGGGACTAAGGGTTCACTACTTTGGGATCTTGCCACAAAAAAAGTGCTTTGGACTGACGAAAAGGGAACTATTCAAACCTTTGATTTTAGTAACTTTGAAAGGAATGACAGATTTTTGAGAATTATTCAGGCCTTTATGCAAAAGCAGGAGGATGAACGGTTAACTGGTTTTTCAGAAGGATTGGAGACTTTAAAAATGGTCTTGGCTGCAAAGAAATCTTCAGAATCCCATATTTTTGTCAGGTTGTAATTTCCCTTTCCAAACCGTAGACTTTAGCTTTGACATTTAACCTGATTCTTCCCAATAATTGCCTGCTGTTAATTGGTAATTTTGAATGTCTGAAATTTGCGTTGTCTTTTCCAAGTACCCTCTTATCAAAATCCTTTTTTCGAAATAATAAATGATCCTTGCTACAATTTGTTGCCGGGGAGGCTCTAAGGGCGTTCCTGAAAAAAACATCAAACTACTTGACGGTATTCCTCTCATAGTGCACTCCATACGTCAGTCGCAAGGCTGTAGCTTGATTCAGGATTTGATTATTTCTACAGATGATGATCGTATAGCACAGATTGCATCGGAAGCAGGGGCAAAAGTCCCTTTTAAAAGACCTGCAGACTTGGCCTCGGATACATCGAGTAAATGGCCTGTTTTTATTCATGCGCTCGAATTTTATGAAAAAGAATATGGAGTTCAAGTAGACTATCTGGTGGATTTGGATGTCACAGTACCACTAAAATCCCCCCAGGATATCGATGGCGCCATTCAATTGGCCTTGGATCATCCCGAGACGGAAGTGATAATCACTGGATACGAACCTGAAAGAAATCCATATTTCAACATGATGGAAGTCAGACAGGATGGATTGGCTGAAATCGTCAAGAAATCGGAAACACCAATAGTCCGAAGACAGGATGCTCCTCAGGTTTACAGCCTTTCTCCTGCAGCATTTGTAATAAAAAAATCAGCGCTCTACAACTATCCGCATTGGAGCAAAGCACCTTGCCGAATCTATCCCATGCCCAGAGAGCGGGCAATTGATATAGATTCAAATTTGGATTTCGAATTGATCGAATTTTTAATGCATAAAAAAAATGAGTAAAGATCTATTTGACCTGTCGGGCCGTGTTGCTCTGATCACAGGAGGGGCCGGATTGTTGGGCCCTGAGATGGCTTCTGCATTAGTAGAGAAAGGTGCCAAAGTGATATTGGCAGATCTTTCTCTGGAAAAATGTCAAGATACGATCGATAAACTGAGAATCTCCGCCGAGATGACAATTCCATTGCGTCTGGATGTGGCTTCTTCCACTTCGTGGAAGAAGGCACTTGCCGATGGAATCGAACATTTTGGAAAAATTGACATCTTGGTCAATGGAGCTGCCAGTACCAACCAATCCAAAACAGCAAGCTTTGAAGCGGGATTCGAAAATTTCCCCGAAGAAGACTGGGATCGAATCATGGATATTAACCTCAAAGGTACCTTTCTGGGCTGCCAAATAATCGGTCAGCATATGGTTCAAAATGGAGGGGGTTCGATCATCAATATCGGAAGTCTCTATGGAGTGGTAAGTCCAAATCATAGAATTTATCCGGGAACAGGTATTTTTCAGCCAGTAGCCTATAGTGTAAGCAAACACGCTGTTGTCTCTCTTACTAAATATTTGGCAACACTTTGGGCGGATAAGCATGTTCGTGTGAATGCCCTTTCGCCGGGAGGAGTTTGGAATGGTCATGAGGGCTTATTTTATGAGCGATACAAGCAACTCAATCCTTCAGGAGACATGGCCAACAAATCTGACATGAATGGAGGAATTGTATTTTTGGCCTCTGATGCTTCAAAACATGTAATTGGACATAATTTAATCATTGATGGAGGTTACTCTGTCTGGTAAAAGAAAAAGAAAATGAATAATCCATTTATAGAAATTGCCGGTAGAAAAATCGGATATGATTACCCCCCATTGGTAATTGCCGAAATCGGGATCAATCATGGTGGATCCCTTACCATCGCCAAAGAAATGGTCGATGCCGCCAAAAGAGCAGGTGTAGAAATGGTTAAACATCAGACTCACATCGTGGATGATGAGATGAGCAGCGCCGCTAAAAATACCATCCCGGCACATACCAAGGAAAGTATTTACGAAATCATGCAGTCCTGTGCCCTTTCTGCCTCTGATGAGCTTGAATTGAAAAACTACGTTGAACAGCAGGGAATGATTTTTATCAGCACCCCATTCTCAAGAGCAGCTGCTGACCTCTTGATCTCTTGGGATGTGCCTGCCTTCAAAATCGGATCAGGTGAATGCAATAACCACCCCCTGTTGGAGCACATAGCCTCCTTCGGAAAGCCAATGATCCTTAGCACAGGTATGAATGACTTGGAGAGTGTTCGAAAATCTGTCAAAATTCTGGAGAAACATCAAGTACCATTCGCACTTCTGCACACGACTAATCTTTATCCAACACCTGATCATCTAGTGAGACTGGGTGCGATGGTTCAGATTCAGCAGGCATTTCCCCAAGCCGTGGTGGGATTGAGTGACCATACGCTAAGTAATCATGCCTGCTTCGGCGCTGTAGCTTTGGGAGGATCCATTCTCGAAAGACATTTCACAGATCACATGCAAAGAATAGGCCCCGACATTGTATGTTCGATGGACGAACAAGCCTGTAGGGAGTTGATTGAAGGTGCCAATATTCTGCAATTGCAGCGGGGAGGAGAGAAGAAACCTGTCGCAGAAGAGCAGCCCACCATTGATTTTGCATTTGCTACAATCTGTACCATCAAATCCATTGCTGCCGGTGAAGAATTTACCAGGGAAAATATATGGGTAAAAAGACCCGGAAAGGGAGGGATTCTTGCCGAACATTATGAGTCAGTCCTGGGTAAGAAAGCATCCAAAGCCTTGGAAGTGGATATCCAAGTAGTTTGGGAAAATATTGAATAGAAAAATAGAATTGAATTTTCAAAACTGTTTAATAACTAATAAATGAAAGTATTTGTATTGATTGAGCGAAGAGCTGACTATAGTAGATATAAGCCTATTTTGGAGAAAATGAAGGCTGACCCTTTTTTTGAAATCTACCTGGTAGTCACAGGTATTTGTCTTTTGGATCTGCACGGGAAAGATGTCAATTACATTGAAAATGATGGCTTTACCATCGATGCCAAAATTCCCATGTTTGATTCCAATGCCCCGGATTCCGGTGCTGAGATGGTTAGATCCATGGCTAGAGTACTGAGAGATGTCACCTTCGAACTTGAAAAATCCAAGCCGGATCTTGTGCTATCTGGGTTTGATATCGGAGGCAATTTCGCAGTGACAGTAGCGGCAGCCCACATGAATATCCCTGTAGCTCACATTCAAGGAGGAGAAGTTACCGGCAGTATCGATGAATCCATCAGGCATGCTATGTCCAAATTCTCCCACATCCACTTCCCCGCAACAGAGGACGCGCGCAATAGGTTGGTTAGATTGGGTGAAAATCCAAAGGATATTTATGTAGTGGGTTGCCCATCCATTGATGTCTTGGTCAATACCCCGAGTATCAACCCTAAAGAACTTGAAGAAGAATTTGGACTCGATTTCGCTAAGCCATTTGTGCTGGTTATCCAACATCCGGTGACTACAGAAGCAATGTCTTCCATTGACCAGATTAGAGAAACGATGAAGGCGCTTCAGACTATTGAAGCACAGGTAGTTTTTCTTCTTCCCAATAACGATGCAGGACACTCCAAAATCATCGAGGAAATCAAATCCTCCGGCTTTACCTGGATCCCTTCGTTGCCTACCCTCAAGTTCGTTAACTTGTACCGAAATGCCTGGGCATTGGTGGGTAATTCAAGTTCCGGAATTCACGAAACCCCAACCTTGAAAATTCCGGCGGTAAACATCGGGAACAGACAAATGGGAAGGGAACGTGCGGCCAACGTAATTGATGTCCCCAATGATGCATCCCAAATACAACTAGCAATAAAAAAAGCGCTTTTTGATCAGGATTTCCGAAAGATGGTTAGCCAAATTAAAAATCCCTATGGGGAAGGCCAATCAGCTGATCAAATTGTCCAAATTCTAAAAAACCTGGACCTTGCCACTGTCAGTATTCAGAAAATCTTTTACGAAGGAAAGTAAAATCCTGCTTTTGGGTGGAGAAGGGTACATCGGTTCCCATCTTTTCCAACGGTTGAATAACTATGGGTTTTCTAAGGTATTCTCCGCCTCAAGGTCCGCAAAAAATCCCGGTAGCTTTAGGGTTAATGTAGAAAATTCTCCCGATTTTGACCAGATCAGGAATGCGAAATTCGATGTTGTGATCAATTTGACAGGTCAAATTACCCGACCTATCGAATCGTGCCTTGCCCAGAATACAGTGGGAATTCAGCATTTGGTCTCGGCCTGTGCAGACTCAACTGTACTGATCCAGCTTTCAAGTGTTGGTGTTTATGGATCTGGAGAATTTGCAGAAGAAAACTCTCCCTGCAACCCCGAGACACCTTATTCCACGCTTAAATTGGTTGCGGAACGATTGATTATGAATGGATTACCGGATGATAGAAGGTTAATTCTTCGACTATCAAACATCTATGGGTCCACTCAACCCAAAGGTATATTTGCTTATCTCAAAAGAGCAGCAGGATCAGATCGGGTTTTAGATTTCAACAACGATGGCTCTTTGTTGAGATTCTTTCTGCATGTGGAAGACCTTTGCCAGGCTATCGTTCAGGTTTTGGCTAACTATGACAAAATCAAAGACCCTATCCTAAATATTATTGGAAAAGATAAATTCAATATTCACCAATTGATAGACCTTTTTGAAGAGAAATTTAAGGTGAAATACCGGCGTAACTTTGAGCCTGTCAAACCCTATGACAACATGTGCTCAATTTCTGATGATCGTTTAAGAAAATTGACCAATTTTGAAGAAATGTTTACGCTGGAGTCCTATGTACACGAATTGGTAAACTATGCTCATTGATAAAAAAAGGATGGAAGAATTCATTGCCTTCCCTTCCAGTACGGTAAGAGAGGCAATGGGGAGAATCGAAAAAAACAAGAAGGGATTGTTGTTTGTAATCGACTCCGAGAAAAAGCTCATTGGTTCTTTAAGCGATGGTGATATCCGAAGGGGAATTTTAAATGGTGCCCAACTGGATGAACCCATCCTCGCCTTGATGAACGCTCATCCATTCTTTATTTCCACACACGAACAAGGTTCAGTTGATTTGAGATTTTTTGAGGAAAAGGGTTTTAAAATGATTCCGGTGTGTGATCAGGAGGGAAAAATTTTACACTTGCTTTCTTCCGACCCCGAAAAAAGCTTTCCGCCTGTTGAAAATCCTGTCGTCCTTATGGTAGGAGGTAGAGGAATAAGACTGGAGCCACTGACTCAAAATATCCCTAAACCCCTGCTCAAAGTAGGGAATAAACCTATTCTCCAGACTATCCTGGAGCGACTGCATCTCTTTGGCTTCCGGAATATTTTCCTTTGCACCAATTACCTCTCTGACCATATCGAAGAGTTTTGCGGAGATGGATCTGAATTTGGTTTGAACATCCGCTATTTCAAAGAAGAGATCAAACTGGGTACAATCGGCGCGGTCAAATATTTGCAAGATCAGTTGAATCTGCCTTTTCTGGTTATGAACGGAGACCTGCTCACTTCCCTTAACTATAAGACAGTCCTGGATTTTCATGTGGAGCAACGGGCTGAGTTGACCATAGGAAGTGCTTCCTATTCGACTAAAGTTCCCTATGGTGTGATCCAGACAGAAGGACATCAAGTGATATCTATTTTGGAAAAGCCCACTTATTCGTTTCGTATCAGTGGAGGAATTTACGCGTTGAGTCCCAAAGTTTTGGAACTTATCCCAAAGGGAACCTTCTACGATATCACCGATCTGATGGAGAGTCTGCTTCGAAAAAATCATCCTGTAGTGGCATTCCCAATCGAGGAATATTGGCTCGATATCGGGCAACACCAAGATTATGAAAAGGCAAATTTGGATTATAAGAATCTTTTTAATTGAAGAAAATAATGAATTATACAGGTAAAAAAGTCCTAGTAACTGGAGCAGGTGGCTTTATAGGTAGCCACCTAACTGAAGAACTTGTAAAAGCAGGTGCTGATGTTACAGCCTTGGTACATTACAACTCCAATTCGCATATCTCTAATTTAAGATTCCTTGAGAAAGACTTGCTAAACTCAATTCGTATAGTCTTTGGTGATATTCAAGATGGATTTTTGATGAATCAGCTATCCGAAGGAAAGGACATCGTATTTCATTTAGCAGCCTTGATCGGAATTCCCTATTCTTATGTGGCACCTTCAGCGTATGTGTCAGCAAATATTACGGGTACGCTTAATATGCTGGAGGCTGCCCGCACACATAGAGTCGGTAAACTTTTGGTAACTTCCACCTCCGAAACGTACGGCACAGCCCTCTATACCCCTATAGACGAAAAACATCCTATGCAGGGTCAATCTCCTTATTCTGCTACCAAAATTGGTGCAGATAAGATTGCCGAGAGTTATTTCCTTTCTTTTGGACTTCCTGTGTGCATTTTCAGGCCTTTTAATACCTTCGGTCCCAGACAATCCACACGGGCCGTTATCCCCACAATCATTTCCCAAGTTCTCAGTGATTCCCCGGAAATCCGCTTAGGTTCCTTAGATCCTGTGAGAGATATGCTCTATGTCAAAGACACTGCAAGGGGGTTTATGATGGCAGCCTCGGTTGATAATACTTCAGGGGAAGTGGTTAGTGTAGGAACAGGAAGAGGTGTGACGATAGGTGAAATAGTGGAAATGGTTCAAAAAATCTGTGGAACCAGCAAACCCGTCATCGAAGAAAATCAAAGAATCCGTCCTGAAAAAAGCGAAGTGATGAAGCTTATTTGTGATTATTCCAAGGCTCAAAGTTTATTTGCCTGGGAACCTCAAATCTCACTTGAACAGGGACTCTCTAATGCTGTGGAGTTTATGCGAGTCAACAAACCTGAAATCGACCCATCTGTTTATGCACTATAATTTCCCTTCCGGGGATAAATTCTTTTCAACTTTTGACCCCGTTTTTATAAACATAACCTATTTATAATCAATATTTTATGATTTTTATGGACAAAAAAAGGACTGCTACATACATGAATGTAGTAGCCCTTTTTGTTTTTTATTCCCGCTTCCCTCTTAACAACTAGTCAATTCAACTATTAAATAGTTTGCACTGCTAAACCCTTAACTTCAAAAATCTACCATGGATTTTCCAAATCCGCAGCACTATACTTTTTATTGATTACTTGATAAGCTGAGTCATTCGGCTTCTTTAATAGAAACGAGTCTTTCTTGGCAAATAAGGAAGCCAAAAAGGCAATTGGGGTGAGAAATAAAAAGAAGATCACGCCCAATAAGATATTGGGCACGATCAGACCTAGTAAATAGGTAAGTTTAAACCAAACCCATTCTACATTCTTGCTGATCCAGGTAGAAAGGATACTCAAGAGTCCCAGTCCAAAGGCCAAATAAAGAACCCAGCGCAAATCAAAAATAAAATAGACCAACACCAGACAGGTACAAATGACCAAGACTGTTTGTGTAGGATTACTTTTTAAAGGTTTCATGGGTAGCTTAAATTAAAATAAGGTGTAGATAAACGGTGCTAATGCACTTCCTCCACCAAAAATAATCAGGACTCCCAACAGCAACAGAATAAAGATCACAGGAGCAAGCCAAAACTTTTTCCTTTCTTTTATAAATGACCAGAGATCTTTGAGAAAATCCATATTAATCAGTTTTAAAATTTGATACTATCGAAGCCGTAATCAATTCGGCACTTTTACTAATTCCACCCTTATTAAAATGACAATCGTCATAGAAATAATCAGAAGTTTTGGGGATTTCTTTTTCGAGATCCAACACTGCAATGTTTTGCTCCTCCGCAATACCAAGTAAAATCCCATTAATCTGCCCCAATGCCATGGCTAACTTTGATTCAGGATACCTGACATTTCCCACACCGACCATCCAATGATTGGATTTAAGAAACTCGTCTGAAATATCACCCCAAGTATGGGTTTGTGTCAGTAGGAGCATATCCGTGTCCTGAGCCTTTAATATTCCCACAAAACTTAAAATATTCCTTCTGAATATCCCAAAATCCGCTTCAGGAAGTTCCTCCACCAAAGGCAATTCCATTACATCTTTTACCTTTTCGGTATAATTTGTTTTTAGAAAAATAGAAGTCCGGGCATCTGGTTTTTCTTGATTGAGTACGTTGATTAATCTCCTAAACAATTGGAAATTGCTCAGGAAAAACTTTAAACTTTTAAGCGTCGAGGTTTTTTCCGAAGCACTGCTGATTGGAAAATGTAAATAATCATATCCCCCAAAAAGTCGGTTTAAGTCATTTATTCCCGGAAATAAAACAACCAAGTCAGGTTGTAAGTGTGTAATACGATGTGCTAACATCGCCAGATGATCCGGACTGCCATCACCTGATTTTCCTGCATTGTAAACCTTAACTGTTTTAGGTTTTAAAGAGTCTTGGAGTGCCTCCTGAACTTTTCTTTCCAGGCCCCAAGAATCATCGATTAATAAATTCTCAGTTGTGCTTCCACCCACTATGAAAATCCTATACTCTTCCTTTGGCTTGGGTTGAATAATAGAATCGCCTCTAAACCCCATATTGTTGGTGGTAAACACTACCACCGAATCCATATCAGGAAGTCTCTGCTCGATTTCAAAGGTGAATTTGGAATTGGGCTTAAACTGAGACTCTATGTAATTTGACTGCGTTTGATCCGGATTCTTATACCTTTCAAAAGGATCAGCTACAGGAGCTAACCATGTAAGAACAAGTTCTACTATAATCAACATTATCAAAATAGTCGGTAGTGTAATCAAGAAAAGAGACCGAATATCTTCCTTATTTACAAGTGACATTTTAGTCCATTTTGAAATTTACAACCCATTTTTCTCGATTTTCCCAATCTGGCTGCTCTTGCTTCATAAAAACAAAATTATTGATGACTAATACGTCCATTTCTGTGCTCATAAAGCAGCGGTAGGCATCATGTGGAGTACAGACGATAGGCTCTCCTCTCACGTTGAAACTGGTGTTGACGACCAATCCAAATCCGGTCTGTCGCTGAAATTCCTTAATCAATGCATGATACCTTGGGTTGGTTTCTTTATGGACAGTTTGAATTCTGGCAGAAAAATCAAGGTGAGTTACGGACTGAATATCACTCCGCTCATGGTAAAGCTTTTCCCATAGCCCTAAATCGTGATAATCAGTAGGCAAGATAGTCCTTCGGGATTCCTTCACAGGGGAAACCAACAACATATAAGGTGAAGGTTGGTCCAAATCAAAATAATTGCCTACTTCCTCCGCCAAAACGGACGGGGCAAAAGGCCGGAATCCCTCTCGGTATTTGATTTTTAAATTGAGCCTTTTTTGCATTTCGGGGTTTCTGGCATCCCCCAGAATACTCCTGTTTCCCAAGGCACGGGGTCCAAATTCCATTCTTCCCTGAAACCATCCCACTACCTGACCTTTTGCCAGTTCACCTGCAACCAACTCATTCATCTTATTGAGATCGGTAAAGTGATGGTAGACAGCTTTCACCTTTCGGATGACTTGAAGCACTTCTTTGTCAGAATAAGAAGGACCTAAATATGAACCTTCCATAGAATCCGGACGGGTGACTTTTCTTTCTTCTTTCGAAAAATACAAATGATAAGCTGCCAACGCTGCACCCAATGCCCCCCCCGCATCACCTGCGGCGGGTTGAATGTAAATCTCATCAAAAATACCGGCTTCCTGAAGCTTTCCATTGGCTACACAGTTGAGGGCTACTCCACCCGCCATGCAAAGATTCTTGGAACCTGTAAGTTTTTTGGCTTCCAATGCCATTTTTAGGACGATTTCCTCTGTCACTCGTTGGATGGCAAGGGCAAGATTGCAGTGGTGCTGCTGGAGCTCATCTTCAGAATCCCTTCGATCAAAACCAAATAGGGCTTTCCATTTATCATCCTTGACCATCCGAAGCCCGGTAGCATAGTTGAAATAACTTTGATCTAGCCAAATGGAGCCATCATCAAAGATTTTAATTAAATTTTCTTTGATGAGCCTTTCAAAATTCAAAGTTTCCTTAGCCTCAGGATTTCCATAAGGGGCCAAGCCCATTAATTTATATTCTCCGGAATTGACCATGAAACCCAGAAAATAGGTGAAAGCGCTGTAAAGTAATCCGACCGAGTGTGGGAAATTTAACTCCTTGAGTACTTTTATCGATGAACCTTTTCCATGACTGATCGAAGCCGTGCTCCATTCACCCACGCCGTCAATGGTTAAAATTGCCGATTCCTTAAAAGGAGAGGGATAATAGGCACTTGCACTGTGAGAAAGATGATGCTCAGGGAAAAGTAACTTTAGATTTCTAATGCTGTAAGGCTCAATTTCTCTGAGTCCTTCGCGAATGATTTTCTTAAAAAACATTTTTTCATTTAACCATACCGGCATTGCCTTGGCAAATGAAAGAAATCCTTTGGGAGAAAACTTATAGTAGGTTTCTAACAACCGCTCGAATTTAAGTAGTGGTTTATCATAAAAAACTACTGCATCCAGCTCATCAATGCTGAAACCAGATTCATCAAGGCAGTATCGAATTGCCCCTAAAGGAAAGTCAGGGGTATGCTTGTCTCGGGTAAACCGTTCTTCCTGAGCTGCTGCAATGATCTTCCCATCCTCGATGATCGCTGCGGCTGAATCATGGTAAAAGGCCGAAATCCCCAATATTTTTCTTGATGTATTAGCCATAGTAGAATGTTACAAAAAGGGCTTAGGCTTTTTGATTGTTCATCTGTGTTAATTGCTCCAATGTATCTACCGTAAACCATTTGTCTGGTAATACAGAAGAACTGAAGAGTTGGCGTTTTTGGATTAGTTGTGACCATAAGTCTCCAAAGTCTTCGACCGGTTCAATCAGTTGGTTGACTTTGGCCGGGTTCAAAACCTGAATTCCTGAACAATAGGTAGGAGCGGGATCATTTCTGTCCAGCTTTGAAACCAAATTATCTATATGATGAATAAAATCACCCACCAGCCCTTCCAGGGGAATTACAGGTACTACCATGCAGGCAGGTTGTCCTAGTCTTTCATATTCACCTAGGATCAGCTCAATGTTCAGGTCAGTAACATTGTCTGAGGTTAAGACCAAAACAGGTTCATCTACTTTTTTCATCAGAGTATTAAAAATCCACCAGGAATTGCCCTTGCCTTCCGTGTTGAACACAGAGTGAACACCCAGCTCTATGACGTGCTTCGCTAGCTCAGCCCCTTTGTAGCCCACCGTGATATGGAGGTGTGGGATATGAGGTAAAAGTTTCTGAATTCCATGGGCAATTAACGTAGAACCCCATAATGGAGCCATAGGCTTAGGAATGATATGGGTGAGGGGAGCCATTCTTGTCCCCCGACCTGCAGCCATGATTAGTGCATGATTTAATTTGCCCATCCGGATATTATCTTTCTTCGATTGGAGGATTGTTGATGATAGACAGGATTTCTTCCCTGCTTAATCTATCCGTATTGGCCGACGAAAGCCCAAATGGAATTGGATTTACCACCTTATTATTGAAGGAAATGAGATAATGCTTGATTCCTCCCAATTGTAATTCTTCGGTGTAAGGAAGCTCCAGGTCTCCAATGAGAAACTCATCTTCTCGCTCTCCCGGCCGACCTTCTATTTTTTCCCATTTACCACCCCGCTCTTCGATCCAGGTTTGAAGAATATCTTCAATTTGAGCCGCTTTCATATACCTTGAAAGTACCTTTCCTTTGACCAGATCAATATTGTCCATGGCTGTGATAACCAATTGAACCGCCTCGTCTACGCTGAAGAAAAATCTTCTCATTTCAGGACCCGTTGTTCCAATAATTCCTGTCTCTTCATGCATTTTTTTCCAAATAGGCAATACAGACCCTGTGGACCAAGCTACGTTTCCATACCTTACAGCAGTGAATTTCGTGCTGGTCTTGCCATCCATGGCACAAAATATACGTTCCATTATACTCTTGGACATCCCGTAAATGTTACGAACCGGAGGGGCCGCTTTATCAGTGGAAATACCAACCACTGTAGTAATTTCCCGTTCTACTGCAACCCGAGCTACATTCTGAGATCCCAAGACGTTCACGTCCACGCATTCCATCGGATATTTTTCGGCTAGGTCAACAAATTTTGTGGCAGCTGCATGGATAACAATATCCGGCTTGAATTCAACAAAAACGTCCCGCACCGACTCAATATTCGTAATATCTAGCGGGGCTACTTGACATCCCGTATATTTGGAGGCAAAAAGGTTCTGCTTGTTGTTTCGTCCGGTCAAAATCACGCGGTACTCGTTCTTTAGCTTCAGAGCCAGATTCCTGCCTAAAAATCCCGTGCCACCAGTTATCAAAATTGTTTTCATCTAAGAATTTATTTTATAATATTTCTACTGCAAATCTAATCAATCATAGCAATTATAGACCCCTTCCACCGTATTTATTCATATTTACCAAAAAGTCAAACTATATTTAACCTAACTCCGAATCATGTATAAATCAGCGAAAATTAAATTTAAAACATTAATTATGAGTGTTTTAAGTAATAATGTTATATGGAATTTTTTACATCCATTAGCTGAAGTTTTTGCAGATCTCTATCAAAACGAATTAAAAGAGCGCAATCAAAAATACCAAGAAGATTTCAAACAAAAATATCTTTACCTCCTGTCAAATGGGGTGAGAAGAGGGCCTTTTAAAGGTCTTAAATACCCATTTCTCTCTTCGATCTATTCTGCTTTTTATCCTAAAGTTCTGGGCTATTATGAAATGGAACTTCATCCCATTTTGGATAAATTAAAAAGTAAAAAATTCAATTCTATCCTCGATATCGGATGTGCAGAAGGGTACTATGCTGTGGGATTGGCTAAGATGTTCCCAAATTCAAAGATTGTTGCCTACGACATAGATCCTTTGGCGAGGCAAAGAACCCAAGAAATGGCTTCCGCAAACCAAATCAGGGTTGGAGATCGGTTTGAGTTAAAGGAATACTGCACTGCCAATGATCTGCTTGGACTTGACCCTACTTCAAGACATCTGATTTTTTCAGATTGTGAGGGTTTTGAAGGTGAACTGTTCAGCGTGGAGGTGATTTCGCATCTCTCCAAATCTGACTTTATCATCGAAGTGCATGATTTTGAAATACCCGGTCTCTGTGATCGGCTGTATGCCGGATTTTCTGCCACACACCTGGTTGAGCTTATAAAAAGTATCGATGACCTTTATAGGTATCGATACATTGAAGATCCTGAACTACTAAGTTTGAACTTGACAGATCAAATTCAACTTTTAGCCGAAAAAAGACCCGCCCAGATGGAATGGTTGTACTGCACATCACTACCTTTAGGTATCTAAAATTCCACTTTGAGCTGAATGCCTTCAAAATGGTTCTATTTTTGATACATTTTATTGTTGATTAATTTGAAGAATGTGCTAAAACTATTCTTTGCAACTGACAGACAGTAGGTTATAATACATGGGAGTAAAGGTCTACAAAAAAATTGGAGTATTAATCGCCTTACTGTTAAGTATTTGGGGGATAAGCTTTGCCTTAAATCCTGCGCTTACCTGGAAATTAGCAGAAGCACCCTTTCCTCTGAAAGATTTTTTTTCCTCCTCCTTAGACGAAAAAGTCCTAGTCAATATCCCACAATCCCGAGATACGCTGATTCAATCAGAAAATGCACGGGTTTTTAATACCGATGACATCGTAATTCCGATCCGGGAAGGATTTCCTTTTTGTGAGACTTTTATTGGATTTGATTTGAGGGATAATATTGTCCTTGGAGGAAATGCCGCCGCTGATCTTGAGCTGACAGGAAACTCCCTTCAGTTGACTGGTATTTCCAATGACGAAAGTGGGTACATGTTCGTTGATATTCCCTTCTCATCTTTGTTTGGTCTGAAAGTATCCTTCGAGTTTTCCAATTTCGGAGGAACTGGGGCTGATGGGGTAAGCTTTTTTATGTTCGATGGATCCATTTCTGCCAGTGATTTTCAGATTGGAGGAACCGGTGGAGCACTGGGATATACCTCTGTGAGAGCGACTTTAAATGAGGCCACCCTTATTAGCCCAGGACTAAGAGGGGCTTATTTGGGAATTGGATTTGATGAATTGGGAAATTTTGGCAACTCCCGAACTGGAAAATTTGGAGGTTTTGAGGATCCTAATAATGACGATGCTCTTTCGAATACACCTCTTTTTCCACATTCAGTTGTTGTGAGGGGTCCCGTGGATGGTCCTCCTCCTTTGGCACCAGGGACACCATTTAGAGATTGGGATAGAATCAATGATTCTAAGAATGTTTCTGGGTCATTGACTCCCCCAAGATATCAGTCTTACAAGTTCATAGACGGAAGAATTTTTGATCCGGCAAGTACCGGAATTGCAGGTACTTTTCCTCCTGTTTCAGTAGCCCCATATCTTCATCCTGAAAAATTTGAAATTGATACGGATTCTTTTTCAGACTCTTGTCCTGATGAAGGTTTCAGAAAGGTTTTCCTTGACCTTAATCCTGTCGATGTCAATGATCCAACTCAGGGGTATACCATAGAGATCCAGATGCTGATCAATGTGGGAGGAGTTATTAAGTTAGTCAATGTTTTTGATGGTCCTATTAATTATCCTTTTGCAGCCCCCGAGCTCCTGAAAGTCGGGTTTGCCGCGTCAACAGGTTTGCAAACAAATTACCATCAAATCCGAAATGTTACCGTACAAGTTTCCAATCAAAATGCATTGGAAAAACCAATTGTTGAGCCACTTAGGAAGGAAGTTTGCGAGGGCGAAGTCAATACATTTGACTTGGAAGTTGAATTACGAAATGATGCTGCCAATGCATTTATTCGATGTATGCAGTTGTATTACTCTGAGAAGGATGCTTTGAATGTATTAGCAGCAAGTGGTACCAGTATTCCTTTTCCTCCTGCTGCTAATGTGAATTCGCTTTGTTCTACAGGTAATTGCATCGATCTACTCTGTCGGCCCGAGAGAGCATCCATAACAGCCTATGATAAGGTAACCGGCGAAGTTGCCGGGGAATTTCAGGTCTTGCTTGTTGATGAAGGTGGGGTAGAGGTACCTCGGGTAAGATTTGCCCCACAGCCCGGATATTCCGGCGAGACTACCATCTATTATACTGCCACCGATAACTTCGGTCAAGTATCCGATCCAGAGTCCATCACGATTATCATCAATCCCCAGCCAGACCCGGTGATCACTACGCTGGATCCATTGGATTGGGAACAGCAGGAAGGGACTGATGTTCAGGTACTTTTGGAGTCCAGTGTGACCGATCCTGCCAATGATTACCAATGGATAAGAGATGGAGTCGAAATTCCGGGTGCTAATGGCACTACTTACCTGGCTACACAGGCTGGAGAATATGCGGTTGAAGTGACAACACCTCTAAACTGCGTCGGTATTTCTCAGGAGTCTGTTACGATCAGTATTGTTGAAAACCTCGATCCTGATTTTGAGAATTCTCCATTGCCCGAAACTTGCGCCGATCTGGGAATAATTGAGGTCAAATTAAATAACCTCGCAGTCATCGGAATAGCATCAGATGGGACGACAGGCAATGAAAAGTGGAGAATAGTCGATTCCGAAGGAAATATCATCATCGATTGGACCTTCCTTGCAGCAGGGCAAAATGAAATCCTTCAGGGAGATTTGGTTGCAGGAGATTATATTTTCCAATTGGGAGATGAATTTCGGTCCGGTCAGCCGGGAAGTGATGGAAAGCCACTTTACAGGCATCAACTCCCTTTTACCATTTTACCGATTCAGTCACCCCTTCAGATTGCCGGAATTGGGGTGAGTCCCGAACTCTGCTTCGGAGAAGGAGGGACAGTGGAATTTACGGCATCAGGAGGGGAAGGGTCAGCTTCCTACACATTCAGCCTGACTAATACGTCCACTGGACAAGTTTTGAATCCAACTTCCGTCAACGGTAGCACCGCTGTATTTGAAGATGTTATGCAGGGAGATTACAACGCTGTCGTAAGTTCGGCTACTCGGTGTACTGCATCCGAACCCCTTACCATTACAGGTCCAGCTTCCCCAATAGCGCTCAATTTTGTGAATTCTGAGGGGATCTCCTGCGGTATCGCCGACAGTGGATTTATTACTTGGGAAGCAAGCGGAGGCACACCTCCTTATTCTCTCGTTAACCTGACTAGAGATGGCATGACAGTGTCTAGCCCAGTCTTAACCCAGAACCCAAATCAGCAATTTGCCTTCACAAATCTTACCGTCGGCCAGTATATTTTGACCGTCTCGGATGCCAATGGATGTGAAATATCCTCAGCACCGGTAGACCTGACCGAACTCCCGGCGCCGGTTTATGAGGTGAATGATTTGATCATTTGTGAAGGTGAAACAGCCAGCGTTCAGCCTCAAATTATAGAATTGAGTAATTCTCAGCCTGTATTCACTTGGACGACCCCTCTCGGTGATGTGCTTACAGGAAATACAACTCTAGCCGGAGTAACCTATACATTTCAGGATGATGGAGACCCTCAGACACCGCTTCTGCTTCAGATTACAGGTTTGAATCCTGGGACGTACAACTTCACCCTATCCATCACAGGTACTAATATTTGTACCCAACCCGATCAGATTGTCGAAATCACTGTTTCACCGGATCCGGTCGTTGCACAGGTTGACAAAACAAATCTTACCTGTTTCCAAAGTGGGGACGGAGTGTTGGAAGTGATCTTGGATCCAGGATTGGATCCGGCTGATTATACCTATGAACTCTTGGGTTATACAGGTGCCCAGGATTCGAACTTATTTGAAAATCTTCAGGCAGGAATGTATCAGATTCGGGTGGTAGATAAATTCAGCAATTGCGATACTGTAATAACTGACCTTGAAATTACCGAACCTCCGATTTTGGAGATCGTGGATTTGGTTCAAAATAATCCAAGCTGCAACCTTGAAAATGGTTCTTTTTCGTTTTCGGTTCAAGGGGGTACGCCGGATTATTCCCTGGAAATCAACAATACACCAATTGCCGACTTCGATCTTACCAAGACAGGTGAAAATTACCTGATCGAAAATCTGCTACCCGGAAACTATACCGTACAGGTGACAGACTCCAAAAGCTGTGTAGTCAATTTACCTCAGCCAGTGGCTTTAGTCAATGATCAATTGGACCCGATTACTGTGGCACCTTTGGATACTCAAGTTTGTGAAGGAAATACTGCCACAATTACTCCGGCTGTGACTACCCCAGGGACTTTCCAGATCCGCTGGTTTAAAGATCCGGCGGCAAGTGTTGAACTAGTATCCGGCCAGACAGATGCCGATGGGATTTCTTACCAGATCGTATCGGGAACCGGGGCTTTGAGTATTTCAGGACTTCAGTTGGGTCAGGTGTACCAGTATTTCATGGAAATTTCAGGTCCCCAGCTTTGCACTCTTGTGGAAATGGCCCAAGTAGAAGTGGTAGAGCCCATCTCCGCGGTGGTGGATGTCTCACCAATTACTTGTTTTGGCGATACAGACGGCACGCTTACGATTTTACCTTCTGGAGGCAATGGGAATTACGAAGTAAGTATCAACGGTTCTCCCTTTGTCACAAACTTGTTTTATGATAATCTTGCTCCAGGGGATTACACGGTCGATATCAGAAACGATATTTTCTGTGAATACTCCACTTCAGTGGCAATTGAAAGT
This sequence comes from Algoriphagus boritolerans DSM 17298 = JCM 18970, assembly GCF_900108085.1. Taxonomy (GTDB): domain Bacteria; phylum Bacteroidota; class Bacteroidia; order Cytophagales; family Cyclobacteriaceae; genus Algoriphagus; species Algoriphagus boritolerans. Next base: position 164,642 of record NZ_FNVR01000001.1, read on the forward strand.
CCTGCAAATCCCATTGCGATCAATGAACCAACAATCGAAAGATCCTCTTGTGGCCAGGATAACGGTGCTATTAGAGATCTTATAATTACGGGAGGTTGGGGAGAATACCAGGTGGAATGGAGAAAGGGTTCTCTTACAGGGACACTTGTAACAGGTACTATTTCCGAAGCATTAAACTTGGCACCTGATACTTATTATTTGATAGTTAAAGATAAAGAAGGCTGTGTGGTCAGCTTTGATTTCATAATTGAAGAATCCTCAGATCCTGTCTATGACTTGGTTCCTCCCATCAATTCCTGTACTTCCGATCAGGTAATAATAAGACCGATTCATTTGGCTCCGGATCCTTCCCTTCCTCCTGCAGCAGCTACAGAGGTAAGATGGTACACAGGTCCCGGACAAACTGGCTTAATTCAAAACGGAGCCGATCCAACCCTGCCAGCTGTGGTGTACACGATTGACGATTCAGATTGGTTAAATCCTGAATTGGTCATTGAAGGACTTCCTGCGGGGAATCATGATTTTTACTTTTATGTGGTTTGTACCGGACAGGAACTTAAAGTGGATGTAGGAGTTTTTGAAACCCCTTCTGTCCAAATAGAGACAGATCCAGTCCTTTGTTTTGGAGACAGCAATGGAAAAATCCGGATTACTAATGATCTTCCTGAATACACATTTAGCCTAAATTCAGCTGCACCTACTACAAAATCAGCAATCGAAGCGCTGAACCTGCCCGCAGGAAACTATACACTGGTGGTCAACACACCGGCAGGTTCTTGCCCTCAAACCGTTTCCTTTGCCATCGATGGTCCTCAGGCAGCCTTGACTACCACTCCCTTAACTAAAATAGATCCGGGATGCGGCGCCCCTAATGGTAAACTCGAACTCACAGTGACCGGTGGTTGGTTGCCACATACCTTAGAAATATTTAAAGATGGAGCCAGTCAGGGAACTCAGACTGCCACTCAGTCCAATATTGTTCTCAATGGATACCGTCCGGGAGAATATTATATCATCATTACAGATGCTGAGGGCTGTACCCTAACTACAAATACCGTGAATTTGGTGGATGGACCTACCCAAGTTCTGGTTGATAAAGTTGAAATTTGCCTTGGGGAGACTGTCGTATTGTCTCCTGAGCTTGCCCCGGTTGCCCCGGGAGCCGTGTTTGAATGGTTTTTTGATGCTGCAAAAACTCAACCTATCATCAGCAATCCAGCCCCTGCACCAGATGGAGTAATCTATCAAATTAACCCGACCACAGGACAGCTTACAATTTCCCAACTACCCGCAACTGATTTTAACTTTTACGTCACAGCATCCGGACCGGGTGTATGTCCGGGATTTACAGGCATTGGCGCTGTCGAGGTACACGAAATACCCACCGCTACCACGCAAATAGATAATGAGGTTTGCTATGGTGATGGGGGTACTATTACTGTCATTGCCAGCGGAGGATCGGGTAATTATACGTATAGTTTAAATGGTGCTGCATTTGTTAATTCCAATAGTTTCCAGGTACCCATAGGGATTCATACTATTGAGGTGTTGACGGCCGAAGGCTGTAGCTTTGTTCTTGATAACATTTCCGTGACGGGCCCATCCGAAGCATTACTGGTTGAGAATATCGAGCAGGACAACCCATCATGTGATACGGATAATGGTCAGGTAAGATTTGAAATAAGAGGAGGATATGAGCCTTACTCAATCACTGTAATCCAAAACGGAAATGTCACCCGCAACTTGACATTGCCATCTGCGGGACCAATGAGTATCCCAAATTTGGGTGAAGGGACTTATACCTTTGAGATCACAGATGATCAGGGTTGCGTGTACCAAGTTCCGGGTACCCTCGATCTGAAAGAGGTTCCCAGCCTGATAACCGCGCCGAATGACGTGATTTGTGAAGGTGAAACCTCAGTGTTGACCCCTAGCTTACCTCAAAATATCTCGAACCCAAATTATACTTGGTCTTTCGATGCAGCCGGAAATAATCAGATAACTTCAGGCGTAGTCAATAATGTGACTTTCTCTCTAGCACCCAATGGCGAATTAAGTATTGAAGGGCTACCTCCATCCAATACTCCTTATACGTATTATATCATGGCTTCTGGTCCGGGAATCTGTGGGATTTCTCCAATGCCAGTACAGGTGATAGTGCATGCTTTGCCAAATTTAAGAGTCTCAAATCCTTCCATTGTTTGTGATCCTGCAGGTACGGTGGATTTATCGGATTACATCGAAGGATTTAATCCATCAGTTTACGACTACAATGTGGTAAGCCCAAATGGTTCGGCACTGAGACTTGACGAAATTGATCATGTGAATCTTTCTGGAGATTATAGAGTAAGTTCTTCATTGAAAGGTACAAGCTGCTGGAACCCCGCCCAAAGAATTCGAGTCCTCATAGCCGAAGAGGAGTTGATTGCTAATTTTGAATATGAATTTGATTTGGGAGATGGTGTCCTTGTTCCCAATACAATTGTTCAGATACAGGAGGATGTCTTGTTCAAAGATCTTTCTGTAGGTAATGTGATGATTTGGAATTGGGATTTCGGCGATGGAAATTCCAGTGGTGAACAAAATCCGGTGCATCAATTTCAGGAAAAAGGAACCTACACCGTGACACTGACAGCTATTGATTCGATAGGTTGTATTTCTACTTATCAGATCGTAATTACAGTCAACGCGGATTATAATATTATGATTCCTAACGCCTTTACTCCTGATGGTTTTAAAAATCAGTACTTTAAACCGTATTACAGAGGGATTGCATCTATGGAATTCTACATCTTCAATACTTGGGGAGAGCTTATCTATAAGGCTGAATCCTTGGAAGATTTAGGATGGGATGGCTATCATAATGGAAGGCCTGCGATCAATGGCAATTACGTGTTTAGGGGAGTCTTCATGACTAGGGGCGGTGATAGGGTAGAGAAGTCGGGAGTATTCATCCTAATTAGATAGACCATAAGTAGGTTTCTTAATATTTATTTGAAATGATCTTATAGAGTTTGACTGGAAATAAATCATCTACCTCCATTTTAGGAAACTCATCGGGTTTCCTTTTGATATTAAATTTATTGCTGCCTTTATTCTTGGGCTTTCTGGCGATTCTAAAGGGATTGAATAGGGATTGGAGACTTTTTCTAATAGTTTTGTAAAATGATTTTAAGCTATTCACTTATCTTTTTGGTGCTTTTGCTTATTGGACTTGTCTATTATCGAATAGCAAACCACTATGGAATAGTCGATGAACCAAACCAACGTTCTTCTCACACAAAAGTAACAGTTCGGGGAGGGGGGATACTGTTTCCGGCTGCTGTAATTTTTTGGTGGGTAAGCACAGACTTTATGAATACATGGATGGTTTTGGGAATCATCTGGATATCAACCATCAGCATGTTGGATGATATGTTCACGGTATCTCGGAAACTCCGTTTTGGAGTTCAGTTTTTGGCACTTTCTATGGCATTTTTTGATTTGGGTGTATTTGAACAAGAACCTTGGTGGGTACTTCCCATCCTTTATTTTGTGGCACTTGGGATTATCAATGCTATCAATTTTATGGATGGAATTAATGGAATGTCAGGTGTTTATGGCTTGGTTTTTTTCGGGTCCCTATTAAGTATCTATGAGTACATGCCTATATTTGATGAAACCCTCATCAGATATGTCTTACTGGCAATTCTTGTCTTTCTGATTTTCAACTTTCGAAAAAAAGCCTTCATGTTTGCCGGCGATATCGGAAGCATTTCATTGGCCTATCTCATGATTTATTTTCTGGTTCAATGGTACCTCGCAGCACACAATTGGACCATTGTCTTTTTGCTTTTAGTTTATGGTGCAGATAGCTTTATCACCCTGGGACAGCGGCTCCTTCGTGGACAAAATGTGGCTTTACCCCACAGAACTCACCTTTACCAGATTTTTGCGAATGAACTCAATAAGGATCACGTTTTGATTGCCTTGGTTTATGGACTTTTGCAACTCGCCTTTAATGTCGTTTTTTTCATTTTTCCCCAATCTTACCCTAATTCACTGGTCGGTGCCCTGGTCCTGATAGTTACTGCCCTGATCTACCTGACCATCAAAACCCCATTGATCAAGAGATTTAAAGTCTTTGAAGAATAACCTATCCTTAACAGGTTCTTTTCTGAGTGATCAGTATTAAATCAAAAACAATAACCTTGGACTTTTGGACCCCGAACCTCTTGTTAATTCTTCGAGGGTTGATAAGGTTCTCGAACCGTTAGTCAATTCATCGGTTAACCAATTAGTCACTCCCATTAACAGCTTCAACAAGCCCTGCATCCCTAGCATTCAGCCCAAAAGAAAAGACCTTTGGATCCCAAAGGTCTTTTTAATTAGGCGAATGCCTGACTTAAAACTTAACACATTTCAAATTTCACTGAAAAAAAGGGCTTTGGAAATACCCTCTATAGGGTATTTTTTGAATGTTTTAAAAGTTTAAGATATCTTTTTCTTTGTTTTTTCACATTTTCGGCCGATGAATGAACACTCCCATCACTTCCAAACCCCTTAACCCTTGAACCCCAAACTTTGAACAATTAGTCAACTCAACCATTCAACAGTTAATCAATTTGTCGGTGCTACAATTAACCCTTAACCGATCCCAACCCTTGAGCCCTTAACACTTCTATAATTCCTAAATTTGAAAGTTTACCATTTTCAAAGAAACCTACCAATCTTTAGAAAAATTAACCAACCCGACCAAGTTAATTTATCTCCTTTTAAAATATCGCTTCCGTTTGGAATAGCCTTTGCCTTAATTTGGTCAGTTTTTATTTACTTTACACCACAATTTATCGCCCAAATCTGACACCTTATAATTCACTTAACAAAACTAATTTACAAAAAGATGAAACAATCCATGTTCGCTTTTTCACTCAAAAAAATCCTCTTTCTGGCCTTATTCATAACACTGGCCATAGGTGCCTGTAAGAGTAAAAAGAAAGCTGCCACACCTGCACCTGCTCCAGCAACCGTAGAGCAGCCAGTTCAGCAAGCTCCTCCACCTGCTCCTACAAGATCCGCAGAAGAAATCGCCGCAGAAAAACTCGAGAATTACTTCAATTCAGTTGCTGCAGCAGGAAATGCTTCGATGGCCAACCAGTCCATTCAGGAAACTTTGGCAATGTTTTCCAATCAAGAAACTCCCGTTTTGATCGTGATCCACGAGGAAAATGGCATCAAAGATTACGATGAGCCTACTACTATTAAAAAGTACCTCGAATACCTAAAAGATACCAAGAAAAACCTTAACTACATCTCTGATATCAGAATGGATGCAGGGGGTAAGGTTTCCGAACTGGAACTGAGAAGAAAATAATCATCATCTAGCTAACCTGAAATTAAAATGAACAATAAATTAATACTCTTTCTGGGACTGTTCCTTTCTACCTCCATGGTGGCTTTGGCACAGGACAACATCAGTCCGGCACGAAAGCAAGCCATTGATTCACTTGCTTTGGAAAAAGTAAAGGACCTTTCTAAATACATCTCCATTATCGGTAGCAAAGAAACCCAATTCTCTGAGGCTAATCGTGTAATGGACCGTGCTGAGGAGCTTTTTGCACCTGGTGCCGAAATGGGAGTCTCTTCCATCAATACACAGGAAATCGCTTACTACAAGGTAAGAAGATACTTCGAGCGTCTTATGGCTCTCAACTATGACCGCGTGAATATTACCTGGTACGATATCCAGTACATCTCTGACTTGGAAAGACAGCCTGATGGACGATATGTGGGAGTAATCACCATTTATCAGCGATTCGAAGGTACCTCGATCGAGACAGGTATGAACTATAAAGATACCACCAAGAAGGACATCACCATCTACGTGGAGAAAAAACAAACTCAGATAGCCGGTCGTACGATTGAATTCTGGGACGTCATGCTTGGAGACGTACGAGTGACCGAAACTTCCGCATGAGAAAAACCTATTTGATTTTTGCGTTTTTTATCGCAATCATTTCTAATGTTCCGGGGCAAGGATTAGGCAGCCCCGGAACTATTAAGGATGACGGCAGATTCGCAGCTTCAACCAAACAACTCAATCAATTTTTTAGACGGTTCAACGGGGAAGAATCCATCGATGGAGGCACTCGCTTTAATCCAGGCGATTCGCTCTATAGGAATATACCCCTAAGAAAAGGATACCTAAACATTCTCTTCGATAATCAAACCACTTCGATCACCGCTGACCTGAAGAATCAATTCATTCAGAATGTCCTGTCTGAAGCGTATCCCCAATACCTGGTGTTTCACCGGGAAGGTTGGTATGCTGAAGTGGAGACCGAATTTATGTTTAAAGGTAAAAGAGAAAAGGCTACCCTCTTCATGAAACTTCAGGCCGAAGGCCTGGGATACGAATGGGTAATCGATCAGGTAAGCTTCGCCCCATTTAAAAACCTATTCAACAAGCCTGTGGGTGATCAGAAAGATTTCCTCCATCCCTTAAGTCATGAATTGGGCTTCATGAACCTCAGAAAAGCACTCCAGGATTCCAATCTGCCTGAATCTTTTACCGCCAATTCTTACAAACCGGATTATTTGGCCATCTTCTTGTATGAGATGAAGCAAAATAATCTTCGATTTATTACAGTTTCGGGACTGAAATTTCATTTCTTCCAAGTCCAGGGCTGGTATTTCGAAGTCAATCAATTCAATAGGCCGGGCTTCAATACCGGATGGCTGATTTCTAATCTGGTCAAGCTTGGGCCGGGAGATAAAGAGACCATTCTCAAATACATCTATGATCAGGAGTAAGAAATTTCTAGTAGGCAGTATTTTCTTTTTACTCAACCTTTCGGGGACTGCCCAGACTATCAAAGGCTATACCAAAGAACAGGTGTCTGAATTTTCTTCCAAAGTAGAAGATCAGGTGAGATTTTTAGAATACCTGTTGAATACGATCGGCAACGGGGAAACTTCTCCCCGGGATAAAGATGTAATCATCAGGGAAAGCTACCTTAAGATTTTCAGAGACGAAAAAGTCCAAGTGGAAGATGACCTCCTGCTCGATCGTAAAGTAGTCACCAATAAAGATGTTACCGCCTACCTCAAAGACATCGAATTTTTTTATAAAAATGTAGAGTTCAAGTTCAAAATCCGGGAAGTAAAACCTTCCCAAAAAGAAAATGGCGAGGTCTATTTCCTGGCAGCATTGGATCGGACGATCTCAGCAACGACGCTTTCCGGTGAAAAAATCACCAATACCAAACCCCGCTTCGTGGAGGTAAACCTCGATGACAAATCTCAGGAACTCAAAATTGTGAGTGTTTACACTACCAAAATCAGTCGTGACGAAGAGCTGACCGCCTGGTGGGAATCCCTCGATTCGCCTTGGAGAAATTACTTCACCGACAGATTCGGTCTTTCGGAGTCGGATTCGGTCAACTTGGATTGGTTCTATCGGTTTGTGAGCATCGATTCTCTGGACATTTCCGGAAATCCTCAAATCAGAACCTTAAACCCACTTTCTGAACTGCGGGATTTGAAAGTGATCGATATCTCAAACACTGGAATAACCGATCTTGGCCCCATCTCCAATGTCACTTTTTTGGAGAGCCTCGATATTTCCAATACCCCAACTGAAGACATTCAATTTATCAAGTATTCGGATCGACTGAAACACCTCGACATCTCGCAAACTCAAATTACAGACATTTCTCAACTGCTCAATTTAAAGAGTCTTGTTTCCCTAAAGGTCCAAAAAACACCCATCCTGAGTTTTGCCGTATTGAATGAATTCAAAAATCTCACACAATTGGATCTGTCTGAATCGGGATTCAACAATGTGGAAAACATCAAGGATCTAAATCAACTTCAAACTCTAAACTTGAGTGGGAATTACATGATCAACCTGTCTGCCTTAGCAGGTCTGTCATCCCTGACTTCCCTCAACCTGGCTCAAACAAACATTCAGGATCTATCTCCAATTGCAAGTCTTCAAAAACTGGAGTTGTTGGATATCACTGGTAGCCAAGTGGCAGATATTTCATCGTTGGACTCACTCACTGTTCTGAAGAAGATTTTGGCTGATGAAACGCAACTCTCCCCTTTGGCTGCAGATGTTTTTATCCGTAAAAATCCAGAAGTCCTTCTGATTCATCATGTAAAAGACCTTGAAAGCTGGTGGGCGGGTCTCTCATCTGAATGGAAAGCCGCTTTAAAAAGAAACAACCCCATTATTACAGACGACAACCCGGGGATTGAAACGCTCACTCAGACAATCACCGTTACCGAGCTCAATTTGGATAGCGCCCAACTGGAGAACCTAACGCCGATCACCCGATTTGTCAATCTTTCAACGCTCAACTTTTCAAACAATCCCATTGCCGACTTACTTCCTTTGAGTGAAGTGAAAACGCTTGTCCACTTGGTAGGTAAAAATACCCAGGTAGCAGACCTATCTGCCCTCACAGAAAATGACCTGCTTGAATCTCTGGACCTTGAATTCAGTCCGGTGAAAAGCATTCAGGAACTCGCCGGACTACCCAATCTGACCTATTTGAATGTGAATGGGGCAGATTTTGACCCTACTAGCGTTCCTGATATTTTGATCAGAAAGCCCGAGATGAATATCCTTTTCAGGACGGAGGAACTCCAATCTTGGTGGAACGAGATGGATGATCAATGGAAAGATATCTTGAGAAGCCAATTTTCACTTTCTGAAAATCCCGATACGGAAAAGCTTCATCAGCTCACTGGTAGGGCAGAACTTACCCTTCGTAGTGTCCCGGTTTCGGACTTGATTCCCTTGTCTGCATTTGTGAACCTAAGAAGTTTGGAGGTATTTGATGCGCCTATTGCTTCAGTTGCTCCCTTGAGTGCGATGAGATTACTGACCAAACTTAAACTTTCCCAAGTCCCCGTTACCGATTTCCTTCCGCTTTCAGGCCTTAGCCTTTTGGAGGAGCTGGATCTTTCCAATACCGGAATTGAGGGCTTGACACCGCTGAGTAATTTGAGTGAACTGAAAAAGCTAAATATCTCAGGTACCAATCTAAGGACACTCAAAGGTATTGAGTCACTTCATGCACTTGAAGAACTGGATGTAGCCAGTACCAATCTTAGAAATCTAAAACCCATTGATGGCTTGCAAAATCTTAAAAAACTGTCCTGCTTTAATACCAATTTGACTACCAGAGCTGTGGAATCCTTCAAAGCAAGCCATCCCGACTGTGAAGTACGATTCTATTGATCAGTAATCCTGAGATTTGTTTTGGAATACCATAGCCAGGAATGAAGTCCATTTTTCGCTCGGGTTTCATTCTTTGAAAGAAAAATCTATCCTCTCACTTAGCCAAATAATCAGTATTCAGTCTCAGTGTTCAGTCCCGATTCACCAGTTTGTGGTGAGCGGAGTCGAACCATTAAGCAGTTCTACGATTCAACAATGGTTGGTGCGCTCGGTCACTGAGCCCGGTTGGTGAGCATGGCTGCACTGAACTATGTCGGAGCATCGGTCATCCGACATTTCAAAAATTAATCATCTAACATCCGGAATAGCGACTATCCTATTGGAAGTCTGCCAAAAGCAAAAAGGGAGTCAAAAGTGCTGAAAAAAATCCCTTTAATATTTTCTAGAAAAAGTTCTGAGAAAAGTTGCTTAATCACCCTGATCAAAATTACAGCATGTCAAACTCCAAAAAATACCCAGAACTGGGTATTTTTTGGTTTTATAGGCAGAAAGTTTTCCACAAAATTGTATATTATTTATAATCTTTTGTATTATAAATGTAAAGGATGTATCGCTACTTCTAGTTGGGATTTGCAATCGCGACCCAATATTTTCAGTATTTGTATTTCCGAAATACTGCAATTAGGGCAAGTCTTCCTCGCCTCCATGAATGTTCATTCACCAAGCACTGCTTACAATTGGCGCTAGTTTTTTTGATTTACTTCAGCGTAAGGTAGATTTGTACCCGTAATTATTCAGTCTTTAGGGCCCTAAACAACTAACCAATTCAATCTTTCAAACGTCTTAACCTCCCATCTTCCACACCCTTTTTTTCACAACCTTGTAGCGAATCCCAATGGCATTTTCGTCTTGAGAAAAAAAACAAGCAATGGTCTCGGTATTCCGATTTCTCCTTTTGTTATTCCTTTGTAGTTGCTCACTGGGAGATGAAGATCCTGCGTTGGGATTCTCCGATTTCTATCAAATCCAAGGACCGGGATATCGATTTACAGTTGACCCGAGAAAATATCAGCAGTTGGACTTCAATCGGAAAAATCCATCGCTTTGCCCGCTTAGTTTTGAAATTAAAAGTATAAATCGGGAGGAAACCGAACTTACCCTCGAAATAGAACGTCCAAAAGGATGCAATGCAATCTATGAACTGGTATGGGATGGGAGATGGCAGGAATCCGCTCCGCGAAGAATGCAAATCTACCTGACGGCGAACTTCAATTCCTGTTCTCCTGCATCGGAGACAGAGATTGACATAGTTAAAGTGGATTTGGCAAAAGCACTCCGCGAGACCACCACAGACCTGTTTACCATTTATCTGAGAGAGCATTGCAGTTTTCGGGATTTCAACTGTGTAGGAAATTGTCGGCTGAGTATATAAGAAGCAACGTAGCGTAATTTGATTTGAACTGGTCTGACCAAGAGTTGATCGAAGGTTGCAAACTTCGGTCAAAAAAGCATGAGGAGTACTTTTTTAAAAAATACTATGGCTATGTCATGGGGATCAGTCTGTCCTATTCCAAAAGTAGAGACCTGGCACAGGAGATCACTAATGATTCATTTATGAAATGTTTTGATTCCTTCAAAAAAATGGATCAAACCCCACCCCTTAAGGCCTGGCTCAGAAGGATTACCGTAAACACCGCCATAGATTATTACAGGAAGGACAAACGGATTAAAAATCACCAGGAAGCGGATGGCGAAACTCCGGTGTTCGATGAAATATATGCCCCGGATCAGCTGGCTTTTGAGGATATCCTCAAACTCCTCCATCAGTTGCCCGAGGATCAGCAAGTGGTATTCAACCTCTATGAGGTCGAAGGTTATAGTCACAGGGAAGTAGCAGATCGGCTGGAAATCACCGAAAGCTCCTCCCGAGTTTACCTGACGCGCGCAAAGACCAAACTGCGTCAGTTGATTCAACATCACATGAAAGAATATGCAGGAAGATAAAACACCAAAAAGGTTGGCCTACATGCTGCGTAAGCAGCAGGAAGAAAACCCTCTTCCGTACGAATTGGGAGCCTGGGAGGCTTTTTCCAAAAAAAGAGCTGCTAACACCGGAAAGAAAACAGCCTACTGGATAGCCGGAATTGCTGCATCCCTAGCCTTATTATTAGTGGCAGGAGGCCTTTGGCTTTCCAATGATTTGGAAATGGACAATGCACTGCCATCCCAAGAGATGGCTTTGGAAGAAAAGCTGCCTTCACCGGATTCTGAAAAATCAGAATTAGGTAATTCCAGGAATCCTGAAAATGAAGATTCCGAAAAATCTGAAGGCATAAATCCAGTTTCCTCGCAAGAAAGGGGGGTTCAGGACACAAACTCTCAAAGCTTTAATTCAAGCAAAGGGGGGTTGGTTATCCATGAAACTATAAAATCAGCAGCCACTGAAACTATTTTTAGTGTTCCAGATACAAATGCTATTGCTAAAGCACAGCAAGAGCCTGATAAAAAGACTTTTCCGACCCTGATGGAACGTGGGAAATCTACTCAAGACCTCACGAAAACAGGAATTCAGCAATCTTTTATTGCAACCCAAGAAATGGGAGAAAGGGAAAAGGAAGCGCTGAAAACGGAAATTCCTGAAGAGAAAGTCATTACACAGCCTGATTTGGCTAAGGAACCCCAACTGACTGATGCCGAGATTGAAGAAATCCTCGAAACTCCCTCTTTTGCCAGACTGGCATTGGGACTCTCTCCCGGCTATGGCGCATCGCAAAGCAGTGCCCAGGCTACGAGTGGATCCAGTCTGGGCTTCGGCGTGATGATAGACAAGGATATAGTTGGCAAACTTAGCATAGGCTCCGGTCTTGCCGTCAATTACCTCAATCAGGCTAGCGAAAGCCAAAGCTATGCACAGGTGGCCGGCTTTTCTTCTCCGGTAACTGAAAAGAATGAGATTGCGCAAGTGCAGGTGGATATTCCTTTGTATTTCAAATATCCCATCACCCGAAACAATTCGATCTCCCTGCAGGCGGGATTTTCCAATCTGGTGACTTTCAATCAGGCCGCGGAGACAGAGTTTACTTACACCCGACAGGTAGCTGTCTTCAATTCAAATGCAGCTATCCCGTCCAACTCTTTTACCTTAAAATCTGAGTCAGCTAGCCTGTCTTCTGATTTGAATGTGCCTCAAAACCGATTTTATCCTTTTGCCACAGCTAATTTGGGTGTGAATTTTCGGCTTCTGGAGTCCAAGAAAACCAGCTATGAAGTGATGCCTTTTTATAACTATCCACTACAGGAATTTTCCGGTTATGGTGAGAAGTTGGGAATGTTCGGAGCCTCCTTTAAAGTGAATTTTGGTACAATTAAAAGATAATTATTAAAAACAGATTACTAAACCAACTGAATCCACCCGGGAACGATCTTGGGTGGATTTTTTTGCCCAAGGTTATTTTTTCAAGTAGCTAAATTTCGAGAAAGTTAAATTCAAGGTATTTCTAATCTTGAACAAATGGAACTGGGCTAAATCTATTCTGTTTTGACTACACCTATGGGAATGAAAATTTTTTTATTTCAGGAAGATGATACCAATCGGTTTTGCTTTTCATCCAGGCCTGGTAGCTTTCTCACATTCAACCAGGTCTTTTCTTTAACTCAAAAAAAATCCCGAAGCTCACCCAAGCTTCGGGAGAAAAAAAAAAAAATAAGGCGTCTTTTTTCTGATTAGTACTTGATGTAATTGGTTACCAGTTGTAGGTCCAGCTTTTTATCTCCGGTACTTTCTGAATTTAGTCCCCTCATAACCAAGGTATACACTCGGTTCCCTTTTAGTTCCAATGTTCCGGTTTGGATTAGGGTCTCATCCGTCTTGGTAGATTTTACAGTGAGCGTGACATTTCCTTTTGGCAATTCCTCAAATCCCGATACTGACTTGAAAGTGGAACCGGTTCCCAGTGCTGTGGTGGAGCCAGAAGCCTCCAAATAAACTGATTCCGTATCTCTTGAAAGATGGACAAAGCGCAGTTGTGCCTTTGCTTCAGTTGGGTCTTCCCAGATGTCCTTGACCAAAATCGCATCGATTCCTTGGGTGGCATCTGCCACAAAAACCGAGTACACAGAATCCGCCTTCAGCTCAAAATTTTTCTCCAGAAGTGCAGAGGCAGAATTGAAGGCTGAAAATCTGAAATCTCGCCTGCCCGGAAAATAAGCGCTGTAGGGTAACACTTGGGTGTACTCAAGTGGGGTTTGATTCACCCGATTTTGGTTGGCGAAAATGTCCATGGCAGGTGCGGTGGTGGAGCCCTGGAAGATGGTGACATAGGCTGCAGGGGGCAACTCCGGAGATTCAAGATTGTCAAGACAGCTACTCAAGAGAAGGGATCCGGCTAGCAAGCCCGAAACCATTAGGATTCCCCTGCGGGTAATAGATTTGCTTAATGATGAAAAGCGCATAAGTGATGGGTTTAGTTTTTAAATACACCCCCAAGACGTAAAATGGCGTTTTTTCGCTTCAACTTCTTTCAAAAAATCCTGAAAATCTCTCAATTCAGGAAAAACAGATTCTGATCCAAGCACATATATTTAAGATTTTTTAAAGAAAAAAGCCGATAACTTGAATTCGAATACATCCTTTGAATCTAAGAATTCGGAAATTGCAATAAATCCTAAAAACCCTATGTCTGATTCCCTTAAGGAAATAAAAAGTCAACTGACTGCACTTCATCAATCCATGGCTGAGGTACAGGAGGAATTTGCGAGTCTGCTGAAAAGTATCCACCCTGTCAACCGAGAATCAGGGCTCAATTTCCTGAAATACCTGATTTTGAGAAAAACGGATGTTCGTGACCTGCAGCTTTTACTTCATGAGAATGGACTTTCCTCCCTTGCAAGTTGCGAAAGTCATACCCATCGTCAGATACAAGTAACTCTTCAGCATTTGGGGTCCAAATTTGGGGAACTGGATCCTTGTACCATGGAGCTTGGGACGAAAAAAATCGAAGAAAACAGTCAGCGTCTTTTTGGAGAAAAGTCCGAAAATTGGCCATCAGCCGTCATGGTAACCTTTGATGCTTCCTTTTTAAAAGAAAAAGACCTGATTTCAAAACTTCTGAAAAAAGGCATGGGTACTGCCCGTATCAATTGTGCACATGACGATGAGTCTGTCTGGCAGGAAATGGTCGATAGAATCCGACTGGCCAGTAAGGAAACCGGGATTCCCTGCAAGATCCATGTGGATCTGGCAGGTCCGAAAATCAGAACCAAATTACTTGCTAAGGGTAGGAAAAAGGGTAGGGTAAAAATAGAAAATGGCCAAACTGTATGGCTTTCCAATACCTCAAAGGGATTCAGAGCCAAGGATACCGTAATCAGTCCTAATGAGCCTGGTGTGATTGAAGGTTTAAAACCCGGCGATCGGGTTTTTATAGATGATGGATTGATCCTGGCCGTGGTAGAAAAGGCGGAAAAGGATAAGGCAGAACTCAAGATCACACGGATTTCCTCCAAAAAGCCATTTATAAAAAACGAAAAGGGTATCAATTTTCCGGATTGCTCACTGCAGATTTCTTCCCTTACCGATTTTGATCGGGAATGCCTCAATTTTGTCTGCGCCAATGCGGATACTGTTGGGTTTTCTTTTGTGCGCTCCGCTCATGATATTGCCGACTTACGTCTTGCACTACAGGAAATTGTAGCGGATATTCCTTTTATAATCCTTAAAATAGAAACCCATGAAGCGGTCAAAAACCTTCCTTCATTGCTTTTGGAAGCAATGAAGGATGAAGTTTGTGGAGTGATGATCGCAAGGGGCGATTTGGCTGTGGAGATTGGATTTGAACGACTGGTGGAGATTCAGGATGAGATACTCTGGCTTTGTGAAGCGGCTCACGTTCCGGTGATTTGGGCAACTCAGGTGCTGGAAAATCTACATAAATCAGGGGTGGCCACACGGGCTGAGGTGACGGATGCCGGACATGCAGCCCGAGCTGAATGTATTATGATCAACAAAGGCATCCACACCATCGAAGTCCTCAAAACACTCCGAGATATTTCCCAGCGTAGTGTGGCCCTTCGTATCAAAAATCGGCTCGTTTTCCGTCCATTGAATATTGCGAAAGATTTTTTTTAAAAATACTAAAGGGAGATAGATAGGCTTCGCGAAATACGCTATGCGAAATAAATACCTCGTTCCTCGGTATGAATTATGCCCCCTGCTGTCGCGAAATAGGCTTGGTGAGAAAGACTCTCGGTTGCCAAATCATTTCTATCTGCGCAGCATATTTCAGTTGTATTTCACCTAGCATATCTCCATTTTATCTCGCAAAGCCTATTTCAATAGTATTTAGTTATTCACCTTCGTTGTATCAGGCTTTGCTTTAGGCTTTAAGATTAATCCTTTCAGCAGCGTTTTAGCTTCATCCACTGCCTTACCTGCGGACTGATTGACTTTTTTCTCCAATTCCTTCTTCACACTGTCCTGTGCAAGTTCAGCTTTTAGTTTGATTTCCTGCTTGATACTATCCTGTGCGGCCTGAAACTCTTCTGTGGCCTTTGCCTGTAGGTTTTGCTTCTCCGAATCAAACCTCGACTTCAAGGCATTGGTCAACAGGGTCTCGATACTGTTACCTCCGGCCAGACTGATTTTTGGCTGATTGTACGTGCCGGATAAGTTTATTGCCAAAGGAATCAAAGTCGATGCATTGGTTTCAGTGCCAGATAGGGTACTCAAAATCGAATTAGCCTGTGCACCGAATTGTCCTGCAGGCACTTGCATGTTTAGCAGATAATTGATCGAACCGTCAAAACCTGCAGTTCCTTGGATGTTGGTTTCATAGTCCCAAAGTTTCAGGTCGAAAGGTTTGACTTCTATTCTTCCATCCTCGATCACAATGGGAATGGAAAGATTTCTAAGTTGGATAAGATTAGCATCTTTGAGGCGGGTCAAACTAGTGATTTCTGACAAAATTTTACTGTCCTTAAGCGCAGCTTCCGCCACTTTCAGAATTCCCTGTACATCGATGGAGGAAAGAACCGGCATCATGTTCTGGGACAATAAGCCCGAAAAACTGATGTTGGTCGATACTTTTCCTGTGATTTCACTGGCAATGGGTGCAAAGGCTTTGACAGTTTCCAGACTTTGAAAA
Source organism: Algoriphagus boritolerans DSM 17298 = JCM 18970 (assembly GCF_900108085.1). Classification (GTDB taxonomy): domain Bacteria; phylum Bacteroidota; class Bacteroidia; order Cytophagales; family Cyclobacteriaceae; genus Algoriphagus; species Algoriphagus boritolerans. The sequence continues at coordinate 180,953 of NZ_FNVR01000001.1, forward strand.
GCCTTGGCTATACTCAGTTCGGAAATGTCCATAGTGAAATCAAACAGTGGGGCTGCCAGATTTCTTGGATCGTAGTTTCCGTTCAGTTTTATTCGGCCATCCAGCGTTTTCATTCCTGTTTCTGAGAAAGAAAGGACTCCGTTTCTCAAAATCATGTTTCCGCTGACCTCCTTTAGATTCAGATTTTCATAGATCACCTCATCGGCCACCATACTCATGCTGAAGTCGATGTTTTCGGGAAGTGGAATGACTTCCAACTCGGTACTGTCAGTGCTTGCATCGCTGCTGCTCATCCATTCATTTACATCAAATCTTGTGCTTTTCAGGGCGAGTTGCCCTTTCAAAACTCCTTTGTCAGAAAGTAAATAATCCATGTAATTGGAGAGGAAGCCGGTAGCTTCCAGCGGGCTTTTTCCCAGTTGGGATCTGAATTGGGTAAGGTTTGCCCGCTGTGGGTTGAAGTCCCCATGAGCCTCAAGGATCCTAACTCCCTGAGGATATTCCGTGGAAGAAAAGAACAAATCCCGGATGTCCATCGTGCCGGAGGCCTGCAGACGATCGTAGCGCTCTTTTTCGACATCGGCGTAGGAACCCGAGCTTTGGAGATCTGCCTTGATTAAGCCTTCAAGCTGGGTGTCGGCAATCGGGAAAATTGCAGTCAGTTTCTTTAAATCCACTCCGCCGTTTACGGCACCATTCCAGTTGAGTGCTTCAAAATCACTGATTTTCAGGTTTCCTTCGATTTTTTCACCCTCCAGGTCAAAACCAAAGCTGCTGATATCCATCAGGAAATCCTGCATCGTTCCTTTCTGATTCAGGATCGTTGCCTTTGCATGAAGTCGCTCCAAAGGAACAGGGTAGTCTGTGTTTTGTATGAAACCATTTTCCAGATTTAAGCGGATATCCATACTTGGTAGGACTTTCAGCGTCGAATCATAGCGCCCTTTCGCACTGGCATTAAAATCCAGAATACCTGCCAGTTGGGTTTTTTCAATAGGAAACACAGCCGTCAATTCCTTCAGGTTAAGCCTTCCGTTTAATTTCCCTTCCAGGTCATAATCCCGGAGATTTGCGAGTTTGAAATCCCCTGACAGCGGATTGGAACCCACATTCATGGAAAAAATCGGAAGGGTAACACTGGTGTTCTCGATTTGAGAACTTTCATTTTTAGCCTGAAAGCTCAAATTGATGTCCTTCACCGGAAGCGGCAAGTCCGGATATTGAAACATCCCGTCTTTCACCTCCAAATTCACATCAAAAGCCGGATAGGTATCCTCGCCGTAGAGCCCTTTGACAAAACCTCCAAAAGAAAGTGTTCCTGTGGTATTGATGGAAGAAAAGCTCTCCGTGTAAATCCCCGGAACGAGCGAAAGGATGTTTTTGAAATCCGTCTGTTCGGTGCCGAAAGTAAGGTCGAGTGCGATTCCTTCTTCAGGCAATCCAATGATACCATTCAGGTCGAAAAGAAATTCATTGATTCCGAATTTGCTCTCAGCAAGGGTGAATTTCATTTGCTCCAAGTCTACCTGCAGCAATGTTTCCCCTCTGAATTTTTTATTGCTCAGGTAATGAACACCATCATAGTTTAAATCGACGATTGTCGCCTTGAGCTGTAATGGTAGATCGTAGACATCCATAGTAAATTCACCACTGCCTTTAGCCTCGATTTCTGCCAAGGCCATGACAAACTTCAAAGACCTGTCATCGTAGATTAAGTTGACATTGTTGATCTCGATCATGTCAACTCCCAGTTTGAAATTACTGGCTACCTCAGGCTCAGTGGAGGTGGATTCTTTTGTGATATCGTAGTTGGCACGACCATCTTCCAGCACTTTGAGGTAAAGATCGCCGCCGTTTAAGTGAAGGCCGGTTAATGTTGGATAGTCATCAAAAAGGATAGATCTCAGGTTGAAATCCAGGGAAAGTTCGTCCGCATGAACCAAAGTGTCATTTTCAAATGGTTCCAAACCAACAATTCCGAAATCACCTAGACCCGCACTGACAGCCGGGAAATTCCGAAACAAGCTCAGTGAAATTTGATCCGGATCATAAAAAATCTTTGCATTAAAAGCTTGGTCCAGTTCCTGATTGACACGGGCTATGATTTTGTCCTTGAATAAAAAGGGAATGGCCACAGCGGTCCCAAGGAGTAAAACCAGAATTCCCAGAAATATAACGATGAACTTCTTCATAAGTCTCTTTTCACTTTTACAGATTAACAACGGACGAAGGTTGGAATTAATTCAGTGGAGGTATGCAACGTCCGTTCCTTTTTGTTGTAGGAAGGGAGATTTTAAAGAAAATTGGGGAATTGAAATAGAATGCACTGTCCAAGTGTAGGTTTCACTTACATCGTTTTATTTTATAGACTCTATGTGAGGTGAATGCAAATCGTTTAATAGATCTACTTCAATTCCTTTTTCAGGAATTCCATGACCTTGATACGTACCTCATTTGAGTCAAATATCTGCCCAAAATGCGGTGCATTCGGTACGATGATTAGTTCATTTGGTACACCTTTCAATGTGAGCCAAGAGCTGAGTAATTGGGAATGTCTTGGATCCACACTCTCGTCTTTTTCACCATGGATAATCAGAAAGGGTGGATCATTTTTATCGATGTAAGTGATGGGACTTGCGATTTTTGCCAAATCCGGACGTTGGATCGGAGTGGCACCAATCAGCAAGGATTCCGGGGATTTTGGATCGATGGCACCCGGGAAAAGTGTGAGGTCCATTGGACCATAAAAATCTATCACGGCTTTGATCTTAAAAGACTTCGTAGGTTCTGACATGAAAAACGAATCAATCTCGTCATTTCTTGAAAGTCCTACCATCGAAGCAAGGTGTCCCCCTGAGGAAAATCCCATCAAGGCAAATCGATCGGTATCAAAACCATATTCCTCTGCTTGATCATAGAGAAAAGAAATGCCAGCGTTAATATCAATTACCTGTGCAGGAAAAGGCGCCTGTGAACTCCATCGGTGATCAATAGAAGCCAATGCATATCCTTGGTTGATGATTTCTGCAATGGTCTGCTTCATGTAACCCATGTCTGCATATTTATCATTGACTAGCCAACCTCCGCCATGAACCCAAATCACCAACGGGACTTTAGCGGATGCATTCGGAGGTAAGTAAATATCGAGCAAGTGTTTTTTGAGCGTGTCATTTGAATAGGGAATATTTCCGTGGAGTTTAGTTCCTTCCGGAAAAAAATCCATGACCCGATTGGGTTGGGAAAAGCCAGGGTTTGCCAAAAAGCCGATAAAGGCCGTTGTAAAAAGGAAGAATTGTTTCATGGATAGGGTTTTAGGTTTAAGTTAATTTTTGGAAAAGATAAATTTTCTTCTCCGTATTCCCTTATAGCTTTTGATGAATTACAATTTTTCGAAATAGCCCTAAGGGTAATATTTTGCATTTTAATGTTCTGGGTGTGCTAAATCGTGACTTGAAACCTACCAGCCTGCCCAATGTTAAAAAACTTCATGCGTCAGATTTTTTCATTCAGCTCCTTTTTTAACGATATATGGCCTTTCGGGGAATCAAACAAAAGAAGCCCGAGATTTCTCTCAGGCTGCCTGTATTAAAATTGAATTTTCATCGCTAAGTCACATTATTGCCCTACATCTTCAAATTCTGCATCTCCAGCTGAGGAGCAAAAGGCTGCTCGTAGTAGCGCTTGCCAGTCGCTTTGTATAAGGAATTGGCCAAGGCAGCAAACACCGGAGGGAAGAACGGTTCGCCCAGTCCGGTCGGATCTTCTTTGCTGTCAACAAAGTGAATTTCAATGGATTTTGGAGTTTCTTTTTGTCGGATCATGCGGTATTTGTCGAAATTGGTTTTCGTTGGTACTCCGTTTTCAAAGGCCAATTCCCCGAAAAAGGCATTGCCAATTCCATCTACAATCGCTCCTTCGCCCATATTGGTGGCTGCATCCGGATTGACTACTATTCCGCAGTCCACGGCGGCATAGACTTTTTCGACTACAGGTTTGGAATCTACAATTTTGGTATCCACCACCTCTGCCACGTAAGAATTGTGACAGAAATAGGCCGAGACGCCCCGGTGAACACCTGTAGCCGGAGTGTTCCAGTTGGACTTTTCGCGTACAAGTTCGAGCACGCCCGCATAGCGCTTGGCATCGTAGTCGTTATTTTCACCTACCGGATTGATCTCAGCCCGCTTGAGCAATTCCAAACGGAATTCGATCGGATCTTTATCCATCACTTCTGCCAATTCATCCAAGAAACTTTGCTCAGCCCCAGCGATAAAATTAGATCTTGGGGCTCGGAAGGCTCCAATGGTGATGTTGGATGGGATGTCCCAGCTTTCTGCCAAGTAATTGTCTAATGCTCCCGCTGGGAAGCGGTTGGCATGTATTGGGGATTCAGGAATTCCACCGGCCTTCACATGCAGCGCCAGCAAATTGTTGTTTTCATCCAAAGCCGCCCGGTAGGTCGCAGAATAAGTGGGTCGGTAAACTCCTGCCGTCATATCATCTTCCCGGGTATAGACCATTTTGACAGGGGCCTGGATTTTTTGGGAAATCAAAGCCGCTTCGGTCATGTGATGGCTATAGGCTCTTCGACCAAATCCGCCACCCATCCGGGCAAGGTTGATCTGAATATTTTCTTTGGGAATCCCTAAGGCTTGTACCAAAGTTCCCATAATCATTTCAGGAGCTTGTGTAGGTCCATAAATCACAGCTTTGTCACCTTTGACATCTGCAAAGCAGTTCATCGGCTCCATGGTGTTATGCGCCAAAAAAGGAGCGGAATAGGTTTTTTCGATGATCTTGGCAGCTTTTTTAAACATTCCCTCCGGGTCACCGTCTCGTCTGACGACATTTCCCGGTTTGGTGATGAATTCCTTCATTTGCTCTTTGTGGCGATTGGTGTTTTCCAAACCCGATAGGACAGTCACTTTTGTATTTGGGCGACCACCAAATCCTCCCACTTCAAAACTGGATTCAGATGCATTCTCCCATTCCACAGCTAAATTTTTCTTTGCCTGCATCACTTCCCAGGTGGAATTGCCTACGATGGCGAGAATTTCAGGAAAAGTAGTCGTGTCAAAGAAATTTCGCTCGTAATCTTCTTTAAATAACCGGATAGGGAATACATCCACAATTCCCGACATCCCGGCTATAGAACTTTTGTCAAAGGACTTCAACTTCATTCCAAAGGCGGGAGGATGCACGATAGCCGCATACTTCATTCCTTCTACTTTGTGGTCAATACTGAAAAGCGGCTTACCGGTGACAATCTTTTGAGCATCTACATTCTTTTTGGAGCTACCGACGATTTTGAAATCTTTGGTTTCTTTCAAAGTCACTTGTTCCGGCAATTCCATTGTAGCGGCTAAAGAAGCCATCTCTCCGTAGTGGGCTTTCTTGCCACTTCCCTTGTGTTCCAATACGCCAGCAGATGTAGTGATTTCGGTAGGGGATACATTCCAAGTTTTTGCAGCAGCAGCAACCAACATGGCGCGAGCTGTAGCACCGGCAGTTCTAAGGGGTTTCCAGCCTTGACGGATGCCTTGGCTACCTCCTGTAAATTGACGATCGAATCGCTCAGGATAAAAATCCGCCTGCTCTACGATCACTTTTTTCCAGTCTGTATCCAACTCTTCTGCCAAGATCATCGGCATCGAAGTCTTGACATTGGAGCCAAATTCCGGATTTGGTGAGAAAAGTGTGACGGCTCCGTTTTCCCCGATTTTGATGTAGCTGTTGAGCTCAAACCATTCCTTTGGCATCGCCAAAAGCTCTTCCTCGGTGATAGGCTTGCATCCTGCCAGCCAGCTAAAGCTCAATACCATGCCTCCGCCCGCCAAGGCTGAGACTTTCAAAAATGACCTTCGGTCCAATTTTTTATCTAAAGTTGCCATAGTTGTGTTGAATTAAAGGTTTTGAGAAGCAGTTTTCACAGCAGCCTTGATTCGGGTATAAGTTCCACAGCGGCAAATGTTACCATTCATTGCATTTTCAATATCCTCGTCAGAAGGATTTGGATTTTGCTGTAGCAAAGCAGCCGCTGTCATGATCTGACCAGCCTGGCAATACCCACACTGAGGCACATCGTGCTCCATCCAGGCTTTTTGTACCGGGTGATCTCCTTGTTCAGAAAGTCCCTCAATCGTGGTAATCGAGGCTCCTTCAGCTGCCGAAACGGGTAGCTGACAGGATCGAACTGCATTGCCGTTCATGTGTATGGTACAGGCGCCACACTGAGCGATTCCGCAACCAAATTTGGTTCCGACTAAATCCAGGTGGTCGCGAAGCACCCAAAGCATGGGGGTGCTTGGATCGACATCGACCTGCTGGGAAGTTCCGTTGATGGTAAGATTGAAAGTGGCCATAGTTGTTGAAATTAGAATTTAAATTTAGGGATTTCCGATGGGGTCACCTTACGGAAATCAAACAGAAAGCTTTATGAATCAAATGGTTCTGCGGGGAAAGCCACAGACCTGCCTGCCGCAGGCAGGTGCATAGATAATTCTCTTGTTGTGGTCTGTGGTTTTACATACCACTTGGTTAATCAGGCTGGTCGTGAATCGCAACCTTGTTTTCAACTAAGTTCAACCCCATTCGGGGTTGTTGTCCTTCGTTTACATTCATCCTTAGGTTGCACCTAGGGCTATTGAAAGGTTCGACGGATTCACCGTCGGTTTTTCAAAACTGGAATAATTCATTTTTAAGACCCCGGAAAGGGGTCAAACTTCTCAATAGCCACGGGTGAAACCCGCGGTTGAGATCAAAATTAAAATTTCCCTTGACCCTGAAAGGGTCGAACTTTTCCATTTTATTTTTATCCTTTTTCGCCCAAGTGAATGTCCCCACTCACTTGCATTGTTCATGTTTGGGAAGCACTAACCGAGGGAAAAATTCTAAGGATATAAGTTCGGAACTGTAAATTTAGAGCAGCACTACATTAAAGTTTGACGGGTTTTATAGGTTTGAGTTTAAACTAAAAGGTTTTAGGTTCAAAACTGTCAGGTTTCGCCGATCTTACTTCTCAATCTCATGCGTATCCCGCACGCTGCTGAAAGTCAAGGCTAGCATTTTCCAAACCGAGCCTTCTTTTTGGTAGACTTCCGTCACGGTAAACTCAGTCACGACATCACTGCCTCGGACATTGGCCGTCAGGGTAATTCGATTCCAGACGATGGCGGTATTTCCCACGATCTCGATCGCGGTATCTTTTATGTCAGCTTTCTTGTACCAAATGCTGCCCGTTTCAATGATTTCGAGTTCGCGTGCAGTCGTCCAAGTCCCACTCATATGGACAAACTTTGCCTGTGGGTGAAATAGAGGTGTGAGTTTGGCGATGTCTTTGTCGGCCATCCACTGCCACTTTTCCAGAGAGAGTTTTTTGATTTCCCGCTCAGGGGAGGACTGAGCGAAGGTGAAACCTACGTTGAGAAGAATCAGAGCGAATAAGAAGAGTTGCTTTTTCATTTGTATAGGTTCAATTTTTGGTAAGGCTATTTTATGTTAGTACCTATCCCGGAAGCACCCAGACTGGTACTGAGGCCAAGTTAGATGTGATTTCAAAAACAAAGCTGGTAAACTTCACCTCGATCTACTAACCGGAATCAAACAAAAGCTTATTGAAATCAAACATGAATTGAGTCTGGAAGCTAGTACTTTAAGGAGGGTAAAGTTTTTTTCGATTCTTGTACTTGGGTATCTTTATCTAGGCCTTGGTTTTCCATCCAATTGTTTGAAAAACATAAGTTTTCATTTGATTAAAATGAAAGGAAAGTAAGAGACTTTTCTGACTTTTGTGCCGAAATCATACCTAAATCACCCCATGTCAACCAATTCTATTCCTTCAGAATCAATCGGTTCCCGGTTTAAGCCGAGTGTTCCAAAGTGTGCAAGCCTCATTTTGATCTTCGTAAGCCTAATATTCAATTCCTACACTTTTGCGCAAGAGAACACTGTGGAGCAGCCCAATAGACAAATCAGTGGGGTCATCACCGCGACCAACAATGGGGTTTCGATTATTCCATCCTTCACTTTGGGCAGACCTGCGGTGTTTTTTGATCTCAGCATGGGAGGGGAGCGATTTTCCTTTGATCCGATGCTGCGTTTTGGGATGGACGGGAAGCCATGGAACTTCGTGCTATGGGGCAGGTATAAAGTGATCAAAGACAGCAGGTTTACCCTTACGATTGGAGGACATCCGGCATTCCTTTTTCAGGAGGTGGACATTATGGTCGATGGCAAGCCACATAAAATGATGGTAAGCAACCGATACCTGGCGGGGGAGGCAGTGACCAATTACGAGTTTTCTGAAAAATTCAGCATGGGACTCTATTACCTACGTGGAACTGGAGTTCAAGTCCTTGGTGCTCGAAATACCGATTTTCTGGCTCTCAATTCTCAGATTTCCAATCTCCAGCTGGTCAAGGATTTTAAACTTCGAATCAATCCGCAGCTTTTCTTTCTGAAAGTGGATGAAAATTCCGGTTTCTATGTCAACTCCGCGCTGACCTTGAGCAAAGGGGATTTTCCAGTGGAATTCCAGGGGTTTTTCAATCAGAAAATCAGATCCGAAGTAGCTGGCGATGATCTGGTGTGGAATATGAGTCTGCTTTACAAGTTTTCAAACACCTTTTCTAAAAAATAATTCTGATGGAAAAAGCTGAATCCCTGGAGGAATTTTACAAGCGAAAATTCAATTGGATTCCTGAGAACCTGAAACAGGACTTAGGGCATTTCAACCTGTTCAATTTGGAACCTTACCTGGAGGGAAAAATGAAAGCCGTTCCTTATCGGCGAAGGGATTTTTATAAAGTAATGCTGTTTAAAGGGGCAAGCACAGTCCATTATGCCGACCGGGTTTATGAAGTTAAAAAACAGGCGCTCTCCTTTTCCAATCCGCTGGTGCCGTATAAGTGGGATCACCTGAGTGCCAACGCTTCGGGAAAGTATTGCATCTTCAACCCCCATTTCTTTATGAATTTTGGCCAAATCCAACAATATGAGGTGTTTCAGCCCAACGGAACCCACGTTTTTGAATTGACCGATGAGGAAACCAAGAAAGTCGAGGATATATTCAGTCGGATGCAGGAAGAATTTGATTCTGAATACAAATACAAGTACGATTCTCTTCGAAATTTGGTGTTTGAACTCATCCATTTTGGGATGAAGCTGCAGCCGGCTGCAGTACAGCAGATTCAGCACGGCAATGCCTCATTGCGAATAGCTTCCATTTTTCTCGAATTGCTGGAGCGTCAATTTCCAATAGATGAGATCCATAATTCGATTCAACTCAGGGCGGCCTCGGATTTTGCCGATCAGCTCAATGTCCACGTCAACCATCTGAATCGTGCAATCAAGGAAATGACCGGAAAAACTACCACCCAACTCATCGGTGAGCGAATCCTTCAGGAGGCAAAGTTGCTGCTCAAACACAGCTCTTGGAACGTGTCGGAAGTTGCTTATTCCTTAGGTTTCAACGAAGTGACGCATTTCAATAATTTCTTCAAAAAGCAACTGAATCAAAGTCCGACCCAATTCAGAAAAGGAATTTCGAGTTAAAAATAAATAGATAGATTGGTTAACAAGAAAGCCTGGATCCGATGGGTTCGGGGTTTTTGATTCTTCACAGGGAAAATTTAAAGTCAAAATTTGGAAAATAGATAAGGCATAAATTCAATTAGAGTTTCATTCCAGTCTTTCTATTCTTAATATCGCATATGCTTCAAGACAGCTTCGGACGTATTCACGATTACCTGAGGATTTCGCTCACGGATCACTGCAATTTTCGTTGCAGTTATTGCATGCCTGTGGAGGAAATGGAGTGGATGCCTTCGTCCAAGCTGATGAGTAAAGATGAGATTCTAAATCTTGCAGAGACTTTCATCTCGCTAGGAGTTAAGAAAATCCGGTTGACAGGCGGAGAACCTTTGGTCAGAAAAGAATTTCCGGAAATTTTGGAGCGACTTGCTTCTTTTCCTGTCGAGCTCACCCTGACCACCAATGGTGTTTTGATCGATAAACATATCGAAAACCTGAAAAAAGCAGGCGTCCGATCAGTCAATGTCAGTTTGGATACCCTCAATCGGGAGAAGTTTTTGAAACTCACGCGACGGGATCAGTTTGATCAGGTGTGGAACAATATTTTACTCCTCCTGCAGGAAGATTTTCGGGTCAAAGTCAATGCTGTTGCCATTCATGGAGTGATCGAGGAAGAAATCTGTGATTTCCTGAAGATCACCGAAAAGCTCCCGCTTCATGTTCGTTTCATCGAATTTATGCCTTTTGCAGGCAATCACTGGCAAAGCAAAAAGGTAGTGACCGCCGCCCAAATGTTGGAATTAGTAAAGAAGGACTTGGAAGTCATCAAGCTGGAGGATAAAAAGCACGATACCGCCAAGAAATATCAAGTGCCGGGGTTTGCAGGAACCTTTGCCTTCATTACCACGATGAGTGAGCACTTCTGCGGAGAGTGTAACCGAATGAGACTGACTGCCGACGGCAAAATCAAAAATTGTCTTTTTGGCAAAGAAGAACTGGATTTGCTAGGGGCTTTGCGAAAAGGGGAAGCGGTGGAATCACTGATCCGTTTGGCTGTCTCACGAAAGCATGCGGCTTTGGGGGGTCAGTTTTCTCAGGATTATTTGCAGGCAAATCCCGACTCCATCGAAAACCGCAGTATGATCAATATTGGAGGTTAATATGAAGGAGTTTATTACCGTCACTGAAGCTAAAACCATCCTCAAATCACAAAGAATAAAGGGAAAAACTGCTGTTTTACCTTTAAGTGAGAGTTTAGGAAAATTCACTTCCTCAGCTGTTTTGGCGCCAATGGATGTCCCTTCCTTTGATAACTCAGGCATGGATGGCTATGCGATCGCCTGGGATGAAACCGGGGAAGGAAGAGAAGTCACAGAAGTCATTCAGGCGGGTGCCAATCCTGATTTTGTGTTGGGAAAAGGTAAGGCTGTACGGATTTTTACCGGAGCCCCGGTTCCTCAGGGTGCTGATACGGTGATACCGCAAGAACACATCACAAGGACTGATAACATGATTTTTTTTGATTCCGCTGTTTTTTTCAGGGGAGCAAATGTCCGTAGAAGGGGAGTACAATGTAAAGTGGGATGGGAAGTAGTCCCCTTGGGAACCAAAATATCCCCCGGAACGATCGGGTTACTCGCTTCACTTGGCATCACGGAAGTCGAGGTATTCCCAAGTCCAAAAGTATCCCTGATTCTTACAGGAGACGAAATTATTGATTTGGGTAATCCACTTCAGCCAGGTCAGATCTACAATGCCAACGGACCTGCTTTGATTGCTTATCTTGAACTGATGGGGATTGCCGATTGCCAAATCTATAAAGTCAAAGATGAGGAAAGCGAGGTAACAAGGATAGTTAGTGAAGCATTGGTTAATTCAGATTTTGTGTTGCTCACAGGAGGAATTTCGGTTGGAGATTTTGATTTTGTCAAAGGAAGTTTGGAAAAGAACGGGGTAGAGCAGCTCTTCTATAAACTAAAGCAGCGACCCGGAAAGCCACTTTTTGTAGGAAGAAAGAGTGAAAAGCTGGTTTTTGCCTTGCCTGGAAATCCTGCTTCTGTCTTGTCTTGCTTTATCCAATATGTCAAGCCCTCTCTATTGGAATGGATGGGGAATCCGGATGCCTGGACAGAACCGCAGCTTTTTCCTATTGAGAAGGATTTTGACAAAAAAGTTCCCCTTACTTTTTTCCTGAAGGCCAAAGTTCAGGAGGGAAAAATCCATCTTCTTCCCGGTCAGGAATCCTTTAATCTTTTGCCTTTTGGTGTGGCAGACGGATTGGTGGAAATCCCCCAAGACGCAGAACATCTCGAGGAGGGGAGTTCGGTGGCTTTTTATCCCTGGTAACTGAATGGGTTTCTGGGATATTTTCCTTTATTTTCTGATGCCCTTTGCGGCATTTATGTACGCTTCCGTAGGTCATGGTGGGGCGAGCAGCTACTTGATGATTTTGGCTTTGCTGGGATTTGCTCCGGAGGAGATCCGGCCATCGGCGTTGATGCTGAACATGTTCGTTTCGATGATTTCCTTTTTGAACTATCGCAAATCGGGAGTTTTTCCCCTCAAATTGCTCCTGTCTCTGATTGTTTTCTCGATTCCTTCAGCCTATCTGGGCGGAACGATTTTGTTGGAAACAGGGATTTATAGACAGATTTTGGGGGTCTTGTTGATTTTTCCCGTGCTTAAATTTGCCGGTATATTTCCGGTCTCTGAGAGCTCCAAATTGGAACAAAAATGGTGGATGACTCCGATTCTTGGGATTGGGATAGGTTTGCTATCCGGGATGATAGGGATAGGTGGAGGAATTATCCTTTCACCGATTATTTTGATGTTGGGTTGGGCGGGAGTGAAGGAAACTGCCGCGCTGAGTGCGCTGTTTATCTTTCTCAATTCTGTTGCAGGTTTTCTGGGAGCTTCCGTATTTCATATTGAATTTTCGCAGCAACTCAGGATTTTGCTTCCACTCACAGTGGCGGGAGGAGCCTTGGGAGCCTATTTGGGCGCCCAAAAGTTCAGCCCAAAAGTCCTGAAGTATTTATTGGCCTTTGTGTTGGCTTTTGCAGCGGTGAAGTTGATTATTGGATGATTTTTCACCGCAGAGGCAGAGAGAGCGCAGAGATTTTATTCATAAATAGTATATCTAATGACCCATTCAGCCGTAAAGTTGAATATCAAAAAAATCCCGCCGACCTGACTTCCGTCAGGCAAGTTTTCCGAAGAAAAAGCCAAAAACCTGTCTTCCGGTTGGGAGATTTCCGTAGATTTTTTTCTATGAAAATCTGTGATCAGATCTGTGTCAATCTGTGTGGGAAAAAACATACGAAACCTTAACTTAGTAATTGAATTAAATCAAAAATGCCCACAACAATTCACATCAAAGCTTTTGGAATGGTCGCCGAGAAAATCGGGACAAACGAAATGTCTATTGATCATATCGGGGATTCCGTCAAACTGCTGGATGCTTTGCTTGTTAAATTTCCCGAACTTAAAACCGTCAAGTTTAGCTTGGCAATAAATAAAATGCTGGTCAGCGAAAATCAGAAAATCCCTGAAAATGCTGAAATTGCGCTCTTACCCCCATTTTCAGGAGGATAATATGAGTCGATTCGAAAGACAAATTATTTTGACAGGTTTTGGCATTGAAGGTCAGACGAAACTCCGTAATTCCTCCATATTACTCATTGGTGCAGGAGGATTGGGTTGCCCGATATTGCTTTATCTCGCCGCTGCCGGAGTCGGGAAAATCGGAGTAGTGGATGGGGATTCAGTGGCTGTTTCCAACCTGAACCGGCAGGTGCTTTTTGGGGAAAAGGATCTGGGAAAAAACAAAGCTGAGGCGGCTGTCCGTCAGTTTTATGAAAAATACAGCGGGATCAAATGGGAAGTTTATCCGGAATTTATCGGCGTAGAAAATGCGCAGGAGTTGCTATCCGGTTATGATTTGATCATCGACGGATCAGATAATTTTCCCACTCGATATCTGGTCAATGATGCCTGTGTTTTGCTCGGCAAGCCTCTTGTCTTTGGGGCTATTTATCAGCATGAGGGGCAGGTATCCGTGTTTAATTATGGACAAAATGCCTGCAATTATCGGGATGTATATCCGCAAATGCCCGCTGCTTCGGAAGTTCCCAATTGCTCAGAAACAGGTGTGTTGGGCGTGCTTCCGGGAATAATCGGAAACCTGATGGCTTTGGAAGCGATCAAGGTTTTGAGTGGATATGGAAAGCCGCTGGTAAATAGGATGTTGTTTTTTAACAGTCTCAGCTCCCAAACTTATGAGGTGGAGATTTCTCCAAATCCTCAAAGTCGTGAGGCGATTCCGGCCTCCCTGACTTCCTTTGAATTGATGGATTACGAGTTGGCCTGTGAGGGAGTCAAACAGTTGACCTGGGATCAGGCTATGAGTAAAATGGGGATGGATATTGCCTTTGTGGATGTCCGTGAGCCCGGCGAAATGCCTCCATTGGAATGTACAGGGCTGATGAAGATTCCACTCTCGGTTCTAGGGGATCAACTCCTAAAACTGGAGGATTTCGAGGAAATATTGTTTTTTTGCCAAAGTGGGATCCGAAGCCAAAAGGCTGCACAGCAACTCCAAAATGAATACCCGGAAAAACGGATTTATTCCATTAAAGGTGGAATAAACGCCTTGAAAACCAACTAATCAGATCATGGAAAAAGAGCGCAGGCCTAAAAATATATTTGTTCAGGGACCTATTTCACCGGAGTCTATCGCCAAATCCATCGCCAATCACGGCTCAAAAACGGACATTGGAGGGCATTCCATTTTTTTGGGGCAAGTCAGGGCTGATGCCAAGGCGGAAGGCAATGTGATTGCTATCGATTATTCGGCTTATGAAGCAATGGCTTTGGAAAAAGCCTTTGAAATCCGGGAGGCCGTTTTTGCCAAATACCCATTGAACTGCATGCATATTTATCACAGCCTGGGTGAAGTTAAAGTCGGGGAACTTTGCCTGTTTGTCTTTACCTCTTCCAAGCATCGCAAGGCGGCCATGGATGCCTGTGATGAACTTGTGGAGCGAATCAAGGCTGAATTGCCTGTTTGGGGCAAGGAAATCCTGGATACTCAAGGTCACGTCTGGAAATTAAACACCTAAAGTAAAAATGCCCATTCAGGGCATTTTTACTTTAGGATCTTAAGGCCAACAGCTTCGATTCCGGCGATATTTTCCTGGCGCATATACTGAAGGTATATCAGTCTGCTCGTGCTTTCTGAAATCTGAAAAGGCAACGTATCATAAAAAGTAAAGGTGTTGCCGAAACCATTTCCTTTCGGTTTGCCAGTTTTAGAGTCAAAAAGCGGGATATTGATCAATTTGTTGTCCAATTCGATCCCGGATGAATCCTGACCGATCACACGGATATATAAATTGGAAAAGGGGAAATCTTCTGTAAATCTTACCCCAATTAAATTTTTACCGCTTTTTTCCTTCAAATCACTGAGGTCAAATACAATACTGTCCCTATCATTCCAAGAAGAGGTGTTGATCGAATGAAATTCCTCAAAAACCCGATCCCCTGAACAGGAACTTGCTACTATCAATACGACTAAACCGATCCAAGTAGTCAGCTTATTCATTGCCATCATTATTTGGCCCTTGATTTCTTCTTGGTGGAAATTTACGATTACCCTGCGTTTTATTTTCTACTGCCTTGCCTACCTGATTTTGTGCTTTGGGACCGACCTCCTGATTTGAGTTTGGCTTGGGCCGATTTCGGTTTTTGTTTCTTTTTTTCCTTGCTTCATTACCTTCCCTTGAATCTTGTTTTGGTGCTGAAGGCTGCGCTTTTTGAGGAGAAGGGTTTTCGGCAACATTTCGACGATTCTGAGCTTTCGGAGTCTGTAGTCTCTGTGATGGGGTAGGTAGAGTCGGAGTTTGCCTTGGAGCGTCACCTGCGTTTTGCCCTTCTCCCCGAGGCTTGTTTCGTGACTTTTTCTTTTTCTTTTTGGTAAACTTCTTGTCCAAAAGTTCCAGTTCTCGTGTGGATTGTGCCGCGAGGTCAACCAAGTCTGAAGAATTGTCCACTTGGAGATTGAAGACTTTTATTCCTTTTTCGTTTAATTCCTGAATTTCCCTGACACGATCACAGCTGATGCTTTGCCAGTCGTTGTCGTTGTTGTAGCTGAACCACATCAATTTTCGGAAAATGTCTGTTTTCTGCAGTTTTGCAGGGCCTGATTCTGTCAACAGTGGTTTTTCTACCTGAGGGATGTCTTTGATCGCATCCATGTAGGTGTCCAATTCATAATTGAGACAGCATTTGAGGCGGCCACATTGACCGCTGAGTTTTCCGGGATTCAGTGAAAGATTCTGATACCTTGCGGCAGCGGTAGTGACGTTCTTGAAATCCACCAACCAAGTTGAGCAACACAGTTCCCGTCCGCAAACGCCAACTCCTCCAAGTCTTCCCGCCTCCTGACGGAGTGAAATCTGACGCATCTCTACCCGGATTTTAAATTCCCCGGCAAGTGATTTGATTAGCTCTCTGAAGTCAACCCGATCTTCTGCAGAATAGTAAAAGGTGGCTTTGGAATTATCCGCCTGATATTCCACATCGGACATTTTCATCTTCAGATTAAATTCTTCTACGATCTGTCGGCATCTGTAAAGCGTCGGAATTTCCCTGTTTCGGGCTTCTTCCCACTTTTCCATATCCTTTTGATTGGCAATCCGGTAGATTCGGGTGATGTTGTCATCATCACGAACTTTTCGCTTCTGCATTTGTAGCCGAACCAATTCTCCCTGAAGCGATACATAACCAATATGATGACCACTCGGGACATCCACTACTACCGGGTCCCCGGTAGTGAGGTCTAGGTAATCCACATTCCGGAAATACTCTTTACGACCTCCTTTGAATTTGACTTCGACAATATCAAAATTGTCAACCTGTGGAATTCCCATGTGGGAAAGCCAGTCAAATGAGTTCATTTTATTGCAATCGCTCGTGCCGCAGCTGCCATTGTTTTGGCATCCACCGGTACCTCCTGAGGAGGTGGAGCAGGTATTACATCCAGCCATAGTATATTTTTAGGGCTTTCGCCTCGTTTAGTTCTTTGGGTTTAATTAAATCCGTTTCTAATTTTTAAAAGCTCCTCTCCCATGCAACCTTCAGCACATCGGTAAAATCTCAACAGGCAGTTTATCCATCCACAGATTTTTCCGGCAGGTTAGCTCGATTTCATCAATTTTAAGATATCCTGACCGATATCTTTTCTGTGATATGCCTTGTTCCAGCTTATTTTTCCCACGGTCTCGAAAGCATTTGCCAAGGCCTCATTCAGCTCGCCTCCAAATCCCGTCACGGCGATCACCCGACCTCCTTGGGTCACCAGTTCTCCTGCGGAATTTCTAGCTGTTCCTGCATGAAAAATCACACTTCGCTCAGTGGCTGAAGGTAGCGAAATCGGGAAACCTTTTTCATACGATTCAGGATAACCGCCACTTACCATCACTACTGTGGTGGCGTATTTCGGAGATATGTTGAGCTTGTATTCTGATAAAGTCCCGGTGGCAATTCCCTTTAAGAGGTCGACAAAATCGCTTTCGATGCGCGGTAGTACCGCTTCGGTTTCAGGATCACCCATCCTAACATTGTATTCAATTACCGAAGGTTCTCCTCCATCATTCATCAAACCAATGAAAAGGAAGCCTTTGAAGTCTATGTTTTCTTTTTCCAGCCCGGCAATGGTCGGTTTGACGATCTTTTCCTCGACCTTTTTCAGGAATTCTTCATCTGCGAAAATCACGGGACTTACCGCGCCCATTCCACCGGTATTCAAACCTGTATCGCCTTCACCGATTCGCTTGTAATCTTTGGCTTCCGGCAAAATCTTATAGCTTTTACCGTCAGTTGCCACAAAAACCGAAAGTTCGATCCCTTGGAGGAATTCTTCCACCACTACTTTTGAAGAGGCATCTCCAAATTTGGCTTCGAGCAACATTTCTTTCAGCGATGCCTTCGCTTCTTCCAAAGTCAGGCAAATCAAAACTCCTTTTCCTGCTGCCAAACCATCGGCTTTGAGTACGATTGGAAGTTTTTGTTTCTCCAGATAAGCCAATCCAGCTGAAATCTCTCCTGCGGTAAAGGTCTCATAGGCTGCTGTAGGGATATGGTTTCGCTGCATAAAACGCTTGGAGAAATCCTTGCTTCCCTCCAGGGTAGCACCAAGTTGAGAGGGGCCTACGATGGGTAAATTAGCAGTATCCGGTTTGGATTGAAGAAAATCGACCAGGCCTTTGACCAAGGGTTCTTCAGGGCCTACGACTACCATATCGATGGTATTTTCCAGAATGAATTGGTGAATGCCAAGAAAATCAGTGACTGAAAGTGGGATATTATGTGCAATTTCGGCAGTTCCGGCATTTCCAGGAGCTACAAAAAGCCGGGAGCATTGAGGACTTTGTACGATCTTCCAGGCGAAGGCATGCTCTCTTCCTCCGCTACCCAATAAGAGTATATTCATTGACTTGTTTCGTTTTTAATTGGCATGCTCTGAGATAAACTTGATCCGATAGACCCGCAGTTCGTCTTCTGCAAAATCTTCTTCTCCCAGTTCTTCCAGGGCAGCTTTTATATGATCGCTTTCTGCATTCATGAAGTAATCGTGAAGGATGTCTTCCCGTTCCTCATCCATGATGTGATGAATGTAGTAGTCGATGTTAAGTTTAGTTCCGCTATAGGTGATTTGCTCGATTTCCTGAAGCAATTCACCCATGGTAATATTGAGATTCTCTGCGATCTCATCCAGGTCGATTTTGCGGTCAATCTGCTGGATTATCGAAATTTTCACCTTGGATCGGGTTCCGGCGGTTTTTACAACTACCTCTGCAGCTGTTTCAATTTCGTTTTCTTCTACGTAGTTAGAGATAAGTTTGAGAAAAGGCGCACCAAACTTGGTTACTTTTCCCATTCCCACGCCGTTGATTTGCGCAAGTTCTTCTTTTGTCGTAGGATAGGTGGTAGCCATCTCCTCCAGTGAAGGATCTTGGAAAATAATGTAAGGAGGAAGGTTTTTGGACTTGGCTACACGCTTTCGCTCTGCCTTGAGCAGTTCAAAGAGCTTCTCATCATAAGCGGCAGCTGTATTGATCAGCATATCCTGTCTCTCTGCTTCAGATTCCTTTTCGAAGTCATGATCCTTAAACAAATCTACCGAATAAGGCGAATCCATGAAATCCAATCCTTTCTGTGTGAGTCGAAGAATCCCATAGTTCTCGATGTCTTTTTCCAAAAGCGCAGTAATCATGGCCTGCCTGATAACAGAAGTCCAGTGTTTTCCGGATTCTCCTTTTCCTTTTCCAAAGACGTCAAGCGTGTCATGCTTATAGCTTTCGATGTATTCGTCCATCTCTCCCAAGATCACTTTGACCAGGTGGTCCATACTGAATCGTTCGTTGGTTTTTTGGACTGCCTCTAAGGCTATCAAGAGGTAATCCATGCCTTCAAACGTCTCTCTTTCTCTCTTGCAATTATCACAGAAACCGCAATCCTCATTAAGGATCTCTCCAAAGTAATTGAGAATAAATTTTCGCCGACAAACTCCGGTTTCGGCAAAAGCCGCCATCTCCTGAAGCAGGAGTTTGGCATTTTCTCGCTCAGTTACGGCTTTATCCTTGTTGAACTTGTCCAGCTTGACGATGTCCTCCTGTCGGAAAAACATCAGGCAATGTCCTTCCAGGCCATCCCGACCTGCCCGGCCTGTCTCTTGGTAATATCCCTCAAGTGACTTGGGCACATCGTAGTGAATCACATATCGGACATCCGGCTTATCGATTCCCATTCCAAAAGCAATAGTGGCTACGATCACATCCAATTCTTCATTGAGGAAGTCATCCTGGGTTTTGATTCGAACTGAAGAATCAAGACCCGCATGATAAGGGGCGGCATTGATCTGGTTTACTTTCAGCAGTTCGGCGATTTCTTCTACTTTTTTTCTGCTGAGGCAATAGATAATTCCTGACTTTCCTTTGTGTCCTTTGATGAATTTGATCAGCGCCTTTTTGGATTCATTCTTCAACTTAGGCCTTACCTCATAGAAAAGGTTGGTTCGGTTAAATGAAGATTTGAACAAATCTGCCTCTTCCATTTGAAGATTGCGCTGGATATCCTGCTGTACTTTTGGTGTAGCCGTGGCAGTCAGCGCTATAATCGGAAGATTTGGGGCAATTTGTGCGATGATAGACTTGATTCGTCGATATTCAGGTCTGAAATCATGTCCCCATTCGGAGATGCAATGTGCCTCATCGATGGCCACAAAACTGAGATGCGCCGATTTAAGAAAGGCGATATTCTCTTCTTTGGTCAAAGATTCCGGTGCTACATATAGTAACTTGGTGATTTTCTTCAGAACCTCGCTCTTCACCTTTGTTGCCTCAGCTTTTGTTAAGGTGGAATTAAGAAAATGGGCATTTACTCCCACTGCATTCAGCTGGTCCACCTGATTTTTCATCAAGGCAATCAAAGGAGAAATCACAATAGCTGTTCCCTCCGATACTACCGCCGGGAGCTGATAGCACAGCGACTTGCCAGCCCCGGTAGGCATGATCACAAATGTATTTCGTTGATTCAGCAGGTTGTCTACGATGAGTTTCTGGTTTCCCCGAAACTGGCTGAATCCGAAGATTTTCTTAAGATCTGCTTTTACTTTTTCTTCCACGAGAAGAATTGGCTTAGTAGGTGAAAATTGCCTGTAAACAGGAATGAACGATTAGTTTTTTACCTTTGTACAAAATTAGTGATTAACGCAGGTAAAATTGAAATTAGCTAAAAATATTAGAAATACAGCCACTCGGGTTTTGCAAAATGAAGCAAATGCCATTTTAAATCTGATCGATGGGTTGGACGGTGATTTTGAAGCTTCTGTGGAGCATATTCTGAATTCCAAAGGACGCGTGGTGATTACGGGAGTTGGCAAAAGTGCCATCATTGCAAATAAAATAGTTGCTACGTTGAATTCTACCGGGACACCTGCACTTTTTATGCATGCCGGAGATGCGATTCATGGCGACCTTGGGATGATTCTGGAAAATGATATCGTTATCTGTATCTCAAAATCCGGTAATACCCCTGAGATTAAAGTGCTTGTTCCCTTATTGAAAAAGCTGGGATCGATCTTGGTAGCGATGGTATCCAATACGAATTCCTACCTCGCAGAGCAGGCAGATTTTGTGCTCAATGCCACGATTGGAGAAGAGGCCTGTCCGCACAATCTGGCGCCTACAACGAGTACCACGGCTCATTTGGCTTTAGGAGATGCCCTGGCAGTTTGCCTGCTTGAGGCTAGAGGATTTACTCCCGATGATTTTGCCAAATATCATCCTGGTGGATCCCTGGGCAAACAGCTATATCTGAAAGTAGGGGATGTGCTTTCGAAGGGAGTGATTCCTGTAGTGGCTGAAGATGCAGGCGTGACTGAGGTTATTATTGAGATTTCGGGAAAAAGATTGGGCGCAACAGCGGTAATTGATGCGCAGGGAAAATTGACAGGCATCATTACCGATGGCGATTTGAGACGGATGCTGGAGCGAACGTTGGATATCCAGGGGCTTCAAGCCAAAGACATCATGACTATGAACCCAAAGACTATCTCAAAGGATGAGTTTGCCATTCGTGCCCTGAATCAGATGCGTAATCACAATATTACACAATTAGTGGCCATGGATGGGGAAAAAATCGCGGGATTTGTCCATATTCATGATCTGATGAAAGAAGGAATAGTATAACCCATCATGCAGGATAAACCCTACGTCGTGATTATGGCGGGAGGAATCGGATCAAGATTCTGGCCCTACAGCAGAAATAATCGCCCCAAACAATTTCTGGACATCCTAGGTACAGGCCGTAGCTTGCTCCAGATGACTTATGACAGATTTCGGGAAATCGCTGAACCGAAACAGTTTATTGTGGTCACCAATCAAAATTACCTGGACATTGTTCGCGAACAATTACCGGAGTTGAAGGTGAGCCAAATACTGACAGAGCCCCTACGAAGAAACACAGCTACCTGCGTAGCCTATGCGGCCTATAAAATCCATGCTTTTGATCCCGAGGCGATGCTGATTGTCACTCCGGCTGATCATTTAATTTTGCAGGAAAAGAAGTTTATAAACACCATTTCCAGAGCTCTTCAAGCAGCTCAGGAGGCAGGAAGGCTGATTACCATTGGGATCAAGCCCAATCGGCCTGAGACGGGATACGGCTATATTCAATACCTGGAAGGTGACAATGGAACTCCAGCTTTGAAAGTGAAAACTTTCACTGAAAAGCCAAATTCCAAACTCGCAAAGACATTTTTGGACAGCGGGGATTTTGTCTGGAATTCGGGAATGTTTGTTTGGAAAGTGACCAGTTTACTGGATGCGTTCTCGGAGAATATGCCTGACGTCGCTGAAGTGTTTGAGGATGGAGATTCACATTTTGGTAAGCCAACAGAGCAGGAGTTTATCAATAGGGCCTACTCCATGGTGAAAAATGTATCCATAGACTATGGAATCATGGAAAAGTCAGACAAGGTCTATGTCATTTTGGGAGACTTTGGTTGGTCAGATTTGGGTTCTTGGCATAGCATTCATGAATTGCAGGAAAAAGACGAGAACAACAATGTGGTCGAGGCCAATGCTTTGCTCTATGATACCAAAAATTCCTATCTGAAAATGGACAGTGAAAAACTGGTAGTGGTGGAGGGGCTCGACAATTACCTGATCAATGAAACCGATAATGTCCTCCTGATCTGCAAGCTTGGTGGGGAAAAGAAATTCCGGGATTTTGTAGCCAATGCCAAAAAGAAAGGGGAAGACTTTGTTTGAATTTAGTTATCTCAATTTTTCATAGCATTAGGTTTTTATCTTGTATGATTATCTTCAATGACACCACTAGGCAAATTAAATTAGTAGATATGAAGGTCAATTTTTGGTAGCCTAAGATCCGAAGGATCGTAACAATTCATAACCCCTAGTGTAGCTGGGTGCAAAGTCAATATAATAGAAAAAGAGCCCTGAAGGGGTGACATGGTGAAGTTTCACCCTTTCAGGACTCAAAGGAGGGGGATTTTCAATGGCTACCCTGCACTTCGTACAGGGTCATGAATGGTTTGGCTCCTTCGGAGCTACTTAAGAAGGAGAATTGAAATTTTGTAAAAATATCGACTTCATGAATCTTATCCTGCTTTCACTTTAGTGCTGATGCAATTGCGGATATACATATTATCTTGTTTCAACGTTCAATTCTCAATTGCTAAAAATCAAATTTCAAGTTTTGAAATAAAGCAATTTGAAAATTGCTCATTGCTGATTGCTCATTTTTTTCGCTGTCTGATCGCCTCATAGATCGCAATACCTGCTGAAACTGACACATTCAAACTCTCAATATGGCCTGCCATTGGGATTTTTACTTTGTCGTCCACAATTCCAAAAATTTCCTGAGAAATCCCGTCTTCTTCTGATCCCATGATCAAGGCCACAGGAGAAGAAAAATCAGCCTCATACATCGTTTTTTCGGTTTTCTCTGTGATAGCCACCAGAGTCAAGCCCATTTTCTGCAAATCTCTGCAAGTGTAAAACAGATTTTTCACTCTAGCCACAGGCAGAAAATTGAGTGCTCCGGATGAGGTTTTGATGGCATCGGAGTTGATTTGAGCACTTCCTTTTTCCGGAATGACGATGGCATCCACACCGGCACATTCAGCGGTTCGGGCGATCGCACCAAAATTTCTCACATCGGTAATATGATCCAAAACCAAAATCAAGGGCGATTTTCCCTCCGCAAAGCAGTTGTCGATGACATTATCAAGCGATGCATAGACGATGGAGGACATCTGGGCGACGACACCCTGATGATTTTTACGGGTGATACGATTGAGTTTCGCATCCGGAACTCTGACGACAGGGATCTTTTCTGCTTTGCAAAGCTGAAGTAATTCCTTGATCAGGTCGCTGTTCAGCTCTTTCTGAACGAGTACTTTGTCGATTTCCTTGCCGGCATGAATGGACTCCATGACTGCTCGGGTACCAAAAATAAAATCTTTTTCGGCGGCTCTTTTTTCGATTAGAAAGCCATCCTTCCGCTTCTCCATTGGGAAATGTTTTTGAACCAAACCGGCTGATAAGCGCGAGATCTGTTCAGGGTGTAGAAATGTGGGCTAAGTATTGTTTTAGCCCGCGCAAAGGTAAACCTAATTTTCGAGGTTGCGTCCATTCCTGCATAGGACCAGACCTCACGGTCCAGGTAAAAGTTTACTTCCTGAGGAGGTCCCATGACGATGTAGACCATTCCCCGATCCGTTTTCCAGCCTTCTTTGAAGTCGGTGAATAGAATATTTGAAAACTCAACCATTCGGAAGTAATTGCGAATTAGCTCCTTGGCTGTTTCAGGATTTCGGGCCAGATTGATCCAATATTCATCCAATGCCCTTTTTTTATCTTCTGCCAAAAGCAGGGCTTCGTGTTCTTTTCGGGTGGAGATGTAGGTGACCATTTGTACCATTTCTTCCCAGTCCTTGACTTTGGGAAAGGACTCATGGGTTGTCTTCAGTAGAAGTCCTGTGGAAGCAGCGGTATCAGTTTGGAAAAAATAATACCCCTCTTCATTTAGATCTTTTGGGATGTTGGCCAGAAAATCGCCCATATTAATTACGTTGAGTTCCTTAGGAATGTCTGCCGGTCTCGTTTCCATGGGAGGAAAAGGAACATCAAACTTCATAGGATAAAAGAACGAATGAATTGTGGGCGATTTTACCGTTTTGAAGAGCAAGGATTCACCCTTATTCAGGTAGTTTTGGTCGAAAGGGATTTCATTGGCATAGTAGGCTCCAAAATCCGGTTGATCCAATACATAGGGGCTTTTTAAGTCGGTATGAAAGACGTATTCATCACCCTGTCGGGTATCCAGGACCGTTAATAGGGCTATTGCTGTTTTCTGGCTTTGTGGGATTTCCACCGTTTTTTCAAAAATCCAATGTCTTTCAGAATTAGCGGTGAGGTCATTTTCGGTGAGTAGATTAGTTTGATCGGAGAGAATTTCCTGCTCGTAGGAATTCAAGATAGCATAGCTGAAACTGAAATTGTTAAACGCAGGGTTTTCCTCGATTTTTTCAATCACAAACTGCACTTTAAAACTTTCCTCGCTGGTTTTGACCGGGATGATTTTCAGCCCCAATCTGGAATAGAGTGAGTAGCGCAGCGCCTGATCAATGGAGGAAAGAGTTTTTTGAGCTAGTGCTAGGTTGACTGAAAATAAAGAAGTGACTACCAAAAGGAGAATTGAGCAGCGGATTCGATTCATTAGGTCTTGATCTCGGTTTTTAAAAATTAGACTTACTTTTGCCAAAATACTAAAATTTAGAATGGCTACCTATACAACGGAAATCGCTTCGGACAAGTTGATCAGCGACAATCCAATTCATCAGCGTCTTTTGAAAGCCTACATCGCGGCTAAGCCTTGGATAGCAGGAGACTTGTTGGAAGTCGGCTGTGGTGAGGGGAGAGGAGTGGAGGAGCTTTTGCCCCTGTCGGATAGCTACATCGGTCTGGATAAAATCGGAGAGGTGATCGATATGCTGAAGGCTAAATTTCCCGGAGTGGATTTTCGTCAGACCGTTATTCCACCTTTTGTCGATTTCAAAGAAAATTCTTTTGATACCATTGTGAGTTTCCAGGTAATTGAACATATCCCAAATGATAAACTTTTTCTTCAGGAAATCTATCGAATGCTGAAACCGGGAGGTAAAGCGATCATTTCTACCCCAAATATTACCCACACGCTCTCCCGCAATCCCTGGCACGAGCGGGAGTATAAGCCCCAGGAATTGATCGATCTGGCGGCCGGTATTTTCGATCAGGTGGAGGCCAAAGGTATAGGCGGCAATGACAAAGTTTGGGCTTATCATGATGCTAATCGCAAGTCGGTTCAGCGGATCATGCGTTTTGATATTTTTGATCTTCAGTACAAGCTCCCGGCTGCTGTTTTGAGAGCTCCTTATGAGATTCTCAATCGGTTGAACCGAAATAAATTGCACAAGCAACAGGGGAGATCCGTAGTGGAAATCACGCATCAAGACTATCCGCTCGTGGAGGATCCTGCAAAGGGTTTGGATTTGTTTTATGTCCTTTGGAAAAAGTAGGTTTTTTGCTGCCAAGACACTAAGACATGAAGTTTGTTAAGTTTGGTTCGTGATTACTAGCAAAGAAAAAATATATTAAAGTTTAAAAAGGTAAAAACTCAGAAATTCAAGGAAAGACCTTTAAAGTTTTGAATCACTTGCGGACTTTTTTTAGAAAATCTGTGAGAATCTGTGTCTTTTTCTGCGTAAATCTGCGGGAAAATTTTAATCACAAAAAAGGCGAGAATCAAATCCTCGCCTTTTACTTTTTATTATATATCGCAATTACCTTCTTTCCAAAACTCCAGGTTCGGCGCTTTCAGTTCCGATCAGACTTTCCAGTCTGAGTTTTAGCGTTTGAGCTTCTTCTTGATAGCCTCTTTCTTCCAGCAGAGGGATGAAGTATTTGACCATTTCGATAGAGATCATCATGTCTCTGTCATAGCCTCGGTCTTCCCTTTGATAAAACTCGATCATGTCGAGCGATCGCTTGGAGATCTTATCGATGATGTCCAGTGCTTTTTCGTCTTCACCCACTTCAAAGAATAACGGTACCGACTGTCCGCTGCTCAGGTCATACGGCATCGCCTCATGAGGGATGGTTTCCAGACCATAGTTTAGCAAAGTAGCAGCCTGCTCCATTTTGTCCTCATCCAACAGGGCCATGGCGATGGTATTAAGCGAACTTCTGTGGTTGGAAGCAAATCGTCTGTATTCCTCGTCCAGGTAAGCGTTCGGGTCATTCATTCCACGGAAGGCAAAATTCTCCATGTAATTCTTATAGGCAAGGTCCGTATTGACCAATTCTTCACGGATGAAGTCCGGCTTTCGAATCGGCAAAAGTCGATACGTCATTCCTTCCATGACCACATGATCTTCTATATTAATTCCAATGGAAGAAAGTGAGGTGTTATTGAAGTAGATCGGCCGCTCCCAGTTGTTGCTCACAATCAGGTCTATCAGCATCAACGTGCCTTTTGTGACGTATTGGCCTTTTACCTGAAGGTTTATTTGTGGGGTAAACAGCTCCTTGAATTGAGGCGGTACTAGCTCATCATTAGTCGCGAAGCTACTGTCCACTTCCAGGATCAAATTGCGGGAAGGAACCATATTGACCACACTTTTTCCTCCTGTTTTCATTTTAAGCAGATCTGAGCCTGAGTTTAGAAGCTTAAGGTATTCTGAAGCGGAGATGGCATTCAGGTTTTCCTGCTCCATGACATAAAGCACGTCATTGGTTCCTTTTTGGTAGCGCTCAGGTATTAATGAAAATGGAAGCGGCTCAGACTCATTGACCGGTCGGGTCATCTGCTGCACGTACCAATCCGTGTCGAAATAGCTCAAGACAATGACGCGGACGTCAGTTCGGAAATTCTCCACTTCCTGCACGTACCAAAGCGGGAAGGTGTCGTTGTCGCCACCGGTGAAGAGAATCGCGTTAGGAGCACAAGAGGCCAGGAAGTTTCGAGCCGAATCCACAGAGAAGTAGCGTCCCTTTCTGTTGTGATCGTCCCAGTTTTGTGCGCCCATAAGTCCAGGTACAGGCAGCGTAATCAAGGTCGCAATGACTGCTCCAGTCGAGAGGTTTTTGGTCGCTTTTCCAATCCCATGTGCGATTGCCAGCACGCCCAGTCCGGCCCAGATTGCAAATGCATAGAAACTACCGACGTAGATGTAATCCCGCTCACGTGGTTCGATAGGGGGGGAGTTGAGATAGAGTATCAATACTACACCCATCATCAGGAATAGCATCAGATTGACGTAGAAATATTTCGGGTCTTTTTTGGCCTGAAAGAAAATTCCGATCAATCCAAGGATCAGAGGCAACATCAAGTAGTTGTTATGTCCCTTATTTTCCTTGATGTAATCCGGGTATTTGTCGCCAAAGGCATCTGTCAGACCAATCCAGGGAGCATCCATGAAATCACTTTCCCTACCTGAAAAATTCCACATGAAATAGCGCCAGTACATGTGTCCCAACTGATGGCTAAACATGAAGTAGAGGTTGTCTCCGAAGGTCGGTTCTTGACCTTCTCTCAACCCAAGCTTTGATCGATAGATTCGCTTGTGATTTTCCTGAGTGGAGTAGATTCTTGGTAGAATGGTCGTCTTGGCAGGATCGTAGGTATTTTTCAGTTCGTAATCGACAATCTCATACTTGTCTTTGCCTTTCATGTAGATCGGATCTCCCTCTACCTGATCGACGAGTTGCGCGGTGAAGTACTGTCCGTGAAGCAGGGGACGGTAACCATACTGCTCCCGCTTTAGGTATGAGACAAAGCTGATGACATCTTTTGGTGCATTTTCATTGATGACCGGATCCTGATTGGATCGCACGATGATCAAAGTATAGCTACCGTAGCCAATCAGGATAAAAACCAAAGACAGCAAAGCCGTATTGAGGAGTACTTTTTCTTTTTGAATCGAGTAGCGAATGGCAAATACCAATGTACCGAGAAAAAGAATGATGAAAAAAATGATACCCGACCCAAATGGTAATCCCATGCTGTTGACAAAGAAAATCTCGACGGAGGCTGCGAGGCTTGGAAGTCCGGGGATGATCAGGTTATTGATGATGATCAGCGCAACTCCGCCAAGGAACATGGCATAAATAGCCCCTTTCAGTGTAGCATTTTGGTATTTTTTGAAATAATACACCAAGGCCAAAGCCGGCAAAGTCACTAAGTTTAGTAGGTGAACGCCAATTGAAAGACCTACCAAATAGGCGATAAAGATCATCCAGCGGTTTTCCATTTGTGGATCCTTGATCACTTCCCACTTCAGAAATGCCCAAATCACGATCGCAGTGAAGAAGGAAGACATCGCATACACTTCCGCCTCCACAGCCGAAAACCAAAAACTGTCGGAGAAAGTATAAATCAGCGAACCCACAATGGCGGATCCCATCAGTGCGATGGTTTGGCCTTTGGTTTCTTTACCCTCTTCGATTGCAAAGATTCTTTTTCCAAAAAGTGTAATCGACCAGAATAGAAACAGGATGGTAAATCCAGAGAACAAGGCGCTGCCGATATTCATCCAATAGGCCACCTGAAGACCATCTCCCATCGCGAAAAACCCAAACATCCGATAGACGAGCAGCATCAAAGGTGCTCCCGGAGGGTGAGGCACTTGAAGCTTGTACGAAACTGCGATAAACTCTCCCGGATCCCAGAAACTTGCGGTTTGTTCCACCGTGAGAATGTATACCAAGGTCGCAACGGCAAAAATTACCCAGCCGGTGACATTATTGATCTGCTTATAATTGAGCATTAAACGGAAAATTAGTCGGGGCGAAAATATGAAAATTTACTCCATTTCAGGTTTTTTTAGCACTTTTTAAAAGTTCTGAACCACTATGCAAATCTGTCCTGTGACAAAAATTACTGTGTAATGTCACGGCAGTATTTATTTTTGATGTGTATTTCAACTAGCAGTACTTATGAGCACGCAACCAAAAACATTTCAGGAACTTATTGACGGGGAAATTCCCGTCCTGGTAGATTTCTTTGCTACCTGGTGTGGTCCTTGTAAAATGATGCAGCCGATCCTGGAAGACACCTCGCGTCAGCTTGGGGACAAAGTGAAAATTGTCAAAGTTGACGTGGATAAAAATCCACTTGCTGCAGGTAAATTTCAGGTCAGGGGTGTTCCCACTCTCATTCTCTTTCACAAGGGAAAGACAATTTGGAGACAGTCAGGAGTAGTTCCTGTTCATCAATTGGTGCAGGTTATCAATTCAAACCTGATGGCAAATGCCTGATCTCAATGTGACAAAAGTCATTTTGAATTCAGTTCTCGGAGAATAATTTTGAATGAGTTTGAAGAAGCAACCAAAAAACCAAATCATAAAATGAAGATCGAACAAATCTATACCGGATGTCTGGCACAAGGTGCATATTACATTGAGTCCGACGGCGAAGCTGCGATCATTGATCCATTGAGAGAAGTTCAGCCCTACATTGAGAAAGCTGATCGGAGAAATGCAAAGATTAAATACGTTTTCGAGACGCACTTTCACGCAGACTTTGTCTCCGGTCACCAAGATCTCGCCGCAAAAACAGGTGCTGATATTGTTTTTGGGCCAACAGAAATGAAGATGGGTTTTGATGCTGTAATAGCAAAAGATAATCAGGAGTTCCAGCTTGGTAAAGCAAAAATCAAGGTAATCCACACCCCCGGACATACCATGGAGTCTTCCTGTTACCTGTTATTTAATGAAGAAGGAAAAGCTGAGGCAATTTTCACCGGGGATACCTTGTTTATCGGAGATGTAGGACGTCCGGATTTGGCTCAAAAAGTCATCCCTGACCTGACTCAGGAAAAGCTTGCCGGTCATCTTTATGATTCGTTGAGAAATAAAATCATGCCTTTATCGGATGATTTGATCGTCTATCCAGCGCATGGTGCAGGCTCTGCATGCGGCAAAAATATGAGCAAAGAGACTTCGGATACCTTGGGGAATCAGAAGAAAACCAACTATGCGCTTCAGCCAATGAGCAAAGAGGCCTTTATCAAAGAAGTGTTGACTGGATTGACTCCTCCTCCTGCCTATTTTCCTCAAAATGTGATGATGAATATCCAGGGCTATGACAGCATCGATGTAGTGTTGGAACGAGGAATTCATCCATTGACTCCGGCTGAATTTGAAGCAGCCGCCAATGAGACAGGAGCGCTGATTTTAGACACCCGTGATCCTCAGGTCTTTGCCAAAGGATTCATCCCTAACTCGATCAATATCGGCATCGACGGAAGTTTTGCCGTATGGGTAGGGGCGATGATTCCGGATCTGAAGCAGGAAATCCTGGTGGTGGCAGAAGAAGGTCGTGAAGAGGAAGTGGTTACCAGACTGGCACGAGTAGGATACGATTATTGCTTAGGCTATTTAAAAGGTGGATTTGACGCATGGAAAAATTCACCAGACCATGAAGTGGATTCGATTACTTCGATCACCGTGGACGAATTGGCCAAAATCAAAGAAGGTGATGCCGAGGCGCATATTCTGGATGTGAGAAAGAACTCAGAGTTTCTGTCAGAGCATGTCCTGGGTGCAGAAAACGCCCCTTTAGATTACATCAACGAAAGCATGCTGAAAGTCGATAAAAACAAAACGTACTATGTGCACTGTGCCGGTGGTTATCGATCCATGATCTTTAATTCGGTACTTCGGGCTAGGGGATACGACAATCTGATCGACATAGCCGGAGGCTTCCAGGCGATCAAAGCTTCTGAGAAGTTTAAGATTTCGGACTACGTCTGCCCAACTACGCTTCTATAAGGTAAATAACCGTTTATTCCAGTGAAAATGGCAAGCTTTCGGGCTTGCCATTTTTAATTTAAAGATATCCGATGTGATCAAAGTCACATGATTTAGCAGCCCAACATGGAGAAATTTGCACTTGCTTTCAAAGCGACGGCGTCACTATTAATCTTACTCTTGTTAGGTGGGATTGCGGCCTATTCACAACATCAGGAGAAAAACACCCATGATTCAACTTCCAATGAAATGTTGTTCGGAGATAAGTTGAAAACAGGAACTTTCGAATTTCACCTCAGATCCTATTTCATGCATACTGAAAATCAAGCCGATTTGCTGGATTATTCCACTTGGGGTACCGGCGCTGGTTTGGGTTATTTCAGCCCGAGATGGAAGGGCTTGGGGATTGGGTTTAGTGGGTTCTTTGTCTTCAGACACTTTGAAACTAATCTGACCCGTGTAGATCCTGCTACCGGATTGCGAAATCGGTATGAGCTGACCCTCTATGATGTGAATCATCCTGATAACCGACATGATATGGACCGCTTGGAAGAGTTCTTTATTTCTTTCGAGAAAGAGAAGGTTTCCGCTTGGTTTGGAAGACATCACTTCGAAAGTCCACTGTTGAATGCCTCTGACAATAGAATGCGTCCAAATTTATTCAGTGGTTTATCTGTGGATTATCGGCCTGGAAAGGTACGATTAACAGGAGCTTGGTTTACGCATTTGATTTCGAGAGGGTCGCTTGAATGGCTTTCTGTAGAAGAATCGGTAGGGCTTTACGATACCGGAAGAAACCCTACAGGTTCGGATGAAGACTACCACCACCACCTTGGCTCCAAAGGAATCGGTGTGGTTGGTTTGGAGTATGAAAAAGAAGGGCTTCAGCTCAAGTCTTGGACTTACCTGGCGGAGGGGATTTTCGCTACCTCCTTTGCGGAAGCTACAGGGAATTCATCGATTAAGAATGGAAGCAGGTTTCTCTATGGGATTCAGGGATTTTACCAGTCTTCGGTCGGTGGCGGGGGGAATCCCGAGGTATTTCGTGCTTACACATTACCGGGTGAAAAAACCTTCGGAGGGGGTTTGCGAACTGGAATTCATTTTGGGCAATCGGAGCTTACTTTAAATTACCTGGGAATTTCAGATACCGGCAGATTTCTGTTTCCCAGAGAGTGGGGAAGGGAAAAGTTCTTTGTGAGTATGCCGAGGGAGCGATTTGAAGGAATGGGAGGCGTCCATGCTTTGGGAATTCTGTATGATCAAACCTTCATTCATGAGAAAATGAAAATTTCACTGGGAGTCAGCCACGTGCAAACCCCGGACCTGGAAAATATTGAATTGAATAAATACGGCTTGCCAAATTATTATCACTTCACGGGATTAATTGATTATCGATTCAGTGGTCTCTTCAAAGGACTTGATTTGCAGTTTTTGGTGGCGAATAAGAAAGAAGACCGAGACAGGAAGATTCCCCTTGAGTATGTGATTAATCGGCTGAATATGACCAATTATAATTTGATTTTGGATTACAGATTTTAACTAAAAAAAGAAAATAACTAAATACCTATGAACCGATTTATTGAATGGATTTCTCAGCCTTGGCCCTGGTACGTGGCAGGGCCGATGATAGGCTTGACTGTACCGGCACTGTTGATTTTGGGAAATAAGACCTTCGGGATATCATCCTCACTTCGTCATATCTGTGCGGCCTGCGTGCCAGCAGGTATACCTTTCTTTTCCTACAATTGGAAAAAGGAGGTTTGGAATCTTCTGTTTGTCCTGGGAACAGCCATCGGAGGCTTTATCGCGATGAATTTCTTGGCTAACCCTGATACGATCGTTATTTCTGAAGCGACGCAGTCCGATTTAGCTGCGTTGGGCATTACTGATTTTAGTGCTTTGCTACCGGCTGACATATTCTCTTGGAGCAATCTGTTTACAGCTAAAGGCCTGTTATTCTTCGTTGTTGGAGGGTTTTTGGTCGGTTTTGGTACCAGGTATGCGGGAGGTTGTACCTCAGGACACGCAATTATGGGGATCAGTTCTCTTCAGTGGCCATCTTTGGTGGCAACCATTTTCTTTATGATTGGTGGCTTTCTGATGACGCATGTTCTGTTGGAGCCTTTGATGAAATTAGTTGGTTTTTAATTAGATAGATATACTAAATTAGTAGTTAAAAAATATGAAAGTAGCAGAAAAAACAGCAATACAGGATCCGCATTGTGTGGCTCCCAATCTCAGTCAAAACCGCGATAAAGGCCTTGAGCTTCTAAAATACCTGATTCTTGGGACCATCTTCGGAATTGTCTTTGTCAAAGCAGAGATTATCTCATGGTTTAGAATTCAGGAAATGTTCCGTCTACAATCCTTCCACATGTATGGAGTGATTGGATCTGCGATTGTGACGGGGATTATCTCCATCCAATTGATTAAGCGGTTGAATATCAGATCTATTCATGGAGAGCAAATAGTTATCCCGGATAAAGTGTTTAAAAAAGGACAAGTTATAGGAGGATTTATTTTCGGCCTCGGCTGGGCCTTGACTGGCGCATGTCCGGGACCTTTATTTGCCCAGATCGGAAGTGGGTATACCGTCATATTGGTTACCTTAATTTCCGCCCTTGCCGGTACTTGGGTCTATGGAAAGTTTGCTGACAAGCTTCCAAATTAAAAAAACTTAAAGACACGAGCCACTTTCGAAAGGAAGTGGCCTTTTTAGTTAAATACTTTTTTGATGATGATTCTGATGAAAACGATAATCGTTATCAGGATGACCCCTACAATCACAAATTCCATGAGCTTTGTTTTCGGGCAGAACCAGCGGAAAGGGATAATAGTTTTTGCAAATTCAAAAACAGCCCTAAAACCATTCGATTATTTTTAAATTTGGCCGCCTATTAAACTTTCCCATTACAATGAATTACCTGTCTAAACGCCGCACAGCTCTTGGATCCATGTTTTTTTTCGTAGGACTTTGTTTCGCGAGCTGGGCTGCGCGGATTCCTGATATTCAGGCCAAATTTGACCTTTCGGAAGGGGAACTGGGCACCATGTTGCTTTTCCTCCCCTTGGGTTCCCTCTTTGGACTTCCTTTGGCAGGTTGGGCAGTTCATCAGTTTGGAAGTAGAAGAGTGATCATGGTTGGCAGTTTTGCCTACGCCATGACTTTACCTTTGATCGGCTTTAGTCCCACTATTTTATTTTTGATTCCTGTACTGATCACCTATGGATTACTAGGTAATGTGATGAATATCTCACTGAATACCCAAGCACTGGACCTGGAGGATCAAATGGGAAAAAGCATACTGGCCTCTTTCCACGGACTTTGGAGTACAGCCGGATTTGTGGGAGCTGGATTGGGAGCAGGGATGATTTTTCTGAGTTTTGCACCCGAACTTCATTTCACCATTGTGACTGGGATTTCGATTGTGATTATTCTTACTGCTCAACGTTTCATCGTCAAGGACCGAAAAGTATCAGAAGGAGGAGGTTTGGTTCTGAAGCGGCCGGACGCCTTGCTTCTGCGCATCGGAGTGATAGCCTTTCTGGGAATGATGTGTGAGGGATGCATGTTTGATTGGAGTGGGGTTTATTTCAAAAAAGTAGTTATGGCAGATCCTTCGCTGATAGCGCTGGGGTATGTTGCCTTCATGGGATCGATGGCATCCGGAAGGTTTATCACAGATAAACTTGCAGCGCGATATACCAAAGTGGCTGTCATACAGCTTAGTGGTGCCTTGATTTTTATCGGATTAGCCTTGTCGGTAGCTTTCCCCAATATTTGGGTGGCAACGATTGGGTTTTTGCTGGTTGGCTTTGGGATTGCATCCATCATTCCGCTTTCTTACAGCATCGCAGGGCGATCCAAACTGTACAGTCCCAGTGTTGCATTAGCTTTGGTGTCTACGATTTCTTTCTTTGGATTCCTGTTGGGACCACCTTTGATCGGATTTATTGCTGAACTGTTTGATTTGAAAACTTCCTTTGCCCTAATTGCCGTCAATGGGATAGGAATCACTCTGCTTTCAAGTTTTAGGAAACAGGTTTTTTTGATTCCTCAGAAAATCAAAATAGCTTCAGCTTCATGATAATTCCGGAGAATCTCCAGTTTCAACTTCCTTATGAAGTGGGTTCTTTTCAGGTACAGCCTGACGGAAAAATCAGCCTGACTTCCTTGGCTGATTTGCTGCAGGAGATTGCCTGGAAGCATGCGGATTCAGCTGATTTTGGGAGAAATCTTCAAGAATCCAATCAAATGTGGGTGCTAGCCCGACTCGAAATCAACCTACTGGAATTTCCCAAATGGGGACAACAAATCCAGCTCTTCACAGGTGGTCGGGGAGCGGATAAATTATTTGCTTTTCGGGAGTTTTTGATTTTGGATCATAATGATGAAGTGTTGGCCCGAGCCATGTCTTCCTGGTTGTTGCTGAATTCGGAATCCAAACGAATCCTCAAACCGGAATCGGTTCTGCCATCCGAGCTTTTTGATCCGACAAAAAAGCCGGATTGGCAACCGGGGAAGATTTCCATTTCCGGGGACTTAATCGCCACGGAAACGGTGCAGGCTCGATTTTCCGATTTGGATCTCAACTATCATGTGAACAATACGAGTTATATTCGGTGGGTGGAAAATTTACTTTTTGATCAAGGAGTGAGACCTGACTCGCTTGCTATAAATTACCTTTCTGAGTGTGTAGCGGGAGACCGGATTTCAATAAGGCTTTACAGAAGCGAATCTTGGTTTTCGGTGGAGGGCAAAGTGGGGGATAAGCTTGTTTTCACTGCCAAAGTATGATTTCTCCACTCGAATAGTTCCTCGGAATTGGTCCTTTTCAGGCATTCGACCTGATGCTTTTGGTGTCATGTGACCACTGTCACAGTTTTTGAATTCAGGAAATCGTGATTTTTGTATATTACCGTTGACTAAAATTCCATGATGCAGCCATTCATCAAACTGATCACTTTGCTAGTTGCTTTATTAGGTCTAGCCACAGCCTTAGTTGGAGTGATAGGTTTTATTGTGTTTTTATCTTACTCAGGCATCCAGCTGCCAAGTCTTGCAGGTGAAGACAATGCCGTTCCTCAGCCTGTTGCCGAAGTGCCGATCCCCAAAGCCCTGGCTGATCCGGCAGGAATGTGGAGGGCCCCGGATTGGCCATCGGTAGATTTCGAACCCAATGCTGCGGATATTAAATATGGGAAGGAACTCGTAGCAAATACATCCGAATACCTTGGTCCAAACGGGAAGGTAAAAGCAATTTCCAATGGAATGAATTGCCAAAACTGTCATCTCCAAGCCGGTACAGTTCCTTTGGGAAATAACTATGGGGCTGTAGCGTCAACCTATCCCAAGCTGCGGGCTCGATCAGGAACGGAGGAGGATATCACCAAGCGAATCAATGACTGCTTTGAGCGGAGTCTAAACGGTCAAGCGCTTGCCAAAGACTCAAAAGAAATGATCGCTATGGCTGCCTACATCAACTGGTTGGGTAAAGATGTGCCAAAAGGGGAGATTCCAGCCGGATCCGGAATTTATGAAGTTCCTGCTATGGATCGTGCTGCTGACCCGATTAGGGGCAAATTGGTTTATGATAGGCAGTGTCAAAGTTGTCATGCAGCGGATGGTCAAGGGATGCCCCGACCGGATGGGAAGGGGTATATCTACCCACCACTTTGGGGGAAAAACAGCTACAATCACGGAGCAGGCTTGTTTCGGCTATCCAGATTTGCCGGCTTTGTGAGGGCTAATATGCCTTTGGGGGCAACTTTTGAAAATCCAATGATTTCTGATGAAGAAGCTTGGGATGTAGCTGCCTATGTCAATAGTATGGACCGTCCTGTAAAAGATTTGTCACAAGACTGGCCTGATATATCAAAAAAACCAGTAGATCATCCATTCGGGCCATTTTCTGATGAATTTACCGAAGAGCAGCACAAGTTTGGTCCGTTCAAACCCATCCGTGAAGCCCGGGCAAAATCCAAATGATCAACCGAATTCCGCTTCTTATTGGCTTCGTTTTTGGCTTGTTTATCGATGGATTGGCCCAAAATGAGGAAAAGAAAGTCAGTGTCAATCCGGATTTTCATTTTCGTTCCTTCTGGATGAATACGCATTATCCCGGACAGGATTATAAGGAAGATTATGCCTTGGGAATGAGCTTTAATCTAGGGGCAGTGTTGAATTATGATCAAAAATGGAAGCTTCATCTTGGCTACCGGACTTTCGCCAATATTACCAGTTCGGAAATAGGGGGACCTGACCCCAGGACGGGACAGCCCAACCGATACGAGACTGGGCTTTTTGATCTTTTAGATACAGAAGATAAGTTTTTTGGAAAATTGGAGACGTTTTCGCTGGAATACTCGACCAAAAAAATTGGAATTACAGCAGGCAGGATGGGAATCAATTCAGACTGGATCAATGCACAGGACGGAAGACTTTCTCCTACAGCGGTTGAAGGCATTAATGCATGGTTTGCACCCGATTCTTTATGGAAATTTTCAGTTTGGGGAATAGGAAAATTGAGTATCAGGGGCAGCAGCGAATGGCTCGCGGTAGGGGAAACTGTGGGGATTTATCCAGTTGGAAGAGCGATTACAGGTAAACCTGCACAGTATTTTGGAAACACTGAAAGTGACTGGCTGGGGATTTGGGAAGTAGACAGGAAACTGGGAAAGGACGCCAAAATTCATTTTTCCAACACCCTTGCTGACAATCTTTTCTCGACTTATTGGGCAGGGTTTGAGAAAAACCGAAAAGTGGAATCGGGCATCTTCACCTTTGGTGTGCAGGGTGGTTTTCAGCATGGATTGGGCCAAGGAGGGAATGCTGTCTTGGATTGGAAATACAAGGATCCGGAAGATCGGAATTATGCGGTTTCTGGAAGATTAGGTTGGAAAAACCCAAAATGGATCACTCACCTTAATTATACACACGTGGGAGGTAAAGGCCGATGGCTGAATCCTCGGGAATGGGGAAAAGATGCTTGGTATACCTTTGTCCCAAGGGAACGAAATGAAGGATTTGAAGCCGTGGATGCAATGGTGATCTATGTTGAGTATCGATTTGGGCAAACACCAATTTCTATTTATGGCCATCTAGGTTTCCATTGGCTCTCTGATACCAAGAATGCGGCCGCAAACAAATATAATTTTCCGAGCTACAGCCAATTTAACGGAGGATTGAAATACCGACCAAACAAGCATAGAAATCTGGATTTCCACTTCCTGATTGTGAGTAAAGAGCCTTGGGGAAGGAGTGAATTGACACCAATTCAGATCTATAATAAAGTAGAAATGCTGCATTTCAACGGTATTGTCAACTGGAGATGGAATAGATAATTTGGAACAGGATTAGGAATTTTGGTTTCCTATCGCCACCTTTGTCGTATCGAATAAATGTTTTCGATACTTGGTGACAAGTCAGCAACGGTGATACACCTGCTTAAGTAGCAAATCAAGAGTTCTCCATTACAGGTTTTACTTCTTTTTCTTCTACTTTTTTAATTCATCAAATGACTCCGGTTATTTACAGAATTAAAACCTGCAGTTTACAAACTTTAAGAGAACTTTAGATTTCATTTACCCTAAATACCTTTCCTATTAAGACGATCCGATTTTCGGAATCAGAATTATCTGATTTCTCAATAACTCTAAAGAGCAGAGTTAACAACTACTTCAAAACAACCCAAAAATCAAAATTTGCAAATGGAGAAATGATCATCAAGACCATTGTCATGGTGTCACTCTATTTCACTCCCATCATTTTAATTACGACAGGAGTTGCAAATCAAACCTGGCAACTCTTTGCTTGCTATATCCTTAGTGGTTTTGGAATGGCTGGAATCGGGATGGGCGTGATGCATGATGCTATTCATGGATCATTTTCCAAAAACCCTACTGTCAACAGGCTCCTCGGCTATACGCTCAATATGGTAGGGGCAAATGCGACAGTTTGGAAATTACAACACAATGTGCTTCACCATTCCTACACGAATATTTCAGAAGGCGATGATGACATCAACGCACCGTTTTTCCTGAGATTTTCACCCAATGCAGAAAAGAACTCACTGCATCCTTATCAGCACTGGTACACCTGGTTTTTCTATGGATTGTCGACTGTTTCTTGGGTGACTTCCAAAGACTTCGTTCGTTTGACCCGTTATTACAATATGGGATTGCTGAAGGGTAAAAACGTCTACAGAAACTCCGTATTAAAGATTATTGCCTGGAAGGTGGTGTATTTCGCCTTCATATTAGGCTTACCTATCGCAT
This sequence comes from Algoriphagus boritolerans DSM 17298 = JCM 18970, assembly GCF_900108085.1. Lineage (GTDB taxonomy): Bacteria > Bacteroidota > Bacteroidia > Cytophagales > Cyclobacteriaceae > Algoriphagus > Algoriphagus boritolerans. Next base: position 220,141 of record NZ_FNVR01000001.1, read on the forward strand.
TTTCCCCTTTTGGTGTGGGGGAAATTTTACTGGCCTATTTAGTACTCCATTTTATCACAGGTTTGAGCATTTCGCTGGTCTTCCAGACGGCTCACATCATGCCAAATGTGGATTTTCCTGAATTAAATGAGCATGGTATGATTGAAGGTGAGCGCATGCTACACCAATTGGCTACTACTTCTAATTATTCCGAAGGAAGCCGGGTTTTTGCCTGGATGATCGGAGGATTAAATCATCAGGTAGAGCATCACTTGTTTCCCGATATCTGTCATGTACACTATCGGAAAATTGCACCGATTGTAAAGGCCACTGCGGCTGAATACAACATCCCTTATCATACAAAAAAGACATTTTTTCACGCTTTGAAGTCGCACTTTGAAATGCTCCGTTTTCTGGGCAATTCTGAGATGGTACCTGCCAAAGCTTGATTTACCAAAACATGAATAATACCAGAAAAAACACAGTGCCTTCCAACTCTTCCCGGCCAGGGAATATGGACAGAAGACAAGTGAAAAAGAAAAAGGAGTCCACATTGGATCCAAGGCTTTTTGTCAAAAAAGCCAAACCAAGCGGTCAGGCTGGTTTTCGTACCGAAAAATCATTTGAGACCTTAAACCTAAATCCGAGACTTTTGGCCAATATTCTGGCAAAAGGCTATCAAACGCTGACCACAATCCAAGAGCAATCCATTCAGCCCCTGCTCGAAGGGCGCGACATAATGGCGATTTCTAAGACCGGTTCCGGTAAGACTGCTGCTTTTTTGATTCCGATCATTGAGCATGCATTGAAGGATTCCAGAAATTATACGGCTTTGGTGGTCACTCCGACCCGGGAACTGGCCCTTCAGATTGAAGAGGAGTTCAAAAGTCTGGTGGTAGGATTACAATTGTATTCGGCCACATTTATCGGTGGAACCAATATCAATTCTGATTACAAGCAGCTGGAGCGGAAGCTTCAGGTGGTGGTAGGCACTCCGGGGAGACTATTGGATCTGTCTGACAGAAAGCTGTTGAAGCTGAATCAAGTCACTACCCTCGTACTCGATGAGTTTGACCGGATGCTAGACATGGGATTTGTCAACGATGTGAAGAAACTGATAAACCTGATCGGAAAGCGTGATCAGACCCTGCTTTTTTCAGCGACTTTGGAGCCAAATCAAATGCAGCTTATTTCTGCTCTTTTGAATAATCCCATCGAAGTAAAGGTGGAAAACTCGGGTGGAACCAATGAAAATATCGAACAGCAAACTATCCAGGTGCCGGCTGGTGCTGAGAAGTTTGACCTCCTTTCCGGACTTTTCAAGAAGCCTGAATTGGATAAAGTAATCCTGTTTACAGAAACTAAGAGACTGGCCGACAGGCTGGCGAAAAAGTTGAATCAGGTCGGCATCGCTGCAGGACAGATTCATGGAGATAAATCCCAGAATTTTCGAAACAGAATGATCGAAGATTTCAAGAAAGGGAATATACGGGTGCTGGTAGCTACTGATGTGGCTGCGAGAGGAATCGATGTAGCTGATGTCTCTCATGTGATCAATTATCAGCTACCGATGACCATGGATGCTTACATCCATCGTATCGGCAGGACTGGACGGGCCGGCAAAGTCGGTCACGCCATCACTTTTGTAAACTAAAAACTGGCTAATGTCAAAAAATCAAAACACGTTCATTAAAAAGCAAAAGGCAGAGCTGAAGAAGCGGAAACAAAAAGAAAAACTCGAAAAAAAGCTGGATCGCAAACACCAGCCTAAAGACGGAAGCCTCGACAATATGATCGCTTACGTTGATGAGTTTGGAAACTTTTCCGATACTCCTCCTGAACCGCCAATTGTCAAAAAAACAAATTCAACACAATCCAATCAAAACCGAGTAAAATCAAATCAAAATTTAAGAAATCATGAATGAAGGAACAGTAAAATTCTTTAACACTACCAAAGGCTTTGGATTCATCACACCAACAGACAACAGTGAAGACGTATTCGTACATCACAGTGGCTTGGTTCACGAGATCCGTGAAAATGACAAAGTGAAGTATGACTTGGTACAGGGTAAGAAGGGCATCAACGCCGTAAACGTAAAAGTTGTAGGTTAATCAACTTTGCTACCTAACATCAATCCCCGCAGGCTAACCGGCGGGGATTTTTGCTTTTAAGAGGCTTTGATTTCGTTAATTAATTTTTCTCCTCTTTCAAATGCTGTAATATTTGTCAGTGTAATTTTGGCAATTTGCTCCAAAGCCTCTTTTGTCAGAAAGGCCTGATGTCCCGTCACCAGGACATTGGGAAATGTCATCAGTCGTGCGATCTGCTCGTCCTGCATGATTTCTTCCAAAAGGTTTTTGAAAAAAATATGTTCTTCCTGTTCGTATACGTCGATTCCCAAATAGCCAATTTTATGATTTTTGAGGGCTCTGATGACCGCTTTGGTATCTACCAATGCTCCTCGGCTGGTGTTTATCAGCGCCACGCCATCTATCATCTTGGAGATCGTTTTTGAATTGATCAGGTGTCGTGTCTCCGGGGTAAGCGGGCAGTGCAGCGAAATAATATGACTCCTCGAAAGGACCTCATCCAGTGGAAGATAATGTACTCCCAATTCTTTCATTTCTTCGCTTTCTGCGATATCAAAAGCAAGAATTTTACAGCCAAACCCTTTAGCAATTCGGCAAAATGCCTTTCCAATGGCGCCAGTTCCAATCACACCGATGGTTTTACCATGAATGTTGATCCCAGTCAGGCCTTCCAGTGAAAAGTTGTTTTCTCTGACCCGGTTGTAGGCTTTGTGAGTCTTTCTGCTCAAGGTTAAGATCAAGGCAAATGCATGTTCCGCTACTGCTTCCGGACTATAGGCTGGAACTCGAACGACACAGATTCCCAGGCTCGCAGCCGTTTCCAAGTCGATTTGATTATAGCCTGCGCAGCGAAGTGCGATTAATTTAATTTTCAGTTGATCTAATTTCTTTAGAATGGTGGCATCAATTTGATCATTGACAAAAGCGCACACTGCCGAATAGCCCTCAGCCAAATACACGGTATGCTTATCCAGTTTGGCTTCAAAGTACATGATCTCATGACCCGAGCCTTTTAAAAACAGATCAAAACTATCCCGATCGTAGGATTTTGCACTGAAAAAGGCAATTCTCATTAGTAGCAGATTTGAAGGTGAAAAGGGTGAATTTGACCCAGTTCTTTTATTTTTTGCTCAATAAAGCCAAATTCTTTTTAGTTTCGGGAAAAATCCCTCCATGAAAAAATTAAGCTATCTCGTTCTGTTTATTCTTATTTGGTCTTGTAATCAGCCCAAATCAGTAGAAAGCATTGAAGAAATTTTACCTGAAACTCAACCTATTTACCAAGAAGTAGCTATGCCTGATTCCGTCCTCCGACATGTAGTCCTATTCGGATTTAAAGAAACCTCCAAGCCAGAAGATATTCAGGGGGTAATTGATGCCTTCAAGGCTTTGCCCTCACAAATCTCTGAAATCAAAGGATTTGAGTGGGGTATCAATTCCAGTCCTGAAGGCTTAAACCAAGGTTTGACTCATGCCTTTACCCTGACTTTTCACTCTGCTGCTGACCGTGATGCTTACTTACCTCACCCAGCACATAAAGTTTTCGGAGGAATTTTAGGGCCGCATTTGGACAAAGTCACCGTGGTAGATTATTGGACTAAGCCCTGATTAGTTGTCATAGGGTAGTGCAGAACCGTCAGTTTTCCCTGATTCGCTCGCGTTGATTACCTCAGTGACGACAAATACACTCGTTCCTCTCCAGGGGAGCATTCCGTTGTATTCTTGGTAGCGCAATTCCAGGTGTTTTCCTGAATTGCGCTCCAAAACTGCGGCAACTTCCGGATCAGTTACGCTAAACCTAAACTCATTGCTTTGCAAGGCTCCTGAAGTCGGACTTTGAAAGCCTTCCTGTACCATCCGGCCTTCCCAAGTCTTGAATATCACCCCTTTTTTCACAAAATAGTTGAGGCTGCCGGCTTTTACCCCCTCACCGAATACAAAATAGAATTTCCACCAAAAAAAGATTCCGAGTACAAGCACAAGAATCAGACCAGCGATCCAACCAAATTTTTTCATAGCTCAAGTCAAAATTAATTTGACTAAATATAATGCCGTCAAAATTCAAAAATGAGTCTTGGAAAAAATAAACCTGTTGAATTTAAAATAGTTTCTAAGTGATGCAGCAGTCTATTTTCGATCCAGACTATTCTAATCTTCTGCCTTTTCAGGGAGAAACGGTTTTTTACCCTGACTTTTTCTCGAAGGAAGTGTCTGATTATTACTTTAAAATCTTGATTGATAGTCTGAATTGGCGTCAGGAGCCCATTCGTATTTTTGGAAAAATGGTCATGCAGCCACGTCTGACGGCCTTGTATGGAGATGCGGGTCGCCCCTATGGCTACTCGGGAATTTCCATGATTCCCCATCCTTGGACAGCCGAATTAAATGAGATGAAAGATAGACTTTTGGATTTTACCGGAGTGGAATTCACCCATGTTCTCTGTAATTATTATCGAAATGGACAGGATAGCATGGGTTGGCATCGGGACAATGAGGCTGTTTTGGGGAGAAATCCAAGTATTGCCTCCGTCACTTTTGGTGCAACGCGGATCTTTCAGATCCGACATTATGATACAAAAAATCATAAACTTGAAATCCCCCTGACTCACGGAAGTCTTTTACTCATGACCGGAGAAAGTCAACATCATTGGGAACATCAGATTCCAAAGACAAAAAAAATCCTGGAACCGCGGGTAAACCTGACTTTTAGAAGATTGATTTAATTTTTCAGTAAAAATTTAGCCCAGTTTTATCAAAAAAAAGGCTACCGATCACGATAGCCTTTTCAAACAATCAATCCACTAACCATATATAATCTCCGTAGCCGGCTGCCTGCATCTCAGATTTAGGGATGAATTTCATCGCTGCCGAATTCATACAATATCTTAGGTTAGTAGGTGCAGGACCGTCATAGAACACATGTCCCAAGTGACTGCCACCCAGTTTACTACGTACTTCTACCCGGGACATTCCCAATTCTTTGTCGATAGGCTTATCGATCACTCGTGCATCGATCGGCTTGGTAAAGCTCGGCCACCCTGAACCGGACTCGTACTTGTCTTTGGAACTGAAAAGTGGAGCACCGGAAACAATGCATACATAGATCCCATCTTCTTTATTGCCGTTGTATTCATTTTGGAATGCATATTCTGTCGCATTTTCCATGGTCACTTGATATTGAAGTGGAGTGAGGGTCTTTTTAAGTTCAGCCTTTGGAATAGCCTGATATTTTTTTTCACTTAACTCAGGCCAGTGAGCCTTGATGAAAGCATCTCTTCCGCTTCCATTTCTGTAAGCATAATATTCCGTGGGATTCTTTTTGTAATAATCCTGATGGTAATCCTCGGCTGCATAGAAATTCGTGTACTTGATCACTGGTGTTGCAATTGGTTTTTTGAAACGACCTGATTTATCTAGTCTGCTTTTTGAGTCTTCGGCTACTTTCTTTTGCTCGGCATCATGGTAGAAAATAGCTGATTCATACTGCGGACCCCGATCATAAAATGAGCCGCCGACATCAGTCGGATCGTACGTTTGCCAGAAAATATCCACCAGTTCAGCATAGCTGATTACCTCCGGATCAAAAGTGATTTGTACCGATTCTTTATGGGAGGTTTTTCCGGAGGATACTTCCCCATACGTAGGATTTTTTTCTTTGCCACCGGCATAGCCGGAAATGACAGAAATCACCCCGTCCAGATCCTCAAATGGAGCTTCTACACACCAAAAACAACCTCCAGCAAAGGTCGCCAATTGGGTTTTTGAGGAGAAAACAACATTCTTCTGCTCACCTGAGGAAGAGTTGGAAACCTCCTTTGATTCCACGGAAGTATTTCCGCAAGCCATTAGCAGGCTGACTAGTAAAGTGATCATTATCATGGGTGTTTTTTGCAAATTTTGCATCTGGTACAGATTCTATAAACTTAAATTATTTTTCTTGGTCAACTTTTTATCTAAAGATAAACAAGCAATCGGATGCTTCTGTTCGCAACCTACTCTTAAAAGCTCTTAATTCATTTAAAGCTAGATACGGGACCGAAACAAAACCGGATTGTCGCCTGGATTACATTTTCCTAATCGATTTCGACCAAATTCTAACCAAATGCCTTGGATCCTGAATTACGACGGAAAATCACTCTTAGTCCTGCTGCTTCTATTCTCTTCTATTTCCGTGGCACAGGCTCAGCTAAGTTCCGGATTTGGCTTGAAGGGCGGACTAAATTATAACACAAGCGGGAAATGAACGAGGGCAACTACACATTTGAAATTTTTTTAGGGAAGGAAGATTTCAAAAATAAGCAGTTGATACTTGGACTTTCCTTTTTGACTCCGGGTAAAATGGACCAAGTAATTCCTCTATCATCTTCTTCTAAAATGGAGTATTTCTATTTTCTCTGATTTCTTTATCTTGACGGAACCAAAATTAGCTGTCTGATTTATGATCAAGAAAATAGGGGCACTGGGGCTGTTGGGGCTGATCCTGTGGAGTTGTGCCAAAAAAGACGAAGATCCCTTCGCAACAATCCGACCTGAAGAAAGTCGTTTTACAAAAATCACCCTTGTCGAAAAACTCAATGAGCCTATGGAATTGGAGGTTTTGGATAATTTCGACGTGTTGTTTATTGAGCGTGCCGGAAAGATCAGAAGGTACGTTTCCGAAACTGGAGTGGTCGAAGAAGTCGGTTTTTTAGACGTATATGAGCAGGCAGAAGACGGTTTGTTGGGATTAGCCAAAGATCCAAAATTCACTGAAAATCAATGGATTTACCTTTATTATTCACCAGCTGGTGAGTTGGAGATTAACCTGCTTTCAAGATTTACGCTGGTCGATGGGCTCTTGGATAAATCCACCGAGAAAATCCTGTTGGAAGTCCCTGTTTTTAGGGGGTGCTGCCATTCGGGAGGCTCTTTGGAGTTTGATTCCAAAGGGAATTTATTTTTGAGTTTAGGAGATGATTCGACACCCTTTGAATCGGATAGTTACAATCCGATAGATGAAAGATCCGGTCGACCCGCCAATGTGGATGCGCAAAAAACGGCCGGAAATTCCAACGATCTGCGAGGTTCAATTATTCGAATCACGCCGCAACCTGATGGAACTTATACCATTCCTGAAGGCAATCTTTTCCCGGTAGGAACACTCAACACACGGCCTGAAATCTATGTCAAGGGGAATCGAAACCCTTTCCGGATAGGGGTGGATCAGCGAAATGGCAACCTATTCTGGGGTGAAGTAGGACCCGATGCATCCATCGATAGCATGAGACGAGGCCCCAAAGGACACGATGAGTTTAACTTGGCTACCAAACCCGGTTATTTTGGCTGGCCGTACTTTGTCGGAAACAACAAACCCTATTGGAAGTACGATTTTGAGAAGCAGCAGAGCCTTTATGAATTTGATCCCGCAGCTCCAAAAAACACTTCGCCCAATAATTCCGGTATGAAGATCTTACCTCCGGCAACTCCCGCTTTGATTTGGTACCCCTATGATGAATCAGAGGAGTTTCCGATGCTGGGAACAGGAGGGAGGAACGCCATGGCCGGCCCGGTTTACTATAGGGAAGATTATGATGCTTCTGAGGTTCGTTTTCCGGGCTATTTTGATGGGAAGGCCATCTTTTATGACTGGATGCGGAACTGGATTTTCACGGTTTCGCTGACCGAAGATTTCCAATACGATACCATGGAGCGATTTATGCCTTCTACCGTTTTTGATAAGCCTGTTGATATACAGTTTGCCAAAGATGGGTCGCTTTATGTGCTGGAATATGGGACGTTTTGGAGTGCCCATAATGACGATTCAGGGATCTACCGAATTGAATTTGCCTCAGGGAACAGAAAACCAAATGTGAAGGCTTCGGCAGACAAATTAGTCGGCGCAGTACCTTTGGTCGTTAATTTTTCATCCGAAGGTACTTTGGATTTCGATCCCGGAGATCAGCTTTCCTTTGAATGGGATTTTGGAAATGGGAAAAAGGCCACTGAGCCTAATCTGGTATTCGAATTTGAAAAACCGGGAGTTTATCCCGTTAAACTGACCGTAAAAGATCAGGATGGAGCAAGTTCCGAGGCAGTTTTGGAAGTAAAAGTTGGGAATGAAGTGCCAAGTGTTGCGATCGATTGGGAAGGAAACAAAAGCTTTTACTTCGGTCCTGAATCGGTGGCTTATCAAGTCAATGTAAGCGATCTAGAAGATGGTGAAATAGATTCATCCGGAGTGAATTTCAATATTGATTATTTGGAAGGAGGATATGATCTCATCCAGATCGGCCATCAGCAGGAGCAAATTCATCCGGGAGAATCCTACATCATCCAAGCGGGATGCAAGGCCTGTCATGCGGTCGAGAAGGAATCTGTCGGGCCAAATTATACCGCTGTGTCCCAAAAATACCTGAATCAAGCCGATGCCAAAACCTATCTGACCGGAAAGATCATCAACGGTGGCGGAGGAGTATGGGGAGAGCGTGTCATGCCTGGTCATCCGCAATTGGAAGCCGAACAGGTAGATAAAATGGTAGCGTTTATTTTGGGTATTGCCAATCCACAGGCGGGAAGGGGTACTTTGCCTCTTTCAGGAAACTTTAAGTTGGACAAAACACAAAATCCGGAGGGGTATTATCTCATTCAGGCCGGATATGAAGATAAAGGAGCTAATGGAATACCTCCGCAAAAGGCACTGGAGCAATTGACTTTGAGGAATAGTTTGGTTCGTGCCGCTTCAGCCGATCAACTTCAGGACGTGGCCAAAGCCAATGGGCCTCAATTTCAATTTGTAAAGTTCACAGCGAAAGAGGCTTGGATCAAATTTGAAAAGCTGGATCTAACCGATATTTCTTCCTTGGAGCTTGCTTTAAATCCGGGTAATACCAAAGGAAAACTCCAACTACGACTGGGAAGCCCCGAAGGAGAAGTTGTGGGAGAAACTCCGCTTTTAAGCAAAGAGGATCGGCCGAAAGGCTCAGATGGTCAATATTTCCCTGTGAAGGTAAAGTTGACGGCAAAGCAGGATTTTCAGGATCTTTATATTGTATTTCTGCCTGAGGAGGATGTTTCCATTTGGAATACGTTCAATTTGAATACAATCCAATTTGTCAGATAAAATCAACTGCCCAAAATCACTCGATTTCGGGCAGTAAATAGATCCATATTTCTAACTGAAGATCCAGAAGTGAGGTTTGGATTTTTCCGGTTTGGTAGGCGATAAATCCTTTATTAAAAAATCCCATTTTCAAACAGTTGCAGGAATTGGAATTCAGCATTTTCTCCCAAAAATGAATTTTGTTTTCCTGCATTTCAATAATTCAGAACTTGCTTGTCTGCTTTTATCCGAGTGACAAAATCAGATTGATAAAATTTATTCTGGAAGACCCTAATCATGCTTCTTTGGTCTCTTGACCCAAACAGCAAAGGATTTAGGAAAGTGGTAAGAAAGCTGACCATTAGATTTTTTCTACTTTATCAATTTGGCGAAAAATGCCTTCAATTTCACGGCTTCGGCATCGTCTACTTTTTTATCCTCAAGCACAGCTGCGATCAGAGTAAAAAGCTCATCGAAGGGGGCTGATTTTTTCAGGTGTTCGTTCTTTTCCAGCCATTGATTCAACTTGTAGATTTCATAAGTATTGACATCGCCACTCGCCAGAATACCTTTGAAAATGCCATTCAAGAAATACATGTTTGGAGCTACTTCTTGATCTTCCCCATTTGCCTCCAGAAATCTGGTAATGATGGTTTTTAACGCTTCGATCTCTTCACTATTTACCTTTCCGTCATCGATTATAGGTTTGATTTCTCTGTAGAGCTTTTGAAATAATTCCAATTCGCAAAGAGGTTCATTTTCCAGACACCAACTTTTCAACGCCTCGTACTCGTTTTTGGTGACTACTCCGTCAAGTGAAATTCCATAAATCAATCCTGCCAGCTGAAAAGCCGCATTTCTTATCTCTTGGTTATTCATGCGTTTTTTTTTTAAAAAATTTACAACCATTCCATCTAAATATTGTCATTTGTAGACAATAAATTGTATTTAATGGTATGAATTGATTGAAAAGTGCAATCAACTACTTAAAATTCATAGTGAAAACGGTCTTTTCTCCAGGGATGGATATGGCTTGTAAACTTCCTCTGTGTAGGTTCATGATTTGCCGTGAAATAGCCAGCCCAATGCCTGATCCGGTCTTTTTGGTAGTATAAAAAGGGACAAAGATCCATTCTAAAGCCTCTGGAATAATTCCCGCACCATGATCTTCTACTTGGATCATAGTCCCCATATCGCCCTGGCAAATGCCCCGAAGGATTATGGATCGATCTGCTTGATTTTGGACAGATTCGCAGGCATTTTTTATCAGATTGATGAGAATCATGGAGATTTGATCCGCATCACAGAGCACCTCGGTTTCTTCCGGTAACAGTTCCGTTTGAATGTCAATTTGATTGGATTTTAATTCCTCCCGCATCAGCCCGGTGACATTTTCAAAAAGATTCCGAACCTGTACCAATTCCTTCTTGGGTTCCGGGATATTGGTGTAATCGCGGTAGGCATTGACAAATGTGACCAAACCTCTACTCCGGTTTGCAATCGTATCCAAACCTTCCTGAATATCCTTAAAACCGTCTTTTTTAATCAAAAATCCCTCCTGCTGCACGTAGCTGTCTTCATCAAGTATTGTACGTAGCGAGTCGACCAAACTCGAAATTGGCGTGATCGAATTCATGATTTCGTGTCGGAGCACCTTGGTCAGGTTTTGCCAGGCTTCGAGCTCGTTGGACTGGAGCTCTGCATTGATGTTTTGTAAGGAAAGCAGGGTCCAACTTTTCCCTCCCATTTTAAGGGCAGCGGATTGTACGATCAGGTGTAAGTTAGCGTTTACCTTAAACGAAATCCGTTGCCCGGGTTTCATCTCGACCACTTCTCTCAGGAGTTTGGGAGATAGTTTCCCCAAATCTTTGATGTCTCTGAATTGAGGGATCTGAAGTAAATGTTTTGCAGCATTGTTGATGATGCCGATTTTGCCTTCGGTATTGAAGGAAATTATTCCTGTATTGATATGCTGAACGATGACCTGCAGGAAAAGCATCTGTTCTTCCTTTTCCGCCCGAGTTTGCTTGAAGACTTCCATGACCTCATTGAATGCCATGTTTACTTCCCGAAATGAGCCTCCCATTTTGCTGTCGGAGGTAAAAGAGGAAGAAAAGTCCATAAACCGAATGGAGTCCAGAAAGCGCGCAAGCTTATGGTTAATCGAGTTGACATAGTAGATCATTTCCCCGGTCAGGAATCCAGTCACCAAAAGCAAAATACCCGGTGCCAGCCAAAGTTCCTGCACATAATGCAGCCAAATGCCTAAAAAAATACTAACTACAATCAGAATAATGCGCAGGGAAATTCCGATCGAAAATCGCTTATAAACCATATTTCTCCAGTCTTCGATACAGGGATGAACGAGTTAAACCCAACTCATCCGCAGCACGGGTGATGTGACCATTGTGCTTTTGAAGGGCTTTGCGAATGAGGATTCGCTCCACATCCTCGATGTTTAAATGTTCCAAACTCACTGATTCTTCCTTTTGATCGGGTTGAGCCATCTTTTGCAAAAACAAATCTTCCGGCTGAAGCACACTGTGATTGCTCATGATCACCGCCCGCTCGATGCTGTGCTGTAGCTCCCGGATATTGCCCGGCCAATGGTATTTAGACATCCGTTTGATCAGAGGTTCAGAAGCCTTGCGGATATCTTTATTGTATTTTTTGGAATAAAAGGAAATGAAGTGATCTGCCAAAACTGGAATATCCTCGATTCGCTCGCGCAAAGGAGGTAGTTGGATTTCGATCGTATTGATTCGATATAGTAAATCCTGACGGAAACTATTGTCATAAACCATGTCATGTATCGGCATATTAGTCGCAGAGATCAGCCGGATATTGACATCAACCGGCCGATTGGCGCCCACTCGGGTAACTTGGCGATTTTGCAGCACTGCCAAAAGTTTGGCCTGAAGGGATAAAGGTAAGTTGCCGATTTCGTCGAGGAAAAGCGTACCCTTATGCGCTTGTTCAAATCTTCCCGCCCGATCTTCTTTTGCATCGGTAAATGATCCCTTTTTATGACCAAAAAGCTCAGATTCAAAGAGGGTAGTAGTGATTGAGCCTAAATCAACTCCGACAAATGCCTCCCGGTTCCTTCTCGAATGTCGGTGAATCGCGCGTGCGATCAGTTCCTTCCCGGTTCCGTTTTCACCCAAAATCAAGACATTCGCATCCGTATTGGCCACTCGCTCTATGGTTTTAAAAACCTTTTGCATCGCCGGGCTTTGACCGATGATGTCTTTGAATTTATTGTCCAAGTCCTGTTGAAGGGTGTTTTTCTGATCAGTAAGCAAGTTAATTTCAAGCTTTTTTTGGCGAAGATTTAGTGCAGAATTGAGTGTTGCGAGCAATCGTTCATTTTCCCATGGTTTGAGGACAAAGTCCGTTGCTCCTTCTTTGATTGCTTTCACTGCGAGGTTAACATCTCCATAGGCTGTGATCAAAACCACCACTGCTGATGGATCCAATTCCAAGATCCGGTCCAACCAATAGAACCCCTCCTGACCCGAACTCACATCTTTGGTGAAATTCATATCAAGCAAGATAACATCGTAGCTTTCATTATGTGTCAGAATTGGGAGTAAGTCTGGGTTGGTTTCGGTATCCACCTGAGCGAAATGGCGCTTTAAAAAAATCTTTGCTGCTTTTAGCAGGTCTTCGTTGTCATCGACGATGAGGATTTTACCAAATTTTTGATCATTCATAAAATTGGGATTTTGAGGTCTTTTATTAATTGCAAGCCTTTAACTCCCTGTTCCAAAAGTTTGCCGATTTTTAATTGTTCGGGAAATGAAGTGAAAAGTGCCATTTTCGGACGATTTCAGCCGTTTTTGGATTCTTAGATTCCTAGAAAAAATTAGGAAAAAAAATCCGCCTTTGATCCACTTTTGTTCGGTGGCGGACGAAATTGTTCGAGACTTGAAAAATCAATTTTTGGCAAATCGTGATTTTGAGTACCCAAAGGCTATTTTTTGCATGGCACATCATTTGGCATAAAGGACTCTAGCCAAGTAGGGCATTTTCAAGCAATGGATAGAAAATTAGAAAAGAAAACCTGGACCCCCCGACGAATCGCGGCCATCTTTGGTGGAGTGGTTTTATTGGGAGGAATTATTTACCAAATAGGATTTGCAGATCACCGATCCACGATGAATGTGGATAAGGACAGGCTGAGTATCGCCACAGTTTCCAAAGGGGAGTTTACCGATTACATTTTGGTATCGGGTCAGATCGAACCTGCACGAACCGTATTTTTAGACGCGATCGAAGGAGGAATGGTCAATCAAGTCATCCGTGAGTCTGGTGCTTTGCTCAAAAAGGGGGACACCATTCTCGTCTTGACCAACTCAAATCTCCAACTTGACGTGATGCAACGGGAGACCATGCTCTATGAGCAAATCAACAACCTTCGGCAGACCCGACTTCTTCTCGATCAAAACGACCTCAATCAACAGGGACAATTGGCTGAAATCGATTATCAGATCAGCCTGCTTGAGCCACAATACAAGCGCTTTAAGGAATTGCACGAGAAGAAACTCGTCTCCGACAGGGAATTTGAAGAGGTGAAGGAGCAGTATGAATACAATGTAAAACGAAGAAAACTTACTTATACATCCTACCGCAATGACTCGATTGCCAGGTCTTTTCAGCTCAATCAGCTTCGGCAGTCCGAAGGCAGAATGAATGCATCGCTAAATGGGGTTGGTAATATTCTGAACAACCTCGTGATCACTGCACCAATCGCCGGACAATTGGCTACTCCTCAGCAACTGGAAATCGGACAGGCGATCAACCCCGGTCAACGTTACGGACAGATCGACATTCTGGATGAATTCAAAGTCCGTGTACCGATCGATGAACTTTACCTTCCTCGAATCAGTCAGGGACTAAGGGGGAAATTTACGCTCAGCGGGCAGGATTATGAACTGGAAATCTCCAAAATCTACCCAACCATCACCAACGGACGCTTTGAGGTGGACATGGTATTCCCGGGAGAAAGTCCCGAAGGAATCCGAAGGGGTCAAAGTGTACGGATTCGTCTGGAACTCGGTCAAAGTGAGCAAAGCTTGCTACTTCCAACAGGAGGATTTTTCAAAGATACAGGAGGTAACTGGGTCTTTGTCTTGAATCCATCCACTGAAATAGCAGAAAAACGTACGATCAGATTGGGTAGAAAAAATCCTGAATTCTACGAGGTCCTTGAAGGCTTGGTCGAAGGTGAAAAAGTTATCGTCAGCGGATATGAAAATTTTGGAGACAACGAAGTTTTGGAACTTAAATGAGTTGGTAAAGCAACTGTTTAGGTGTCAATAGCATCCTACAAACAAATAAAATTTAAAAAGTAAAAAATATACATCGGTCATCGGTCATCAAACAACACTATGCAAAACGTAATCAAAACCGTCAACCTTCGCAAGCTCTATGCTACCGAGGAAGTGGAAACCACCGCGCTGGATGGCATCCAAATTGAAATCAAAAAAGGCGAATTCGTAGCCATCATGGGCCCTTCAGGATGTGGTAAGTCCACCTTGTTGAACATCATTGGTCTATTGGATAACCCTGATGGTGGAGAATATTACTTTTTGGATAATGAGGTGGCCAAATTTTCTGAGCGTCAGCGTTCTGCTTTGAGAAAAGGTAACATTGGTTTCGTCTTCCAGTCCTTCAACTTGATTGATGAGTTGACTGTCTTCGAAAATGTGGAGTTGCCCTTGCTTTATCTGAAGTTTCCTTCTGAGGAGCGTAAGAAAAAAGTAGAAGAAGTCCTCACTCGCATGAATATCATGCACCGAAGAAATCACTTTCCTCAGCAGCTATCCGGTGGTCAGCAGCAGCGCGTGGCTATTGCCAGAGCGATTGTCGCCAAGCCATCCGTGATTCTCGCCGATGAACCTACCGGTAACTTGGACTCAACCAATGGAGAAGAAGTAATGCGTCTTTTAGAAGAACTCAACAACGAAGGAACCACCATTGTGATGGTAACGCACTCTCCGCATGACGCCAACTACGCACACCGAATCATCAATCTATTTGATGGAAAAGTGGTGACTGAGAATATCAGGGAGCAGTTTCATGTGTGAGCAGGGAAGTAAGGAAGCAGGGAGGTTAGGATGTTTGGTGGGTTGTCAGGCCAATTGAGCAAGGGTTAAGTCTTGGGTTCTTTAGGTTTTGAAGCTCTCTTGACTACCAAAGTTGCTCTGAATGCACCGATACTATTCATCAGGGTAAAAGCTTGGCTGTAAAATGAGGAGAATTCCTCCTCATTCAAGTATTTCCTCCTTTTTGCCTTGTGCAGGCAAGTGACCACTTCGGCCAATGATCTCAAGGAATACCCAATGAATTTCCGGAATTCTTTGTGGGATTGGCCAGTGGAACCTTCTGCAATATTTAAGGCTATCGAGTCCGCAGCTCGCCGTATTTGAGAAGTCAAATTGTATTTTTCATCAGTCGGAAATCTGGCTGAGGTGTCAAAAATCAACTCTCCAAAATCCATAGCTGAATGCCAAATTCTGAGTTTTTCGAATTTAAAATTTTCCATAAAAGGAGGGATTTACTTGGTTTAAAGATTTGAAAATCAATTTATTGAATTGGTTTAGATCATCAAAATTCTTTCAAACTATCAAACTATCAAACTATCAAACCTCCAAACTTCCTTACCTCCCAACCTCCTAACCTCCCTACCTCCATGCTATCCAACTACATCAAAATCGCCCTGCGTGGCTTCACCAAGCACAAGCTCACTTTTCTGATCAATACCGTCGGACTATCGCTCGGATTGTGGGCTGCTATTCAGATAGGACTCTGGATCAAAAGTGAATTCGAAGTCGGAAAAGGACTGCCTGAGATCGAGCAGGCCTATCGGGTCATGGAGCATCAGACCTACGGTTCGGAGATCTTTACCACCACATCCACTCCGGGAATTCTTGCCGAAGCGATGAAAGAAAATCTCGCGGAAGTAGAAAAAGCAGCGACTTACTCTTGGGACGAGGTGCACCTGTTTGTCAGCGGAGATAAGCGGGTCAAACTCACCGGATTTTATGCCGGGGCTGATTACCTGCAGATCTTGCAGTATCCTTTTGTCCATGGCAACCGAGAAAAAGCACTGACAGATAAGTCTCATATTGTTTTGACCGAGGATGCTGCAATCAAGCTTTTCGGAAAAACCGACGTCATCGGCGAATCAGTCGAAATGGTTTCCAATGACGGAAGGGAGCTCTATGTTGTTCAGGGTGTTTTGGCGGATTTGAAAAATAATGTCCCAAATCGGTTTGAGTACATTTTGCCTTACAAAGTCATGTTTGATAAGCCGTACAACCAATGGCTTGGCTTTTGGGGAAATAACGGACCAAGTACTATCCTCAAATTGCAAGCGGGTACGGATGCCGATAAATTTTCTGCTTCAATCAAAGACTTTATTCTAAAGCAAAAACAAGTTGAAAATGAGGGTAGTAATGTGGAGTTGTTTGTTTTTCCTCAAAGTGAATTGTACCTCCACGGATCCTGGAAAGATGGCAAGCTTCAGGAAGGGAGAATCAAAACGGTGAAGCTATTTGCCATGATCGGGTTTTTCATCCTGATCATTGCCTGCATCAATTTCATGAATTTGTCCACTGCCAAATCTCAAAAGCGGGCAAAAGAGGTCGGGGTGCGTAAAGTATCCGGCGCAGACAAGGCCTCCTTGGTGTATCAGTTTCTCAGTGAATCGCTTTTGGTTACCCTTTTTTCAGGCCTCCTGGCTTTAATTTTGGTTCAGGTGACTCTTCCGATTTTCAATAACCTGACCGGAAAAATGCTGGAGATTCCCTATTCAGAATTGACTTTCTGGGTTCAGTTGGTCGGGGTTTTAGCTTTTACCGGCTTGGTGGCTGGAAGCTATCCTGCATTTTACCTTTCGGCTACAAAGGTCGTCTCGGTTTTCAAAAACCATGTAAAAGGCAGTAAAAACGTTGTTTTGGCCAGAAAAGGCCTGGTGCTTTTCCAGTTTATTCTTGCCACAGGACTGATTTTATCCACGGTAGTGATCTTCCGTCAAATCAACTATGCACTCAATCAGGACTTGGGTTATGAAAAGAACCAATTGGTTTCGGTTGAACTGGATGGGGATCTTTTTCAAAAGTATGACATCTTAAAAACTAGGCTTGAATCCAACCCGAGCATTGAATCTGTTACGCGAACTACCCACAATCTGACCGGAAGAAGCAGCAACACCGGTGATGTAAATTGGGAGGGGAAAGATCCGGCCTTCAATACACTTTTTGAGCGGTTTATGGTCGATTATGATTTTGTGGAGACCATGGGCATGAAGTTGATCGAGGGAACGGATTTTTCAAGGGAAAAAGGAGCTGACTCGACGCTTTCAGTGATTGTCAATCGCCGTGCTTTTGAAATAATCACACAAAATAACCCCGAACTGAGGACGATTTCCATTGGAGAAGAAACCCGACAAATCTCCGGAGTGGTGGAGGATTTTCACTTTCAAAGTTTTCACCAATCCATGGAACCTGCTTTCATGCTTTTAAATCCAAGCTTTGGTTTCAATTCTTTTATCCGGGTGAAACCAGGGGAAATGGAATCCACCCTGAGCTTCATCCAATCTGTGGTTGAAGAACTCAATCCGGAGTTTCCTTTTTCCTACCGGTTTATGGATGAGACCTATGCCCGAATGTATCAGGATGATGTCCGCCTGAGGGATTTGGCGCAGTACTTCAGCATTTTGACGATTTTGATTTCATGTCTGGGACTTCTTGGACTTTCAGCCCATGTGGCCGAGCAAAAGACCAAGGAAATCGGAATCCGGAAAGTGCTCGGGGCATCCACATTTTCCATTCTGAATGTGATCAACCGGGAGTTTATAGCCATCGTGTCTATTTCCATTGTGATAGGTTCTGGTTTGGGGTACTGGTTTATGAGCGACTGGCTTGAGGGCTACGCCTATCGGATCGATTTTGAGTGGTGGTTTATTCCTTTGGCAGCAATTGTGATACTTGGGATCGCTTTGCTGACGGTGACGACTCAGTCCATCAAGGCTGCAAGGGCTAATCCCTTAAATGCGATCAAAACTGACTGAGTATTATTCAATAAAATCCTGTTTGCTTTCGATCAAAAAAGAAAACAGTCGAACAGCGTGCTGTTTTTTAAAAAAGCCTCTTGGAGTTATCTGAGAGGCTTTTTGAGTTTGTGATTGCCTTTGTCATTGCAGGGCCTTTGGCTTATTTCTTTATGACCAATTTTTGGCTGGCAAATTTTGCCTGCCGAGTCGAAGTCGATTTGGTCTTGATTCTGCTGTCTGGGCTGATTTCGATTACCATCTCCTGGTTGACGGTGAGCTATCAAAGTTTTAAAACTGCCGCTAATAATCCGGTGGATTATCTTAAGAATGAATAAAGTACAGTAGGCAGTTTTCAGTGATCAATAGGCAGATTGGCTGTAAACTGAGAACTGCCCACTGTTTATTGTAAGACTACCTACTGATCACTTTCCTCGTTCGCAGACGGTCAAAAATTAATGCAATCGGACAATTTATATTTCAAAATGGAGCTCAGGACAAAGTATAAGGGGTTTTCTCCTTGGCACAATCTCTGGCACTTAATCAAAACAGAAAACTAACCAATCTCAATAAAAAAAATCTCAACCTAAAGATGCAAATCAGGCCATGGCCAGATTGTACCGACTAGGCGAGAATTGAAATCCTAAAAACCAATTATTAACTATGAAAACATCAAAAATCATCTCTTCAGTTTTTGCAATGCTATTGACTGTCTCTGTGGCTTTTCCACAAGGTACCGAAACCCGAACTCCGGGATCATTTACTAAAATAGAAAGCCACGGGAGTTGGGATGTTGAAATCACCAAAGGTTCCAAAGATGAGATCAGATTGGAGTCGTCCAGTTTTGACCTCAGTAAAGTGATCACAGCTATCGAAAAAGGAAAACTTGAAATCAAACTTGAAAAAGGAAACTACAGAAACGTTGATTTGAAGGTATTTATCACCGTTCGGGAATTGGAATCTGTAGGAAACGGAGGATCAGGCGATATGGTGATCAAGTCAGATTTTGGAGCAGATTCTTTTGGCATCGGACTATCCGGATCCGGAAGCATTTCGGCCAAAAATATCAATGTCCAAAAACTAAGCGTGGGCATGAGCGGTTCGGGTAAGGTGAAAATCGAAGGCGGTCAGGCTGAGGAAGCCAACATTGGACAGTCCGGTTCCGGCGACTTTGAGGGAATAAATTTTACAGCTGCGACTGTCAAAATTGGCAAATCCGGTTCCGGAAGTACTTCCATCGGTGTCACTGAATCGCTCACCGTAGGAGCATCAGGCTCGGGAAATGTCTACTACCGCGGAAATCCAGAAAAGCAAAGTATTGGGGTTTCCGGGTCTTCGAAGGTGATCAAGCAGTAAGTATGAGTATCAAGTATCTAGAATTTAGTAGCAAGACTTGAGGTATTTGGCAGAAACGAAAGTCAAGTCGAGAGAATCTTTCAATCTTCCAATCTTTTAATCTTTCAATTTTAGAAAATGTTTAAAAACTATTTCAAAATCGTCTTTAGAAATGCTAAAAAGCATCCGATGTATGTACTGATCAATCTGATTGGGTTGGCCATCGGCATGGCTGTAAGCATTGTGATTCTGTTGTATGTCCAATTCGAGTTGAGTTACGACAAGTACCATCCCGAAGCGGATCGTATCTATCGTGTTTCCCGTGCCTGGTTCAATCAGGACGGAGCCGAAAGCCTGCATTTGGGACATTTGGCACCTCCTTTTGGTCCATTGATTCAATCGGATTTTCCAGAGGAAGTAGAAGTTTCTGCCCGGCTTTTCAATTTTAATGCACTGATCAAATCCAATGGCAATGCCATGGAAGAGGAGCGATTTTTCTTCGCAGACCCTGAGTCTTTTGATCTTTTCTCCTGGAAAATAATCGAAGGAGAAGGGCAAAGTGCGCTAAATGAAGCGGATGGGATTATCGTGACTGAGAGTACGGCTAAGCGGTACTTTGGAGATGAATCTGCCTTGGGCAAGGAATTACAAGCCGAACTGGCAGGGCAGGAGTTTACCTTTCAGGTGCGTGGCGTGATGAAGGATATGCCCGAAAATTCCCATTTCCATGTGGATTTTCTCGCTTCCATGATTCCTGTAGTTCAGTTTTACGGAGGGCAGGAAGCCTTCATGTCCAACTTTGGATCAAACAATTTTTCCACTTTTGTAAAACTTGCCGAAGGAGTGGACGGGAAGGCTTTCGAAGGCAAACTTCCGGCGATGATTGACCGCCACCTGGGTGAAAACCAAGCCGGAATTCCGATGTCCAAAGGCACGGCGCTCAAACTCTGGCCGATTACTGATGTGCATCTGTATTCCAATTTGGCCTCCGAAATCGAACCGAATGGCAACATGGATTATGTAATTGTCTATTTGGCAGTTGCCCTTTTTATTCTGCTGATCGCTTGTATCAATTTCATGAATTTATCTACTGCCAGATCTTCTCTGCGATCTATGGAAGTGGGGCTTCGCAAAGTAATGGGAGCAGACAAAGGGATTTTGATCCGCCAGTTTATGGGTGAATCTTTTGTGATGACCCTGTTTTCCATGGTATTAGCCATCATTTTGGTTTACCTGTTTTTACCGACTTTTTCAGATTTTACGGACAAATCTCTCAGTTTGAATTTCATAGATAATCCGGAGTATCTCCTAGGCGTAGTCGGTCTGATTGCTTTTGTTGGATTGATTTCCGGCAGTTATCCTGCTTTGTTCCTCTCTGGTTTTGAACCTGCTAAAGTGCTTAAGGGAGCCTTCAAAGCCGGTAAAGGACATGAGAATTTCCGCTCGCTCCTGGTCATCGGACAATTTGCGATTTCGGTGATTCTAATCGTCGCAGTTTTGGTGGTAGTGCGGCAGTTGAACTACATGCAGAGCAAAGACCTGGGATTCCAAAAGGAGGATATTGTTGTACTCCCTACAAGTGCACGAATCAACGAGAATTACCTCATTCTCAAAGACCGTCTTGAAAACCACCCGGGTATTCAGGAGGTGAGTTTGTCCAGCCGGGTTCCCTCAGGCCGGCTATTGGATTCGCAGGGGACTACTGCCGAGGTCAATGGAGAATTAACCCAACTCAATGTCAGGATTGCGGATATCCACGTGGCGCATAACTTTCTCGATACTTACGGTATACCTTTGAAAGCTGGTAGGAATTTCGACTTCCAGCGCGCCAGTGATTCCACGGAAGCTTTCATTCTCAATGAGGAAGCCATTCGGGCCATTGGTTGGTCAAGTCCAGAGGAAGCGATCGGAAAACAATTTCTTTATGGAGACAGAAGAGGCTTTGTAACCGGAGTCATGCAGGATTTTCACTTCGAAAGCCTTCATCAGCCGATTGTGCCTATTGTCTTTATGATTTCCCAAAACAGGAACAATCAAGTCAGTATCAAAATCGATGCGGCACAACGGGAGGAAGTCCTAGCGTATTTGGAAGGAGAATGGGCTCAGTTGAGGCCGGATTATCCCTTTGAACCTCTTTTCGTGGACGAAGGGTTCAACCGTCAGTATGAAGCGGAAGCCAAAGTAAAAACCATTTTCACCTTCTTTTCGGTTTTGGCCATTTTGATTTCTATTCTTGGTTTGTTGGGCTTGGTTACTTTTGCTACCGAGCAACGAACTCGGGAAATTGGAATCCGAAAAGTACTGGGCGCAGAGACAGTCAATATTTTGGTTTTGCTGGGTAAAGACTTTCTCAAACTTGTCGCTATCGGATTCCTGATCGCCATTCCGGTTTCCTGGTTTGGAATGAGTAGTTGGCTCGAAGATTTTGCATATAAGACGGGTATCAGCTGGACTACTTTCCTGTGGGCTGGTCTGATCGCAGGAATTATAGCGGCTGCTACGGTTACCTCCCAAACCCTCAAAGCCGCCTGGTCCAATCCGGTGAAGAGTATTAGGAATGAATAAAAAGTATCAAGTTGATAGAAAGTCAAGTCAGAAGTATAAAATCAGAAAGTTTACCCGCGGTAGGTAGAAAAAAAGTGAAAGGCAGTCTTAGGGCTTGCCTTTCGTTTTTAGGGGCATTTGTGAGTACAACTTAGAGATTTTCTGCCTCCGTCCCTAACGTTATTTTAACCTAAAAAAAATATAAAATGCCCATGAGAAAGGGTTCTCACACAGGGGGATGATTATAATGCATGCGAGATTCTCCCGAAGAAAAATCGGGACAGGCTATCTGACCAATAAAAATCAAGTTATAAACAGATGAAATCGAGCATGACGAAGATCGTCACACAGGGGGATGATTATAAACCATGCGAGATTCCATCTGACCACTGAAAAACAAATTATAAACAGATGAAATCCATTTCGCTCTCTAATTTGACCGCTGTGAACCAAGTAGTACAAGATTTAGATGTAGAAAATCTACCAAAATCATAACTCTCACTTTAAAATATTCCTTAATTTCAGTCCAAATACCCCCAAGCCATGGAAGAGCCAATTTTGGAGAAGAAAAAGGAAAAGGATAAAACAGAACGTGAAAGACAGACTTTTTATCGTGTCACCTTCAAAAACAACTGTAACCTCCTTCAAATCGCTGATAATAAGGCAAATATAATAATCAGCATCAATGCCTTGGTGATTTCCTCTACCATAGCAATCCTCGGGTACGGTTCGATGTCACAGTTGATAGAGATTAACTCTCCTTTTACCATTGTGCCCATCGTGTTATTCTTGGCTGTCATCCTGACTTCGACCATGTTGGCCGTGCAGGCTGCTAAGCCTTCAATCATCGGCAAAGCAAAAAATGGGCAGAATCCGCCAAAATCAAGCCTTATGTTTTTTGGTGAAAGCTCCCGATTTACCATGGATGACTACCTGGAAGAGACACGCAAAATGCTTGCAGCTAAAGATTCAATCCAGGACCACATGTCCATTTCTCTTTATTATCAGGGAAAAGTATTAAACCGAAAATATAAACTGATCCGTAAAGCCTATGAAGTTTTTGTGCTGGGCTTAGCAATTGGGATTTTGTTTTTCATTGGTGTTTTGATGTATTAAGTTTTTCATTGGCAACATTCTTCAAAATTTTGGTTTTTTGATGAACTGTCCTTGGAAAGTTGAGCAATTGGCGCATATTTAAAGCTGACCTACTAAGCACACAAATTCTAGCTTTTCACCATGTTGATTCTTCTTTTGGTTATTTGGAATGCCTTCCAATCCCTGTCCTCATTCCCTGATAGCATCCAAAATTTGATTACCAAAACTGAAGATGATTCAGTCAAAGCGGTCCTTTTTTATGATCTTGGAAAGCACTTTTATGGAATAGATCAGGATACAGCCATTTATTTCGCCCAAAATGCAATTCAACTCGCTGAGAAACTCGGTTTGGATAAGGTTAAAGGTAATGCGCTCAACATCATGGGAGTCGCGCTGTTAATTCGATCCGATTATGAAGATGCGTTGAAGACTCACCTTCAAGCCCTCAAAATAAGAGAAACATTAAAAGATTCCACAGGAATGCTGGAGTCCAATCTCAATATCGGAAATGTCTACTACCGGAATGGTGAGATGGGGAAGGCAGCTGAGATGTATGAGAAGGCTCTAGTCTACGGCTTGGCAACTAAAAATCTCCGGGGTCAATCCTTAATCTATAACAATCTAGGCAACTATTACAGTGACCGATGGGTGGCAAATCAAAGCCAGGAAGATTATAATTTGGCATTGGAATACCTTCAAAAGTCCCTTCAGATCAAGGAGGAGCTGAAAGATAACCGGGGTTTGGTCAATACCTTAACTCAGCTATCGAGTCTCAGTAAAAATGACAGGGGTAAGGCAAGTGGGTACCTGTTGAGGGCTCTGAATATCGCAGAAGCCAATCAGGATATCGAAAACAAAATCAACGTGCTGAATGAACTTTCCAACTACTTTTTGCAAGGGAAAGATTATGCCAAAGTGAGGGAGTATGCGCTCAAATCCTATCAACTAGCCAAAGATGCCAATTCACATTTTTACATTTCTAGATCAGCAGATTTTCTGATCGAAGCAGCCAAAGGTCAAAATGACTTTAAGTCTGCTTATGAGTATTTGGTGATAAAAAAGACAGCAGATGAAGCCCTATTCAACGACAACCGTGCAAAAATCCGTGAGGAGCTTCTCATCGAATACGAGACTGAAAAAAAAGAGCTTGAAAATCAACGCCTGATGCAGGAACAACAGCTTCTGGATTTGTCACTTCAGCGCCGAAATGAACTTCTCGTAGGCATAGCACTGGTACTAATAGTTTTGGGATTCTTGGTTTGGTTTCAAAAGAAAAATCACGAAAAACTTAAAGATGCTCACCTTCAACTCGAAAAAGCTCACGCGCTGACCCAAGAGCAAAACCGTAAAATCCAAACTCAGGCAGATCACTTAAATGAAATCAATCAAGCTCTGACCAAAGCCAATCAGTTTCGGGATAAGATTTTCTCAGTGATCTCCCATGATCTTCGAGCGCCTTTTTCATCGCTTCACAGTATAATCCAACTTTGGGACAAAAAGATGCTGACAGAGGAAGAGCTGCAAGAGGTGATGCCCATGATAGCCAAGGATACCCATTCCCTTTCTTTGATGCTCAACAATCTGCTGATTTGGTCAAGGGAGCAAATGGGTGTGGAAGAAGTTCAAAAATCTACTTTCAACCTTGAGGACTTGGTCAATGAAAGTGTAGAATTGCTGAATTCTCAGATCACTCACAAAAAACTTGACTTCAGCCATGATTCGACAAACGGTCTTGAGGTCACCACAGATCGCGAAAGATTGGGATTCATTGTGCGGAACATCCTGATGAATGCCATCAAATTTACCCCCGAAGGTGGCAAAGTAACCGTGGATTACCCCAATAGAAATGAAATCCGAATAAAAGACAGCGGCCGTGGAATGCCCCCAGAAATGGTATCGAAGCTCTTCACCGACCGAATCATTTCGGAAAAGGGAACCGAAGGCGAATCCGGAACTGGAATTGGACTGATGCTATGTAAAGAGTTTGCAGATAGTCTTGGAGCTGAAATCCACGTCGAAAGTGAAGTAGGAGTAGGGACCACTTTTCGTGTGGTGATACAGACTGATCTTTAGGGTTCTCTAGTTAGAAAAAAAAATGGAGGGAGTACTTACTGGGAAATTTGCCAGGACACCCTCCTTTTGATTGATAATCTTTCAAGACTTTTTCGTTGCAGGGTCTAATCAAGAACTCTTTTTCAATGAAATTCTCTCGCTTCCTGGATTTGCATCATACACGACAAAGTTTCCTTTTTCATCCTTTAGGATTTCCAGTGTATTAGTTTGCGCTCCTTGAGAGAATCGGACAGAAGTCCAGTTGGCTGGAATGTAGGTTTTCAAAGTGAGTGGAACAGAATAGGTCTCCGGATCAAGATTTGTTGTCAAGTCTATCATGATGGCATCACTTTCAACTTTTGAGTTAATGGCTGTTCCTTTTCGCTCGCGAAGATATTTGGTTACATCCCGGAAGGTGGCGATCCAAAGGTCTCGCTCATTAGCCTTCATGTAGGAGAAATACTCCACCAGTTCGGGTCTTGTTTTAGGCTCCCAACCCAAGTTTTCTATTCCATGAAAAACCAGCACCAGCCAGTTATTATCATGGGTCATGACTGTATCCACCCAGGCTTTCATCTGATTGATATCGATGCGAGAGATCGGTCCGCGCTGCCACTGCACGTATTCTTTGGTGGATTCTCCCGGAGTCATTCGGCTTCCACGATTGATTTCTTCCAACCATTCTTCCGGCATCCGATTTCTGAGGGAAGGATAAACTTTATGGGCATATTCCATCACGCGTTCATTTTCGGTGCCGTAGGGCCCTTCTGCGCTGAAGATTGATTCCGGACCGATAAATTGAAGCAAGTCTGCCTTGCTTTGCTCCAGTTCATACAGCATGTTTACTTCGTCCAAAGCCGCCAATCGCGGATGGGTCACGGTGTGGGACGCAATTTCATGTCCTTGAGCTGAGTAGGATTTGTACTGCTCCCAAGTCGTGGTGTCTTCTACATTATTGTGAAAAACTACGTCATCTGTATCCTTCATCGTTCCTTTTCGGATTTTCTCATACCCCTCATCGATCAAAGCATGCGCTTCGGGTACTTTCCCCTGCTCAAAAAGCGAACCCGCGCGGGCATGATAGTCTTCTGCTTCGCTCGTGCCGGTGAAAGCAATCAAAGATGCCCTTTCGAAAAAGTTGGTTGAATCTGTTTTTATTTTGGCCGTTTCAGCGATGATTTCCTTTGGATCCCTACCTATGAACTTCCCTTTTCCAGACCCTTCTACTTTTCCGGTAATGATATAAAAAGTAGCAGGAAGTCCCAGGCTGTCCATGATAGGCTTGGCAATGGTAAACTGATTGACAATACCATCATCGTAAGTGACGGAAATGGCTCCTTTTTTATTTCCCCGAAATTTGGTGATTTCAGTTTGACCGACGATCGGGTCAGTTTGGCTGCAGGCCAGGCAAACCAAGCTAAGTGCAAGAAGTGATAGAATAGATTTCATTTTGGGTTGGATGATAAGGCATGCTAAGTTGCTGAAAAAGCGCTACAAGCTAAAAACCGTTGATCAATTTTTTATGGGGAAGCTTATCGGAAAAAGGGAAAAGCCCGGCAAAAAACCGGGCTTTAGGAATGTGGTTTTTACCAAGCGACGAATCCAAAATTCAGTCCACTTAGTCTCAAACTCAGGAAAATTAATAGGTGTATTTCACATAGACCTTCTTGGTAAGGGTCTGATCGTCAGTTTCGATCAGCATATCTGCAGATTCGGCCATCGCCACTTTGGCATTTAAATACATCGGTTGAGGACGGTAGTTGGGTTCCATCGTCACACTGAAAACCCGTAGCCCCCGAATAGCCAGGGTATTGCCGATCAACATCGCACGGGCTTCTGCATCTTTCAAGGCTTCAGTGAGAAGCGTGTTTTCGAGTGATTTTCGGGTGACTTCTGCGATTCCAAAGTGAAGATTGTAGCTCATGTCTCCAGACTCTTGGATTGCAACCACGATTTTTTGCAAGTCTTCGTTGGTGACAGATGTGATAATTCTCAGGCTTTGACGAGCGACATAGCCATTGTCACTGGCCGTTCCATTTTGATAGATGCGATTGACATCCACAGAATAATTATCAGCCACTAACTTATAATCTCTGATTCTTGCCTTTTTCAAAGCATCAGAGAGACCTTGGGTCTTTTTGTTGAGCACATTGACAGCATCGGGCACTTTCATGGCTTTTTCTTCCAGATTGATTGAAAAAACGGCCTCGTCCGGAGCGATTTTCCGCTCGGCATAGCCCTCTACTTCGATCAGTGGAACTTGTTGGATTTGCTGCGCAAAAAGCGGGGAAGCCATAGCAACGGCCAGGAATAAAATCAGGATTCGTTTCATAGTTTATAAGTTTTCATTGTTGTATAGACAAAAGACGATCCACAAATGGAAGCGCGACAGGGAAAGAGAAAAATTGATCGGTATTTAGAAAAATTAAGATTTCGGATTTCGGAAATGGGATTTCGGATTGTTGTCTTCACATTTTAAAGTCCCTGCCTAAGTATTTGATTTATTAATTGGGCTTCTGGAAGATTTTTTGATTTTCCTTTGAAGTTTTAATAGTTGCTACAAAAATAGAAAGTAGCTCATTGCATTCTTTCCAAATCGGATCTATAACCGAAGTTTCACCCAACCCAGAATCTTTAATTAATTCCAGCCAATAAAGCGTTTCGTCTGCCTCTTCCTCAACGATTCCAAGTTTTGACAAAAATTCAGCCTTTGATCTAGCCCGAAGTGCAGCTCTATAATTCGCCCCAATCGATGTCGAAGACCTGATTATTTGATTACAAATCGGAAATGTTGCGTTCTTCCGAGGTAGACCTTCAGTCATTTCTATCACGCTCAAAGCAAAAAGCTTACATCTCAATTTTAGTTGCTCTTTCATTGGTGTAGATTAAAAATTGGTTAAGAATTTACATAGACTAATTTAGTAAACCTAGAAAATAGAGGGTCAAAAGAATCAATCAACAATTGAATTTTGAATTTTCCAAAAATCTCACATCCCCAATCCGAAATCCGAAATCGCACGTCCGAAATCCCAAATCACTTCTTCCACTCGATCATCTCCATCGTATTGATCTCAGGGCCTCCGCCTCGATTGACAGAACCTGCATGGACATAGATTTTTCCATCCAAAAAGGCCGCTCCCGTTCCATGCCGGCCTTGTGTCAGATTTGGGAATTGATCCAAGTGTGAGTCCGAGTGTCCAAAACTTCCACTTCCGCATGAGCAGGTGTTTGGGCTTGACTTTCACCATTGAGAATAACTAAGTAAGGCCCTACGCCAAGATTTGAATTGCCGGCTCTTGGAGTGGGGATTTCTGTTTCGATAGTCGTCCACGTATTGGTTTTGAAGTCGTAGTAATCAATTTTATTAGTTGTCAACTCGAGCACCTTCCCAATTTTGGCATAGGAAGTCCGGCCTCCTGCCAGATACAATTTATCCCCAACTAAAGCTGCACTGACATGGTCTCTAGCTCTTGGTGCACTGGGAAGGGAAGTCCATTCTATTTTTTTATAATAGCTAACAGCGGAAAGGATATCTGATTTGACTTCTAATCTGTTGACTATTTTGTAAATTATAACTCTCTCTCGATGTCGTCTAACGTTTCATCAAAATCAAAAACATCCTCAGGATTGCTTTCATAAGCTAAAAGCCGTTGATCAATTACTTGTTTTTGCCAATCAGCAAGTTGCATGGTGTTGTCTGATTCTGCCTTTTGCAATTCCTCATACTATGAAGTTAGAGATTGCCATTCATCTATAGGAATATAAACCCCAGTAGTATTTCCTTCTTTGTCTTGGATAAATTGGAGCGTCATTTTTTCTATTTTTAAGTTATTCGAATTGGTTTGGAGATTCTAAAATAAGGAAAATCATGATTTTATTTTGCCGCAGATATCCGAAGAAAAGAGCGCAGAATTTCGTAGAAAAAATCAGCGACCAGCTTCGAATTTTTCAGTGGGAAATCAGCGGGAAATGGACACAAATGAAAAACCACGAATCGCTTCGTGGTTCACAATACAGCCTAAATTCAAATTTGAAATCTCGAATTTCAATTCATTTACCCAACTCCAGAATATCACGAATCTTGTTGATCTCGGTCATTTCCTCTAAGAGTCCTTTGCTGTCCTCCTTCGCAATTTTTTCTCTGAAAGCTTTCAGATTAGCGATGTATCCATCCAATGCACTGAGGATATTCTCTTTGTTTTCGGTAAAAATCGGTGCCCACATTGCAGGACTGGACTTAGCCAATCGGACGGTGGAAGCGAAACCTGAGCCTGCCATATCGAAGATGTTTTTATCATCTGCCATTTTCTGCAGGACGGTTTCCCCCAGCATAAATGAAGAAATATGCGATAAGTGAGACACGAAGGCCAAATGCCTGTCATGCTCCTCTGGATCCATGAAGCGCAACTTCAAATTCAGCGCATCAAAAAGTTGGTAGGCCTTTTCTTTCAGGTGAAGATCGGTTTTTTCCAGCTCGCAGATGATCAATACTTTTCTGTTTAAAAGATCTGCCATGGCAGCTTTTGGGCCTGAATATTCCGTTCCGGCGATGGGGTGTGCGGCGAGGTATTGCTTTCGCTTAGGATGATCGGCCATCATTCCGCATAGCTTGGCCTTGGTAGAACCAACGTCAAATACCAAGGTATTTTCGCCCACTTGATTCAGTGTGTCAATCAAAATTTTACCCAATGTATCTGCGGGAGTTGCCAAAATGACCAGATCGGTATCTGCATCCGGTGTTTCTTTCGCTTCGGTGATGATGCCGAGGGTCAGCGCATCCTTAAGATTTTGAGGATTGGCATCCGTTCCGGTGATGATCAGTTCGGGAAATTTTTGTCTGGCTCCTAATCCAAAGGAACCCCCCAAAAGGCCAAGGCCAATGATGTGTATTTTCTTCATATTGGTTATGATTTAATGCGATTGATAGCTTCCAGGATTTTGAATTCAGGCATGCAAAGTGAAATGCGGACGTATCCTTCACCTGCTGGTCCAAAAATTCTGCCCGGTGTGATAAATATATTTTTCTCATAAAGGAGATAATCCACCAATTCATCGGCAGTTTTTCCATCAGGTACTTTGCACCAGACGAAAAGTCCGGCGGTATCTTTGGGATAGCTCAGATCTAGTAGATCGGCCATTTTCCAAACAAGCTTTCTACGGTTTTGATATTGGTCGTCCAGATCTTCAAACCAACTTTTACCCAAGCTTAAAGCGGCTATTGCTCCTTTTTGTATTCCTAAAAACATGCCGGAGTCCATGTTGGATTTGACTTTCAGAACTGCTTCAACCCAGTCTGCCCTGCCGCAAAGCATTCCCACTCTCCATCCCGGCATGTTGAAGGTCTTGCTGAGCGAGTTGAGTTCCAAAGCAACATCTTTTCCTCCGGGAATACTCAAAATACTGAAAGGTTCTGGGTTAAGCACATGGCTGTACGGATTGTCATGTAGGAGGACTAGTTCATGTCTTTTTGCGAAAGCAACCAATTCTGTTAAAATCCCTTCGCTTCCCATGGCCCCTGTCGGCATGTGTGGATAGTTGATCCACATGATTTTGACTTTATTCAGATCCAGTTTTTCAAGATTTTCCAGAATAGGTCGCCCCTTTTTCTCCAAATCCAACCTGTAAAAAATCGGTTCTGCACCGAGTAATTTGGTGACCGAGGTATAAGTGGGGTAACCAGGATCAGGAATCAAAACCTGGTCCCCGGGATTCAAAAAAGCCATGCTGAGATGCATAATGCCTTCTTTGGAACCCATGAGCGGAAGAATTTCTGTGTTGGGATTCAGTGTGACCCGATATTCTCGCGCATAAAACTCCGACATGGCAATCCGAAGCTCCGGGATCCCTTGATAGTTTTGATAGCCATGAGCGCGAGGATGTTCGACGGTACTTTTAAGTGCATCGATGACCATCCGGTCGGGAGCCAAATCGGGGCTTCCGATTCCCAAATTGATGACAGGTTTGCCTTCTGCGATCAGTTGATTTACCTCTCTCAGCTTTGCTGAAAAGTAGTATTCCTGAACTGTCTCCACTCGATTTGCAAATCCCTTCATGCCTTTCTGCTGGTGTATTCCCCAAAAATTTTCAATCCTCCAAAATCCTCTTTAATCAGCTCCATAGCTTCTTTATATTTCAAATAATCACCAAATTCCGCATCGATAAAAAAGGCATATTCCCAGGGTTTTTCTATAACGGGGATAGATTGGATTTTACTCAAATCCAAACCTTTGTCAGCGATCATAGTCAAGAGTTTGGCCAATCCTCCTGGTTGATTCCGAATGGTCACCTTGAAGGATGCTTTATTTGGAGTGACATGGGAATTGGTCTTTTCCTTCTCTAAAAGGATAAACCGGGTGAAGTTGTTTTGGATGGTTTGGATATTCCGTGCCAATAGCTCCAAGCCGTAGATTTCTGCTGCAATTTCACTTGCAATGGCGGCTATTCCTGTCAACTTTTCATCTGAAATCCGTTTGGCTACAGAGGCGGTATCCACATCATCAAATTGCTGAATATGAGGATGCTTCGCCAAAAAAGCCTTGCACTGCAAAATTGCCATAGGATGAGACCGAACTTCCTGAATATCCTCAATTTTCTGTCCGGGTAAGGCCATCAGCTGATGAGCAATCGGCAAATAAAACTCATCCCGAATACTCAACTCATAGCGATCTATTAAGTCATAATTGGGAAGAATGGCTCCGGCGATGGAGTTTTCAATAGCCATCACGCCAAAGTCAGCTTCGCGATTTGAAACCGACTTAGCTACAGGTTCAAACGTATTGAATGGAATAATCTCCGCATCCGAGCCGAAATTAATCAATGCAACTTGATGGTGAAATGATCCGGGAACACCCTGTATGGCAATCTTTAAACTCATGATTCTGTTGGTTTATCCATGGCAATGGAAAGCAATTCGCAATGCTTCCAGAAGCTTGGATAAGATTTGTTGACCACTTCGGGATCTTCGATCAGCACTTCGGTTTTGGTCAAAAGCGGCATAAATGCCATGGCCATCCGGTGATCATCATAGGTGTGTATCTGTACCTGACGAGGCATGGTCACCGAGGGAATGACTTGATACACTGCCGGTTCGATTTCCTTGAGTTCGGCATTGAATTTTGCCAATTCCTGCTGAAGTGCGAGAATTCGATCTGTTTCTTTGATTTTCAGACTTTCACATCCTGTGAAAATCGAATTTTGACCGAGTATAGCACAGGTCACAGCGACCGTTTGGGCTAAGTCTGGACAATGCGTGAAATCCCAGTTTTTCAGCCCTTTTACAGCTTGTTTTTTCAATAAAACTCCTCCTTTTTCAAAGGTGCTTTTGATCCCAAGGAGGTCCATGATTTCTACAATTTTGGAATCTCCCTGCAGGCTGTTTTCTTTCAAACCCTCCAAAAAAAGTGCTCCAGAATCAGCACAGGCCAACAAACTGAACCAATAGCTCGCTCCGGACCAGTCACTTTCCACAGCAAATGTGGTGGGTTGATAGGCTTGGTGCGAAACCTTGATTCGGTTTTCTTCCCAAGTATATTTTATCCCAAACTGTGCCATCAACTCCAGCGTCATTTCGATATAAGTTTGGCTTCCCACTTTTCCTTCCAGTTCGATTTCGAGGCCTTGCGGCAAAATAGGAGCGATCATCAACATGGCTGAGATGTACTGACTGGAGACGTCCCCACGGATTTTGACTTTATCTGACTTCTGCTCAGGGAGTCCGTGAATTGCCAATGGAGGATAACCTTCAATATTCAAATAGTGAATTTCGGCACCAATTGTTCTCAGCGCATCTACCAAGATGCCGATAGGACGCTCACACATTCTGGCTGTACCGGTCATGACCTTTTTCTGATTGGTCACTGACGCAAAAGCTGTCAAAAACCGCATGGTTGTCCCGGCATCCAACACATCAAAAACCGGAGGATTTTTCTCCAGTAAGCGGATCATGGTCTGTGTATCACGGGCTTCTGCCAGGTTGGTGATTTTATTTTCTCCGGCTGTCAACGCGTCAATTACCAAAGCGCGATTGGATTCACTTTTGGAAGAGGGCAGGGGAATGCGGGAAGGGGTGAATTCGCTTTTTTGATGTAGGCGAAGGATGGTCATGGTATGAGTAGTCAAGGCTCAGGCCGTTTTTAGGTTGTGGTAATAATGAATTGCATCCCGAATTTCCTCTCGGTTGACAGGAATGTTATAAGTACAATCACCGATTGAATTCAACAGCGAGAAAAGTAAGACATTGCCTTCATTTTTCTTGTCCTGTAGGCAGAGGTCAAGAATTGGGTCGAGATGCTCCTTGGAGAATTCGACTTTTCCATAGATCTGAAGCATCATTTTTGTCAAATGATCCAGCTCCTCGAAACTGAATCCGATTTTCTGAGCGGAAAGAAATCCTTCGCAAATCATCCCAAGCGCAATGGCTTCCCCATGAAGCAGGTGATTTTCGGAGTCCAAAAAATAGGATTCAAATGCATGCCCGATGGTATGTCCAAAATTGAGGATTTTACGAAGACCCGCTTCTTTGGGATCCGCTTGGACAACAGCTTTTTTGATCCCGACTGAATGCATAATCAAGCTCTCCCAGTCTTGAGATTCCCAGTTTTCGGATTTGAGTTTTTCGAAATAGGATTTATCCCGAATCAGTCCATGCTTTAAAACTTCCGCATATCCTGATCGAAGTTCTGAATGAGGCAAAGTTTTTAAAAACTCCGGTGAAATGATGACCGTCTCGGGCTCGTTGAAAACACCCAGATGGTTTTTTAGCCCATTAAAGTCGACTCCCAATTTTCCACCTACACTGGCATCTACCTGCGAAAGTAGGGTAGTGGGCATATTGATGAAGCGGATTCCCCGCTTGTATAAGCTGGCGCAAAATCCACCCATATCCGTGATCACGCCGCCACCGAGGTTTAGCATAAGTGCTTTTCGATCTAGTCCGGCATCGGTCATTTCGGACCAGATCGATGAGCAGGTTTCCAGGTTTTTATGGATTTCTCCCGGTTCGACACTGATATAAATCGTCGAATTAGGCAATACTCCATTAATCAGGGGAAGACAATGAGTTTGGGTATTGGAATCAGTCAATACCACCAAGTGGGAAAAAGATAATTGAGTTAAAACTCCCGAAAGGGCATTTGCTGCTTCGGAAGTGAAAATGACAGGTTCCAAGATGAAGGAAGTTTTTAGAAACTTAAAGGTAAGGAAAGCAGCCGCTAAGAGTGACTGCCTTCCAAGTTTGAGAGCAGATTATTTTTTGATAGGCTCAGCCTCGCGTAGTTGTCTTTCCTGGCGCTTTACTGATTCCTCATGGATGCAATAAAGCAACTCCTTCATGAATTTTTCGCTCAAATGTTTGGCTATACCCTTACTGGTACGGCTTTCCATCACGTCTTTCCAACGATCTGACTGAAAAACAGTCAAATGATGCTCACGCTTGTGTGCTCCGATCTGATCAATCACGGTAAATCTTTCCTGTAGAATATCCAACAGCTGATCATCCAAGTGATCCACCGCACGACGAAGGTCCTGAAGACGATCATCCGGTTTCATGTTTTCAAGTGGAGTTTTGAAATCGATCGAACTGATCATTTCCTTCAATCTGGCAGGAGTCACTTGCTGTTTGGCATCTGACCAAGCTTTGTCGGGATCATGATGCGTTTCGATCATCAAGCCGTCCAATCCGAAGTTCATCGCACTTTGAGCTACTTCGAGAAGTCCCTCTCTTTTGCCCATGATGTGGGAAGGGTCATTGATTACTTCCATTCCTGTCCACTCACGCTTCAGGTGAATCGGCATGGACCAGTTGGGCTTGTTTCTGTAGCGCTTATCGTATGCATCGGAGAAACCCCGGTGAATGGCAGCCAGTTTGTCTACTCCCACAGCATGCAATCTTTCCAACGCGCCCATCCAAAGTTCCAGATCAGGATTCATCGGGTTTTTGATCATTACCGGGATGTCTACACCACGAAGAACTTCCGCAATTTCCTGTACTGCGAATGGATTGACCGTGGTTCTGGCACCGATCCATAGCACATCCACCTTGTATTTAAGAGCTAACTCCGCGTGAGACGCGTTTCCAACTTCGACCGTGATCGGGATATTCAAGTGATGACGGACAATCTCCATCCACTTCAAACCTTCCTCACCTATTCCTTCAAAAGACCCCGGCCTTGTTCTTGGCTTCCAGATTCCAGCTCTGAAGAGCTGAGGGATCATGTTGACTTCTTTCATTTCTTTACAGATCTGCTCGATCTGCTCAGGGGTTTCGGCAGAGCAGGGACCTGCGATGATCAGCGGTGTGGTCAATCCCAATCCCCAGTCTTTGATTTGTTTGTGTGGCTTCATTGTTTTGAACGATTTAAATGAAAAAAGCCCGACTCTTTCGAATCGGGCTTTTGTGTATTTATTTTCTTTTAATTTTTGGCTAGCCTATACACAGCTCCGATTCGATTTTCGCTTCGAAAGTAAAAGTAAAAGAAGGTAAAATAGCTCGCTGCTGTGCTTAACATGTTTCAAATGTAAGGCTGGGATTTTTAAATCCAAAATTAATTTTCAATCAATACGTTGAAAATTATTGATTGAAAGTCCCGAATGTTTGCGAATATTTCAATTTCAATAGTTATGTGAGTTGATTTCGGAATAATAATTTGAATAAAATTTAAAATATTTAGTATTATTTTGTTTTTAAATTAAGGAAAAATTTTTGTTTTGGATTTGTCTTTTTTAAGCGGGTTTTGAATTTGCCGGAAACAAAACTTACCCTGCCCAACGTTACTTTTGTAATATTGAATTAACTTGGAAATATGAATTATCGCGAATTTATTGAAATCAGAGCAGACAAGCGATTTGGACGTCCATGCTTAAAAGGTACACGGATTAGTGTTTATGATGTCCTTAATTGGTTGGCAAATGGTATGACCAAAGCGGAAATTATGAATGACGTTGAAGAGATTTCCGAAGAAATGATCAGTGCCTGTTTAGCTTTCGCTGGTGATGATAAAGATCATTCCCTAATTCTAGCGGATTGAAACTTCTTTTCGACCAAAATATTTCTCCTAAAATTCTTAAAACAAGATATGGAAGGATGTGCCACTTCAGCATGTGAGGTTTGCTGGGTTGCAAGATTCACCGGATTTAGAAATTTTCCTTTTTGCCAGATCAAATGGCTATTCGATAGTGACTTTTGATTCAGATTCTTTTGATCTGAGCTTAATAAAAGGCCATCCACCAAAAATTATTTGGATCAGGACCGGAAATATTACCACAGAATCAATTTCAAAGATACCTTTAAAGTATTCGCAACAAATCTTAGAATTCATTCAATCGGAAAGCGGGGGGTGTTTTGGAAGTAATTTCCCGATAAGATTTTTATATAGGATAGCCCCATATCCGAACAAAGGCAAAGCGCTTGAGGTTTTTTTGATATCTTTGCCACCTTATTTGAGTGATATGCCAGTCATACCCAAAATTTCTTTTGATAACCTCGAAGTAGCTTTCGCTTCCAAAAGCAACGCCGAACTCAGGAAAATGTACCTGATTTTTGCCACACTGAATAATAACCTCATTTCAGACCTGGGTATTGGCCTGGCAAACCTGGCTTTCAAACTCAAAATTCCAGTCAAAGGAATCATGAAGAAAACCATGTTCGGACACTTCTGCGGCGGCGAAACCATCGCAGAAAGCATTCAGGCCTGTAAGCATTTGGCCAAGTATGGAGTACATTCCATCCTCGACTTGTCCGTTGAGGGCAAAGGAGATGAGGCGAGCTTTGACGCGACTACTGAGGAGATCTATCAAACGCTGGTCGAATCAGCCAAGACAGACTATATGCCTTTTGGAGTTTTTAAAGTGACAGGTCTCGGAGATTATCATCTGATGATCAAAGTGCAGGATGGCGAGCAACTTCAGGGGGAAGAATTAGCCGCATTCAATCGAATGAAAGGGCGGGTGGATCGGCTTTGCAAAGCAGCACATGACCTCGGCTTAAAAATATTAGTCGATGCTGAGGAGAGTTGGTTCCAGAATGTAATTGACGACCTGGCTTACGAGGCTATGGAAAAATATAATAAAGAGCGTTGCGTGGTGTACAATACTTACCAAATGTATCGTCACGATTCACTGGAGCGATTGAAGAAAGCAGCTGAACAGGCAAAAGCGAAAGGCTACCTTTTTGGGGCAAAACCGGTAAGAGGTGCCTACATGGAAAAGGAGCGGGAACGCGCAGAAGAAATGGGTTACCCTGATCCGATTCAGCCAAATAAAGCGGCCACCGATCGTGATTACGATGCAGCTATCGAATATTGTGTTGAGAATGGAATCTACTTGGTCTGTGCTTCTCATAATGAGAAAAGCAATCTGGAATTGACCAATTTGATGAATCTGCACGGGATCGATCCAAAATCAGACCGGGTTTATTTCTCTCAACTTTATGGGATGAGTGATAATATTTCTTTCAATTTGGCAAAAGCCGGCTATCGAGTAGTGAAATACGTGCCTTATGGTCCGGTGGAAAAAGTGATGCCTTACCTGACTAGACGGGCTTCAGAAAATACATCCATTGCCGGCCAAAGTAGTCGGGAGTTTGAGCTGATCAAAAGTGAGATGCGGAGACGGAAGAAGTGATCAGGGTTCAGTTGGCAGTCTCAGTAGGCAGTGGTGTGGTGTTGGGCTGACACTTCGACTTCGCTCAGTGTGACCAGAGTCGAAGCCATTTTAAGTAAGAAGTAAAAAGTAAGTAGGGAGCAGTGAGGACCTTTATACGTGTCAGTCCGAGCACCTTACCGACGAGAGTCGGGAAGTACGAGGACCTTTCGACTCCGCTCAAGGTGACAATACCCCTGCTTTTACATTAAACCACAGTCATTTCCTTTTTGTATGTTTGCGGAATATTTAAGACTCAGGGTGACAGACCTAATTTCAACTATTAAATATCAAATTTCAAATCATAAAAATGCAACTTCTGAGCGAACAGGAACTCCAACGCAGAAAAGACCGGGAAGAATTAATGGCCTTGGGAATCAATCCCTATCCGGCGGAATCTTTCCCAATAAACGTCACTGCGGAGGATATTCATAGAAACTACGAAAACAGAAAAACTGACTACAAGGACATCTCCATTGCTGGCCGTTTGATGAGTCGGCGGATTATGGGTTCCGCCTCTTTTGCCGAAATCCAGGATTCTACAGGTTTACTTCAAATCTATGTCCGTCGCGAGGATATCTGTCCGGGTGAGGATAAAACTTTGTATAATTCGGTATTCAAAAAGCTCCTGGGCTTAGGCGATTTCATTGGAGTCAAAGGTTACATATTTACTACCCAAACCGGTGAAATATCCCTTCACGTCACGGAATTGAAGATCCTCTCTAAGTCTGTGAAGCCGCTTCCGGTGGTGAAGCGGGATGAGGAAGGAAACGTGTATGATGGATTTACCGATCCCGAACTTCGGTACAGGCAGCGCTATGTGGATTTGACGGTAAATCCGGAGATCAAATCGACCTTCATCACCCGAGCCAAAATCATCTCCAACATGCGTCGATATTTTGATGATCATGGTTGGTTGGAAGTGGAGACTCCGATCCTTCAGAGTGTACATGGTGGCGCAGCGGCCAGACCATTCCAAACGCACCACAATACGCTGGATATGCCGCTATTCCTAAGGATCGCCAATGAGTTGTATCTGAAAAGATTGATTGTTGGTGGTTTTGAGGGGGTGTATGAGTTTGGAAAAATGTTCCGAAACGAGGGCATGGACCGTACCCACAATCCGGAATTCACATCCATGGAAATCTATGTGGCCTACAAGGACTACATCTGGATGATGGAAATGGTAGAGGAGCTGCTGGAGAAAGTGACGGAAACCATCCATGGGAAAACTGTGGTGAAAGTTGGTGATCGTGAGATTGATTTCGCTGGACCTTACCGAAGGCTGACGATGTATGATTCGATCAAAGAATATGCTGGTGTGGATGTGAGTGAACTGGATGAAGCAGGAATCAGACAGGTTTGTGTCGATTTGGGAATACAGGTGGATAATTCCATGGGCCGTGGGAAGTTGATCGATGAGATCTTTGGTGCAAAAGTCGAGGAGCATCTTATCCAACCGACTTATATCACCGATTATCCCATTGAGATGACGCCTTTGGCGAAAAAGCACCGTAGCAAACCGGGTTTGGTGGAACGGTTTGAGCTTTTTGTCAATGGAAAAGAAATAGCAAATGCCTATACCGAACTCAACGATCCAATTGATCAGCGAGAGCGATTTGAGGAGCAATTGAAATTGGCCGCAAGAGGCGACGATGAAGCGATGGCGATGGATGAGGATTTCCTTCGTGCTTTGGAATACGGCATGCCTCCTACTTCAGGATTGGGAATCGGTATCGATCGATTGACGATGCTCTTGACCAACAAAACCACGATTCAGGAAGTGCTATTCTTCCCTCAAATGAGACCGGAGAAAAAAGCGGTGGAAATGACCGAGGATGAGAAAGTCATCTTTGATCTACTTAGCAAAAATCATCCGGCATCACTTCCCGATCTGAAAGCACAATCAGGTCTTAGCGGAAAGAAATGGGATGTGTCCATGAAAGGATTATCCCAAAAAGGAGTGGTCAAGGTGACGAAGGAAGGGGAAAGTTTGACTGTGGATTTGGTTTAAGAATTTCAAATGACAAAAAAACCGGAAGCGATTCCGGTTCTGCCCTACTTCCTACTTCCCGCTTTTCTGACTTTCCGCATAGCCAAATACTTTCTTGAGCAATGGACTGGTTCTGGCAGCGACGTTTTCCCGGATTTTCAATTCCTCTTTGGCGATCTCTACAAACAGCCCGTCAATCGCTTTCTGAGTCACATAAGCTGTAAGATCGGTATCGACTTTTTTGACCAAGGGGATGCGATTGTACCGGGTCATTACATCGCTCCAGTATTTGGTGGCATCGACTTTCTTGAGGCTGGAATCGATGATTGGTGAGAATTCTCTTGAAAGTGAGGTGGTAGTACTCCCCTTGAAGTACAAGGTTGCTGCGTTTTCTTCGCCTAGGAGGATATTTTGTACATCCTGAAAACTCATCTGTTTGATGGCGTCAGTGAAGATTGGTTTTGCAGCTATGGCCGCATCCTCTGCCGCACGATTGAGACTGGTAATCACCTGATCACACATGGATCCCAAACCTAAGGAACGAAGCGTATTTTCCACATTTTTGGCTTCCTCCGGAAATAGGATTTTGACATCCAGATTTCCCAGGTAGCCATTTTCCAATGAAAGCCGCTCCGCACTGATTCCTGTTCCTTTTTCCAATGCTTCTTTCAAGCCCATTGAAATTTCAGAAGTTGTGGGATTTGAGTTCACTTGCTTGAGAATATCCGTGATTTGGGCAGTAGTACAACTACCTTGTAGAAGAAAAACGCCAGTGAATACAATTCCAATGGTAAGTCTTTTGAGTGATAGCATAAAGTGTTTTTTCGGTGAATTAGAGAATGAACGAAATAACCGTGCCATAAGGTTTTCGAACTCAGCAATAAATAGCAGAATCTACAAATATGGCTAAAGCTGCATGTTTTTTGTTTAGGAATTTAAAAATTGTAAAATTTCGGATTCAAAAAATTCCGCCATGTATTTGTTGATAATTAAATAAAATGATATAATTATTTTGAAATCAGTAATAAAAATCTCTTTTTGTTGTAAAAATAGAAATCATGAATCTGCGGATAAATTCAGAATTTGGTACGCTGAGAGCAGTCTTAATGCATCGGCCGGGAAAGGAAATTGACCGACTCACCCCTTATAACAAGGAGTTTCTTCTTTTTGAAGATGTCCCTTACCTGGAAGCTCTTCAAAAGGAGCATGACACTTTTTCCAATCTGATCAAGGAATCAACAGGTGCTCAGGTGTATCAATTGCGTGAGCTGCTCATCCGGGTTTTGTATGATGATGAGATTCTACTCAGACTCATGCGGGAATCTTTGATGCGATCGGGGCTTTCGCATCTGGCTGAGGCGATTTTGGAGCGATATTCCACCGCGGAATGTGCAGGAATTTTGACCGCAGGTCTGAAAATCCATGAACTTAAACGAAAAATCCCCAATCTCAATCCCGGAGAATTGCTGGACTATGCATTTGCTATTCCTCCATGTCCCAATTTGTATTTTCAGCGGGATCCAATGGCTTTGACTCCGGGAGGAATAATTTTTTCATCCATGAAAATGGAAGGAAGACAGCGGGAAGCTGATTTGCTTCGGACGATTTTCGAGCATCATCCCGATTTTAGGGAGCATGTCCAAAAGTTGTATCCTGTGGATGGCCACGATTCCCCCCCGAGTATTGAAGGAGGTGATGTGATCATTCTTTCCCATGAGGCAGTTGCCATCGGTAATTCGGAGCGAACCGACGAAAAAGCGATTTATCATGCCGCTAAGGCACTTTTAGCCGAAGGATCTGTCAAACGAGTCTATGAAGTTCACTTGCCACAAAAGCGTCAATACATGCACCTTGATACGGTTTTTACCATTTTGGATGAAAATCTGGTCCTGACTTATCCCGACGCGATGAATGCCGTATTACAAACCTCACTTTATACGCTGAAAGAGAATAACGGGGAAAAAGTAACGATCAAACGCGAAGTGCTCAAAGAATCACTTTTGACGGTTTTGGCACGGGAAATCCCTCATTTGGAAGTCCTGCATACTGCGGATGGCAATCCGGACTATTCCATGCGGGAGCAGTGGTTTGATGGCGCAAATGTCTTCGCAATTGGACCGAGACGGGTGATTTCCTACAATCGCAACATTCACACCAACCGTGCGCTGAGAAACATGGGCGTGGAGGTATTGGAGATTCCAAGTTCGGAATTGAGTCGGGGTCTAGGCGGTCCGCGCTGCATGACCATGCCGCTCAGCCGTGCCCGAGTTTGATTTTATTAGTACAATCCTCTTTAATTCCCCAAAAGCATCGGACATCGACCATCCGACAGCTGACTTATTTCTAAAAATCAAAGAAAGACCTTCTTCTCGAAACTTTCAGATCCTGAAGGATGCTGGATTTGACCCGAATGTCGATGTTGTAAGAGGTGAATCTGCCAAATGGAACCCAGTTGACATTCATCTGCCAACAGTGAAGGTCGCGGGCGATACCGATCATCGTTTGGGTGAGTTCAGCGGTCTGAAAATCATATCCGGTGTTGAAATTGATTTTCCACTTTTCTGAAATGGACACATCGCCACTTATATTCATGGATTGTGTGATGTTTTCATTGTTGTTGATCTGACGGGAATAGGCGAGATTATAGCCCACAGTCATATTCCATGGAATATCCCAATCGATGTACTGACTGGGATCTGATACGATTCGGTTGATTTCGTTTTGTGCAAATTCGTCTACTACGCCTCCGCGCTGGATAAAATCCTGAGTGATTTCGTCTCGTACTTCACCAGGGGATTGTCCACTTCTGGGATTAATGGACGCATTCATATTTAGTGATGCATTTCGAATCGCTCCAATACCCTGTCCATTTTTCCAGGTAAATTGATTTATTCTTCGGAACGTGGTTGGACCGCCTTCTTCGGAGCTTGATTGCACCGCATAAGGATCAATGTTACTGGTCAGGTTGACAGACAGTTTTCGATCAAAAAAGCTGGTTCTGGCAGAAATTTGAAAGGGCGACAGCTGAAAGGAATCGGCGGCGAAATTATAATTGGTGTTGATGTTGAAAGATTCCAAAAGTGGTATTTTCTTGGTTGCATTTTCAGAAGTGCTGTCTTTGGCATTCAGAATTTTCGCTTCCAGCACATTTCGAATACCAATGCTCAAGGAGCGGGATTCTCCGAGGGGAGCCCCGCCAAAGACAAATCCCTGTTGCCTTGAAAACCGTTGAGTTCGTCCTGACTTATCTACCTGAACTTCCTGATAATAGCCAAAGGAAGGATCAGAAAAATCCGGAGTATAGTTAAAAGCAAAAGTGGGCGCGATGTGATGCCGGATAGTTTGAATCTTGCTACTGGGCTTGAAATTGTAGAAACCGTAAAAGTTGGTGTTCATCGCAAAGGAACTGGTGTAAAAGCCCACCCGGTTAAATCCATCCTCGACAATCCGATCTACTCGTTCTTCTGAAGGATTGTAATAATAATTTATTCGCTGTAGGTACCAGAGTTCATTGTAAGTGACGGAGGCTGTTCCCGTGAAATAATTAAACAGGGTAAAGTTGGAGGATAGAGGGATGGTGTTTTTGGCAC
Organism: Algoriphagus boritolerans DSM 17298 = JCM 18970; assembly: GCF_900108085.1. GTDB lineage: Bacteria > Bacteroidota > Bacteroidia > Cytophagales > Cyclobacteriaceae > Algoriphagus > Algoriphagus boritolerans. Next base: position 263,589 of record NZ_FNVR01000001.1, read on the forward strand.
CGTTGGTGGCATTTTTTAGAAGCAAGCCAAAATTTTCGACGGTAAAATCAATTAGTGAGGGGGCTCCACCCAGGTCTGGATTATTTACTCCCAATTCCTGCTGTCTTCGGTTGGAAATTGTGTTTTGCATGTTGAAATTCCAAGCCACATTGAGTGTTTTGAGCGGCTCAAATTTTACGTTTCGGAATGGGCTTTGCCGGTTCATGTTCACGGCTATCGTTGGTAAATCGAGTCTTACCTCTCCGGTTTGCACACTTTGGGAATGACGGAAATTGGCGGACATCGAGAATGGTGTCCCTGAAAAAGTTTTGGAATAAGAAATATTTGAGTTCAGATCGGCGGTCACATTGTTTGCGAAATTGTTGACGTTGACCACATTATTGAAATAGCTGGTCGAACCTGCATTGACCGAAGCTGAGAATTTGCCGGTGCCTCTGGTAATTGGAGAGTGATTCCACTGCACGCGAAAGGTGTTATAGTTCACAGGGTTGAGTTCGGTTTCAGGGCTGACAAACTTTTGATAATCGATGTTGAAACCCCCATTGAAGCGGTAGCGCTTGGTATACACCGCTTGAGATTTGATTCCCCAGCCTCCTTTTGAATAAATATCAGTCGTGAGCCTAGCATGGATGTAGTCATTGATGGCAAAGTACCATCCCAGATCCCTAAGACTAAGTCCACGAACTTGCTCCTGCCCGTAGGATGGGAAAATAAGTCCTGAAGCTTTTTCCTCCGGAGTATCTGGGATCAAGCCAAATGGCAATCCCAGTGGGGTAGGGATTCCATTGAAATATAAGTTGAAAGGTCCAGAAACTACCTGCTTTCCAGGGATGGATTTGATCTTGTTGGAAGAAATATGCCAATGCGGCTTGGTGAGTTTACAGGTTGTATAGTAGCCATGATCGAGGTAAATGCTACCATCGGCGGTTTTTTTGATGGTTTCGCCCCGAAGAACCCCGTCTTGCTGCTCGGTGACTACGTCTTTGATGATCGCTTTCTGGGATTTGAAGTTGTACCGCATCTCTTTTCTGATCTCGTAGGAGGTTCCTTTATCCGTGAAAAATGGATTTCCCGAGATTGCTCCCAGGCTGTCTGTAACTCCAGTCGCATAGAGCTCGGAGTTTTTCCAGTCGATGACAATCCGGTCGGCCTCCAGTTTCATTTCTCCATATTCAAACCAGGCTTTTTTATAGAGGTAAACCTTGTTTTCGGTAAAATCTGTAATGATACTATCCTCAGCGAAATATAGAATATCTGTTTGAATATCGCTTGTAGGCATAATTTTTGCCGAATCTAAGTTTACCAAAGTGTCTTGCCTTGCAGCAAGGGTGTCAGCGAGAGGAAGTGTGCGTTCAGGTTGGGTCAAAGTGTCCGGAGCTATCAGGACCTTTTCCCGGGGTGGCTGGACAGGTCGCTGCGCCAATGCGAGTTGTGGAAAAATCCAAAGCCATGTAAATAGGAAAAAAAGGATTCTGAAACCCGACACTGCTGCTTGCGCTTTGTTTAATATGGATGAAATTTTGCGTAAAGTTAACTCGATTGCCCTCATGGAACGGTTCAATAACAAAAAAATTCTCTTAAGTTTTCTTATTGCGATTCCCTTTTTCTTTGGTGGATTTATCCCCAATGAAACGATGATGCCAGCATTTCGGATGAAAAAAATCGTATTAGATGCGGGACATGGTGGAAGTGACCCGGGGAATATTGGCTCCAAAGTCCGGGAAAAGGACATAAATCTAGCTGTCACGCTGCTGGTTGGAAAATACATCAAGGAGAATATGCCCGATGTAGAAGTGATCTATACCCGAGATGATGACAGCTTTCCAACCCTGAAGCAGCGTCCAAATATCGCTAATGTAAACAAGGCGGATCTTTTTGTATCCATCCACTCCAATTCGGCACCAAATAAATCTGCTTATGGGACCGAGACTTTTGTGATGGGTACCAAATACTTCGAAGCCAACTTTGACATCGTTAAGCGTGAAAACTCTGTGATCTTCCTCGAGGAAAATTATGAGGAGGAATATGAAGGATTTGATCCGACCTCTCCCGAATCTTACATGATTTTTAACCTGACACAAAAAGCTTTCATTGGAAACAGCATTTCACTGGCTGATCAGATCGAAACTCAGTTTAGAGATCGAGTGGGTAGAAAAAGTCGCGGTGTCAAGCAGGGGCCGTTTTATGTCCTCTGGACTCCGTCGATGCCAAGTGTATTGGTAGAGTTGGGATTTTTGTCCAATTCGGAGGAAGAAAAATTTCTGATGAGTCAGGCTGGCAAAGAGTACATGGCCTCAGCGATATACAGGTCGATCAAGGATTACAAAGAGCAAATCGAAGGCAATTAAAATTCCTTAACTTAAAAAAGCATTCAAGCCCTTTTCTTCGCGGAAAAGGGCTTTTCTGTATCTTGCCCTCAGAACTTCCACGGCCTCTTGGGAGTTTTAAAATGTATAAACCCAAAAAACTAATGAATTCCAATATGGAGACAACTCAACCGACTATTCATGATTTACTCCGAAAGCTTGAATCCAAAACAGCCCAGGTAAAGCTTGGCGGGGGCCAAAAGCGCATCGATTCCGAACACCAAAAGGGCAAGCTGACAGCACGCGAGCGAATTGATCACCTGATCGATGCAAGTTCTGATTTTTTGGAAATTGGCCTGTTTGCAGCCGACGGAATGTACCAAGAGGAAGGCGGATGTCCTTCGGCAGGGGTTGTTACCGGGATCGGTTTTGTGCAAGGGCGAATGTGCGTAATTGTAGCTAATGATGCGACTGTGAAAGCCGGAGCTTGGTTTCCGATGACTGCCAAAAAGAACCTGCGCGCACAGGAAATAGCGATGGAAAATCACCTTCCAATCATCTATTTAGTCGATAGTGCCGGTGTTTTTCTCCCGATGCAAAATGAAATTTTCCCGGATAAGGAGCACTTCGGCCGTCAATTTCGAAACAACGCTAAAATGTCTGCCATGGGAATAGTACAAATCGCTGCAATCATGGGCAGCTGCGTGGCAGGAGGAGCCTACCTTCCGATCATGTCGGACGAAGCGATGATTGTGGACAAAACAGGTTCTATTTTTCTTGCTGGATCCTATTTGGTCAAAGCTGCAATTGGGGAGAACGTGGACAATGAAACACTTGGCGGAGCAACGACTCACTGCGAAATCTCAGGGGTTACGGACAACAAATACGACTCAGATCAGGATTGTTTGGATGCAATTCGGAAGATTTTTGGAACATTGGGAGAAAATCCAAAAGCAGGCTTTGATCGGATTGAAAGTAAGCCAGCGAGAATTTCGAATGAGAAACTCCTCGATATTTTTCCGATGGAGCGCGTCAAGCCATACGATATGCTGGATGTTATTTCAGGCTTGGTAGATGGTGGTGAGATCGATGAATACAAAAAAGATTATGGCAAAACCTTGATTTGCGGTACGGCTCGTATTGACGGCTGGGCAGTAGGAATAATCGCCAATCAGCGCAAAATCGTCAAAACTGCCAAAGGTGAAATGCAAATGGGCGGGGTGATCTACTCCGACTCAGCGGATAAGGCTGCCCGATTTATTATGAATTGCAATCAGCGGAAAATTCCACTGGTTTTCCTTCAGGACGTCAGTGGATTTATGGTCGGTAGCAAAGCCGAGCACGGTGGGATCATCAAAGATGGCGCAAAAATGGTCAATGCCATGGCTAACTCTGTCGTCCCTAAGTTTACCATCGTCCTGGGCAATTCCTACGGGGCTGGCAATTATGCCATGTGTGGCAAAGCTTACGATCCGCGATTGATCTATTCTTGGCCAACAGCCCAAATGGCGGTGATGTCGGGTGCTGCGGCAGCGAAAACTTTGCTCCAAATCAAAGTGGCTTCTCTCAAAAAAACCGGGAAGGTGATTTCCGAAGAAGAAGAAAAGCAGCTTTTGGAAGAAATTACCACTAAGTATACCGAGGAACTGAGCCCCTATTATGCGGCATCACGACTTTGGGTAGATGGAGTCATCGACCCTCGTGAAACACGAAAAGTGATCAGCATGGGTATAGCGGCAGCCAATCATGCCCCGATCACCGAAAGATTTAACGTTGGGGTGATTCAGACTTAGGGAAAGTTGCCAGTCGTTAGATCAAGTATAAAGAGAAGGAGTAGCCTTGAAAAAGATACAAGAAGGAAGAGCCACGAGACAAGAATTTGTGATTTGATAATGTCTGCTAGTTCTCTTTTTCCGTAAATTTAGTAAATTATACCAAGCCAAGAAAAATATGAGCGAACTGACAACTGCCCAATTAGATGCTTTGGTTTCGTTACTTGATGATCCTGATTTGGAAGTGAAAAACCACGTCAGGGATAAAATCACCTCCTTGGGGGCAGAGATTATTCCTTTTTTGGAGCAAAAGTGGGAGACAAGCTTTAACCCTGAAGTTCAAAAGGAAATCGAGGAGCTGGTTCATGAGTTGCAGTTTTCACTGGTCAAGAGCAGATTTGCGGAATGGAGGGATTCAGAAGATCGGGACTTGTTGACAGGACTCTGGATTTTGAACACGTATCAATATCCGGATCTGGATTTCGAAAAACTGAATGCTGAAATGCACCAGATTTATTTCGAGGTTTGGACTTCATTCAAAAATGACCTTCAGCCATACGATCAAGTTCGTATCATCAACAATGTACTGTTCAACACCCTGCGGTTTTCGGCAAATACAAAGAATTTTCATTCTCCCGCAAACAGTATGTTATCCTCGGTCTTGGATTCAAAAAAGGGGAATCCTATCAGTCTCTGTGCAATTTATCTTCTGGTCGCTAAAAAGCTCGGATTGCCCATATATGGAGTAAACTTGCCCAACTTATTCGTTTTGACATATAAATCAGCCGATATTACGTTTTATATCAATGCTTTCAACAAAGGATTAACTTTCAATCGGCAGGATATTTTTAACTACCTGGACCATCTCAAGATCGAACCCAAAGCATACTTTTTTGAGCCCTGCACGCATTTGGATATGATACTCCGATCCTTGCGAAATTTGGGAAATTCCTTTGAAAAGCTGGGAGAAGCCAATAAAGTCGAAGAGGTCAAAGAGATGATTGCCATTCTTGAAATCGAGCATGACCCAAAGCGACACACAGGGGGATGAGTATAATTCATGCGAGATTCCTCCCGATAGCTATCGGGATGGCCTTTAAAAAATCAAATTATAAACAGATTAAAATCAATAAGTCCGTACGTTGCATCCCACTGCCCTGACCTGAGCAGGAGTGGGGCTTTCTTTACGAAGAATTTGGTTTAATGCACGTTCCAGATGTCTTTCGGTCACTGCAGTTTCGGATTGAGGATTATTGTCAATTGCCCCGCGATAGGTGATCTTCAATCCACTTTCTCCGGGCGTTAGGACGACTATTTCGGGGATTTTTGTGATTCCAAATACTTTGGTCCAGGCCTGACCCCCATCAATCAGGTAGGACATGTTCATTCCGCTTTGATCGATGTAATTTCGCAGTACGGTTTGCTCTGGTTCCGAAATTCCAACCTCCGGATTGATCAGTGCGAAACCAATCCCCTGGTTTTGGAAAGTAGTTTTGAGGGCTTTGATCCGAGTTTCGTATAATTTTGCAAAGGGGCAATTTAAGCTGTGAAAAATCAGGACAAAACCCTTTCCGCTGGACATAGAGCCAAGATTCATGGTCTTTCCGGTGACGGCGTCAGTCGCAGTAAGTTCATTGAGATTTTGAGCGGAAGCGCTCCATAGCAATCCAATACAGAGGGAGATTAACAGGAAGGTTTTTTTCATTTTTTCACCAAATGGTGTAGGTCAAAATTACATTTTCCAATCTCCTCACATCCACGGTGTAGTGATGATCTGCAAAGTCTGTTCCTCTTATTCTTCCTTTGATTTTCATGGCATTGACTTCGAAAGGTTCTAGTAGAATATTCTCCCGAAAAGAAACGCCTCTTTTTCCCTGACATTTGAAAATCGATTCCTTCGCAGACCAAGCCATGGTGTAATGAAAAGGGTCTTTTTCAAGGAATTCCAATTCGGCAGGATCCAGAAATCGAAACCCGATTTTCAATATTTTCTCCCGAACCAAATCCATGTCTATACCGACAGGGAGCTCTCGGTGGAAAATAGCTCCGGCAAAACCGAACGTATGGGTGAGCGAGACAAAACCCTGTCCATTCATTGCTTGGGATTTTCCGTGTTCGTCTTTGAAAAAACCGGGATAAGGCACTTCCAGAGCCTTCAGGGCGTCATGAATGGCGAACCTGGCGGTTGCCCATTCTTTCTTTTTGTCCGGATGAGAAATATTGGCAAAAGACAGTTTTTCCCGGAAACTCAAGAAATCCAAGGATTGATCTTGCTGTGATTCGATAATCTTCACGGCTAGGGCGGATGAAGAATCAATTTTTTCTATTTTTGTTTGCATAGGCCAAAAGGGCACCGCTGAGTGATCGTCCAATATATGTCAAAAATCCAAGTTAATAAATTACATACGCTGACCGGTCACAATGACTGCATCTATGCACTGGCTGAAGGAAGCGATCCGAGATTTTTTTATACCGGTGCTGGTGATGGCATGGTGGTAGAGTGGGATCTTGATCTTCCTAAAGATGGGAAATTGATCGCCAAATTGCCCCATTCAGTTTATGCGTTGGCAATCGATAGCGAGCGCAACTTTCTGATCATCGGACACAATTTTGAGGGAATTCATGTGATAGACCTCAATGAGAATAAGGAAATCTGGAATCTTAAAATCACAGATCAAGCAATTTTCGATATCAAAGTATTCGGTGGTGAGATCCTGATTGGGACTGGAGATGGGGTATTGATAGTGGTGGACAGTGTACAGCGCAGTGTCAAAAAACATATCAAGCTCAGTTCTAAAAGTATCCGGGTAATGGCAATTGCTGCCGAAAAAAGGCAATTGGCCCTTGGATTAAGTGATCATTCAATCAAAATTCTGGATTTGGCAAATAATTTTCAGCCTCTAACCAATCTGAATGGGCATACAAATTCTGTTTTTGCATTAAATTATTCCCCGGATGAGAAAGTGCTGGTGTCAGCGGGAAGGGATGCACACATGAAATTTTGGGATTCTGAAAACTATACCCTGCTAGAAAATATCGTGGCGCACATGTATGCCATTAATTTTTTATCTTTCAAAGATGACGGAAAATACCTGGTCACCTGCTCCATGGATAAATCCATCAAAGTCTGGGATGCAAAAAACTATAAGCTGATGAAGGTCATTGACAAAGCCCGAAATGCCGGTCATGGGACTTCTATCAACAAAGTGCTATGGAGCAGCTACTCAGGTCATGTCATTTCGATTTCTGACGACCGCACTATTTCTATCTGGCAAATTGAAGAAGAAAATTTATGAAATCGAGCATGACAAGTATACCACCCGCTGGGATGATTATATTCCTTGCGAGATTCCATGTGGCAATAAAAAAACAATTATAAGCACATGAAGATATCCCCAACCGCCATTAGGCAAAAAGCATTCGAAACAGCCTTCAGAGGCTATGAAAAAAAGGAAGTTTCTCAGTTTCTGGAAGAAATGAGTGTCGCTATGGAGCAGATAAACCAGGAAAATCTGGATCTGCGGAGTAAGCTTCAGCAAGTGGAATCCGAAGCAAAAAGGCTGAAAGACGTGGAGGATTCACTTTTCAGAACTCTGAAAACGGCCGAAGATACCGGGGCAACTATGATCACTGAGGCGAGTGAGGCGGCTGATCAAATTATTGCAGAAGCCAACGCTATGGCTGAAGAAACCACTTCCCGGGCAAATCAATATGCCGAACAGACGATCAGCCAAGCCGATAAATACGCAGAACAGACCACCAACGAAGCGAATCAGATTCTCCAAAAAGCTCAGAAGCAAGCCGAGGAACAAGCACGAATCATCACCTCTGCAGCCGAAGCAAAAGCCAAGGAAACCATCAAGGAAATCCGTGAAAGCATGCAGAGCTTAGTACGAAGTTATGATGGGCTGCTTGAACAGCGTGAGGCTTTGGTGAAAAGTCTGAAGCGTCTTTCCCAGGATGCCTTGAATCAGATTGACCTTTCAGATGCACATTTTTTCCGAATAGATGGCAAGGCATATCAACGAGCGATTGACGAACTGAGCCGATCAAGCCATTTTTCGGTGGCAAATATTGCTGTCCTTGCCACTCAGGCCGAAGCACCAACCAATGCTGAAGCAGAGGAGCAGTTTGAAGAGGATATGTCTGAGGCAACCCTCGATGAGGAGACAATGGAAACAGTTGAGGCCATGACCCATGAATTGGAAGAGCAGGGAGAGATTCCTGTGGAAGAAATTGCCGAAGTATCAGTGGATAAAACTGTGGAAGAAGAGATTGAGCCAGTTGTGGATGAGGTGTCAGAAGCACCGGACGATATCGAGGAAGAAATGGTAGAAGAAGAAGTGAAAAAAGATGAGGCAATCGGAAAGGCTAATTCTGAAAATAAAACCGGGGAATCAAAACCTGAAGACTTGAAAAAGTCCTCAGGGTCATTTTTTGATCAATTCGACTGATGGGTAAAGTTTCGCTGGAAGGAATTGAGTTTCATGCCTACCATGGTGCTTATCCCGAAGAGTCGATTTTGGGGAATCGTTTTACGCTTGATTTGGAATTGGAGACTGATTTTAAGGAAGCCATGCTTCATGACAGCCTTAAGGATACGGTGGATTATGCCAAATTGTACCAACTGATCAAAGCACGGATGGATGTGAAAGTGAAGCTGCTGGAGCACCTCGGTCACCGGATCGTTTCGGATATTCTGGTTGCTTATCCTAAAGTGAAATCAGTTCGTCTCACCCTGAAAAAACATCATCCGGCACTCGGTGGAATCGTACAATACTCTGCTGTGACGGTTTGTTTTCCTGAAGATTTCGCTTAAAACTACTATGTACAGTCGATCTGAGGCTTCGAGAATCCGGGCTGAGTTCTGGATTACATTTGGGCAATACATGAAGCCTGTTCCCAATGCCCAAGGAAGGAGGATCAACTGGCCCAATTACCGGACAGGGGTTAAGCATATCTATTTTCGGATGAAAGCTGAGTCGAATTTCGCATCGATTGGAGTCGAAATCGCGCACAAGGACGAGGAATTGCAGGAATTGTATTTTATGCAGTTCAAGGAGTTGGGAAATCTCCTGAAAAACACACTCGGAGAAGAATGGGACTGGAAATTACACGCAGTAAATGAAGTGGGTCAGACCGTATCCAAAATCGAAAAAGTGCGTTCCGGAGTCAATGTGATGGAGGAATCGGATTGGTCGGAAATCATTTCATTTTTGAAGCCCAGAATTGTGGCTTTGGATGAATTTTGGGATAATGTGAAACCGGGGTTTGAGGATTAGTGGTTAAAGCGCCTTCCGCTTGAATCTAAACTCTTCAATGGTCCGTTGCCCATTCCCTGTCAAGGACAGATGATAGATCAGCTCATCTCCCATCCGCTCGATGGTCAATCCGTCAAACCAAACCTTGTTTTCATCTAATTCGATCAAGCGAAAGGTCGTCCATTCGGCTTTTTCTTCCCATCCAGTCAGATCGGGATTGAAATGCTTCAGTTTCATGGAGACACTTTCTCCGTCCTGAATCAGATTCATGAACTCGGAGAATACCAACTTTCCCTCCATCCAAAAGCGAAAGGTGCCCACCATGTGCCCGTCCACAGCTGGCATCCAAACTTCCTCACATTCCCCGCCTAGTCCGGGGCCTGTCCAATACCCGACCATCCAATTAAGTTCTTCCACTTTCCCTTGGATAGGCGCTTGGTCTGCCTCAAGATGGCGCACTTGTGCAGTAGCAAGGTGACTAAAAGTCAGAAGTAGGATTGAAATCAATAAAACCTTCATAGCCATGGGATTGGATTATTGAAGGTACTGAAAATCAAAGATCATGACGTTTTGGAATGTCAGGATTGATAAAAGTAAAACCTCTGGCCTCGTCTCCATCGAAGAAATCAATCTGCATTCCCATCAGGAACATATAGTGTTTTTTTTCGATCAAAACCGGAATTCCGTCGATCTCAAATTGCTGATCCTCAGCTTTTGGCTTATCAAATCCCAATGCATAGGACATCCCTCCACAACCGCCACCTTTGACTCCAACCCGAAGAAAATAATCGGTAGGAATATTCTTGGTAGCCATGATGTGCTTGATTTCAGCTTCGGCTTTTTCGGTGATGGAAATGGGAATCAGCATGCGGTGAAAATCAAATTATCTTGTTTTTGGTTCGATAAGATATTCAAATTTATCGATTCGGCCGGTTTTTTGACTCAAGAGAATTGCTGATATTCGAATACAAAATAAAACGATGGATTACTTACTTGATTTGCTTAAAATCATCCTGCCGGCAGGCATCGTCCTTTATGGAATGTACCTGGTGGTCGTCTCTTTTCTATCCAAAGAACGGGAGAAGCTCTTGATTGACCTCAAAACTCAAAATACTCAGGTAGTCTTACCGATAAGACTTCAGGCAGCAGAGCGACTTTGTTTGCTTTTGGAACGGATCACTCCCAATAACTTAGTGAGACGATCAAATCCAAGTCAGTTTACAGCTGCAGAACTTCACCCTCAGCTGCTGGCTGAAGTTCGGGAAGAGTTTAATCACAACCTAAGCCAGCAGGTTTATTTCTCGGAGGAAACTTGGGAAGCTGTTCGCCGGGCTGTGGAGGACGTGATTACGCTCCTGAATCTCAGCCGTCAGTCGCTCAATGCTGAGGCCAGTGGAATGGAGCTCGCTAAAGCAATTTTTTCTCAATCCCTGGAGCAAAAAAATGATGCTATCGCCTACGCGCTTCGTCAGGTAAAATCAGAAATTCAACTTCATTTCTAAGCTATGACCACATTTGCTTCAAAAACTTCCGAAATATTAGAAAAGGCAAGAGCGCTCTTTGGAAAGCAAGTTGATGCGCTGGTTCGCCAAGAACAAAAAGTCGTAGAGCTTTTGAAAAATGTGGGTTCAAAGCTCAGCAAGCTAGCGCACAATCCTAAAGTTCAAAAGCTTACCGCACCGATTCAGATTTTTATCCGAATGATCAAAGCACATTTCAAGGGTCATCACAAAATGGAATTTAGTACGCTTGGCTTGATAGTTTTGGCCTTGGTGTATTTTATTTCGCCTATAGATTTAATTCCTGATTTTTTAGGTTTTTTTGGATTTGCAGATGATCTTTCTGTAGTCTTGGCCGTGTATGCCAAGGTGAAAGATGAGGTGGATAAGTTTCTGGAGTGGGAGCGAACTCAGTGATAGCTGATTCTGTTAACATCCAAATTTAAAAAATGGAATTCCTGAGTCACCCCGTTACCCAAAAGGTAATTGATCATGGGCTTACCTATCCACAATTTGTTGACTTTACAGCCCAACTAGTTCTTGAAAATCGAACGACTGGAGGAAATCAAAGTGAGGCTTACCTTGATTATACCAGGATGTGCTTGCAGCGAATGAGGCGCTGGGACAAGACCGCAAAGGTTTCGGCTGAGATGCAAAATCTTATTCGATCTATCACGGAAGCCCAAGTTTGGTTGTTGATCACTGAGGCTTGGTGTGGAGATGGATCCCAATCCATTCCATATATTGCAAAACTGGCAGAATCAAACCCATTGATCCAATTGAAGATAATTATGAGGGATGAGAATCCTGAGATTATGGATGCTTACCTCACAAAAGGAGCTCGATCAATCCCAAAATTGATCGTATTTACAGGTGATTTGAAGGTGGAGCTGTTTGTCTGGGGCCCTAAGCCTGAATACTTGATCAACAGACACAAAGAATACAAACACGATTCTCAGGGAAAAGCGTATAAGGATTTTTTGGAGGAAATCCATCTTTGGTATGCCAAAAATAAAAATCAGGACCTCGAAGCCGAGCTTTTCCCATTAATTCAATCAACTTTGATCAAATGAATATCGCCTTAATTTCAGGAACCTCAGGACTTGTTGGAATGCAACTGCTTCACCAGCTTTTGCAGGGAAAAGAATACGCTTATGTACTAAGCGTCGGCAGAAGAAAGTTGGCACTCAAACATGCCAAACTGATCCAGATAGCCGGTGATCTTTTCAAGATCAATTCCTGGAACTGGCAAGACTTAGTGAATGCGCAATCGCTTGGAGGGGAGTACCATGTTTTGATCGATGCGATTGCGGAAAAAACTGCTGAAATCCACGCTTTTTCCAGCCTGGGGACCACACTTAAAACCGCAGGTTCCAAGAAAAATTTCTACGCCATTGATCACGATTTGGTGATTGAATTCGCCCGTTGGGCAAAAAAGATCGGTGCAGTTAAGTTTTTATATGTTTCTGCATTAGGTGCCGATTCCAAATCAGCTGTTTTCTATAATAAAGTCAAGGGGGAAACAGAAAATGATCTCAAATCCATTCAATTTGAGTATTTGGGTCTGTTTCGCCCCTCACTTTTGCTGGGAAATCGAAGCGAGTTTCGTTTTGGAGAAGTGATCGCCACCATTTTGATGAAGCCCTTGGTTTGGCTGAAATTGGCGAAAAACATCCGTCCGATTTATGATTATCAAGTTGCCAAAGCAATGGTCAAAAAGGCATTGGCGTCAGGCTCTGAAAGGGTTGAAGTCGTTCTTTCAGGTGAAATGCAGGATTTGAGCAAATGATCGTAGTCATCCAACGTGTATCTGAATCAGCTGTTAAAATCGATGGTAAAATCAAATCTCAGATTGGAACAGGTCTAATGATTCTGTTGGGGATTGAAGAGATCGATGGCCAAGAAGATATAGACTGGCTGAGTAAGAAAATCGTCAACCTCAGGATTTTTCCGGATGAAAATGGGGTGATGAATCGCAGTGTACTCGAAGTGGGAGGGGAGATCTTGTTGATTTCCCAGTTTACGCTTCATGCCAGTACCAAAAAAGGAAATCGCCCTTCCTACATCAAAGCAGCAAAACCGGATATTGCTATTCCCATGTATGAAAAGATGATCAAGGTCCTAGAATCAGAACTTGGAAAATCAATCGGCACGGGAGAGTTTGGCGCTGATATGAAAGTCAGTCTAGTCAATGATGGTCCTGTGACAATTGTAATAGACTCGAAAAATAGGGTTTAGGAATTTCGGATTTCGGAAGTGGGATTTCGGATGTTCACCGAAATCCCACTTCCGAAATTAAAAATGCTTCCAGCCCTGCGCTTTTAGCTGCACAGCAGTTCCGCTTTTGGTCACCAGATACTTTCCTTCTTCTGCTTTGGTGATATGTCCGATGAAGTGGATGTCCGGATGTTTTTCCAGCTTCGCAAAGTCTTTCTGATCAATCGTAAAGAGCAATTCGTAATCCTCTCCGCCGTTCAGCACGCAAGTGATTGGATCCAGATTCAATTCCACAGCCGTATCAAAGGTCTGCTTGTCAATCGGGAGTTTGTCTTCGTAGATGGTGGCGCCCACGCCGGATGCCTTGCAGATGTGAAAAATCTCCGAAGCCAAGCCATCCGAAATATCAAGCATACTGGTAGGCACCACGCCCAATTCGCGCATTTCATGGATAATGTCCATTCTGGCATCAGGTTTTAATTGCCGACCAGTGACTACGGTGTACTTTTCAAGATCAGGTTTCATGTCAGGATTGGACAGATATACTTGCTTCTCCCGCTCCAGAATTTGCAGGCCTACCAAGGCAGCGCCTAAATCACCCGTCACGCATAGGATATCATTGACTTTCGCTCCGGATCGATAGCTGAGTTGTTCTTTCCGAGCTTCTCCGATTGCAGTGATTGAAATTACCAATCCGCCTCTTGACGCTGTCGTGTCTCCACCGACCAGATCTACGCCGTAATGCTCACAAGCGGCATTAATCCCTTCGTATAAAGCATCTACTGCTTCTACGGAAAAGCGATTTGATAGCGCAATGCTGACAGTGATTTGTTTTGGAATGGCATTCATGGCAGCTACATCAGAAATATTGACAGCGACAGCTTTGAACCCAACATGGGTCAAGGGCGCATAAGAAAGGTCAAAATGAACACCTTCAAGCAGCAGATCAGTAGTCACCACTTTGACATGATCTCCTGCTTCAATTACTGCCGCGTCGTCACCGATTCCTTTGACTGTTCCCGAATTTTTTATTAGTACTGTTGAATTCAAATGATCGATCAGGCCAAACTCACCTAATTCACTTATTTCAGTTCTCTTTTCTGACATAATTTTTATTTACGATTTTTGCCACGATAGCTATCGGGGTACGATTTGCAACCGAATGGATATTGTTGGGGATATAGACCAAAATTGACCTTTAATATTTCGATTTTCTGCCCGACTTCCCCAATTTTTCAATCTTCCAATTTTCAAATCTTCCAATTCAAAAACCTTTCAACTTTACAACTTTCCAACCTTTCAACCCGCATTCTGACACAACTCCACCAATACGCCATTCGTACTGCGCGGGTGCAAAAATACCACAATTTTATTGTCAGCACCCTGTTTCGGAGTTTCATTCAGGATTTCAAAACCTGCTTCTTTCAGTCTTTTGACTTCTGCATGGATGTCTTCTACATCCAAAGCGATGTGGTGAACTCCCTCTGATTTTTTCTCCAAATATTTGGCAATCGGACTATCCGGACGGCTTGCCTGAAGCAATTCTACTTTAGTTTCTCCGACTTGGAAAAAGCTGGTTTCTACCCCTTCACCTGCTACAGATTCTGTTTTGTAGTGTTCCTTTCCCAATAAAAGGGCAAAGAGCTCATTGGATTTTTTCAAATCCTTCACAGCTATTCCGATATGTTCGATTTTCCTCATCATCTATTTTGTATCTTTATGGCGAATCTTTTTTTTGGTGGATGTGTTTACGTTACATTCCAAAGTAGTATCAAAAGTAAAAGTATAAAGATATGATCATCGTTTCTGAAAAAGCCAAAGCGCGTATTCTCGAACTCCGAAAAGAGGAAGGTCGATCTGAAAATGAAAATATACGGGTTTCTGTCAAAGGCGGAGGTTGCTCCGGCTTGATGTATGACCTTGGATTTGATGCCACCATGGTAGAAACGGACCATGTTTTTGAAGATAAAGGAGTTAAAATTCTGGTCGACAGAAAAAGTCTACTTTATCTGGCAGGCACGGTGCTGGAATTTTCTGACGGATTGAATGGCAAAGGATTTCAATTTATAAATCCAAATGCCAGTCGAACTTGCGGATGTGGAGAAAGCTTTTCGGTTTAAAATAAACTGTTCAAAGTAGTAATGAAGGTAGCTTTTGGGCTGCCTTTTTTTTGGTTTCATCAGTCACAGAATCTGCCGATCAATCACATGAAGTAGGATCGATGCTGTGGACTGTGGTCAGTGGACGGTTAACCAAAAAACCAATATTCCCTTCACCTTAATTCCATCCAATCCTTACCTTTGCCCACGACTAAAAACACCCAAATAATGGAAGAGCAAATCAAAAATGTACCTCTCAATGACCTGCACATTGCCCTTGGTGGCAAAATGGTGCCTTTTGCCGGATTCAATATGCCCGTGCGCTACAGTTCCGACAATGAAGAACACCTTTGCGTGCGGAATGGAGTAGGGGTTTTTGACGTGTCTCACATGGGTGAGTTTATGGTGGAAGGACCTGAGGCCCTTAATTTGATCCAAAAAGTAACTTCCAATGATGCTTCCAAGCTGGTCATCGGACAGGCTCAATATTCCTGCTTTCCCAATGAGACAGGCGGAATTGTGGACGATTTGATCGTTTACAAGTTTGACGAAGAAAAATACATGCTCGTAGTCAATGCCTCCAATATCGATAAGGACTGGACTTGGGTGAACAAGTTCAATACGATGGGGGCAAAGCTGACGAATGTTTCTGATTACTATTCACTTTTTGCAGTACAGGGTCCAAAAGCAATCGAAGCAGTACAGTCCTTGACACCCGTCAATCTTTCGGAGGTGAAGTTTTACCACTTTACGGTTGGTGAATTTGCAGGCGTTCAGGATGTGATCATCTCCGGTACGGGTTATACCGGTGCTGGTGGATTTGAGATTTATGTGAAAAATGCAGACGCTGAGCATGTCTGGAAGGCGATTTTTGAAGCGGGAAAAGATTTTGCCATCAAGCCAATCGGCCTGGGTGCACGCGATACCTTAAGAATGGAAATGGGCTATTGCCTCTATGGAAATGACATCACGGATACCACATCACCCATCGAAGCAGGCCTAGGCTGGATCACCAAATTCACCAAGGACTTCACCAATTCAGAAGCGCTGAAAAGGCAAAAAGAAGAAGGCGTTTCCCGCAAATTGGTAGGTTTCGTCATGCAGGAAAGAGGAATTCCAAGAGGACACTATCCCATCGTGGATGTAGCAGGAGAAGTAATCGGAGAGGTAACCTCCGGCACGCAATCTCCAAGCATGGGGGTAGGAATCGGAATGGGTTATGTGAAAACGGCCTTTAGCAAGCCTGGAACCGAGATTTTTATCCAAATCAGAAATAAAAACCTGAAAGCATTGGTTGAAAAATTTCCATTGCTTAAAGCCTAAGCATGAGAAAAGTTGAAGTTTGCTTCAGTCCTGAGTTAATTCATCTGTTCGATCTGGAAGGCAAAATCGTGGTAGTGGTCGATATATTTCGTGCCACTTCCACGATGGTTGCTGCTTTGGCCAGTGGAGTGGAGGAGATTATTCCTTTCGCCGATTTGGAAGCTTGCCGACTGATGCAGGACAAAGGATTCCTGATCGGAGGCGAACGAAATGGCCTGACTGCACCTGGTTTTGAAATGGGAAATTCTCCCGTAGCCTACCTTGATGGGTCCTATGTCGGCTGCAAACTCGCCATGACTACCACAAATGGCACTCAAGCCATTGAAAAATCACTCAAAGCTGAAGAGGTTTTGATCGGAGCTTTTCCAAACCTCAAAGCTACGGTTTCCCATATCCAGGCTCAAAGCAAAGATGTTCTGATTCACTGTGCCGGCTGGAAAGGGCATTTCAATCTAGAAGATTCGCTTTATGCAGGAGCATTGGTGAAGTCTTTGGAGTCAACTCATGAGTCCAGCGAAGATGGAGCTTTGGCCATGAGTATGCTTTTTGAAAAAGTTGGACATAATCTCAAAGGTTTTTTATCTCAAGCCTCCCACGCCAAGCGATTACAAAATCATGGTATCGAGCGGGATATTGACTTTTGCCTGACCCTGGATTTGTATGAGATTGTGGTGAAATTGGATGATAGAGGGTTTTTGGTGAAAGTTTAGTAGTTCTTCCTTTGTAATTTTCATCTTTCTAACTATTACCAAACTGCCTACTGTGACTGCCTAATTATTTTCAGCCAACCTCCCTCAGGTAAACTTTCTGACTTTATAATTCTGACTTGTCTTTCTGCCTACTGGGACTGAAGACTGAAAATATCCCGCTGATCTGCGTTGAAAAAATCGCTGATCTACGCGGATTTTTTTTCTGAGCTAGCTGAGAGCTTTATTTATAAAAAAAGCAATTACCTATGACTGCCTTTCAGATTTCAATCTTCAAATTTCTGCTTTCTGACTTTTAATCTAAAAGTCTTCGACTCTACCCACCAATGACGGGATAATTAAATGGAGCTTAATGTGTCTCAGTCAGGTGCTCAGGGTGACAAAACTGCCAACTGCGACTGCCTACTGCTATTCAGCATTCTCACTTCAGCTATCTGACTTTCTAGAAAGCCTCCCCAAATGTGAAGTAGAACTGCATCCCTTCATTTGGTGAATGGGCTAAATCCAATCGGAGATTCAATTTTTTGGCCTTTGAAAGCCGGAATCTTCCACCTGCACCATAGGCTATTTTTGTCCCATTCGCTATGGAATTAAGGTCTGAGAACACATTTCCTACTCCTGCGAAACCCACCAAACCCCAGCGAGTACCGATGCTTTTTCGGATTTCTGTTTGAATAAAAGCCACATTATTGTCCCGATACTTCCCTTCAAAAAGTCCTCTAAGCGAGCGATTTCCTCCCAACAAGGGCAAAGCAAAAAAGGGTATCTGACCACTTGTAATTTTAGTGGCAAGCTGACTAGCCCAGATTACGCTTTGCGAAAGCGGTTGATAATGTCTGAGGTCCCCGCCAATCTCCCAATAGGCAAAATCTCCACCCCAAGGCTTTCCAAATCGCAGAAGGTAAGTTTCCGAAAACCATCCGGATAAAGGATAGATAGGATTGTCGCGGGAATCAACTATAAATGATGGTCCCAATCCCACATTCCAACCGCCCTCTTTTCCCAAATAGTCTTCGTTTGCGAGCTTTCCCATCGGGTCAAAATCAGAAAAGCTAAAGCCATCAAGGAAGGACTTGACTCCTACATAAAAGGAAGGTGCTATTTGCTTTGCATAATCAAATCGAACTCTGGGGAATCTGGCAGAGTAAGTTTCGGAATCTGATTCGCTGACGTTATTCCCGATGCCGTAGAAAAAATAGACGTAATCATACCAACCGACTTCACCTGAAAGCAGGTTTTTGTTTTGATCGGTAAAAATCCTCCAATTGGCATAAGACAAGAATTGCTTTCGCAAAGAATAAGCAACACCAAAGACTGCTTGACTTTCGTAGGTAGCTGTCGAATCCCCGAGATTGAAATTGGTTGCTCCTCCTGCACCGAATACCCAACGCGTTTCCGGCGTGTAATACACCAAGGGAAGGATGAAAATCGCTTTTTTTGCCTGCCGCAAAGAATCCTGCTGGGCTAGTGTAGGGTTGATCCTTTGGGTGAGAAGTATAAAAATTAGAATCGAGAATTTTTTAAAACAGTGCATACTGGAATATACGAGCCAAAACCTTTTCCTTGATTAATCGGTAAAGGAATTCTTTGAATTTAGTTGGAAAAGGTAATGGAATCTGGACTGGTGAAATTTTACCTGGTCAAGATTCCCCCGTCAATCGTAAATGCTGATCCAGTAATCCAGGAAGCTTCCTCCGAAACCAGAAACAAGGCCAAGGAAGCAACATCCTCAGGTTTTCCCAACCGCTTCATTAGGGTGTTGTCAGCGGTCTGCTGCACAATGGTATTGGGGTCTTGAAATGCCTTGGCGGAGTCCCAAATCAAAGGCGTATCCACAGGTCCGGGGCAAATGGAGTTCACCCGGATTTCAGGACCATAATCCAGCGCCATTTCTTTCACCAGTGCAACCAAAGCAGCTTTGCTTGCACAATAGGCTGCATGATTTGGGAAGGACTTAAATGCGGCGATAGAACTGTTGACGAGGATGACCCCTTTACCCGTCTTTTTCATTTCGGGAATCGCATACCGGCTGAGGTAAAATACAGCGTTGAGATTGGTGGCGAGGGTATAATCCCATTCCTCCAGTGAAATTTCCGTTACCGAACCGATTCCCAGATTTCCGGCATTGGTGACGATGGTATCCAATTTTCCGAAACACCTCACGGCCTCCGACACCAGCATTTCATTGACTTCCGGCTTTGATACATCTCCTTGGATAAACACTGCTTTTTTAACGGCCTGATTCAGCTTTTTTTCGAGCGCAAGTCCTCTTTCCAGATCTCTTCCACTCAGGATGACAAAAGCTCCTTCCCGGACAAAAATTTCAGCCATAGCCATTCCCATTCCACTGGTCGCACCGGTGACAATGATTGATTTCTCGTTTAGTTTCACGGTAGGGTTTGGGTTTATTTTAGCTTTTCATTATCGCGGTGGCGGTTGATGTCCCGGATATTTTTCTTTTCAAAATTCTTCTTCATGGCTTCCGTCAGATCCACCCCGGTTTGGTTGGCCAGACAGATCAAAACCCATAGGACGTCCGCCATTTCATCCCCGAGATCTTTTCCCATATCGGATTCTTTGAAAGACTGCTCGCCGTAGGTTCGGGACATGATCCGCGCCAATTCTCCGACTTCTTCCATCAAAATGGTCATGTTGGTCAATTCATTGAAGTAGCGAACCCCAACCGTTTTGATCCAGTGATCAACTTGGGCTTGGGCTTCGGAAAGGGTGATCTCAGTGGTATTATTCATCGTTGGGTTATTTGAAACGGAAAATAGAGATTGGTCAAAGGGATTCCAAGCCTTAGGGCTTTTCCGTTTTAAAATACCATTTCAAATTCATTGTCGAAGTTTTAAAATCGAAATCCCGGTTTCTGGATTTGGTACAAACTGATTTCTGACTTAATTCGAATTCGAAAACTTTCACCTATGAAAAATCCCTCACTTCTGTTTATTCTATCCCTCTTGTTTTTTTCCTGTGCTGAAAAGGAATCCAACCGTAAACTTCCCCGAATCGCGATTGCAGGCCTGGCGATAGAGTCCAGTACTTTTTCACCTGCCTTGACGCATGAGGAAGCATTCAAAGCCTGTGTTGAGGAGGAGGTGTTTACATTTTATCCTTTTTTGGCCCCTGATTCGATGGATAGAAAGCGGGCAAACTGGATTCCAACCTTGAGAGCGCATGCTTTGCCCGGCGGAATAGTCACTCGTGAAGCTTATGAATCACTTGTCACACAGACTCTTGACCGACTCAAAGCCAACCTTCCCTACGACGGCTTGTTTTTTGATATTCACGGGGCGATGAGCGTGGTTGGTTTGGATGACCCGGAGGGGGATTTTATCACTCGAGTCAGGGAAGTTGTAGGATTTGAGACGATTATTTCTACTTCAATGGATCTTCATGGGAATGTATCGATGGTGCTGGCAGAGAATTCCGACTTGATCACTTGCTATAGAATGGCACCACACGAAGATGCCTTGGAATCCAAAAAGCGGGCGGTCGAAAATCTGCTTGACCGGTTGGAAAGTGGGAAAGGCAAACCTGCCTTCAAAGCCTGGATTCCTGTTCCAATTTTACTTCCTGGTGAAAAAACGAGTACCCGAATCGAACCTGGAAAGGGGCTTTATGCCAAAGTTGATCCTGAAACCAAAAAAGAAGGGGTAATTGATGCGGCAATTTGGATCGGATATGCATGGGCTGACGAACCTCGAAATCACGCCGTGGTGATGGTTACCGGTGATGATGAAAAGCAAGTAAAGGAATCTGCCGAATACCTTGCACAGAGCTTTTGGGAGGTGAGGTCTCAATTTGAGTTTGTGGCACCAGTGGCATCTCTGGACGAAAGCTTAACGATGGCTTTGACTAGTGAAAAGCGCCCTTTTATGATTTCGGATATGGGTGACAATCCCACTGCAGGAGGAGCGGGTGATGTGACTTGGACTTTGAATGAGTTGTTGAAAAGACCTGAATTTAAGTCCGAATCTGGACCGGAATTGATCTATGCCTCTATTCCCGGACCGGATTTGATTGCCAAAGCAAAAACCGCCGGGATCGGAAATCAGGTCGAAGGCTACGTAGGAGCGATGGTAGATGACCGCTTTTCTCCTCCAATTCTACTGAAAGGAAAAGTATTGGCGATCAAAGAAGGTGATCCGGATGCCCAGGTCGAAGTCGTGATTCAAGTGGGATCCATAAAAGTCATCGTGACTGAAAAGCGGAAGCCCTATCATAAAGAAAAGGATTTCACAGACCTGGATTTGAACCCAAGGCAAGCAGCTATTGTGGTGGTGAAAATCGGGTATTTAGTACCGGAATTATACGATATGCGAGGAGACTGGATTATGGCACAGACCCCCGGTGGGGTAGATCAGGACTTGGACCGACTCGGTCACAAGCGGATCATTCGCCCCATGTATCCCTTGGATAAAGAAATGGCGGATCCGGATCTGAGTGCACGATTTGTGCCCGTTTCGGGAAGTAAAGATTAATTGCTTTGAATCCCAAGTATCACTGAAATGCCCATGAGAAAAATTCTCACACAGGGATGATTATCCAGGGCATTCTACCGATGAAAGATCGGGACAGGCTATGTGGCCATTGAGAAACAAATTATAAACAGATGAACTGGAACCCTACCAAACCAGCCAAGGAGCTATTCACTTTGGATTTAAAGCAGTTCTAAACCTCCTGAATTTAATTTTTAAGACCTAAGTCCAGGGTTTTGTTTACAGAATCTGGTATATCCGCAATATAATGGCTGACATAGATCAGGCTGATCGGAGAAAAAGCGCAGATTTTTTCAATGGTCATTTTGAAAAGGGCCCTTTGAGAATCGTCCAATCCCTGTGATGCCTCATCCAAAATCAACAACATAGGACTCTTAATCAAAGCTCTTGCGAGCAAAGTCCAACGTTGTTGTTCGAGCGAAATTCGATTGAGGGGTAGATCAGCGATAGTTTCCAATTTAAAAAGTGAAAGCCAGTCATTCGCTTTTGACTCTTGTTCAAGTGTTGTCTTTCTAAACAGTCCCATCGTGTCAAAAAAACCTGATAGAATCACTTTCCGAACGGTTTGATTGGCTGGAAAAAAGCGAACCAGCTCCGGGGCAACAAACCCAATCGGCTTTTTTAACTCCCAGATGCTCTCTCCCGTCCCTCTTTTTCTGCCAAAAAGCCAAAAATCCTGAGCATAGGCCTGTGGGTTTTCACCGATCAACAGACTGATCAACGTAGACTTTCCCGAACCGTTTTTGCCTTTCACCAGCCATCGCTCTCCCGAGTTGACCTGCCAGTTGATCTGATGAAGGATGTCCTTTTTGCCATATCGTATGCTGACATTTTTTAGATCAATGACTCTCCCCTCAAAAGGTGTAATTGTGCTTACCAAAGTTTGCAGCAGGGAAAGATCCCAGGGGTTTTCTCTCTGTTGGATAGGAGAGAAGTGATCCCTGCCCTTTTTCCAAGTACGAGAAATTCTTCCTTCGCCAAGCTCCGCAATGTGGGTAATGCCATCAGGAATTTCATAGGGTGAAGTGGTGATCAAAATGTGGATTCCTTTGCAGATGATGGTCTTTAAAAAATCACCAAATGCTGCTCTGCTTTCCACATCCAGTCCTGTCATCGGCTGATCCATCAGGTAAATTTCGGGTTGGCTGAGAAGCCCTAGGGCCAAAGTCAATCTTCGTGTTTCACCGTTGGAAAGTTTCAGAATGGATTCATCCAAAAGTGAGGTCAGGCGAAGCAATTCTGCGACATTTCCCAAGGTCCAGTTACCTGATTTCCCCTGTGAATTTTCGGTCAATAATTCCCGGACTGTGGCCGCTTCATCCGACTCTGAGCTGTTGAACCGCTGCTGAAAATAGAAATTCTGAAGGTTGGATTTATTCCGGAATCGGAATTGCTGCGAGACGTAAGCCATGAGATCCCGAAAACTGTTTATGCGCCCTTCTTCATTTTTTTGGTTGGTATAATCGTTCGAAAAAGGCCTTGAAATTTTACCTTCAGGAATGTGAGTAGTTCCTCTCAGGGTTTCCAAAAAGGCCGTGAGTTCACGACCGGAACTCCCAATGATTGCCCACTGCTGTCCTTCTTCCCAAGTGAAATTAAGGTCCTGAAAAATGGTTTCCCCTAAATACTTGACTTGAGCGTTTTCAATCTGGAGTAGGATTTTGGCTTTCAATTGATGGGGGAATTTGGTGACTATTTTTAATACTGGCTATTCATTCAAAAGGGAAAAAGTACGGAAAATTTGATTAAATGTAAGTTTAATTAATAAAGTTTAAGTAATTGAATATCAATTGTAAATAAGTTTATATCTAAATGATAGATAAAGCTAACTTCTCGGATTAATCATTAGGGTAGGGAATGTAGACAAATGAAGTAAAGGCCCCATCCATGACGAATAAACAGCAGAATTCATCGGGATCTTTATAGGCTTTTTTGAAGTCTTCCAGGGCTTCCTCTGCGATCAAAGTCCGCTGTACAAATTCATCCACATAGGTAATGAAGTAATTCCAGTCGAGGTTTTTCTCCGCTTTGCCGATGAAGATTTTCCCGATGGGTTGCATCTCTTTTGAAATTGGGAAAATCGGAAAATCAGAAAATCCCCTCGATCGGATTTGATAGGAGGCTTCTTTGAGTACATCCGAAATTTTTACAAAATCACTGGAAATCGTACCCAAATATTTTCCATTCAGTTCGGGATCATTGAAGTCTGAAATCATTTTTTTAGTGTTAGGAGTACCACATTTTCTACATGATAGGTCTGGGGAAACATGTCCACCGGTTGAACTTTTTTCACGGCATATTTCTCTCCCAAAAGTGCTAAATCCCGGGCTTGGGTTGCGGGATTGCAGGAGACATAGACAATCTTTTTGGCTTCCAGCCTAAGAAGCATTTCCACTACTTTTTCATCCATTCCGGCACGCGGCGGATCAGTGATGATGACATCCGGTGCGGCATGATTTGCAACGAATTCTTCATTCAAAATGTCTTTCATGTCACCCGCATAAAAGAGCGTATTGTCAATTCCGTTCAGTTGGGAGTTGAGCTTGGCATCCTCGATCGCAGCTTCGACATATTCTAGGCCGATGACCTGTTTTGCTTTTTTTGCGACAAAGTTGGCAATCGTCCCCGTGCCGGTGTAGAGGTCATAGACGATTTCATTGCCTTGGAGATCGGCAAAATCCCGGGCCACTTTGTACAGTTCGAAAGCTTGTTCCGAGTTGGTTTGGTAAAAGGATTTTGGTCCAATGCGAAACTCCAAGCCTTCCATTTCTTCCTCAATATAGGGCAGACCTGCAAAAGTGACCAATTCCAGATCATTGTACGTTTCGTTGCCCTTGGTATTGATGACGTAAAGCAGTGAGGTGATATTGGGGAATTTCACGTGCAGGAATTCCATCACCAGCTGAATTGACTCTGGGTCATTTTCTCCAAACTGCACGATGACCATCGTCTGGTTAGTCGTAGTAGTACGAATGATCAGGTTTCGAAGGAGTCCGGCATTGGATCGGATATCATAGAAGCTCAGGTTATTTGCCAGGGAAAAGGCTCTCAGATCGTTTCGAATTTCATTTGAAAGTCCTCCCTGCAAATAGCAATGCTCGATATTTATGATTTTGTCAAACATCTTTGGAATATGGAATCCAAGTGCATTGCGGTCAAAATCTTCCCCAGATCTAATCTGATCCATGGTCAACCACTTTTTATTTGAGAAAGTGAAGTCCAGCTTGTTTCGGTAATATTGAGTTTTAGCCGAACCTAGAATCGGCCTCACCTCGGGAATCGGGACTTTGGCGATTCGCTGAAACTGATCAACGACTTGCTGTCGCTTGTACTCCTTTTGAAGATCGTAGTCGATATGCTGCCATTTACAGCCGCCGCAAGTTCCAAAATGGGAGCAAAACGGCTCAATGCGGTCTTTTGAATATTGGTGAAAGTGAACCACTTCTCCTTCCATAAATGAGCTTTTCCCCTTGGTGATTCTGACATCCACTACATCCCCGGGAGCCACGTTGGACACAAAAACCACTTTTCCCTCATGGTGACCGACACATTTTCCCTCCGCAGCGATCCGTTCGATCTGCAGGTTAGTGACGACCTTATTTTTCATTTTTCGCGACATGCCCGCAAAATTAGGGAAAAAAGGGGATTCGAACTTTGGGGTTCTAAAATCCATAGGTTCAATTTGGATTGGCTCCCTTTTTTCAACTCTTTAAGCTTTCATTTTTCTATCTTTACTTCCGAAAATAGACCCATGAAGTTTAAAGACAAAGTCGTGATCGTCACTGGGGCCACTTCGGGAATCGGGGAGGCCTGCGCAGTTATTTTTGGAAAACAAGGTGCCAAAGTCGTCATTACCGGACGGAACAAAGAGAAACTTGACTTAAGTTCAAATCGACTTAAAAGTCTTGGAATCGAAGTTTTGGCTATTCTGGCAGATGCAACATCAGAAGCAGACAATAAATTAATTGCTGAAAAAACACTTTCGGTCTTTGGCCGGATTGACATTTTGATTAACAATGCAGGGATCTCCATGCGGGCTTTGTTTCAAGAGTTAGATTTGGAAGTCTTTCGGAAAGTGATGGATACTAACTTCTGGGGTACGGTCTACGCCACGAAGTTTTGCCTGCCTGCTATCCTTGAATCCAAAGGCTCGATCATTGGTATTTCTTCGATCAATGGCTACCGGGGCACTCCTGCCAGGACAGCCTACACCGCGAGCAAATATGCGATGAATGGTTTTTTTGAGTCCCTCCGCACAGAAGTGATGAATCAGGGCGTGCACGTGATGGTGGTGGCACCCGGATTTACAGCATCCAATATTAGAAATAGTGCCTTGACTGCACATGGAGAGATCCAGGGCGAATCCCCTCGGGACGAAGCTAAAATGATGACTGCTGAACAGGTCGCTGAAGAAATACTGAATGCTACCCTGAAGCGCAAGCGGGATATGGTACTCACTACGCAAGGCAAACTTGCGGTCTTTCTGAACAAATGGATCCCCGGCTATATGGACGGCCTCGTCTATCGGGAAATGGCTAAGGAAAAAGATTCACCATTAAAGTAAATGGGCGAATCGGTCTTTCAGAACTATATCAATCGGTTGACTGATCTATCCTCCAGGAATAGATCGCTGTATTTACCCAAAATTGATGGTACAGGAAAGATAGACTTGCGTGAATTTGAATTTCTCAATGATGAGCCGGCTTTTGAACTACTCCGAAAAATAATTCAGGGGAAAAAACAATTTCCCTTGATTCCCGAAGTGGATCCCCGAATGGGCGAGACTAATCAACTTTCCAAAAAACTGGCTCGCTTGGCATTCAGAGATCAATTGGTTCAAGAAGAAACGGGAAGTAAAAGCTTGTTTTTTGCTTGGCCTTTTGTAGAAGGTAAGTTGATCAATGGACAAGTGATTCGAGCACCAATATTGGTTATTCCGATTCAGCTGAAACGAGAAAAAGCCTTTTGGTGGCTTGGGGTGACCGATTCCTGGCAGTGGAATCCGGCCTTTATTTTGGCCTACCGACACGCTTATCGCAAGGAAATTGACGAAGAAGAACTTCAAAAGGAATTGGAAAACCTTTCGGATGATCCTCTTGAATTCCGAACTCAGCTAAATCGGGTTTTGGAAGAAAATTTTCAGATTCAATTGAGTTCCTCCATTTATGAGGATCAGGTTGCACTTTTTCCCTCTTCCCGCATGGATCTCGATCAAGCACGATTTCATGAAGGGAAAATCAGTCTCAAGACCTACTCAGTTCTGGGGCAGTTTGTACAAAATGGAAACTTCTTGTCAAGGGAATACGAGGAATTGAAAGCCTCACAGGAATACGAATCGCTTGAAGATTTGTTTGTGCGGTATTTTGCCTCCGCTGAAAATGAAACTGTTCCCCGGGAAGAGCAGCTGTTTCCGATTTTTCCTCTCGATGCTTCTCAGGAAAATGCCCTGCTGAAAGTAAGGCAGGGAAAAAGCCTGGTCATAGAAGGTCCTCCGGGTACAGGTAAGTCGCAATTGATTGCCAACTTGGTTTCGGACTTCATCGCCAGAGGCAAAAAAGTCTTGGTCGTTTCCCAGAAGCGGGCTGCATTGGACGTGGTTTTTGAGCGAATGGAAAATGCTGGTTTTGGGGATTTTTTGGGGTTGGTACATGACTATCGGGCGGATCATCTGATCCTATTTGAGAAAATCAAGAAACAAATCCTATCCATTGAGTCCTATCAGGAGCAAAACCGTGGAATTGATTCCATTCAGCTTGAGCGGGAAATTTCACGGCTATCCTCAACTATTTCCCGTCTTTCGGGAAAGTTTGAAGCCTTCAGAAAGGAATTGTTCAATGATCAGTATGCGGGAATTCCCATTAAGGCACTTTATCTGAATCCAAATGTCGGAAGTCCGGCAGTACAGGATTCCGGTCGTTTGCTCAGGCAGAATTATCGGCAATCCCTTGATTTTGAGCGAAATTTCAGTGTTTTTCATTCCTATAATCAAAAATATAAAGACACCTTCTGGGCCAGCCGTCCATCCTTCAGCGGAATAAATCCGATGGATTTCCAAAGAATCAGTCAGAGCTTGAATGAAATAGAGGAATTCCGAAAATCCATTCCGGGAGGTTTTGATGAAAATCACTGGCTAGATTTTTCAGGTTCGATTCTGAATTCGAAAGCAGTGAATCACAAAATCTCAAAACTTCAGGAGGCAATAAATCAGATTCCCAGTGCTGAAATTCACTATCCTTTGATTTTCCAAGCCAAGGAGATCAAAAAATTGAATAAGATTCAAACTTGGATTGAGAAGGCCGATCATGTGCATTTAGAACTACGATTGAGTCTTTTTTCAGAAGTCACTCAACTTGAAAATCTGTCCTCCGAACTCAAGTTTTTGCTTCCAAAATCAGCTTCATTTTTGGGTAGACTCAGTGCAGTTTGGAGGAAGGGTAAGTTTCCGCTCTGCTTTCAGATTTTGGCTGAAAATGGCCTGAAATTCAATTTGGAATCCCTTTCGCTGATTGAGAAGGAAGTTCAAATTAGTATACAGCTGAGGAAAGAATACGAGACCTTACCGGTCCTGGAGGGGTTTGTTTGGGAATCTTTTTCACAGGAAAAGCTAAAATCACAACTTCGTCAGATTCGTTTGATTTTGGATTGGGAGCGAGCCTGGAGGGATCTTGCTGAGATTTGGGAGTTGACGGCTTGGCCAAGTTTGGATTTTTATTCTTTCAATGCTCAGCTGGCGAAAGTCGCGGCTTGGTCCAAGGGATTTGAGCGATCCTCACTGAATTGGAAGGCTTGGTTGAGTCCTGCTCAAATCCGTGAAGTTCTCAACTATGGTCTGCTGGGGCTTAGACTCGAAAATGAATTAAATCTGATTCAAACATTCAATGAGTTGACGGCATTTGATCGGTTTATTGATGAATGGGGATTGGAAAATTGGGAATTGGCGTCTACTATCGATCAGCAATTTCCTGATTTTAACTTGGAGCGTAAACTTTCCGCATTTCGAAATGGGTGGAATCTAGCCTGGATCGGGGAATTGGAGCGAAGGAATCCTTTGCTTGCGGAGGCCGGGAGTCTGAAGCTTTCCGGGGAAATGGAAGAGCTAAAGGCGGCTATTCTGGATAAGCGTAAGATTTCAAAACACATTGCCCAACTCCGGCTTCGTGAACAGGCTTGCATTCCTTTGGAATTCAATCGGCTTGGTAACCGGCTGACCTACCGTGAGCTTTTGCATCAAGTCAGTAAAAAGCGACAGCGATGGTCAATCCGTAAACTGGTAGAAGAATTAGATGTTGAGGTTTTCAGACTTTTGCCATGTTGGCTTGCCAGTCCTGAGACAGTTTCGGCTTTGTTTCCTTTGAAGCAGAATTTCGATTTGGTCATCTTTGATGAAGCATCGCAGTGTCCTGTCGAGCGTGGATTTCCTGCCATGCTTCGAGGCAAGCAAGTGGTGGTGGCTGGAGATTCGAAGCAATTACGACCCTCAGACTTTTATCAGATCAAATGGGAATCTGACGGAGAAGGCATGGAATATGAAGCCGAGTCGCTTTTGGAATTGGCGGGACATTTCTTCGAAAAACATCAACTCAAAGGCCATTATCGTTCTGAGGATCCGGTATTGATTCATTTTTCAAATTCACATTTTTATGAAAATAAATTGGAATATTTACCTGAATATCAGACGATAAAAGCTAAAAAATCACCTTTTTCCTGGGAAAAAATTGAAGGAATCTGGGAAAATCAAATGAATAAATCCGAAGCAGATGCGGTGGTGGAAAAAGTGAAGACTATCCTTGAGAAAAGTTCTGTGGATTCGATTGGGATCGTGACCGGCAATTATTTTCAGATGGAGTTGATCCGGGAAAAGCTTTGGAAATCCGGTGTCCAATCCGATAAGATCAAAGTTCGGAATATCGAAAATGTGCAGGGGGACGAGTTTGATCAGGTGATTCTTTCTTTGGGTTATGCAGCAAATCGGGAGGGTAAATTGGTTACGAATTTTGGATTGCTTGGGAAATCAGCTGCTGAGAATCGGCTGAACGTTGCGATCACGCGGGCTAGAAAAAAGATGCATGTGATCAGTTCTGTCGAGCCGGAGGATTTCCGACCCGGTCAGCTGAATAATCCCGGTTTGGCTTTGCTTCGGGAATTTTTGAGTTGGGTCAAATCTCAAAGCAAGGCTAGAACTGTTCCTGCCCCCGAAGTGGCTACTGATGGTTTTGAATTGGAATGGAGTCTGAAAAACCTACTTTTGGAACAGGATAAGCGTTTTTCCCTGCAAATTTCTTCCGGTATTATGGATTTGGTTAGGACCGATGAGCAAGATGAGCAATGTGCAATCTTGACCGATGATCAGCGCTTTTATGATTCACCTACCGCGAAAGCTGCGATGGCTTATCATCCGATTTTGTTGGAAGAGAAAGGCTGGAAATGGGAATGGAAGTGGAGCAGGCGATTTTAGAGTATCTGGATATTAGGCATAAGTATCAGAATTAAGAGACGAGATGCTAGAATTGAAATTTTTTAACGAATGATAAATCAATCATTATAATAATTTTCAACATTTAATGAATGAGAAACAACTCATTAAAATTTTGATTTAGAATATATTAAATCAAGCTTTGTCCTGGAAATTTTATTTCTAATAGCTAGCCTCTAATTTCTTGGCACTTGAGTCTTAATTCTCTCTAAAAACTAATTAAAGTTTGATTTGTCATTCATTAAGTGATATATTTGACTATAGTGAATGAATAAAGAGTCATGAATATAGCTCAGTTATCAGATATGGCCATTCTCCGGATGATCGGAGATTTTATCAAAAAGAAGCGAATGGACCTCAACAAGACTCAGGATGAGCTTTCTACGGAGGCGGGGATTAGTCGATCCACCCTGAGTCTACTTGAGCGTGGGGAGAAAGTCAATCTTATCACCTTGATTCAGGTATTGCGGGTTTTGGATGAGTTGCAGCTATTGGAAGTGTTTGAGGTGAGGCAGCAGATTCGTCCGCTCGATTACATTAAGCTTCAAAAAAAATACGAGCGGCAGCGAGTGAGGCACTCCGATATGGCTGCTGAGGATCCTATACCGCCTCTAGAATGGTAGTAGCAGCAGAAGTTTGGCTTTGGGAAAGGCTTGTCGGTGCGGTATTGTGGGATGATGGCGAGCAATTGGCGAGTTTTGAGTATGATCCCGGATTTTTGCGCTCAGGTTGGGATATTGCTCCGATTACCATGCCCTTGAGCCAAGGTAAAAGACTGCATACTTTTCCGGAGATCCGCAGAGGTCGGAGTGATGCTTTTGATACGTTTAGAGGACTGCCGGGGCTTTTGGCAGATATGCTCCCGGATAAATATGGGAATCAACTCATCAACGCCTGGCTTTCTCAAAATGGACGTCCAACGGATAGTCTGAATCCCGTAGAGCTGCTTTGCTTTATAGGAAAACGAGGGGTTGGCGCTTTGGAAATTAAGCCTTCTTTGCGAAGCGAGTCCGGTGTGGCCACCAATCTGGAAATAGACAGCTTGGTGCGCATGGCCAATAAGATTCTGAACGCCAAAGAAAGTTTCCAGACTGACTTATCCAAGGAAGAGGAGGAAGCATTGGCGGATATTTTAAAGATCGGAACTTCCGCAGGCGGGGCCCGTGCCAAGGCAGTGATTGCTTTCAATCCTGAAACTGGAGAGGTCAAAAGTGGTCAGATTGAAGCTCCTGTAGGTTTTTCACATTGGCTGATCAAGTTTGACGGGGTCACGGACAGTCAGTTCGGTGCTTCGGTGGGCTATGGTCGGGTGGAGATGGCGTATTATCTCATGGCTTTAGATGCTGGAATTCAGATGAATGAATGTCGGATTTTGGAGGAAAACGGTCGGGCGCACTTTATGACTAAGCGATTTGACCGAACAGATCAAGGCGGAAAAATCCACATGCAGAGCTTATGCGGTTTGCGGCATTTTGACTTCAATCAGGTGGGAGTCTACAGTTATGAGCAGGTATTTGAGACGATGCGGATGCTTCGTTTATTCTATCCTGAAGCAGAGCAGCTATTTATTCGGATGGTCTTCAATGTTTTGGCGCGAAACTGTGACGATCACACCAAAAACTTTGCATTTCTGATGGATAGAAGCGGAAAATGGTCGCTTTCACCTGCCTATGATATATGCTATGCCTACCGTCCGGGAAGCTTGTGGGTGAGTTCTCAGTCCCTTCAGGTCAATGGAAAAAGAGATAAAATCACAGACGTGGATTTTTTGGAAGTGGCCCGAAAGATGAATATCAGGAAGCCTGAGGAAAAGATCGAGCAAGTCAAGTCCGCGATTCGACGATGGAAGGAATTTGCGGAAGAGGTGAAAGTCGATGCAAAACTCCGAGATTCGATTCAGGCTACACTTTTGGTTTAGTGTCTACCAACCTAGGCCTTGGAAGGTTTTCGAAACCTGCTAGATCAAAAAAGCCATTAAATATATCCGATCAACTTATAAGCGATGATTCCAATCCACTCTTTAAATAGTTTAGTCCAGTATTCCAGAGAATAGGGGTCTGGAAAGAGGAGGGAAGGGATATCGTACTTGATGTCATGGGAATAATAATCTGTAGGGAAAGTAACAGTTCTCAATCCAACTTTATCAAAGCAGCCTTTGGCCCGCTTCATGTGAAAGGCTGAGGTGATTAGCATAAATTCCTGATCGGTGGAGATTCTGTTTTTTTCTAAAAAATCACGGGTAAACTGGGCGTTTTGGGCCGTGTTTTTACTTTGATCCTCGATTAGTATGTCCGATTCCGGCATTCCGGTCATGATCAAAAATCGCTGAAGTAATTCAGCTTCGGACTGAGGATTGACGGGATTCAGTCCCTGACCGCCCGTGATGAGAATTTTTTTGATTTTGCCCATGCGGTAGAGCTGGAGGGCATGGGTGATGCGGTCTGCGCCCTTGTTGAAAAAAGTACGGTCCGTGGCAGTCTTGTTGAGATTGGTGACGCCTGTGAGTACGATCCCGATTTCATGGTTTTCGATTCCATCGAAAGACTTAAATTCAGGTTCCCAAGCCAAAAGCGCCAAATTAGATAGGAAAGGATTGGTGAAAAAGAGCAAAAGTGCAAGGCCAGTCCAAAGGCATTTTTTTCCCCATTTTCTCTTAAGAAAAATTATTCCCGATAAAATCAGGATCAACACGATCGTCAATGGCATGGCCAAAAAACTCAGAAACTGGGAGAGATAGAAGAACATGTATGTGATTTATTTTATTGACAAAAAAGGGTTTAAATGATCAATTTTCAAATTCAATTTCCAAAGTTCGAGGAGGTCGAGTTCCTTGACCATTGATCATTGAGTTTGGTCATTGCTAATTGAACACTGATTTTTCTCCCAAGGTATTTGTGGTAAATTGAATCATCTATTTAGATGATTATGGATAAGGATATTCGTTGGATTCAGCGTTTGGATAACTTTCAAAAGGCGATTAATCTGCTTGTGGAAGTAGAATTTATGGATTTGGCCGAACTTTCTCAATTGGAAAAAGAGGGGATTGTCCAGCGATTTGAATATAACTTGGAGTTAGGCTGGAAGACGCTGAAAGATAAAATGGAGTTTGATGGCTTAATTTTGGATCGTATTTCTCCAAAAGTAGGGGTAAAGGAAGCCTTTCAGGCTAAGTACATCGATCAGATTGAGGTTTGGCTGGAAATGATCAATGATCGGAACTTACTAAGTCATAGTTATGATCTGGAAACCTTTGAATCCGTTATTCCTGATATCCAGTCTGTTTATACACCTTTATTAGCCTCACTGGCAAAAAAACTTTCAGAAATTCACTAATGGAAACCTTTGGCCTAACCGATAAATCCTTCCAAATCCTTCTAGAGATTTTCAGGAATTACCCTACCATTTCTGAAGTAAAAGTCTATGGTTCGCGTGCCAAAGGAACCTACAGCGAACGTAGTGATCTGGATTTGGTGATCTTAGATGAGCTTGATCGAAAGACCTTGGGTGAAATCTGGATGGATATTAATTCGAGCGATTTTCCATTGACCGTAGATTTGCAAGTCTATGGGGAAATTAAAAATGAAAATCTTAAAAAGCAGATCCATCGTGTGGGGAAGATTTTTTATGTCGCCAAGGGTAATTTAGTTTAATAACTTATTTCAATTTAAGGGTCAGTTGGATCTTCCTTGATCATTGAGTTTGCACATTGATAATTGATCGTTTCTAAATTCTCAATAGTCAAATTCAATTTTCAATATTCAAGTGTGCCTAAACCAGACATTACATTAAAACATTCTCTTTTTTTCAAGACAAGTTTCTGAAAACCAATGGATTTATTACTTTGGGTTTTGGTATTGACAACTTTAAGTTTATGATAATGAAAGAATACCGCATTCCATCCAGAATCATTGATCCTGCCGATCGTGTCGAAGAACCGGATGTCAATGCCGGACCCTATTCTTATGCGGATTATTTGACTTGGCAATTTGAAGAAATGGTGGAGTTGATCCATGGAAAAATATTCAAAAAAGCCGCAGCTGCCCCTCGAAGAAGTCATCAAATGGTTTCCGGTATCCTGTTCAATAAGTTGTTTAATTTCCTGGAAGGAAAGAAATGCCATGTATATTTAGCACCTTTCGATGTTCGTTTCCCAAAGGAATCAAAGGCAGACAAGGATGTTTACAATGTAGTACAGCCTGATATTTCAGTCATTTGCGATTTGTCCAAATTGGATGTGCGAGGATGCATTGGCGCGCCGGATTTGGTGGTGGAAATCCTGTCTCCGGGCAACAGTCAAACAGAAATCCGCTATAAGTATGGGCTTTATGAAGAGTTTGGGGTAAAAGAATACTGGATTATTCACCCAATAGAATTTTCACTTTTCATTTATACTTTGAAAGATGGGAAATTCCAATCCTCCCGTCCATTTACTTCCGGTGACCTGATTACCTCCGAGGTTCTTCCAGGATTCCACCTTGATTTGAAGGATGTTTTTAGAGGATATGATTTCTGAGTTGGAAATTCAAAGATTCAGATATCAAATTCAATACTCACTTATCAAGAGGTCCTTCCTTGATCATTGAGTTTGCTCATTGATAATTGATCGTTTCTAAATTCTCAATTTTCAAATTCAATTTTCGATTATCATGTAGGTCTTGCCTGGAGCAATGTAAATTGAACATTTTAATTTCAATCTCATTTCTCTTATCAGCCTCATAAAGCTATTTTTGACCATGCTTTCAGATCACCCAAACCTATTGCCTTTATTGGAGCAACTTTCAATTCAATTGGATGGTACTCTTCAGTTTGATTCCCTGACCAAGACGCTTTATGCGACCGATGCTTCCGTCTATCGGGAGATGCCTTTGGCAGTCGCTTTCCCCAAGTCAGAATCAGATATCCAAAAATTGATTCATTTCGCTACCGAGCACAACACTTCTCTCATTCCCAGAACGGCAGGAACTTCTCTTGCCGGGCAATGTGTAGGTAACGGCATCGTGGTCGATGTCTCCAAGCACTTCACCCAAATCTTGGAATTCAACAAGGAAGAACGTTGGGTTCGTGTGCAGCCGGGCGTAGTGCGCGACGAACTCAACCGGTTCCTGAAGCCTCACGGCCTATTTTTCAGTCCGATTACTTCTACTGCCAACCGAGCGATGATCGGTGGGATGGTGGGAAATAACTCTTCAGGCACAACTTCCATCGTTTATGGTGTGACTCGGGACAAAGTAATTTCC
Organism: Algoriphagus boritolerans DSM 17298 = JCM 18970; assembly: GCF_900108085.1. Classification (GTDB taxonomy): domain Bacteria; phylum Bacteroidota; class Bacteroidia; order Cytophagales; family Cyclobacteriaceae; genus Algoriphagus; species Algoriphagus boritolerans. The sequence continues at coordinate 298,988 of NZ_FNVR01000001.1, forward strand.
CTCCATACGATACTCAGTGATGGGAATAAGGTCGTTTTTGGGGAAATCTCTCAGGATGAATTTGATCGAAAATGTGGGCAAAAGGATCTGGAGGGAATGCTCTACCGACAGGCTTTTGATGAATTGAACAATCCGGAGAATCGTGAAGAGATTCATGCCCAATTCCCCAAAAAGTCCATTCATCGCCGAAATACGGGTTATGCGGTGGATGAATTGCTAAAAGCGGAGCTTTTTGAAGGCAAAGAAAAATTCAATTTCTGTAAGCTTCTGACAGGTTCGGAGGGAACTTTGGCTTTCACGACAGAAATCAAAATCAGCCTCGATCCCCTTCCCGATCCGGTAGAGATCGTGGTGGCTGCCCATTTCGAAAGCATTCACGAAAGCATGAAATCTGCCCAAGTTGCCATGAAGCATCCTGCAACTGCGGTAGAACTGATGGATAAAATCATCCTCGACTGCACGAAGGAAAGCATCGAATACTCCAAAAACCGCTACTTCGTGGAGGGCGATCCGATGGCGATTTTGATGATTGAGTTTCGTGGCAAAACGCTGGAAGAAGCTATGGCAAAAGGGGAGGCACTAGTTGCTGACCTGCATGCGGCTGGTTATGGCTACGCCTATCCGATTATCGAACCTGCCAAGGTTGCATCTGCTTGGGCACTACGTGCGGCTGGTTTGGGTCTCTTGGGTAATATTCCGGGCGATCCCAAAGCAGTGGCTTGTATTGAAGACACGGCCGTAGATATTGAGGACTTGGCGGACTACATTGATGAGGTGGATGCGATGATGGAGGGCTTCAACCAAAAGCCAGTCCATTATGCACATGCGGGTGCTGGTGAAATTCACTTGCGGCCGATTTTGAATTTGAAGAAAGCCGAGGATGTCGAGGAGTTTTACCAGATTTCTTTGGCCTCGGCCAAGTTGGTAAAGAAGTATCAAGGTTCACTTTCCGGTGAACATGGAGACGGACGCGTTCGGGCTGCATTTATTCCGCTGATGGTTGGGGAGAAGAATTACGAACTTTTCCGCAGAATCAAATACACCTGGGATCCAAAAAACATCTTCAATCCCGGCAAGATCGTGGATGCCGCCCCGATGAATAAGTTTCTGCGCTATGAGCCGGAAATGAAAACACCGGAACACCAGACCGTTTTTGACTTTTCAGCAGCAGGTGGAATTCTTCGCTTGGCTGAAAAGTGCAATGGTTCAGGAGATTGTCGAAAACTTCCGGGTTCGGGCGGGACGATGTGCCCAAGCTTCATGGCCACCCGAAATGAGCGGGACACGACTCGTGGTCGGGCGAATACCTTGAGGGAATTCCTGACCATGGACAAGAAAGAAAATGCCTTTGACCATCCCGAGATCAAAGAAGCCATGGACCTTTGCCTGAGTTGCAAAGGCTGCACAGCCGAGTGTCCATCCAACGTGGACATGTCAAGCATGAAGGCTGAATTTCTTTATCAATACCAAAAAACGAACGGAGTGCCACTTCGCTCCAAGGCTTTTGCTTACATCAATGAATTGAATGAATTGGGTTCAATCGTTCCGGGAATCGCTAATTTCTTCCTTAGCAATTCCTTTACCGGAGGTCTGATGAAGTCATTTCTGAATGTAGCGCCAAGCCGGAATATACCTGAAATCAGCCCGATCAGTCTTCGAAAGTGGTACAAAAAGAACTACGCTTCCTTAGCGGGTCCTACGAAAACGATCAAGTCAGTGTACTTCTTCGTGGATGAATTCACCAATCACAACGATACCCATATCGGAATTAAGGCGATTTCACTGTTGAAAAAGTTAGGCTATGAGGTGAGGGTAGTGGATCACCAGGAAAGTGGGCGGTCCGCGCTTTCCAAGGGTTTACTGGAAAAAGCCAAAAAACATGCGGAAGCAAACGTACGGATTTTCGAGAAACTGATCGATGGCAATACGCCGCTGATTGGATTGGAACCTTCTGCGATATTAAGTTTCCGGGATGAATATCCGCGGATTGTCAGTCCAGATTTGGTGCCTGCGGCAAAGAAGCTCAAGTTTCATGTCAAGTTGATCGATGAGTTTCTGGGGCAGGAAGTAGCTGCCGGGAATATCAAAGCGGAATCCTTCACGGCTCAACCTCAAAAGATTAAACTTCACGGCCATTGTCATCAGAAGGCTTTGTCCTCACTGAATTGGACGCAAAAGCTGCTTTCGCTTCCCGTCAATTATTTGGTTGAAACCATTCCTAGTGGTTGCTGTGGGATGGCGGGAAGCTTTGGGTATGAAGCAGAGCATTTTGATGTTTCTCAGCAAATCGGGGAGTTGGTGCTGTTTCCGGCTGTGAGAAATGCAGAGGCGGAAACCATCATCGCAGCACCGGGCACTTCTTGCCGTCATCAGATTGCTGATGGGACTGGGCGAAAAGCCAAGCATCCGGTGGAGATTTTGTGGGAGGCCTTGAAATAAGATCAAATTGAAATTTGAAATTCGAGTCAAACTTCACTTGTTTTCCTGCTTCTCCGGAAGCTGGATTTTTCCTTTCAAAGCTTTTTCAAAAGCTGAATGGGTGTCAAAATGGGAAGTTGTGGCTTGGAGTGTTTTAAAAATTTCAGATCATTTGTTACAATCCCTTCCATTTCAGAATTGATAGCGATAAAATAGTGTATAGCATCTTCGATGTCGTCAAAATCTGATTCTACTGCGCTAAGCACCTCATATTTTGAGCTTTCCAAAAAGTCAAATCTTTTAGCAATTACTCCTGCAATCTGTTTGGTCACTTCCAAACCCTTTGCAAACTCGAGGTAGTAACAGCAAGTTTGGAGTACTGAAATCGAGATAAAACCATGAATCTTTCTTTCTTCAAGTTTTAGGAAAAATTCATTCAATCGACCTTGGTCTGGGCTTCTTTCCAGAAAAAAATCCAGAATCACATTCACATCAAAGAAGATCTTCATAGCCCCACTTTTTAGCCTTGGCTTTATAGTATTCATCTTTCCAATTCATTTCTTTGGGAAATTCAACCTTGGATTTCGGCAAAGACTTCATGTATTCTACTAAAGTCATCCCATTTGGAAGGGTGGGGCGAGTTTTGATTAAAGCCTCAAAGTGTTCCTGTACCAGGTTTGAGACACTTGTTTCATGCTGCTCGGCGTATTGTTTGATTTTGTTGAGCAGATTTTCTTCGATCGTGATGTTGAGCTTCTTTTTCATCTTATGCGTATGAATGCTCCAATGCACGTATAAATGGTTGAAAATGATGTTGTTCTTTCTCTTTTTGGAAAAGGAAATACTGTGGAAATCTGGTAGAAATACAGCCTTCGGCCAGAATAAAGATTTACTTAGGTTTAAAAACAAAAAATAGGGCCAATACTTTCGGATTGGCCCTCCTGCATTTGAAAACAGGTTTAACTTTCTGACGGTACAATAAACAAACCAGCGATGGTCAATACCTCATCGGTAGTCAATGGCTCGTCAAAACTTTCAGTAATTCCGTCTGAACCTATTGGTGTCACCGTAGTTACATTGACACCTCCTTGGATCAAATTATCCTCCCCGTCATATACTGCCTGAGTAGCCTCAGGCATACCCATTCCCCGTTCTGCCTGAGTGATCCAACCTTTCAAACCTCTCAATCTCCTGACTTCCGAAGCATGTCGGGCCTCCACTGAATGAATTTGAAGGGCTGCAGTTAATACCCCATTCTCTTCAATTAAATTTCCAGCCTGACCTTTGTATGCTCTTACTCCGGTATCCTCAAAGGCCTGAGCCAAAGCCAGAAATTGCTGATAATCCGTGAATGGAGAGAAGGCACCTCCGACTGTAAAATCAAAAGTGGGCTTGGCTACCGGGGTACCGCCATAGCTTTCGATTACTTTGATCAGAAATGCCACATGATCCACTTCGTGTTTCTCGATGGTTGCAAACACTGCGCTATCTCTACCGCCGGGAATAAGACCTGGCGTATTGATCCCGGTAGTGTAATATTCAGCCTCCAGGAATTCTAGTGTCAGTGCAAAATTAAGTACACCCAAAACTGTGGGAATATGTGCTGCTGATGCTTTCTGGATACTTGCTGCAAAGATGGCAGTTGGTATGGCTGCAAAGGCCACATTTTTTCCAATATTGGTGAGCTTTCTGAACGCTTCACGTCTGCTGGTAAAGGCATCAAGCTCTTCGGTCTTGACACCATACATATTGAGAACTTCAAATATTTTCATGTCTTTCTTATTTTTTGATTAGGAGGTTGGAAGTTGATTTGCGATGATTTTATTGACGATAAAAGGTGAGGCCGCCTCAAGGACCTGAGCAGGTGAAAATGCCCTGTCTAATCCATTTACATCATCAACTACGTCTGATCCGGCAAAAGACGTGAAGTCAGCATCAAAAATGCTTCTGATCGCTGCGGCATGGCGTGCTTCGACGGAGACAATCTTTCCTGCAATCAGCAATAAATCAGCGCTTACAAGTAACTGACCCGCGCCATTGTAAGCTGCTACTCCCAAATCCTCGAAGGTTTTGGCAGTCGAAAGCACACTTGCTCTGTCGTTGAAGTCGACCGAGCTCAAATCAAATGTGAGGTCAATGATGGCGTCCTTGCCTAAGGCAGCTTTGAGAAAATCGCGGTGAGCTACCTCATGGTTGCGTAGGTCCTCCATGATCGTCATTTCCTCTTCGGATATGCCTGAATAGGGATTTGCCACCACAGCCAAATAGAATGCTGCCTCTAACTGCTCCAGGGTGTAGGCATAATTGAGCACGCCGATGTCTCCTTTTCCCAAAGGAACTGCACGCTGATCAGATGCAAGGGGAGCTTGGCGCCCATTTGGTAAGAAGTCAGAAACTTCCTGGCAACCTGCCATAATTAATCCGGTGGCAGCCAATGTAGCTCCTCCGAACTTCAGAAAATCCCGGCGATTTCCATTGTACTGGATTTCGGTGCTGTTTTCTGCTTTCGATTGTTTTGTTTGGGACATGTGATTTTTGGGTTTTGGTTTATAAATTAATTAACCATTAGACAGCTCAATACATTGCCTAAAAATTAAATAGGAAAGAAATGTCAATTCTCAGACTATATATTAAACTACACTAATGCTTTCCCAAATCAGAAAAATACCAATCACAGCCAGTTGGAATCGCAAAAACAGGAATTTTATTAAAGAATAAAATCCACTAATCGATATCTAAAAAGGCTTTTCCCATATACGAAGTGCATTTTTAAAGTGGATTTATCAGATTGGAAAAAAATTGGAATTTTTCGGGTTTTAATTTTTCAAAGTGATTGGGGAAGCAGAAATTAAAAAAAAATGAGGTAATTGGTGGGACAATTCCTGTTAATAAGGAAAATTATCGTGACGGTGAAAAGTAGGAAGAGACTAGGTAAAAATACAATTGAAACACAGCCTTTGGAGAAAAAATCCAATGGTACTACTTTTCGAGGTTTGGATTCTCTTTTGCGAACCTTTAGCATTTTATTTATGCATGGATTGCATATTCCGAGTGGCGGGAAATCCCTAAAAACCCAACTATTCAAGGAAAAAAATCCCGTTATCCTGCTTCTCCGGAAGCAGGATTTTTTGTTCGTAATTTACAGCTCCGCCTTAAACAAGAAAATTGGCGGTCACATTTTCAGATAAAAATCCGAAAATCAAATCAACTTGGATCCACATCCACGATCCACCTCACGGATCGGAATTCTGGGCGAGATTGGAGTTCTTCTTGGATTTTGGCCAAACTTTCCTTAAAAACGCTTTGGGTATTGCCGCTTCGGTCCAGTTTGATCAGGCTTTCAAACTGAAATTGATTCTTGATTCGGGCAATAATTCCTTTTTCCGGGCCGAGGACGATCTTTTTCACCGCAATATTCGCCATCTCCCGATGCAGGGCATGGGCGGCTTTTTCGGAGACTTTGAAGTCGGCATGCCTGGTGGTGATTTTTACCAGCTTGACATAAGGAGGATAGTAAAACTTCTTACGGTCCATCATTTCCTGACGGAAAAACTCGAAGTAATCGCCCTTAATTACTTTCTTATACAAGTCATTATTCGGGTTTCTACTTTGGATGATCACCTGACCCTGCACTTCTCTGCGCCCGGCACGACCAGCCACTTGAGTGATCTGCTGAAAAGCGCGTTCCCCAGATCGGAAATCCGGAAAATTCAAAATTCGATCTCCATCCCATATCCCCACCACAGTCACTTTACCAAAATCCAAGCCTTTGGTAATCATTTGCGTTCCCACCAAAATATCAATCTGCCCAGCTCCAAACTCATCCAGAAGACGCTGGTACCCATATTTGTTTCGGGTTGTATCGAGGTCCATTCTGCCCATTCGAGCCTCCGGGAAAAGTAAACTCAGCGATTCCTCGATTCGCTCCGTGCCCATTCCCATCGTCGTCAATTGCGTACTTCCACAAGCAGGGCAGGATTGAGGCACTTTTTCCTTATAACCACAGTAATGGCAGCGCATTTCCCCGGCAAACTGATGATAGGTCAAACTCACGTCGCATTGTACACACTGCCCCGTCCAGCCGCAGTCTTCACACTGAATGTAAGGGGAGTAGCCCCGGCGATTTTGGAAGATCAACACCTGCTCCTGCTTGTCCAATGCTGCTTGGATTTTCTCCCGCATCATGCGGGTGGAGTCCAGTTTGAGCAAGTTTTTCTTTCGATCTTCAGCCAAATCGGCCAAGTGATATTGTGGCATCGTGGCATCTCCGAAGCGATGGGTGATTTCCACATAGCCGTATTTTCCCTGATTGGCATTGAAATAGGACTCGAAGGACGGAGTCGCCGAACCTAAAAGTGTCTTGGCCTGATGAAAATAAGCCAACATCGTCGCCGCATCCCGGGCATGAAACCTCGGTGCCGGATCAAATTGCTTGTAACTGGGCTCGTGTTCCTCATCAATGATAATCATCCCCAGACTGTCAAATGGCAGGAAAATCGATGAACGGACACCGACTACGAATGAAAACCTTCCGCTTAAAACGCCATTCCAAACCTCAACTCGCTCATTGTCGGAATATTTGGAATGGTAGACACCCATTTGGGAGCCAAAGACTTTTTTCAGCCGACTCACAATCTGCGTGGTCAGTGCGATTTCGGGTAAAAGTAACAGCACCTGCGAACCGCTGTCCATCACTTCCCGGATGAGTTGAATGTAAATTTCCGTCTTGCCGCTACCGGTCACTCCATGCAAAAGAACAGTTTGTTTGGTTTCAAAATGGGTTTTGATTTCCTCAAAAGCGGTCTGTTGCGTGGTTGACAGAATGGCCGGTTCTTTTTCAGGTTCTTCCTCAGGAAGTCGGTTTACTACAACTTTGAAGGACTCGAAAATTCCGTTTTTGATCAGGGTTTTGAGCGAACTTTCAGAATCGCCTTCTTCCAGTAGCCTAGCTTTATCCACGCCCTTTTCATTCAGCTGTGGCTTTTGGAATACAGGAATGTCTCGCAGATATTTCAGCAGAATGGATTCCTGTTTGGGTTTGCCCTGAACCCCCTCAAAAATTGTCTCCAAAGCAATTTTATTTGAAGCAATATCACCAGTCAGTCGAATTCTGGTCTCAATTTTTGGCGTATATTTTTCCAAAACTTTCTCATAAATGAGAATGGCTTCTTTAGCGACAAGACTTTTCAAGATCGGGTGAATGGTCTTTACACCAAGGATCTTTTCGCAGTCTTCGTAGCTGATTTCCTCAGTTTTCTCCAAGGCTTCCAGGATCTTTTCCTCCCGAAAATCGAGTGGATATTTGCTTTCCTCCCGGTCAAAATTCGGGTTGAGCTGAATCTTACTTTCGCTCGAAAGCCGCAAACCCGAGGGAATGGCGGCATGCATCACTTCCCCGATATAGCAGCAATAATACTCTGCCATCCACACCCAAAAGCGGATTTGGAGCGGATTGACGCTGGGTTCGATATCGAGCACATCCAAAATCGGCTTGGATTCATAGGCCTGTGGAGGCTTGTTGTGCACCTTGCCGATGATGCCGGTCAGGACTTTCTTCTTGCCAAACTGCACCATTACCCTGGAGCCAATTTGAATCTGGGGTTTCAGAATTGACGGGATTTTGTAGGTGAACATTCTCGGAATAGGTACGGGCAGAATGATATCGGCGAAGTTATTTCCGCTGTCTTTTCCTAAAAATTCATGATCTCCAAACAGACTTTCCACCAAATCAGGCTAAATAGGGTAATTGAGATGCTGCTTCCTCCAAGGTGCTCACCGGCTTTTGGCAGGCATGATCGAAGCAAACATAAATTAACGCATTTCCACTTGAATCGGGTGTTTTACCCTGAAGAATTGGGGCAGTTTGTGTCGGAATTTCTGACCATCCGACGATTAAATTCGGGAAATAGGCCGATTGAATTTCGCGGGCTTTTAGTTTCGCTCCTTGTCCCACGATTCCGATTTCGGCAGTAGGGATCAAGCTTTCCAAATAGAAATGTGCCCAATTGCAAAGAAAACCCGGTTCTTTGAGGATCAACTCTTTCATGCCGCCAAGCATTTTTGAGGCTATTTCCGAATATTTTTTTTGATAGGTGAAAAGTGAAAGTCGGTGAAGGTTTCGGGCCATGATGGAATTTGACACGGGAATTACATTGTCAAAAAGCTCCTTTTTATTGGCAATGAGTTTTTCAGCTTTGGGGTTGTTGAAAAAGAAAAAGCCATCAGTTTCATCGTAGAATTCCGCGATGCAGAAGTCTGCCAATTGCTGCGCAAAGTCCAGCCACTCGCACTTGCCACTTGCCTCAAATCCCATCAAACTCGCGCGAATCAAAGCTGAATAATCTTCGAGAAATGCAGGAGTGTAGGCTTGACCATTTTTATAAACACGATGCAAAACTCCGTCAACCATCATTTTTTCCTTTAAGAAATTGAGGTTTTTCAAAGCCAATTCAAGCATCCGTTTTTCTCCTGTGGCATAAAAAGCCTGAATCAAACCGGCTGACATCAGACCATTCCAACCTGCCAAGATTTTATCGTCTTTCCCGGGATAGATGCGTTGATTTCGCACTTGGAGCAGTTGTGCTTTGACTTGGTTGAGTTTTTCGAAAAGGACTTCTTCAGTCATTCCAAACTCACCGGCAACTTCGGAATAGCTTCTTGTCTGGAAGAGAATATTGCCTTCCTCTTCCCAATTTCCACTGGGCTTGAGGTTGTAAAGTTTACTTAGCCAAGGCATTTCATCCGGGATAATTTCAGCTAATTCAGCATGAGTCCAGGTATAAAATTTCCCCTCAAGGCCTTCGCTGTCTGCATCCTGTGCAGCGTGAAATCCACCGTCTTCCTGAAGCATTTCAGCCTCCAGCCAATTGACCGTTTCAGTTACTTTTTCAAGGAAAAATGAGTCTTTGCTCACTTGATAGGCTTTTGCATATAGATCAAGAAGCTGCCCGTTGTCATAGAGCATCTTTTCAAAATGCGGTGCAAACCATTCACCATCCACAGAATAGCGCGCAAATCCCCCACGGAGCTGATCGTAGATCCCACCCATTCCGATCTTCCGAAGGGTGAAAAAGACCTTTGCTTTAAGATCTTCATTTTTGCTTAGCAAGGCATAATCCAGCAAAAAATCCCAAATCGCCGGCATCGGAAATTTGGGAATCCGGTTCATTCCGCCCCATTCCGGGTCAAACTGCGCACTGAGTTTGGCGACAATTTCCACCAAATCATCTGCCTCCAATTCTGGATTACCAGCCGAAATTCCGTATTTATCGGTTTCTTTTCGATTCAGACTTCGTCCAAAACCTTCGGCACTCTCCGCCAACTGATCGGCATGTTTGGCATAAGCGTCGGCGATATTGGCTAGGAGTTGCTTCCATTTCAGATTTGGAAAATAGGTGCCGCCATAAAAGGGTTTCTGGTTTGGCATCAGGAATACATTCAGTGGCCAACCTCCCTGAAGGCCCATCGCCTGTACCGCATCCATGTAGATGTTGTCAATATCCGGACGCTCTTCCCGGTCGATTTTAATGCAGACGAAGTGTTCATTCATCAGATCGGCAGTCACCTGATCTTCAAAACTTTCCCGCTCCATCACATGACACCAATGGCAGGCCGAGTAGCCTATAGAGACTAGGATGGGCTTGTTCTCAACTTCGGCCTTCCTCAGCGCTTCAGCTCCCCAAGGAAACCAATCCACAGGATTATGGGCGTGCTGAAGGAGGTAGGGGGATTGGGAATGTTGGAGACGGTTCATTTTATTGAAAAATTTGAATATTGAAAGATTTGAAAATTGATTGATAGTTGGTTTGGCCAACTCCCCCTTTTAAAGGGGGTTAGGGGGATTTATTTTTCCAGAAATGAATTCTATTTCCCTTGAAAAATCAAATTCTCCGTCCAATCGTTCCAGTTTGATGAGTAGGTTTTGAAGGAATTTCTGATGAGAAGTGCTCTCTGGATTGAAAGGTCGATGGGCAAGTTCGAGTTGCACTTTTTGGATTTCTGTGACTTTGGATTGGGTTTCTGAGGAAAAAATGCACGATTTCCACTTTTCCCAAATGTAGTTTTCTGCCTCTTCTGTGGGATGGATTCGGTCCGGTTTATAGAAGCGATAATCCCGCAGTTCGTCCATCATAATTTCATAGGCTGGAAAATAACTGACGGATTCCATTCGTCTTTCCAAATTGGAGCAAAGCACCCGAAGCATACTTTTGCTCAGCTGATTCTCCGGAATTCCGTCCTTGAGGTGACGGACGGGACTGAGCGTTAAGATGATTTTTAAATGAGGATAAACTCTGGAGAAATTATCCAAAACACTCCAAAGCCCCATTTCCATCTCTTGCAGTGGCGATAGCGATTTTTTAAACAGTTTCAGAGGCTGCTTGTGGCAGTTGGCAACTTTGCCGAAGGATTCGTGCTCGTAAATCCAGGCAGTGCCCAAAGTCAAAATCAGGTGGGTTCCTTCTTCGAGGTAAGTTTTGGTCAGCTTTAATCGCTGATCGTATTTTTCTTTCAGTTCCTTCGCTGACTTTCCCACCACATCCGAATGGGTGGAATAATGAAGGAAAAGACCTTCCATTTCCAGGATGCCTTCTTTATCCAGGGGATCATTGAACAGTGCATGATCGAGCAGATCCGCCAAATTGTGTGGATGAAAGATCGTCCCAAATGGATTGACCAAGACATCAAATTTGGCATCTTTCATCTTTTGACCAATCGTATGCGCAAAGCAGGAACCCAAGCTCAGGATTTTTGATTTGTGGGATATTGGATGGTCTGAAGCCGGGATTTCGAAGGGTGTGAACCAGTTCATGATTTGAAGTTAAGGATTCCGAAAAGTTGATTCAGGATTTTATTTTATTAATAAGCTCCCACCGAGCTGTTTGTAGCAGGCATGTTTACCTAGAAAATAATTCAGACCTGCCAGGTTTTCAAAACCTGGCAGGTCTTTTTTATGGTAAGTCTATGCTTTCGGAAGCGGATATTTTTCCTTCATAAAATCATACGATTCCTTGATTAGAATTCTTAACACATCCTCATTCAAGTGAGATAACTTATTGAAATAAATGCAGGATGCCCCGGTTTTGTGCTTGCCAAGATTGGCCATGAGCGAGTCAAATTTATTTTCCATACAGCCAAGGAGGTACAGTGACATGGAAGCTTTTCGGGGAGCAAAACCCGCGATTAGAAACTCACCTTTTCTTCCGCTTTCGTAGTGGTAATGGTACTTTCCAAATCCTACGATGGAATCTCCCCACATTACCGCTTTTTCTCCGGTGACTTCTTCCATGATTTTTTTGAGGGAAAAAGAATCGGCACGTTTTTGAGGATGTTCAGTAGAATTGAGGAAATCATCCACCGAAGCATCGGTTGGTTGGGTTTTGTTTTCTGGCATGCTTAAATCTCGTAAAGTTCGATCGGTAAATCATCCGGATCAGGAAAAAAAGTGAAGCGCTTGCCGGTATGTTCGTCCACCCGAATGGGTTCGGTGTTAATTCCTGATTTGATTAAAAAGGCGATGGATTCCTCGATGTTTTCAACTTCAAATGCCAAATGCCTGAGTCCGCAGGCTTCGGGTCCGGAGGTTCGTATAGGAGGATCTGGAAATGAGAAAAGCTCGATCAAATAAAGTCCGTTTAGCTCCAAATCCAATTTGAAAGACTTCCGATCCTGCCGAAAGACTTCACGAATTATTTTGAATCCCAATACATCAGTGTAGAACTTCTTGGACCGCTCATAATCTGAGCAGATAATGGCGATATGGTGAAGGGATTTGAGATTTATCATATTTTCGTCAATTGTCGACAGTCCACAGACCACGGTCAACAGCTGTGGTCTGTGGACTGTGGACCAGATTAATCTATCAAATGCTTTTTCAAAAAATCCGCTGTGGCCTGATGCACACGTATCATATTGCTCCATTTCATCCAATGATGGGTATCACCGGGGATGAAAATCGACTCATAAGGCTTGTTCATTTCCTCAAATCTCCGAATCAAGTTGGTGGTTTGACTTACGTTGACATTGCGATCATCGTCTGAATGAATGAAAAGTACAGGAGAAGTCCAGGTTTTCAGATCGGCGATGGGAGAGGATTTCCAAGCGATTTCTTTGGCCGATTCATAGTCTGGAGCCACCTCATATCCTTCCGGTAAATCATATCTGCCATCCAGATCATGCACACCGTGGATATCTACTCCAACTTTGAATAAATCTGAATCTCTAGCCAAAGCCAAAGCAGTATGATAACCGCCATAACTCCCTCCATAGATTCCGATTTTTTCGGGATTCACTTCAGCCAGCGAAGCTAAAAACTCTCCCCCGGCTTTAATGTCCTGGTACTCTACTGCTCCCTGATAGTAGCCTTTTGCAGGTCGGTGGAATTCATAGCCATAGCCGATTCCCAGACGATAATTCACCGAAAGGACTACAAAGCCAAGTTCGGCCAAGTATTGATTCAGGGCATAGGCATTGGAATAATAATCCATGTAGCTCCATCCCAAGAGCATCTGCCGCTGCGGGCCGCCGTGGACAAATACGATTCCCGGTTTTTTGGCCGATCCGCCTTCTTTTTCAAAGAGCTGACCATAGACGGTTGTGCCATCGGGAGCTTCAAATTTTACCTGTTTTGGAGTGACCAAACGAGAAACAGGGAAATCAGTTGGAAGTGAATTTTCCTGGAGCAGGAAAGTTGAAGCGCCATTTTTTATGGCAACTAAATGTGAGCGTTGAGGTGTGGCGGAGAAATAGGCGAGTTTTCCATTCTTACCAACAGAAACGGGGTAAGCTTCAATTCCGGTACCGGAAGTTTCCCACTTCAATTTTTTTGAACTCAAATCAACCGATCCAATGTGTCTTCTATCTAAATCTTCCTTTTCGGGACCCGCATTGGCCGAGAAGACCAGTTTTTTTCGATCCGAACTCATTTTCACCTGCTCGATCATGTAGTCCCCGGGGGTCAGGATTTGAATTTTTCCCGAAAGAATATCCATTGAATATAAGTGCTGCCAACCGTCTTCATAGGATTGAAAGATCAATTCGGAATCAGTAGAAAAGTCAAAAAAGCCAGGAGAATATGAGCCTCTGAGCGTTTCAGGCGCCTTCCAAAGTTTCTTACCCTCACCAGTTTTTATATCAGCAATCCAAATTTCCCAAGGAATATGTCGGGGTTCGAGCAGGGGAAAGGCCGCACCTTCTCCGCCTCGGGTTCGGATAAACGCGATTTGGGTTCCGTCAGGCGACCATCTTGGATTGGAATCCCGGTGAAAAGAAGCTGCCAAAAACTGGATCGGAGTATTCTCATCCCGATAGATTCCCAACAGCTGATGACCTCCACGATTGACAGTGAATGCCAGACTTTTTCCATCTGGAGAAAATACCGCAGAATTGACAGTTTCCTTGATTTGAAAAAGTTGGGCTGGTTTCACTGATCCCTCAAGCTCGCTTTTCCAGATTTGACCGCCCTTCAAAAAAGTTAATTGGCTGGGAAAACCTAGTGAAATATCATCTCCTTCGATGATTACTCCGGGCTTTTTTGATTCCAAATTTACTTTCCAGATTTCGACCTTGGGAAGTTGGGGTAAGTTTTGTGCATTGACTGTGGAAGAGGCATTTCCTCCTCCGTGATCTCCACCACGAACGAAAACAAGGTATTCACCATCCGGAGAAAATTGAAGGCTACTGATTTCCTGTCCGTCATCTTCATTGAATGCGGTGAGTTTTTCAGGAATGAATTCAGGGCCTTTCGCCCAATACACATTTCGCTTTCCCTGCTCATTCATCGCCCAAGCGATGGCTTCTTCAGTCGGAGAAGCTACCAGTTCGGATGGGAAACTGAACTTCCCTACCTGCTCCATGGTGAAGGATTGGGAGAAGATCGAGTGGGAAACTAAAAGAAATAGGAAAAATTGGAGGAGGTTTTTCATGGTTTATTCAATCTCGAGGAGTTTTTCTAGTTCGGTGGCTAATTGTTGTTTGTTAGGTAAATAGAGTTGTATCGCATTTTATCCTTGCTGATAGGGATTCGGTGAAAAAGCATGCTCTTCATTTGCCGTTTCAACTCCCTTACGCTCCAGTTTTCCTTTTCACATTGCTTGGTGTAAAACCCTATTTCAAGTTCCTGATCTGACTTAATTATTTCTACGTAGTGACTCCAATTCAATTGTCCAGACAGTGTCTGGATTTTTGGAAATTTCAGATAATACTGTCTGATCTGAAAAAGATTTGAGCGGCTAAATCCCTTTCCGAATTCCATAGAAAGATCTCTGGAAAGACGATCAAGTAATTCAGACCCATACTCAGCTTTGTTTTTACCACTTTGCTCAAATTCAACAATATGCCTGCCTATTTGCCAATAAGTTTGAACCAAAATGGTGTTTATAGCTCTACCTGCGTGCTCTCTGCCCAAGGGAAGAAGTTCCGAGATTTGGGTTTTTAAGCCAGAATAAAAGTTGTTGTCAGCTTTGATTTCCATTGGCTAATACGTATCATGAATATAATAAAGCACCTTCTGAAGTTCAGTTTTCAGGTCATTGGACGGGATTTGGTAATTATTCATCAAGCAGGAGAAATGAAGAATTTTGCCGCTCTTGGTGATCAGGTAGCCACTGAGTGAATTGGCCATGCTGAGCGTACCTGTTTTTGCATAAATATAGGGAGCCTGACCTTCATCGGCTTTGTACCAGCTTCGGATCGTGCCTGATTCTCCTCCTGAAGGAAAATAGGCTTTGATTTTCTCCAGCGGGACTTCTTCCCTGATTTTTTTCAGCAGTGCAATAATGGATCTTGGAGTAAACATATTTCTCGACGATAACCCCGAACCGTCGTACCAAACAGGTTCATCAGGTAGATCCGCCAATAGGTTTTCTTTGGCATAGCTTATGGCTTCCGATGTGCTGAGAGTATTTGCAAGTTGATCCGAAACCAGCAGCAACAATTGCTCAGCAAGGAAATTGTCACTTATTTTCATCATTTGTGCGTAGATGCTGTCTACCGGATGCGTCTGAAGTTTATTTGGATCGAGTTTTAAGTAGGATTCATTCTTGATCAAATCAACTCTTTTTTCCAGTAATTCGGAGAGCATAACTGAAGTTAGTTCAGCAGAAGTGACAAAGGGTATGTCGGTTTCAAAGTCTTCATCGACTTTTTCATAGGTGATTTGGTAAGAAAATAGGTTGGAAAACCGGTCCCTTCTAAATTGATATCCTTGCCAGTTTTCTGTTTCTTTTCCCGAAAGCAAAGTTCTAAATCGCTCAGGAATAACTGAGATCTTTTGGTCATCCTTAGCTTTTTGGAAACGCACCACATTTCCATACATGGGAAAGGCGGATCGCTCAGTAGCATAGTAGGCATTGTACCAATCCCAAGCCCATCCAGGTCCAAATGCGTTTACCTGATCGAAGTTATTCAGCAGGTAAAGGTTCTTACCTGAGTTTTTCAGGAAATCCAGCACCTTGTTATTTTTCAAATCAGGATGAAGAAAGCTTGGATCCCCTGTACCCCAAAAAATCAGGGAATCACCTTTTTCCAGATAATTCAAGCCATTTACCAATCCACCTCCCAAAATGGAATAGGCTGTGTAAAAAGTGAAAAGCTTCGTGTTGGAAGCCGCAATAAAGTAGTTGTCCGAATTAATCTCTACCAGTGGCTTTTCCTTTTCAGGATCAACCAACATAAACCCAAAGTGACCTTTTTCAAAGACTTCAGATTTGGAAAGGGATTTATTGATTTTTTGGACGGTGCAGGAGGATAAGACGATTAGTAGGCCGAGGATAATTTTCTTCATACCTGAAATTAGGGTTTCCCGCTGATTTTCGCGGAAAAACTAGCGGATTTTCACAGATCGACTCCTGTCTTAAATTCAAAATTCTTTGGAGTACTTAGGATTTGCAAAATTTTAGACCTGGCAGGTTTTCAAAACCTGCCAGGTCTTGGATATGCAAAGTCAAAAATAAAACCGCCCCTTTTGATCAGAGGCGGTTTTCGATTTGGTTGTGAATTAATTATTTGGTAATCGTGATCGTTTCGGTTTCGATTTTTTTACCGTTTACGATTTTGATTTCTTTTTTCACTTCTTTTTTTACCACATTCTCACTTAAGGGACTACTGTGAGTACCTTCGGAAATATGTGGAGCAATGACCAAGGCTACGATGGACATCAATTTGATCAGGATGTTCATAGAAGGTCCTGAGGTATCTTTGAACGGATCACCTACTGTGTCACCTGTGACGGAAGCCTTGTGAGGCTCTGATTTCTTGTAGTACATTTCTCCGTTGATTTCCACGCCCTTTTCAAAGGACTTTTTGGCATTGTCCCAAGCGCCACCGGCATTGGATTGGAAAATTCCCATTAAAACTCCTGAAACAGTGACGCCTGCAAGGGTACCACCCAATACCTCAGGTCCAAAAGCAAAACCGATGATGATCGGAGAAAGTAGCGCAATCGCTCCCGGAGCGATCATTTCACGGATCGAAGCTTTGGTGGAGATTTCCACACACTTTTCATATTCCGGCTTGGTTTTGTATTCCATGATGCCCGGTATCTCTCTAAACTGACGCCGTACTTCGTTCACCATATCCATTGCAGCACGACCTACGGCAGCAATAGCAAGTGAGGAGAAGATAAATGGAATCATTCCCCCAACGAAGAGTCCCGCGAGTACGTCTGCTTTGTAAATGTCAATCGCGTCTATTCCTGCGATACCGACAAAAGCAGCAAACAAGGCCAAGGAGGTCAAAGCAGCAGAGGCGATGGCGAAGCCTTTTCCAGTTGCCGCTGTAGTATTTCCTACAGCATCCAAAACATCCGTTCTGCCCCGTACTTCTTCCGGAAGCTGACTCATCTCAGCAATACCACCTGCATTGTCTGCGATAGGGCCAAAGGCATCGATTGCCAGTTGCATCGCTGTAGTAGCCATCATACCTGCAGCTGCGATAGCCACGCCATAGAGACCAGCAAATTCATAGGAACCGTAAATGCCTCCTGCCAAAACTAAAATTGGAAGAACTGTGGATTCCATTCCTACAGAAAGTCCACCGATGATATTGGTTGCGTGACCCGTTCCTGACTGCTTGATAATGGACAAAACCGGTCGCTTGCCCATGGCCGTATAATATTCTGTGATGATGGACATCAAGGTACCGACTACCAAGCCTAAGACAATGGCATAGAAAACGTCCATGTTGGTGAATTCATAGCCTCTGATGGAAAGGGTTTCAGGAAGCATGTATTGCACTACAAAAAATGAAGCGATACCGGTGAAAATGATGGAGGACCAGTTCCCCATATTCAGCGCCTTTTGTACATCTCCTTTGTCGTCTTTGATCGTGACAAATGCCATCCCCATAATAGAAAACACAATCCCCAAACCAGCCAAAACCATAGGAAGTAGGATGGGAGCAATACCTCCGAAGGCATCAATCGAAACAATCTCCCGACCCAGTACCATGGTGGCAAGAATAGTTGCCACGTAAGATCCGAACAAATCGGCACCCATACCGGCTACGTCACCTACGTTATCACCTACGTTGTCAGCGATAGTAGCAGGATTTCTAACGTCATCTTCTGGAATTCCTGCTTCTACTTTACCTACCAAATCCGCTCCGACATCGGCAGCTTTGGTATAGATTCCTCCACCTACACGGGCAAAAAGTGCTATAGACTCAGCTCCCAAAGAAAAACCTGCCAATACTTCCAGTGCTTTTTCCATTTCGATACCATTTACTCCGGCACCTACACTGACGACAAACACTTGATATAAGATGATAAACAACGAACCAAGGCCCAAAACTGCCAAACCTGCCACACCAAGTCCCATCACAGATCCACCTGTGAAGGAAACTTTAAGCGCATGCTTTAGACTCGTACGAGCCGCCTGAGTAGTTCGAACATTCGCCTTGGTGGCGATTTTCATTCCGATGTATCCTGCAAAAGCAGAAAGAAATGCGCCGATGAGAAATGAAATTGCAATCGTAGGGTGGGAAGTTTCGACCAGCATACCCGACCACGCCAAAACAATAGCAGCAATAATAGCAAAGTAGGAAAGTACTTTCCATTCCGCTCTTAAAAAGGCCATGGCTCCGTCGGCAATGTAGCCGGCTAATTCTACCATGTTTTTGTCTCCTGTGGCCTGCTTTAATACCCAGGAGGATTTGATAGCCATCACGATCAGGCCCAGAATCCCGAGAACCGGGACCATATAAATCAACGCTTGTTCCATACTGTAATTTGATTCAATTTGGGTTTTTGAAAATTGCTTGGGCAAATATAGAATTAATCCAATACCAGCCAACTGGAAAGCGAAATAGGGAAACTTGATCGATTTTGGAATAATGTAGCCCTAACTGTAGTTTTCTGAAATTCAACTGATTGTCAATTTTATATGCTATCAGCTAATTTAAGTTGTGAGGATGTTTAATTTTGAAAGGAAATTAAATGAGCATACAATGATGGATCCTTCACATGAATTTCTGAATTTGGACCCGGTTGAGGAAAAGTTTGGTCCGGAACTTTTGGCCCTGTGGTATGATGGAAAGGGCGATTGGAAGCTGGCCCACGATCAGGTAGATCATCTTTCAGGTAAATCTGCTGCCCGTGTTCATGCCTACCTGCACCGAAAGGAGGGCGATCTTTGGAATGCGGATTATTGGTACTCTAAAGCCGGTGAGGTGCGTCCACTTGTTAGTTTGAAGCAGGAATGGGAAGACTTAGTCAACCGATACTTAGGTTAGATTTCAAATTTGACCTTATTACTTGAGATTAATCTAAACCAATTCACACTGACAAAAGTAATAGTAGTATGAGCTTCTTGATCTTTAATTTCATTTTACTATCACTTCTGTTTTCAAATCCCAAAACTCCCAAAGATTTGGTTTGGAAGCATCGGGTATTGATCATTCAATCTTCAGAGTTGGATTCAGTTTGGTTTCAGGATAACCTAAAGGAAGATTTAACGGATCGGAAACTGCTGATTTTTCATTTTCAGCAGGGTACTTTACTGAAAACCAATTTTGAGGAGAAAATTGACTCCGGCAAATTTTTGGAAAAGCTCAAAAACTCCGATGAAATGGAATACCGCTGGGCATTGATCGGTCTGGATGGAGGAGTGAAAAACCTGGGAAAATCGAATCCTTTACCCTTGGAAATTTTTAGGATCATTGACTCCATGCCCATGCGAAGCGCTGAAATCAGGAAATCCGGAAAATGAACTGATTTAGTTTGGTTTTTGTCCTAAAAACTACCGAAAAATACCCTCTAGAGGGTATTTTTCGGTAGTTTTTAGAAGACTATTTTTGAGGAAACTTCTAAAAATTATCTATGAAATTCTTTTATCTATCCTCTAAACCCAATAATCTAGGAATGTTTGAAGTCCACGAAAAAGAGTGTGAAGCCATTCCGGATGCGATTGACCGAGATTATCTCGGACCTTTTAATAACGGGAAAGAAGCACTGAGAAAAGCCATCTTGATTAATCCGAATTCTGTTTGCTGCGAGAAATGTTGTACCTCGAATTTTAATGCCTTGTTTGGACAATCAAAATCCCGGGAAAATTGAAATCCTGATTTTTAAGAACCAAGTTTTAATTCTAGGTTTGAATAACGTGTTTTAGAAAACCTTGAATTTGAATTTTATTAAATCCTTTGAAAGCTTAAATTTGAACTCCAAATCGGGGTGTGGCGCAGTCCGGTAGCGTACACGTCTGGGGGGCGTGTGGTCGCAGGTTCAAATCCTGTCACCCCGACTTGATTATCAGGGAGTTACGAGAATTAAAATCGTAACTCTTTTTTTTTTGCACAAGATTTGCATAAAAGTGACTTTATTTCTTTCAGATTCTTACTTTGAATTAATTCGTTTTAGTTCTTCAAGTATCTTTTTTTGAAGATCAATTAGGGTCTGCTTAAAAACTCGAGATTTTCATATCCTTAAAACCAGTCCAGACTCGAATCTGGACTGGTTTCTCATTTCCATTGGGTTGAAATTTATGTTTTCCATTGTCAGTAGTGCACACATGAAGGTCTCCCTCGCTGAAAAACCCAAGCACAACAGTACTTCCCCAGCCAGTTTGACCAGGTGAGCACTAAGATGATTGCGGCGATCCACGACTGGCTGGTATCCTTGAGTCTTGACTTGATCCGGTTCAATCCGTATCCTGTCTTTGCCTGACCAAACTTGCCTTTTATCGGATTCCGCTCTCCCGCTCTTAGGTGGTATTCTACTGCCTGGGCCGATGGCCTGCTCAAGGGCTTGGCCGCCAGTCTAATCCCTTTGTCCTTCAGCCATTTTCTGTTTTCAAGGTTACATTAAATTTTATCGGCCAATACTTTTGTAGCTTTTTCTGGCCTTTTGCCGATATGTTCTGGGCTTCTTGCCAACCGGTTGTTTGGATCCAGCTGGTTGTAAAATGGAGTTTGGAAACCGACCAACGTAAGTTGGTTGGGGCTGTACTACGGGCTGTTTGGTGCACGTCTTTTGGTGGTCTTGGCCATATTTTCTGGCACTTGGTTATCCTTAAATTCCCAAGAATATCCCGAAAATTCCAAAAAAAATACATTTTAAAGTTTATCAACAGGCCCCGAGGACGAAACACCGATCAAAGTTCTGGACAGAGATCACAAAAACGGAATTCATCAGGGGTACATGTGGCTCTACCATGCGCCGGTGGACAGGCTCGTGCTGTTTGACTACCGAAGAGGCCGGGATCAATCCGGCCCCAAAGCCATGCTGGCAGACTTTAAAGGGATCATCCAGACCGATGGCTATAGTGTCTATGATGCGCTATTTGAAAACCATCCTGATATCCATCTCACGTTTTGTATGGCCCATGCTCGCAGATACTTTGTCGATGCGGTTAAGGACGATGAAAAGCAAGCCAACTACGTGCTGGACCAAATGCGCACGCTATACCTGCTGGAAGAAAAACTGAATGCTGAAAACGCGACTTGGGAACAGCGGACTGAGGCCAGAAAAAACATGCGGTTCCCGTTTTGGAAGCACTGGGTAGCTGGCTGAAAGAAAATCTTTACAAGTACAGACCGACAAGTCCGATGGGCAAAACCATTGCCTATGCCCACAAACGCTGGGTAGGACTCAGTGCCTATACACTCCACGGACAGATGGAAATCGACAACAACCTGGTCGAAAATGCGGTTCGTCCACTTGCCATAGGAAGAAAAAACTACCTCTTCGCCGGTTCACATGAGGCGGCTGAGATGACCGCAGCGATGTATTCCTTCATGGCCAGCTGCAAAAAGAATAATATCCATGAGTTTGAATGGCTCAAAGATGTCTTCGAACGAATCCAAAGTATAAACCACAAAAGCCTCTACCAGCTGTTACCCTCTAACTGGAAAGAATACCGCCCTACATAATTTTTTTTACTTACAATATGGGTTGGTCGGATGGATACAGTTAAAACTGACTTTTAACTACTGCAATGAAAACGGACTCTTAGACAAGCAAATTAATCTCTTCTTTCAAATTTTTTTTGACTGATTATCAATGACTTCCTACATTTTTAAAAATTATCCTATAAAGTAATTCTAATAGTAAGGAGTCCTTACTATATTTGAATCAGCAATATCGCTAAACAAAGTTTTAAACATTAATCAAATGGCAAAATCAGTTTTCTATCACGCAGGATGTCCAGTATGCGTGAGTGCAGAGCACGACATCGTTAATCTAATTGGGGCTGATAATGTAGAACTCGTTCACCTTGGCGAAGACCGTAACCGTATTGCAGAAGCTGAAAAAGCAGGTGTAAAATCCGTTCCAGCTTTGTTAACACCAAGCGGAAATGTACTTCATCTTAATTTTGGTGCGTCTATGGCTGAGGTAAAAGGCTAAAAAAATTTCCGTCTAAATGTTAGGAGTCCTAATTTTATTAGGGCTTCTAACCTAATTTTCAACCAATAATGTTCAAAAAAAATGAAACAATTATTTCTTCTTCTCGGACTTTCGCTTTTCGCAGTTCAAAGTTATGCCTGCGACAAATGCGGAAACTACAACAATGACGATTTCCAAATTAAAGGTGTGAGCGTAAAACACTCGGCCGACATAGCGGCTACCATTTGGGAAATTGCCGTAGAAGGAACAGCAGGAAAAACAACACCTACACCAGCAGGACAACTGAATGGAGCACCTGTTTTGGGCTACGTTTTCCCAACTTCCTTGAAACCAACCGTTGTTGGATTTAGTGATACCGAAGGCATAGTGGCCCTTGCCCTTACTTCACATCCTGATTTTGACGACACACCGCTGTGGGATGAAAACACAGACCGCAATTTTGACAATGACGGTATTATTTGGCATCCGCATTGGGTAATTTTAACCGAAGACAAACGTGTGGAAGGTGGTTTGGCAGTAAAACAATTCGACCCAAAAGACACGAGTGTGGTGTTACCACCAACCAATCCAGGAATGCCAATGTATATGGATTCACCAGGCTTTCAGGTCATCACCAATGGAAATACTATAAAAGTGGTTGTTCCTGATTATCGAATTAACAATAAAACGGATTTTTCTTATGACGGAGTTGCAGCCTATATGCAAGTGAATACAGGCGGAGACGGCGGACACGGTGGCGGAGACAAACCAATGCTTGGTGTTTACAAAGTGTATTCAGTGGCAAGTGGAGATTTGTCGCTACCCTATAAAGTAAAATAATATTTTTTGCCCTGTAAAGTTAGGATTCCTATCTTTGCAGGGTTTCATTTGTTATAAAACAAAAATGAAAGTAGCAGTTTGGGAGACCTATTCAACAAAAAAAGACGGTAACGTGATGCACTATGACATTATCGCAACCGAAGAAGATAAAGACACTGTCGTAATTTACAGTTAGGATAGAGATTATCTGAAAACCAAAAATAAGACAGACAACCCTTAATATCCAAAAGAATGTAGCTTTTTCCACATTGAAACCGTGAGATCTCCAAGGGAAAAAGAAATCAATCCTAAAGGATATTTTATAAGTGAAATGGAAAATTGTAAATCAATAAATGAAACATTCAACTTTTAACCTTAACGAGCAAAACCAGAAAATTGAAAGCCGAATTGTGGTGGCTTTGGAACGAATTTCGGAGGCGTTTAGAGTGTTGCTTTGGAATGAAAGTAAAGAAAACTCATTAAGTCCGATCCAAATCCAAATTTTGATTTTTATTCACTTTCACGACTTGGAAAAATGTAAAGTGGGTTATTTGGCGGACGAGTTCAATATGACCAAAGCCACTATTAGCGATAGCGTCAGGGTTTTACTTTCCAAAGAATTAGTTACCAAAGAAACAGACCCGATCGACACCAGAAGTTATACCCTCTCACTTACTGACGAAGGAAAAAAAGTAGCCAAAAAAGCATCATTCTTTGCTTCTTCCATTGAGCAACCCCTTGAAAAACTGACACAAGAACAAAAAACAATAATGCTTAACGGTTTATTGGGATTGATTTACAACCTAAATAAATCAGGTATAATTACCATTCAAAGAATGTGTTTTACTTGCTCTTTTTACCATGCGGAGAACGGTATACATTATTGCAATTTACTGAAAACAAAGCTTGCCGAATCTGAAATCCGGGTGGACTGTCCTGAACACGAAGTGCTTAAGTCATAAAAATAAAGGTCAGCTTACAGCATGGCATATGCGTAAAGCAGGCTGAATTACTAAAATTGAGTATTTTTCAACTATCAAGGTTTTGTGCGGGCGGACAGTGAATTGCTCCGAAATCCCACACTACGCTTTTTCTTGTTCGATGAGCAAAATCCCAAAAAACCCACCCAGTCCTTTCCAGACTCTTTTCACCAATACTTCTATCGGTTCATTTAGGCAAGGAGGCTAATCTTTTCCTATGGTTTTGACTTTTGGAAAAGAAGAGAAAACACCAAAACCCCAAGAGTCATCCAAACCATTCCCGTATCATTTGGAAAAAGTAAAATTTAAAAGCGCAACGGCCAATGTCGAATAGGCAGGCACCTTCGAACGCCCCAAACGAACTGGTTTATGGGATTTTATGGATGATGTGTCTCGGCTGATCTTGCTTCAGGACCTGCGGGATGAACGGGAAAAGCATGCCGGAGCTACCGAATTTTTTCATGCAATTAAGGACTCCAGTGAGCGTTTTGTCCTGCGGTGGCTGAAACTCGCTAAAACCAAAAAAACCAGAAAGGCTCGAATTTTAGAGTTGGCTGAGCTTTCCGCCAGGGGAGAGAAGTTAAACCCGGAATATGCATTAGAGCTCCTATTCCGAGCTTAAAATGCTTCAAAATCAATCGCTTTGCTGCATTTAACTCATTCACCAGAGCGGTGCTATGACTCATTCGTTAATTGCTTAATTTTCTTTTATTTAAAACTATCGTAACGAACTCTAATGCAAAATCCTGGTTAAAGTGGAGTTGAGATTCGGCCGGTCGATTGGTTTGGGAAGGATTAAACCCATTGGATTTTTCTACAGTTTACGTTTTAGTTTTAAGCAACAGTAAAATAGTCCAAGGTCAGTATGGAATTCATTGTCAAAGACGAGGAGCTGGTCATTCACTATATCCCCGGGAATGGGGCTTGGACCTATCAGCTGATCATTCCCAATACGAAGGAAATCAAGGGATAACCATGGGGCTGATTTTTGGCCGGAATTTGGATTGAATCCGAGCTGTTAACATATTTGATTCTGAATTTCTGAAGTATTATTACCAGATTGAATTCTTAACCTTCCCTTCAATACCAATTCTGAAATCTCATGCGCCTTTTAACCCTTTTTCTTTTCCTTTTTTCATTTTCGCTAAGTGCCCAAACCGTCTGCACGCTTGAAAGTCGTGATCGATTGGATGCGATGTTAACTGAGCTTTCTCAGGAAGATCTTTCTTCAAAATCGGTTAAGGAACTGACTGTTGAAATTGGGCAAAGATTTTTGGGAACGCCCTATGTCGAAAAGACGCTTGAACTCCCCGGTGAGGAAAAATTGGTCATAAACCTGACCGGTTTGGATTGCACCACCTATCTGGAGACCGTGGTGACTTTGGCCCGAATTGCTAAGTTGGGTAACCTGACTTTTGATGGGTTTGAGCAGGAACTTGAGCGAATCAGATATCAGGATGGGGTGAGAAAGGACTATTCCTCACGCCTTCATTACTTCTCGGATTGGATCTATCAAAATCAGGAAAAAGGCATCATCCGTGATGTCACCCTAGAAATGGGAGGAAGCGGCTATCCCAACCAGCCTACCTTCATGTCTGAAAATCCCCAATTCTATGCGCAATTGAGCAATCCTGATTTTTTGCAATTCATCAAAAAAGACGAGCAGGAGATTGCCAGCAGAACCTACCATTACATCCCAAAAGCAGAAGTCGAAAAATTGGAGAAAAACATCCAACCCGGAGACTTGATTGCGATCACCACTTCGATGAAAAATCTGGACATCGTCCACGTGGGATTTGCTATCGAAAAGAATGGACGGATTCACCTGATGCATGCCGGAACCGGAAATATGCAGGTAGAAATTTCCGATAAGCCACTCAGCGACTACCTAAAAGCCAATAAATCCCAATCGGGAATTATGGTTTGCAGGCTTTTGTAGGTGAACCTTTGAGGTTTTAAAAACCTCGAAGGTTTAGTGCTGCAGATTACCTTTGATTTTTATTTTAAAACATCCAAAGTCTATATTTAAAATCAGCAGAGAAAAAAACTTCTCCTTCCGAGAAGACTGTAAATTGATCATTTAACGCAATCATGATAAAAAACCGAACTAGATCAATCTTTACGATTGGTTTGTTTTTCAGCCTTACAGCTGCAATCGCCCAAGTCAAACCCATTTTCGAAAACGGAGAAGCCCAAGTGGTGCCTGAGCTCAAGGATTCATCCAATTGGATCAGACATGACCTGTGGGTAGAGACGGAGTTTGATACCGATGGGGATGGGAAGTTGGATCGGATGCACGTGGCTGTGACACGTCCATCACAGACTGAGACAGA
Organism: Algoriphagus boritolerans DSM 17298 = JCM 18970; assembly: GCF_900108085.1. Taxonomy (GTDB): domain Bacteria; phylum Bacteroidota; class Bacteroidia; order Cytophagales; family Cyclobacteriaceae; genus Algoriphagus; species Algoriphagus boritolerans. The sequence goes on from NZ_FNVR01000001.1 coordinate 325,354, forward strand.
AGGATTGAAGCTTCCCATTATCTATGCCAGCAGTCCCTACTATGCCGGGACAGCAGGCAATGCACCGATTTTTTGGGATGTCAGGCATGAGTTGGGCGCTCCCGCACCGCCAAGAAATACCACGGAAGTAGTTCGTACGGGAAAGCGACCGATCATTTCCAATTCTGAAATTATGAATTGGGTTCCCCGAGGCTACATTGTCGTGCATTCTTCTTCACCGGGAACTGGACTCTCCCAAGGTGCACCGACAGTCGGAGGAGACAATGAATCTTTGGCTCCCAAAGCTGTCATCGAATGGCTAACCGGCAAAGAAAACGGCTACACTTCCCCGGAAGGAAATGAAAAAGTAATGGCCTTCTGGTCAACAGGAAAAGTCGGTATGACCGGAACTTCCTACAACGGAACCCTGCCACTGGCCGCAGCGACCACGGGTGTAAAAGGACTTGAGGCCATTATCCCAATTGCACCAAATACTTCTTACTATCACTATTACCGTTCCAATGGTTTGGTTCGTTCACCGGGAGGGTATCTGGGTGAAGATATCGACGTCTTGTACGATTTCATCCACAGCGGTGATGAGTCCAAAAGACCCTACAACAACAAAACCGTTCGTGATACCGAAATGGCGCAAGGCATGGACCGGGCCACAGGCGATTACAATGAGTTCTGGGCAGGTCGTGACTACCTGAATGATATGGAACCGATGAAAGCCGCACTACTCATGTCCCATGGATTCAATGACTGGAATGTCATGCCTGAGCATAGCTACCGGATTTATGATGCAGCCCGTGCCAAAGGAATACCTCATAAGATCTACTACCATCAAAACGGCCACGGTGGACCACCGCCCCTTTCGATGATGAACCGCTGGTTTACCCGTTACCTTCATGGGGTAGAAAATGGGGTGGAGGACGAGCCCAAAGCTTGGATTGTACGTGAGCAGGATCCACAATCCAATCCAACAGCCTACGCCGACTATCCAAATCCGAAAGCCTCAAATGTGAATTTTTACCTCCAGCCCGGAGCACCTGCTGTTGGTTCTTTGAGTTTGGAGAGGGAAGCCTCACAGGAAAGAGAAACCTTGGTAGACAACTATTCATTTCCGGGTTCGGCTTTGGCGCAAGCGGAATATTCCGAGCATCGATTGCTCTACCTCAGTCCAGTGCTCAAGGAGGCGGTGCATATTTCGGGGATTCCAAAGATCACCATCAAACTCGCGTCTAATAAGCCTGCTGCCAACCTCTCGGTTTGGTTAGTTTCCCTGCCTTGGACCGAGGGACGTAATGCCAAAATCACCGACAACATCATCACCCGGGGTTGGGCCGATCCACAAAACCATGCTTCGATCAGCGAATCAGAACCCTTGGTGCCTGGTCAATTCTACGAAGTAAGCTTCGATCTTCAGCCGGATGATCAGATTATTCCCGCAGGTCAGCAGATTGGATTGATGATTTTTTCTTCGGATAAGGAATTTACCATTTTACCAAAACCGGGTACAGAACTTACGATTGATCTTGATGGAACTGTACTTAAGCTTCCGATAGTAGATGGAAAAATCGGGATGGAGAAAGCGGTGAAGTAGATGCCAATTTGAAAACTCAATTTGAATTTATGTAAAGCAATAGGAATGTGGCTTTAGACCATTCTGTGCAAAATCATAAGTTCATTGGGGCTTTAGCTAAATTCAGATCAGCTTTATGCTGATGTGTTTTTCTAAGGGTAATTTCAATCAGTAAATAAAAAATAGAATCAAAAAGAAACCTTCGAAATTTGAATCTGTTTAGTTATTTAAATACCCTGACTGATGGAATTCAACCTGGATTGGCTACTTAAAACGGATTATACCACGCCTTCAAATTTTTTGATCCTCACAGGGATTTTGCTGGTTGGAATTTTCCTGCGATACCTCGCTTTAGCTTGGATCTACCATGAGCTGGTTTATAAAAAGTTAGGAGACTTCAGACCATACAGAAGGCTTCATCAGCAGGTAAAACTCGGTCAGGTTCGGCGAGAGATTTGGTATTCTTTTTTGGGCGCAATCATTTTTGCCCTGGCCGGAACTGCAATGCTGATTTGTTGGCAGCGAGGCTATACTCAACTTTACACTTCACTTTCGGTATTGGATATCCTCTGGATTCCGCTCGCTTTTATTGCCGCGCTTTTCATCCACGAAACCTACTACTACTGGCTTCATCGCTGGATGCATCACCCCAAAGTACTGCATCGCTTCCATCACATCCATCACACTAGTTTGTACACAAGTTCATTTACTTCGTTTTCCTTTCATCCAGTTGAGGCTGGATTTCAGGCTATTTTCCTTCCTGTTCTGGTTTTGCTGCTACCCATGCATTTTTTTGTCCTGATTGGCTTGCTGATTACGATGTCGGTGACCGCGGTGATCAATCATTCGGGTGTGGAGGTTTACCCCAGTTCAGCGGTGAAGTCTCCCATGACCAAATGGATTATCGGAGCGACGCATCACGACATGCACCACCTCAAATACCGCTGCAACTATGGGCTGTATTTTACCTTTTGGGATCAGTGGATGGGGACGGAGGAATCGGGTTTTGAAGACCGGTTTTTAAAACATTCCGTCAAAGAAAAAAGTATACCGGACAAATTCACTTCTTAGTTTCTTTAGCTTTGTGGATAACGAAAGGACTGTCTTGCCAATAATTTCCACTCGCCTCTTTCCTTTACCCAAATCATCATCAAGCCCATATTGAGGCTGTTTGTCGTGCCGTTTAATTTGGAGAGGATTTCGGCCTTCACATTTTGTCTGACGATTGCCAAATCTTTCCCGTGAAAAGCGATAGTTTGATCGCTTACCTCCCAGAATTGATAATCTGAATTTTTAGCTTCGAATACAGCCACAAATTCCTCCTGATTTTCGATGGTACCAGCTGAATGTCCATAGCTGAGATTTTCTGAAGTGAGTTTTCGGAGCGTTGCGGCGTCCTCGGTCAGTAAAGCGGTCCTCATCTTTTGAAGGACTTCATCAACTTCTTTTTCAGATTGGGAAAATGCAAGGTTTGTGATGAAAAGAAATACTAACAGGAGCGAAAGTTTCATAATCGGTTAGTGATGAGGCTAGCGTTGATAATTCAAAGATTCAAAGTACAAAAAACCATCGGGATTTTCTTTCATTTCAAAAATGGAGGATGATGAACGCTATAAGTACGAGGCATTGTGTTGTAATATCAGTTTAAGGCTTTTTAAATGTTTTTTTTTGAACAAAGTATAAGTTCAAATTCCGCACTCCATCGTTTTTTAAATCTGTGAAAAGTATAGAGTCAGGGGCGATTGGACGCAGACTTTGGGCTAAATCCCGTGAAAATCACCCCGGACCGCATTCGGACTGGTTTTGGGATTTTGAGAAAGCAGGGAGTGGGGCAATCCTTGATTTAGGATGCTATTGTGGGGAAATTGCTAGGAATTTTATCGGAAAAGAGGTCCTTCCTGTGGAAGTAATTTGTTGGGCGAATACACAAGTGAAGCCGATAGACGCAGAAGGTCATGCCATCGAACTGGTCAACTATGAAAATGGCGCCATCGGACAGTTTGAAGTTTCCAGGACCTACAGAGGAGAAATGGATCTTAGGGATGAGGTGATGGGAACTGAAGGCACCATCTGGGTCAATTCATTTTTGCGAACCGGATTTGAGATGCTTTCGAGCGGAAAAGGGGAAGATTATGGAGTCGAAAAGGCAGAAACTTTATCAGGGTGGCTTTTCCCCGTCGGAGACGAAGCCCACGAGTTGGGCTATCCCGCGATGTTTGTGGATATGTTTGACTCGTTTGAAAAGGGGACGCCGCCCTCGGGAGACTTTCTATGACGGCCATGTGATCAATCCAATCTTGGATGCTGCGGCCTACAAATCAGCTAAAATCAAACGTTGGGAGGAAGTTCAGCTCCCTGTTTGGCTTGGAAAAAGGGGACCTACCTAGCCTTCCGTTTATCAGGAATTTGACTAAAACCATTGGCTTATAAAAGAAGAACTCCTGCCGAATGGCGATGGGAAAACGATCCTAAAGCACAAATCGACAGGAGAAATCATTACGAAGTAAGCGGGAGAATCCTGTTTATTTCCCGACCACCTTGATCAGTGTGCCTTTTTCCACCTGATCTGTCAATAGTAAACCATTGAGAATAGCTAGTTCATCGAAGCGTTCGGTTGGCATTTTTGCGTTTTGTAAAGCAGCTTGAAAACTCATTTTTTGAGGTACTGAATAGAGACGTACCACATCTGGCTTGCGGTTAAGTTTATCAGCATCTTTCAATTCCTTGAAATTCCTGGCTGTGGAAAGAAAAACCGGCTGATACTGCGGGAAATTTGCGAGGGCGGTGACGCCTAAAATGTGATAGGTATTTCCCCCATACTCAATCAAAGTGGAAAGAACTCGGATGGTTCCTTGCTCTTGCTTTTGATCGGCTATCATCATGAAGGCCGGCAACCCGTTGATGGTTTCTTTTTTGGATTCCACCAATTCCAATTTAAACTGTGTCAGGATTTTTTGGGCTATCTCCTCCATCGTACCTGTTCCGGCAAAAGAGAAAGAAAGTAATGCATCGCCGGCTTTTGGTCCCATTTGCACCTGTTGTGGCGTATTTTGAAAGTTCCACTGTTGAGGAGTAGGAAACTGGAATTTCAGGACGGGATGATAGAAGATATTGTTTTCGACAAAACCCTGCCGTGGATCCTCCCCCAAAACGATTCCATCAATGAGTTGTAGGTAAGCATTTCTATTGACTTCCGGATTGGTCAATTTAAGTTTTGACTTCCACTCCTCAGCAAGTTTTGCCACGGTCATGTTCCGTTCCGCAGGGGAGGGGTGAGTAGATAAGAATTCAGGGATTTCGCTGGCACCTTGCTTTGCCCCTTGTCTTTCCAGTGTGTTAAAAAATCCTGCCATTTCGGTAGCATCGTACCCGATTCGGGAAGAATATTCCACACCCAGTTCATCGGATTGTCGCTCCGCATCTCTGCCAAAACTCAAAAGTGCAACCTGCATACCCTGGGAAAGGGGCTCGGCAAAATTCGCCAGTTCCGGTACGAGCACCATTCCGGCGATCATTCCGATCTGACCCAGCATTTGATTTCGCTGCTGAATGACCGAGTGACGCGCCGTGACGTGTCCGATCTCATGACCCAAAACCCCGGCAAATTCAGCCTCATTGTTGAAATGAGCCATGATGCCCCGGGTGAAATAAACATAGCCTCCGGGTACTGCAAAGGCATTGATTACAGGGGAATCCACGACCTTGAAATGATAATCAAGTTTGGGACGATGAGAAACGGCCGCCATTTCGAGACCTTTCTCTGTAATGAATTTTTGAATTTGCGGGTCTTGGTATTCTCCAAAAAAAGCAGTGATTTCAGGGTCAGATTGCTGTCCCATGGCGATTTCCTGCGCCTCTGACATCAATACGACTTGCTTTTTTCCCGTCACCGGATTGATAGCGCAGCTGGTAGTCACAGCGAAAAGGACGGCTAAGCTTAGCTGTCCAATTAAAGTTAGGTTTCTCATAGTTTGGCGGTTGATGGGTTTAGTATTCTTTTTCAATTTAATCATTCAAAAAATCTGCCCCAATTCCTATACCATGATCAAAAGAAGTGATGTTTAATTTATTGATAGTTTAGGTTTCCACTTTGAAATTGTGAGCAATTCTTGATTTTGGGAGACCTGGTTCTGCTGTCTTCGGGCGCTATACTTTTATGGTTTTTTCTTTCCTGTGAACCTACCTGATGCCATGTCAGCCAAATTCACCTTACCGCTCCTTTCAGTGGAAGAGGTGACTGTACCGTCCTAAGTTATCCAATTGCCCTGAATGGAAAATTCCAAATGGATGACACTTCCATTCAGTATTCTCGTGACAGGAGAATCTCCCGGCTGACCGGTGTGGATGCCAGTGATTTTTTCTCCTTCCCGCTTCAAAACAAAACTTGGCGATCCGCTGCCTGCGTCGGTTTGGACATTCATGACCCAAGTTCCTGAAAAATTGATCGAGTTTTGGGCTTCGGCATTGAATCCAATGAAAAAGCGCAACAATACGGTTGAGAGAATGGTATTTATGGTTATATCTGTTTTGGTTTATTGGTTATTCAGTTATTGAAAAAAGAGTAATTTGATTATCCGACCTGATCTTTGTCAGGAAAATCCCGAGATTAAAGCTTCAATTTTGAGGAAAATTTACATACCACGAATTATTGTTTTTTGCCATTATGACCAACGCCATTTACCTCACGACTACCGAGCCTTTTTCAGGAAAATCCATCTATGCGCTCGGACTAGTCAATCTGCTCGCAGGCAAAACGGATAAGATTTCTTATTTCAAACCCATCATTACCGTTGGGAAAAAAGAGAAAGACCGTCGACTGACGTTAATCAAAGAGCATTTTAAGCTTGCCCAGGCTTATGAAGACATGTTTTCATTTACCATTCAAAAAGCCTTTAAAGAAATCAATCGAAATAATGAGGCTTTTTTGATCGATGCAATCATCGAGAAGTTTAAGCGCCTTCAGGAAAGTTCCGACTTTGTCGTGGTCGAAGGAACTGATTTTGCGGGTTTCAGCTCCAATGTGGAGTTTAACGGAAATGTATCTATTGCTAAAAATCTGGGAATTCCTGCGGCAATTATTCTCAACTGTTCCCATAAATCGGATGTGGAAATTGTGGAACAGGCAATTTCTACAACGAATGCATTCCTTTCAAATGGGGTGCAAGTACTCACCCTTGTCGCCAATAAAGTGGAGCAGGGAAAGGAAACCGAACTCCTGAAAAAACTCACACAGGCATTGCCAAAGGAAATTTTAATATCTGCGATTCCTGTGCATCTGGAGTTGAGCAATCCCACCATGGAGGAAATCCGCGATGCGATGGGTGCAAAGGTTTTTTTTGGAGAAAACCTGCTTACCAATCGGGTAGATCACGTGATCGTAGGAGCGATGCAGCTGCGAAATTTCCTTCAAAGAGTGAAAAACAACACCCTGGTCATCACCCCCGGGGATCGGGGAGATATTATCATCGGAGCGCTCCAGGCTAATATTTCCAAGAATTTCGGTAAAATCGCCGGTCTCGTCCTATCCGGTGGAATGCTTCCGGAGGATTCCATCGTTCAGTTGGTGGAGGGCTTGGAGACGGTTGTCCCCATCCTTCAAGTTGAGGAGGCCACTTTTGAGGTGGTGACTAAGATCAATGACATCAAAGCCCGCATTTCAGCAGATGACAAAGAAAAAATTGCTATCGGAATTGGACTGTTTGAGCAGGCTGTGGATGAGAAAGCACTGACCGCCAAACTTGTCGGCTTTCACTCCGATGTGCTCACTCCGAGGATGTTTCAATACCAGCTGGTGAAGCGGGCCAAATCGAATAAAAAACATATCGTTTTACCCGAAGGAGAGGATGATCGGATCCTGCAGGCGGCTGACCAGCTAATTAAACAAAATGTGGTCGAATTGACGATTTTGGGAAATAGAGAGTTTATAGAGCTTACCGTGAAGCGGCTTAATCTTTCGCTGGATTTGGATGCTGTGAAAATAGAAGCTCCGGTGAGTTCCATTCGATTTGAGGAGTATGCGCAGACGCTTTTTGAGCTGCGAAAAAGCAAGGGACTTACCATTGAAATGGCACGTGACCTGATGCTCGATGTTTCCTATTTTGGTACCATGATGGTCTTCAAAGGCCATGCAGACGGAATGGTCAGCGGGGCGGTTCATACGACACAGCACACGATTCGACCTGCATTGCAATTCGTCAAAACCAAACCCGGCGTGGCGACAGTTTCCTCGGTTTTTTTTATGTGTTTGCCAAACCGCGTTTCGGTGTTTGGAGATTGTGCAGTAGTGCCCAACCCTACCTCAGAACAGTTGGCTGATATTGCGATTTCTTCAGCAGAATCTGCCAAAATGTTGGGTATCGAACCAAAAATTGCCATGCTTTCCTATTCCTCGGGTTCGTCAGGTGAAGGAGAAGACGTGGAAAAAGTCAGGAAAGCTACCCAACTCGTCAGAATTCGGAGACCGGAATTAAAAGTGGAAGGGCCGATCCAATATGATGCAGCGGTTGACCCTGAAGTAGGACGCAAGAAAATGCCGGATTCGGAAGTTGCAGGCCAGGCAAGTGTGTTGATTTTTCCGGACCTCAATACCGGAAACAATACCTACAAAGCCGTACAGCGGGAAACTGGCGCTATCGCCATTGGCCCGATGCTGCAGGGCCTCAATAAACCGGTGAATGACTTGAGTCGGGGTTGCACCGTAGTCGATGTGTTCAATACAGTGGTGATTACGGCGATTCAGGCGCAGGAAACTTGAATTCAATGACCAATGCTCAATGACCAATTTTCAATTACCAAGGAGGAGAAGTCCTTGATAATTGAGTTTGATGATTGATCATTGAACATTTCTCAATAACTCAATTTCTAATTACAACTTCCCAACTTCCCAACTTCCCAACTTCCAATCTTCCATGAACATCTTCGTCATCAACTCCGGCTCCAGCTCGATCAAATACCAACTCATTTCCATGCCGGAGGCAAAAGTGATTTGTGTCGGAATGGTAGATCGGATAGGTTTGGAAGGCGCCAAAATTGAATACAAGGCATTCTTACCTTCCGGTGAAGTCAGTCTAACCGAGACCAAACGGATTCCGGATCATGCATCAGGCTTGAACGCCGTAGCGGAATTATTGACCGATCCCAAAGTGGGAGTCATCTCCAATCCCGATCAGGTTCATATTGTAGGGCATCGAGTCGTGCATGGTGGGGAGCAATTTTCCAAAACCCAATTGATCACTAAGGAAGCCAAAGCAAAAATCAAGGAGCTTTTTCCATTGGCCCCCCTTCACAATCCCGCCAATTACCTTGGGATAGAGGTTGCCGAGACCATTTTCACCAATGCCAATCAGGTCGCTGTCTTTGACACGGCATTTCATCAGACCATGCCTGAGGTGGCTTATCGAATGGCAATTCCCAATGAATTCTATGAAAAACATGGCATCCGGGCCTATGGTTTTCATGGGACGAGTCATAAGTACGTTTCGGAGCAGGCAATTGATTATCTTGGAAAAGCCGATTCCAAAATCATCACCGTTCATTTGGGCAATGGTTGTAGTATGGCAGCGATCAAAGATGGGAAATGCATGGATTCCAGCATGGGATTGGGACCAATGAATGGCCTGATCATGGGAACCCGTGCCGGAGATTTGGATCAATCGGTGATATTTCATCTGGTGAATCAACTTGGCTATTCACTGGATGAGGTGAATACCATCCTCAATAAGAAAAGCGGAATGCTGGGTTTGACAGGTTTCAGCGATATGCGGGATATCCGAAAACTATATGATGAAGGTGACAAAACGGCAATTCTTGCCTATGCGATGTACGCCTATCGGATCAGGAAATACATTGGGGCCTTTGCCGCTGCGATGAACGGGCTGGATGTTCTTGTCTTCACAGCGGGAGTGGGAGAGAATGATAGGTTGACCCGAAAGCTCGTCTGTCAGGATATGGATTTCCTGGGTATCCGATTGAATGAATCAAAAAACGAAATACACCAAAAAAGCCTACACGAGATCCATTCATCCGATTCTCCGGTCAAGGTTTTGGTCATTCCTACCAATGAGGAATTGGAAATTGCGATGCAGTGCTTTGAGCTGATTGGATAATCATTTTTAAAAAAAGATCAACGTCAATTTTTAGTTTGGTAAAAAACTTCCAACTAAAACCTATAAAAGGTGGAAATTGAACCAAAAACTTAATCTGGTAAAACTTGAAACCCTTAAATTTTTTAAGAATTCGACAAAAACGATTTTTGTTAGGGCTTTTTGTTAGGCAATTGTAAAAATAAGCAGTGTCAAAGAAGTCTATTTGTGCATTTTTTGCACTAACAGACATAAAAAGGCCAAAAAAATCTCTTATTTAAAAAACCGATCAAACTGGGTGAGACATTATCTTCAAAAGGTTTCAACTTTTTAATCTCCCGACCCTTTTCCATTTTTTCCAAAAAAACATTCCAATCATTTGATATTTAATCGAATGAGAACTACCTTTTATTAGCTAATCATTGTTCATTCATTCCTATGGAGGAATTTTGCTTAGTGACAAAAGCCCAAACCTAACCCAGTTTTTATGTTCCCGGAAAATCTACAAAGATTCTCCAGCTCCTATTCACATGAATTATGGATAGCTGATTTTTTGATTTTAGGAATAAAGCCGAAATTGAGATTCGTCATAATTGTACCTTTTCTCAAGTGGATCCCAACTAAATTTCTTAATTGGCAAGATCCCATTTTCTCTATTTTTGGTTTGAACCAACTTCCAATTCAAGAGCCTCTTTCAAATGCTGAAAAGCCTATCCAGAAATTCCTGTTTCACCAGAATCCAGATTTATTCCATTTGTGTCCAAAGAAACTATTCAACGGAATAATTAATAAATACAAGATACCTATCTATGAAAAAAGCCTTTCTGACCTTCCTGTCGCTTTTTTTGGGATACCAAGTCGTCATTTCCCAGCAGATCAGCAAAGAAGAGTTGATTTTCCTCACCCAGGAGTGGAAAGGGGAGCGATTTGAAGATGGCAGACCAAAGGTACCGGACGAAATACTCGACCGCATGCATCTCGTTACCCATGATGAAGCCTGGGCAGTGATGAAAAACGCCGGGTATTTCTATCAATATGCTGATGGATGGCAAATCATCAATCCGGACAGCATTCTGATCGGAAGGGCCGTCACAGCTACCTTCATTCCCGGCAGACCAGATATCCATGATGCAATCGATGCCCGAGGAAAGGCGGAAGGGAAAAAAGGCCAAAACTCCTGGCCTGTAGATGTCCTGATCAAACGAGATGTCTACGTCGCAGACCAGTTTGGAATCCATGTCAACGGACCGACCATCGGGGACAATGTAGGCAATGCCATCTATGCCAAAACCGGGAATGGAATCGTATATCACGGAGCTATTCGCGATATCGCAGGATTGAAAGAGTTACCGGGATTTACTTCCTATTTCTCTTCCTATCATCCTTCCCATCACAACCAGCAAGGCAATCTTAATACCATGCTCGTAGGAATCAACCATCCCACGCGGATCAAGCAAGCTACCGTGATGGCAGGGGATGTTGTCTTGGGTCGGGATGGGGGAGTATCATTTATTCCGGCTCATCTGGCAGAGAAAGTGGTCATCACTTCCGAGATCGTCAGGCTGAGGGATATGTTTGGTCATGAGCGAATCCGGGAAGGAAAATACACTGCAGGGCAGATCGATATGAGATGGGCGGACGACATTGAGCGGGATTTTTCGCAATGGCTCAATGAACGTATCGATCAGCTGCCGGTGCCCAAAGCTCAAATTCAGGAATTTCTCAAAAATCGAACTTGGTAACCTATTTTAGAAACCCAAAATGAATTCAAAAAACAACAGTATCGGTAGAAGATCTTTTTTTTCAAAAAGTGCCGGATTGCTCGGAGCGGGAGTCTTTGGTACGTTTGGTCAGGGTTTGGAAGCAGCGGTGGAACGGACGCCTTCCGCCTCCAACCCCTCAGATCTGAAAATCACAGATCTCAAATGTGGCTACGTCCGCGGAGCCCTTTATGTCAAAATTTACACCAATCAGGAAGTATGGGGTTGTGGAGAAGCGGTAGACGCTATCCAGGGAACCTACTACCTAGTCAAACGAATGGGTGATCAGATCAAAGGTCAAAATCCACTCAACCCGAATCGAATTGCTGAACAGTTGCGAAAAGGGGCTTTTTTCGGTGGAGCGCAAAGCGGCGTATATGTCGCGGTCCTGACAGCAATTGAAACCGCCCTTTGGGATCTGACCGGAAAAGTGTTTGGAATACCTGTTTACCAGCTTTTGGGAGGAAAATTCCGGGACAAAATCCGCGTGTATTGTGATACCGCCCTTTATACTTCGACCAATCCGACGCCCGATGATTATGCCACAGCCGCAAGAGGGGCAGTAGATCGAGGCTACAATGCAGTCAAATTCGATGTAGATGACGGCAGGGATCCAAACAAATACGACCGGTTCAACTGGACAGCAAGTCCCATGGAAATCGACCGGATGTACAATGCCATCGCTGCGGTGAGGCAGGAGGTGGGTCCCAACATCGACATATGCGTCGATATGCACGGGCGATACGATGCGATCACCGGGATCAAAATGGCCAAAATGTACGAGGACCTCAATCTCATGTGGCTGGAAGAGCCCGTACCGGCTGACAATATCGATGTCTATAAAAGAATCACGCAGGAAACTTCCACGCCTATCTGTGCCGGAGAAAATATCTATTTAGCCTATGGCTTTACCCGGCTTCTCTCAGAAAGTGCCATAGATATCATCATGCCTGATGTTCAAAAAGCCGGAGGATTAGGAGAAGCGCAGCGGATTGCCAATCTGGCAAATCTCTACTATGTGCCGTTCTCTCCCCACATGGTTGCTTCATTTCTTGGAGCCATGGCCGCCTGCCATGTCTGTGCTTCTGTGCCTAATTTCCAGATTATGGAATGGCAGATCTACATGGACACCCAGCCGCTCTGGCAAGATATCGTGACTTACGATGGACCAAGAACCGAAAACAGCTTCATCACCCTGTCGGAGAAGCCTGGAATAGGTGTAGAAATCAATGAAGAAGGGATGAAAAAGCATGCCGTACCCGGAGTTCCCTTTTTTGAATAAGCTAAGTCCAACCTAATGACCGCTAGATTTGATACTTATTTCGCAGGAATTTTCATCCTTGCTTTGATCCTAAACTGCACTACGGCTTACTCCCAGCAGGAGGGCATGCCGCCTGATGTGATTCGACAACTTACCTCGGAATGGAAATGTGAACGATTCCCCGATGGAAGACCAAAAGTGTCAGATACCATTTTGGAAAGACTGAAAAACATTTCTATCGAAGAGGCTTGGGGAGTCCTGCAAACCAAAGGATACAAGAACCAATACGAAGGGGACTGGCAGATCATGTGGCCGGATTCTACCATGACTGGGCAGGTGGTGACGGCCCAATTTATGCCACTTCGTCCCGACTTTGATAAGCCCATCAAGGTCATGCATCAGGCAAGAACACTGGTTTCATTTATGGCGAGCGTCCATTGTCCAGCCGCTACACGAAACTTCCTGTCCTTAGAACATCACTCAGTGAATATTCCTTGGTGGGAGTCCATGTTTAATTTGGTGGGTGGGGGCAAAATGATCGATAAAGGCTATGCGCCGGTGCCTCTGACCGCGCCGGGTTTGGGAATAGAAATCAACGAGGAGGTGGTCAAAGAACACCTGCATAAGTCTGATTCTAGCTATTTTGCGCCCACAGATGAATGGAATGAAAAGCGTTCCCATAATCGACTTTATAGCTAAACCCATTTCGATTTCTTCTTGACATGTTTAGGTAGAGATTGCCTTTAAGTTCCATTTTCCACTCACAACTCGTTTTATATTGAAATCCCTCACCAAAGCTTTTCAAATCTTAGCTGTCTTGCTATCCATAGCCTTGATATATTCGATTTCCAGCCAATTACATACCCTGACGGGCGTATTAACTGTTGCTTTCCTTTTACTGCTCAGCCTCTATTTCCAAAAAGTAGAAAGTCTGAAGGGCTACAGTTTTCCGATTGTGATTTTTGGGATGGTGGCCTTGGGAATGTTTTTTCCAAGCTATTTTCAGGAATACGAGGGTTATAAGTTTTCCAATCTGATCACTCCCTTGATCCAGTTGATCATGTTTGGGATGGGGGCGACACTGAGTTTGAAGGATTTTGCAGCAGTGGTTAAAAGCCCAAAATCGGTCGGAATCGGGGTAATCGCTCAGTTTTCCATCATGCCCTTGATCGGATTTGTGTTGGCAAAACTCAGTGGTTTGGAGCCGGAAATTGCCGCTGGGATTATTCTTGTAGGTTGCTCCCCGAGTGGAACTGCATCCAATGTGATGGCATTTTTGGCCAAAGCCAATGTGGCGCTTTCCGTCACCTTGACTTCGATCACCACTTTGCTTGCGCCGCTAATGACCCCGCTTTTGATGAAGTTGTTGGCAGGTCAATTTATTGAGATCGACTTGGTAAAGATGATGTGGGATATTTTCAAAATTATCCTGTTGCCTGTCGGTGCGGGATTGATTGTGCATCGGCTTTTGGGTCAAAACATCAAGTACATCGAGAAATTATTGCCCTTGATTTCCATGCTGGGAATCGCGCTGATCATCTTGGTCATCACCGCTGCGGGGCGTGACAGTTTGCTGGAAATCGGTCCACTGCTGATTCTTCTGGTGATGATTCACAATGTGATGGGTTATGGAGTGGGTTATTGGTTTTCGAGACTTACGGGAATGAATGAGCAGGATTCCCGAACATTGGCCATTGAAGTAGGGATGCAGAATGCAGGCTTGGCCTCAGGACTTGCGAATCTTTTGGGCAAAATCGCCACCGTTGGATTAGCTCCGGCAGTATTTGGTCCAATGCAAAATATTACCGGATCGATCTTGGCGACGGTGTGGAGTAGGAGGGAGCCAAAACAGTAAGTTAGGGCTGCGCTGGTCGATTTATTGAAGGGAGAAATATTTCAATGAAGGTTTGATTTTTAGGCCAAACAATCGATTCATTGGCTTAACTCTTGAATTTTAAAATGATAAAGCTAAAATGATCGAATCCAGCCCATCAATTCACTGCCGTTAATCCTCCATTCAGAATTTCAATCCATCTCCCGATATATTCCTACCTTTGCGAAAATTTTAAAGAGCATCAATGAAGCGGATTAACGAATACAAGAAACTTTTTAACGTTGAAGGTCCGATTGACCTGAAGCAACTGAAAACCACCTACCGAACACTCGTTAAGGAATGGCATCCGGATAAATTCCAAGCAGGCGACGAAAAAGCCAAGGAAGCTGAAGAGAAAAGTACAAAAATCATCGATGGGTACCATTTTTTGGTGAGCATCGCTCCGGAAACTGCTGAAGCCAATCTCGAGGAATATACCAAGACGATCACCCAATCGGGTATCGGAGATTTCCATTATAAAAATCAGGTGCTTGAGATCACCTTTTTGGATGGGAATACCTATGAGTATTTTGGAGTGTCTAAGAATATCTACACCAAGTTTCTTAATGCTGACAATGCCTATCGTTTTGCCAGACGCAATATTCTCAGCGATCACCTGTATCGCAAGTCCAAAAGGACACTGGAGACGGCTTAAGGATTTGGCGAAATGATTACTAAAAAAAGAGCTAAGGGAGATTCCTTTAGCTCTTTTTTGTTTTCTTCCTGTGAGATCTTTCCCAATAAACCGATAATCAACTCGGCTCAATATGGATTAAGACATTGCCCAATTCGGGGATTTCCTTTCGAAGGGTATCCTTCAGTTTATGTGCAATGTCATGACCTTCCGTCACGGTCAAGTCCCCTCTGACATGTGCGTGTAAATCAACGTGATAGGTCATACCGGCTTTTCGGACAAAGCACTTTTCTGTGCCTTCGATTCCCTCGACTTTTTGTGAAATTTCCCGGATCTCTTGTGTGAGTTCGCTGAAGTTGTTTTCATCCATCACCTCGCTCAGTGCAGGTCTGAATATTCCGTAGCAGTTGTAAAGGATAAATCCACAAGCCACCAAGGCAGCATAATCGTCTGCAACTTCAAATCCTTCCCCTCCAAAGATGGCAACGGAAATTCCGATAAATGCGGCGACCGAGGTGATGGCATCTGCCCGGTGATGCCAAGCTTCTGCTTTTAAGGAGGAGCTTTTGAGCTTCTTGCTTCGGCTCATGACGATCTGGTAGGAGATTTCTTTCCATAAAATAATTCCTCCTAAGACATACAAAGTCCAAGATGCAGGTAGTGCATGCGGAGTTTGAATATTTTTGATCGCCTGCCAAGCGATAGTAAAGGCCGAAATAATCAGAAAAACGACCACGACAAAAGTGATTAAAGGTTCGGCCTTGCCATGTCCGTAGGGGTGATTTTCGTCTGCTGGGCGCTCTGCATATTTCAAACCTAGGAGTACTAAAAATGAAGCGAAAATATCCACTGTTGACTCAATCCCATCAGCAATCAGTGCATAGGAATTACCAAAAATCCCTGCCAGAAACTTGCTCGCCGCCAAAACAGCATTGGTAATGATGCTGAAAATGACGGTGCGTATGGCAAGATTGGAGAAGGACATCTGGTAAAAGTAAGGATTTTGAAAGTTAGGTTTTACGAATGACGAGTTAGGAGATTAGTTAGAACGACAAATGCTTGTTCTGAATAGGCCAGAATTCATAATTCAGCGTTCTTTATTCGTTTTTTGATATTTTTTCATAGTTGAAGGGGTTATTGAATTTTGGAAATTTTGAACTCCGAGTATCGAATACTGTATTTCGAAGTGTCCTTTGACCTAAATCTCAAATCCGAACTACACCATCCGACATCTGGAATCCCAAATCCGCAATCAACCGCTCCCTTTTTTCCCCAGCCAATACAATCCCGAACCCAGCGCGATAAACAAAGCGGTCATCCAGATTGAGCGCTCACTGACTTGCAACATCAGCCAAATACAAGCCAAAATCCCTAAAATTGGGACTGTGTAACCTCCTTTAAGAATAAATCGGCCCTCTCCAATAAACTGGGAGCGGAGCCTCGGAATCGCTGCACAGCTCATGATGTAGAGAAATAGTCTGGATAAAACAGTCATCGCTGCCAATACGGTGAATGATCCAAATGCGGATAGCAAAAAAGCCGAAACTCCAAAGAAAATCACCGAATTAGCAGGTGTGAGGAACTTGGGATGAACTTCACCAAACCACTTTGGAAGGGATTTTTCCAAGGAAAGCGCGTAGGTCAAACGGGTAGATGAAAACATCGATCCCAGCAAATTCGCAATCACCGAGGCCGCCACACCGATCATCAGGATCACAGCTCCCGCATTTCCAAAAAGTGATGCAGAAGCATCCAAAAGGGGTGTTTTGGAATCCGCTAAATTGGGCACAGCAGCCTGAGTCACCAATTGAATCAGCATATAAAGTACCGCCACTACCGCAAGACCCAGGAGCAAGCCCAAAGGCATATCCCGCTCGGGACGTTTGGCTTCACCTGCAGGAACTACAGCCCCTTCGAAGCCTACAAATGCATAAATCAATAACAAAGCCGCACTTCCCAAATCTGAAAAAGGTGGAATGGAAGAGTCAAAACTCGGAATTACCTCTGCTCCTAACAGGATAAATCCACCCAGAGGAAGCAAAATCAAAACTGTAAACTTGATAAGGGTAAACACAGTCATCGAGCGGATCGATTCTACAGATCCCAACACATTGATCAGGCTCAAAAGCAAGCAAGTCAAAGCAATGGATAGCAACCTTCCGGCAGATTCACCGGCTACGGGCAGGAAATAGGCAATGCTATCGGTGAGTAAAACCGTATTGGCGGAAAAGGAAATCAAGCGTGCCAGGTAATACAACCACCCCCCCTGAAAGCCGATAAAAGACCCAAATGCCAGCGTTCCATATCTCACGGGGCCGCCAGTTCCCCGGAAATAACTTCCCAGCTCAGCAAAACATAAAATCACAGGCAGAATCAGCAACGCACAAAATACATAAATCAGAATACTGTATTCTCCTGCCAATGCAGCCGCCCCGCTTGGAAGTCCGAAAATCCCGGCTCCGATCAGTCCGTTGACCACCAGCATCCAGATCCCCCAAAGGCCTAGTTTACGGGGTAATTTTTCCTGGATGTTTTCTGATTCGGAACTGAGCTTCATGAATTCGTTTTTCAAAAATTCAGATGGATTGAATCGGAAAAATAGAAAAATTAAGATAAGGTCAACTAGTTATTATGACGAGAAGCAGGACTATTTCGTCAAGAGGAAAATTCATTCTGTAGTGGAGACAGTCTTTAGCTCTTTGGAAGATTCCGTTTTCGTCAGCAAGTAATTATAAATGTATGTGACTAGCAATACCATCAAGCCTGCGATGACGGCCAAGAGTACATTGTAATAGGCAGGTGCAGATAAAGTCAGACGCAGGAAAATTGTAGCCAATGCAAAGGAGGAATAACGAAAAAGGTTAAAATATTTGGTGGTGTAACGCAGGGAATACAGCAAAATGAATACATCTGTGAAAATCAAGAGGTTGTAAAAAAGCTTGACACTGGAGTTGAAGGTTTGGCTTTCATAGGCCATAAACAGGTCGTAAAGACCAATAACCACGAAGAAAAACACCAGGTAAATGGATAGGAGTTTCTTGATTTTGATGAAGCCTGATTGCTCTTCATAGTTTCGGGTGATCCGAAAATGCCGTTGAGCCCTGTAAAAAAGGCCTGTGATCAGGAATACTAAAATTGCCCCAAAGGCATCTGATATGATGGGAATCATTTCAACCAGAAAATCCTTGTTCCATTCCAGATCATCTAAATAATGTCCAAACTCCTTGAATGCATCCCTAAGTAAAATCAGTGAAATAATTTCAAACTGTTTACCCACCGAGTCTGCTACGGAATTCGGAAAGAGAAAAATCAAACTCATCGCCTCAAAAATCAACAAGACGTTAAAAGCCAATTCGATAGAAAAGAATATATTGATTTGCATACCCGATGGCAACAGATCGAAATGAGAGAGGAGAGCGACCAATAGTCCGATCAAAAACGTAATGACAACAATATTGCTGATCAGTTTACTGGCTTTTGGACTTTCCCAAAGCAGGTGAAACTTGTCGTATGAATTGATTTGATACTGAAAAATTCTCCTCATTTGGGTAACGCAAAGTTTGAGTTCTAATAAAATTTTTAACTAAGCGTTCAAAGGGATTGTTAACTTCGAGATAAGATTTACGAATTACGAGGTCTGTGAAAGTATGAATGTCCTTGGAAATGGATGCATTCAACTTTTTCAAGCATTCATTTCTTCGAAATATTGGACTTTAAATGAGAAATCCTGAATGATAAAGAAGTTTTGATGCTAGTTGATAAACCTGATTCTTACCCACTTTTCCAACTCCACAGCATGGAAAACGATCAAGCCCATTCCCCCACAAAAGAGTAATTCTTTCAGATTCAGTGGTTCGGTATGGAAGATTTCATTCATAAATGGAAGGTAAATCACCCCCAGTTGCAGGACAAGAGTTCCGCCGACGGCAAGCAAAAGTGGATAATTACTCAAAAGTCCCTGCCGGAAAAGAAACGTTCGGTCACTTCTCACGGCCATCACATGTCCAAGTTGGGAAAAGGCCAACACCGAAAACACCAAGGTCTGCCAATGCCATCCATTTTGCGTTGCCCAATACTGAGTGAATAGTGTGACTGCGGCCATCAGGATACCTACCCAAATGATATGGTAACCGACACCCTCTGCAAAAAGACTTTGTTTTGGAGGTCTTGGAGGTCGTTTCATTAGGTCAAGTTCGGGTTTTTCTCCTGCCAAGGCCAAGGCAGGAATTCCATCGGTGACCAAATTGATCCAGAGAATATGAATGGGTAAAAGTGGGTTTGCAAATCCTAAAAACGGAGCAATTCCGACGACCCAAATTTCTGCGGTATTGCAGGTCAGGATGTACTTGATGAATTTTCGAATATTATCATAGATCCTCCGACCCTCTTTTACTGCTTTGACGATCGTGGAGAAGTTATCATCCAGCAAAATCATGTGTGAGGCTTCCTTGCTGACATCAGTCCCGGTAATTCCCATCGCTATGCCGATATTCGCTGCTTTTAACGAAGGCGCATCATTCACTCCATCTCCGGTCATGGCAGCATAGTGCCCTTTTTGCTGCAAAGCCTGCACAATCCGGAGTTTTTGTTCGGGGGCCACCCGGGCATAAACACTCACTTTTTCCACTTGATTTGCAAAAGCTTCATCACTGAGGTTGGCCAGTTCTGCTCCTGTCAGGACAAGGTCATCAGCCTTCCAAATACCGACTTCAGCGGCAATAGCCCTGGCCGTGGCAGGGTGGTCTCCGGTGATCATCACAGGTTTGATCCCGGCAGTTTTACATTCTTTGATTGAAACTTTCACTTCTTCCCGTGGAGGATCGATCATGCCGACTTTGCCGAAATACTCCAAGTCCATTTCCAAATTGTTCAAGTCCGTTTCCATTGGAAGATTTGGGATCAGTTTTCCTGCGAAAGCGAGGACTCGTTCTCCTTTTTTTGCCCACGCTTCGGAAGAGAGGATAAGTTGTTTGGCGGTTTCTTCATTCTGAAGAATGCTCGAAATGGATTCAGAGGCACCTTTGCATAGGACCAAAACCTGGTCTCCCAATTGGTGTAAGGTACTCATTCGCTTTCGGGTTGAGTCGAACGGAATTTCTCCAATTCTTGGAAATTCCTGAGTCATTTCCTTGAATTGGTCCAGGGAAATTTCCTTCAGCAGACGCTCTACCAATGCCAATTCGGTAGCTTCCCCTTTGGGCTGTCCTTTTTTGTCCAAATGCACATCGTGGCTTAAGCCCATCGCGAGCTGAAGGTTGGAAAATCTGGGAGAAATATTAAGGTGATGGTCTGATTCAAGATTGACCACAGACATTTTATTTTGAGTCAGGGTCCCGGTCTTATCCGTGCAGATGTAGGAGACCGAACCCAGGCTTTCCACTGCCGGCAACTTGCGGATCAAGGCTTTCTTTTTGGCCAATCTTCCTGCGCCAAGGGAAAGGGCAATGGTGATCAAAGCAGGTAATGCCTCTGGAATCGCAGCTACAGCCAGAGTGACAGAAAGCAACAAAACCTGAAATATATTTTCCCCTCGGGCAATTCCTCCGAGAAACAACAGGCCGCAGATGACCAGAATGATATAGGAAATGATTTTCCCAAACTGCTTCATCCGCTGCTGCAGGGGGGTTACTGGGGAGTCCTCTTGCAGCAAGTCCGCAATCTTTCCGATCTCAGTATTCATGCCTGTGCCAACTACCAATCCAAGCGCTCTGCCATTGGTGATGAGGGTACCTTTGAAAGCCATGTTGAGCTGATCACCGGGAGAAAGATCAGCTTTGGAGATGGGATCTGAGACTTTGTCGATGGGGACGGATTCTCCCGTGAGCGAGGATTCGTCTACTTTCAGCGAGAAAGTCTCGAAAAGACGGATATCCGCAGGTATCATATTTCCGGCTTCCAGCAAGACCACATCTCCCGGCACGAGTTCATGGGAGGGGATCGGGACGGGTTCCCCTTTCCGAATCACAGTAGTTTGAGTTTCGGTCAGTTTTTTCAGGGATTCCATCGCCTTTTCAGCACGATACTCTTGGACAAATCCCAAAATCGCATTGAGGACAATAATGACCAGGATAATGAGAGTATCCGTCAGGTCTCCTACAATTCCCGAAATCACTGCGGCAGCAGCAAGTATCAAAATCATAAAGTCTTTGAACTGACCTAGAAAAAGAAGCCAAACCGGCTTTTTCTTCTTTTCCTGGAGGGCGTTAGGACCATATTTCTGTAGTCTTTTTTGAGCCTCTGAAGGGGATATTCCCTCTTTTTGGGAATTAAATTCTGAAAAAAGCTTGGAAATTTCTTCTTGATAAAATGCCATGGCAGAGAACTTCATTTCCCCCCAATTTACACAAGAATTAGGCGATAAATCTCCAAATTTTTCAACCTTTCAATTTTTCAATCACTTAGTTGGCGACATAAAAATCCGCTGTTGGTAATTGAAATTCAACAGACTCAATACGGCCCCAAATGCTTCCGCTGCAGTGAGTTGCTGCTTGTCTACCTTTTTGCCCAGCAAGCGGCAAAGGAGTAATCCGTACACGCCATTCAAACAGATTTGGATTTCATTTCCTGGATTTTCCCCATCTGCAGCCAGGATTGCGTATAGGATAAAAGGTTTGGCTTTATTGTAAGTTTCGAAGTGGTTTTTGTCCGTCTTCAGGAGCTCATAGTGAAGATGAAGTAGATTTTCTACGATTCTGTTCAATTCGCCGAGATGTCCTTTTTCGAGAATTCCCTCGGTTTTCATTTGTTCTAAAAGACCTTCAAACCATCGTGTGATCTCTTGTTTTTCTGCCTCCGAAACCGGATAATGTGAGATCACGTAATGCTTGATTTCATCCATGTTGCCCTGATAGGATCGGATCAAATCCTCCATTTGATACATGTAGATCAGGTATTCGGCAATATTTTGGGACTTTTTCTTTTCGGCGATGGATTGCATGGAATTGGTTTTTTTGCGAAGCAAAGGTAGAAAACATTGGAAATAGGGTTTATCTATGACTAAGTATTTCACTGAAACCGTATTTCATTTTGCGAAGCAAAATTTATTTCCATTGTATTTCCTTAGATTTATTTCCCCTCTAGCCTATTTTTTTTTCACAGTAAAAAGTATTTCGATGCTATTTCGCTTTAAGCTTTATTTTGGTTCACCTTTTTTCAACAAATCATTCTCACAACGTGTATTTGCTGTAAACCCTCTCTTTAATGACTAATCATCCTTCTTTTTTCCTACTTTTGCGGCAAGAATAGCTATGAAAAACATCAGGAATTTCTGTATCATCGCCCATATCGATCATGGGAAGAGTACATTGGCGGATAGGTTATTGCAAGCAACCGACACGGTTGCCGACCGGGATATGCAAGAACAGTTACTGGATAATATGGATTTGGAGCGCGAGCGGGGCATCACGATCAAGTCTCATGCGATCCAGATGAACTATACCCATGAAGGCGAAGAATACATCCTCAATCTGATTGACACGCCGGGTCACGTCGATTTTTCCTATGAAGTCTCCCGATCGATTGCAGCCTGCGAAGGCGCACTACTGATCGTAGATGCCTCACAGGGCGTGGAGGCTCAGACGATTTCCAATCTTTACTTGGCACTGAACCATGACTTGGAGATTATTCCTGTTTTAAACAAAATCGATCTTCCAGGCGCAGATCCCGAGGTGGTAGCTGATGAGGTAATTGACTTGCTGGGTTGCAAGCGTGAAGAAATAATTTTAGCATCTGGCAAGACGGGATTGGGCATAGAAGACATTCTCAAAGCTGTGGTAACCCGAATTCCCGCTCCAAAAGGAGATCCCGAAGCACCGCTTCAGGCGATGATCTTCGACTCGGTTTATAATTCGTTTCGTGGCGTGGAAGTCATTTTCCGAATTTTCAACGGAACTATAAATAAAGGCGATAAGATCAAATTTGTAAATACAGGGCGAGAATACGAAGCTGACGAAATCGGGATTTTGGGTCTCAACCAGATTCCTCAACAAACCATGTCAGCCGGAAATGTAGGCTACCTGATTTCCGGTGTCAAAGTCGCCAAAGAAATCAAAGTTGGGGATACAATCACGCATGTGAAGCGCCCTTGCGATGCTGCAATTCATGGGTTTGAAAACGTAAAGCCCATGGTTTTTGCCGGAATTTATCCTGTAGAAACCACTGATTATGAAGAGCTTCGCTACTCGATGGAGAAACTCCAGCTGAACGATGCATCGCTGGTCTGGGAGCCTGAGACTTCCATGGCTTTGGGCTTTGGATTCCGATGCGGATTCTTGGGAATGCTGCACATGGAGATCATTCAGGAGCGATTGGAGCGGGAGTTTGACATGACGGTCATTACCACAGTACCTTCGGTGCAGTTCAAGGCCCTGATGACCGATGATACCATTAAATTGATCAACGCACCCTCGGACATGCCCGAACCAACCCGGATGAAGCATATCGAGGAGCCTTATGTAAAAGCTTCCATCATTACGGCGGTGGAATACGTCGGCGCGGTCATCACCCTCTGCATGGATAAGCGTGGTCAGATCAAAAATCAGGTTTACCTCACTGCTGAGCGGGTTGAGTTGACGTTTGATATGCCTTTGGCCGAAATCGTATTTGACTTTTTTGACAAACTGAAGACCATCTCCAGAGGCTATGCGTCTTTGGATTACGAACTGATCGGCTATCAGGTGTCACAAATGGTTCGATTGGATGTGATGCTAAACGGTGAGCCAGTCGATGCGCTGTCTGCGATCGTTCACCGGGACAAGGCCTACGATTGGGGCAAGCGTCTCTGCGAAAAGTTGAAGGAGCTTGTGCCTCGCCAAATGTTCGAAATCGCCATTCAGGCTGCTATTGGACAAAAGATCATAGCCAGAGAAACGGTAAAAGCTTTGCGTAAAAATGTCTTGGCCAAGTGTTACGGTGGGGATATTTCGCGAAAGCGAAAACTCCTCGAAAAGCAGAAAAAGGGCAAAAAGCGAATGAGACAAGTCGGCAACGTCGAGATCCCTCAGGAGGCGTTTATGGCAGTGCTGAAGTTGGATTAGAAGTTAGATGGTCGACTATTCATCTTCATTATTCGGTATTCATCATTCGATGTTCGAGATTAAATAATTCACGAAATACGATTTTGAAGTTAGGGTAGTATTCCTTCAATATTCGATATTCATCATTCGATGTTCGATATTAATTTGATTGAAGTTCATTATCTTATCATTCTGTACTACCTGAAATTTTGATTTACGATACAGCTACTTCATCTTTCGTTATTCAATATTCGATGTTTTAGATTAAATAATTCACGAATTACGATTTTGAACTTAGGGTTGTATTCCTTCATTATTCGTTGTTCGATATTAATTTGATTTCGAAATTAGAATTTATCATTTCTAAGATCATTTTATGATGGATCGAAAATATGACCTTGAAGAAAGATTAATTGATTTCGCTTCAGAAATTATAATTTTCACCGATACAATGGTGAATTCCAAAGCAGGAAATCATATGGCTGGTCAGCTTTTGCGCAGCGGAACTAGTCCTGCCTTAAATTATGGCGAAGCTCAGTCTGGTGAGTCAAGAAGAGACTTTATTCATAAATTAAAAGTGATTTTGAAAGAGCTAAGGGAAAGTAGAGTTACCTTGAGGATAATTCAAAAAGCTAAACTTCATCCTGATTTAGCATTTCTAGAAAGACTTAAAAATGAAAGCAATCAGCTTATTTCGATCTTCGTTAAAAGCGTTGGGACAGCTGAGAAAAACAATAATATTTAAAATATTGAACATCGAATTCTGAATGTTGAATGCCGAAGTTTATAAATACAGTAGATCATGCCTATAATCATAGACGGAAAAAAAACCTCCTCCGAAATCAAATCTGAAATCGCAGTCCGCGTAGCAGAAATCAAAGCCGAAGGTGGAAAAACGCCTCACTTGGCTGCGGTCCTGGTAGGAAATGACGGGGCAAGTCAAACCTACGTGGGAGCAAAAGTAAAAGCCTGTGAAGAAGTGGGGTTTAAATCCACACTTGTCCGTCTGGAAGCTGATGTAACTGAGGAGGAGCTACTCAAAGTGGTGGAGAATATCAACACTAATCCTGACATTGACGGATTGATTGTACAGCTTCCCTTGCCTAAACATATTTCAGTAGACAAGGTCACAAGCAAAATTAAACCGGAAAAAGACGTGGATGGTTTCACCCCAGCCAACGTCGGTCGAATGACCTTGAACTGGCCGGCATATGTAGCTGCCACGCCTTATGGAATTGTGGAATTGCTGAAGCGATATCAGATCGAGACCGCAGGAAAGCATTGTGTGGTGATCGGCCGAAGCCATATCGTAGGCAGTCCGATGAGTATCCTGATGGCCAGAAACGGCTATCCCGGAAATGCAACCGTGACTTTAACACACAGCAAAACTCAGAATCTTCCTGAAATCTGCCGATCTGCCGATATTTTGATTGTGGCTATAGGAAAGCCAGAGTTTGTGACAGCAGACATGGTAAAGCCGGGTGCAGTCGTCATCGACGTGGGAATTCACCGAATCGAGGATGCAAGCAAAAAGTCTGGATTCCGTTTGATTGGCGATGTGAAATTTGATGAGGTAGCCGAAAAGGCGGCTGCTATCACCCCGGTCCCCGGGGGTGTCGGCCCAATGACCATTGCTGCCTTGCTTTACAATACACTTCAATCAGCCGAAAAAAAGGTTTTTGGATAAAACTCAAAAAAAGTAAAGAAAACCCCAAAACTCGTTTGTTTCAATTGGGATGGATTTCTACTTTTGCAAACCCTAACCGCGCACGTGGTGAAACTGGTAGACACGCCACTTTGAGGGGGTGGTGCCCTTACGGGTGTGGAAGTTCGAATCTTCTCGTGCGCACAGAGCCTGACCAGATTGGTCGGGCTTTTTTTTTCGGAAAGTCATGAAAAAAAATATCCTTATTGGATTAGACCTGTCAGGTTTTCAAAACCTGACAGGTGTTTTTACACTTTCATGGCTGTGGATGAATTTCCCTCATTCATATAAGTTTTATTAATGGGCCTTTTGAAATTTTAATTTTCCTTACTTTTCCTTCAAATTCCCCAGTTATGAAAAATCTCTTTACTTCGCTTGTCTTTGTTTTTCTTTTAGTAAGCTTGTCCTATACCTACGCACAGACACCGCAGTTTCCGATTGTGAAAGGTTTTGGTGGGATTTATGAAATACCAGAGGCTACCGAGCGTCCGGATCCAAGCTTAGAATATAAGGTAATAGTGGATCTGGCATCAGGTGCGGAAGACAACAAACAAATCTCCCGATGGGTGGACAACGTGGCCAGAATGATGAATCTTCATGGTCTGGCGGGAGTTCCAAAAGAAAAGATCAAGGTCAAAGTCATCATTCATGGAGGTGCCATTTTTACACTTCTCACAGATGAGAATTACCAGGGTCGATTTGAAGTGTCGAATCCAAATCTTCAGGTCTTTGAAGCATTGAAAGAAGCTGGAGCGGACATTTATGTCTGCGGTCAGTCTCTGATCGCAAGAAATCTAAAAGCTTCGGACCTTTGGCCGGGGGTCACGATCGCACACTCAGCCCTGACCACAATCACTACCTATGTGCCGCAAGGCTATGTTTTATTAAAGTTCTGACCAGCTTGGAATAATTGTTGAACAGTGAAGGTTTGATAATGAAAAGAATGAAGCCCTTCAATTCAATTAGTTCGACAGGGAAAAAAGTAGCCGCCGGATTTTTTTTGGCGACTTTTATTCTGGTAAGTGTAGCTGGGCTGACCTATTATACCCTCAATCAATTAGAAGATTCGGTCAGACAATTGGCCCAGCCGAATCAGAAATTAGAACTGCTGAACGACCTTCAATCAGAGATTTTTCGAATTACCCGTATCGGGGGAAACAATTTTAGTGTAGATGGACGAGTCAATGATTCGACCATTTCCCAGCTTCAGGCAAAACTCGATCAATTGGACACCTTAGCTGTAGATTCTTTGGAAATCCAAAGTGTGCAGACAATCAGAGATAATCTTGCGGTGCTGATCACTGGTTTTGTGGATTTGTATGAAGTCAAGAAGAATCTCGCAACCCGAAATTTTTCCCAGGAAGCGCTCAATCGAGTGGAGGTGGGGATTCGTCGGCGGGCTCAAAACCTGGAATACAGACCCCTCCGAGAGCTCAATCCCAAGAACTTCATCTATAACGAACTCCGACAGGAAGCCAACAGCAGGCAGGAACAAAGCAGTGGACTTGTGACCAGGGATGAAGATCAACTCATCAACTATCTAAAGCGGCTTAGAGATGAAAATACCGGACAGACCAAGTCCGCCCAACCGCAAAATCTGGATAGTGTACTCTACTCCCTAAGGGGAGTAATCAATCAAATTTATAAGGAAGAAAGCTTTCAGCGCCAAAGATTAGCCACATTGGAAGCTTCTCTTTCTCAAAAACAAAACGAGATCGGAAATACAATCCAATCTTTGATCGGTGACTTGCAATCCAAAGCCATCCTCGAATCCAATGCGCAAAGTCAACAAGCCTCAGGTC
This sequence comes from Algoriphagus boritolerans DSM 17298 = JCM 18970, assembly GCF_900108085.1. GTDB lineage: Bacteria > Bacteroidota > Bacteroidia > Cytophagales > Cyclobacteriaceae > Algoriphagus > Algoriphagus boritolerans. The sequence continues at coordinate 353,045 of NZ_FNVR01000001.1, forward strand.
TTGTTTTTGATGTTTCTTACTTCCTGCTGATTGTTGTTGTCATTGCCGTAGTGGGTACAGGCTTTTTGGTTTATTCGATCCTCAAGGAAATCAGTCTCAATAAATCCTATCAGGAAGATCTGGAATCTTCTCGTAGAAAATCCGTTCAATTGGCAAAATCCAAGCAGGAGTTTCTGGCCAATATGAGTCATGAGATCCGTAACCCGCTCCACGTCATTCAGGGATACAGGGCTATTTTAGAGAAATCCAGTTTGGAATCCAATCAGTTGACTCATCTCAAAATGATTGGATTTGCCTCCGATACCTTGATGGAAATTGTCAATGATATCCTTGATTTTTCAAAGTTGGAGGCGGGTAAACTCAATTTGGAAAAAGAGCCGTTTGATCCCATTAGGTTATTTGGAGCGATTCAAAGTTTTTTTGAATTAACAGCCAAAGAGAAGAAGCTTGATTTTATATGGCATTTGGATTTGCCAGATGACCAATGGCTGGTGGGGGATGAACTTCGGATCAAACAAGTGATGAACAACCTGTTAGGCAATGCTTTCAAATTTACCCAGGAAGGAAAAGTAGAGGTAAAAGTGAAATGGGACCGTGGCAATCTGGAGATTGCGATCAGTGATTCCGGAATCGGGATGAATCAGGAGGAACTGAAGAAAGTCTTCCAGGAATTTGATCAGGCGGACACCTCCATTTCAAGGAAATTTGGAGGAACCGGTTTGGGCTTGGCCATTGTACAGCGCCTCGTAAGCCTCATGCAGGGAGAACTTTTGCCGGAAAGTTCTCCGGGAGAGGGGACGACTATGCGGGTTGTGATCCCGATGGAATTGACTGCGGCACTGGAGGAAATTGAAGTTTCGGACACAGAGAATTCGATCGATTTGAGTGGATTGAAAATTTTGCTCGTAGATGATGATCGGGCAGGATTGAAATACCTGGAAACTGTCCTGGCTTATTTTGGAGCGGAGGTCACTTCGTTTCCCGGAGGCAAGTTTTTTAGGGATGACTTTTATTCCATGCCGCTGGATCTGGCGATGATCGATATTCAGATGCCTGAATTTTCAGGATTTGACGTGGCCAAATCCATTCATAACTTTCAGGAATACAATAAATTACCCTTGGTGGCAATGACTGCGAATGTATTTGTGGAAGAAAAGGAGAGATTGTTTAAAGAAGGGTTTGATGAATTGATTCTTAAACCCTTTCAGGAAGAGAAACTTATTGCTGTTTTGGGAAAATTCTTTCCCGAACGCATAAAAGCTAAAATTCAACAATCCGTTCAAGAACCGCATTCAATTGGACTTTTTAGCCTGACCGATCTGAATAAGTTTTGCATGGGCGACCAGGATTTACTTGCTGAAATTGTGCGAGACCTGATACGGGAGACCGAATCGGACTTACAGGCAATAACCCGGGCAAGGCTTAACAATCGTTGGGCTGAGATTCTCGAGATCTGCCATCAACTCGGAAGCAGACTTGGACAAATCAACAGTCAAGCCGGACCAATTGCCCGGAAAATCGAGAATAGCCTGAAGTTGAACAATCAGCAAGGAATTCAGGAACTGCTCAATCAACTGGATTCAGAGACCAAGAAAACTTTGAGCGGATTGAAGGAAAAAGTGGCTGAGATCGTCTGATTTATTCCAGCCCGTATTTTTCGATTTTGCTGTAGAGCGTTTTTCGGTCCATGTTTAAAATTCGCGCAGTCTTCGACTTGTTAAATCGCGTATCCAGGAGAACTTTTTGGATCAACTCCTTCTCTTGCTCTTTCCACTGGCTTTTATAATCTGTCCCGGCAGAAGGATTCACGAGTGGCGGAACTGTGGTGGCTGGAGAGGTTGAAATCGCCTGACTAGGAGACGCTGTTAGATAGGAATTGTCGTATAATTCCAGGGGCAGGGCATCTTTTTCAATTCGATCTTCTGATGAAAGCAAAACGGCCCGCTTTACGATATTTCGGAGTTCCCGCAAATTTCCCGGCCAGTCATAGCCGTAAAAAATATCCCAGACTTCGGGACTCAGGCTTTTGATTGATTTATTCAGTCGCTCATTGCTTTCCTGAATAAATTCTCCCACAAAATACTCCAGATCAGCTTTTCGCTGCCGAAGAGGAATGGCCTGAAGCGTAAATTCATTTAATCGATGATACAAATCTTCCCTAAATCCTCCTTCGCTGGAGTGTGAGGTAAGCATTTCATTGGTGGCAGCGATGATTCTTACGTTGACTTCAATTTCTTTATTCCCGCCGATTTTTCGGATTTTCCGCTCCTGAATCGCCCGAAGCAATTGGATCTGGACCTCATAGCTGAGGTTCCCGACTTCATCCAAAAAGATGGTACCGCCATTTGCGGATTCAAAGTGACCGGTTTTGTTGTCCAAGGCACCTGTAAAGGCACCTTTCACATGGCCAAAAAGTTCACTTCCAGCGAGTTCTTTTGGCAATGCACCACAGTCAATAGCTACAAATGGGCCGTCTTTTCGCTTGGAGAACTCATGAATGCGTTTGGAAATCAATTCTTTTCCCGTCCCGGTTTCTCCTAGAACCAAAACACTCAAATCCGTAGGAGCTACAAGCTGAATATGTTTTTCAAGTTTCTGGGCCTCCTGCGATTCGCCTATTACATAGGGAGTTTCAGACTTTCTTGATTCGGTTTTGGTAGGCTCTTTTGGAGAAATACCAGACTTAAGTTCTATTTTTTGTGCCAGGGATTCTTTGACTGTAGCGAGCAATTCGTCGGGATTGATAGGCTTGGTGATGTATTCAAAAGCCCCCAGTTTCATCGCTTTGATTGCTATCCGGATGTCGGAATAATGCGTGATGAGTATCACCTGAAGATGAGGGAAGTTTGATTTTGCCCATTGAAGCAGTTCCATCCCGGTACCATCAGGAAGTCGGAAGTCTGCTATAATCAGTTCAAATTTGCCGGTACTCAGAATGGTTTGAGCCTCCTTCACTTTGGTCGTGGTGGTCACTTCGAAAGAGTTCTTTTCCAAAAAGGTCTTTACTATTCTGGAGTAGGTCAAGTCGTCTTCAACTAAAAGGATATGTGCCATCAATTTTGTTTTTTTATGATATAAACAAAAAAAGCACCAGACTAGAGTCCAGCGCTTTTAAAAATAGGGAATAAGCAACTTACTCTTTTATTTCGTTGCCTTCGGCATCGTAAGTTTTCCAGAGTTTTTCTTCAGTTCCATTATCAAAGGCTACTTTGTAATGCACTGCACCGTCTACTTTTTTTACCTCCCATGCTTCAGTCAAGGTAAGCGCTTGCAGCGATACATCTCCTGCGATGGTTTGCTTGACAGGTGTTGGAAGTTCGTCAGGCTTTATTTGTACTTTTTCTTCCTGCAAATTAATTTCCAACGAATTTGAGATTCCAGAGGCGATGGTTGGGGTGGCGAAAGCTGCACCGGCCACCATCATGGCAGACATCAAAATGATCTTTTTCATGGTGTTAAAATTGGTTTTAAGGGTACCATGGAATTTCGCGTTGATGTAAACCATCCGTCTGCTAGACAAATGTGTTAGGCTCGATTTCATGGTGTTGTTTAAATTGGTTTAGTTGATTTTCAGAATCCGGATTCTGATTTCGGAAACGTATTTTCCAAAGTTGATAAGTTTAATGCGAACCCTGTGCCATACCTGTTTTTAGCTTTATTTGGGGGTTTTCATTAAAAACGGAACAGGATTTTTGAGTAAAAATTCCGCTAGCTGTGGAGATTGACTCCCACTGGAAGATGCTGAAGTCCACTAATGCCGAATTGGATGTCACCCATAGAATATTCTTCGAAGCCGAACTTTTAATCAGGAATAATTCTTTTGAAAACACTTACCTTTGAATCACCAAAAGAACATTCGCCTTTCTCCATGAGTGACGCAATCAAACACGAGTGCGGTATAGCCATGATTCGGCTCCGTAAGCATCCTCAATATTATATTGACAAATACGGAACCAATGCTTTTGCCGCCAAACGCATGTATGTGCTGATGCAAAAGCAAATCAACCGGGGACAAGATGGTGCGGGAGTCGCCAACGTGAAAATAGACACCAAACCAGGCACCCGATACATCAGCAGGTATCGATCTATTGAATCAGCCGCGGTCAATTTTATTTTCGACAAAATCAATGCGAAATATAAAAAGGCCAAAAAGATCGGAGGCAAAAAAGTCCTCCAAGATGCAGAGTGGCTCAAAAAGAATATCTCATTCACCGGTGAAGTTTGGTTGGGTCACCTTCGCTACGGAACGCACGGAGAGAATAGCATCGAGACCTGCCACCCATTTTTAAAGCAAAACAACTGGAGAAGCCGAAACCTGGTTATGGCCGGCAACTTCAACATGACCAACAATGAGGAACTTTTTGGCAAACTCGTCCAACTCGGTCAGCACCCTAAAGAAAAAACCGATACTGTCACCGTGATGGAAAAGGTCGGGCACTTTTTGGACGAGGAAAATCAGCGAATCTTCGAGAAATACAAACATCAATACAGTAACGAGCAAATTACCCAACTCATCGAGGAAGAATTGGATGTGATTCGGATCCTGAAAAGATCCTGTCGCGATTTTGATGGCGGATATGCTATGGCTGGAATAATCGGAAACGGTTCCTCTTTTGTCGTCAGAGATCCATCGGGAATCCGACCGGCCTTTTACTATGCAGATGATGAAATTGTGGTGGTAGCTTCAGAGAAGCCTGCAATCAAATCGGCATTCAATATTGATTTTAAAGAAATAAAGGAAATAAAACCCGGTCACGCGATAGTAATCAACAAAGACGGGTCCTTTACCGAATCGGAAATTTTGCCTGCACGGGAGAAAAAATCCTGTTCCTTTGAGCGGATCTATTTCTCGCGTGGTACTGATCCGGATATCTATCAGGAGCGGAAAAATCTGGGCAAAGCATTGATTCCCCAGATTCTCAAGGCGATCGATTTCGATCTGAAAAACACCGTGTTCTCTTATATCCCGAATACTGCTGAAACTGCATTTCTGGGAATGATCGAGGGATTGGAAGACTACCTGAGTGCAAAACGAAGAGAGGTATTCTTGGAAGGAAAGCCTCACGTGGGTGATTTGGATGATTTGCTCAACTTCCGACCGCGTGTCGAAAAGTTGGTCAGTAAGGATGTCAAACTGCGGACTTTCATTACCAATGATACCGACCGGGATGCCATAGTGGCAAATGTTTATGACACCACTTATGAGGTGATCAAGTCTGGCATTGACACCTTGGTGGTGATCGATGACAGCATTGTACGTGGAACTACCTTGGAAAAAAGCATCCTGACCACACTCGATCAACTGAATCCAAAGCGAATTATCATCGTGTCTTCTGCTCCACAAATCCGCTTCCCGGATTGCTATGGTATAGACATGTCACGCATGAGAGAATTTATCGCGTTCCGGGCAGCAATCGAACTATTGAGAGACCGAAAAACCGAGAATGTATTGGATCGGATTTATGATTCTTGCATTGAAGACCCTGTTTCCACAGAGAATTTTGTGAAAGAGGTCTACAGTTCGTTTTCTGACGATGAAATCTCTGATAAAATAGCCGAAATCGTAACCACCCCCGAGATCAAAGCTGAGGTCAAGATCATTTTTCAAACGGTAGAGAACCTACACAAGTGCATTCCAAAACACCTTGGTGACTGGTATTTCACAGGGGATTACCCCACTACAGGCGGGACTAGAGTTGTTAACAGAGCCTTTGTCAATTATATGGAAGGTAAGTCTGTGAGGGCGTATTAAGTTTGAAGGAATCCATTGAAAAACAGGCGCAAGGAATAATCTTTGCGCCTTTTTACATTATTGGAAGAAAGGATTGCGAACAAAAGGTTTATTTTGAACCAAAATTGATCTTATTAAAATGGAAATAAACGTCCCCCTTCTTAAACAAATCTGTGAAATCGCCGGAGCGCCCGGTTTTGAAAAAAGAGTGAGAGATCTGGTCATCGAACTCGTCGCACCACTGGTCGATGAAGTGAATACCGACAATCTTGGAAGTGTAATTGCCATAAAAAAAGGCAAACGAAATCCAGATGGAAAACGAGTGATGGTAGCAGCCCACTTGGATGAAATCGGTTTTATAGTAACTCATATTGATGAGCAGGGATTTTTGAGGTTTCATACTCTTGGTGGTTTTGATCCGAAAACATTGACAGCCCAACGGGTGATAGTGCATGGAAAGAAAGACATGGTAGGGGTGATGGGCAGCAAACCCATCCACGTGATGTCAGTTGAGGAACGAGCTAAACTTCCAAAAACCACCGACTTTTTTATTGATCTGGGAATGTCCAAGGAAGAGGTCGAAAAGTATATCTCGATCGGTGATCCGGTGACCCGGGATCGGGAACTGATCGAAATGGGCGATTGCGTCAATTGCAAATCCATCGACAATCGAGTAGCTGTATTTATCCTGATCGAGACGCTGAAGCAACTTGAAAATCCTGCCTACGATGTCTATGCGACATTTACAGTGCAGGAAGAGGTTGGAACCAGAGGTGCCAATGTAGCCGCTCATAGTATCAATCCGGATTTTGGAATTGCCTTGGATACGACCATTGCATTCGATGTACCCGGAGCTGCTGCGCATGAGAAAATCACTGAGCTAGGGAAGGGGACCGCAATCAAAATTATGGATTCGATGACGATCTGTGACTACCGCATGGTGGAATTTATGAAGCAAACGGCCGAAAAAGAAGCGATCTCCTGGCAACCTGAAATTCTTACTGCAGGAGGAACTGACACCGCCGGAGTGCAGCGAATGGGTAAGCAGGGCGCCATTGCCGGTGCGATTTCCATTCCTACCCGACATTTGCATCAGGTGATCGAGATGGCGCATAAGAAAGATATTGCCCATTCCATTGCATTGCTCAAGGCTTGTCTGGAGCAACTGGATGGCTATGATTGGAAGCATTGAGTAACCCAAACTTCGATATTCCCCATTCCGCGTTCGGTTTTCGATATTTTAAGTTTTTGAATATCGAATACCTAATAAAGAAAATCGAATAATGAAGGTAAAAGAACTAAGCCGTGAGCTAAACCCGCTAGACAAATAACTCCCAAAACCAACCCCTAAACACTATGAAACCTATTCTTTTTCTTTTTTCCATCTTCCTTTTCTTCTCTTGTCAAAAAGCCGAAAACGAAGAAGTCAGCGTACAATCGACGGAGTCTGAGTGGCAGGTTCTTTTCAACGGAAAGGATCTCAGCGGTTGGATCCCCAAAATTCATCACCACGAAGTAGGTGAAAACTATGCCAATACTTTTAAGGTAAAAGATGGCGCAATTGAAGTCAATTACGATGATTACGGGGCCTTTGAGGATCGGTATGGACACCTGTTTTATGAGAAATCTTTTTCTTCCTTTCATCTAAAATGGGATTATCGATTCACCGACCAGTGGCTGAAGGATGCGGCAAGTTATACCTATCGAAATTCCGGAATCATGTTTCATTCGCAAGCACCTGAGACGATTTTGAAAGAGCAGGATTGGCCGATATCAGTGGAATATCAGATGCTGGCAGAGGAAAAGGAAGGCGTCGCACGACCTACCGGCAATATGTGCAGTCCGGGTACGGATGTAGTGTATGAAGGAAAAATCGACGAGCGTCATTGCATCAATTCCATCTCGCCGACATTCAAATGGGACGAATGGGTAAAAGCTGAACTGATCGTGTATGGAGACTCTATTGTGCATCATCTGGTCAATGGAGACACCGTTTTGACTTATAGTTTTCCTCAGATCGGTGGAGGAGTAGCCAATCGATTTGATCCTGCGATCAAGGTCGATGGTACGCCGCTCAAATCAGGCTATATAGGACTTCAAAGTGAGGGGCAAGGGGTGATTTTCAAGGATATTAAGATCCGGGTATTGTAAGAAAATTTAAAAAGCCGGTAAGGTTTTGATAAACTGCAATGGTTTTGGCGGCCTATTGATAGCGGTAGATTCTCGGGATTTCCCCCCCTCCCTTTTTTGGCTGGCGAATTTCTGATCCCAAGAATACTTTTTCCTTCCAAAAGGGTATTTCATACCTCGAAGTGTGTAGCAATTACACTATACTGAAAAGCGGAAAGGACATTGATTTGATCTAGTTGGCCATTTCTCCATTGGCACGTTTCTGGGACAAGATGAATCAAATCAATTATTCATTTAACCCACATCCAAAATGACTATTCCAAATCATTCCCAAATTAGTTTCGGTACTGCAACTTCTTGTAAAGTAAAAACCTCCCGTGATGAATCAGTCGGTTCCATCAAGGAATTCATGATCAATGTACAATCTGGTAAAGTAGATTATGTTGTCTTGAAGGTTGATGAAGGGTTCCTGAATCTGGGGTCAAAACTTCTGGCTTTGCCTTTCGAAGCTTTCGAGTTTAACACAGCGCAGAAAGACATCGTCATTGTCAAAGAGTCAAAAGAAACATTGGAAAATGCACCTGGATTCGATAATGACAACTGGCCAAGCGGTCCGCAGTCGGACTTCCTTCATACCATGCGTACCTATTACAGCCAGGAGTCTCGCAGTTTGCATGGACGATATGATCATGAGAATGAGTCCTTTTTTGCCCAAAATGATCGATTTGACATGGAATCAAAAAGTATCAAGAACCGTGAATTCGGCGATGGATTCCTGGAAACAGATCATCGCGGTGATAGACAATCAGATCTACGTAGAGGGGGTCAACCGCTGTTGTAGAATTATCAAAAATTAGATTTAAAAGAAGGCTAATTCAGTTCGAATTAGTCTTTTTTTATTTTTTCGCAATTTGACTAGAATCGAGTTAACCTTTTAAAAAAAATGCGGTCATAAGGGACTTTTCTGCGATTATCAGCGGGATAAAACAGGAGTTTTTTCGTAAAGTGTTTTTCCATGTTTCTGAATAGGATTGACCAAATCTGGATTATCAATTTGATGAAAAATTGAAAGGTCAATTTGATAGGGTAGAAGCAAATCATCCAGCTCGTTTTCAATCCTGAAAAGCTCGGTCAAACTTAAGTTTTTCCCAATCAAAGTTAAGTCGATATTGGAGTTATGTTGATAATTACCCATAGCTCTTGAACCGTAAACCACACACTTTTCCACTTCCGGGAAATTCATAAATACACGTTGGATTTTCTCTAATGATTCCACTTTTAATCCAAAATTAAGATCAGCTTTCATCTTTTAGTTGTTTCATTTTTTCTTCCAATTCTTTGAACAAAATGAAGTAAGTGTCCGAGATTTTTCTTGCAATTCCTTCAGCAACTTCTTGATTGTACGTGTGCGAGGATTGATTTCGGCTTTTGATCATTTCCATCCAGCCATCTCCGTCATGAATTAGTCCTTTTCAAAATGCTTCTCGGGAAGCATCCCGTGAACCCGTAATATCCGGATTTCCCTGAAACGCAAAGAAGTCCTTTAGGACATTCCAGGCTAATTCATGGGTGAATTCAAATGCTTGAATTAATCCTTGCTCTTCCAAATCAGAAAGCTCTCGTTCCCTTGAAAGTGCCACTGCACGCTCCAATTGTCGAAGTGCTTTCGAGTAGTTTGTTAGTCGTTGTTGCCAGCGGATTTTGGTGTTCATTGCCTTAAGTTAAATTTTTAAATCATTACCTCTAAATCTTACTTTTCATTCAACAAAAAATCCAGAGCCTTTCAACTCTGGATTTTCACTAATTACTCAATAACTCGATAACCTAATAACCATCATCCCAACTTCCCCAAACTCTCCTCCAAAGCCTTGATCTTGGCTTCAGCATCTGCCTGCTTTTTGCGTTCCATTTCGATGACTTGGGCTGGAGCCCCTGCTACAAAGCGCTCATTGTTGAGTTTTTTCATGACAGAAGTCAAGAAACCTTGCGTGTATTCGATTTCTTTTTTCAGGTTGGCTTTTTCCTCCTCTACATTGATCGAGTCACCCATTGGTACAAAGCACTCATCAGCTTTTACTACAAAGCTCATCGCATGGTCGACTTTTTCCGCAAAGCCAAGGGAGGACAAGTTTGCCAGTTTGATTAACACTGATTCGAAGCCGGCGTAGACCTCCGGATTCTTGGAGTTGATGCTAAGATCAAGTGCTTCTTTGGGTGACATCCCTTTGGAAGCTCTCAGGTTTCTCACTTGTGATACGACCTCGAAAACTTGCGCAGCTTCTTCAATGATTTTAGAATCAAAAGCTTCCGCTTCAGGCCAAGATGCCAGGATCAAGGATTCAGCGACTGATCTTTCTTTGATTTGGTGCCAAAGTTCTTCCGTGATAAATGGCATGAACGGATGGAGGATCTTCAGGATTTTTTCGAAAATCTGAATCGTCCGGTCATAAGTCTCCTGATCAATCGGATGCTGATAGGCAGGCTTGATCATCTCCAAATACCAGGAGCAGAAGTCATCCCACACCAGCTTGTAAGTCACCATCAAAGCATCCGATATTCTGAATTTCTCAAAATGCTCGTTGATTTCTGTCAAGCCTTGATTGAATCTGTTTTCAAACCACCTGATGCTGGAAGCATTGGCTGATCCGTCCAGATTTGGATCGATTTCCCAGCCTTTTACCAGTCGGAATGCATTCCAGATCTTGTTGGAGAAGTTTCTTCCCTGCTCCACCAGCTTGTCATCGTAGGGTAGATCATTTCCCGCGGGGGAAGAAAAAAGCATCCCTGTTCTCACGCCATCCGCGCCATACTGAGCGATCAATTCCAGTGGGTCAGGAGAATTTCCAAGAGATTTGGACATTTTTCTGCCCAGTTTATCCCGGACGATTCCAGTGAGGTAGACGTTTTTGAAAGGCTTTTCACCCATGTATTCATAGCCTGCAATGATCATGCGCGCTACCCAGAAGAACAGAATCTCCGGCGCTGTCACCAAATCATTGGTAGGATAGTAGTATTTCAGTTCCTCGTTTGGCTTGCCGGTAGTGAAGACATCCGTGTCAAAAACCGAGATCGGCCACAGCCAGGAGCTAAACCAGGTATCCAACACGTCTTCATCCTGGTGTAGATCGGACAAGGTGTAGCTTGTGCCGAATTGAGAATTGGCTTGTGTCAACGCTTCCTCGGCGGTTTTGGCCACGACATACGCTCCGTTTGGAAGGTAATAGGCAGGAATCCGGTGTCCCCACCAGAGTTGACGGGAAATACACCAGTCGCGTACATTCTCCATCCAGCTGCGGTACATGTTTTTGAACTTTGGCGGATAGAGTTGGATCACATCATCCATTACCGAACTTAAAGCGGGCTTGGTGATGTCCTCCATTTTTAGGAACCATTGAAGCGAAAGCTTGGGTTCGATCACCGCATCAGTTCGCTCAGAATGACCGATGTTGGTTTTGTAATCCTCGATTTTCTCGAGTTGATCAGCCTCCTTGAGTCGCTTGCCGATCATCTTGCGGGCAACAAACCGATCCTCTCCGACTAGAATCTGTGCTTTTTCATTGAGTGTTCCGTTGTCATTCAGAATGTCAATAACCTCCAGTTTGTGCTTGACTCCGAGTTCGTAGTCATTGATGTCGTGGGCTGGAGTCACCTTCAGGCATCCCGTCCCAAATTCCATGTCCACATACTCGTCTTCGATGATCGGAATGGCTCGGTTGATCAAGGGAATGAGTGCTTTCTTTCCTTTGAGATGAGTGAATCGGGGATCATTTGGATTGATACAGATTGCAACATCGGCCATGATGGTTTCAGGACGTGTAGTCGCAATGGTTAGGAATTGATCTTCGGTTCCTTCGATTTTGTATTTGATGTAATACAGCTTCGAAGCGATTTCCTTCATGATCACTTCGTCGTCTGAAAGTGCTGTTTGGCCTTTTGGATCCCAGTTGACCATGCGGATGCCACGGTAGATTTTGCCTTTTTTATGCAAATCCACAAAAACCGAAATCACCGCATCGCTCAATCCCGGATCCATGGTGAAAGCCGTCCGGTCCCAGTCGCAGGAAGCGCCGAGTTTCTTGAGTTGTTCGAGGATGATACCTCCGTATTTTTCTTTCCATTCCCAGGCATATTTCAGGAATTCCTCACGGGAAATTGATTTTTTGTCAATACCCATTTCTTTGAGCATGTTGACGACCTTGGTCTCTGTGGCAATGGAAGCATGGTCGGTTCCGGGAACCCAAAGTGCATTTTTGCCCTGCATTCTGGCACGACGGATAAGCACATCTTGAATGGTATTGTTCAGCATATGGCCCATGTGGAGCACCCCGGTGACATTAGGCGGAGGAATGACGATGGTGTAGGGTTCCTTGCTGTGGTCAATCTGGGAGGAAAAGAGCTTGTGCTCCATCCAGTAACCGTACCATTTGGCTTCGGCGGCGGCCGGTTCGTATTTGCTGGCAATAGACATACTCAGGGGTTTTTTCGAAGCTGCAAAAATAGGAGAAAATAGGGAAAGGGCCTTGATGGAATCGGAATGGGTTGAAAGAAAAGGTTTTTACCACCAAATAAATTCTGAATCAGTGAGTGATTGGTACAGATTGGGAATCTAAATCCTAATCTGCACAAAAATGAAATTTCAGATTTAGAACAAAAAAAGACCGACGATCCCGCCGGTCTTTTAAAATTAGCTGAAAGTAAACTTAATCGCCCTTATACAAATCCCAGCTCAACTCTGCTTGTGGATGAGGAAATTGTGTAAAAATCGTACCTCCGTCAAAGCTTGTTGGGATCTGATTTAGGCGCCCATATCTACGAGCATCGATCCAACGATGACCCCAAGGCTCAGCCCAGAGTGAATACCTCCTCTGATATAAGATTTCATCAAGTAGTGCCGCCTGTGTTTGAGCGCCTGAGTAAGGACCAATTCCAGCCGCATTTCTAATGATATTAATCGCTTCTACCGCCTGTGGCACCTGATTGAGATTAGCATGTGCTTCAGCTTTCAGGAGAATCAATTCCTCATTCCTGATAAATGGAATAGAAGCTGTATTGGCAGGCCATCGGGCATCCTGATGTGTACCCACCAAGGCTCCGGCATCAGTGGTTACCGTGACAGGGTTGCTTCGGCGAAGGAATTTTCTTCGAACACGTAAATCACCGGCGGTTGTATCTTGCAAAACTGAAGGGTGAACAACAATGATGGTGTTTACCGCTGCATTTGGCACATAAAATAAAGGATTGAAAATATCTGGAGCAGCTCCATAAGGATGTGATGGACCTGCATTCAAATCCCCATTTAACTGCATAAAAGATTCATCCAAAGCAGTCAAGACACCTTGCCAATCCTCCCGGTAAGCATTTAATCTGGCGGTGATAGCCCGATTAACTTGGCTCAAGCCTGCAAAGGTATTGTACCCATTAAATCCACTGGTCAGTGAGAAGGGGAAATTACCTTCTCCGGCAGCCACAAGCTCAGTATTCCCTTCATCCAGGATGGTTTTGATCGCATCTAGCGCTTGTTTATAAGGGACAAAAGGTCCTGGGTTTAAGGGGTCTTTCACATCAATTCGAATTCCATTTTCATATACGAAATTTGCAGGAATCATAAACTGAAAACCCTGAATGGTCTTTGCAAATCCTCTTACCGCACTTTTTGAGGTTTCAGGGATTAATGAGGTATTTGCCGCGGCGGTAATTAAGACGTCTGCTTGCTTGATTGCCTGATAAGGAGCCGCCCATGATCCTCCTCCTGTAGTACCAAACCCGAAATAGGCTCTATCCGGAACTCGTCCGTTTTGACCCAGCCAGTCAGTTTGGAATCTGGGATCAGAGGCATTGAGATACCAGATTTCCCTTCCGAAGGTATTCCATGCCTGGGAAATATTGGTCACATATCCTCTGTGCCTGGATTCCAGTCCTGTGATTAAAAACTGGATTTGCTGAGGAGTGGCATTGTTCGACACAGATCCAACGGAAGGGTTGTTTGGATCCTCTATATCATCGAGCTGTAGTGGATTACAGCTGGATATTAATGCGGCAGCAATTAGAGCTGAAGCGAAATAGTTTCTTAGATTTTTCATGATAAAGCCGGTTTAGAAATCAACAGTTAAGTGGAAAAATATCCTTCTTGGTGTTGGATAGGGAGCAATATCCACATTGTTGGCAATGGCTTGGGCTCCAAATGTGGAAGTTTCTGGATCATAACCTTCATAGTTGGTGAAAAGGAAGGCATTGTTGACAGATGTGCCAACTCGGATATTTGATACGCTTGTACCAAACCACTCAGCGATGGATGTTTTTGGTAAATTGTAGTAAAGACCTATTTCTCTAATTTTCACATAGCTTGCATCCTGAACCCATCTACCTGCATTGTTGAATGGTGCTGGTGGTCTTTGGCGTCCGTTTGGTCTTCCGTCACCATCATCGTCATTAAACCAACCGTTGGTGGTTCCCCCACCATCAGTGAGAAATGAAGTTAGGTTGATGTTATCTCCGCCTTTTTTCCAGTCAATTAAGAACGACAATTCAAGTCCTTTTAGTAAACTGATTGTATTGAAAAAGGACATATTGAAATCGGGCTGGGCATCTCCCCAGAAGGTAAATCCGCCAGGATTATCTGCTGCGGCAGGGGTACCGACAATCGTGGTGGGAGAATAACCTTCAGCATAAAGAAAGGTGCCAAGCCCACTGCCAAACGCTCCGGCGATGTAGGTAGGGATACCCAATCTGGTCATCAAAAGCTCATTTTTCCAATACATGACCCGGCTGAACCAACGGAAGTTGGCAGTCTCGATTGGAGTACCGGAAATCGCCAATTCAATCCCTTTGTTTTCAAGTTCAGCCTCATTACTTGGCGTGGTGTTCACACCTGTAGAAGGAGCAAGATTCAGGTTTTGAACGTTGTTTTGGGTGGATTTGATGTAATAAGTTGCTTCAATTGCCAATCGGTTGTTGAAAAAACCAGCGTCAACACCAAATTCAAGTTCTTTGGCGGTTTCAGGCAATATTATGGTGTTACCGATTTGAGTACTTACCACAGAGCCCAGGAGTCCGCCGATGTTGGTGCCACCAAGTGGGGTGAATGTTGAACCAAAATTCACAGGTCCGGCTGTCTCGCCATAGGCAATTCTGGGCTTTAGCTGATTTATAAAACCAACATTCCAGAAATCAAAATTTGCAACATTGAAAGCAACTGATGCTCTTGGGAAAGCATAATATTGGTTTGGGTCTCCATTGAGTGTGGATTTATCCCATCTGATGCCCACAGTACCGATGATTTTATCCTCCCAGTTGGCTTCTTGCTGCAAGAATATTCCTGCATCCTGAATTTTGCTGCTGAATTCCTGATTGATCTCTTGAATATTGGCTTGTTGCAAATTACGCTGCCCCGGCACCAATCCTCTGCCTCTGTTAAACAGCGCATTATTTTCAAAATCCAACCTAACCAGTCCCGCTGAGCTATTCATATTAACAGCCCCAAGGTTCCAATTGTAAACCAAGGCAGCCTGAAAATTAGTGTTGAAGCTTTCCTGCTTTCCTTTTAAAACGTCCCCAGGATTGGCTTGTGCTCTTTGAAACTGAAGGAATTCCGGCAGGTAAACCAGGGAAGTGTTTTGAAGATAGTCCAGCCCTCCGGAGAATGTTGCTTTGAGGAAGCTTTTTTCTGTTTTTAAAAGATCCACGTCCAGTGTAAAAGCCTGGATAAACCGGTTGACCAAGGTGTTGTTGACTCCATTGTCTGTCACTGCTACCGGATTTTCTGAGAAATAGGGATTGGTCGGATAGGTCCCGTCCGCATTTCTTCTTAAGTCAAAATAATTTGGTACATAAGCGATGGAATAGCCGATCGATGCACCTGAGTTATTCTGATTTCCGGTGAAACCTCTGTCCGTATTTGAGCGAATGTAGTTTGAAGATACTCCCAGTCTGATTCCGTTAGTGATCTTATGATCGATGTTTGCACGGATGGAATACCGATTGAAACCGGTATTTTTAACTGTTCCCTCTTCATCCGTGATGTTTCCTGAGACAAAGAATTTGGTTTTGTCAGTTCCACCGCTCACGTTTATTCGAGTATTGAGTAGGGTAGCCTGATTGTTATAGAAGTAATCTTCATAATCTATGAAGTTTCCACTGGATTGGGCAGCTCTAAACCGCTCCAATTCGATTGGTCTCCTGGATTCTGGAAAGAAGAAATTGATTTTATCTTCACTCCAATCATCCACTCCGAGGAGTCTGAGCGGTTGAGCGAAACCAATATCCTGAGAAAGGGAAACGGTAGTTTTTCCCTCCTGACCTCTTTTGGTGGTGATGATGATTACGCCGGCATTTGCGCGGGTACCATAGATAGCAGCTGCTGATGGACCTTTGAGGATTTCGATGGTTTCGATGTCAGCCGGGTTGATGTCAGCCAGACGGTTTGAGCCGTCATCTTGATTGCTAGCGCCTGCACCTGAGACGGTTGCTCTACCAGTCCGCTGCGAAGCGTTGCTGATATAGACTCCATCCACGATGATCAGAGGTTGAGAGGCTCCGGAAAGGCTGGAAATCCCTCGTAGTTGGATCGAAATACCTCCTCCCGGTGCTCCGCCGTTGGACCGGATAGTTGCCCCGGGGACTTTTCCATAGAGTGCTCCATCAGTTGTCTGAATCGTAGTCGTACCCGTCAGGTCTCTAGCCGAAACCGAGGTCACCGCATTGGCGAGGTTACTTCGTTTGACAGAAGTCGCCAGACCCGTTACTACTACTTCTTCCAAATTGGTAGCGTCTTGTTTTAATTTGATGTTGAGGATGGTTACTCCCGGGGCGACCTCCACATTTTGTGTAAGGTATCCAATTGACGAGAAAATCAGCGTTGCCGGATCATTGGTAGGCAAAGTGATCGAAAAACCACCATCCAGGTCGGTAATAGTACCTGTGGTAGTTCCTTTTAGCAAAATACTGGCTCCAATCATGGCGTCGCCAGTACGCTCATCTGCAACAGTTCCGGAGACTGTGTATTGGGCATTTGCCCATCCAACAGATCCCCACAGGAACGCCAGCGAGAGGATTGTTTTGTAAAGTTTGAACATAGAATAAAGAATATTTGGTTTAGACTAATTTCTTAAAAAAATCTGAATGAAACGTGGTCTATCCTGATTTGAGGAAAGAAAATTTTTAAAAGGAGATTTATCCTGATTAGTTGTCTTAAACCAATTTAAATAGGTGTAATTCGAAGAAAAAAAGAGGAGAACCTAATTCTCCCCTTTTTTCTGAGAAAGTAGAAAGCAAGCTGTTCCTTACTTTTTAATCATTGGCAACATAATACGACTCTGCATTTTTCTACCATGGTGAATCGAGTTTGTGGCGATTTTGCCCTCCGTTTCGTCGTAGTTGTTTCCTCCGGTATTCATATTTCGGTCAAAGCGGGGGAAGTTGGAGCTGCTGACTTCGATCCGGATGCGATGGCCTTTTTCGAAATAATTCGAAGTGCTCATTGGAGTCATTTTTACCTCATAGACTTTGCCGTTTTCCATCCAGACTTCCTTATCATAGCCTTCCCGATAGCGTACACGTTGGATAGTTTCATCCAGATTATAGGCTTTTCCGTCCGGATAAACATCTATAAGCTTAATCGTGACATCGGTGTCTTTGACATCTGAGGATAGATATAGGTAACTTTCGATAAAACCTGAAACTTCTACGCCCTCTGCCAATGGTTCGGAAGTATAGACCAGGATATCCTCACGCAGTTCCATTTCACTCTGATCAAATGAGCCACCGACTACAGCATTGCCCGTACAGCAGACATTTCCGCCGTAGGAGTTGACCGGATTCATCGGATCGTATTTGAAGGTGTCTTGGGTGGCTTTTCTGGGGGCCTTTGTGACTAATTTTCCATCACCGTTTCGTGTATTTGCTTTTCCCTCAGAATCCAAAAAGAACGGAGTCATCACCGCCTCAGCAGGTGGCCAGACATCCGAAGATTGCCATTTGTTACTGCCCATGGTGTAGTAAGTTACTTTTGGCATTTTGGCAATTGTACCACTTTCGTCCTTTCCTTTTAGCCACAAATCAAACCATGCCGTAATTACTTCGTCATAATTCCATCTCGCATCGCCTACACTTCGATCACCGATGATTGTATTTTCAGTGGCCCGGGTATAAGAGCAGTGAAGAACAGGTGCGATGATCAGGTATTGATTGTCCCTTGCCATTTGACTGACCGCATTCTGTCGGGCATGATTGTAAAGCGCAATGTTTGGCGAAGAGGACACATCGTACCAAGATACAAACCACATCGACGGCTTGTCAAAAGGCATATTGTCATGATAAAGGCCACCTTGATACCACTTCGGATCGTTGGGCTTTCGCGTGATCATCTCTTCGTAGATTCCCATAGGCCCATTGGCGGCTTTGATTATATCTTTAACTGGGAGATGAGCCAAGCCATCTTTCCAGTCCACCCGGGGATATTCCGGAGCCATGTCATAAAAACGCTGCAACCTGAGGAGGTCTTTTTGCCCAATTCCGGCTTGAAGTTTTGGCGCCATCGGGTCATGTTGGGTGCTGTAAAGCCACGCCGTGAAAAGCATCTGCCCTGCGCCGCCTCGATACCAATTGCCTTGCTCATAAAAGTTGCCGATGCGGCCTACACCTGCACCGTATCCCTGTGGTACCAAAGCTGCCAATGCAGGGTGCTCCAGCGATGCGGCCGCCATCTGCCATTCAGCTGTAGAGGAGCAGCCTAGCAAACCGATCTTTCCATTGCTCCAAGGTTGCTTGGACATCCATTCAAAAGCATCGTAGCTGTCAGTCAATGGAGTGCCGAGAATGTCCCAGTCTCCTTCGGAAAAGAACCTGCCGCGCTCATTTTGCACGACATAGGCATAGCCTTTCTTCACCCATTCCATGGCGGTCTGCAGAGTTCGGGTATTCATTTCCCCGTTGCCATAGGTGTTGAAGTTGTAGGGAGTCCGAGAAAAAACCACCGGTACTTTCTGGTCACCTTTTGGGCGATAAATGTCCGTCGCCAATCGAATTCCGTCCCGCATAGGCATCATGACTTTTTGATCGACAATGGCAACTTCCTCCAGTTGGACTAGTATGGGTTTTTCCTGTGAAAATGCTTTTGGCCCGGTGGCCAAAAGAAAGAGGGCAAGTAAAATTTTAAAATATGTCTTCATTTGGGTTATTTTTAGGATTTCAAGTTAAGAAGTCCGACTTGGTTTAGCATTTCTTTTTTACAAATGGTCTTAAGAAAGAGATCATTTGCTCTCCAATCTCCTCGAATTGTCTTTTGGATTTTTGATTTCCCCCAATCGGGTTAAATTTGCGTTCTCAATAATTTTTGAACATGAGCGACAGCCCTATTCCCACTCTGAGTTCCTGGGTGGAAGTACCCAAAAATTCCGATTTCACGATTTACAATCTCCCGTTCGGTATTTTCAAAAACAAGAAACTGAATCCCAGGATTGGGATAGCCATTGGAGACAAGATTGTTGACTTGAGTGTCTTGGATCAGGAAGGCTTTTTCGCAAATATGTTTTTGCCGGAAGGAATATTCATCAAAGAGTCTCTCAATGAATTGATTGCCTTGGGAAAAGTACAGACCAAAAAAATCCGGGAACGGGTACAAAGTTTACTCTCGGCAGATAACGGAGAGCTCCGGGATCACTCAGCCCGGGGAAAAGTAATGGTATCCAGAAAGGAAGCGGAAATGCTTCTGCCGGTCAAAATCGGAGACTACACTGACTTTTATAGTAGCCTTGAGCATGCGACCAATGTCGGAAAAATGTTTCGAGACCCTGCGAATGCCCTATTGCCAAATTGGAAACACATCCCCGTTGGCTATCACGGGAGAGCCTCATCCATTGTAGTATCCGGGACACCGATTCACCGCCCCAAGGGGCAATTCAAAGATCCGGACATGGAAGTGCCGGCTTTTGGGCCCAGCAGAAGATTGGATTTTGAGTTGGAGTTGGCCTTTATCACGGGCAAACAGACTAAGTTGGGAGATTCGGTGGCTACCGAAGATGCAGAGGATTATATTTTTGGCTTTGTACTCTTCAATGACTGGTCAGCCCGTGACATTCAAGCTTGGGAGTATGTACCCTTGGGTCCATTCCTTGGGAAGAATTTTGGATCCTCCATCTCTCCCTGGGTAGTAACCTTGGAAGCATTGGAATATTTCAGATCTCCCAATCAGACCCAGGAACCTGAAGTGCTACCATACCTGAAATGTGAAAAAGATCACAGTTTTGATATCAGTCTTGAGGTGCTGATCCAGCCTGAAGGTAAAAAACCTAGTAAGGTCTGCACGTCCAATTTCAAACATCTGTATTGGAATGTGGCGCAGCAACTTGCGCATCACACCTCCAATGGCTGTAATATAAATGTCGGGGATATGATGGCATCGGGTACTATCTCAGGTTCAACAGCCGATTCTTTTGGCTCCATGCTTGAGTTAAGCTGGAATGGAACCCAACCTGTAAAACTTGAAGATGGGGAGGAGCGAAAGTTCATTGAAGATGGGGATACGGTCATCATGAGGGGTTTTGCTGAAAAAGCCGGTATTCGAGTGGGTTTTGGCGAAGTGAGCACCCAGATTTTACCTGTAAAGTAAATTCACATTAGAAAAATAATACCAGGCCACGGATAAATCTAATTCGAGGCTTTTTTTAAATTTTTTTAGTTTTTTATCTTTTTTAACCCTTACTTTATGTAAGATGCTGACAGGCAGTTACTTGCGTTTTAGTTAAATGCAAATGTTCTCAGGTTCCCGAAAAGCTTCGCTTTTATTTTAATCTGTTTATAATTTGATTTTAAAAGGCCATCCCGATAGTTATCGGGAGGAATCTCGCATGGTTTATAATCATCCCAGTGTGTGTCACCGAAGGGGGCATGCTCGATTTCATCCCACTTAATCTTTCTTTATTGCTGAGTTGATATCATCCGATTTTTTTTGAAGTCACCTAATTGTGGAGAATAATTCTTAAAGCTTTATGCTTTTTGTGAGTTTATTTAAACACTTAGGTGGCTTTTTTGTGGATTCTGGATCTTGTTTTTTTATTCGAACACTTTATCAAGTGTGTAGCTCAACGAAAATTCGAATAGCTTTGGAATCTGATCAAGTAGGGGGTATTTCTACTCTCGATTGATCCAAAGGTATTCTGCAGGCTTAGTCTGGTTTTTTCTCTTTATTTAAATGTCAAATTCAATCTCGAAAATCCCGATTTCCCTCTCTTGGTCAGGAGGAAAAGACAGTGCATTTGCACTTTGGAAGCTGCAAAATGACAGCAGATATGAAGTCACCAGGCTCCATACGACCTTGGGGGAGCAGACCAGACGAGTGGGGATGCACGGAATTCATGAGGATTTGATCCAAGCACAAGCCGAAGCATTGGGAATTCCCTTAGATAGGATTTATTACCCAGCCAGCGGAGACAATGTCGCCTATGAAAAGGCAATCAATAAGTACCTGGATTCTTTGGGGGAATTGGGAGTAAAGCATATCGCCTATGGGGATATTTTTTTAGAAGATCTTAGAAAATACAGAGAGGAAAAATTAGCTGAAAGGAATTTTCAGGCGGTTTTTCCGCTTTGGAAATTCAATACCCAAGCGCTTGCTCATGAGTTTATCGCTGCTGGATTCAAAACCAAGATTTGTGCCGCAAGTGCCGAATTGATTAATGAAAACCAAGTTGGGATAGATTTTTCTGAGGATTTTTTAGAATCACTGCCAGAACTGGTGGATCCATGTGGTGAAAATGGCGAATTTCATAGTTTCTGTTATGCGGGGCCCGTTTTTGCCCGTCCTTTGGATATTTATTTGGAGAAAGTCCTTAGCCAGACGTATCAGATTCCTTTAGAAAATGGAACGATTCAACAGAAAAAGTATTGGTTTGCAGATATCCGCATTTCCAATAGCGGTTTTTAATTTTTCTCGGCAGATCAGCCATTTTACCGGTACCTGAATTCACAATTTCCAGAAGGCTATTTTAACCTGCAGCGACTGCGATGAAGTTTGAACTAATACACCATCCATCCAAGGCATAGTCCTGGTTTTCTGACAGGGTTTTGAGTAATCCCTCTGTTTTTTATCGCTCACCGGGAATTCATTAGGTAGTCATCTCCTTGAAAAATAATGGTTTATAATCCATTTTGCCTTCCTGTATTCCTCTGTTTATAATTGGTTTTCAGTTGCCACATAGCCTGTCCCGATCTTTAATCGGGAGAATGCCCTGAATAATCATCCCCTGTGTGAGAACCCTTTCTCATGGGCATTTCATTTAGGGAAAGAAATTTTTGAAAAGTTGCAGATCATTTATAAAAGTCTGCAAGGGCAGGGTCAATGGTGGGTATCCTGGTAATTTTGAAAACCCAAGCAACGAGATGACCAGAATATGTGGAGAAGCTATAAATCAATAATTTGGAATAATACCCCATTAAAGGAGACGCCTAACTCGCTGGAATTTTGGAGAGGTTACCTTTTCGGAGTGATTTTGATCTACTTGATTCCGTTTTCAATTCTGGCTTTAATCCCAAGCATGGTTATGACCTCCATTGGAGGGCAATATTTCCTGATGACTTTTGATATTATCGCGTTTTTTATACTGTTGTTATTGGGATTTTCAAAGATGATTTCACTGAAGTGGAAAAAGATTCTGCTCATAACTTTAGTCTACCTTCTTGCAATGATGATTATGTTGGAGCTGGGCTCATTTGGTCCCGGCTTGATGTATCTAGTAGCTTCGGGGGTATTTATCGCCTTGCTTTTTCCTTCTCAGGACAGTTGGTATGGGCTTTTAATTGGATTTATTGTCTGTGCTTTTTTTGGGCTGCAAACCAATTATCATTTCATCCCGGGGTTTACCGGTGAAAGATTGGATTTCATGGGGTGGTTTGCAATCGCGATCAATCTGGTTTTTATCAATGGAGTAATTGCAAAGGTAGTACCTGTTCTCTTCGAGAAAATGCAACAGAGTATAGACGCACGGCATCAGGTGGAGAATATGCTCTTAGTCAAACAGGCCGAACTCAACTCGATTGTTCAAGAATTGGAAATTAAAAACGCAAACTTAAATCAGCTAATTACCGGTGTTTCAGAAGATCTCCAAGACCCCTTGCGAAACATAATCAGCTTTATGGAGAATCTCAAGCGCAAGTACGTTGGGAAATTGGATGAAAGAGCCCATCAGTACATTGATTTTGCGATCGGTGGAGGGCATAAAATGCGAGACATTATACTTGGGCTGTTGGAGATTGCCAAGATTGGAAAAAAGAGGGAAGATTCAGAGTATTTCCATGTCGATGAAATCGTTCAGAAAGTCCTTTTGCTACAGCGAAAATCGATTCAAAATTCCAATGCTAAAATTGAATTTGGAGAATTACCAATGATTTTTGCACCTAAAACTTACCTCCTTCAAGTATTTAATGAATTGATATCCAATTCGTTGAAATTCTGTGATCCTGATAATTTCCCCGTTGTCAAAATATCCTATCAGGAGGCCGATTGCTGGTGGCAGTTTGCCGTCAAAGACAATGGGATTGGGTTTGATAGTTCTGATGGAAAAGATCCGTTTACCATATTTAGCAAATTACACCTTAGCAACGAAAAACAAGGATTTGGTATTGGCCTTGCCTTGGTGAGGAAAATTTTGGAAAATCTTCAGGGTTCGGTTTGGGCAGAATCCACTCCGGGGCAAGGGTCAGTTTTTTACCTGAAAATCCCAAAAGCTGCTTAATTTTCGCGTGAAAGCAGTTTTTCAACTGAAAATACGCTGTATTGTATTCGGGGTAAAAGCAGGTTTTAATCAAGTAGCGTAAAAAGCAACTCAGGTTCATCGGTGGTGATGAAATCTGCTTTCATTTCCATGAGCCACTTCATGTCCTCTACCTTGTTTACAGTCCAGGCGTTGACAGTCAATCCCAAATTTTGGGCTTCGGTGATCCATTCCGGTTTTTGTCTCAGAACTCGGATATTGTAATCAAAACCAAAAAAACCGGCGGTCTTGAGCTCTGCAGGGGATTTGTCTCCGCTCAGGTAAGCCACATTGGCATTGGGATCGGTTGCGATGGCTTTTTTTCCTCCTTCATAGCTGAAGGTGATGTAGTCCACCCATTTTTCTGCTCCCAACTCTTGGACAGTTTTTACTGCCATTTCCCCCACTTTTTCGCTTCGTTCCACACTGATGCGAGAAGGTTTGAATTCCAGAATCAGCTTGGTTCCCTGCTGTTTCATTCCTTCGGCCAGGTATTCTTTAAGTGTTGGGATTTTTTCTCCATTGGGTAAGGTTTTGGCCAAAAGCTCCTCATACGTAGAGATTTCAATATCCAGACCCTGCAAATCATGATCGTGGTTGACGACTAAGATATCATCTGCCGTCATCCAAACGTCAAATTCAGATCCTTCGCAGCCTAATCGAATGGCCTCTCTCAGGGAAGCCAGGGAGTTTTGGGGCAAACCTTGCGCTTTCCAGGCTCCGCGGTGCGCGATGACTTTATTGACATGAAAGCTGCTTTGGGCAGCGCAGGAAGATAAAATAAACACCATTGACAGAATCAGGAACAGCATATTTCGCATAGCAGTGAATACCAATTAGAATGAAATTTGACCCAAAATAACTAATCTAGTTTATGCTACCTGCTCCAACCTGGAAATTCACAAAAACTTAATCTACTGTTGTCGATTTTAAACTTGTGGATTTTCCGGAGGCTTAGGGCCAAATATTTTATAAAGAAGCCATCCAATTCCCAATAGAAAATGAAGAATAAGGATAACTGCGATACTGATTACTAAGGAATTACTTGCCATTTTCTGTTTGTCAAGCTAAGGGGCATAATTTTTATTTGAGCAAGAAATTCACGGAAAGGGTAGGGCTAGAATTTCCGCCAACCATGATGGTAAATTCTCCCGGTTCCACCAGCAGATTACCTTCTCCATCATAGAATCCCAAGTCTTCAGGACCCAGAAAAAATTCTATTGTTTTGCTTTCTCCGGATTTGAGATGGATTTTTTGAAAGCCTTTCAATTCTTTTATTGGGCGGGTGAATGATGAGAAATGGTCGTTGAGATAGAGTTGTGCTACTTCTTCACCATCGCGTAGACCTGAATTTTTTAAATTCACTTTTACCCGTACCTGTTGGTTGGCAAGGCTCTCAACGCTAAGCCCTGAATAGTCAAATTGGGTATAGCTTAAGCCAAATCCAAAAGGATAAAGTGCTTCATTGCTGACATCAGAATAATGGGACCAGAACACGATATCATCACCAGGATTATTAGGTCTGCCTGTACTTTTTTGATTGTAATACAAAGGCATCTGACCGACATTTCTTGGAAAGGACATGGGGAGTTTGCCCGAAGGGTTGTAATCGCCAAAAAGCACCTGCGCAATAGCGTTGCCACTTTGTGAACCCAATTGCCAAGCCTGCAAAATGGCCGGAATATTTTGGTCGGCCCAACTTAGATCTAGGGGACGGCCGCTGATTGATACTAAGATCACTTTTTTGTTGACTTTGATCAGTTCTTCTAAAAGTTCCTGTTGCAATCCAGGAAATCCTATTTCACTCCGGCTGCGCGCTTCACCGGACTGGAATCCATGCTCACCCATCACAGCGATGACTACGTCGGCTGCACTGGCGGCTTCAAGGGCTTGAGAAAATCCACTTCGGTCAGTGGTATTGAGTTTTACTTCTTTCAAAAATGTGGGTGGCTCCGTTACAAGCTCAGCACCTTTTGCAAAAGTGTAGTTGTTTTGAGAAAAATTTTCTAGACCTTCTAAGACCGAAACAGCACTGTTCGGTTCGGCCAAACCTCTCCAGCTACCCAAGGGACTGTCTTTATCTGAAGCTAGGCTACCTATAATCGCTACTTTTAGTCCTGATTTAGCTAATGGTAAAAGATTTTCCTTATTCTTGAGTAAAACGATGGATTTTTTGGCCATCTCCAAGACGCCAGAGATATGTTCAGCACTTCCCACCACTACTTCTTCTCGGGTTTCATCACAATAAAGGTAAGGGTCATCAAAAAGACCCAATTCAAATTTTAAACTTAAAATTCTCCTGACAGCATCATCAATTAGAGATTCCTCAACCTCTCCGGATTCTATTAGTTCTTTTAAATGTTTGATGTATAAATAGGATTCCATGTCCATATCCGATCCTGCCTGAATGGCAAGTTTGGCTGCAGCTCTTCCATCCTGAGCCACCCGGTGATTGACCATTTCACCAATAGAGCCCCAGTCAGAAACTATAAACCCTTTAAACCCCCATTTTCCTTTAAGGATTTCTCGTTGCAAAAGGGAATTGCCGGTTGCGGGAATTCCATTGAGGTCATTGAATGAATTCATGAATGTCCGTGCTCCGGCATCCAAGGCAGCCTTGAATGGAGGAAGTATTACGTTATATAGAGTACTGGTACCTACATCCACAGTATTGTAATCCCGTCCACCCTCAGAAAACCCGTATCCAGCAAAATGTTTGACACAGGCTGCCAATGTCAAGGGGTCGCTTAAATCGTCTCCTTGATATCCTTTAACTCTTGCTTTGGCGATTTGGCTACTTAAATATGGATCTTCACCGGCCCCTTCCATTACCCTTCCCCATCGTGCATCCCGGCTGACATCCACCATTGGGGCAAATGTCCAATTTACTCCCATTGCTGCAGCCTCCCGTGATCCGATTTGGGATGATTTTTCAATAGCATCCAGATCCCAGCTGGCAGCTTCTGCCAGGGGAATTGGACTCATTGTTTTCATGCCATGAATCATATCAAAGCCAATTATCAGCGGAATTCCAAGTCGTGTTTCTTCAACTGCAATTTTTTGAACCTTTCGGACTTCTTCGACACCCGTAATATTGAGCATAGATCCAACAAAACCCTTTCTTAGGTTTTCATACTTTTGGGAGGCATTTCCCTCTGCCGGTGCAGGACCAGTTACATCCCAAAACCCATTGTACTGGTTCATTTGACCTATTTTTTCTTCCAGAGTCATTAGGGAAATCAAGCTGTCAACTCGGCGGTCCAAGGCGGATTGTCCGATTGCCCATTGGATTGTGGGGACATTTATTGCCAGTAAAATCATTGCTGAACTGAGTGTTTTTTGCATGGCTTTTGAGTTTTGAAAATGTTTCAGTTTTCAATTTCCGCAATCTTATTTCACTATTAGGTGATAAATATCAGTTGAAAAAATAATTCATTTAAACTCTCAACAGACCTTGAGGAAAAAGAAAAATAAAGAAAAGAGAGAGCCAACCCGAAGGCTGGCTCATGTAAGCTATATTTTGGAGTTCATTTACTTAAACCCAATCTCTTCCAATCCTGCATGGCTGATTTTGATGGCTTCCAATGGATCCAAACCAAACGTGTTGTCTTGCTCGACCAGGTAATACTCCATTCCTGATTTCGATTTTTCTGCCAAAATGCGTTTGAAATCAATGTTTCCGGTGCCTACAGGCGCAAATTGGCTGGAATCATTCATGTCTTTCACGTGCCAAGACTTGAATCGACCCGGATACTTTTCGAAATAGGTCAACGGGTCCACTCCAGCCTTCGTCACCCAAAAAAGATCCATCTGATAGTTGACATCAGCAGGGTCGGTATTTTCCAGGATATAGTCTGTCAGGATTGTCCCGTCCGCCATCGGGATGAATTCAAAGTCATGGTTATGATAAAGCATTTTTAATCCTGCTGCGGAGCATTTTGCACCGATTGTTTTCAGGATTTCCACCAATTCAGCTGGGGTACCTTTCATTCCCATCCCATCAGGACCAAAAGTGAACATGCCCATAGGAGGTACTGGAATGACAAAATATTCGATTCCAGCTGCTACGGTGGCAGCGATTTGCTCCTCAGCATTATCCAGGGTCACGCCGCCCATGTGGGTGCTTTTGGCGATGAGGCCGAGTGAGTCCAGATAGTTTTTGAATGCTATCGGTTCCATGCCGTAAAACTTCCCGTCTGCGTAGCCCGCAGCTTCTACATAGGCGTACCCAGCGTCAGCCACAGCCTTGAGTGTTCCTTTTGGGTCCTTGCCCATGGCATCTCTGACCGTGTATAGTGCCAGTCCGCCGAATTTGGCAGGTTGCTCGACTACAGTCTCTACTACTTCTTCGGTTTTAGGACTGCATGAATAAATGCCCAGTAGGATTGATGAAATCAGGGCAAGGTTTAGTGCTGTTTTTTTCATTGATAAAATTGATTTGAGAGTTGAAAGTTACCTAATTCCATTTATTCTCCGGTCTTATTTAAACTATTAGATTACGGATATTGAATAGAAGCTTCTCTATGTTGCATAGTAAAAGTCGATGAAACATTTTGAACTGAGATCGTTTTAAGTAGTGTACCAAACTTAAATTTTTATGCCAGATTTTGTGAAAATCCTCGATATCCAACGCCTGACACATGACGTCAAGCAATTCAAAGTGGAAAGGCCAAATGGATACGAATTTGTACCGGGACAGGCAACCGAAGTGGCAATCCGAAAGAAGGGTTGGGAAGCGGAAAAACGCCCATTTACCTTCACTTCTTTGCCCAATGACCCCCAACTCGAATTTGTGATCAAATCCTATCCTGACCATAATGGGGTTACCAAGGCCATTGATGATTTGAAAGTAGGCGAAGAGCTGATTGTGGATGAGCCATGGGGAGCTATTCAATACAAAGGAACAGGAGTTTTTATTGCCGGAGGCGCAGGTATTACGCCCTTTATTGCGATTTTCAAAGACCTTCAAAAAAAGGGAAAACTAAAGGGGAATAAGTTGATTTTTGCCAATAAAACTTCCAAAGATGTCATCCTGGAAGATTGGTTCAGAGGTTTATTGGGTGATGATTTCATTTCTATTTTGGATAAGGAAAAGAAGACAGGGCATCAAAATGGCCGGGTGGATAAGTCATTTCTGGAGAAGCATATTTCAGACTTTTCTCAGGAATTCTACCTGTGTGGGCCCGATCCGATGATCAAGGCTGTGAGTAAAAGCCTGGAGGAATTGGGAGCCAATCCGGAAGCCATCGTATTTGAAAAATAAGAGAATTACCACCCTTATATCGACGAGATTTAAAAAAAAAGCCGTTTCCTATCAAATATGGAAACGGCTTTTTTGCTTATTGAAACGCAAAAATCACCGGAAATAAGAAAACCACAATCCCTGTCCACAGTAGGTAAACCGGAAGATACCGCACTAAGACTAACCCCACTTCCTCCAGCTTTTTTCGACGCAGTACTGTCTGAATCAACATGCGCGCAACTAGCAGCAAATGGATTAGCATCAGAATATTCACGCCCAGAACAGCCAGTCGATTGGGCGTAATGCCCCACTCGGAGATCCGAAAGGCAATCGCAGACAGTGCTATACCATTGACTAGGATAGTAACCAATGAAAGTAAAACCAAAATCCAGATGTCAATCCCGGATTTTTCTTCCTTGGAGGATTCGGCCACAGAAAAGAAAATCAAGGCCATTACTCCAATCAATAGCATGTTAAAAATCATCAGAAATTCCCGATCGTTGTAAGGATCCTTGCCCGCGTAAACTATCGCTCCGAGATAGATCACTAGCATAACCAGCACGAGTGGACTGAAGATTTTGGCGATGATCGGCGGCACCTTATTGACCAGTTGAGGATTGGTTTGCGTCAGGTGAGTAGCGACCAATGGAGCAGCCGCTAAACCAAATACTACAATGTATTCGAAATAGAACTTTTCGATCTGAAGTCCGATCAAACTGAACAAACCTATGGTGATGCCGGACATGAATCCTCCTGCCAAAAGTAACAGTGCTCCCATGATCACAGCATCCCCATTGAAATTGAGATAATCCAGCCTTTTGGGAAGATTGTTGATTTTGGTATCCGAGAATACAAAGCCCAAAATTCCCCAGAGCAAAAGTGGGAAGTGAATGCAGGCTAAAAACAAGGTGTCGCTTTCTGGATTGTCGGGGAGTAGATTGATGTAGAGCGCTGCGACTAAGATAATGCCGAATGGAAGAACCAATGACCGGAAGGGGAGTTTGTTTTTCCGGGCAAAATAGGCGGCCACGAACGGGAAAGCGATAAGTCCTATATTTCTAGGGTAGAAAAACTCCTCATTCAAAGAGAAGATGGCTGGAAACTTTGCCAATATGCCCGCCAAAAGTGCAGCGATAACTACAAACTTCCACTCGCTGGGACTGCCCCAGCTTACCCGATCCGATTCGTAACTGAGGCGTTGGTACCAGAATTCTGCCTGAGGTTGACCTTGAAGTTGAGGATAGAGCAGCTTAAATTCCTGTTTAAACTCAGTTTTGTTTTTTCGATAGTATTTTTCGAGTAGACCGGGATTATCCCAGAGACTAAGGATGGAATCTTTCATGATAGTGAGCGCATATGGAGAGTTAAATTATTGATCATTTGGCAAATGTTTAGTCCCAATGTCCGGTAAAGTTGAAAGCGATCACAGCGCTGATCCAGATTGCGACGAAATACAGAATGGTACTGAAAATGATTGCGATCAGCTTTTGATTGCCCTTGGGAAACCAAAGAAATCCCATCAAAAAGAAGAAAATTCCACCTACGGCGCCCCCCATGGGGATGAGAATAAGCGGAACAAGCATCCACAATTCCAGCAGGTCCTCTTTGGTCAGAATGATGAAAAGCAATAAAGAGAACGGTGCGCTTGCACCAAGTAGGGCAGGGAGCCCCAATTTTTTGAGGGGTAAACCTTGTAGGAAGTCAGTTGAATTGTTCATGAGATTTTTCATTTTAATTGAAAGTACTTTGATTTTCAAAGTGAATAGATAAATTTTATGTATATCCGCTTTTTTACCAGTACCCCTATTAACTATCGTTTGGAGTTCCTAAGAACATGCTGTTGACCGTCGACCGTCGTCTGTGGACGATTAGCCGCAACTTCTAAAGCATCTTTCTTAATTACTGGAAGGATTGCGGATAATCAGAATAAATTTTTTTAGGCTTTGTTCTGGTTGATCAAATTTTCAAGAAAGTCGAGATGTCCCTGAAACGCCTTTTTACCTTCGTCAGTAGCTGAGTAATTTGTCAGAGGCTTTCGCCCGGCAAAGGTTTTTTTCACGGAGATGTATTCGGCGTTTTCCAGATTTCGCAGATGCGAGGCCAGATTGCCG
This sequence comes from Algoriphagus boritolerans DSM 17298 = JCM 18970, assembly GCF_900108085.1. Classification (GTDB taxonomy): domain Bacteria; phylum Bacteroidota; class Bacteroidia; order Cytophagales; family Cyclobacteriaceae; genus Algoriphagus; species Algoriphagus boritolerans. The sequence continues at coordinate 384,002 of NZ_FNVR01000001.1, forward strand.
TCCGTGACCTCCAGGATTTCTTTGAAAGAGTTGAAATCATACTGTTCATTGACCATTAGAATGGACATAATTTGCAGCCGGATGACGTTTTCAAATGCTTTATCGTAATTCCCTTTCACCCTATCTGTCGTAGCGGTAATACATCATTGAGCCATAGATCACATGCAGAACACCGAATCCCAAGGCCCAGCAGACTAATCCAAAATCAGGAAAAAAGGCGGCGATAAGACCCAGAAGCAATTGCCCTATTCCCAAATTTTTGATTTCGCCCAAAGTAAAATGAGAGGCATTGATCAGACCCAAACCATAAAAGACCAAGGTAGCAGGGGCAATCAAGTTATAAGCGCTTTCGTGGATCAAAGCAAAAGAGAAAAGTCCGCCGGAAATTACCGGAATAAAAAGGGCAAAAAGAAAACGTTTGCTAGCCGGAGACCAAAACTGATGGGAATTACGCTGACTTTTTTGCTGACTCAGCAGGTAGGCTGTACCGATCGCGAGCACCAATATGACCAATGCCACAGCAAGTAAATTGACCTGCAACGCATCACTTTTGATTGGAGACGAATCCTTTCCATAGTCAGTGTTTGGGAAGTAGATCCAATACCATGCGATTCCTGCACCCACAAAAGCATAGATGCCTGCGAGTATTCCAGCAAGCCCGCTGAGTGAGAGAAAGCGGGTACTCCGCTCCATCATGGATTTGATTTCTGCTAATTCCTGTTCGGGTTTTTTCATATTCAAAAGTACTTTGAAATACAAAGTAAATCAATTTTTCAAATCTCGTTTCTTTTTTTTAAAAAAATAAAACTCCTTTAGGAGCAGAAGGCATTCATTAATGAGTAGAATTTGGAATTGAAGCCTTTCCTTTTTTGAAAGTTTTTTTGTTAACAGGTAGGCGATCTTAATTTTTTGATTGGCTATCCACAAAATACATGTTGACCTTGCCAAGGTTTTTAGCTTCTATTTTCCCCCTAAGAATGCAATAAAAGACATCTTTGACTAATTGGTAGGTGGCTCCTGAGACATTTAAATCAACTAAGTTTTCTATGAATTCTAGTAATCAAATTCAGATCCGCTCTCAATGAGAACTTCCAGGATCAAAAGATCAGGAACTAGTTTACTGTCCGAATTTTGCCTCTTGGGACTTGCGTCATGCAAAAAAGATGAAAATGATCCGATTGTTGACACGATGAGTCAGCCATACAGAAATTCCGCATTTTAATCTTCCCAGTACATCAATTCACAAATTTCGCCAGGTCAACTAATACTTAAAAATGGCCAGGATGATCCTTTCTTTAAATATCCCGGAATGATGGTGTAAAATCCAGCCGAATTAAAGCACTTGTATGGAGAACCGAAATCGCCAATGAAAACATCCAATTTTTTAGCTTTGACATTCTTTGAGTCTCCATTGTGGAGATCGGCTTTTTTATTGAAAAAAAAACGCAGCACAATTAGAGCTGCGTTTTTGATGCCGAATCGAACTTTGTCTAAAAAAGCAAAGGTGCAAATTGGCTCAGATACACTCTCCAGTTTTTCCAGGTATGGCCGCCTTCGCTTTCCACATAGTCGTGAGGCATTCCCATCCCTTTGAGTTTTTCGAGGTATTCTTGATTGGCTTTGTAGAGGAAATCCCTATTACCGATGGCGATCCAATATAATTTGTAACCATTGTCCATTTGAGCTTTTAGCGTTTCATCGAAGTTGCTGTAGACCTTACCGGTCGCATCTTCCCGAGGCATGATCGCTGCGGAGAAGAGTCCCATGTAGTCGAAGGTATTTGGATAGTATCTGGAAATATGAAGGGTATGAAATCCCCCCATGGAAAGCCCGGCGATGGCCCGACTGGCTTTGTCAGCTTTGACACGATAGTTGCTTTCTACAAATTTGATAATATCCTCAAAAGTGCCTTCGTACGTTCCATCCATTGTCTTGGGAATCATAAATTGCGGCTTGTAGAAGTTTTTGCTGCCTTCTCCGGGGGCACCATCCTGAATTACGTTTCCGTTTGGCATCACCACGATCATGGGTTTGGCTTTTCCTTGAGCGATCAGATTATCCATGATTTGGGCAGTACGGCCTAAAGCGAGCCAGGCTTCTTCATCCCCACCGGCGCCGTGTAAAAGATAAAGTACCGGATATTTTTCAGTAGAAATTTCATACCCCGGAGGCGTATAGATGGTGATTCTTCGATCCATTCCCAGTCCCGGAGAATCATACCAACGCCTGGCTACTGTGCCGTGTGGAATGTCATTGGTCATGAAAAGATCAGCATGTCCACCACCGACAATGAAAATATTCGTCACAGAGGCCACGTCTCGGATCAGGAAGGGATTACCCGGATCAATGCTGGAGAAGCCATCTATTGTAAAAGAGTAATTGTAAAGTCCGGAGTCCAAAACCGGAGTTTTGAATTCCCAGACACCATTTTCCCCCTTTTTCAATTCAGCTTTTCCAGGACCGTCCATTAGTCCCATTGGAGTTTCCATTTTTACTGAAGGAAGGAAATCCCCGGTTACCTGAACAGCGGTCGCATTGGGGGCGTGAAGTCGGAACGTGACTGAATTGTCTTCGTGTATTTCCGGCGAAATGATGTTTTGGGCGCGGAAAAGGGCTTCCTGTGCGTAAGAGGTGAATCCTATCGTAGCTAGGAAAAACAAGGTTGTTAGCAGGTGATTCTTCATCGGTTATTTTTCTATTGTCTCAAAGTGTGAAAATAGAAAAAAGAAAACCGAAAACCTATAGAATGGGTAGTAAGCGAAAAAGAAGGATTTTAAATTGACGCTTAAAATCAGTGGAATCCGGAGGTTCAGGCCGTTAAAGTCTTCAGGTTTGGACTCCCATAAGGAAATCTTCCGATCACCCTGATCCAGAATTTGCTCTCAGCCTTTTCGACAATGAGCCAATGCCTCGGGAGATTTTGAACCCTAGTTGAACAGGTCCCTTTCGGGTAGAAAGAGAAAAAACATGAAACGTATCAAAAGAAGTAGAGCGACTTTCATTCAATCAGTAGAAGGATTAAATCATTTGGAATATTGGGGTCATTGACCTTCAAATTTCCCAAAAAAGTGAATTCGGATTAATTGAAGTTTTTGATTAACAGGTAACTGAATTCAATAATTTCCTTGTAATTCTCCTTGCTGATTTTCTCATCGATTCCATGGAATCGCGTCATAGATTCAGGGTTGATCCGAATAGGATAAAATCGGTAAACTTCTTCCGAAATATCATAGAAGTTTCGGGAATCGGTGCCTCCTCCCAACAATCCGGGAACAACCAACGCATCAGGATTTTGGCTTCGGATCGTTTTGGCTAAAATCTGAAAAGCTTCAGATTCGACTGTGGAAACCGGCGAAGGATTGGTCAAATGTCCGACGGGTTCTACCCGGACTTTTTCAGAAACTGTCTTTTCGATGTGTGCTTTCACGGACTCGATGGTCTCTCCCGGCAGAATTCTAAAATTGACCGTAGCCTCTGCCACAGTGGGAATGACATTGTTTTTCACTCCCCCATCGATGATTGTAGGCGCCGTGGTTGTATGTGCATTGAGCGATTCCAGGATTGGTTTTTTAAAAAGCCAAGGATTCGCAAAAGCCAACTTGGTAAAAAACGGAAGCTCTGCGCCTAGGTATTCCAATTGGGCATCGATCGGCTTCACCATTTTGTAAGGCAGCTGATTGTTTTCAAGATCCACAATTGCCTGAGCTAGAATTCCAATCGTGTTTTCTCGGGGAGGAGCGGAACTGTGACCACCGTTTGTCTCTACGATTAGTCTGAAGGAAGCGAATCCCTTTTCGGCCAGATTTATCATAGCCACAGGTTTCTCTACTCCAGGAATCATGTTTTCGGCAATGAAACCACCTTCATCGATCGTCATCGCTGCTTCCACACCTTTTGCCTTCAAATGGGCGGCAATTTTCACTGCGCCGTTACCACCCCCTACTTCTTCGTCATGACCAAAAGCGAGATAGAAGGTTCGAGAGGGAACGAAGGATTCTGACAGTAATTTTTCCACTGCTTCCAAAAGACCGACCAGTGTCCCTTTATCGTCCATTGTGCCCCTGCCAATGATGTGCGTATCGGTGATTTTTCCCTCAAATGGTGCAGCTTCCCAATCTCCCAAAGTAGGTTCATCTACCGGCACCACATCCTGATGTGACAACAGGATGATTGGTTTTTTTGAAGCGTCTGACCCTTCCCATTTGTAAATCAGGCTGTAATCGGAGATTTTTTCTAAAGTCAAGTTTGCATGGGTGAGCGGGAATGTCTCGGCAAGAAATCGATGAAATCCAAAAAAAGCAGCAGAATCCGGAACAGCATCTTCACTGTAGGAAATGGTCTGGAATTGAATGGCTTTTGAAAGATTTAGAAATACATCATCAGATATTTCCAATTTCTCAATTGGTTCTGCCGCGACTTGCTTTGAGCTAAGTTGGAAGGTATTGAAAAGCAGGATAGCAGCTAAAGCAACTAGAATAAGGACTAGTCCAAGGAAAATTTTTTTCATAAAGCGGTTGGTTGGTTTGCCTAATTTAGCTAGAAATTGGAATCTATAAGTGCTGAGATTAGAATGCTTTAAGGAAGTGAACTCTTCCATGTGCCAATGGCAATGACTAAGAAGCCATGGGAAGCCACTTCATTTAGGAAGTTGACATGTTCCCATGGAGAATCAAAGCAGGCCCCATTGCCCCAAGCGATGATCGGTAGCTTGTTGGCGCCTCCACACTTGGACAAATCCTGAGGTTGGAATAGCGTATGAGTCGGCAGGGAAGTAGCACTAGTCATTATCGCAGGAAAGTTTCCTTTGCCGCCATTCTCGATGACTTCAGTTGGTGTTGGAGCCTCAGAGGCCAAGTTTTCGGAGAAAAAGGGAAGCACTTTCGTCTGAATTCACTCGGCGATTCGGTTGAGGTGATCGCCCTCATAACTTTCGTAGACGTGGTCGATCTGATAGGAGTCCAAGATCTCGTGCAGGGTTTTGGTGGCATTGCTGATGCTCCTGTCCTGTAATCCTGCATCCATGCCGATGGCCTTGAGTTTTTTGAGATTCAGGATGTATTGATCTACAAAATTGAGCGTGCGGTTGGCGATAATCTTATTGATGACATCTTGGCGGGGCTCTCCATTTTGAACTGGAAGATCAAGGTAAACGGTTACATCCCGGTCAGCCGAATCGCCGATGAGATTTCCTTCGAGTGCTTTGCTGTGGACTTTGATTCGTTCCTTGTTGCCCTTTTGGGCAAAGGAGGCGAACGCTCCCAAGCAAATCAGGAGCGTAAAAAGAAAAAGCTTCTTCATAGGTTTATGGGTTTAGGTTGAGCTAAAAGTAGGTTTTATGGTAAGAATGGCCAAACGGTATTTTCCAAGAAGATATAAGTTAAATTTAGACGAGGAATGCCTGGATTTTTCCTGTCAAATAAAAAGAATATACCTTTAGTATTACTACTCGGAAAAATGAAGACACTGAATTTGGCCCAATTCCCTTACTTGAGAAAAAGAATCCGGTTTTTTGTTTCGAGGCTTAAGGGGATTTATTTACAAGTCTCATTTGATAGTTTACTCCATCTACCTCCAAAGAGTTTGCTCAAGGAGGTTACTTTCACAACGTCTTGGAATCCGGGTTTAAAAAGATTGGGACTGCTAAGCCGGACTTGTCTGCGCTAAATCTAGTAGTAACTGGCAGTCAAATTCTATTATGATTTTTTTTACCACCGAGAATTAAAAAGTACAAACAGTGAATTATAAGTCAAATCTCAAATGAGAGTTGAGTTTTGAAAAATTCAATTCCCTGCCTAAGATTTAATCAGGTCAATTTTCAAGCTGTTGAAATTAAAAAAATAGAATTTCAGCCAGAAATTCTAATTGGGCATTTTACCTTGCAATAAAAAGTACCAGATCATGGCAAAAAAGAAATCCAAACCCCAAAAAACAACTTTTAATCCTATGACCTACCTGAAAACCGGTAATGCCCGAAAGCTACCGGTTTATGAATGTCTTTTGCCAAAAAATTGGGAACTAATCAAGAAGTTTCCGGTGATCTTGGCCCGAAAGCATGTCAATGGAAATATAACTTTTACCTCCGTTTTGGTTGATTTATTGTGCACAGGAGCCAAGGATGTCCTGTTTTTTGTGAATGAACCCGAGTCTTTCTACCGGGAAATTTTGCAAAGATATAAGGAGGGAATGTTGCTGGATTTTGAACCTGTTTCCTATGAATTGATCCATAATGTGATTTTTGAATCGATTGCATTTGCTGAGGAATTTGGGATTGCACCACATGAGGATTTTAGGTTTGCGGAGTTGATTTTGGATGAGGATTCGGATGATTTTCCCAGGATAGAGGTTCCCTTAGGAGAAGGTGGAAAAGCGCATTTGTACCTGAATTTTGATGATGAACGTGCGCTTTATTTTGAGCGGCAAATTATGAAGTATGGTCAAACCGGGACTTATGAAATCATTCGAAATGAGTTTGATCCGTTCTTTGATGGGGATGAATTGGATGATGAGGAAGACTGGGAAGACGAAGATATGGATGATAAATTTTCAGATACTTGTTTTGCCTGGAATGAATGGGAATGGGAGGAGTTTTATAATGACGAAAACTTTGAAAACTTACCTTTTGATATTGTGATCTTTACGCTTACCCGTTTGCCGGAATACGCTTATGATGAAATGATTGAGGAGCCGATGTTTGCTCCATTTTTGGAGATTCTACACACGGAGGAGCCTACCTCCAAGTATTCCTTTAGCAAAAAAGAACAAGAATACATGGCTGAAGTCTATGAAAGGCTGGGATTTTCTGACTTGGAATTTGATGAAAGCGATCCGGAATTGCTGGAAATGATAGAATCCGGAATCCAAAAATTTCCAAAAAATAGAATTCTTTACCAGTACAAGTGGGAATATTTCCAACGCAGCGGGGATCTTCCTAAGTCATTGGAAATCGCCTTGGAGATGAAAGAAAAATTCCCTGACTACCTGTTTGGCCTATCTTGCCACGCTCAATCATTGATTGAAATGGGTGAGGTTGATTCCATTCCGGAGGCTATGAACGATTTTACCAAAATCCAGGATTTTTTACCGGACCGGGAGAAGTTTCATGTTACGGAATTACAGTCCTTCTATTCGCCTTGGATTTATTATTACGCCAAAACGGGACAACTGCGGGCAGCAATTTTTTTGTACATGTTATTGGAAGATCATTTTGTGCTGATTTCTTTTCCACTGCATCCACTTGTCGAAGAGGCATTGGCATCAGAAGCACTTAAAGTAGTCGAACCTTTTTATAAAAAAGTCAAGGCAGGCGAAGTTTCCAAGGAGGAGTTTGTTGACTTGATGATGGGGGAGGATTAAGGATAGGCCTTACAGGAGATCAATATTTTGGAATTTGCGGCACTGGGTTTGATTTTAAAGCCAATTGCAAATTGGCAAAAATAGGAGGGTGGAATTGTAAATTCCACTTAGCATCAATAGAAAGTTCACCTTTAAAAAATCAGATTAAACCCAGAAAAGGATAGGCATTACCATAGAATTCAAATTCCACTCAGCTATTCCAAGAACCTGATTTTGAAAAGACAGAATACACCTTGAAAGGACTTGAAAATTTAAAATACTAAAGGTTCTTACTCTTCGGATTTTGCCTTACATCAAAAAAAGCCAAGATCAGAATATAGGTTGACCTTATAGTGTAAAAGACCCTAGTTTGCCATGTAAGCTGAAATCCACGAATATCTTTCTCGGGAAATTCCATCACACCAATTTCGGGGAAGCTTTCCAAAATATCCAAGAAGTCATTGGTTATAGATTTGAATTTTTCAACTGAACCTAAGCCCCAATTGTATTCCAAATAGTTTAAAATTCTCAAAAAATCTTTATTCGCTCGTTTGCTGACGAGGATTTTCATTTTTTTCGTTTTAAAAATTCTTCTCTTGAAATCAAAGTTGACTCATCGGCTGACTCTTCCAAAGCCAATAGAATTTCCTTTTTTTTATCTTCCGGTAATTCTTCCCAAAGTTTTCCATGGGGAGTTTCTTTTCTCAGTGAAAGGAAATCCCGAAGTGTCTCTAAAAGTTGCTCGTTGTTTATTTCTTCTACGAGCTGATGAACCGAATCTTTAAGTGTTTCTGACATGATTTCTTTTGCTTATCAACAACAAGATAAGGAACGTTGAATTGAAAGAGAAGATTTCGAGATCGGATTTATCTTGAGGATTATGTCAAGAATAAGCCTGGAGGTGGAATCTTCAGCCTTAATGAAAGGTTTGAGTTTTGAAAGTTTGATACTTAAATGATTTGTTGGTATTCTAAAAGCCAATCATAAATTGAAAAGAATATCCGGTAGGAATTGCGAGTTCCACCAAGCGTCAATAGAAAGTTCACCCTTAAAAGACAGATTACATATAGAAGGGTTTGACTCCAAGAATTAATTGGAAAAACAAAAATCAGTAAAAGAAAAAAAGTTGATTTTTTTATGCTCAAAAAGTGTAAAATTCTTTCAAACTTTTAGGTTCTACCAAATCCAAATCTTTCAGTCCTCAAATCTCCCAATCCGCCCAAATCTCCATTTGCCATTCCCCGCCACCCAAGGTATCTTTGCTCTCGAATCAAAAACGCCTTAGCTGTGTCAAACAAAACCGTCAAAGTAGGTCTGGTACAACTCAGTTGCTCTGGGGATGTGGCCGAAAATATGGAGAAAACTATCGCAGGTGTCCGCACTGCTGCCGAGAAAGGCGCGCAAGTCGTTGTTCTGCAGGAACTTTTTAGATCGCTCTATTTTTGCGATGTGGAGGATTATGATAATTTCCTTCTCGCCGAACCAATCCCCGGCCCATCGACTGATACGCTCGGAGCCTTGGCCAAAGAACTTGGCGTGGTGATCGTAGCTTCTCTTTTTGAAAAAAGAGCAGAAGGCCTTTATCATAACACCACTGCGGTATTGGATGCAGACGGAACCTACCTGGGCAAATACCGAAAGATGCATATTCCTGACGATCCGGGCTATTTTGAGAAGTTTTACTTCACACCCGGCGACTTAGGTTACAAGGTTTTCCCTACCAAGTTCGGCAAGATCGGTGTCCTCATCTGCTGGGATCAGTGGTATCCGGAGGCGGCCAGAATTACAGCGTTGAAAGGTGCTGATTTCTTAGTCTATCCGACTGCGATCGGCTGGGCCTTGCATCAGGATGAGCAAACGAATGATGATCAATACAATGCCTGGCAGACGATTCAGCGTTCGCATTCAGTGGCGAACGGCATTCCGGTAGTTTCTGTCAACAGAACAGGAATCGAGGGCCCGATGCAGTTTTGGGGAGGGTCTTTTGTTTCCAATGCCTTTGGAAGAGTCACCTATAAAGCGCCTCATTTGGAAGAAGAAATCCATGTGGAAGAATTGGATCTGACCGGTTCGGATCGGTACCGTACACATTGGCCTTTCTTGAGAGACAGACGGATTGACTCCTATGCTCCGATCACCAAACGCTACCTAGACGAGGAGTAGGCCATGAGAGACGTTTTTGAACTTGCCAGATCAGGGGCAGCCACTCCTGCGGAATTGGGCTATTATTTTCCTGCGGAATTTGCACCGCAGGAGTCCATGTGGCTGAGTTGGCCCCACAAGGAAGAAAGCTGGCCAGGGAAAATTGAAAAGATTTTTGCACCCTATTCCCGGTTTGTCAAAGAAGTGGCCGCAGGTCAGAAGGTCAATATCAATGTGGCCGATGAGGAGATGAAAGGTTTTGCTGTGAAGCACCTTAAGAAAGCTGAGGTGAAGCTAAGCAATGTGAGTTTTCATTTTTTTCCAACCAATGACGCTTGGTGCCGCGATCACGGACCTGCTTTTTTGATTAATCCTGATTCTGAATATAAGAAAGCCATCGTCAAATGGGAATACAATGCCTGGGGAGAGAAATATCCCCCCCACGATCTGGACAATATGATTCCGCTTCACATTGCCACGTATTTGGGAATTCCCAGCTTTCGTCCGGGGATCGTCATGGAAGGCGGTTCGGTAGAATTCAACGGAAAAGGAACCTTACTAACTTCTAAGGCCTGTTTGCTTAATGAAAACCGAAATCCAACCCTAAACCAAGCTCAAATCGAGACGTACCTTCGTGATTATTACGGAGTAAGGCATATTCTCTGGGTAGGGGATGGCATCGTTGGTGACGATACCGATGGACATATCGATGACATCACTCGCTTTGTGAATGAAGATACTGTGGTGACTGTAGTGGAGGAAAATAAAGCAGACCAAAACCACAAGATCTTGGTCGAAAATCTGGCTTTATTGAAGAAAATGCGCCTTGAAAACGGCAAGCAACTGAACATCGTGGAGCTCCCAACGCCGAGTCCTGTCATCTACGAAAATCAGCGGCTACCAGCTTCTTATGCGAATTTTTACATAGCTAATGAAGTAGTAGTAGTTCCAACTTTTAGAGACAAAAACGATCAAAAGGCATTGGACATCCTGACGGAATGCTTTCCACAGCGGAAAGTGGTGGGGATTGACAGCACGGATATCATCTGGGGATTGGGATCATTTCACTGCTTGAGTCAGCAGGAACCATTTGTGGAGTAGGCAGTTCACCGTGTTCAGTTCAAGTACCAAGGTTTAGAAGCAAAAATCAGAGTAGTAAAATACAGTAAAAACAGGTCACCTGTAGTTGCTTAATAGGAAATAAGAAAAACAAATTATGTGTATCCGCACTGATGCACGTGAACTAGATTTAGGGTATTTTGTATCCGGATATACGTCCACAGACGACTGTCAACAGCACATTCAATTGGAACTCAATCTTGCCCTAATTTGGGTACGTGCAGCTAACCGAATCCACATAAAACAAATTAAAAGACTGAATGTAGGGAAAGAAATTTTAAAATTAGGGGATAGAAAACAAATAAGGCAGCCTTCTGGGCTGCCTCAACTTTAAGAAATCGCAATGGATTTAACGGGTTTCCTTTTGGCTTCTTCCTTTTTTGGAATTTCCAGCCTCAGTATTCCGTCCCTGTAACTGGCTTTGATCTGGTCAGCTTCCACAGTATTGGGAAGATAGAAAGATCTCTTAAAGGATTGATAGCTGAATTCTCTTCTGGTAAACGAAGTGTTTTCATCCGTATTCTCGAAAGAGTTTTCAGACTGGATAATTAAAGTATCGTTATCCAATTCCACATGAAAATCTTCCTTTTTCATCCCTGGTGCTGCCATTTCTACCATAAAGGCTTCATTGTTTTCCATAATATTAACCTTTGGTAGCGTGTTGCCTTGAGTTGCCCAGTTATCCCATCCAAAGAGGTCTCTCCAGACGGTATCATCGAAAAAGGATGGGGTAGAAGGCGAGATTCCGTTTCTTTTAATTAGGTTAGTCATGGCTTTCAAATTTTAATTGTTGAACATTTAAACTTTTACAATCAATCTGAACTTGGCATGCGCAAGCATAAATCAATAATTTCAAGAAACTAGCTTTTGAATTGCAATTCAAGGGTTAGATTACAAGTTAAATGCCAAGCCTATTTTGGGAAATTTTGACAGATTTTTACTGAAAAAATGACAAGGAACTGACAGGATTTCTTGCATAACTAAGTTATATTTAGCCATTAGATTTGCCAATCCTGAACTCTTGATTCCTGTTAGTAATCAGTTTTTTAACTTTCATGTGTGTTTATAACTTGAAGTTTATTGGTCACATGGAATCTCGCAAGGTTTACAATCATTCCAGTGTGTGACTTTTTAATCATGCTCGATTTCATATAGCTTGGAATAGAGGACCGTTTAAAACTAGCCTAAAGACAGATTGGATAACTCTATCCTTCACAAAAATCATCCATTGAATTTCTATAATCCTGTTTACATCAAAAACCCGTTTTCAACAGGATAAGGCGCCGGAATTTCTTTTTCCTCCAGCATTTCGAGCAAATCAATTTCTATCACCCGTGCAATAGAAGAAATCGGCACATCGTTGTAGGCACCTTCAAATGGATTTTCGGAATAGTCTCCAATTCGGTCTACCAAAAAGAAAATCCAAATAATTATCGTGGAGAAAGGCACGGTTAGCCAATAATGCAGTTTGGTGGATTGTTCGAAAATGTCGAGTAAACCAAAAGGGATCAACGCGCAAAAAATGTAATTGATAAATAAACCTGTAGAGGCATATTGTCTTGGGAAAGGGAAATTTTTGATTCGTTCGGACATGCCCTGACTGTCCATCAGTTTGGAGAGCAGCTGCTGAAGGTAGACATGCTTGTATTCGGTGATTCCCCCACTTTCCTCCAGTTTTTTCAATTCCAAACTTTGTGTTTTGAGTAGATGGAAGGGCATATTTGTGAAAGATTTTAGTTTGTTGATTTCCGGGGTGGAAAGGTATTTTTCAAGTTCGGCTTCCGGGCCTCTCATGCCTTCTTGCTGAAAATATGGGGTGAAGATTAAGTTTTCGATTTTGGCATTGTGTTCCCATGTTTTACCTTTTCGCATGGCATGTTTTAAGGCAATAATCCAAGCTAAATGTCGGTGGACAAACTTCTTTTTCCACTCAAAAGCCACCGCAGGGGAGGAGAGACTCATGATGCCTATGGCGATCGACCTGCTGTCATTGACGATGGCACCCCAGATTTTTCGGGCTTCCCAAGCCCGGTCGTAGGAACTGTTGTTTTTGAAACCCAGGTAAAATGCCACTGCGATACCGATTACCGATATCGGTTGCCAAGGAAGCGAAAAGGGAATTCTTGTGATTTCGTAGCACACGATTACTGCAGCTGAGTAAAACAGTGCGTTGATCAATGGTTTTTTGGACCAGCGGATCGTGCTCCAAATGTGGTAATGCCTTTTGACGTACATGAGTGGTGGTTTTGGGTCAGAATATCAAAAAGTTCTTCTGATTATCCAATTCAGATAGATGAAAATGTTTTTGCATCTCCTCACTTCACCCCTTCTGCCTTATCCGCCGGTCCCACGCTTGATTTTTAAGTATTGTCTGATCAGGGGAATGGAGGTAATGACGATCAGACTCACTATGATCCACTCCAGGTAATGGATGAGTTCGGGGAAGATGATTTTCAGAAAATATCCGGCCAGCACCAAACTTGAGGTCCAGACCAATGCACCGATCAGGTTGTAGACCATGAAATTCCGAAAATTGGATTTGATCAATCCCAGGCAAAGCGGTAGAAAGGTTCGGATGATCGGAATGAATCGTCCTATGATAATAGCACCATGCTGCCGCTTTTCGAAGTAAGAGGCCGCGACATTCAGGTAGCTTGACTTGAAAAAGAGAGAGTCCGGTCGCGTCAGCAGCCATTTTCCGAGTTTTAGCCCTATGAAATAAGAGACGATATATCCCAAAAAGGCTGCTGCGGCAATGTAAAATACCAAGGCATAAATGGAGACTTCCAAAATTGGCAGCCCGCATAGCATGCCTGCCAAAAACAATAGTGAATCTCCGGGTAGAAAAAAACCAAAGAAAAGCCCGTTTTAAGTAAATATGATCGCTAATAAAAGCAGGAGTCCACCCCGCCGAATGATCAGTTCCGGACTCAGAAGTTCTAAAATAGAATTGATAAATTCATACATCTGAATTTTGGATTTATAGGTAGTTAATTTTTTACTGATTGGGGCAATTCCTGTACGACAACGACTTCGGATTCGATCAGTTCGAGATTTTCCTCAGGTGGCAATCCAAACTCACCTTCCCATTTTGCAATCACACAGGTAGCCAGGCAGTTACCGATTACGTTGACAGATGTCCTTGCCATATCCATAAGTTCATCGATCGCCAAAATCAGGAAAATGGGTGCCATGGGCAGGTTGAAGCTTGCGGCAGTTCCCATCAGGATAATCAGGGAAGCTCTTGGGATTCCTGCCACCCCTTTGCTCGTCAGCATGAGGGTCAGCACCATGAGAAGTTGATCCGCAATACTCAGTTGGATCCCTGCTGCTTGGGCGACGAAAATAGAAGCCAAAGCGAGGTAAAGGGTGGTGCCGTCCAAATTGAAGCTGTAGCCTGTGGGTATGACAAATGCTACGATTTTGCGTGGAACTCCAAACTTCTCCATAGCCTCCATTGCTTTCGGAAGGGCTGCCTCTGAGCTCGTGGTGGCAAAGGCAATAGAGACAGGTTCGGAGATGGCTTTCAAAAATTTGATTACCGGTATCTTTAGCAGCAGCGCGATAGGCAGTAATACCAAGACTAAAAATGCTAAAAGGGCGACGTACAAGGTGACGAGCAAATGGAAGAGGTTGACCAAGATTCCCAGGCCCATTTCACCTACTGTGTAAGCGATTGCTGCGCCGACTCCGAAAGGAGCAAAATACATGATGATCCGCGTGAAATTGAACATCACTTCGGACAGACTCTCCGTGAAGGATAGCATGACTTGCTTCTTTTTTCCATCCTTTACCAGCGCCAATCCGATCCCGAAAAGGATACTAAAAATGACGATTTGAAGAATTTCCCCTTCTACAACCGATTTGGCAATATTCTCCGGAAAAATATGGAGGATCACTTCCTGCCAGGTTCGAGCTGTGCCCTGCAGCGGGACTTCACCCACGGGCAGTTCGATACCGACACCAGCTTGAGAAATGTTGATGGCCAACAGACCGATCAACAGGGCCAAAGTGGTTACAACTTCAAAGTACAAAAGCGATTTCCAGCCCATTCTTCCTACTTGCTTTAGGTTGGAATGGCCGGCAATGCCTACCACGAGCGTCCCAAAAAGCAGGGGGGCGATCACAGTTTTGATTAGCTTGAGAAAAAGCTGACTGACCACTTTCAGGTTCATCGCTACCTCGGGGAAATCTGTTCCGATTGCCGTTCCGATGAGCATACTGCCAAATATCCAGGTGGTAAGCGAGCTTTTTTTGAGACAATAACCCACCACGGCTACCAAACCGATCCACCTACTGATCAGCATCAGCGAGTCGCCTACAGTGCCCGGAAATAGGAGGTTGATTACGATGAAAATGGCCGCTTGAGAAGCCGATACGGCTAGAAGGATCAAGACTCCGCTTGATTTAGGAAGTGACATAGAAAGAAGGATTGGGAAATACTGAATTGACTTGCTGGCATGACAGGCATATCAGCATGCAGTCCTGGTGGGATATTCCGGAAACTGAATTCTGATAAGAATGCCTTACCTTAAAAGCAAAGGATTTAAAACCTTTTGATCATTAGGAGATTACCTAATTTGGAAAAGCGAAAGATCCCCTGGGCTAGGTGAAATAGTGGTGCGGAAAAGCAATGCGAAACGCGGGTAAACCTGTCTCGATGGTTAGAGCTGATTTTAGGTAGCAGCGTCCCAAAAATTGGCATTTGGCTGATAGGCCTGTAAGATTGGCAAGAAGAACCTTTGCCGAACCAACCTTCTGAAGGGAGTGAAAAGCAGGTCTTTCAGGAATAAAGCAGTTGGATAAAGGTTCGCCGACTTCTCCATTGAAATGGTGCTGAACAAAAAAATCTGATTTTGAAATCAGTCCGTTTTCGGGGGAATTTTGATTCCACTGGTCAGGGATGTGATCTGCTCCGAAGACCAAGGATCCGACTAGACCGAGAAATAAGAATAATGTCCCCCAAACCCGCATTAACAGCATTTTGGAATAAAGCTAGCTGAAAAAAAAGGATAAAATTCTAAATGAGTTCAATTATTTTTTTGCCTGTCCGTAGTCAGTGACCGCTGTGATGTAGCTAGAATTTGGGTAATAGCCAAAAACATCTTTTATTAATCCGGATTGATCCATGGGGTGTAAAAGGATAACCTGTAACTTGGATAAGTCCTTCCTGTCATTTATATGGCCAATATCCTGAAGTCTTCCCGTTACTTTCCCTTACAAGTCACCATCGATGATCGTGAGCCAGTTGCTTTAGAACAGGAGTTTCGGAAATTGGGAAATATGATCATTCACCGGCGGAGATTGGCAGTTGGGGATTATCTTTTGGACAGGGATTTTTTGGTTGAGCGAAAGTCCATTCCTGATTTTTGTCTTTCGATAAAAGATGGTCGATTGTTTACCCAAGCCGGAAAACTGGTAAACAGCCGTATTCCTGCCTGTATTGTTTTGGAAGGTAAAAACAGGGAATTCAGGAAGACTGATTTTTCTCCAAAGGCAATTCAGGGGATACTGCTTTCCATTTCTATGGCTTTCAGACTTCCGATTTTGCGGACCAAAAACACGCATGAATCCGTTGAAGTCATGCTTCAGGGCTTTAAGCAACTTACCCGGGATAAATTGGAGGAACAACGCTTTTACCCCAGAACTTTTCATTCAAAACCGAAAAAAGATCCTCTTTTGGCTCAAAAGCTTCACATTCTTGAAGGGTTTCCGGGAATTGGTGTGGATAAGGCAGAAAGGCTGTTGATGAAATTTGGAAGTCTTCAGGCGGTCTTCAATGCCGAAATAGAGGACCTACTGCTTGTGCCGGGAATCGGTAAAAGGACTGTGGAAGGGATGCTTGAGATTTTGAAAAAATAAGTGGCTGCGAGCAATATCAAGGCTGAAATTATTGATCCTGTGAGTGTCTCACTGCTCTTCAGGTTTAGAAATTCTTGAATAAGTGAGTTTCTGCCTTCACTTTCAGATTCTTCTAATCGCGATTCCTATAGATCTTTAGATTTTTGGTGTATCGCCCTGAGGCAATAAGTTCCGGTTTTCCGTCTCCATCTAGATCGGCCGCTTGCAGATCCTCAAAGGCCATCCCGTATTTGTCTATCCGGATTTCTTCAAACTCGGAAAATGAATCGGTTTTCGGGATTAATAACTTGATCCCGAACTCTCCCCCTCATTTTCCGATGAGTTCAATTTATTTTTGCCCGGATGCGAACAAAAATGTTCGAAGTATCTGTCCGAAAAATAAATAAAGGTTCAAAACAATCAATTTTGGACCTTTTTTCATGGCATAAAAGTGGAAACAGAGAGTGTGACCAAAAGTGCAATTAACCAATGCCTTTTGATTTGAGCTAAATCAATACTTTAATTTACCAGGTTATGTGGATCAATTATCTGAAAAGCGGATTCCGCAATTTGCTCAAGCATCGTTCCTATACCCTCGTCAACCTGATAGGCCTCACTGTAGGAATCGCAGAGACAATCCAACTGGTTTTTTATATTCAGTTTTAGACAAGTTTTGATTCTTTCCAACCGGAAAAAGAATCCTCGTACAGCGTGCTACGGGTTCAAAATGGAGATCAGGGCGAATTTAAGTTTCCATCGCTCCCCTTGGTATTGCAGTCCATGATTGAGGAAAATATGGCTGACCAAGTTGCCTATACCAATTTTGTTCCCAATAATTTTCTATTCAATCGCGAAAATGGTGATGGATTTAATCAGTCGGTGACTTTGGTAAGCGGGGATTTCTTCGAGCTTTTTGGCTATGAAATACCCATGTCGAACGGTCGACACACAGGAGCATGATTATATGGGGGTATTCTCCCGATGAAAGATCGGGACAGGCTATCTGACTTTTGAAAAATAAATTATATACAGATGAAATCGAGCATGACGAAGTTCGTCACACACCGGGATGATTATAAACCATGCGAGATTCCATCTGACCTTTGAAAAAAAAATTAAAAACAGATGAAATCGAGCATGACGAAGATCGTCACACACTGGGATGTTTATAAACCATGCGAGATTCCATCTGACCATTGAAAAATAAATTATAAACAGATGAAATACCCATGACGGGCGAACGACACACAGGGGGATGATTATATCCCAGCAACAATCCTCCTCGTAAAAATCAATCGGGAAACTATAACAGTCATGAACACTCAAACTGTAAACTTTGATCAACTCATAGAAAGAGGTTGTGGGATAGATGTCCACAAAAAACTGATCGTAGCCACCATCAAGGGCGCAGGACTGAAAGAAGAGACCCGTTCTTATGATGGATTTACCGAATCGCTTGAACAACTTCGGGATTGGTTGAAAGAAAGCGGTGTCACCCATGTAGCCATGGAGAGTACAGGGGTCTATTGGAAGCCTGTCTACAATGTATTAGAAGAAGACTTTGAAGTCATTTTGGTCAATGCCCGGCATATTAAGAACGTACCCGGCCACAAAACCGACAAGAAGGACAGCAAGTGGATTGCCAAGCTGTTGCTTTGCGGGTTGTTGAAAGGAAGCTTCATACCGCCCAAGCCCATCCGGGAGATGCGGGATGTAACCCGATACAAGCGGAAAGTAATCGACCAAGTTGCCTCGGAGAAGAACAGGATTCAGAAGATACTCGAAGATGCCAACATCAAGCTCTCCAGTGTGGTCAGCGACATGAGCGGGGCCGTGGCTACCAAGATCATCAAGGCACTGATCGATGGGGAGGAAAATGTGGATGAATTGGTCAATTTTCATCACGGAAAAATGCACTGCACCAAAGAAGAGCTGGCTGCTTCACTCCGGGGCAAACTGACCGACCACCATCGGTTTATGCTTCAGATGGTAAAGGAATCGATTGCCGAAAAAGAGCGTCTGATCACCAAGTTGGATGAGCAGATTGAAAAGATGCTCAAAGCCAATGAGCTGGAACTGGACGCCAAGCTTTTGGAAACGATTCCCGGAGTGGGCAAAGACGGAGCTGCTTACATACTCGCAGAGATCGGCAATGACATGAGCCGTTTTCCCAACGAACAGCATTTAGCCTCCTGGGCAGGAGTGAGCCCGGGCAGCAATGAATCGGGCGGTAAAAAAAAAGTACACGGACCACCCACGGGGATAAATATTTAAAATCTATGCTCACGCAATTTGCCTGGGCAGCAACAAGAACCAAGAAAACTTATCTGAGAAGCAAGTATGAAAGTCTGGTGGGAAGAAGAGGTAAAAAAAGAGCGCTGGTAGCAATAGGACATAAGATCCTGGTAGCGGCCTACTTCATCCTCAAGGACAAAACAGCATACAAAGAACTCGGAGGAGACTACTTGGACAACCGAAAAAAGGACAGACAAATCCAAATGCACCTAGATAAACTCAAGGAGCTTGGAGTTAAACTAAACAAAGAAATGGTAGCATAAAAAACAAAGGTCGGTCATTACTGGAGGTTGAAACATCATTGCCCAAACAATGAAACCCCGTAGATGAAATTGACATCAAGCGCTAAGCACACAGGAGTATTGCCGCGAGCATGTAGATGAAAATTTAACTTCTTAGCGTTTTTCTGCTATTACCTGAGAAAATAAAATGAGTTAAACAAACCAATTATAATCAGATGAAAGTTTTCAAAACCACTAACCCTGTAACCTTGAAGTATTTCGAAACAAAAATCCTCAAATCGAGCAAAACTCAAATTTCAAACGGAGAATTGATTTTCCAAATCTGCGAGATTCCATCAGACCATTAAAAATCTTTCAAAGTCTGATGAAATCGAGCAGGCTCCCTTCGGTGACACACAGAGGGATGATTGTAGACCTTGCGAGATTCCTCCCGATAACTATCGGGATGGCCAATAAAATTCAAATTATAAACACATAAAATCTCAATTTGTCCAATAGATTTGTAGAAGACTCATTAATAAACGCATTAGGACATGCAATTTCGGTTTTGGCACCAGCTAATTTTCCTTTTCCTTATTTTTTCACCGGGCCTTAATTCATTGGCTCAGGAATCTAACCAAGGTTTCACCCCACTTTTCAACGGCAAAAATCTCGAGGGTTGGATTGGAAACAAAACTTCCTATCAGGCCAAGGACGGCATGATCGTCATCGAACCCAATGGCGGGGGAGGAGGAAATCTTTTTACTGAAAAGGAATATGGAGACTTTATTCTTCGATTTGAATTTCAATTGACTCCCGGAGCAAATAACGGACTGGGAATTCATGCGCCTTTGGAAGGTGATGCAGCTTATGCAGGCAAGGAAATCCAGATTTTGGATAACGAGGCTGAAAAATATGCAGGGTTGAAAGCCTATCAATATCACGGTTCGGTTTATGGTGTAATTCCTGCCAAAAGAGGATTTTTGAAACCTGCCGGTGAATGGAATCAGCAAGAAGTCATCGTCCAGCATCCAAAAATAAAAGTCATTCTAAATGGAGCAGTCATCTTGGAAGGTGATTACCTGGAAGCGAGTAGAAATGGGACATTAGACGGAAAAGATCATCCGGGATTAAAAAGAAGTAGCGGGCACATTGGCTTTTTGGGTCATGGAGACGTGGTCCGATTTCGAAATATTGACATCAAAGAATTATAAAAAGGCTGGAAGACCCAAGGCGGGAGACCGAAGTTGCCCCGTTGCTAGTAATGATCCAACGGAATAATAGGATTCTGATTGATCAGTTTTTAAAAGAACATAACTATTGAAATTCACCCAAATTTACCCCCAAACCTCATGAACAAGAATCTTCAATTCATCGATCGAAGGGACTTTCTGAAAAAGTCAAGCCTAGGTGCTGCCGGATTATTTTTGGCTCCTTCACTCCTTGCGCAAGCCCGGGCCAATGGAAAACTACGAACCGCTCATATTGGATTAGGCGGTATGGGAATGGAAGATCTTCGGGCCATTTCTTCCCATGAATTGGTGGAGGTGGTCGCGCTCTGTGATGTAGATACCCATGCCCTGAGCAATGCGACAGCACTTTTCCCCAATGCCAAGACTTTCGTGGATTACCGGGAGCTTCTCCGAGAAATGAAAGATGATATTGATGCTGTCATCGTATCGACTCCGGATCATACTCATGCCCCTGCCTCACTGATGGCAATGGAAATGAATAAAGCAGTTTATTGCCAAAAACCCCTCACGCATCATGTCTCTGAAGCCAGGGCCATGAGAAAAATGGCCGAGGAGAAAAATCTGGTGACGCAGATGGGTATTCAGGTTCATTCTTTTTATGACTATAAACTTGCAACGCTGCTAATTCAGTCTGGAATCATTGGGAAAGTTCATACTGTCCGTGCCTGGTCTCCCAAAAACTGGGGCTACGATGGACCCAAACCAAAAGGCAGCGATCCTATTCCAACAAACTTGAATTGGGATCTCTGGCTGGGAACAGCCAAAAAGCGAAAGTTTAAGGAAGGCGTGTATCATCCTGGCAATTGGCGAAAGTTGTTGGACTATGGCTGTGGAACCTTAGGCGATATGGGTGTTCATATCTTTGATACCCCATACAATGCCCTTCAGCTCGATGTGCCCAGAACAATCCTCAACAACTGCCGGAAGCCAACCGGATTCGGGTTTCCTGAAAATAATGTGGTGACTTACGAATTCCCAGGCACTCCCTATACCGCAGTAACGCTAAAATGGGTATGGTATGATGGTCCTGGGGCTCCCGCAGATCATGAAGATCTTTTACTTCCAAATGGAGAAGAATTGCCTGATCAGGGAGCGATGTTTATGGGTGAAAAAGGAAGATTGTTGCTTCCACACTTTCAGCAGTTACCGCGCCTCATCGTAAATGGGAAGTATGAGGAATTCGATGTGGAACCGTTCAAACTCGGTGCGCCTGTGAAAGATTATGCCGGAGAAAGCAAAAAGCATTACCATCAGTTTGTGGATGCCTGCCTCGGAAAAGATGAATGCAGTGCGCCATTTGAGTATTCTGCGAGATTGACCGAAACGATCTTGCTCGGTGTGATCGCCGGTCGTTTTCCTAATCAGACCCTGAATTGGGATTCAGAAAAAGCACTGTTTGCCGAGAAAAAGGCCAATAAGTACCTGGGAGGAAAGTATCGAAAGTTTTAAGTTTAGTAGCAAATATCAAGACACAATTATCAAGACTAAGAGAGGCAAGAGGCAAGAGACAAGAAGGTTGAACCAAGAATTTGTTCGGATAACTGACATATGGGAACTAGTAACCTCTTACTATTCACTACTCACCACTTCTGATAAAGCGACTGCCCCCTGACCTCTGACCTCTGCCTACTGATCACCGTGACTGCCCACTGACCTCTGCCCACTGAATTGTTCGCTGGCGAACAAAAATGTTCGAGAAAAGAATAGGTTTAAATCTTCTAAATCGCCTCTGGAGCTAATTCAGGGGCATTTTTTATGGCATAAAAGTAGGAAGTACGAATGGGAGATGTCGGGATTCAGGAAGTAGGTAGGAAACCTTCCAACTTTCCAACTTTACAACCTTTCAACTTTTGTCATTATGTGGAAAAATTACTTAAAAGTCTCCTTTAGAAACCTGAAAAAGCGGAAGCTTTATACAGGCATCAACCTTTTGGGCTTGACCATAGCACTGGTTAGCTTCTTTTCGATCACGCTTTACATTCATCATGAATGGAGCTATGATCGAATGTACACCGATGCCGATCGAATCTATAAAATCAATCAGGAGTTTGTCTCAGGTGGCGAAATGCAACTCGTAGGTACCACACCCGCAAGCTTAGTTCCAACTTTGATTGGTGAGTTTCCTGAGGTGGAAACTGGAACTCTGGTTTTTGATTTGAGTATTTTTAGTTCTGTGTTGGTCGACGCCGGACAGGGAAATCAAGAGGAGTCTCGATTTGCTTTTGTGGACGAGAATTTTTACGAGGTTTTTGACTTTGAAATTTTGGCTGGGCAAAAAGGAGCCCTTCTGAATGAACCAAACCAATTGGTTCTAACCGAAAGCACCGCAAAACGCTACTTTGGTTCGGTGCAGAACGCCGAAGGAAAATCGCTTAAAATCGATGGAAGTGACTATTTGATCACAGGAGTGATGGAGGATTTCCCAAGTAACAGTCACCTGGATTTTGATTTTTTGGCTTCATTCAAGACCCACCGTCATGGTAAAAACCCGGAATGGTCCCCAAGTAATTATTACAGCTACGCAAAGCTTCGAAAAGATGCCGATTTGAGTCAGTTTGAAGCCAAACTTCCCCAAATGGTCGAGAAATATTTGGGGGAAGAACAGCGGGAATATGGATTTCAAACCTCCTTTCAAACACAACCTGTTACCCAAATTCACTTGGGTGACCAAACGCTGAGTACAGTGAAGCCGGGTACAGACATTAAGTACCTTTACATTTTTGGGGTTGTAGCGATCCTTTTGTTGGCGATAGGAATTATTAATTATGTAAATCTCGCTACGGCAGAAGCCACAGAGCGCAATAAGGAAGTGGGGCTGAGAAAGGTGATGGGAGCCGACCGGGGACAGCTTTTTGGTCAGTTTGTTTCCGAATCGATGCTTTTGACCTTTGGTGCAGCGGTTTTAAGCCTATTTACTATCTATCTGCTGGCCCCTCAGTTTGTCAAATTGGGCGAAGTTCCTTTGAATTTGGCACTGCTTTTTTCTTTTGAAGGATTGTTGATCTTGGCTGGAATGGTGGTGGTAGTCGGGATTTTGTCCGGTTTGTATCCATCGATTTTCCTTTCAGGTCTGGAACCCATCAAAGCACTGGGAAATAAAGTGAAAATCGGAGGTGGAGCCTGGGTAAGAAAGTCATTGGTGGTCTTCCAGTTCTTTGTGTCCATGGGTTTGTTGATTTGCACTTTTGTGGTCAAATCCCAACTGGATTTCATGCAGGAAGTCAACTTGGGTTATCAAAAGGAGCAGATAGTAGCTTTGCCATATCATTACAATATGCGCAATTCCATCGGAACTGTGAAGCAGGAAATGCTTCGCACGGGAGCTGCTGAATCCATTGCTTTGGCATCTGATATGCCGATCCATGTGAAAGCTTCCTATTCGATTTTTCCCGGAGGGGACAATCAGAAGGAATTTATGATCACGGGCTATTCTGTGGACAATGACCTCGTCAATACCATTGGATTGGAGATTCTTGCCGGTGAGAATTTCACAGAGACGGACATATCCAGATCCTATGCGAACGATTCCACATTACAACTTCCTATAATTCTCAATGAATCTGCCCTTCAACGCCTGGGCTGGAGTCCGGAAGAAGCCATCGGCAAGCGTGTTGATTTCGGAGGCGGACTTGCCAATGTAAAAGGGGTGGTGAAAAATTTCCATTTCAACTCGCTGCATCATCAGATAAGTCCTATGGTGATTTTCATTGATCCGGATCAGGCCAATGTGTTGCTGGTGAAAATGCCGGCCGGAAATCCCGCAGTTCATTTGGCAAGCCTGGAAGCGTCTTGGAAGTCACTTGTCCCTGACCGGCCTTTTAACTACAAGTTTGTAGATCAGGAATACGCTCAAATGTATCGCTCAGAACAGCGGGTAGGGGAAATCTTCGGGCTTTTTTCCGGTATCGCTATTTTCATAGCAGGCATGGGGCTGTTCGGGCTGGTTTCTTATGTGGCTTTGAGAAGGACTCGGGAAATCAGCATTCGCAAGGTCTTAGGTGCGACCCAAGGCGATGTGATTTCTGTGCTTTCATCAGATTTCTTCAAGCTTTTGGCTATTTCGGCAGTGTTGGCTGTCAGTTTTGGGATTTGGTTTAGTTCTTCCTGGCTTTCAGCCTTTGCCAATAAAGCCTCCATCGGAATCTGGCCGTATTTGTATGCTGTTTTGATCGTCCTGCTATTAGCATTAATCACAATTGGTTACCGAAGCTGGAAAGTCTTTTCACTGAACCCGTCCAAAACGCTAAAAAGTGATTAAAAGCTTGATTTCGGATGACCAAAGTCTGATGATTCCAACCTTACAACCTTACAACCTTACAACCTTACAACCTTAAAACTTTACAACTTTCCAACTTTCAAAATGATCCAACTCAAAGCAATAGATAAGTACATCGAGTCACGTTTTCAGCGGATTTTTATTCTCAAGGGAATCGACCTGACGATAAACGAAGGGGAATTTATCACGCTCATGGGGCCTTCCGGAGCAGGTAAATCTACATTGCTGAATATCCTTGGGTTATTGGATGAAGATTACGCAGGAGAGTACTTTTTCGGTGAAAAACGCATCAAAACCATGAAGGATAAAGAGCGATCCAACCTCCACAAAAGTGAGTTTGGATACATCTTTCAAGCCTACCACCTCATCGATGAACTTACCGTTTACGAAAACATAGAAACGCCTTTGCTCTATCGGAATGTCTCTTCCTCTGAGCGGAAAAGCATCATCGCCAATCTTCTGGACAGGTTTAATATGGTGGCAAAAAAAGACCTTTTCCCTGCGCAACTTTCAGGAGGACAGCAGCAATTGGTAGGGATCGCCCGAGCCATTGCAGGACGACCAAAAGTGCTTTTAGCAGACGAGCCGACCGGCAATTTGCATTCAGCCCAAGCGAAAGAAATCATGGAGATTTTCCAGGAATTACATACCGAAGGCACCACCATCATCCAGGCAACGCATGCACGGGAAAATGCCGATTTCGGAACTCGATTAATCAATTTAGTAGACGGTAGAATAAAAACGGATGAAGCTATCACAAAGTAAATTCACCTTGCTTACGCTTCTTGGAGCAAGTTTGGTCTGGGGAAAATTAAAGGCTCAGGATACCATTCCAATGAATTTTGAAATGGCAGTCGAACTGGCCTTGACCAAAAACCTGGACTATAGAATACAGCAAAACAACATGTCCATACTGCAAAAGGAAAAGCAAGTGGCCATGTTTTCCCATCTTCCTTCAGTAGGAATGTCCTCCAATCTTTTACAGCAAACGGGTCAGCAATTCCAGCAGATAGAAGGTGAGATTGTGGTTACCAACGTCTCAAATGACATCCTAACGGGAAACCTGAATGTCACTATGCCGCTGTTTAATTCCGGTAGAAGGATCCTTGATACCCAATCTGCAATATTGGCTTTGGAAGCGGGTGAAAAAGGACTTAACCGTGCCAAGCAGCAGGTGATTTTTGATGTGTCACGGAGGTATTTGCAGGTGCTGTTGGATCAAGAATTAGTACGAATAGCTGGAGAAAATCTCGAAAACCAAAAGCAGCAATTGGTTCAGATTGAGGGTTTTGTAGATGCGGGTTTGCGGACGATGTCGGACCTGTACAACCAACAATCGGAAGTGGCACGACTGGAATCTGTCAAAGTGGATGCAGAAATCCAATATGAGAATGACCTTTGGCTATTGACTGAATACCTACAATTGCCACCGGGTGTGGTTCCTGTGATTGAATCGGTAGATCCCATTCGGGAAGTTAGTTCCTTTGAAGGCCTGGATTTGACTCAACTCTATGACTTGGCAAAATCTAACCGGCAGGATTTAACGCAGCAGACGTTGCTGGCCAATTCCTTCAAAAAGGACATGCAGGCGATCAAAGCGATGTATTTTCCGCGATTAAATGCCTTTTACAATTACAACACCTTCTTTACTTCCTTGGATCAGAGAAGTTTGCGGGAGCAGTTTCTGAGAATTTATCCTCAGAATACCCTTGGGATAGGGTTGACGATACCGATTTTTACCAACTTCCAATCTCGTCTCGAGGTGGGGAGAAGCAGAGTGGCCTATGAAAACCAAGTCCTTCAGAAAGAATCCATTGACCGGAAAGTGTACCAGGAGGTAAAATTATCCTATCAGAATTACCTGGCGGCATTGCGAAAAGAGAAAAATGCCCAAGTTCAGGTGTTGGCCGCAGAAGAAGCATTCAATGCTGTCAATGAACGTTTCAGACTGGGGCTTTCCAGTTTTGTGGAGGTATCTACTGCCAATCAGACTTTGGTCAGGGCTCAGGCAGACCAAGCCCAAGCGGTCTATACCCTTTATTTTCAGGATGTATTGATGAAGTTTGCTTTGGGAACTTTGGATTTTTAGATCAGTCTGAAAAAAAGAAAACCACAAAGGATCAAAGCTCACAAAAAAAAGACAGATCCATTAGACCTGTCTTTTTGCTTGGTTGAATTGTGGTAGTTGTTTTTAAAGCATCGAGAAGAACATATCCAAATCTGGAATCAGGACAATTCGTGTTCTTCTGTTCAAAGCCATATTTTCTTGGGAGTCATTTTCAACCAAAGGCACATAAGAGGCTCTACCGGCAGCGATCATTTTTTCAGGTGCTACCTGATATTTCAATTGAAGGGCTCTCACGATGGAGGTAGCTCTCTTCACTGACAAATCCCAATTGTCTTCCAAAGCAGGAGTGGAGATGGTTCTTGAATCTGTATGGCCTTCGATCATCACTTGTAGACTTGGTTCGGCATTGATCACCTCTGCAAGTTTTTTCAGCAAAGGATCTGCTTTAGAATTGATTCTGTAGCTACCTGTGTTGAAGAGTAGTTTGTCTGAAATAGAAATCATCACCACAGTTTTGTCAATGTCAATTTGGACATCATCTTCATCTCCACCTTGCTCGGTGATATTTTCTCTGATATTATGACCAATAGCAAGGTTTACCGAGTCTTCGAGGGTTTTGGCTTCTGCCAATTTGGCCGGATCTACCTTGGCTAAAGTCTCATTCATTTTGGCTTTGGAGTTTTTGGACATCACCGCCGCACCTTCCAGAGTCATCATGCCATTGTTCGTTTCCGTCAATTGGTCGTTGGTTTCCCTCAAGGAATTGATCCTTGCATTGTATTCCGCAACGCGGGCCTCAATTGCAGACATTTTTTCTTCCAATTCAGCTTTTTCCTGATTGGTTGCCGCTAGTTCGGATTGGGTTTTAAAAAGATTGCTTTCCAGTTCGGTGTATTTCTTTTTGGATACACAGGAGACCGTTAAGCTCAATCCGATAACGCTTGCTAGAAGAAGTGATTTTTTCATTGGTTTTGATTTTTGGTTTTCAAAGCAATTCCAAATAGCCCGCCAAGCCAGCGGGGTTTAAATTTTTGAATCCCTTGTGATGCTAAAAATGCCCTTTTGGCTTCAAAATCATTGTTTTTAACAGTTTTTCAAAAAAGTGGAGATAAAAAAATAGTCCTGATTTCTCAGGACAATAGTGGGAGAACTGTAGCGTATCTCCCCAGTTTGAGTAAACAATTAAGCTTATTCCGAAAGTCTGTTGATAATTTTGAATTCATTCATCACCCGATAGGCTGCCCGCGTGATGTCGGACTGGAATGTGGGAGATGCCAGATCAAAGTTTGCAGCGGTGTAGCCTTGCCAGATGGTATTCCCTTTCCTGGAGTCGATCACATAGATCACCAGCATGCCGTTGTTCTCCGCATATTTTACCTGATTGTAGGTTTCGTCCTTCTCTTGTTCCCGTTCGATTTCTCCCTCATCATTCCTGTAGGTCATTCCTGTGCGGTTGAGCCAGTAGTCAAATTCCGGTTGAACATAGCCTCGGTACCGAATCGAGTCTGAAAAAATCTTATAACTCACCAACATGTCGGGTTTGCTGATTTGCTCCCGATAACCCTGCGAACCCAGTCTTGCACCGATCGTTGAGTTTAGTACGCTTACCAGAGGAGAAACTTCTTTTTCATTGGTTTCTACAAAAGCGAATGTCTTGTATTTTTTGAAAGAGCCGGTGTAGTTGTAGTCGTAATCAGTCACGTAATCCTTGGACGAAAAGCAAGAGGCAGTGCTTACTACAAGGAGTATGAGAAGGGCTGAGGAAATTTTCATGGCTGACTGTGGTTTTAATGGTCGATTTTTCGTATTAAAAGAGGCTTTTGTCTAACCTTTGGTTTTGAATTTTTGTTTTGGCAAGTGCTTATTTTTCAGGTTTCTAATCGATCTAATTTATCAAGAAGTGATCTAAAAATGGACATTTTTTTATTTAAATCGAAAAAATGTCCTTTTACCGGCTTTTCCTTGAAATGAGTTGGTGAAAGGCACTGAATTGAAGTTGGGTTTTTGAAAGGCTGTTGCTTGTCTGTTCCATCAGTCCGAATTGAAGTGCCAGTCTGGGAGATGTACGATATCCAATGCCCAGATAGATTCGATTACGGTCAAAGAATTGGGAATTTTCTGTTGGTTTTTCTCCATTTATAAAGATTTCATCATAAATCTGTGCGTAAACAGCCCCCTTCTCCGCCAAATCTTTTTTATTTAATGGCACATTGATAAAAATCGCATAGCGAAATCTCGTCCTTAAGTCCAAACCTTCAATCCAGCGCTGTTCGTACCGATAGCGGTGCATCAAACCGACTCTTCCCGGGCTTTGCCTGAAGATTACCTCTTGGTAAATCCTGTTTTCGTGAAACGTCTCGGTAGCTTCTCCGGGGATGCCGGTGGTAATCGATGCGTATCCGGCCAGAAAACTCACCTGACCTGATTTGAGGTTATATTGAAGGCCTGTACGAAGCAGTAATTGCTCGAGGTCCCCGAGAATCTTATTGTCCCGGTATTGCGCCTCTCCGTGAATTGCCCAGGGAGACTCTGCAAATCTGAAATTCCCGAAATACATGTACCAGGAACCCAAATCAGGCACTTCTTGAGCGAACACGGGAAATTGCAGTGAGAATAGTAAAATCGAGATACATAGCTTCTTCATTTGCACAAATTAGTAAAATTGATCACGTTCTTCCAGTTGGATTTTATAAATGCCCTTAATTCTTAACCTGCGGTTGCTGAGCATGCCTGCACTGAGCCTGTCGAAGTGTCTAATCCTCAGCCCTCAACCCTTTTTCAATCAAACGAGTATTCGAATACCTACTATTCAAACTAGATTCTCTAAATTGAAGGAAACTTTTTAGCTATGACTCAGGAAAAAAGAAACTGCCTTCACTGTGGCAAACCGATTCAGGGTCGGGTTGATAAAAAATTCTGTGACGACAGTTGCAGAAATACCTATAACAATCAACAAAATCCGGAAAGTGTCAACTTGATCCGGAATATCAATCATACCCTGAAGAAAAATCGAAAAATTCTCGAGACGCTGATTCCATCAGGGGAAGTTTTGGCTAAAACCACCCGGGAGCGATTGACGAGGCAAGGATTTAATTTTAAGTTTTACACCCATACCTATCAAAATAAAAAAGGTAACCTCTATCATTATTGCTACGACTTCGGCTATCTCGAACTTGATGGAGACTGGTTTTTGATCGTCAAAGGAAAGGAGGTTTAGGAGGATTACTAGGTATAAAGTACTACTTACCAAGTACCAAGTACCAAGGATTGGAAACTAGAGCAAAAAAGTAGAAGCAAGAAGCAAGAAGCAAAAACCCAAGAACCGTCCATCAACCATCAATTAACCAGTTTAACAACCCCTGAACTCTAAACCCCGAATCCCAACACTAAGTTGATTCAATAATTAGTCAGTAAGTCAGTAAGTCAGTTCACCAGTTACCCAGTTAGTCAATTTCACAGTTAATCCATTAACCAGGTCAACACTAAAAT
This sequence comes from Algoriphagus boritolerans DSM 17298 = JCM 18970, assembly GCF_900108085.1. Lineage (GTDB taxonomy): Bacteria > Bacteroidota > Bacteroidia > Cytophagales > Cyclobacteriaceae > Algoriphagus > Algoriphagus boritolerans. The sequence continues at coordinate 414,038 of NZ_FNVR01000001.1, forward strand.
CCTCCTCTAATCCCCCCCAAGACTTGCCTGCGTTTTTTTCCAAATCAATAAAATCCCGACTTTTTGTAGTAATTTCCTAACTTTGCCCAGTTTTTGAGATCGACTAGTTAAAATTCCTTTATGCGTAAGCTCTTCAGTATGCTATGTTTTGGACTCGTTTTTTGGGGTTCATTGTCTTGTGTTTCTAACGAAAAAATCATTTACCTGCAAAATCTTGAGGGTAACGAACCGATTCCTGATGATGAATTAATTTCTTATGAAATTCCGGAATACAAGCTTCAATACAACGATATCGTGGATGTCAATATTCAAACCGTTGAAGATCTGCTGTTAAACGGTTTCAACAATAGGGCAGCTGTGGGTGGAAATCCGCAAATGCAAGTAGCAGGACAAGGTGGGGGAGATATCTATTACATGACAGGCTACACGGTGGATAGGGAAGGAAATATCCGTCTCCCGATTGTAGGTGCCATCAATGTCAAAGACAAAACGATTGAAGAAGCCCGGATTCAAATCGAATCCCAACTCAAACAGTATGTGACCACCGAGGTTTACGTGAAAGTGAAACTTGGAGGTATTCGTTATTCCGCCCTAGGCGAGTTTAGAAGACCCGGCAAATTTGTGGTGCTTCAGGACAGAATGACCATTTTTGAAGCAATTGCCAATGCCGGTGATCTGACCAATATCTCAAAAAGAGATGAGATTTTATTGATCCGTCAATATCCCGAAGGAACCAAGCTCCATCGACTTAATCTGAACGATCGGCAATTGATCCGCTCCCCGTATTACTTTATTCAACCCAATGATCAACTCTATGCAGAGCCAATGAAGGTTCGTGAAATCGGCGCAGGGGAGAACGCCGCCCAATCCCTTGCGCTAATTATTTCTGCGATTACCGCAGCAGTTCTAATCATTAATGTTGCTACCCGATAATAATAAATGTATCCGAATTCACCACAAATAAATCAGACTCCGCAGTCCCCGTTTATGGTCAATCAGGAAGATGAAATCGACCTGAAAGTTATCCTTTTCAATTACCTGCAATATTGGCCGCTTATTTTGGTCTTTGCCCTGTTGGGGCTGCTTTCTGCTTTTCTTTTCAACCGCTTAACTACCCCCGTGTATAAAATCGAATCCACCGTTATTGTGGAGGATGAGAACGCAGCATTGGGTGCGGACCTTTTTGAATCGGCAGGGCTTCTGGGCCTTCAGGGTAAAAGTAACATTGAGAATGAAATCGGAATTCTAAAGTCTTTTTCATTGGCCCAAGCAGCACTCAATGAGCTCAATTTCAACGTTCGCTATTACCGGGAAGATTTCTTGAAGAAAACCGAAGCCTATGGCAATTTTCCGATCTTGGTAAGTGTGGATTGGAATAAGCCTCAGGTGGTAGGAGGACTTTTCAAGGTCGAGGTAATCGATGAAAACAGTTTTGAGCTGAGTGTGGAGGAAGAAGGATTTTCTGTTTTTTATCCAAATGATCCTTATTATAAAGGTAGATTGGAAGAGCTCCTTTTTGAGAAAAAAATCTTCCGCTTCGGTGAGCTGGTAAAAGGTGAGTCCTTTGAGTTTAAGATTGAAAAGGTTTCCGCCCAGCCGAATGAAATTTTTTATTTTAAACTGGTGGATACTCCAAGTTTAGCGCTTTCTTATAAAGAACAACTTCAGGCTGCCCCATCCAATAAGCAAAGCTCCATTGTCACCTTGGGTTTGGAAACTCCCCTCCGAAGAATGGGAGAGGATTACCTCAACAAATTAATGGAAACCTACCTGCAGCGGGAATTGGATGATAAAAACCGTACAGCAGAAAACACCATTAAATTCATCGATCAACAACTCAGTGGAATAACAGATTCACTTCGAGGCTCTGAAAATCAACTCGAACAATATCGATCCGAAAATAAAATCTTCAATCTCTCCGAAGAAGGGTCTATCATTTTTGAAAGACTGTCCGAATATGAAAAGGAAAAGGGGCTGAATGAAATCAACCTGAAATACCTTCAGACACTCCGGGATTACCTGTCCAGTGGCTTATCTGGCGAATTGATTTCCCCTTCAATAATTGGAACAACAGATCCTTTGCTCAATGCACTGGTGCAGAATCTTTCCGAATTGCAGGCTGAACGGGTTCGGCTGACGGCCAACTTTTCGGATCAGACTCCACAGGTTCGGGATATCAATTCCCGAATTCAAAACACGACCAAAGCGCTTCAGGAAAATGTCAATTCCGCCATCGTTAACACCCAAAATGTCCTCGCAGATATCAATGGGAGAATCAGAACCATCGAACAGGAGATTAACGCCCTGCCTCAGACTGAGCGCAAGTTGCTAAGCTATACCCGGCAGTTTACGATCACCGAAAACATCTACATCTACTTTTTACAGAAAAAGGCAGAGGCAGAGATTACCCAAGCCTCCAACATGCCAAGTAATAAAATCCTGGATTTTGCCAAATCCGGTCAACTTCCCATTGCTCCAAAGCGAAGCTTAAATCTGTTGATTGGTTTGATCCTGGGACTGATTGTTCCGATTGGATTTATTACCGTTAAGGATTTTCTAAATACGAAAATCGAAGATCCAAAAGAGCTGGAGAAGCAGATCAAAGTTCCGTTGATCGGAATGATCGGCAGAAATAATTCTACGGATGCCCTGCCGGTATTTAATAATCCCCGCTCTTCGGTTACCGAATCATTCCGCTCTTTACGGGCTGATTTGGCCTACCTAAGTCCTCAGAAGCAAAACCTTACGATTCTTTTTACTTCCTCCATCTCAGGAGAAGGCAAGACTTTCGTTTCGCTCAACATGGCCTCAGTTTTTGCACTGATGGGTAAAAAAACCGTTTTGATAGGTTTAGACCTGCGTAAACCAAAAATCGCCCAGGATTTTGGTATGGTCAATGACAAAGGAATAAGTACCTGTCTGAGTAGCGATACACCTTGGCAATCTGTGGTCAAGCATTCCGGCTTCGAAAACTTGGACTTAATTCTTTCTGGACCCATTCCTCCTAATCCTGCCGAATTACTTTTGCAGGAAAAGTTCAAAACAATAGTGACAGAAATTAAAGCGGAGTATGATGTAGTGATATTTGACTGCCCGCCTGTCGGACTTGTCTCAGAGACCAAGGAGCTATTTTCTTACGCTGATGTGAATTTCTATGTGTTCAGACAGGGATACTCCATGAAAGGAAATACGCATATCCTCAATAACCTGGTTGAAAAAGGGGGGATCACAAAAATGTATGCGATCCTCAATGACTTGCACATAGACAAGGGGTATGGCTACGGATACGGCTATGGTTATGGCTACGGATACGGCAACAATTCCTACGGTTACCATGAAGAGGTGCAAATCCCTTGGTGGAAACGAGCCCTGAGAAGACAGCGCTAATAAAAAACGCAAATTCAAAGCCTCGGCAAGTCCGGGGCTTTTTTTATGGGATTGAATCAAAGCAATTGCTTACCAATTCACCAGTTCAACAAACTATAAATATTGACCGCTGAACATTTTTTTCGATTAAACGACGGTTGCTGAGCTGGTCTAAGCATCCAACGATTAATCAAATCCTATCCCCTAAAACTGTGGATACTAGTTCTTTTTTTCCCCAACTCGTTTGCATGTTCCTCTCTTTGAATTTTTTATCCTGAAATTATTTCCGACTGCCAACATTTATTCTGCTGATTTTTTCCAGATTCATTATGTAATTAGTTTAATAAGAAATTATGATTTTATTGTGAAATAATTAACTTATTTCAATTATAATAATAATTATACTAATTATTATTATAATTAATTGAAAATATATTATTTAATGCTTCCCCGTTTCCTTTTTTTATCGGAATTTTAACTTTCTCAAAAATCTGTTTACCCATCATTTTTGCCATCATTTTTAAAGGAGATGGAATTCAATTTAATGGAGTGCTACGGTTGTCCTCATCATTTTAAAGCCTTACTCAAATGATAAACTATTTTAGAAAACTGTTGACAGGGTACCAGACGGTCAAGAAGAAAGTCAATGGAATTGATTTTCGCTACACCTATTCTGACAAACCTATTTTTTTCGATCCCATAGGAATGCTGAAAGAATTCAATACCCGGGTAGCACATGAGGAGGTTCAGCAATTGAGGATGATATCCCCAATCTCCGAAAATCTTCTTGAACTTGAATTTCCAGAAGAAGAGGAAAAGCCTTCTGTTGTCTGTGAGTGTTTCTTTAAAGGTAAGAGCCTGAAAGTTTCCAGGTTCTCCTTAAAAGGTGGCCTTTATCCCATTAGTTTTTATCGATTTGAACTGGATGACCAGCTCCTTGGTACGTTTAGACGAAAATATGATTATGGTTCCCAAATTCAGAAAATTGGGCTAAAACTTGCTTCGGAAACTGGGTTGGCGATTGACCTGGAACTGGGAAAATGGCTCTGGCAAAACAATCAGGGAGAGCAGCTTTTTGTCGAGAAGTTTGGGCATACACAGATTTGGTTCTTCAAAAATTCAAAGTTGGATACCCTGATAAATTAATCAAAATGAAATGCCATTCCATTTCCGCCGGGCGATTTAACCCGCTTTGAAATTCATTTATTTTGGCTCCCAAAATCGAAGTGCACTAGCCAACTAGCTGATTTGAATCTGGCTCAGAGGGAATTACCCGGTATGGTTATATAATATTCTTAATTTAATAGTTTTAAGTTAATCTTTATAAAAAACAGACCGTGTTCAAGTAAGAAAATAACTTCTAAAAAACAGGAATAAAACTGAGTACAAAAACTACTCAGTTTTGTACCTTTGTTGAGTATTAAAGGTAAAAGGATGTTTTAAATCTCGATTTGAAGCACTTTTTTTTAAAAAATCGGATAACCTATAACCTTGTAAATCCCAGGAGCTTTTCAAGGAATTCTAAACTGGCTAAGACCTAAAAGAAAAGGAAAAAAGAGAAAGTCGGGTCGATTTTTGAATTGTCCAAATCATACCCGCCGACACATTTCTCAACTTCCATTTCAACATCCCGGGACTGAAAGGGCGAAGCTGTGTTCAAGAGTCTTAGTTTTAGCGATCTTAAAAATTTTTAATTGTTAAGGGTTCAATGTTCAGTGTTTTTATTCAGAATATGATTGTCCGCAAAGAAACCAGTAGTCAAATTAAATTAAAGTGGTGGTGATTGTTTGTTAATCTAAGATCCGAAGGATCAAAACAATTCATAACCCCCGGTCTAGCCGGGGGTAAAGTCAAAATGATAAAATCTGGAGCCCCGAAGGGGCGATACCTTGAAATTTCACCCTTTCAGGGCTCTAAGGAAAGGAATTCAATGGATACCCTGCACTTCGTACAGGGTCATGAATGGTTTAGCTCCTTCAGAGCTATTTAGGATTTGTTTTGAAATTTTAATGAATTATCGACTTCAAAAATCTTCTCTTTCTTTCCTCTTTCTATTGGTGACATCGCAGGCATACAGATTATTTATTAAAGAAATTCAGATAAAAAAGGTAACAAGTTTGGTTAATAAGGGTAGTCTATTGAACATCGAACTCGATTGATTGAATTCTGAACATCAAACTTTGGTATCTTAACCCTGAACTTTGAACCCTGAACCTTTTAATTATCCGGCTGAACCTAAGCGATAATACGATGTCTACGACAATCAACGTCCTCCTCTCAGGCGGGGTCGGATCCCGACTTTGGCCCTTGTCAAGAAAATCAAGACCTAAACAATACCTGCCTATTTTTGAGGAACAAACCCTCTTTCAGAAGACCGTTTTGAGAAATCGTGCCTTTTGCGATGACGTAGTTGTGGTGGGAAACTGTGACAATTACCAACTTTCACAAAAGGACCTGAAAGAATCAGAAATTACAAATTATACGGAGATAGTGGAAGCTTGCCCCCGGAATACCGCGGCGGCAATTGCTTTTGCCGCATTTGCTACCAAATCCGAAACTATCCTTTTTATCACACCTTCTGATCATTTGATTGAAGAAGGGGAGTCCTATGCAAATGCCGTCAATCGGGCGATCCAACTCGCAAAAGAAGGCTTTATTGTAACCTTTGGGCTCAAACCTACCAAGCCTGAAACAGGCTACGGATACATTGAGGCAGAAGGAGAAAACGTGAAAAGCTTCCGTGAAAAGCCGGATTTGAAGACTGCAGAAGCATTTTTGGAAAATGGATCTTTTTTCTGGAATTCAGGCATGTTCTGCTTTCAGGCAGGAATCTATTTAGACGAACTCCAACGCCTTGAACCTGAGGTTTATCATTCGGCTAAGGAAGCTTATGAAAATTCCAAAGACGGGAAATTGGATTTCGATCTTTCCATGAAAATCCCGGCTATATCCGTCGATTATGCAGTAATGGAGCGAACTGATCGGATAAAAATGGTTAATTCACAGTTCCAGTGGAGTGATATGGGTTCTTTTGAGTCTATTTATGATTATCTGGAAAAAGAAGGCCATCCCAAAGATGAACTGGGCAATATGGTCATTGGCACCGGACTCCACACCGAATTCGCAGGTCTGACCAATACCCTATTAATCCAAACTCCGGATGCCATCTTGGTTCTCAAAAAGGAAAATGCCCAGGATGTAAAAAAAATCTACGAGCGGCTCGAGAAAGAAAAGACGGAACTCGTCTGAAAATGTTGTTTTTGGTTAATAGTTAATTGATAAAAGTTGGCCAAAATCGAAAACTTTGAAGATTTGGAAATTTGCCAGAGAGTTATCTTTAATTGTTAGGATACTGTCGAATGAAGTATTGTTTGCCAAGGATCTCAGGTTTTCATCCCAAATTAACTCAGCGGCTGGTTCATTTATGGACCCTGTGAAAAAATAATGTACTACGTTTATTTACTTCAAAGCCTTAAAGATAAAAAGTTTTATACTGGATTTACTTCTGATAGCAAGCGTAGGTTTGAGGAGCACAACACCGGTTTGGTAACCGCAACAAACTACAGCTTACCATTAAATTTGGTTTATTACGAATTTTGTCTTAATCAACACGATGCAATTCATAGGGAGAAGTATCTAAAGTCAGTAAATGGCAAAAGATATATTAAAAATCGACTAAAAAATTTCCTCCTGGAATAGTATTTCACAGGGTCGCCGAAGGATTTGAAAGAGACGGTAACAAGGAGTTTATTAATTTTCTGTATATAGCGAAAGGATCAAATGGAGAAGTTCGATCACAAGCATACAGCGCATTTGATGTTCAATTTATTAATCAAGAATCTTTTGAAGATATGCTGAGGAGAACAGATATTTTGAAAATAAAAATCATTAATCTGATTCTAACTTTGAAGTTCGGTGGTCCGAAAGGCTACAAATAATGCTCGAATTTACGCTTAATAATTAAACTTTTAACCACTTAACCACTTAACCCCCAACCATGAAACGAATTCTTATCACCGGAGGCGCCGGATTTTTAGGGTCTCACCTTTGTGAGCGATTGCTGAATGAAGGCAATGAAGTCCTTTGTGTCGACAACCTATTCACAGGCAGAAAGTCCAATATCCACCACCTTTTGGATAACAAAAACTTTGAATTCCTAAGGCATGACGTGACTTTTCCGCTCTTTGTGGAAGTGGATGAAATCTACAACTTAGCCTGCCCTGCCAGCCCGGTTCACTACCAGTTTGACCCGGTACAAACGACCAAAACATCGGTGATCGGGGCAATTAACATGCTCGGCCTGGCTAAGCGACTCAAAATCAAAATTCTTCAGGCAAGCACCTCGGAGGTATATGGTGATCCGGAAGTTCACCCCCAACCCGAATCCTACAAGGGAAGTGTCAGCACCACCGGTATCCGTGCCTGCTACGATGAAGGAAAGCGATGTGCAGAAACCCTTTTCTTTGATTACCACAGACAGCATAAGGTAGCCATCAAGGTCATGCGAATCTTCAATACTTACGGCCCCAGAATGCACCCCAACGATGGGAGAGTGGTAAGTAATTTTATTGTGCAGGCATTGAAAGGTCAGGATATCACCATTTTTGGAGACGGAAGGCAAACCCGCAGCTTCTGCTACGTGGATGACAACATAGAGGGGATGTGCCGCCTGATGAATTCACGGGATGGATTTACCGGGCCGGTCAACATTGGCAATCCGGGTGAATTTACCATGCTGGAACTTGCCCAACTGGTCATCGAAATGACAGGAAGCAAAAGCCAATTGAAGTTTTTACCCCTACCTCAGGATGATCCCATGCAGCGCAAACCCGTCATTGACCTGGCCAAAAAAGAACTCGACTGGGAACCGAAGATAGATCTTCGATCAGGACTGGTCAAGACGATTGATTATTTCGACAAGCTTCTGAAGGGTTAATGGTTAAATAGTTAAGCGTAAAGCGGTGGATTGAGTCATTGCAAGCGATTTTTTTAATTATCAAATCACCTTTAAGCCCTATGATCCCGAATCAATCTTTCGGAATAAAACAAAAGATCGCTTCGTCGCAAGGAGGTTTTGAATAAGGAAATAGGTAAAGTTCTGCTCCTCGCGATGACTTCGACCCAAAACGCTGCCAACAGCGACTGACCACCGAAATCTCAATTCAACGGTTCTACAATTCAGCAATTCAACAATCGCCTGGACTTAACGAATTAACCCTTAACTCAATGGATCAATTCAACAGTTAACCGATTCATCGATTCAGTTATTCACCAATTCAGCAGTTAAATAATCCTTACCCCAAACAGTCAATTCAACGAATACATTCCAAAACCAACATATTTACTAAAAAACGCTACACGTATTCATTTTTTTGCTTTTTGTTTATAAAAAATATAGTTTTGCTCACCGTATGAATAGTTTGTTTTTTGACTATTCAAATTGTTTATCCCCCCTTTTTTAAAACAATGAGCATACTAAATTTCTTTAGTAAAGCAGTGACGGGCTATAAAAACAAGACCCGTACGCTGTTAGGACACAAGGTCGTTTACAAGTACACCGGCAAGTCTGTCCTTTTTGATCCGTTCACCATGATCAGGGAATTGCAGTATCGATTCCAAGATGCTACCATCCTGGATTGCCCAGTCAACCTGGAGGAAGAAATCCTTACCCAAGAATTACGGGAACCGGAATACGTTCTGCCCAATGTCATATTCACTTGTAAAATTCCGGAGGGTGAGTTCCGGGTAAAGCGATTTGTCCGGAATCCGGGCAATAAGCCGATCAGTATTTATGATTTTTTTTTAGATGGAAAATTTCTGGCAAAATTCAAACGCATCTATGACTATGGGGCAGCTTTTGACAAATTATGTCAAAGTCCTGAAATTTTGGAGCAACTCCGGCAAAAAGAGTCCATTCAGGGTTTTCGATTGCCTTGCCTTATGGGGACAGAGATTTATGTTGAAAATTTTAGTCACAGCCAAACCTGGCTGATCTATGATTTGGAGGGCTTAAATCGGGTGCAATCCTCCTTTTGATGCAAAAAAATGTATTCAAAACGCATAATACCTGATGTATAAAATAAGCTAAAAAATCACCCAAACTGAGTACTTAAATTACTCGATTTTTTATCTTTGTAGCATCAATTTTGATCAGCAAAAAATGGCTTTTTAGCTGGCCTTTTTAGAAAATAAATCTCTTTAAAAAATCTCCTTTCCTGAGGAGTATTATACAAACTAAGCTTTAAAAGCTAAGTAGCAGAATAAGCGAAAATTCCGGAGCCAAACTAGAGGTAGTTCATCCCTTTTCCCTCCCGCTCCGAAAAATTTTCCTTCCAGCTGGGACTGAAAGGGCGAAGCTGTGATAAATTTGTAATTGTCAAGAAATTAAGTTCAAAGTTGAATTTTTGGCAGTAGGGAGTAGACCAGTCCATTGATCCATAGAACGCTGAATAGCACTTTAATCCTTTCTCTTTTACAAAATTTTTGTTCGATGTTCATAATTTGGCCGAACCTGGAAAGCTCAACTCAACAGTTCGACAATCCAACGGTTCAACAACCCTTGAACTCTGAACTCACTGAACACTGAACCTTCAAATCAAGGCTTCAACAAGTGGTCAGTTAACCAATTCTTTGATTATTCCTTTCAACAATAAACAAATTCAAAAAACAACCTTGACCATCAACCACCACTCCAGAATCTACATCGCCGGCCATCGAGGAATGGTAGGATCCGCCATTTGGAGAGCTTTAGAAGCCAAAGGCTATTCTAATTTGATAGGAAAAACCTCAGCTGAATTGGATCTGAGAAATCAGAAGGCTGTTTCTGATTTTTTCCAAACCGAAAAACCCGAAGTAGTCATCGATGCAGCAGCACGCGTAGGAGGAATCTTGGCGAATAATGAGTACCCCTATCCGTTTCTGATGGAGAACCTGCAGATTCAAAATAATCTGATTGATTATTCTTTGAAAGCTGATGTGAAAAAATTCATCTTCTTAGGTTCCTCTTGCATCTATCCCAAACTTGCTCCCCAACCTTTAAAAGAGGAATACTTGCTTACAGGTCCATTGGAGCCGACCAACGAATGGTACGCCGTGGCAAAAATCACCGGAGTAAAGGCTTGCGAAGCCATTCGAAAGCAATTTGGAAAGGACTACATCTCCTTGATGCCGACTAATTTGTATGGACCATACGACAATTTTGACTTGAAAACCTCTCATGTTCTGCCTGCAATGATTCGTAAGTTTCATGAAGCTAAACAGTCAACAGTCGACGGTCGACAGTCGACAGTAAGCTTATGGGGAAGTGGAACACCGATGAGAGAGTTTTTATTCGTGGAAGACTTAGCAGATGCCGTGGTTTTTGCTTTGGAAAATAAGTTTGAAGATAACCTATACAATGTAGGAACAGGTGCTGACTTAACGATTCGCGAACTTGCTGAGTTGATCCAAAAGACAGTGGGTCATGCGGGAGAGATCATCTGGGATTCCTCCAAACCCGATGGCACGCCTAGAAAATTGATGGACGTATCCAAAATGGAAAAGGCCGGCTGGAAAGCTAAAGTGGGATTGGAAGAGGGGATAAAAAGAACCTATGTGTGGTTCCTCGAACATCAGGACTCCTTTAAAGAAGTGAAAATCTAGTGCTCGCTTGATTAGTTACACAGCGGACCACAGAGGACAGCAGAGGAGGCACAGAGTTTTGCTCGCAAGCTTGCAAGATTAATTACACGGAGTTACACTGAGGGTTGCACGGAGTTTCACAGAGTTTGCTCGCAAGCTCGCAAGATTAATTACACAGAGTTTCACAGAGAAATGCACAGAGTTGCTAGCAAGCTCATAAAAAAATATAACACAGCGTTCCAAAGGTTCTAAAAAGAAAAAATTGATAAAATAAAACTCCGTGAGCCTCCGTGTTAACTCCGAGCAACTCCGTGTTCCTAAAAAAAATACTCCGCGTTACAAATAAAAATTAACCTCCGTGAGCCTCCGTGTTTAACTCCGTGGGACTCCGTGTCACTAAAAAAAAAAATACTCCGTGAGCCTCCGTGTTCCAAATAAAAAATTAACCTCCGTGAGCCTCCGTGTTAACTCCGCGGGACTCCGTGTACCTAAAAAAATACTCCGCGGGACTTCGTTATGACAAGAAAAAAATGCTTGAAAAAGAGGACCTAACAGAGCAAATTCTGAATTGTGCATTTAAAGTACATTCCAAGCTTGGCCCTGGTCTTCTTGAATCTGCTTACCAAGCCTGTTTTAAGTATGAGTTAGAGAAATCTGGATTTGAGGTGAAATCCGAAGTTCCAGTGCCTTTGATTTATGAAGAGATCAGGTTGGAATGCGGATATAGAATCGATTTATTAGTTGAGGATCAAGTAATTCTTGAATTGAAAACTGTCGAGCAAATAACAGATGTCCATAAAGCTCAAATCTTAACTTATTTGAAATTCTCAGGATATCGGGTTGGATTATTGTTGAATTTCCGGACTAAAAGTCTTGTAAAAGGTCTCCACAGGTTTATTCTTTAAAAAAAATAAAACTCCGTGAGCCTCCGTGTTTAACTCCGCGGGACTCCGTGTCCCAAAATAACCTCCGTGAGACTCCGTGTTAACTCCGAGCAACTCCGTGTCCCCAAAAAATAAAACCTCCGTGAGCCTCCGTGTTTAAATCCGAGTAACTCCGTGTTCCAAAATAAACTCCGCGGCACTCTGTGTCCCTAAAAAATGAAAACTGCCTTAATAACAGGAATCACCGGCCAAGACGGCTCCTACCTAGCCGAACTTTTACTCGAAAAGGGCTACCATGTCCACGGCATCAAGCGTCGGGCCTCCTCTTTCAATACCCAGCGTATCGACCACCTCTACCAGGATCAGCACCAGAGTAATGTCAATTTCACCTTGCATTACGGTGACCTGACAGATTCCACGAATATCATCCGAATCATTCAGGAGGTCCAACCGGACGAGATCTATAACCTAGGCGCAATGAGCCATGTAAAGGTTTCCTTTGACTCTCCGGAGTACGTGGCCAATGTGGATGGTATCGGAACTTTGAGAGTTCTCGAAGCAGTTCGAATTTTAGGTTTGGAGAAAAAGACCAGAATCTATCAAGCTTCAACATCCGAGTTGTATGGTGGAATGCCGGAAAACAAGAATGCAGCAGGATTCTACGACGAAAGTTCACCTTTCTACCCACGCTCTCCTTACGGTGCCGCTAAAATCTACGGATTCTGGATTACTAAAAACTACCGGGAAGCCTACGGGATGTTTGCCTGCAACGGCATCCTCTTCAACCATGAATCCCCAAGAAGAGGGGAGACCTTTGTCACCCGCAAGATCACCATGGCTGCGGCTGCGATTGCTTTAGGGAAGCAGGATTGCCTATACTTGGGCAACTTGGATGCGCTTAGAGACTGGGGCCATGCCAAGGATTATGTCAAAGCCATGTGGCTTATCCTTCAGCAAGACAAACCGGAAGACTTTATCATCGCCACTGGCAAGACCACCAAAGTTCGTGACTTTGTTCAAATGGCCTTCGCCCACGTGGGCTTTACCCTACGCTGGGAGGGAACAGGCGTCGATGAAGTTGGGATTCTGGCAGGTGTAGATGAACAAAAGTACTTTGAGGCAACAGGTGTCGCCCTGAGCACCTTAGCGACGGGAGTCGATAAGTTCGAAGGCCTTTCCATTGGAACAATCTTAGTAAAAATCGACCCTGCCTACTTCCGCCCAACCGAAGTCGACCTCCTCCTAGGCGACCCAACAAAATCCAAAACCCAATTGAGCTGGGAGCCTGAATACGATCTAGCTGGACTAATAGATGATATGATGGGTTCTGATATCAAGTTAATGCAAAAGGATATGCACTTGATGCAAGGTGGGCATGAGGTTCATAGACATTCGGAGTAGAAAATTCAAATGATGTTTATTTGAATAAAAAATAATGATTTATGGTATTTTTCAGTTAAAAAAGAATGCTTTTTAACTCAATTGAATTCGCAATATTTCTTCCTGTAGTTTTTATCCTTTATTGGTTTGTAACCAGTAAGGCTCTAAAATTGCAAAATCTCTTAATAGTTGCAGCAAGCTATCTATTTTACGGGTGGTGGGACTGGCGTTTTTTATCACTAATTATATTCAGCACTATACTGGATTTTTCCATAGGAATATTATTATCAAGTCAGCAAAATGAACTGAAGCGAAAAGTACTCCTTTGGACGAGTATCATTATTAACCTAGGACTTTTAGGTGTATTCAAGTATTATAACTGGTTCTTGGATTCATTATATAATGTGATCCCGGGTTTGCAGGTCATAGCAGGATTTAATTCCCTTGATATCTTGCTTCCTGTGGGAATCAGTTTTTACACATTCCAAACTTTGAGTTACACCATAGATGTATATAAAAAAAGTATGGAACCAACAAAAGATCTAGTGGAATTTGCTGCATTTGTCAGCTTTTTTCCACAGCTTGTAGCTGGTCCTATAGAACGGGCTAATCACCTGCTTCCTCAGTTTCAGATCAGAAAATCATTTAATTATGCGTATGCAGTTGATGGTCTGCGTCAAATACTCTGGGGACTATTCATGAAAGTGGTAATTGCTGATAACTGTGCCGGATTTGCTAATCAGATATTTAACAATTCAGATAACTTAAGCGGAAGTACCTTAGTATTAGGAGCTATTTTCTTTACTTTTCAGATTTATGGTGATTTCGCAGGTTATTCAAATATAGCAATTGGAACTTCTAAGCTATTTGGATTTGATTTAATGCAAAATTTTAATTATCCATATTTCTCCAGAGATATTGCGGAATTTTGGAGAAGATGGCATATTTCTCTATCCACTTGGTTCCGAGATTACTTATACATTCCTTTAGGTGGTAGTCGTGGGAGTAAATGGGAAAAAGTGAGAAACATTTTTATAATATTTATTGTAAGTGGATTTTGGCATGGCGCAAACTGGACATTTATAGTATGGGGTGCATTAAACGCCTTATATTTTTTGCCTTTATTACTGACCAATGCAAACCGAACACATGTTGGCGAGATTGCAAAAGGTAAGACCCTTCCATCAGCAAAAGAATTTTTATTAATCTTATTCACTTTCGGACTTACTGTATTTGCTTGGATATTTTTTAGAGCAGAAAACCTCAATCATGCAATTACATACATAGGAAAGATATTATCTATGTCGTTATTTGAAATTCCAAGATTTAATGATATGAGAAATGCTTTAATTCTAATATTGATAGTTGCGATATTTCTTATAATTGAATGGAATGGCCGGGGGGAAAGATATTCTATCTCGAATTTAGGATTAAAATGGAAAAAACCAACTAGATATTTTTTCTATTATTGTATTATAGGTGCAATATTTTGGTTTGGCGGGAAAGAGCAACAGTTTATATATTTTCAATTTTAAATGGGTGATATGAAAATATTTGTAGTTAATCTAACAAATTTTTTTGTACCTTTTTTATTCTTTGTAATAATCGCAATTGCAATTCCTGTTACTCCAAGGGCCTCCAAATCCTTGCTGTTTTCTTCTGAGAAAAAGAATTTATTATTAACAACGGTGCCAAATCCAAGAATTATATTCGTTGGTGGATCCAATTTAAGTTTTGGCTTAAATAGTCAAATAATAAAAGATTCATTAGGGATGAACCCAATAAATACTTCTATTCATGCATCCTTAGGATTGAAATATATGATGGAAAGCACATTAAAGTATGTCAAAGAATCGGATATTATTATCCTTGTACCTGAGTATAGTCAATACCACCGATCGATCAATTCGGGATCTGAAGAATTAATGAGAATTATTTTTGATGTAGACATTTTAAACTTAATGGATTTGAGTATTATCCAGATCTTTAATATAATACCCTATTTGCCAAAATATGGAATGTCTAAATTTAAAATCACTGAATATTTTAATGTTAAAGAAAGTGATATTTATTCTGTTAACTCATTTAATGAATTCGGAGACGCAGTTTCCCATTGGAGTTTACCAAGACAGGAATTTCGTCCTTATCCCCAAATAAATACAAAATTTAATCCAGACGTAATAAAATGTATTATACAATTTGGTAATGAATTGCAGAAAAAGAACGCAATTCTTTTAATTTCTTATCCAGGATTTCAATCTACATCCTATAATAATTCGCATAAACAAATTTATAATGTGCAAAATAAACTTGAAGAATCCGGTTTATTTGTAATTGGAAAGGCCGATAGGTATAAAATTCCTGATTCCTTAATGTTTAATACACCTTACCATTTAAGCAAAAATGGGGTGGATTATCGTACAATTTTATTAATAGAAGATATTAGTAAAGCACTCAAAAAATTGGATTATAATTAGTTAATTTTAAAAAAAAAATAATTTTTTAATTATTTAAAATATAAATAAATTATTTTTTTATTTAGCCATCTAAGTATGTCGTTAGTAGTACCTTTTCCTGCAACAACCGTGAACTAGGAAACTTATTAGGTGAATACCGAAATGCTGAATAGGGTCGGAGTCCATCAAAATAATGACATTTCTTGGAAAGCAGAGAGGAGTGAAGGCCTATCCATTGGAACAATCTTAGTAAAAGTTGACCCCGCCTACTTCCGCCCAACCGAAGTCGACCTCCTTCTCGGCGACTAAACAAAATCCAAAACACAATTGGGTTGGGAACCGGAATATGATTTGGAGGGATTGGTAGAGGATATGATGAGGGGGGATCTCAGCGTGTATAAAAAAGTCTAAAATTTCACAGCATGTTTTGGAGACTCCAGTGATAGGAATCAATTAGTCCAAAAAATTTAAACACAAGTCCATTTTGTTATTAGATTTGATTGGATAACAACCAAAGTTCTTAACTTTATAGATTATAGTAGTGAAAGAAACCACCTCCAAAATTTAACCTTCAGATTTTTCCAGCCACTTATTCTGGGATGTAGGGTGTTGGAATATGGGAATTTGAATGATTGGAAAATACTTAAAACAATCTATGGTCACGATGAAATAAAAAAGATTGTTGCGACAATTCGATCAATGGATGAAGTAACACTTTCATTCCTTTGCGTCTTGTTTGATTTAGAAAGAACAAATTTTAGATGCTATACCAACAAACAGTCAGCCCAAAGCTTCTGGAAATCTTGACTGCTTCGATAAGTAATTCCTATTTTGGGGAGTAGGGTATTAAAATAATAACTTTAGGAACCAATTACCTTCTCAACATCCTGTTCCGAACTTTTATGGGGAAGGGCTAGAGGGTAATGTTCGAACTCGAAATAGACAACTAAAAGAAAATTAGGTTTTGAATAAAAAGAAAATTTCAAATTTTTCCCTAACTTCTACCATGTCTAAAACCAAAAAACAAATAAACCTTGTGGAAGAGCCTTACGTGGAAACATACCAAATCCCATTGGAGCAAAAGGTGATGCAATTTTTGCGAATAGCTGAGACACTACCTCCCACAAAGCTTAAGGAAATTGTTGAAAAACTCGAATAATTGATGAGTACCAAGCCGATTGATTCCGATTTCTCCTTATTTCTGTTGGAAGATCCAATTATGAGTGATGCCCAATTTGAAACATTTCTCCAGAATAAAAGGCTTAGAAATTCTTGCTAGCTAAAGAGAAACTTAAGGTTCATAATACAGTAACGGAACATAAAGCCAAGACTTTACCATTAACCAATCAACCATCCAACCCTTAACGTAGGCCTTGTACTTATTAAGGTAGACCTGAGTAATTTTAGGCCGACGGGAGTCGATCTCCTGCTCGGTGACCTGACCAAATCCAAAACCCAAACGGCTGGGAACCGCAGTATAATATTGATGGATTGGCGGAGTATATGATGAACACTGATATTAGGTTGATTCAATATGATATATTCTTATTAGAAAAGGGGCATGAGGTATATAGATAATTGGAGTAATAATTAGGTAAGATTAAATCTCATCAAATGTTAGTTTTTTTTATTTTTTATTATTATTATTAATATGACTATTTTGAAGGAGTTTAACTAATCTGTAATCTGTATTAAATCCTAAAGACAGTTTGACTTTATATTTATAGTTAAATTTAAAACTTCTGACATCAATTTCTTCTTCCAAACTCATAGCCAAAAATACTCTGTTTCTGTATTTTCGAATGATGCTAACTTTAGTTGTCTCGCTATATACATCAAGAGTTATTTTAAATGTACTTGGTGTTCAAGATTATGGTATATATACTGTAGTTGGAGGGATTGTGGCTATGTTTGGATTTTTTAACTCAGCCATGTCATCTGCAACTCAGCGATATTTGGCAATAGAAATTGGAAAAGGAAAGGATGGAGATGTAAGAAAAGTTTTCAACTCTAGTTATCTTATCCATATAGGTATTGCTTTTGTTGTGTTAATGTTTGCAGAGACTTTAGGTCTTTGGTTTTTAAATAATAAACTCAAAATACCTATTAATAGAATCGATGAAGCAAACTTTGTTTATCAATTCTCAATAATTGCTAGTTTAATTACTATAAGTCAAGTACCTTTCAATTCCTTGATTCTAGCTAAGGAACGAATGAATATATTTGCAGTCATTAGTATAGTTGAAGTTGTACTCAAACTATTAATTGTTTATTTGTTATTTATTTCTCCTTTTGACAAGTTGAAAAGTTATTCGCTACTTACAGTTTTTGTTTCTATAAGTATTTATTTTGTATATAAAAGTTATTGTTTAAAAAAATTTGATGAATCTAAATTTAAAATTTACAAGGATAAAATATTTTTTGTCGAATTATTAACTTATTCAAGCTGGAATTTATTTGGTAATTTTGCTGCTATTTCTAAGCAACAAGGAAATAATATTTTATTAAATATTTTCTTTGGATCAACTTTAAATGCAACTTTTGGTGTTATGTTACAAGTTCAATATGCAGTAAGTTCATTTGTACATAATTTTCAGACCGCAGTAAATCCTCAAATTTACAAAAATTATGCGCAAAACAATTATTGTAAAGTTGAGAAATTAATTCTGCAGAGCTCTCGGTTTTCGTTTTTCTTATTGCTTATTTTAATAAGTCCTATAATTTTCAATATCAATTTTATTTTACTTTGGTGGCTTAAAAATCCACCAGAGTATTCCAATATTTTCGTTACTCTTATTTTGATCAATTTGTTAATTGAATCTATATCCTACCCTTTAATTACCGCTGCACTAGCTACCGGAAGAATTAGAAATTATCAAATTGTTATTGGAACTATTCTCTTTTTAAATTTGCCTATTTCATATGTTTTTTTTAAATTTCTCAATAATCCTTTTGTTTTTCTTTATATAGCTATTGCTTTGTCGATAGTATCTCTATGTTTTAGAGCTTTATTCTTAAGATCATTAATAAATTTTAAAATCATTAACTTTATGAGATATACTATTTTACCTATTGTAATTTTATTTTCCCTTAATTTATTTTTATTTTTTTTTCTAAAAGGCTACTTAGGTATTTCAAGTGAAATTTTTGACGTTATTAAGTCATCTCTTGTAATTTTAGTAATTAATTTAACTATTATTTATTTATTTGGAATTCAAAAATCTGAAAAGGATACAATTAGAAATTATATTTTGGCAAAGATCAAGTAATGAAAGCAAGTATAACTGATTTAGTAGCTAATGGTCTCTGCACTGGTTGTGGAATTTGTACATCTGAGAGTGCAGGAGCTTTAGAAATGAAATGGAATGAAGACGGTTTTCTCATTCCTGTACATAATGGTCAAAAGTATGATATGGAAAGAACAGTAAAGCTATGTCCTTTTAATCCTAGTCCAGATGACTCCATCAAGGATGAAGATGTTCTAAGTTTGAAATATTTGAAGGATACTACACAATATGATGATCGTGTTGGTCGATTTTTAAATACTTATGTAGGATATAGCAACCAATTTAGGTCTACTTCTTCATCTGGAGGTATTGCTACTTATGTATTTAAGCAACTACTCATTTTAAATATAGTAGATTATATATATATTGTAAAGGAAGATAATGGATCATACTCTTATCAATTATTCAACAATATTGAAGAGATAGAATCTGTTTCTAAAACAAGATATATTCCAGTTACCATGGAGAGTCTGTTTAAACAAATAAATTGTCTTGACGGAAAAATTGGTATTTCTGGAGTTGCCTGTTTTGTTAAAGCTATTCGATTAAAACAACATTATCATCCAGATCTATATCAAAAAATTCCATTTTTAGTTGGTATAATTTGTGGTGGATGGAAGAGTAGTTTTTTTTCTGATTTTCTGTCTCAGACAGCTGGAATTCAAAATGAATATTCTGAGCAAGAATATAGAATTAAGGATCCAAAAAGTTTAGCATCTGATTATTCATATGGTGCAAAGGATGATCTAGGGAATTTTCATAGTATTAAAATGGCGAAAGTAGGGGATATGTGGGGAACTGGATTATTTAAATCTAGAGCATGCGATTTTTGTACAGATGTAATGACAGAACTCGCCGATATATCTTTAGGGGATGCTTGGCTTCCTGAATATCGGAATGATGGATTAGGAAATAATATTATTGTTACTAGGAGTAAAATGGCTGATCTGATAATTTCCAATGGAATTTCATCTGGTGAATTAAAAGTTAGTTTTATTTCAACGGGTAAAATTATTCAATCCCAGTTGCCAAGTTTTGCGCATAGACAAGATGCAATAAAATTTCGTTTAAATATCTCAAATTTTAAAGGGCATTTGACTCCTTATATTAGAAAGCGAGTTCTAAAATCAATTTCATTAGCTTATAGCTTAGTTCAAATCCAAAGGGAGCGAACACGTTATAGAAGTTTTAAATATTGGAAAGAAAGTAAAAATTCAAATGTTTTTATTGATAAAATAAACTTTGATCTAAAACTTTTAAAATATCTAACAAAAATATATCACAGATTAAGAAATTTATGAAAATTGGTATTCTTACACAACCTTTGGGCCATAACTATGGAGGAATTTTGCAGAATTTTGCATTACAGAAGTTTTTAAGAAACAACGAATATAGTGTCTCTACAATTAATCTTCGTGGTTTACAAAGAAAAAGTTCTTTACAAAGTCGATTTAAAACACAAGTTGCTATTTCTATTAAAAAAGTAGCTAAATCTTATATTTCCAAAGATAGTTTATATTTAGCTCTTCAAGACTTTATTCAAAATGAAATTATCTTAACAGAGCCTTATAATGCTCCATTAAAACGCACCACTTTAACCAATCATAATTTTGATACATTTATAGTCGGTAGTGACCAAGTTTGGCGTCCTTCATACTCGCCCAATCTTTTGAATTATTTTCTTGATTTTTGTAAAGAAGAACAAGTTCGTAAGATCTCATATGGGGCTTCTTTTGGTAATGGGGAAAGTGAATATACTTCAAAAGAATTAATTGAATGTAAAAAGCTTCTTTCTTTATTTGACGGAGTTTCAGTTAGAGAAGAAACAGGTGTCAAATCCTGCAAAGATCTTTTTGACATCAATTCAACTTTAGTCTGTGACCCAACACTGCTTCTTTCTGCCGATGATTATAAATCCAAAATAAATAAATTCCACGGTAATTCTATTTGTGCATTTTACCTATTAAGCCCTAATTTTGAGAAAATTAGTTTTATTTTAAGTTACTGTAAAAAAAATAATTTGATACCTGTTTCTATGACTCCACTCAAACACTCAAATTCTGAGACGGCGAAGCATATTTTTTCGCCTACTTATATGATATCAGTCTCTGAGTGGTTAGGTTTTATATCAAATAGTAATTTAGTAATCACAGATTCTTTTCATGGGACTATTTTTTCTGTGATTTTTAATACACCATTTTTGACATTCGATAATCCTAGTCGAGGATCGGATCGAATTAAAGGATTCCTGAATATAACAAATTTAGAAAATCATTTTTTATCAAATGAAACGACGATTGAAAGCGAAAATCATTTGATTCCAACAATTGATTGGCAAATTGTAAATGAGTCATTAAGACCATTAGTAGAATCGTCCAAGCATTTCCTTAATTATCATTTAAAATTAAATTGATTTTGGATTATGATGGTCTCGGTCATAGTACCTTGTTATAATTCAGAAATATGGTTACCAAATTGTATTAATTCTGTTCTTGAACAATCATACTATAATTGGGAATTGATTTTGATAAATGACGGCTCTAGTGATTCGACCTTGGATTTATGTAAGACCTATTCGAATCTAGATACAAGAATTAAATTTGTAGACCAAACAAACCAAGGAGTTGTTGTGGCTCGTTATAACGGTTTTCTCGCATCATCTGGAAAAATTATCCTTTTTCTTGATTCAGATGATAAGTTTAAACCACAGGCGTTTGAATTAGTAGCAAGGGTGATGGATTCAAATAATTATGACCTTCTTAGATTTGGATTTGATTATTGTGACCACAATTGGAATTCTTTACGAAGGAATTTTCCAGATATCAGTGGCACAGTAAATCAAAGAAAATTAATGCTTGAACTTGAGGATCCTTTAAAGAATTATTCCTCACCAAGCATTTGGGATAAGGCCTATACCCGTAATTTAGCTGAAAAAGTTTTCTCACTTACTAAAGATATACGTATTCGTCATTCTGAGGACATGCTTTTTTCTTTAACCGCTTTAATTTTGTCTCAAAATACATTATTTATACAAAATTCATTATATCTTTATTTACAAAGGCCTGGATCGATGATCCATTCTTTGAATAGAACTTCCATTTCAGACAAAGAATTATATATAAAATCATTAAAAAAATTAACTAATGAGCTTCCAAAAGGATTTAGAAAAAGGATGGATGATCTTGTAAATAAGGAATCAAATGAAGCAATAGTATATATTTTAGCTAATGCTTCTTTATATTCAAAAAATTATATTTATTTATGTCAACTTATTTCAAGTCTGCGGAAGTCGTTTATTTATCAAGAACATGTGTTTGGGAAAAGCTGGAGACTGAAATATATTTTTAGGGATTTACTTTTTTATATTCCATTTATATTTTCATTTCTTTTATTGACAAGGGCGTTTGTTTTAAAAAAGATTTTAAATAATTGATTATTTGATTGTTTATGGTTATTATATAATAAGATTAATAATGGTGAAAATTTCTGTAATTACTGTATGTTTCAATGCTATTTTAGATATTGAAATGACAATTCACTCAGTTATAAATCAGAGTTATAAAAATATTGAATATATTATAATTGATGGAGGATCTACAGATGGTACTCTTGAAATTATTTACAAATATAAAGGATCTATTGATGTTATAGTTACTGAGCCTGATAATGGTATATTTGACGCAATGAATAAGGGAATAAAACTTTGTACTGGAACATGGGTGAATTTTATGAATGCGGGGGATAGATTTTATAGTTTAGAAACCATAAAAGATATTTTCGAAAAAGACGAAAAATATTCTAAAATTGGTGTTATATACGGAAGTACTATTACTAGTGGATTAATTAATCGTCCTCATAGATTATCTTCATTAAAGTATGGAGGTATAATGGCTTGTCATCAGTCAATTTTTTATAATAGGGACATCTGCAAAAAAGAATTGTATTATAAAACCAAACATAAATATTATGGAGATATTGAATTAACTAGAAGGCTTTTTTTAAAAAAAGTATCTTTCCAAGAAGTTCCTATAATTATTTCTAACTATAAAGGAGAAGGTTTCTCATCTAAAGTATCAACATCGGCAAGACTTGCTAAGTTTAGTTATCTTTTTCAAAATATGGGATTCAAAGGTATTGTGTTTGGGATTTTTGGGAAATTAATATATATTCGTAAAACCAGAATTTAATAATAATTAAATTTAAGATTATCCATTATAAAAAAATTTAGTTTTTTAATTAATTTCATTATACAAATATTTACTATTAAATTATTAATTGTTTATCAATAAATTGAATAAAACATCTATAAATATCATTCTTAAAACCCTTAGTTATTTTTTAGCTTTAATTGTTATTTTGGGTTCATCTTCATTTGGAATTTCTTTCGGATCGTTCTTTTATATTAGCATTCTGTTTATATTTTCTTTTTTAATATTAATTATACAAAAAGAAATATTTATATATAATTTAAATATTTTTTTCTTAGTTATTGCATCCGTTTTAAGTTTATTATTAAATGATGTCCCATCTTATTTTTCTTCATATCAAAGATTATTATTTTTTGTAATTATATTGTTTATAATTGGTCCTTTGTGTATTTCACAAACTTTGCAAAATTTTCGACAAAGATTATTTGTGATCTTAAATAATTTTAATATTTTGTTTTGTTCATTTTCATTTCTAGGACTCATTTCAGGTTTGTATGTTGGTTTGACTACTAGAAATGGCTTGGATCGACCTGATTTTACTGGTTTTTATAATCATTCAATGATTTTAGGGCCTGCGTCAAGTATCGCTTTACTGACTTGTTTATATTATTTCTATGAATCTGGGAATAAAATAAAAAAAATATTTTTAATTATTTTAATATGTTTGTGTGCTATGTCTGCAATTACTGCTGGATCCAGGGCTGCCTTAGTTGGGTTGCTTATTGGTTTGTTATTTTTTTATTATAAAAAATATAAAGGCAGAATGACAAGATTTATTAAAACTCTTTCTTTTGTTGTATTTTTATTAATAATTTCTTTTCCTATTTGGGAGGATAATACTAAATTTTTAATGAATAAATTTAATAGAGCTGAGGATAGTAATGATCCTTTTGACTCAAGATCCGATAAATGGAACTTACGATTAACTGAATTTCAAACATCTCCAATTTTCGGTATTGGTTTTGCATCCGTTAGCGTTATTGATCAAACTAGTTTAGAAAAATTAAAAGGAATAATAGAGCCGGGATCATCATGGTTATCCGTATTGTCCATGACTGGAATTCTTGGATTTGTTCCAATTTTTATTTTTTTTACCTCTCATTTTACATTTCTTTTTCGTTTAAAGACTTCAGGTGAAAATATTGCCTCTTACCTAGGTTCTCTATTCTTGTTATTTACTTTACATATGCTTTTCGAAGGTTATATTTTTGCATCTGGGGCATTCTTATTTTTTTATTTATGGCTTTTCCTAGGAATATTAGAAGGGTACAGACGTCAAAAAAATTTATCTTAATAATTTATGAATTTATTCTTTTTATCTTCTAATTTTGTTCCCCAACATGTTAATTGGATTAGAAAGTTAATTGTTGATTATAATGTAAAAATTTATTGCATTCATATTAGCAAAAAATTTCAATACATTCCCTTAGGAATTGAATCCTTTTATCATTTTAAAAAATCTGAATTATCACGAATTGAAATGTTTAATTTAATTTTGGAAGTTAAACCTTCATTAATGTATGTAGCAGGTTACGCAGACCGTGATTTTTTATGGCTTGGGAAAAAAACTAGAAATGTTTTAAGAATACCAGTTATTTCTGGTTGTGATACACAATGGAGGGGCGAATTTAGACAATGGATCGGGTTGTTAATTTCTAAATGGATAATTCGTCCTAGTTTTAGTCATTTTATAGTTTCTGGTGTTTATCAATATGAATGGGTACGAAAACTGGGATACAAAAAAGAAAATATATTGTTTAATATGTATTCAGCAGATAATTTTCTTTTTAATTGTGTAGATATTTCTCGAAAAGAATTAAATTATCCACATAGTTTTATTTTTGTGGGAAGATTTGTTGAAGAGAAAGGTATAGGATATTTGGTTAAAGCTTGGGATTCAATTATAGATAAATGTGGATGGACTCTTACGTTAATTGGTGATGGGCCCTTAAAAGATCTTTATTCTGGAAGGAATGATATCATAATTAAAGATTATATGTCTCAAGATGTTCTTATTAAAGAAATTCAAAAATCGGGATGTTTTATTTTACCTTCTATTTTTGAGCCGTGGGCAGTAGTGATTCATGAATTTGCTTGTGCTGGCTTACCTATTATTGCCACCGAAGTTTGTGGAGCAACTCCTCATTTTGTTATAAATGGGTTTAATGGTTTATCTATAAAATCAAAAAATGTTAACTCATTAATTAAAGCTATGGAATTTATAATTAATCGGTCTGATTCTGAGTTATTTGTTATGGCTAAAAATAGTAGAAAATTGAGCAATAATATCACGCAAGAAATTTCAGCCGCAAGTTTAATGAGTGTATTATTTAAATTAAATTGAATATGGTTGTTAATCATGTCATTTCTTCTATTGATATTTCAACTGGTGGACCAGCTAGGAGTGTCACAAGTTTAATTTCAGCAATTTTAAGTAATTCTAATATTAAAATTGAACTTTTAACAAAAGAATCAAAGAATCCAATTGTAACTAATTTTAATAATCAGAAGGGAATTATTATTTTTTTTAAAAGTGTGATTTTTTGTAGCCTAAAAAATTTTAATTTATCTTCTCAATCTCCTAATATCAGTTTATACCACGGTCATGGATTATGGGAAATACCTATTTTACTAATGACTTATATTGCAATGAGGAAAGGTATTCCCTATTTGATTTCCCCAAGAGGTATGTTGGAGCCGTGGGCTTTAAAAACTGGTAGATTGAAGAAAAAACTCGCTATGTTTCTTTACCAGAAAAGTAGTTTGAAAAATGCTGCATGTTTACATGCTACTGCAAAAATGGAGGCTGATAATTTTCGGAAATTGGGTTTTACTAACCCTATAGCTATAATTCCAAACGGAATTTATATTCCCGAATTTCCATTAATTCGACCAAAATTTGAAAGAATAGAAAAGAGGAAGATACTTTTTCTTTCTCGTATTCATCCCAAAAAAGGAATTGAGTTTCTTATTAAAGCTTGGTACAGGTTGAGTTTTGATTTACGTAATGATTGGAAAGTTGAAATTGCTGGGAATGGTGAAGCTTCTTATATTGCCACTTTACAGTCGATGATTAATACTTTCGGATTATCAGATGAAATTCAATTTACTGGGCCTCAATTTGGGGAGAACAAATTTGCAGCCTTTCATAATGCTGACTTATTTGTTTTGCCTACTTTTAGCGAGAATTTTGGAATTGTGGTAACGGAAGCCTTGGCCTGTGGAGTTCCTGTTATCACAACTAAAGGAACTCCTTGGGAAGAATTAAATACCTATAATGCCGGTTGGTGGATAGATATCGGTGTTCAACCTTTAGTTGAAGCTTTGAAGGATGCAATGAAACTTTCGGATGAGGAAAGAAGGGCTATGGGTAAAAATGGCAGGAAGCTAGTAGAAGAAAATTATAGTATTGAAGCCGTAGCCAAACAAATGATTGAATTATATCAATGGATTCTTGGGCAAGGAGAAAAGCCAAAATTTATTTTTGATTGATGAGTTTAGATATTCAGAAAAATAGAAATGTTAAAAAATATTCTTTTCAGGAACAGGTTCTAAGAGTTTTTTGGATTTTAGGCAAATTAGCCTTTCGCTTATCTCCTCGTTTTCTTTTTGGTTATAGGAGGTTTATTCTTAGGCTTTTTGGTGCTAAGGTCGGAAATCAAGTGAATATTTATGCTTCAGCTACTATCTACTTTCCTTGGAATTTAAAGATTGGAGATTTTAGTGCAATCGGTGAAAATGCTCTGATTTACAATTTAGGTCCTGTTGAAATTGGAAAAAATGTTACTATTTCTCATCTGGCTCAAATTTGTGCTGGAACCCATGAATATTCAGATCCCACCATGCCTTTAATTAAACCAAAAATAATGATAGAAGATAATGTTTGGGTTTGTACACAAGCATTTATAGGTCCGGGAGTTAAAGTAGCTGAGGGATCAGTGATAGGGGCTTGTGCTGTTTTAACGAAAGATTCTGAAGCATATAAAGTTTATGCAGGTAATCCGGCGAAGTTGATTAAGGATCGTGTAATAAATAGATGAATATTCCCGTAACAGTAATAGTTTCTGTAAAAAATGAAGAAAAAAACCTTCCTTCATGTTTGACTCAATTATCGGAGTTTGATGAAGTCTTTATCATTGATTCTGGTAGTACTGATAGGACACCAGAAATTGTTAAAGACTTTGGATATACATTGGTTAATTTTGAATGGAATGGAAAATTCCCTAAAAAGAGGAATTGGGCTTTAAGGAATTTATCCTTTCGTAATGATTGGATTCTATTTTTAGATGCTGATGAACAAGTGACCTCTGAATTTATAAAGGAAGTTTCTTTAAAAATATTAAGTACTGATGATGTTGGCTTTTTAATTTCCTACCATAATTTTTTCATGGGAAAGAAACTTCGGTTTGGAGATAAAATGACGAAACTTTCCTTGTTTCGAAAAGGGGCCGGTGAATACGAACAAATCGAGGAGGACTCATGGTCATATTTGGATATGGAAGTTCATGAGCATCCAATATTGAAGGGTAAAATTGGAGTGCTTAAATCCCCCCTTATTCATAATGATTATAAAGGTTTAGAAAAGTATATCGAAAGGCATAATGCTTATTCAACTTGGGAAGCAAAGCGCTATCTTCAGTTAAAAAGAGATAGAAAAGTAAATCTTACTTTTCGTCAGAAATTGAAATATGGACTTCTCGAAACCGGTTTTCTTCCCTATTTCTATTTTATCGGGGCCTATTTTTTTAAGCTTGGATTTCTCGATGGGATAGAAGGTTATTATCTGGCTCAATACAAAAAACAGTACTTTTTTCAAATCCAGACTAAATTAAAAGAATTCAAAAGCTGAAAGTTTCTATCATTACAGTTACCTATAATTCAGCAGCTACCCTAGCGGATACCATCAGAAGTGTAGGCATGCAGGATTATCCCGATATCGAGTACCTAGTTATTGATGGAAATTCCAAAGATGGTACTCAGAATGTTATTCGCTGTTTCAACGCGGAAGTGTCTCGTTGGATATCTGAATCAGACAAAGGTCTCTATGATGCAATGAATAAAGGTATCAAGATGGCGACAGGTGATATTGTTGGAATTATAAATTCGGATGATTTTTATCACCGTAAAGATTCCATTTCCCAAGTAGTTAAAGCTTTTCAAGAATTTAAAACTGACTGTGTTTACTCTGATGTTCGATTTGTAAATCCATCGAATTTAGAGAAAACAGTTCGTTATTATCGGTCAGGTAGATTTTCTCCAGAAAAATTCAAAAGAGGATTGATGCCTGCTCATCCTACATTTTTTACTTACCGAGAGAACTTTATCAAGTATGGATTTTACAAAATTGATTATAAAATTGCTGCTGATTTTGAATTATTGGTGCGATTTCTTCATAAGCATAGACTGAGTTACTATTATCTTCCCATTGATTTGATGAAAATGCGTACGGGAGGGTTGAGTACAAGATCCTGGAAAAGTAATTTCATTATCAATCAGGAAGATTATAGGGCTTGCCTAGAGAATGGATTGAAAACAAATTATTTTTGGTTGTATTCTCGATATTTTAAAAAAATCTTGGAATTTATACCTGGACTATTTTGAGAGTTTTATTTCTAATTTTTTTCTTTTTTGGTTTTCATAGTTTGGTCGCTCAGGTGATTCCTTCCGGATTTCCTGTTCTGGAGGAGAGAATTCGACTTGAGCAACTAAAGACAGATTCTATCACTGATTCTTTTTTCTTAAGACCTTTATCTATTGAACACATTAAAAGGCTATCAGAAAGTCAAATAATTTTAGATTCAAATAGAAATCATAAAATCACTTTTTTACCCACTTTAGCCTCATTTAGGCTCACTTCAAAAAGATCCTATGGTTATGGGGATTATGGGTTGATTCCTACACCTGGTATACAAGGCTTTATTTCTGCCGGTTTGCATTATCAGTGGAAAGAGCTTGGAATTACTTTCTATCCTGATTTGGTATCGGCTCAAAATTCATCCTATCAAGGATTTGGAGGAACTGGCAATATCAATATAGACAGGGCTCGATTTGGTTATTGGAATATTGGAGATAATCCGGAGCGATATGGTCAAGGAAATTATTCAAGATTAAGCCTAGGCCAATCAAAAATTTCTTATGGTTTTAAGTCCTTCGAAATTTCATTAGCCAATCAAAATCTTTGGTGGGGACCAGGGCAATTCAATTCTTTGACTTTTTCTAATAGTGCTCCTGGATTCCCAATGATTTCTTTTGGTACGAGGAAACCTGCCAAAACATTTCTAGGGAATTTTGAGGTTCAAATGTTTTCTGGAGTTTTAAATTCCACAAGGCATCCACCAACACAATCTGATTCCTTGAATAATTTATACTTTCGACCCACAAGAGAAAAGGATCGGTATGTTAATGGGTTAACAGTTTCTTATAATCCAAAGTGGGTAAAAGGACTCTATTTTGGGGCGACTAGAACCGTTCAAACCTTTACAGACTCTATTGGAACTGGATTTATTGACATCCTACCAGTTTTTTGGGGGGTAACAAAAATTTCTGTTGGGTCTGATTTAATTGGTGAATCGGATAAAGGGCGGAGTCAGCAAATCACTATTTTTGGAAGGTATGTACATCGTCCATCACGATCAGAAATTTATTTTGAATTAGGAAGACGAGATCATGCCTACAATTGGAGGGATTATATCTTAAGTCCGGAGCATGCAAGAGCATACATATTTGGATTTAATAAATTATTGAAGATTGGTAATTCAGAATCTGACTTTCTCTTAAGAGCAGAAATAACTCACCAACAAGAATCTGTAAATCGGTATATGAGATATTTAGGATTGGGTGGAGGCGCTTCTTGGCATACGAATGGCTCTATCGGTGGAATTACCCATCATGGACAACCTACAGGAGTGGGGGTTGGTACTGGATCAAATATTCAGACTATCGAATTTAGTAAACTTGATGGATTAAATAAGGTTGGTTTATTCTTTGAGCGATTGGATAATAATATTGATTTTTATTACAAAGTTCAATATCAATATACCGAACGCAAACCCTGGATCGACCTCTCCCTCGGCTTCCTCTACGATAAGCAATTCAATAACCTCCTCCTCAGCTCCAAACTCCAGCTGATCCACGCCCGGAACTACCAATGGCAGCTTGACCCCGCCAGTACGCCTGAATTCCCAAAAGGGGAGAACCTCACCAGTGTGATGGCTCAGGTATCGGCGATTTATTTTTGGAAGAGGTAACCACAAAGGACATTAAGAGATTATTAAACCACTAAGGGCACAAAGGCAATTTGAACCACTAAGGACACAAAGGGAATTTGAACCACTAAGGACACAAAGGGAATTTGAACCACTAAGGACACCAAGGGCACGAAGAAAATTTTAAAAAGCTTTGCGTTCGTTGTGCGCTTTGTGGTTTTCTTTTTTTAATCTTATTTGTGTTCGTTGTGGTTTTAAATTTCACCACTAAGGATTATTTACCACGAAGGACACCAAGGGCACAAAGGGAATTTGAACCACTAAGCACACCAAGGGCACGAAGAAAATTTTAAAAAGCTTTGTGAACTTTGTGCGCTTTGTGGTTTTCTTTTTTGTGGTTTTATTTTGAAATTGAGTTGAGTTATAAATTTTTAGAGTATGGATTCACTTACAGAATTGAATTACAAGAAACTTTTAGATGCTTGTTTCAAAGTTCACAAGGCATTAGGTCCGGGTTTGTTGGAGAGTTCCTATGAGCTATGCCTGGCCTATGAACTCCAAAAATCAGGTTTGCAGGTAGCTACTCAAGTCCCTACAAATCACAAATGGACTGACTTTGAATCGAATTCAATGTCTTTCTTCCATAGAGAATGATTTTTTATATATTTGTTCATTGGTAAAAAACGATTTACGATGGAATCTGATTTGATCAAACAGCTTCTTCTGGACCAAAAAGAAACCTTCAATCGAAAAAAGTCTTTAATTGAACGGGATCTTGACTTGACCCCCTTTCTTAAGACCCGGCAAGTGGTGGTCATTACTGGTGTCAGACGCTGTGGAAAGTCTGTTTTATTGTTCTTGATCAAACAAAAACTGGAATTGACAGAAGAGCATTATTGCTATGTCAATTTTGATGATGAACGATTGATTCCTGAAACTGCGATACTTGAGCAGATTTATCTCGCTCATATCGAACTTTACAAAATAGAACCTGTTTTTTTCTTTGATGAAATACAAAATGTGCCCAATTGGGAAAAATTTGTAAATCGAGTTCATGAAAAAGGCCTCAAAGTCTATGTAACAGGTTCGAATGCAAATCTTTTAAGTTCCGAAATAGCTACTAGCCTCACGGGAAGGAATAAAACCATCACCTTGTTTCCTTTTTCTTTTACAGAATACATGAGGTTCAAAGAAAAGTCTTCTGATTTTTCTCGAATGACTTCAACCCAAATTAGCCTTATTCAAAGTGAATTTCAAGAGTATATGAAATTGGGAGGATTTCCTTTAGTGGTTGAGGAAAATGACCTCGAACTGGTTAACCATTACTTTCAGGATATTTTGTATCGGGATATTATAGCCCGGTATAGAATCTCCCAAGTTAATGAATTGAAACATATCGCAATTTACCTCGCCTCCAATACTGGAAAGTTGTTTTCTTTTTCCACCCTTCAAGCTGTTTCAGGAGTGAAAAGCACCAATTCTGTGAAAAGCTATCTGGATTATCTTGAGCAATCGTATTTGTTTTTTTACTTGAAAAAATTCGATTACTCTTTAAAAAAACAGATCTTGAATTCAAGAAAAGTATATGTCATCGATCCGGCTTTTTGTAACCGACTTGGATTTCATTTTTCAGAAAATAAAGGAAGGATACTGGAAACGATAATTTTTCTTCAACTCCTTCGGTTGAAGCAAGAGGCTTTTTACTACAGTGGGAAAAAGGAATGCGATTTTATCGTTCAGAAGGGATTGAATGTTACCCAAGCAATTCAGGTGGTTTATGAGCTAAATGATATCAATGTAAGAAGAGAAGTAGAAGGCCTCATGGAAGCTCTGACAACTTATGGCCTTGAAAAGGGAGTCCTAATCACAGCTGACAATCAGTTGAAAAGCGGAGTCATTCCAGATCAAATTGAAGTAATCCTTGCCTGGAAATGGTTAATAATCAATTCCTTTTCATAAAGTTCATTTCCTGCACACGACCAACACATATAAAATAAACCCTGGATCGACCTTTCCCTTGGTTTCCTCTATGATAAGCAATTCAATAACCTCCTCCTTAGCTCCAAGCTCCAGCTGATCCACGCCCGGAACTACCAATGGCAACTCGACCCGGCCAGTACCTCGGATTTCCCGAAAGGGGAGAACCTCACCAGTGGGATGGCGCAGGTATCAGCGATTTATTTTTGGAAGAGGTAACCACAAAGGACATTAAGAGATTATTAAACCACTAAGGACACAAAGGGATTTTGAACCACTAAGGACACCAAGGGATTTTGAACCACTAAGGACACCAAGGGATTTTGAACCACTAAGGACACAAAGGGCACGAAGAAATTTTTAAAAAGCTTTGTGTTCGTTGTGCGCTTCCCAGATTCAAGTAATTAATGCAACACTTCACCGGTTTGTCACTTCCAAAAAATGTCCAGTCCTTCCACATATTGACCCGTTTGATGGAGTCAACCCACAGACTGTACCGTATCTTACCTGTCTAAAATTTGATCGTTCTTATCATTTCGAAGAATCTTAACTTCAAAGGCTATAAAAAATTCAATATTTAAGCTGATTTTTCTTCCTGATTTTTAAGTTTTCCCGTTTTGTTTCAGAATTTTTCACGTTATTTGCCATTGAAAATTTGGAGAAATTCTAAGTATAAAAAAAAATCTTTCTCTTTAAAAAAATATCAAACCCAAAAAAATGCACTTTAAAATCAAGAATTTTTTTTTCAAATTAAAATTGTCTTGATTTTGCATTTTTCAAAGAGGTGGGGTGTAAATTATTTTATTGTTAAAAAGTAGGTATAGTAATTGCTGAATTTTAAATTCACGTTCCTATTTACTTTTAAACCAGTCTATTATGTACTATATTTTAGCTGCTATCACATCTTTTTCTATTGGCTTTCTTTTAACTCCAATAATCATCTCAATACTTAGAAAGGCGAAAATCGGCGATGCTCCCGGAGGTAGGAAAATCCATAAGAATTTCACCCCTTCCATGGGAGGGATTGGTTTTGTGGTAGCCACCTTTATTACCTTGGCTATTTGGGGCTGGCAATTTCCCCTTCCTGATATCCGATTTTTGTTGGGGGCCATTGGGCTGATGTTTATCGTAGGTCTTCGTGACGATATGGTCGAATTGAAAGCCAATCATAAACTTGCCGGACAGCTGGTAGCAGTTTTGATTGTGGTGATAGCCGGTGATATCCGGATCAAAGAGTTTCATGGATTTCTGGGTATTCAGGAACTTCCTCTTTTATTCAGTTATGCATTCACCTCATTTGTTTTGTTGGCTTTAACCAACGCCTTTAATCTTATCGATGGCTTGGATGGACTTGCAGGTACAATTGCCTCTATTTCACTTAGCTTTTTGGGTGTATGGTTTTACATTCAGGGATTGGAAAGTTATGCCGTATTGAGTTTATCCCTGCTGGGTGGCGTATTAGCTTTTATGGCCTTCAACTGGCATCCTGCCAAAATATTCATGGGCGACACGGGTTCATTGACTTTAGGTTTTGCCATGGGGAGTCTGGTGGTAGCCTTTATGGAAAACAACGCGGCACTTCCTGCTGATGCTTTTCTTCGGTTGGAACCTTCATTTACAGCCGGCATTGTGTTGATGATCTATCCGCTTTATGATATGGCGAGAGTTTTTACCCGTAGGATCTCTCAAGGAAAGCACCCCATGACAGCAGATAAAAGCCATGTTCATCACTTTCTGATGCGGATGGGGCTTAAACACAATGAAGTAGCTTTGACTTTAGGACTTTTACAATTATGCCTTATAAGCTTAGTATTTATTTCCGGTGATTTTTCCGACAATGTTGTTCTCCCTTTACTTTCGGCAGTGGTATTGTTTTTAGGATATCGATTGGATAACGTTACGGTCAAATATGTTAAAAAGAATGTTTTAAAATCCCCAAAGATACTGGAAATGAGGAATTTAGATTCGATACAAAAATCCAAGATTAAGGTGGAAAGAGAAATCGTGGATTCAGGAAAAATGAACCTTAATTAAAATTTCAATCGTGTTGATTACCTAATTTAAGCCCTTTTGGGCTTTTTTTATTTGGTGTCGAGCCATAATTGGTTTGCTTTTTGTATTTAAAGTATTAAGTTTATCCAGTTCTATAAATCTATTTCACCCGAATGCCGTATAAACTTCCCCTTTCGTCCCCTATCTTCGATGGTAATGAAAGTTTATATATGCAACAAGCACTTAGTTCTGGACAACTGGCAACTAACGGGGAATTTATCTCCAAATTCGAAAATAAACTTTCAAAGAAAATTAAGCAACATCAGGCTGTTGCTTTAAACTCAGGTACTTCTTCCCTGCACTTAGGATTGGTATTATTGGGTGTAGGTCCGGGGGATGAGGTGATCTGTCAGTCCTTTACGTTTTGTGCCTCAGCCAATCCAATTGTCTATCTGGGAGGCACCCCGATTTTTGTGGATAGTGAGGAGGACACTTGGAATATTTCTCCCGAACTTCTCGAAGATGCGATCATGAGTAGGATTGCTTTGGGTAAAAAGCCAAAGGCAATCGTGGTCGTTCATTTGTTTGGCATGCCAGCCAAAATGAAGGAGATTATGGAAATAGCCGGAAGATATACTATTCCGGTCTTAGAGGACGCAGCCGAAGCCGTTGGGAGTACCTATAAGGGACATTCCTGTGGGACGTTTGGAAAAGTCGGCGTATTCTCTTTCAACGGAAATAAAATTATAACTTCCGGCGGAGGAGGTGCTTTGATTTCGGATGAGGTCAGCATAATCGAAAGAGCCAAATACCTATCCACGCAGGCCAGGGAAGATCTGCCTTACTATCAGCACTTAGAAATCGGATATAATTATCGAATGAATAATATGGCTGCGGCTATAGGCTTGGCGCAGCTTGAAAAATTGGATGGTTTGATTTCTAAGCGGAGATTGATAAATCATCGGTATAGATTGCTTTTCGAGGGTTTTCAAGGGGTAAGTTTTCAAACCGAAACGGAGGAATCCCAATCCAATTACTGGTTGACCACAATCCTTATCGACAAGCCTCAAACCGGCTTTTCCAATGACAAACTTAGGATTGCCCTGTTTAAAAACGGAATTGAAACCCGGTTTTTATGGAAGCCGCTACACCTTCAACCCGCCTACCGAAGCGTACCCTTCTACGGTGGGCACATAGCTGAAAAAATGTTTTTAAAAGGGCTTTGCCTTCCCAGTTCTGCAAATATGACCTTCGAGGATCAAAAGAAGGTATTTGGGGTTTTTGAAAAAGAGCTTAGTAAAATATCCTGATGTGAATTACCCTGATTTTTGGAAGAGGGTTGTCGATGTTGTTCTTGCTTTCTTCATGCTTCTTGTGCTTTTCCCGGTTTTCTTGGCCTTGTTTCTTGGTATTTCAATTTACCTTGGTGGATCTCCATTCTTTTTTCAGAATCGACCGGGAAAAGGAGCCAAAGCATTTCGGATTATTAAATTCAAAACAATGCTGGACATCCGTGGTCAATCCGGTGAGTTACTTCCCGACGAAAAAAGGATAACCACCTTGGGTAAAATCATCCGAAAAATGTCTCTTGATGAAATACCACAATTGATCAATGTCCTGAAAGGGGATATGAGTTTGGTTGGACCCCGTCCACTGTTGACTGAATATCTGCCCCTGTATGACCCTGTCCAAGCCAAGCGACATCAGGTCAGGCCCGGCGTGACGGGTTGGGCACAGATAAATGGTCGTAATGCGATCAGTTGGCAACAGAAGTTTGAATACGATGTCTGGTATGTGGACCACCTTTCGTTTGCACTTGATCTAAAAATACTTTTTCAAACACTTTGGAATGTGATCAGAGGAAAGGGAGTAAGTCAGCAAGGACACGTGACAGTCGGGAAATTTATTGGAAATCAAAAGCCAAGAGATGTTACCAAGGCTTGATTTGGGAGGGATTTAATCACACTTTTTTTTCAGGTCCTGTTCCTTATGGACAACTTTTCGAAAACTCATTTTTCGGCATGATTATCCGCTTCTTTGCCAGGAACCCAGCTCATTATTGGAAATGGAGCCAAATTCTAATTTGAAGGCACTCTCCGGTATTCTGTCTTTCGTGCTGCGCGCAGTCGAAGGATCCAGCCCCTATCCCATGGCAATTTCGTTTATCGGCCGAATAGCGCATATCCGTATTTTTCTTTACAGCTGAAATCCGAAGAGTCTAACAAGTACGTATTTTTAAATGCAAGATTTCCGATTCGGAAGAATAAAAGGATTATACAAATCTTCAAAAAGCAATTATTATCCTACAAAAAATTCTAAATTGTAGAAAATGAAAAAATCTCCGTATTTTGCGAGTAGATTGTGAATAAATAGTGCGAATAATAGATTTTGACTATTTGAAAATAACTCTACTATGAATTTTTTAACAAGGCTTAAAATCCTTCCTCGATGGATTATTGCTGCTCTGGACTCGATAATACTCTTCCAATGTGCGCTGTTTGGATACTTGGTCAGGTTCAACTTTGAACTCGATTTAATCGAACAAAATGATGCATTTGCCGGAAGTTTCATCTTTATGGTTGGAGGACTTTTGGTTATGCAAAATACCCGAAGCTATGAAGGCATCGTTCGACATACGGGTTTCCATGACGGTTCCAATATTTTCAAAACCGTCCTGATTACCTTTATCCTATTCCTTTTCCTTAATTTTTTCCATGGTAATTTTCTGAATGACAGGTTTTTACTTCCTACTTCAGTTTTAATTATTGCAAGTTTATCGTCGATGTTTTTGTTGATCTTTTACCGATTATTGGTAAAAGAAATCTTCGTTTATCTCAAAGGCGGTTTTTCTCAAAAAGATCTTCGTCATGGAGTGATTTTTGGAGCAGGCGAAGCAGGCATTATTGCTCAGGAAGCTATTAAGAATGACAGCAAAAGCCAGATTAACATCGTTGCCTTTTTGGATGATGACTCCAAAAAGGAAGGAAAAAACATTGACGGAAAGCGGATTTACAAAGGTTTGGGTGATCTCGAAAAACTGGTTATGCAGTTTGGGGTCACTGAATTGATTATAGCAATCCGGGATCTCTCAGTTCATCGAAAGAATGAAATCATCGATGAATGCCTCAGATTAAACGTATCGGTGTCAATGGTTCCTCCTGTTGACCAATGGATAAATGGGGGACTTACCGTAGGTGCCATCCGGGAAATTAAGATTGAGGATCTTCTAAGCCGGGAGGAGATTATTCTCGACAATCCAAGAATCGAAGAAGATCTGAAAGGTAAAATCGTATTGGTTTCCGGCGCAGCCGGTTCGATAGGATCTGAGCTTTGCAGGCAGATTTCTCACTATCATCCAAAGCTGATCATCATGTTGGATATTGCTGAGTCACCACTTTACGATATCGAACAGGAATTTCGGGAACAACATCCGGGATGTCCCATTAAGGTTATCCTGGGAGATGTGAAGAATAAAAAGAAGATGAAGGAAGTCTTCAAAGAATCCAAACCTCAGGTGGTTTTTCATGCTGCTGCTTACAAGCACGTACCCATGATGGAAAAATATCCCGAAGAGGCCATTCATGCTAATGTAATAGGTACTAAAATCCTGGCTGATCTGTCAGTGCTAGCTCAGGTTGAAAAGTTTGTATTTGTCTCCACCGATAAGGCTGTGAACCCTACCAACGTGATGGGAGCCACCAAAAGGGCAGCAGAAATGTATGTGCAGGCCCTTAATGAGTATTTGGAGGTAAATCATAAAAAATACCATACCCGATTTATTACAACCAGATTTGGAAATGTGTTGGGTTCAAATGGCTCAGTAATTCCGCTGTTCAAAAAGCAAATCATGAATGGGGGACCCATTTCCGTGACCCATCCGGAGATTACCCGATATTTTATGACCATACCTGAGGCTTGTCAACTGGTATTGGAAGCAGGCGTAATGGGAGAAGGAGGGGAGATCTTCGTTTTTGACATGGGTGAACCGATCAAAATTTTGGATTTGGCTAAGAAGATGATTCAACTTTCGGGGAAGAAAGTGGATACGGATATCAAAATCCAGTTTACCGGATTACGAGAAGGTGAAAAGCTCTATGAAGAATTGCTCAATGATTTTGAGACAGTGAAGATTACACACCATCCGAAAATTAAAATCGCTCATGTTCAGACGTCCTCCTACCACAGAATTGATGGACAGATCGAATTTTTCCATGAATTACTGGGGAAAAATAACGAAACTGATCTGGTGAGACATTTGAAAGCCCTGGTGCCTGAGTACATTTCCAATTCCTCCAGATTCGAGGTTTTGGATCGGATGAATTAAAAAAAGTACTAAGTACTAAGTACCAAGTATGTTCTTTCAAAAGAAGCCGCTTTCGAAGAGCGGTTTTGTATTTCTATTCGAGTTTATTTTTTTATTTAGGTCTGCATAATTGCACACTGCCAAGCAAAGTATGGATAGGGAAACTATTTAAGTAGCTGTGGTCCGATAGCTATCGGACAGTGGACTGTCGTCCGTGGACAAGTATCTGCATCATTTTCGCATGACTTGATACTACCGTCTAGATACTTGATACTTGATACTACCATCTTGATACTTCTCCTTACCTTTGTGGTGATTTAAGGATAAATACCTTACCATGAAGAAGACTTTCACGCTACAGCTAAGCCCTGAAGAGGCTTATGATTCACAACTTTTTAAGGAAACTGTCTTAAAGAAAGCCGGATTATCTCCGCATCTCGAAGCAGCATTCGCCCGACAAACCCGGAGATCCATCGATGCTCGTGGACGCAAAGTGATCATCAATGTGGAGGCGGAGTTATTTTTGAATGAAAAGCCCGGTTCCTTGCTGGATCATTTTCCGGCGTATCAACAAGTTCATCAAGCCGATCCAATCCTTATTGTGGGTGCAGGTCCTGCCGGCCTTTTTGCGGCATTGCGGGCAATTGAATTGGGAGTGAAGCCCATTATTATCGAGCGTGGCAAAGATGTCCGCGCCAGAAGACGTGACCTTGCCGCTATCAATAAGGAAGGAATAGTCAATCCCGATTCAAATTATTGTTTTGGTGAAGGTGGTGCCGGAACTTACTCGGATGGAAAGCTTTACACCCGATCCAAAAAGCGGGGAGACATCCGCAGAATTATGGAAATTCTCGTGGCCCATGGAGCGACTGAAGAAATTCTCGTCGATGCGCATCCTCATATCGGTACGAATAAACTTCCAATTCTTGTCGCTAAGCTCAGAGAAACCATCCTCGGATCAGGGGGAGTGATTCATTTTGAAACTCGGGTCGAAGACCTGATTTTGGAAGCTAATGAGATTATAGGTGTGGTGACTCAAAACGGCGATGTACTCAAAGGTCTCGGTGTAATTCTAGCCACAGGGCACTCTGCCAGGGATATTTTTCAATTGCTTCACCGCAGAAATGTCCTGATAGAAGCCAAGCCATTTGCCCTTGGCGTAAGAATCGAGCATAGCCAAAATCTAATTGATCGTATCCAATACCACTGTGCCCTTGATCGGGGAGAATACTTGCCTGCTTCAGCATATTCTCTGGTTCAGCAGACTGATTTTCGGGGAAAGCAAAGAGGTGTTTTCAGCTTTTGTATGTGTCCGGGTGGATTTATCGTTCCTGCGGCTACTGCACAGGGAGAGTTGGTGGTCAATGGAATGAGTCCAAGCAGGAGAGACAGTAAGTTTGCCAATTCCGGTATGGTGGTCTCTGTGGAATTGGAAGATTTGCCCGAATATCAAAAATTCGGAGCGCTTTCTGCCATGTATTTTCAGGCTGATATCGAGAAAAAAGCCTGGGAACTGGGGGGTAAAAACCAAGTCGCTCCCGCCCAACGGATGGTGGATTTTGTAAATCGTAAAGTAAGTTCTTCCCTGTTGGATACCTCTTATCAACCAGGTTTGGAATCGGTAGAGATGCGGGAGGTTTTGCCCGATTTTATCTCTGCTCGAATGGCAATGGCCTTCAAAGCTTTTGGTCAAAAAATGAAAGGGTATTTTACCAATGAGGCTCAGATCATAGGGGTGGAGAGTCGGACATCCTCACCGGTACGAATACCACGGGATCGGGAGTCTTTTGAGCATCCTCAAATCAAACGGCTATATCCCTGTGGCGAGGGTGCAGGCTATGCCGGCGGCATTGTCTCCGCCGCAATGGATGGCGAGCGCTGCGCGGAAAAATTGATTGCCTCTTATGTGAAAAGGTAAGGGGCTGCTTATTTCACGCCCAAAAGCCGAAACGGAAGCATAAAAATATTTCTGACCAAATCGAAACTCAACTCCACTGCAAACCCCAATAAGCGGAAAGGAAGCAATAATAGCCAAACAAAAGGGTAAAGAATCAAGGCTAAGGTGGCTATCGGCCAGCAAATGATAAAGAGAATTATCCAAAGAAGAAACGTGAGCATGGTCGGTTGTTTTATTATCTAGAATCAAAAGGCATTCCAAGCATAGAAATCGAGGTTCGTGAGTAGCTTTGCCATTTTTTAAAAATTAGACTGCCTTAAAATCGGACACTTTTGTTCGGACGGTCTTTAGGTTGTTTTACCCTTGATAGCAAGGCTCGGTTTTCATTTTTTTTTAACACGACAGCGATCTCGTCGCCTCCTCCCCGGTTAAATATGATCCCGCTGATAGCCGCAGAAAAAGACGCTGATTTTCGCAGATTATTTCCCACAAATCTGACAGCCGTCAGGTAGGTTTTCCCAAGAAAAAGCCACAGGCAATCAAAGATTTCCCTGATTGGCTAATAAACAAAAAGCTTTAGCTTTTCTCCGTGTTCTCCAGCGTGATTGAATTTGCTGAATGGTACGTATTTCTCATGGTGTTCAAAGAAACCCAAATCTTTTTCTTTTTTCTCTGTGGTAAAAAATCCATGAAACACAGAAATAAAGCAAATATTATTTACCTTTTAGTTTATATTCATAAATTAAGTTGCTGAATTGACCGGATTTTAATGCGCCAATTATTTTTCATTTGGATTTTTCTTGCTTCAGGTTTCAGTTTTTCGCAAACTATTACTGGCGTTGTAAAGGAAAAGGGCAGCGAACTGCCACTACCCTTTGCAAACGTATTCATCAATAATACCACTATCGGAGCAGCGACAGATGTATATGGTAAATTTATCATCACTGGAACTATTCCCGATCAGTTTGAGCTGGTTGCTTCTTTTGTGGGGTATGGCACTGTCAGCGTAATAATTAACCGTAAGGGAAAGCCGTTGATTACTCAAAATTTTGAATTGGAATTGCTGGAGGATAACCTCTCAGAGATTGAACTGAAGGCAAAGCGGGATAAGTCCTGGGAGCGAAATCTTAAAAAGTTTAAGGAGGTTTTCCTGGCTGTACCTGACGATCCCTATGGAAAAGACATTGAAATTCTGAACCCCTGGGTCTTGGACTTTTCGACAGTAAAGCCGGATAATGGGTTTAACTATACGCAAGCCACGGCGCAGATGCCATTGCAGTTGGTTAACAATGCCTTGGGCTATCAGATTGATTTTTATTTGCAGGATTTTCGGATGCTGCGCAACGCTTCACGATTTTTCGGACAGGCATTTTACAAAACTCTTGAGCCTGAGGATTCCCTGTTGGAATCAAGATGGAAAGAGGGCAGGGAGCTGAATTATCAAAATTCGGTAAGGCATTTGGCACTTTCGCTTTTGTTGAAAAACTCAGGTGCTCAGGGTTTTGAATTTTATCAGGCAAATACCGGTATACCAAAGGAGAACCGAACAAATGATTTTTACTACGAACTGAAAAAATCCATCATTCCGGTCAATCTGGAACTCATCTATACCAAGCCACTTGGGAATGGGATTTACCGGATTTTTCTTCCCGAAAGAATGGAAGTCCATCATCTGAACAAGCCTTGGCCGAATGATTATTACACCAATATTTATCATGCGATTTCATGGATTTGGGCGCCATCGGGATATTTTGACGTAGATCGAAAAGGGACATTACTTCATCCGACGCAATTGGTCCTTTCCGGATTTATAGGGAGGCAGCGTATGGCACGCTCTCTTCCGCTGGATTTTGTGCCGGATAAAAGCTTCGATGGATTATTGGAGGAATTGGATGTTTTTCAGAATCGGTACATTTCGCTCAACAACCTTCGCGAAACACCCTGGATTAGCTTGAATAAGCCATTTTACTACCCAGGCGAGAGCCTTTGGCTAGGAGGTGAGATGCTTTATCAAAACCCTGCTAGGCAGGATACACTCAGTAGAGTGCTCTATGTGGATGTTTTGAATGATCAAATGAAAGTACTTCATCATGAATCCTTTCCCATCACCAAAGGAAAAATTACAGGTGGCATTTCACTTTCAGATACCTTAAAAAAGGGAGATTACTTGCTTCGGGCGTATACTCGATGGAGTCTCAACTTTGGTGAAATGGATATTTTCCAACTCCCGTTTCCAGTTCTAAATCCCAATGAAACGATTGAACTCCGGGAAGAAACCGAAGAGGAACTGTTTGGGGATATTGTGGTAAAGCCTGACTATTCACTCTCGGATTCGGTTTTCTACCGGGTGATGGATTTGGAGTTGAATTTTCAGGACAGCTATGAAAATTCGGTAGATGCCAGCTTTTTGCTCTCGGGTTTGGAAGGATCCGTTATGGCAGAGCTGGATCCAAATTTCCGATTGGAGGATAGGTTGAATTGGCTGGATAAGCCTCTAGCGGAGGGTTTTGACAGTGAGTTGCCTTTTGATATTGAGTATGGAATCACTGTTGAAGGAAAGTTTACACCGGATAAGAAGCGGGCATCTTTAGTTTCAAAAATTACCCTGGTAAGGGGGGATTTGGAGGATTATGGTCAGGTGGATTCCGATTCTTCCGGGAGATTTTGGGCTTCGGGGCTTTATTTTTTGGACACTGCCCTGATTGCGATCGCCGCTATGGATGATAAACTCAGGCCTTACGGAAAAGTGGAGGTACTTCCATTTAGCCCGCCTTTGTTCAAAGGTTCCTTTCCCAAGGTCAGGTATCAAGTGAAAGAGATTTCCAACGAAGCTGAGTCTATGCTGGACTTTTCAGGGGATTTCATTCAGTTGGAGGAATTTGTGAAAGAGGAGGTAAAGGAAAAGGAAACGATGGCTGAACGAAATTATGGGTATGGTGAACCTTCACGACAATTAAGACAAGAGGATTTGGAGAAGTTGACATGGGAACAGATCTATGGAAAATTGTCCATAGGAGGGAAACTATTTGGAAACTATAATTATGGGGAGAAAGTAGGTTCTCCATTGATAATTTTAGATGGTAAAAATTATCCATTTCTCACGGGGCTTGAAATTGAAGAATTATTGGGGGGTTTAGAACCTTCTCAATTGGAATCAATTAAAGTGTATTCAAGCCCATCCGACAAAGCCATTTTTGGAATGGCCGGATACTCGGGTGTAATCATGATTGAGACCAAAAAGGGCTTCAGAACCGGTCCTGATTCTGATCGGAAATTCAATTCTGAAGGATTCCAGATTTTCCCCGTAAAGGGTTTTTCAAGTTTTTCTGAATTTCTCAAAAACCCTCCGCCTGACCAATACCT
This sequence comes from Algoriphagus boritolerans DSM 17298 = JCM 18970, assembly GCF_900108085.1. GTDB lineage: Bacteria > Bacteroidota > Bacteroidia > Cytophagales > Cyclobacteriaceae > Algoriphagus > Algoriphagus boritolerans. Next base: position 457,976 of record NZ_FNVR01000001.1, read on the forward strand.
CAGAAAAAAGCCTACGATATATTGGGATCCTGATGCGAATACTTCAGAAGGGGTTTATAAGACCCAAGTCAAAGTGCCTTATGGCATAAATCAGCTTAGAATTCGCCTGGAAGGAAGAACACTAGATGGGGAAGCTTTCTATAAAACTCTTAAGATCGAGATTCAACTGGATCGTTTATAGATCCTTTTTCCGACACGATCAATATGTTCCATAAGGGAATCATTATGGATTTGGTGAAGAATGGCTACATCAAAAAAGTAAGGCTGATAGCTGTCGTCCAAGTCATTCCAAAAGGAGAGTTGGTCTGCCAGTTTGAGAGTCTTTCCCACCAAAACCAAATCCACATCACTTCCAGGCCGATAGTTTCCTTTGGCCCTTGAACCGTAATCAATTATTTCTTCAATAGCCGGAATTTTTTGTGCAAAGCTTCGGATTTCCTCCAATTGCTCATCCTTCAATCCCAATTCGGATGCGGTAATTTCTTGTAGGGTGCAGGACTTCATACTATTTCTTCCAATTTTGTTATCAGTTGCTTAAAAAGCGAATAATACTGATTAATCACATCTTCCTCAATTGAATTGAAAATATTTGGTTTTGGATCAAAGCAACTTACTCAGCTTGTCAATCTTTTTACTCAAGTTCAAAATCGCTTTCGCGTAGCGCGAATCCCATTTTTCCAGTCTTGCGGTGTTTTTGATCGCAACCTCATATTGAATACCCGGAAGGATCCAGGAAGCATAGCCTGAAAACGGATCATTGCACACATAGAGCGACTTATACCATTCCCCGTAATACATTCCTTTGGGATCGATCCAGCTTTTTTCCAAACCAATCAGTCCGGTATTGATTTTTTGAAGCGCTTTTGCTGACAGATTTTGGCTGGATAGTCCTTCTTCCAAAGCTTTTTGGTAGGCGGTCGAACTTGCCTCCAATTTCGACAAGGCGGCATTCACCTGATCAAATTCGCTAAAGTTGGAATCGATGGTTTTTACATTTTTCACAGCTTGCTCAAAGTGCCCTTTCAGATCTTTTGCATAGCGTGGTACATCATAGGGTATCACTGCGGCATTCGCCTGTCTCAAGGCTACTAAACCAAACAGTTGGGCTACGGCACCTCCCATTTTGAAGCTAGGGTCTACGAATTTTGAATAATAGTGGAAGTTATCATAATTACTATGATAGGCAGTCGGTCCACCGGAACCTCCACTCAGTGATGGAACGCCTACATGCATGTAGAACGCGATATGGTCCGATCCTCCGCCCAGATTCCCGATTCTTGGTTCAGGGCTTTGTCCTGCCCAAATGTCAAACACAGATTTTGCCGAATCAGGATAGGTTACTTCTTTGGAAGCGTCGATGATGAGTTTTTTCAAGGTCGGAGCAGCGGATGCACCAAAGTTTCTTCCTGATACACCCCCGTCAAAGTTCATATAGGAAATTGCCTTTGCACCTAGTTCTTTTTTCAAGTGCTCCACCCATTCTGTAGAACCAATTACGCCCTGCTCCTCGGCATCCCAATGTCCGATCAGAATGGATCGGGATGGCTTTTGGCCTTTTTTATACAATTCTCCCAAAGCTTCCGCAAAAGTCAACAACATGGCAGTTCCCGAATTGGGATCTGTTGCTCCAAAAGACCAGGCATCGTAATGGCTACCCAAGATGATCCACTCATCCGGAAATTCACTTCCTTCGAACGTTCCAATGACATTGTTTGCGCGGATAAAGTCCGGCTTTTGATCGACCATAACCCGAACCTTCAGTTCTGAACCGCCCGTGATTCGGTATTTGAAAGGTAGACCACCTTGCCAGGCTTCAGAAACTTCCGATCCGGTCATCCGGCTCAATATTTCTTTTGCAGCTCCATATCCGATTGGAGTCACAGGAATGGTGTGGAATGCTACATCTTTTGGATCCAACCGATCCACTTTCTCTGGTCCATCGAGCGGAAGGGCAGGTCTATTTGGTGTAAGCGGGTCTCCCGTGTAGTCCAAGGTGAGCATGGAGCCTCTTTGGATGGTAGTTTCGTTGAAAAACGGGCCTTTTGGATAGACTTCACCCCGGGTAAAGCCTGAGTCCTTAGGATCAGTGTACACGACCAATCCAATCATGCCATATTGCTCAGCGTACTTGGCTTTGTACCCACGAAAATTGCCTCCATACCGTGCAATGGCAATTTTTCCTTCAAGAGGAACACCCATTTCGGCCAATTTCATAAAGTCTTCGCGTGTGCCATAATTCACATACACCACCTCAGCTGTCACGTCTCCACTACCTGAGAAGGCATTGAATCCCAAATGAAGCCTTGGATCATCGGAAAATGGATCTTCCGGTAAGGCTCCTTCTTTTTGGGAAAGTGTCAACTGTACCGGAGAGATGATTTGCAATTCAGATTTACCCGGATGATTGGGTAGATAGACGTCATAAGGCCAAACTTTGACATTCATACCTGCATCTCCCATGATTTTCACCAAGTAATCCTTGACGAGTTCGTTTTCGGGTGTTCCGGCGATGTGCGGGTTTTTGGTGAGTTCAGTCAGGTGAACTTTAAACCGATCAAAATTGACTGCATTGAGATAGTCGGTTTCAAATTTCTGCTGCTCCGCAACTTGCGAAGGTAAAAAGCCATCCTGCTGTGCAAATGCCCCCGTGGCAAGGAGGGAAGAAATGGTTAAGGTGAGTAAGGTCTTTTTCATTTTTGAATTGGAAGATTGTAAAATTGAAAGATTGAAAAATTGGGCTATGAATTTCGTGGTAAAATCAATTTTTTAAAATGAATTTCCAAAATGACTTCAGACGCCAAATTTCATTTTGATTACACCTCGACTTCGCTCGGTGACCGTTTGTTTTTTTTAAAGGAGGGGAGAAAATGCGGCGCAGCCACATTTTCTCCCCTCCTTGTCTTAATTCTAAATCCGGAGGCCGAGCGGAGTCGAGGTCATTTTTTTAAAATTAAGGTGGAAAGTTAGCTGAAAATCAATTTTTCAATATTCAAATTTTCCAATTTTTCAATCAACATCAAAAAAGGCCACAGAATCAATTTCCATGGCCTTTTTGATTTTAGTTCGCTTTCAAGCCGGGAGATCGCTCAAGAAACTCCTGATACAATCGAATGTGCCTGTTGGACATCGGAATCCTATATCCATCAATAAATACATGGTGAATCTGAGAGCTGGTCTCCAAAGGATCACCCGTGGACACGATCAGATTTGCGCGCTTACCGGCTTCTACTGATCCGTATTGATCGGCGATTCCGAAAATTTCGGCTGCATTAATCGTGATTGCTTTCAAAGCCTCTTCCTTCCCCAATCCATAAGCTGCAGCAAAAGCTGCATGGAATGGGAGATTTCTCACATTCTCTTCCTCATCTGTTCGTAGGGCGACTTTCACACCGGCTTTTGCCATTTTACCAGCATTGGCATAAGGCGTGTCATAGCGGTCTGACTGTCGGGTAGGAAGATCCTGCACCGGTCCTGTGATGACAGGAATCCCGGCTTTGGCAATCTCCTCCGCTACTCTCCAGCCTTCTGCCACACCTGAGAAGATCACTTTGATATTTTTACCTTCTACCCATTTGATCGCATTCTGAATATCAGAAGCTGCGTCTACGACGATTAACAGCGGGAGCTCCCCTGAAACTGCCTTTGACAACTGATCCATTTCAGGGTAGTATTGCAATTCAGCACCGGCTTTCTTTAAATCCGTATATTTTTCGGCATTTTCCCAGATTTCATTGGCCTCTTTGAGGGATTTTTCAGCGTCTTTTTTGACATCTTCATCCGACCTGCGGTCAAATCGACCACGACGCCCTGAGCTTGGGAAATTCATCACCACTGCCTTAAACCCACCATACATCTGATCCGGCGTGTAGCCATTTAGATTGATCAAGGCAGCTGTGCCGGGGAAAAGTCCACCGGTTGGCACGGTCAAAACGGTGGTGACACCGGACACACGAGTGACTCCGATTGCCTCTGAGCTTGGATTCACGGTGGTCAAAGCCTGCATGTTGGGAGTAACATTTCCGATTTCCGCATAATCCACCGTTTCCTGTACGGAACTTACTTCGACAAGTCCCAATCGGGTGCCGCTGTCGATCATTCCCGGATAGATATACATTCCGGAGCAGTCGATCACTTCGGCTCCATCCCCACTGAGATTGGTGCCGACTTGAGCGATTTTTCCATTCTCTACCAAAACAGACGTGTTGGTCAGCGTACCTTTGGTGACGGTCACCACCGTGGCATTTTGCAGGAGGAATTTTCCTGTACGGGGTTTTACAAATTCCCCGTCGATCTGTGCCATCGCTGCCACCGGAATTAGGGCAAGCATTGCGGCGCAAAAGGTTTTTAAAATTCTGTTCATGTTATGTCTGAATTTTCGCGGTGATTAATGTTTTTCTTCAAGGAAAGCTCCCTGAAATGCTTCAAAATAGGCGTCTACATCCTGGAGACAACGATGATCTTCCTCAGTACGAAGGAATATAGGTTCCACCATCTCAGTAGCACTTACAACCTGACGCTGGTCATCCGGATCTGCTTTGATGTCAAAGTATTTTACCCCGTCGACAAAAGTCATCTGGGGGACGGTGTAAGAAGAAAGCGGATGCCCTTCGAAAATCACCAAATCAGCTTGTTTGCCCACTTCGATCGAACCTACTTTATCATCGATCCCCAATTGCCTGGCGGGATTGATGGTGATCATGGCCAAAGCTTCCTCATCAGTCAAACCTCCATAACGCTGTGTCTTTGCTGCCTCATGATAAAGGTGACGGATCAATTCCGCAGAGTCAGAGTTGATGGAAGTGATGGCGCCGTTTCGCTGAAGGATGGCGGCATTGAAGGCGGTAGAATAATAGACCTCCATCTTGTAAGCCCACCAGTCCGCAAAAACAGAAGCACCCATGGTGTATTTGGCGATTTCAGGAGCTACTTTGAATCCTTCATTGGTATGCTGAAGTACAAGCTTGGTGATTCCAAAGTCCCTGGCAACATTGATCAGCATGTATATTTCATCAGCACGATAGGAGTGGCAATGAATGATGATTTTGCCATCGAGGATGTCTGCCAAAGTTTGTAATCGTTCGTTGTAAGCAGGAGGGGTGAGAGTGTTGCCTTTCTGCGTTTTTGCAGCATTGTAGGTTTCCCAATTTTTCTTGTATTGCAGCGCTTCGCTAAAGCCGTTTCTCAACACCGCTTCCACACCCATTCGTGTTCTTGGCTGAATCCCGTTGCCTCGACCGTGAACCCGGGTTGGGTTTTCACCCAATGCAAACTTGATCGTGCGTGGTGCGTCCTCCATGATGATTTCCGAAGGATCTTTTGCTCCCCAGCGATGCTTCAGGGTGGCATTTTGTCCGCCGATGACGTTAGCCGAACCGTGCATGGCATGTGATATCGTCACTCCGCCTGCTAAAGCCCTGTAAATTCCGATTTCAAATGGATTAACCACATCTTTCATTCTTACCTCGGCAGTGATGGGAGAGGAGGCCTCGTTAACTACATCCAAGGCGACGTGAGAGTGTGCATCGATGATACCGGGCATGAGGTATTTGCCACTGGCATCGATGGTCTGAACTCCGGATGGTGCAGCAAGATTTTTACCTACTTGTTTGATAATTCCATCCTGAACCAAGACATCCGTGTTTTCCAGATTTCCCTTGGTAACAGTTAATACAGTTGCGTTTTTTATCAGGACGCTCCCTTTTTGAGTTTGGGCATGGGAATAGTTTAACCCCATTCCCAACAAAGCAACAAATATAAAATTGAGCTTTTTCATAGATTAAAATGTAAGGTTAGGTGAGGAAAGTTTTGCAGTCAAGGGGAAGGAGCCAAACTGAGCGACCGCCATCGTACCTTCCATAGCCGTGCCGTTGACTTCACCGGAAATATCCACGGTGAGGGTCATGCCTTCTGCGTTGACGTCAAACTGGAGAGTTAGTGTTTTACCATTCAGTGCAACGTTTTTAATTGGAGCACTTACTTTTCCTCCACCTGAAGGATCATCATAGGTGATGGTACCAGCATAGCCCGATCCATCTTTGGAAATGACCAATTCTCCCCCCGAAGATCCGGCAGGAGTCTCAGAGGTGTATTCCCAAACCCCGGTGATTGTGGGTGTCTCCCCTTCAGTTTTTCCGTTTCCGTTGGTCGATTTTTTCTTCACCTCGTAGTCGAAGATGTAACCATCCGCTACTACATGTTTGATTTGTGCATCTTCCTTGAATAGGGAGTCTGAGCTGATGACGAAGTTGGCCATTTTCCCTTTTTCAATGGTTCCGGCCATCCTGCTGATTCCTAATATTGAGGCAGGATTTGTCGTCAATGCCGCCATTGCTGCTTTTTCACTCAGGCCATTTTCGATCAGGGTGCGGATCGCTTTCATGGCATCTTCTGCCTTGGCATCAGCAGTCGTAAAGCCAAACGGTATTCCTGCCTTTTCCAACAGGGAAGCTTGCTTGATTGCGTTTTCGTAGGCTTTTTTTACCCGCTCGTATTGGGCTTTAGTCGCTTCTGTGACATCTTCGGTCTTTTGATTTTTTACAGCCTTGTCATCAGGGATCGCCAGTTTGATCAGTACAGGTGTGCCGGAACTTTCGATCAGCCCGATTACATTTTCGTAGTTTTCCAATCCTGTTAGGATGAGCTTGAATCCCAATTCTTTCTGTAGTGCGATAGCTCTTCTGACTTCAAGATCGGAACCTGCTTTGAAAATCACTGGGATTTGTCCCTGAACTGCGGCTGCCATTCCACTTTGTGTGAGCGTCATTTCCGGGCGCTTTACTCCGGCGGTGGAGGCAAAAAGCTTGGAATGATCCAAGGCTAAGGAAGTGTTTTGATAAACATCACGAAACTTAGCCATTACCCCTACTACAGTCGCAGGATACATTCCTCTCGAACCGGAGAAATTGGCTGCAATCGCTGTGTTTTCCTTTAAAACATTGACATTACCCTCTTTTCCTAAGATCATAAGGGTTGCTTTACCGGGAAGCATTCCGCCATCAGGAAGTATCTGACTGATCGTAAACCCGGACTTTCTCCAGTCTTCGACCTGACTACCTGTGATGGAAAACTGATCCATGGCAGATCTCCAAGGCGTGATACCCGCCAGTTCATCCGGGGGATTGGAGGAGACAAAATCCTTTGGTCTTTCCGGATCCTTCGGTTTGGTGACGCCCATCAGTCCCGCACCGTCAATAAATCCGGGATAGATAAATAGTGAATCCCCGGGAATCACTTGAGCTTCTTTGGGAAGTGACAGGTTTGCACCTATTCCCAGTATGACTCCGTCTTGGAATAAAACTGTCCCTTTGATTCCCTGTTGTCCGGGAGCTGCAAAAATTGTGGCGTTGGTAATTGCGTAGGTATCCGACACTCTTCGTTTGCCTGTTGGGTCACTTTGTGACCAGGCATTGACGGTGAGTAAACTCGAAAAAAGCAATCCAACGATTCCTGCTTTCAGAAATTGTTTTTTCATCTGTTAATCAGTTGTTTTTAATTGGTCAGATGGAATCTCGCATGCATTATAATCATCCCAGTATGTGACGATCTTCGTCATGCTCGATTTCATCTGTTAATCAGTTGTTTTTAATTGGTCAGATGGAATCTCGCATGCCTTATGATGACCTCTTTGTTTCACATTGGGTTATACTCGATTTCATTCGATTGATGGTTATTCTTCAATCAGCAAGCTAACAAAAGCTATTTTAGCATCTAGGGGGATTTTTTTTTCGCAACTTTTTTTTTGATCAGTGGTTCGGGGCGTGGCATGAAATGCGAAAAAGTGCCTTTTATTTACATCGCATCGTCGATCTACTTATTTGAACGGTTTAAATGATTTGGTTTTTACACATTGATGTTATATTTAAGGTTGAATCACCCCCCTAAAATGAAAAAAATCCTAATTATAGAGGACGATTTGCTTATTTCCAGTTTAGTTCAGTTTAGATTAAAAAAAGACGGTTACGAAACCCACTTGGTCTGTGATGGCAATGAGGGAATCAAGGCCATAGATGAATTTCTTCCTGATTTGATCATTACAGATGTCATGATGCCGTTCCGCAGTGGTATTGAAATAATCCATCATTCCAAAAAGACCCATCCGGATACTCCGATCATCGTGCTGAGTTCCTTGGGCGAGGAGGAAGAGGTTGTTTTGGAAGCTTTCAACCTGGGGGTTGCAGATTTTATTCCCAAGCCTTTCAATCCCAATGAATTGGCAATTCGTGTCAAACGTATTCTTAAATAAGGCTAGATGAAGAAAATTCTATTCCTGCACTTAAGTTCATGGATTTTTCTTTTTGCCTTCAGTAATGCCAATGCGCAAGAGGTATTCTTGCCGAATAATTCCGAAGAATTAGCCGATTTTTTAGCACTTCAGGGGGAAGTTCCCAATCTGAGTTACCGGTTTTATGTGTCAGATCCGGCTATTCCCGATTCGCTCCTCTCCAATAGCTTGTTTTCTTTTACTCAGACAGATTCAGGGTTTGTATCCGCTTCGGGCACAGATTTCGGGGCGATCGATTCAGCATCAAAGATGCTGAGTGAAAGTAATCTGAATTTCCGGATACAATACTTGCTTTTTTCGGAGGAGTCGACTTTCTCAGCCAGTCGGACATACCTGGAAAATCTCGCTAAAAGTGGAGATTTCTTATTCAAAACGGAAGAAGTCGAGCCCTCTTCAGATATTGTTTCCTTAGCGGCATACGCACATTACACCCCACTTCAAAAGTTCAAGTTGAAGTTTATAGCTGATTTGAAGCTTTTTATCGTCAGCTTAATTATACTCTTATTCTTTCTTGTAGCATTTACTATGATCACTTTTATGCTGATAATGAAAGCAAAAAAAAGTAAAAAAGAGTACCTACTCAAGGAATACGACAGGCTGATAGTAGATCCTCTGACTTCCTTGCTTTTTGAAAAGGAACTTGAGGAAATCATTGATCTCGACAGGGTTACTATCAATGACTACTTTCCGGAGTCGATGCTTTCAAAGCCTCTTTTCAAGGAAGTGTTGATCGATCGGATAATTGGCCTGAATAAAAAGATGAAGGGGGAATTCAAAGAAAAGCTGAAGGCCCTCTACCGCAAGCTTGACTTGGATAAGCGATCCATCGATTCCCTGAAAAGTAATCGTTGGGACAAAGTCACCATGGGCTTGGTTCAAATCAATGAGATGGATCTAGTGGAAGCTTTGCCAAGAGTGAAATACCATGCCAACTCCTCCAATTTTCAAGTCAGAACTCAGGCTGTTGCTACCCTGCTTAATCTGTCCGAAAAGGTAGATCTTACATTTTTAAGAGATCAGACATTTCCGCTTTCGCTTTGGCAGCAAATGAACTATCTCCGGATTATCAGATTTGTCAGCCATCAAAAAAACCTGAAGTTGGAGATCCTGTTTGACTCCCAAAATCAAAGCATCCGGATATTTGGATACAAATTGGTCAAAATGCTGGGTAGAGTCGATCTGATCGAAGTGGTGGCTGCCTTGGCTCCCGATGTTTCCGATGAAGAGAAAATTGAAATCCTGGAAATCTACGCGACATTGGGAGTACACATGGAGGTGGATTTCATAAATAAGTGCCTCAAATCCGAAAACCGGTCCTTAGTCCTTGCGGCTTCCAAGACCGCTGCAGTGGTCGGAAATGCAGAATCAGCAGCTATACTGAGTGAATTGATCAGAAAAGAATTGGTATTCAGAAGAAAGCACTCTCTGTTGAAGTGCCTTTATGAATTGGACAAGGATAGCTTTGAGGAAGTTTCGGCATCAAGTCAGGATGAGGAAGTGGCACAAATAAAGAGACATATTTTAGACCCCATGCTACAGCATGTATAGTTTTTTGTTCTATCTGATTCTGGAGATTTTTGGATGGCTATTTCTGGTCCTAAGTTTCTCTGTCATAGTCATCTATTTGATTTTGATGGTGTTGAGTGCTTTGGAGATGCGGGATTACCTCCGGAAAAACAGATTTGCCGACTATGGAGATATCATTACTTCTCCTATTGCCCCGGGGGTATCTATTTTGGCACCTGCCTACAATGAGGGGCAAAACATCGTGCAAAATGCGCAAAGCTTACTTTCCCTTCATTATGGGAGATTTGAGGTCATTGTCATCAACGACGGTTCTAAAGACGACACCCTCGAAAAACTCATCCAATCCTTTGAATTGGAAAAAACAAATTACGCTTACAATCCGGAGATCGAAACCAAACCTGTCAGAGGAGTATACAAATCCCAAAACATGTCCTATCGGCGATTGACCGTCATCGATAAGGAAAATGGAGGAAAGGCAGATGCGCTCAATACCGGAATCAACATTGCCAGCCTTGAAATTTTGGCATGTATCGACGTGGATTGTATTCTCTCGAGTGAATCCATTACCAGAATGGTGCGACCGTTTATGGAGGAAACCAACAGGAAAGTCATTGCTGTGGGGGGTGTGATCGGGATCGCCAATAACTGTGACGTTCAGGACGGAACGGTGACTAAATACCGGATTCCAGAATCCCAATTGGGAAAGTTTCAAGTGATCGAATATTTCCGGGCTTTTCTGATGGGTAGAATGGCTTGGTCCAGAATCAATGGGCTGATGTTGATTTCAGGAGCCTTTGGATTTTTCAAAAAAGATCTGGTAAGGGAAGTGGGAGGTTATTTCCCCAAGACGGTCGGTGAAGACATGGAGCTGATCGTACGGATGAGAAGGTATATGGAAGAGCAGCAAATTCCCTATAAAGTAGGATTTGTTCCGGATCCGCTCTGCTGGACAGAAGTACCTGAAAGTGAGGAGATTCTTTCACGGCAGCGAAATCGCTGGATGCGAGGCACCATCGAGACACTCCAGCTCCATCAGGCATTGAAGTTGAATCCAAAATATGGGTTGATGGGCATGATTTCATACCCTTTCTGGTCGGTTTTTGAGAAGTCAGCGCCGATTTTGGAATCTTTGGGTATGCTGTACACGCTGATTTTATTGATTGTGGGAGATTTTAGTGCAGTTTACTTCTTCTCACTTTTGGTCATGATGTATTTGTTGTCTTTGCTGGTGTCTTCGTTCAGCGTATTGTACGAGCAGATCGCATTCAATCACTACAAGGACAAAAAGGACCTCAAAAAATTAATCTGGATGATCCTAACCGAGCCGTTTTTGATTCATCCAAAAGTTGTTTTTTGGGGGCTGCAGGGCCATTTTGATTTTATCAAAGGAAAAGGAGGCTGGGGTTCTATGATCCGTACAGGATTCAAAAAAGCGGAAGACAAGAAAAACATCAGTCCCCAATCCGCCACCTGATGAAATCGAATCGAATGAAGCCCTTTTCAAAGAGGAAAAATCATCAACCCAGTGGATTAATCCTGAATCCTTTTTGGAATAGACTGGTCGACGAAAGAAATGCAATTAAAAGCAAATGAAGAAGCTGATTATTACATTTATAGGTATTTATCTGGTATGCGCTAGCGTTCTAGCCCAAGATTCTTTTGATCCGGATGAGCTATTGAAGCAGGCCAGAACCTTGATTTTTGACAAGAAATATGACGAAGGGAGGAAGGTTGCCTTTCGCGCTTTGGAAAAATATCCGAATTACGCAGACATTCTGATCTTGGTCGGTAGGAGCTATGCATGGGAAGGCAAAAATGATTCAGCCAGCATCTACCTGGAGCGTGCAATAGTAGCCTCTCCTGAGTATACCGATGGGTATGTTGCTTATTTGGATAATTTATTCTGGGCGGATGATTTAACCAAAGCGGGAGCAGTACTCAGCAGGGCAAAATCCAACCTGGGCCCACCAGTTCCGGATGAGATCATCTATCGCGAATCCCGCCTGCTTTATTATCAGGAGCAATACAAGGAAGCTTTTAACCTCGTAGACCCATTATTCAAAAAGGGATTTAAAACCGAAGGCTTACTTGGGTATATGAAAAATCTCGAGCGATTTAGAATGGTCAACGCAGTCGGGGCTACTTATGATTACGATTCTTTTCAGGGAGACATTTCTCCATGGCACACGTGGTCAGTCTACGGTCGTACTCGAACACAACTTACGGGAGCGCTGATCGCAAGGGTAACTCAATCCTCCAGATTTGAGGATTTTGGCACTTTAGTCGAGCTGGATGCGTATCCTTCGATAGGGAAAAATGGATATGCCTACTTAAATATCGGTGGATCCGGAGCCTCCTTTTTTCCAAAACTGAGATTTGGGGCGTCTTATTATCATAATTTGGAGAAAGCCTGGGAACTGGAAGCCGGTTACCGATACCTGGGCTTTTCACAGGTGACACATATCATTACCGGCTCTGTCGGGAAATATGTGGGTAATTGGTGGCTCAATGTCCGATTGAATGTGATCCCTGATTCAGATCTCGGGGCAAGTACCTCTACACAGCTGACAGCGCGGTACTATTTCAAGACTGCCGAGGACTTCTTCAGCCTTCAACTGGGTACGGGAGTTTCTCCTGATGAAGAGACCAGAGACCAATCCCAGCTCCTTAACTCCTATCGTGCCAGATTCGGGTATCAGCAGTTGCTGTCTCCCAAGTTTATGATCTATGGATTTACGGGGTATAGCAGGGATGAATTGAGTGCTGACACTTATCGAAACAACATCAATCTATCTCTGGGATTCGAGTATCGATTCTAAGCTAATTTTATGATGAAAGAGGAATTAAAACTTGTTCTGTTAAAGCTTAGGCCCGTCCTGTTTTTTCTGATCGGTTTACCCTTGTTCAGTTATGGAATTTGGACTGTTTTGCCCGGTAAGGCTTTGGATATTCTGATCATTGATAAGACTGTCCCAAACAAATCTTATCGAGAGCATGCGGGATTGTTTTGGACCTTGAATCATTTGAAATACAAAAAGTCATCAGGAGACACGTATCAGATTGATCAGGATTACCTTGGCTTTTTCCCCAGTGGACAACAGGATTTTGGAAGTGTAAAAGACCTGAGAAGTCACTCGCCGGAAGAAGTGAGAAGTCTAACCAAAAAATCCGACCTGATTTTCTTAGCTGATTCCTATGGGGTATATGAGGGTGATTTTTCAAACAATCAGGAAATCCAGCTTACCAAAAAAATCTACGGAGGACTCGATAACTCGGATATTCAGCTCATAAAAATGGCCAAAGAAGAAGGCAAAGTGATGGTGGCTGAGTACAATTCGATGGCCTCACCAACTCCAAAACCTATTCGGACTGAATTTGAAAACCTCATGGGCATCAAATGGACCGGTTGGATTGCCCGGTATTTTGATGATTTGGATACACTGAACAATGCATCCATTCCCAAATGGATGATCAGACAATATCAAAAGCAGCATGGAAGCTGGGATTTGAGGGGCCCCGGATTAATATATATCAAAGAAAGCGGCCAGATAGAGGGATTCCTCCATACGCTCGATTACCAGAATAAACTACCTCTGGTGCGCACCCAGAAAATCAACAAACACGGATTTAATCTGCCTGAGGTAATTCCTTACCCGGATTGGTTTGACGTGGTGATGATTGAGCGTGATTATGAGGTTATTTCTTACTATGACATAGCCCCGACTTCTGCAGGACTACAGCGGCTGAGAAGTATGGGGTTGCCTCGGTTTTTTCCTGCAGCCGTTGTGAGGAAGGCGGGAAATGGATCCCAGTATTATTTTGCAGGAGATTTCTCGGATATTCAAGGTGATTTTGGCTCCCCTTATTTTTATGGATTGCCGACTTTATGGCGTGGGCTTTACGTGGCCTCAGATCACGCTGATCGCCAAAGTTTCTTTTGGAATTATTACCATCCTTTGCTCTCCCAAGTCTTGACTAAAGCCGGAAAGGAAAAAACTAACTAGTCTCCGGCAGAGCTCTCCGGAGGCAGAAGTTTCCGGGTCTGGACCATGTAGCTGTTTTTGTTTTTAAACTCCTCAAATTCCCCATTCAGTCGAGTAAACAACGCTCCATCGTTGACAGGGTCAATGTTCATCCCCTCTGAGATTTTGAAAACCTGCCCCTCAGAAAGAAAAAACTCTCCGTGAATGTAGTCCACCAGTTGATTTTTGTTTCGCATCAGCGGCATGGCAATAAACGACTGGAAGGTCCGTGCAGTGTCCAGTACCTGACCCTGCCAGATGACTTCTTCCGGTAGGTTAATCAGATCCTGATTTTCAAGCATGGCTAAAAGTGAGGGCGTAATCTCATAATGGCTTGTAATTCCCTTGAAGTAATCGGTACGCTTCAGTAGCGGAGAGAATATAATCAAAGGCACATGAAACCTGTCCAGCCTGGAGGACATGGGAATCTCAGGGAGTCTGTGATCTCCTGTGATCACAAAGATGGTGTTAGCATATTCCGGTCTATTCTTATACCGGTCAAAAAACAATTTGATCGCATCATCTGCGTATAAAAGGGTCATGTAGATGGCTTCGTAAGACAGATACTCGGTGATTTTAGCAGAATTCAGGTTTAGCGTGTTATTCAGATGATCCTGTAATTTCCTTTGATACAGTTCCTTTTCGGGTACGGTGTAAGGATCGTGTGAGGTTTGTGTTTGAAATATCCGCACCTGTGGTTTTGATGCTTCTACGGGGAGTTTTTGAAGGCCATTTAGGAAAAGATCCTTGTCCGGGTATCCCCAGGAAAATCCCGAGGTGGAAGGTGTTTTGGTAAATTCAGGGGAGAAAGTCTTTTCATCTTCAAATTGCACAGGCTTTTGATAATTGATAAAATCAGCTACGCGATCAAAATTCCCGTCAGCACCGATGAAGTACCTGGTTTCATACCCATTATCTCTCAGAACACTCAAAAGCGAATGATGATAGGGGAATTCATCGCTGAGTTCCAAAAACCCTTTTTCTCCAAACGGAAGACCTCCGAATACCCCCGGTAAAAGCCCAAAGGTTCGTCCTGTGGAAGATAGTGCATGGGTCCACACCAGGCTGTGCTGCGCTAATGAATCAAGAAATGGCGTAAAACTACCGAGGTAAGCATCCTTACCGGAATAAGCTTTACCCAAACTTTCCACAAAAATAAAGACCAGATCGGGGGCTTGAGTCAGGGTGTCGAAAAATGGACTTAAAACGTCCGGGTAATTGTTTTTGTGTAGAAATGGAAATTCATCATTGGTGAATTCTTTGATAATGAGCAGGTCATCATTGGTCCCCCTGAGGTAAAAATCAAAATAAAACTCTCCTCCATACATCAGGTGGTCGAAACTTTCCTCTGTGAGATAGCGGGACTTGTTCAGTTCTACATTTCTTTTGGTCTCACTGGCTTCTAAATCCCGATTGGCTTTCAGTAAATTGACTGCAAGGAGACCCGAAAACAAGAAACCTGTCAAAACAAAATAAGCAGTAAGGCTAAACCGAAAAACCCGGGGTCCCAGATAAAACAAGCCTAAAACGAATACTATGGCAATAGATCCGAAGGTCAAGTTCATCGGGGTTAATTGCCCGGATGCCGAGACTGTTAAAATGAGGTCATCGAAATTGTAGGCAAAAAGGTCCTTTCCCAGGGGAAGCAGGGTTTTCATAAAATAAAAAACCAAAGCCAAATGGGCGATCAAAAAAACCGTGAGCACCAACTGGAGAAAAAATCGCGCTCCGGTAGTTGATAAAAGACTGATAAAGAGGTGAATGATGAAAAGAAGACCAAGTAAATAAAAAAACCATCCTAAATCCTCTAAAAACCCGTCAAAAAAAACGTCTTTTGCAGTAAAGTCCAGAACATGGTTTTCAAAAACCAAATGCAATTCAACTCCACGGATAAGGATCATTAATCCAATAAATATCAGGGACATACCCCAAAAATTGCGAAGGATGGTTTGAATTCGAAGTGGTAAAGTAGAGCGGATTTCAGCCTTTTGGGCCATATTCGACTGTTAAGTTTTTAGAGTAAGGGAGAAAATATAGGGCAAAATCGGGTATCTTCCGCCGTTATTTTAAATATATGAGTAAATCAGATTTATTGATGGAGTTGTACTCAAATTTGAGTACAACGGGAGCACTTACCTTTAGCTCCAAAGCCTTGGTGAACAAAATGCTTTCATTCACGGATATCGAACATGCTGAATTGATTGTTGAATTAGGAGGTGGAGACGGAAGTATCACGCAGGGAATTATTGAAAGGCTTTCTCCTGACTCAGAACTCTTGGTTTTTGAAATCAACCGCTCTTTCTGCGATGCGATGAAAAAGCAGTTTCCGATGCCGAATGTCAGAATTATTTGCGACTCTGCCGAGAATTTGGATCAATATCTCAAGGGAAGAAAAGTGGATTATGTCCTCTCATCCTTGCCCTTCAGTCTGATCTCCAAGGAGGCTACTGACCAGATTTTGAATCATACCAAAAACTCCCTGAAGGAAAAAGGAAAGTTTATTCAGATTTGCTATTCCTATCTGCTCAAAAAGCTCTTCGGTAAATATTTTTCAAACATCGAGGTCAAGTTTACGATGCGAAATCTACCCCCTGCATTTGTGATGATTTGTCATTAAACTATCCTGCCAATGGAAATACTCCGGGTGGCAATATTGGATTTTTGTGGCAGGAGAAAGGAAAAGTCTTTTTGTCCTTCTGAAGTCCTCCGTCAGATGTTTCCGGAAGATTGGGAGCTTTTTATGCCGGATATCCGGGAGGTGATGATGGCGATGTACCGGGAAGGACTGATTCAGGTATCTCAAAGAGGTGTTCCGGTGAACCCATTTGAAAATCCAAACGGGCCTGTGAGGATTTCGGGAGTGAGAAAACCAAAGTGATTGGTACGGTGTTATCCATCAAACTAGCTCATCATGAATTTAGAACAAGCACTTCCAAAGACTACTGTTGAAATTCCAGCCGGATTAGAATTAATCACCTTGGGTGCGGGGTGTTTTTGGTGTACCGAGGCTGTTTTTCAGCGCTTGGAGGGAGTGGAAAAAGTTGTTTCCGGTTATTCAGGAGGCATCATTCCCAATCCCAGTTACAAGCAAATCTGCACCGGAACTACCGGTCACGCGGAGGTGATCAACGTTTTTTTTGATCCTAAAAAAATCAGTTTGGAAAACCTCCTGGAAGTCTTCTGGGCCACTCACGACCCAACTACACTCAATCGACAGGGCGGAGACGTGGGTCCACAGTATCGCTCGGCTATTTTCTACAACGATGAATCTCAAAAGGAAATCGCATCAAAACTGAAAGCAGATCTTAATGCTAAAAAGGTTTTTGAAAAGCCCATCGTGACTGAGATTACCGCTTTCACCAATTTCTATCCGGCGGAAAACTACCATCAGGATTATTACAATCAGAATGGGATGCAGCCCTATTGTCAGTTTGTCGTGCGCCCAAAGGTGGATAAGTTGAAGCAGTATTTTGTGGAAAAATTAAAAAATTAAAGACAGTATCTTACATTTGTGTTTATAGTTTAAATAAACAGATGTGGTAGTCATTTTAATTTCGCCGATGAAAAAATTATTCTTTTTTGCTCATCAACTAATCCTGATCGTTTTGTTGGGTTTAAGTATAATGTCTTTTGCGCAGGCACAAGAAAAAAAATCGGATATGCTTGGGGTGCTATTTACCGGCGAGTCTACCTTGAATAGACTTAGTCCGAATATTGGTGTAGTGTATGAACGAAATTTTTCCCGAAAAATAGGAGTGGAGACAGGGCTTTTTTACAGGACTTTTCAAGAAGAATTTTTTGTAACCATAAGTAATGATTTTGTAAATGTTTCTGATGATGTGCGATTTGTTCAAGGTTTTGTTGCAATTCCAGTCCTTTTCAGATTCGACGCACGATTTGTTCAGATCTCATTGGGACCTCAAGTGGACATTTTTGCCAAATGGCATCAAATAAGAAAGAGTGAAATCAACTTGACAGATTACAGTCGAAGTCCGCGAATTCAAGTCGGGCCTTTGTTGAAGATAGGGAAAGAGATTTCATTCAAGGAAACCTTGATTTTGGAGCCTGAGCTCCGATATGGAATTCGTTCGATAGTATGGGAACCAAAGGAGGATTATTTTGGGATTGGACTTAAGTTAAAAAAGGGATTGTCCAAAGATTAGTGATTGTCAATTCAGAGATTTTTTTGCGCTTCTAAACCCTTATTGTTTGGTTGCTTTCTTCCCAAATCATAAACTATCTCATCCCAAATCAGGTATTATGCCTAATTTTAGGCTATCAAATTGTATTCTACGAAATGAAGAGAACCAGAGCACAAGAGTCCCGAGCAGCCATTGAGCGATTATACATCACCATGCGGCACCTTTTTAACAGAGGAAGCTACAAGCCAATGGGGGTGTCAGGCGAGGGATTGATCCAAGCTTTGATGACACTCAGTCCTGAAATCTACGGCTCGCTGACCGACCCGGAAAAGATCGAATTGGACGGCTTGCTCTATGTAATGGAACGTTTGCCCCGAGGAATCGAAGAGTGTCGCTATGTGCGCCTGATCAGTCGTGAGGGCTATGAGACCTCTCATCTATCTCCCATAATCCCACCGAGGCGGAAGCGGAATTGCTACCGTCTGGATCAGCAGATTATGTATGTGGAGATGACCAGGGGCAGATCGGATATCTATGATATCCTGACCCACTTAACGTTTCTCTATGTAGAATCCGGCAAAATATTAAGAAACAGTACCGACCCCAAAGGCAGAATTTCCTCCAACTGGACCATGTTGGAGAATTTTGTCAAAAAAGAGCAGGAAGGGGAGGACTTTGATAAAGAGTGCGCCAGCGCCTATCTCAGTCATCTGATCGGTAGGACGTTTGAAGAGACGCTTATTGCCGTCGATAAATTTGCAAGAAGCGGTAATTCCAACAGCCTGTTTTCGGTCGTTTATCACCTTGGTAAATTGGCTATGGATGAATCAATTCATGGAATTGACCGGGAAATCAGCTTTTCTGCCACACTTCGCGAGCGAGTTGGCCATCACGTGTATGGAGAACTTTGGGCAGACCGGATCAAAGAGACCCTGCTGAATCTGGACCTGCTGAAGCGCCCGATTCATATTATCTCCGCAAATCTCCACAGTGTACTCAATACGATCTACGGACATCAGGCCTTGGGCCTCAAGTCTTACGAGGAGATTGAGCAAGTCGCCATGGATATTTCAGTGAAGGCCAAAAATAATCAGAGCAAAAAGATCCAAGATTATGCGGAAAAGCATGGGTTTATTGACCTTCCCGACGAATCCGGAACGAATATCGGTGCACAGATCATCGATACTGCTTGGCTGGAAAAACCGACCCTGATACCCGGAGTTTTCCTTCCTGAGGAAAAAGAAAAACGCCCGGTATTCGTGGTCATGGATTATGCGTTTGGGGAGCAGGCCTATGAGTGTTTTGATGAGTTGCTGAAAAAATACAACGTAGGAGATAAGGAGTACTCGCTGAATGTCATGTCCACTTCCATCATGGGAAAAGCCGGAATCCTACATGGCGGCAAGGGTGATTTGATGGTGCCGGATTCCCATGTCTTTGAGGGAACCGCGGATAATTATCCATTCAGAAATGAACTGAAAAAAGCAGATTTTGAAGGATATGGATTGGGAGTTTACTCCGGATCGATGGTGACAGTACTCGGTACTTCCCTTCAAAACCGGGATATCCTGACCTATTTCATGAAGTCCTCCTGGCATGCTGTCGGACTGGAGATGGAGGGCGCACACTATCAGAAAGCGATCCAGTCTGCTTCTAAAATCCGTGGAAGCATCAGATCCAATGTGAAAGTGCTATATGCGTATTACGCTTCAGATAATCCACTCGAAACAGGCAGCACGCTCGCTTCCGGTGCTTTGGGAATGGAAGGGGTAAGGCCGACTTATTTGATTACCTATAAGATTTTGGAAAAGCTGTTTGGAGAGAAAAAATCCAATTGACCTGATGGGTTAAAAAATCGAAGAGGTAGCCAGCTGATGACTACCTCTTTTTGGTTGCAACAAATTTGCCTATTCTTGCTCTACGCTGGTCGAGTGAAGCATATCCAGTCTCCATCCCTTTTCTGTTTTCACGGCAGTGGCACTTTCCAGCCATTTGATTTCTTGCACCACCTGACCAGCTCTGGTGATGGTGGCAAAATTCCCATATCCAACCCAAGCACGATTTCCCTCGACTTTGGTCTGAGGGTCGAATTCAGGTCAAACCCTACTAATTGTTAGGCCTTGGGAAGGCAGCTTTGGTTGTAACAAGCCAGTCGAATAATTCTGTTTTGAGCGCTCCTGCCAACTCGGTTTCCTGATCTGCGAGATTGTGTTTTTCACCTATATCCACTTTGAGGTTATAAAGTTCCAGAGAGTCACTTTCATAGAAATAAATCAACTTCCAGTCACCTTTTCGGATCACCGAACCCGGGTTACCTCCTTGATTTCCATAGTGTGGATAATGCCAGTAAAGTGGTCGATCTTCCAATTCTCCGGAACCCGTAATTAGATTTTTCAAACTTTTACCGTCTTCATCTTCGGCTTCTCCGCCTATTCCTACCAGATCCAAAATTGTGGGCTTCAAATCATTGGAGATGACCGGTGTATCGATTTTCTTACCGGGGTTTAGTTTTCCTGCCCAGTTTACAATCATCGGTACGCGAATTCCACCCTCGTACAACCAGCCTTTTCCGGCCCGTAGGGGCAAATTGCTCGTCGGGCTTCCCTCAGCTGTGGATAAGCCGCCATGGTCAGAGAAAAAGACGATGAGAGTTTTTTCTGATAGACCTTGGGCTTCGATTTCATCGAGTACTTTTCCGATGGCTTGGTCCATCGCTTCGACCATTCCAGCATAGACGGCATGCGCCTGGGTAGTTCGATTTTTATTATTCCATTCGGGTTCGAAACGATCTTCCAACCCCATTTTAGCCCTTTTTTCGAGGTATTTCTTCTCCAACTCTGGAGTCGTCATCAAAGGGATATGTACAGCATAAAATGACAGATAGGCAAAAAATGGCTCATCGCGGTGGTTTCTGATGAAATTCACGGTCTCATCTCCAAGTCGATAGGGGAGGTATTCTCCATCAGGTCCATTTTCTAGGCGTGGATTATTGTAAGGTGAAAAATACTTATTTCCGGTGGACGGGGAACCTTTGCTATTTCCACCCTTATTAATCTCAAATCCCTGATTTTCAGGCCAGAATTTCTCGTTTTCGCCCAAATGCCATTTTCCGGCAAAGAAAGTTCTATACCCTGCTTCCAAAAATTCCTCGGCCAGCGTTTTTTCTTCCAAAGCCAAATTGGGTTCATAGTGAGCTGGTTTGAGTGGCTTGTCACGTGTCCAATGTTTTTCAATATTATCCGGCTGTGGAGCTCCAAACCAATCGGTATTGTAGGTTTTGGAGGGGTATTTGCCAGTCAGAATACTTACTCGTGCAGGGGAGCAAACAGGAGAAGCGGAATAAGCTTGAGTAAATTTGATCCCTGACTCAGCCAGCCGATCCAAATTGGGAGTTTCATAAAATTGACTTCCGGCATTACTCATATCCATCCAGCCATAATCATCAGCTAGGATAAAAACAACGTTGGGTTTTTCCTTTTCCTGAGAATAAGCTGAGAAAACAAGGAAAAACATGCCGATTGAATAGAATAAATTTTTAAACATGGAGGTTACGGGTTGATTTGAAAATTAATACTAAAGCTCCATTTTCAAAATTCCAAATTGAAAATTCAATAATCAAGGTCTTTGAAAGCTCAGTCCTTCGAATTGAATGATATCACCCATTACTCAGATCGTCCCTAGTTGGTCCTCGCGTGCCGTGTTGAGATATGAAATCGAGCATGACTCATGTGTCATACACTTGGATGCCCCGATAACTATCCGGGAAACCATGCAAGATTCCATATGGCCTTTAAAAGACCAATTATTATCAACTGAAACTTGATTTTCCATTATGAGCATTCACCCTACGGATTATTTAGATGGATATGACTTTTGGGTTGAATGATCTGTACCCCCAGATTAGCGCAGGCTGTAGGTAAATTTGGATTCAAGATAAAACTTGTTAACCCAAAAGACCATGAAACACAATTACTTGCCAACTTGTAAAGGCTTGCTTTTCGCTTTGATTTGTTTTGGATTGATTTCCTCACTCCTTGCAGATCAAGGAAAAGACAAAGCATATGGAAACCCCTGTAACTCCTCAAATCAGTATCTATATTGGACCGGTGAGGAAAATGATGATTTTTTTAATGAAATGAACTGGAGAAAGACTCAGGAAAAGCCGAG
Source organism: Algoriphagus boritolerans DSM 17298 = JCM 18970 (assembly GCF_900108085.1). Taxonomy (GTDB): domain Bacteria; phylum Bacteroidota; class Bacteroidia; order Cytophagales; family Cyclobacteriaceae; genus Algoriphagus; species Algoriphagus boritolerans. Next base: position 480,115 of record NZ_FNVR01000001.1, read on the forward strand.
CGCTCCCAATCCTCCGGGATTGAATGCGGAAAGCGGCGAGTCTGCGAAGCCTGTATGCCTCCCCGGGGCGAATTCAGAGCCTTGGGAGATTTGTCCCAACTCACAGAATCCAGAAAAAGACCCTCACCCTCAGCCTGGGACTTTAGAACCCGGACAAACGATTGACTTTAATTTATGGATAGAGAGAGCTGAAATTACAGTATCTGGAGATATTGTTTTTGCCTGTGATCAAAAAGGAATTACCTCTATCGCTTCTCAAATTGAAGTACAGGGTAGTATCGAGCAAGGGGTTTTGTCACTCGATGAAGAAAGTACGGTCAAAACCCAAAATGAGAATTGGAGTTCGGGATTTTCGGTCAATTTCATAGATCCGGCCTCTTGGCTTTATGTTAGTGATGTCAATCCACTTGAGTTGCAGGATCGACTTTCCCGGATTTTGATTTCAAACCAAACAGGAGTCCTGGATCAAAATTTCCGGATCAATCAATACTATCAAAAAGGAGCGGTCATTCGTCCCTTGAATCCGGATTTCGGATCCATAGAAGTTTTTTCATCTTCCGGAGCAGAGGGTGCAGGAGTCAGCCTTCAGGAGGATTTGATTTATAGAGGCGGAGCGATTTCTTTGGGGGATAATGCGCTTTCTTCTTTCATTTTGAAGCGAGGATTTATGGTCACTTTGGCCAATAATCCGGATGGAACCGGAAAGAGTAAAGTTTACATAGCCTCGGAGGAAGATTTGAAAGTGGAGAATTTACCTGCGGCAATGCAAGGGAATGTGAGTTTTCTCCGCGTGGTACCGTGGAACTGGGTCACCAAAAAAGGAACGGGTGGATTTTTTGATGAATTAAATGCTGGCTGGTATTACAACTGGAACTTGGGGGAAGTTTCCCGGCCTAATTACGATTACGTTCCCATGGCTTGGGGGGCAGGGGGAGCTTCTCCTGCCAATATCCAAAACATGATCAATAAGAAGAAACCTTCTCATGTATTGGGATTCAATGAGTCGGACAATTGCAATGGAGAGTCCGGTCAGTTCAATAACCTATGTGAGCCTGCTGTAGCCGTGGCCTACTATGAAAACCTGATGGGATTAGGAGTTCGTTTGGGTTCACCCGCACCCCGGGAAAATGGTCCTACCGGCTGGCTGAGGGAGTTTAATGAAATCGCTAAAGCGAGGGACGTTCGCTTTGATTTTGTAGCCGTGCACTGGTACGATTGGGGAAGTGGACCAGTCAATAGTCCCAATGCCAATCCCCAGGATATTTTCAACCGATTCAAAGCTTACTTGAATAACGTGCACCAAATTTACAACTTGCCGATTTGGGTCACAGAATTTAATGCTAATCCCAACAGGGGAAATGCCATTCAGGAAGAGTTTTTGAAATTGGCCTTGCCCTATTTGGAAAGCTTGGACTATGTGGAGCGCTATGCCTATTTCCAACCAGATCCCAAGAATTCTCAAAACGATGTCGAACCGGCTTTTTATTATGACGATAATAACAAGCTGACCAATATCGGAGAGCTTTATTTAAATCATCAATCTACTCCGTCGATTCCAGAACTATCCTATGCCGCTCCCAATAATCTCGAGCAGATGGATGATCCATTTATTGAAACTCCCGCCAATGTCCTCGCTTTCGAAGCAGAATGTGGGAATTACCTCGGAAACCAATGGACAATCCTCGCCGATGAATCCGCCTCAAATGGAAAATACATCAAAGGAGACCCTAGCCAGGAAGGCGAAAGTGCTAATGCTAAGCGGATTCATTTTGAGATTGACTTGGTGGATGCGGATGATTATCGAGTTTGGATTCGGTCAAAATCTGTCACAGGAACTACCGGTGCTGTACGGATCGGTTTTGATGGAAATGAACTGGAGCAAGTGTCACCATTCAACAGTGCTGAGTTTACTTGGTTTCAGATTCCAAGATTTTATGATTTGGGTGAGGGAAAGCATCGGCTGACTTTGGAGTTTCCAAATGCCAGCATTCAACTCGATCAAGTAGCCATTCTTAATGGCCCAAGCGACTTGGAGGGATTGCTTCAAGAGGAAGGGGCTTGTGCTCCGGAGGATTTTACCTGGGGAACGGTGCTTACTAATTTGATCGATTATTACGAAGCCGAAGAAGCTGGCCAGGGTCTTTGGTGGGAACTGGAAATCAATGATTTTGCGATCGGTGGATTGGCGGTGAAAAGCCTCCAAGATCAGCAATCACTGGATGCCCCAGCAGGCGCAAAAGGAATTTTGACCTTTAATCTGGAGGTGGAAGAAGCTGACGAATATGAGCTTTGGGCAAAAATCCAAGCCAAAGAAGAAGCGGAGACAGCACTTTGGATTTCGGTAGATGGAGAGGAATTCCGAAAGTGGGGCGCTCTTCAAAATTCACGGTATGAGTGGTATTGGAAGAAATTTTATCACAGCTATGATTCCGAGAATAGGGACTTCTCTTATTTCTTAAAAGCTGGATCTCATGAAGTTCGAATAGCGATAGGAACCGGCAATGTACAGATAGATCGCTTGGCACTTGCCAGCAAAGGAAAGCTTCCTGAAAACGAAGATCCAAATGTCATCGCCCAAGTAGAGGAGCAGTTGGAGTTTGAAGCGGAGGATGCCACACTGCTGGGAGCTGCTTTTGTGGTGAATTGCGCTACCTCTTCTAATGGGCAGCAGGTCAACATGCGAAATGTAAATACCAACGGTGTACGTTTTGATCAAATTGTCGCTCAGGATGCAGGAACCTATATCCTGAATATTTCCTATATGAGTGCAGTCTCCAGGTCATTCCGATTGGTAGTCAATGGAGAATTTATTGGGCAGCAAACAGTCGTCTCGTCTGGGGCTTGGTGCTTTGATGGAGGTTCTCCGGCCATCTACCAAGTGGAGGTAAATCTCAACTCAGGCATTAATACGATCGAAGTCACTCCATTTAGCGGGGACGCACCATTTATGGATAAGATCAAATTGGAGAAAGCAGCTTTCGAAACCTTTTCTTTGGAAGCAGAAGAGGCTGAATTGATTGGTGGTGTCAATGTGGTGAACTGCTTGACTTCATCTAATGGACAGCTGGTCAATCCATTTACAAGTCCATCAAATGCAGTTCGCTTCTCTGAAATTCAAATCGATCAGGCGGGAACCTATTTGCTGGAAGTTTCCTATATAAGCGCTGTCAATCGTACCTTGAATATGTCTATTAATGCCGCAGAATCGCAAAATTTAATTTTTGAGGATTCGGGAGAGTGGTGTTTCAATAGCGGAAGCCCAAAAATCAAAACGATTGAGGTGGAACTCCAAGCCGGTGAAAATACGATTGTCTTTGAACCTGACGGAACAGCAGCACCTTTTCTCGATAAAATCGAAATTAAATCCAACGAAATAGGAGGTGAAAATCTGAGAGTAATTGAAGAAACTCCTCCTATGGAGACGGCTGAAGATTGGATGATTTATCCCAATCCACTCCAAAATGGTCAAAATTTACAGGTACAGATTCCGGAGTTTGAGGGGAATTATTCCTTAATTCAGGTCGTGGATTTGTCAGGAAGGACTATCTTTTCCCAATTGCTTTCTTCGGGAGCTTCACACCAAATCGATTTTGGTACCTACCTGTCAAAAGGCATGTATGTGGTTCTCCTTCGTCAGGGATATGTATGGCAAAGTAAAAAGCTGATCGTACAATAATCACGTGACGGGTTTTATTTAAATCCAGGTGCGGAAAAGCCTAAGCTTTTCCGCACTTTTTTACCCAAACGCCATATTTTCATATCTTTTTCCGATTTCTGAATGATAAATCCTCAGGCTTGACCGATTTCACCCCCAGAGTGGTCAAGTTTGATCGGTAGCTTAGTGCAGGCAGCAGAGTAAGAATGCATTTTATTTTAACTTGATCTGTAATTCTTGTAAAATCGCTGGCTGTAGTCTTGAAAAAGACTTAAATTATCAAAAACCCAAAATACTCCTGTTCTCACTCGATGCGAACTCTTATTCTCACTTGTTGGCTAATACTTAGCCTTGGTTCTTTTGCTTTTTCCTTTCAGGATAACCGTGCTGAAGAATTCACTATTGATGTACTGAATGTCAGGCGTGGATTGCTCAGTAATTATGTCACCAAAGTGGTCAGCGATGAATACAACTTCAAGTATTTTGCGACCGAAGGCGGGATCACCAAATTTGACGGATATGATTTTTCGGAATATAAGCCGGGACCCGATTATCCGGGTTTGGAGAATGAAAATATCGAAACACTTTTTAAAGACCGGGAGCATCAAATCTGGATCGGAACCAAAGGTGGGGGACTTTCCAAACTTGATCCCCAAAAAAACCAAATCCAATCCTTCAACGAATCATTTTCTGACTTTACCGACAAACCGCTTCGGGTCATTGCGATCAATCAATCTAAGGATGGAAAAATCTGGATTGGCACCTGGGGAAATGGAGTGTTTGTCTTGGACCCCAAAACTGAAAAAGTCACGGAGCATTTTGAATACAAGCAACCCGTCCAGCAAATTATCGCCGATCAGTTTTGGAACATTTGGTTTATCAGCGGCAATGAACTGATGAAATTCGACCCTTCGGAAGATCGTCTCATTCGTTTTTCTACCGGAATGGTACCCTACAATCTTATCGAAGACACCCAAAGGCAAAAAATCTGGATGATCGGAAATGCGCAGCGAAAGGTGATTTTAGCCTCTTTTGATCAGGAAAGTCAAAAAATCCAACGCCATGAGACGGGCATCCCCGCCAATTTTGTCAAAAGCCTGGGAATGGATCAGCGAGGGAGACTGTGGATCGGAACCTGGGGGGATGGGCTTTATATCAGTGATGAGCAGGTCCAAAATTTTCGAAAAATCAACACAAATCCTCAGGGATCCACGGTAGAAAACATCAATTATTCGATCATCCTCAGCATTGATATTGACGCAAACGGAATTGCTTGGCTGGGTACTTCGCACGGAGGGGTATTAATTCTGTATCCAAACAAAGGTTTTAATTTTGCCACCACCACACCCTCCGAAACTTTGTCGGATCGGAATATTACCGCTTTTCTAATCTCTCAAAATGGTCATTCCTACAAAGGAACACTCACTGAAGGACTCTACTCCAATCGATTGGGCAAGAGCTATCAAATCGAAAAAGCCATCGACAGGGCCAAAGTGCACACCCTTTACGAATACCGTGACTATTTATTCATCGGGACGGGATTAGGACTTTACATTGCCAAAAACGGAAACGTAGATCAAGCCCGGCATTATTTACCCGACCAAAAAATCACAGCAGTCCTGGTCGATTCCAAAGAGCGACTTTGGGTGGGAACGCAGCAGTCAGGCCTGAAAATGGCGGATTTTTCTGCCTTTCCAAATTTTGGGGATTGGCTCATTTTTAATGAAAATGAAGATCAGAGAAAACTCCAAAATAACCGAATCAGCCAAATCAAAGAGGATTCACAGGGTCGGATTTGGCTGGGGACATATTCGGGACTCAATCGCTTTGAAGAATCCACCCAGCAATTTTTAAGTCATGGGGATTTAGTCGGAGATAAACTGGATATCAATATCATCAATGATTTGTTGATTGAGGGGTCTCAAATGTACCTGGCGACTCCCATAGGATTGGCTGCGGTAATAATGGAAGGAGAGCAGCTGATTTTTCAGGATTTTTATGAGAAAAGCAGGGGCATGGTCAATGATTTTGTCTGTGCCATCGAGCAGGACCAAGCTGGGAATCTCTGGCTGAGTACCACAACGACCGTGACTAAATTCAATCCTAAAACCAAAAATTTTATCAATTTCGATCGAGAGGACGGTATATTGATCAATTCTTTTCATACCGGCTCTTCTTTTCAGGGGCAGAGTGGGGAGATTTATTTTGGGGGTTCCAATGGCTTGGTATCTTTTTTCCCTGATCAGATCAAAGAGGTTTTTAATGTGCCAGAGGTGGTGCTGACCAAGCTGACCGTTAATAATCAGGTACTCCATGTGGGAGACGAAGTGGATGGCTCGGTGATTTTAGAAACCTCCATTCAGAATACTTCAAAAATCAATCTGGATTATTCCCAAAACCACCTTTCCCTCAATTTTGCAGTGAATGACTTTTTTGGACCGGATAATGTCACCTATGCTTATCAGCTAAAAGGAATGAACGAGGAATGGGTGGTACTGGGCACCTTAAACCAACTGAGTTTTACGGGGCTGCCTTGGGGGGATTATGAACTGATGATCCGTGCCAGTCGCAACAATCAGGATTGGAGCCCGGTCCGATCGCTATTGATTTCGATTCAGGCCCCACCATGGCTACAATGGTATGCCTTTGTGTTTTATGTGGCGCTGGCTTTGGGGATAGTTTTCCTAATCCGATATAGCTCACTACGTCAAGCCAAATTGAGGGCTGAGCTTCAGATTATTCAGATCGAAAAGGAAAAGGAACATGAGTTGAACGAAGCAAAAATTACCTTTTTTACCAATATTTCTCATGAATTCCGAACGCCCCTGACCTTGATTCTCAGTCCGGTGACGGAGCTTTTGGATCAGTTTGACTTCAAGGAATCGGTCAAAGAAAAACTATTGCTCGTCGAGACCAACAGCAAGCGAATGTTGCGTCTAATTAATCAATTGCTGGATTTCAGAAAATCCGAGCATGGGCTTTTGAAGCTGCATTTGAGCTCCGCCGATTTTGTGGAATTTTCAAAAGAGGTCTTTTTGAGTTTTCAGAATCTGGCATCGCAAAAGCAAATTACCTATCACTTTGAATCCAATGCGGATGAGCTCCCTATGGAATTTGACCACAATCAGATGGAAATCGTGCTCTGCAATTTGCTTTCCAATGCCTTTAAATATACCCGCCAAGGAGGGAAAATTGATGTCCGGGTTCGAGTAGAGTCCGGATTGCTTACCCTTGCGATCGAGGATACCGGTATTGGCATGAGTGCGGAGGAATCAGCCCGGGTTTTTGATCGGTTTTATCAGGTACAAAATGCCGAAACTTCCAACCTGATGGGAAGCGGGATCGGATTGGCTTTTTCGAAAAATATCGTCGATCTGCACGAGGGAGAAATCAGCATTCAAAGCGAAAAGGGTAAAGGCACAAAAGTAATAATTCACCTCCCGGTCGAAAACGGAAAAAGCCAGGCTAGAGATTATCAGGAAGAAGGTGTGGACTTGTTCACTGAGATTGAAATTCAGGAGCAAGGGGATCTGAAAATTGGCGGTTCATCCAAATCAGCTCGAATATTGATCGCGGATGATCATGAAGATATTCGTAAATATTTGAGAAGGTTGCTGGAGGCAGAGTATGAGATTCTTGAAGCTGAGGATGGACTGGTCGCTTGGGAACTCATCAGTCGGGAAATTCCCGATGTGATCATCAGTGATGTGATGATGCCAGGAATGAACGGAATCAAACTCTGTCAGCAGGTAAAAAGTCAAATCACAACTTCCCACATTCCCGTCATCCTTTTGACAGCGAGGGCATCTCTTAGTTACGAAATGGAAGGACTCAAAACCGGAGCGGAGGATTACATCACCAAACCGTTTAATTCGGGGATCGTCAAAACGAGGGTGGCCAATATCCTCGAAAACCGCAATAAACTCCGGGAATATTATTTGAATAAAGTCCGCTTTGAACCGGATACCCAGACTGCCTCCGAAACGGATATGGATGCGGTATTTATCGAAAAGGCCATTCAGCTAGTCAATGAAAACCTTCAAAATGAGAATTTTGGAATTGAGATGATGGTGGATCAGCTTTTTATGAGTCAATCCACCCTTTTTCGAAAAATCAAATCCCTGACCGGGCTTTCGATTACGGCCTTTATCCGATCGGTGCGATTGAAAAATGCCGCACAGATAATTTTGCAAAGCAACATAAAACTCAGTCAGGTGGCTTACGAGGTAGGATTCAATGATTACAAGCACTTCAAAAAATCCTTTCAGCAGCAATTTGACTGCCTTCCTTCAGAATATAAACTTAAGATTGTCGAAAAGGTAAAGTGAGAGTCCTCTCATCCCAAAGTGGGAGCTTATTTTTTAAAGTATTAAAGGCCTGGCAGTTCAAACTGGGGTAAAATTCCGAAAACTTCCTCAATTAGCGAATCTGGCCGATTTAGCCTCCAAAATGCTTGATTTGTACCCCATTATTCAGGCTAAGTCTACCCACCTTGGTTCCATTAATTAATCAATAACCCAAAATTTTTCTTTTATGGAAAATGAAAAAAGCAGAGGAAATCTATCCTTTTGGATAAAAAAGAAATTCCTTTCTTTCAAAAAAAACCTAATGCTAGGTCTGCTGCTGTGCTGTACCTTATCTACCGCTTGGTCCTTTCAGGCTGTGGAAGTCAAGGGTAAAGTGACATCAGAAGATGGCGTAGCACTTCCCGGTGTGATTATATTGGAAAAAGACACCAATAATGGTACGGTCAGTGACATTGACGGGAATTACACTATCTCGATCGCTTCGCCGGAGTCAGTTTTGGTTTTTAGCTTGATTGGATTTGGCAAACAAGAAGTGACCGTAGGCAATCAAAGTTCAATCGACATCACCTTGGCCGAATCTGAGGAATTGCTCGATGAAATCGTCGTAGTGGGCTATGGTGAGCAAAAGAAACTCAACCTTACCGGAGCTGTACAAACGCTGAAATTTGATGATGCGGTCAATACTCCCGTGACCAATTCGGCTCAGTTGATGTACGGGAAATTTTCCGGTGTACAGCTGACCCAATCCACGGGTCTTCCAGGCTCGGACGGCTCGGCGATCACGATCCGGGGAATCGGGACTTTCGGTGGAACCAACCCTTTGGTCGTGATCGACAATATTCAATATGAGGGTTTGGCCGAATTCAATAACCTGGCCCCTTCAGATATCGAAAGTATTTCCGTATTGAAAGACGCATCTGCTTCTGCGATTTACGGAGCAAGAGGTGCCAATGGGGTTTTGGTGGTGACTACTAAAAAAGGAACCAAAGGAAAATTCTCCGTCGATTATAATGCCTTTACCGGCTTTCAACGAGTGACCGTGGTGCCTGAATACCTGGACGCTGTGAATTACGCCACGCTTTTCAATGAGCGCACCTTAAATGTCAATGGACCGGATGCGCCACTTCGCTATTCCGAAGCTGATATTGAAGCGATCCGCACCGGCAGCAATCCCGATCAGTTTGCTAATACCAATTGGGCACAGATTGCCTTGCGAGATGCACCAATCCAGAATCATTACCTATCTGCCTCCGGAGGCACCGATCGGATGACCTACAGGCTCTCGCTTGGCTACCTCAACCAGGAAGCAGTAGTACAAGGGAAATTCAAGTCAGATCGGGTTAATTTAGGAATCAACCTCAATGCCAATCCCAATGACTGGTTGACCATCACCAACGTTACCAATGCGTATTGGTCTAGATTCATGGGTCCTGCAGGTGGTGCTGATGCCATTACCGGGGAGGTTGGAATTATCAATCAGTTTCAGCGATCCGCACCGACCGTCCCGGTCTATTATCAAAATGGGGAGTTTGGAATCGTGGATGGCGCGTATGAAAACGTCAACTTTTCTTTCCCAATCAATAATTTACTATTGACGGGGTCTCGGGGAGATTATTCCAGAGACAATATCAACATCAGTGAGCGAATCGGGCTGACGGCTAAGTTGGCAGAGGGACTTTTCTTCGAAACGAGTGGAAGTGCGATCATCAACTTTGCCAATATTTCCAATTTCAACCCTCGATTGACCACTCGGGACTGGGAGGGAAATGTGGTCAATCAAAACGATTTGAATTCACTTTCCAACAACCTGAACTTCAACTATCGCTTATTGAATGAAAATATTTTACGCTATACGACCACTATTCTGGGAAAACACAATTTAGGATTCTTAGTGGGTCACTCAGTCATTTATGATAAAGTGGATGGCTTTAATGGTTCCTTGCAGGGCTTCCCATCTGATGCTATCCAGGAATTTGACGGAGGAGGAGTTCTCAATCCTATGGTGTCTGGAGGAGCGTCTGAGGAAGCCTGGCAGTCATTCTTTGCGCGAGTCAATTACAATTACGAGGAGCGTTACCTCTTTGAGGCGAATGTTCGTAGAGATGGCTCATCCAAATTTGGAGGAAATAATCGGTACGGAACCTTTCCTTCGCTTTCTGCGGGCTGGAATATCGCGAGAGAATCCTTTTTGGAAAATTCCAGCTTTCTCTCCGATCTGAAGCTTCGTGCAAGCTGGGGATTGAGCGGAAATGACCGAATCGGAAATTACATTTTTGAGCAGACCTATAACACGGGACTGGATTATCACCTAGGACAAGACGTCATTGTCCCTGGGGTGGCTTTGACTTCTCTGGCCAATCCTTTTATCACCTGGGAAACCATCGAGCAATTTGATATCGGAGCTGATATCGCCCTATTAGATAACCGATTGAACATTACCGCGGATTATTTCAAGCGGGTGAGTTCGGATATTCTGTACACCAATTTCCCGATCCCGAGTTCGATCGGAGTGACCAATCTTGCCGCGCAAAATGCGGCCGGAATGGAAAACAGCGGAATTGAGTTGACCTTAAACTACCGGGAAACGCTTGGTAAACTGACCATGAATCTCAGTGCCAATGTGACCAAAATGGCAGACAATGAAGTGACCGATTTGGGACCAGGAGGTGAAGAGACCATTTCAGGACAGACCATTATTCGAATAGGCGTGCCATTTAATGCCTACTATGGCTATCAGGTGGAGGGTGTCTTTCAAACACAGGAAGAAGTGGATGCTGCTCCTCAGCAATTTGGAAACAATCAAACTGCTCCCGGAGATTTGCGCTATGCGGATCTTTCCGGACCTGATGGAGAGCCTGATGGGGTGATTGATGCCTTTGATCGTACCGTCATCGGAAATCCTTTCCCCAAGTGGATTTATGGATTCAATGCCAACCTTCAATATTCGGGTTTTGACTTAAGTGTGGTATTTCAAGGGGTAGGCAGAATAGACCGTATTCTCGCTGACAACGGTCAACAGCCTATGCCAGGAGATCGGAATAATGCGCTTTCCTATTGGATTGGCCGATGGACTCCCGAAAATCCATCTGAGACACTCCCACGACTGGGAGGTGTGAATAATACGGTGACCTCTTCCTTTTATGTACAGGATATGTCCTATCTGAGACTGAGAAATATCGAGTTGGGATATACTTTCCCAAGCGAGCTTTCCAAAGTGGCTTTGATGAAGCGAGCTCGAATCTTCGTCAGTGGACAAAACCTGCTCACGTTCACCAAGGTGGAGAATTTTGATCCAGAGCGACAACGTGGCGGTGGGACCGACTTGACGACTCCGCTTTATAAAGTAATCTCGGCTGGTGTCAACCTTAAATTCTAAGAATCATGAAAAAGTTAATATACCTAATCCTCACCATTTCGCTTCTTTCTTTCGCTTGTTCGGAGGATTATTTGGAGCGTAACTCATTGACTCAGTTGGCAGAAGGAAATTTCTGGCAAAATGAACAGGATGCGCTTTTGGGCATCAACGGAATCTACGAGGTCCTGCAAGACAGAGTGATGTATAGCGGTAATCTAAATGGAACCGCCGGACTGCCTCAGCATGACAGTTTTGCGGATAATACCTTTAATAATTACAAGTTTGAAGGGCCTGGAAACTTCGTCGAAGGTAGAGCAGATCCTTCTTATGATTTTTTCAATTCCTTTTGGGCTTCACTTTACCGAGGAATCGGCCGGGCAAATAATGCCTTGGAAAATATCGAGAATATCCCTGCTGAAAATATTGATGCTGCCAACAAGGATATTTTGATCGGACAGGTCAAATTCCTGCGAGCGCTGTTCTATTTCCACTTGGCAGTCTACTTTGAAGATGCACCATTGATAACCGAATTTCAGACTCTGGAAGAAGCCTATGTGACCAAAGCCACTTACTCAGAAATCCGGGCTTTTATCGAGCAGGAATTGCGTGAGGCGGCTGCAGTTTTACCGGTAAGCTATCCGGCTTCTCAGTTTGGCTATGCTACCCGCGGAGCAGCTTTGGGCTTGCTCGCCCGATTCGAATTGTACAATGGCAACTTTCAGGAAGTAGTTAATCTGACCTCAGAGATCATGGGGCTTGGATATTCTCTGCATCCCGACTATGGACAGCTCTTTACCGAAAATGCTGAGCAGTCGCCTGAGATTGTTTTCTCGGTTAGATTTATCCAAGATCAATCTGACAACGGAGAGACCTTCTCCTCTACTTTTCTGGGAATACCTAAAGTAAATGTTCAGCCCATGCCCAATATGGTGGATGCGTATTTGGCTATAGATGGGCTGCCGATCAGTGAATCTCCCCTTTACGACCCTGCCAATAGAAAAGCCAACCGGGATCCGAGATTAAGAAGCTCGGTTTATTTCCAGGGTGATATTTTTCTCAAATATCTGAATAGGCCATTTGGGGGAAATACAGCAACCAAATTCGGTCTGAAGAAATACATCCGGGATGATGTTTCAGATCAAGGAATCAATCCCGGGGCTCCGGGAGGACAGGATTTCTATGTGATTCGATATGCAGATGTACTGCTCATGAGAGCAGAGGCACTGACAGAATCCGGGCAATTGTCGGAAGTATATCCACTTTTGGACCAAATCCGGGTGCGTGCAGGAATGCCTACGGTCTCGGAAGTAAACGGAACGGATCTCAGCCAGGAAGAATTACTGGATTTGGTGAAATTGGAACGACGGGTAGAGCTGGCTTTCGAGGGACTTCGCTTCTTTGATGTGAAGCGTTGGGGTGAAGTCGAAGAGGCCTATGCCCGTGCCGCTGCCGATCCTGTGGGTCCTTACAATCCGGAGTACCGTGGAAGAAAGTCTGAAGTTTTTGCGATTCCGCTTTCGGAGTTGGATGCCAATCCAAATCTGGTGCAAAATCCGGCCTGGGATTAATTGGAATAGGGTTTTTACATAGATAGATAGATTCACTGCTCCTGCCTTTGGCGGGGGCGGTGTTTGGGGTTTAAGATTCCATGTGACCAATAAAAATCAAATTATAAACAGATGAAATCGAGCATGACGAAGATCGTCACACACTGGGATGATTATAAACCATGCGAGATTCCATCTGACCTTTGAAAAACA
>NZ_FNVR01000001.1:493201-504587 GCF_900108085.1 Algoriphagus boritolerans DSM 17298 = JCM 18970
CAAATTATAAACAGATGAAATCGAGCATGACGAAGATCGTCACACACTGGGATGATTATAAACCATGCGAGATTCCATCTGACCTTTGAAAAACAAATTATAAACAGATGAAGGAATGGATTTGAAACAGGATATTTTGGGAAATCCCATCGGAGCAAATCCTGGGATGGGAGTCCTAAAATTAATCGATAAGCTATGATGAAGATGAGAATAATTACATTGAGTTTTTTTGTTTTTTTGATAGGGATAGGACTCGCCGGCTTTCAGACAGATTATCAGCATTTCTTTCCCGGAAAAGAATGGAAAGATGACAGGGGTGTCCATATCAATGCGCATGGTGGCGGGTTTTTGATCCATGAAGATACTTATTATTGGTTTGGGGAGCATAAAATCGCAGGTAAAGAAGGTAACAAAGCCCATGTAGGTGTGCGGGTCTATTCCTCCAAAGATCTCTACAACTGGAAAAATGAAGGTATCGCGCTAGAGGTTCATGAAGACCCGAATTCTCTTCTAGTCCAAGGCTGTGTGATCGAACGACCCAAGGTCATTTACAATGAGAAGACCCGGAAATTTGTCATGTGGTTTCATCATGAATTGAAGGGCCAAGGTTATGATGCTGCTTTGACCGGAGTAGCGGTAAGTGATCAGGTCACCGGTCCCTATACCTACATTAAAAGTGTCAATCCACATGCAGGTATATGGCCGACGAATTATCCGGACAGCCTAAAATCTTGGCCTGTTGATCTTGATCGGTATGAAAGGCCTTCTGAGGAATGGAAAGAAGCGGTGGTCAATGGGATCTTTTTGAGGAGGGATTTTGAAAAAGGTCAAATGGCTCGTGATATGACGCTATTTGTGGATGATGATGGGAAAGCGTATCATTTTCATTCTTCTGAAAACAATCAGACCTTGCATGTGGCCGAGTTGACAGATGACTACACAGACTTCTCCGGTAAGTATACCCGCGTACTCCCGGGACTGCAAAACGAAGCTCCGGCGATTTTCAAAAAGGAGGAAAAATACTACATGTTTTCTTCAGGACTCACGGGCTGGAAACCGAATCCCGGAAAGTCCGCTGTAGCGGATCACCCTCTTGGTCCATGGACTCCCTTGGGTAATCCGACCCGTGGAACGGATGAGGAAATGAAGACGACTTTTTGGTCGCAGAGTACCGCTGTGATTCCTGTGATGGGAAAAGAAGATGCCTTTATTTTCGTAGGGGATCGCTGGACCCCGGAGAATCCCATTGATGGCAAATACATTTTCCTACCGGTAGAATTTGAAAACTCCAAACCCATCATTCACTGGCAAGATCAGTGGGATTTGTCTTTTTTTGATCAAAATGAAAATACAGATGAATAAGGCGATAGGCATATTTTTCTTTCTGATCTCAGGTTTGGTTTTGAGCGCTTTTGCTCAAGATCAAAAGCCCAATATTGTGTTGATTTTAGCGGATGATCTTGGTTTTGCTGATTTGAGCCTAAACGGAAGTTTACAGATCCAGACACCTAATATTGATGCTTTGGCCAAAGAAGGGGTCAATTTCCAGCATGCGTATGTTTCTGCGCCCGTTTGCAGTCCATCCAGGGCTGGGTTGTTGACTGGTATAAACCAAGTGAGGTTTGGATATGATAATAATCTTGGCAACAACCAACCCGGTTTTGATCCTGAATTTGCAGGTCTTTCCGTTGAACAAAAGACACTAGGCGATCGATTAAAGGAGGCAGGATATGTGACCGGATTGATAGGTAAATGGCACCTGGGGACTCGGGATCAATTTCATCCGATCAATCGGGGTTTTGATGAATTTTGGGGATATGTGGGTGGAGGACATCATTATTTCAAATCAGAGGAAAATGGTAAGGGATATTTGGTGCCCATAGAAAGTAATTACAAAACTCCCCAACCAATCACCTACCTCACAGATGACAAGGGAGACGAATGTGTGGATTTTATCAAAAGACATAAGGACGAACCCTTTTTTCTCTTTGCTTCATTCAATGCACCACATTCACCTTTACAAGCGACTGAGGAAGATTTAGGTTTGTTTGAACACATCCAAGATTCCAATAGAAGGACCTATTTGGCCATGGTTCATCGATTGGACCAAAATGTAGGAAAGATTCTGAGAGCACTTCAATCTGAAGGATTGGAAGAAAATACAATTGTGGTTTTTCTCAGTGACAACGGTGGGCCTGTGGACAGCAATGCTTCGCTCAATGCCCCGTTCAATGGGCAAAAGGGAATTTTGCTTGAAGGCGGAATCCGTGTACCATTTATTATGAAATGGAAAGGTTATCTTCCGGAAGGCGAATCTTATCCTCATCCTGTGATTGCACTTGATCTGATGCCGACTTTTTTGGATTTGGCAGGTGTTGCTTCTAAAGCATCCGACCAATTTGATGGGGTGAATTTGATGCCTTATTTGACTAAAAAAAGATCAGATATTCCCCACGAATCATTTAAATGGAGGTTTACTATCAGTGCGGGTATTTTTGAAGACCATTGGAAGCTGATCCAGCTTCCAGACCGATTACCGATGTTGTTCAATCTGCAAAATGACATTTCAGAGCAAAATGATGTGGCATTGGAAAATGTAGAACTTACCAAAAAGCTAATGAAAAAATTGGGAGACTGGAACTTATCACTTCCTCACCCTTTGTTTCTGGAAGGGGCCGAATGGAAGGTAAGACAGCGGGATCTGTATGATAAACGTTACGAAATCAATCAACCTCAAAATAAATAGAAAAAAGACCGAAGATGGATGACCGAAGACGTAAGCCACGGTAATGTGAACACTCTTAAAAAATTAATATGTGTGTTCGGATATCTGCACGTAGCCAAATAATGTATGGCTAGATCACCAGTTTAACGTTACTGTTGTCGGATAGCTATCGGACAGTGGACCGTCGTCTGTGGATGTGTTTCCGCCCGGTTTATACCAAAATTCATTCAACCTGCATCTTTGCTGATACACATAAAATTAATAGGGATATACGGAACTTTGCCAGCAGCTAACTTCGAAGTTCAAATGAACTGGTAAATGCCAATTCTTGGACTTCTTCAGGCTTCCGTCTTCGGTCTCCCAGCCCAAAATCAAGGATATATTCCTCTACCGGCAGAATAGTATATAATCAGAAAAATTAATATTGAACCCATTTAAATACAGAACTATGATGAGAAACTCGAGTTTTATGAATTGTTTGGCATGTTTGGCTGCTATCCTGCTTTGGACCCGCTGCCAGAGTAAAGAAAGTACGAAAGAAACTGAAGCAAAGCTCCCTAATATCGTGGTCATTTACATGGATGACCTTGGATATGGCGAATTGAGTGCTTATGGCGCGACTGAATTGCAGACGCCTAACATGGACAGATTGGCCAATGAAGGGATGAAATTCACCAATGCTTATGCTTCATCGGCAACTTGCACCCCCAGCCGATATGCATTGCTGACGGGTGTTTATCCCTGGAGAAATGAAAACGCCAAGATTTTACCGGGCACAGCTCCGCTTCTGATCGATGTAGATCAAATGACAATTCCAAAAATGCTGAAAACTAAAGGGTATCATACCAGCATTGTTGGAAAATGGCATTTGGGCCTGGGTGACGGTAATGTGGATTGGAACCAAAAAGTTTCTCCCGGTCCGAATGAAGTGGGATTTGATTATTCTTATATCATGGCAGCAACCCAAGATAGGGTGCCAACTGTCTATATTGAAAATGGGCATGTGGTAGGTTTGGAAAAAGATGATCCGATTTTGGTGGATTATGAAAATAATTTTGAAGGTGAACCGACCGGAAAAGACAATCCGGAACTGCTCAAAATGATGTGGCATCATGGGCATAACAACAGCATCGTAAATGGTATCCCTAGGATAGGATTTATGAAAGGTGGAGAAAATGCGAAGTGGATAGATGAAGATATGGCCGATGAATTTTTGGGAAAAGCGCAGGATTATATCAGAGGGAGAAAAAATGAATCAGCTCCGTTTTTCTTGTATTATGCTTTTCAACAACCTCATGTACCGAGAACACCGCACCCCAGATTCGTTGGAGCTTCAGGAATGGGACCTAGAGGAGATGTGATTTTAGAGGCAGATTGGTGTATTGGAGAGTTTATGAAGACTCTGGAAGATGAGGGTTTTCTGGAAAACACGCTGGTGATTTTTTCAAGCGACAATGGACCGGTTTTGAATGATGGATACTATGATGATGCCGTAGAGAAATTGGGAAACTATAAACCTTCGGGACCATTTAGAGGAGGGAAATATAGTCTTTTTGAAGGCGGTACCAGGATATCGTTTGTGACTTATTGGAAAGGAAAAATCAAACCGGGTGTATCGGAGGCTTTGGTCTCTCAATTGGATCTGTTGACTTCATTATCCAAGCTGGTCGGAAGTAATATTGCCACAGAGGATAGTATGGATATGTTGGCCGTCTTGATGGGAGAATCAACCGCCGGAAGGGAAGAAGTGATACTGGAAGCGACTACCAGAACGGCACTGAGAAGTGGAGATTATGTCATGATACCTCCATACGAAGGACCAAAAATCAACCAATTTGTCAATATTGAATTGGGCAACGATAGCGAATATCAATTGTATAACATCAAAGAAGATCCTGGGCAAAATATGAATTTAGCCTCTTCTCAACCCGAAGTCTTGGAAAGATTGGTCAAAAGATTTGAAGAACTAAGAGGTGGTGGATATGATAAAATTGAACAGTTGGAATTGAAATAGTTAATTGGGTTAAGCAAGCCTGAGGTTTTTCCTCAGGTTTTTTTTTGCTTTTAGACTTTCTATTCCTGTGTATTGAATGATTTGCCCGGAGTAAATGGGTTGGTTAAGAGTACTTTAGAGACTGCTGATAAACTTAAAAATGTGGTTTTTTTGGGAGTTTAAGGATAATAAGTGCAAGAAATTATGGCCAAAGCCACCAAAAGACGTGCACCAAACAGGCCTTATTACAGCCCCAACCCACTCACTTTTCAATACCTTGGCTTTGAGCCTTATCCCCGTCATAATCCACGCTGAAGTCTAATACAGACCCGTCACTTTTTGCAACTTACCCTTCCAAATTTCTAAACCCTCCAAAGCTTTGGGGTAAGATTGAACAGGTCAACAACATTTGCCCAAATCGCATATCCATTGTTGTCTCGTTTGATAACAGGGTGATAACTTGTGATCAAGAGTCCTCTTTTAATTAAAATGTCTGAATTTCCCAATAATCTCCATTTTCATACGGATACGACTTCAATCAAATCGGATTCCCCAAGGGATCAATTTTGGCAACAAAGTTGAAATGTTTGGAGCCGTTTTCAGATGACTCTCCTATGGTGAGGGTGCCTTAAATAGGTTTTGAATAAAGCCAGAAACACACTCTTGATCCATGCTGAAATTCAGGTATTTTGGGAAGGTCTGATAATTTCTTTTCGTGGAAAATTCAAAATTCATTGAAAATGTATTCCCATGAGGATCTTTGGCAATTACTTTTCCTTTATAATTTGTTTTTTATAAGTCAGATAGCCTGTCCCGATTTTTCTTCGGGAGAATCTCGCATGGTTTATAATCATCCCAGTGTGTGACGATCTTCGTCATGCTCGATTTCCCCTGTTCTTCTTGGGGAACTGAGAGCCTATTATCGGGCCTTCAAGCCTTCTTATTGGCTATTTGAGGGGCAGGAGGGAGGTCAGTATTCCACTAAGAGCATTCAGAATATTTTTCGGGCAGCCATACAGAAAAGCGGGGCAAATCCCTGGGCGACAGTGCATACGCTGCGGCACAGTTTTGCGACCCATTTATTGCAAAACGGCACCAACCTGCGGATGATTCAGGTTCTTTTGGGCCATTCCAGCAGTAAGACTACAGAGATTTACAGTCATGTGTTGGCAGTTTCCAACAAAAATGTGGTCTCCCCCCCTTGATCAAATCACCGAATTGCTTAATTTGACATCAGAAACAGCCACAAAACTTGCTCCGCACAAAACGGATATACACGACACTGGGGAGAGGAGTTAGATTTATTGGGATGTTAGCTGTGATTTTAACGACCGACACGAACAAACAATGAAGACTGGAACAGAAATAAAATTTAACAAAGTAATTAAGGACGGATTTCACGATGTTTTAAAGCCACTTGGATTTAAAAAGAAGGCTAACAATTTTTATCTACAAAGACAAGAGTTAGGACAAATAATCAATATTCAAAAAAGTTCCTTTTACTCAAAAGACCATATAAACTTTACTATTAACACAGGACTATTTCTTCCTGAACACTGGACAGGCTTGACATACAATGAAGGAAAAGAAATCCCAACCTTTCCAACTGAACCTGAATGCTTAATTAGGAAGCGAATTGGGGAACTCAGAAACCAACACGACACTTGGTATGACATTGACGAGAAGACAGATGAGAATACTTTGATAGTTGAAATGCGGACGAACCTTTCAAAATATATTTTACCCTATTTCGACAGGACGAATACAAAAGAAGACTTTTTAAATCTACTTGATAGCGAGAAATTAATTTTGGCACCTTTGGGTAAACTTATTGTCTATGCTGAATTAAAGCAATTTGAAAAGGCAAAGACAGAGTATTTGACAATTTTGAAGGAAAAAACTAACCCGCATTTTTTAGAAACTGTAAAAGAATACGGACATAAATATGGACTTGACAAATAGAAAAACCACAGCTAACAGCCGTTTTGCAAAAGCGGGGGTTTCGTGCTTCTATGAAAGAGAAGTGCTAAATTCAAGTTTTGTGCATCTAATGAAGTTCAGTGCTAAAAATCCCCGCCTTCGCAAAGCGGCAGACCGTTAGCGGCCATTCCCCCTACTTTAAAAAAGTTGACTTCGTATGCTAACGGGGTAAAGGCCCCTTAACCGTTTTTTGCTAAATTCCACCACTCTCTGCAAGGCCGATTTTAGAACTGTCGCTCCAGATTTATCGGGAAGCACGGGCGTCATTCTGGTTGGGATGCTTGCGATGACCTCAGTGGCGGTCCCGATTTTTCGGGACCCTCCCGATACGCTTCGCTATCGGGACAGGCTGTTCAGAATATTTTCTTGCCAAAAGCACATCCTCGGAGCGTAGTTTAGACACTCTTTTTTATTGAACAGGAATCGATTTCTATGGAAGTCGTCAATCCGCAGGCTGCGGGTATTGACCTCGGAAGTCGTTCCCACTGGGTGGCAGTGGGCCAGTCCGAACCGGACGTTCGGGAGTACGGGGTGTTCAATCAGGACCTGTTTGCCATGGCCGACTGGTTGAAAGAAAAAGGCATCAAAAAGTTCAAAACTGCCAAACACTTCGCTTCCTGGCTCCGACTCGCACCCAACAACAAAGTAAGCGGAGGGAAACTCCTGTCCAGCAAAGTCCCCAAAGGAAGCAACAGACTAAAAATCGCACTCCGAAACGCTGCCAATGCCATCGGAAACCTGAAAGAATCCACGCCGCTAAGAGACTTCTTCCAAAGAATAAGCTCCAGAAAGAGACGAGTTTCAGCCATCAGTGCCACAGCAAGAAAACTTGCAGTCATCATTTGGAACATGGTGGTCAAAGGAACTCCCTACGTCAACCCGGAAGGATACCTATTCCTGGATCAAAAAAGAAAGTTGGGATTAGTTAAACGAATCAAAAAGCATCCCGATATTTATCGGGACGGACTCACCGAAGACGACCTAGGACTCAAAACAGCTGAATTTTAAGGGTTTTGAGTGCCGTTAGTCAGAAGCTTAAAAGACGACAATGAAACAGATAATCTACATATTGACATTCTTAATTTTGACAGGTTGTGGACAAAACAACTCCGAACGGAATTCTAATATAGTTTTAGATAGTATTGCTGACCAAGTTTCGGACACGTCTATTTTAGACAATAATCAACTTGCTGAACAAACCACGATAGACGAAAATCAGAGCGAAGAGTATAGAAAACAATCTTTAAGTGGATTTGAAAAAGCAACATTGTATAAATTGACTGACACGATAACGGCAGACTTTAACGGAGACGGACTTTTAGACAAAGCGATTTATAAAAAGGAAAACGAAACTTCAGGAATAATTATCATACACGGCAAGACAAATGACCAAGTAAAAATAGGTTTTGGAAAACAGTTCGCACATATGACAGACTTTAATTGGGTTGACTATTGGGAACTTTTTGAAGGCACTGAAACGAGTGAAACAACATTTAAGGATGATGGTGACATTTTAGGAAGCAAAAAGGTTAAACTTCAAAATGTATCAATTTTTATAGGCAGACACGAAGAAGGCGGTGGACTAATAACATTCAAAAACGGAAATTATGAATGGATACATCAGGCTGACTAAAGAAAAAAGCCGAACCGCTAACAGGCGTTTGGCTCAATGGCGGGTGACGTGGTTAATTGAACATTCTACCTCGCATCAGCTTTTGTGGTGTATTGACAGTTTTGTGCTCCGAAATCCGCCACTGCGCCAAGCGCCAAAACGTTGGCGGTAAGGTTAGAAAGACCGCTTCACAGAAAAATTAGTTTCCTAATAAAGAAACCTCTATCTTTGAAAAAACGTTTAGCATGTGCAAACACCAAAATTTAAAGTTGATTTTTTAGAAGAAGCCTCGGATTTCCTTGACAGCCTTGAAGAGAAAGTAAGGGATAAAATCATTTACAACATCACAAAGGCAAGGTTTTCAAATGATAAAGACCTTTTCAAAAAACTGACCGAAGAGATATGGGAGTTTAGAACACTGTTTAATAAGACCCATTACAGGCTTTTTGCTTTTTGGGACAAATCAGAGAAGACCGACACTATTGTAATTTCGACTCACGGACTGATTAAGAAAACAGATAAAACTCCTCCAGGTGACTTGGACAAGGCAGAACGTTTGAGAAAAAAATATTTTGAACTTAAAGACAGGAAAAAATGAAAAAGCAAGGATTAAAAACATACAGCTTAGACGAGATTACCGACAAACACATCGGTAAACTTGGGACACCAAAGCGTGAAGCATTTGAGACCGAGTTACGACTTGACTTGCTTGGAGAAGCAATTAGACAAGCACGTCTAGATCGTAATTTGACACAAGAAGAACTTGGACGACTTGTAGGTGTTCAAAAGGCACAAATTTCAAAACTTGAAAACAGCTTGACAGACGCAAGATTTGAGACAATAATAAAAGTATTTAAAGCACTTAACGCAAAGATAAATTTCAATGTGGAGTTGCTTAACCAGACAATAAAACTCGCTTGACGACAGAAAGAAAACCTACTGCCAACACCGCGCAAGCCCAATGCTACGCTTTCGTTTCCAAACTGAAGATTATTGCCTAATTTACAATTCATTTTCAGCCTGGCGCTTGTGGTAAATATCCGCACTGGGCCTGCGCGGAGACCGTTAGGCCATATTTAAAAAAACGCGAATGACAGAACAACATCCATTTGAACCATTTATTCCAGAAGACAGCACAAGACTTATTTTAGGGAGTTTTCCAGGAAAAGAATCAACTCAATCAAAAAGAGAGAATGATTGGTTCTATTGTGCTGCAAGAAATCAATTTTGGAAAATTCTCGAAATTGTTTTCGATAGAGACTTATCAGATAAGAAAAATAAACAAAAACTATTCAAGGACAATAATATTGCAATTACTGATATATTGCTCTCGTGCCAAAGAAGTGAAAACAAAAACTCTGATGAAAACCTGATAAATAAGGAATACAACAAAAAAGTAATCAATGAAATTTTGACAACTAAAAATATCAAACAAATTCTATTTACGGGTAAAGGGGTTCACAAGGAGTTCATTGAGAACTTTGAATTTCCAAAACATTTGGACTTAGTAGTTCTCCCATCTCCATCTCCGGTTTATAGAAGATTGAATTTGCAGGATAAAGCCAAAATTTACAAAGACTATTTTACAAAAGAATGATAACTGACAGCCAAACAAATTTTGTATTCATAGCGGACACTCTTTCAGCCAAATATCCTGAGTTTGCAAAAGAATTTGTATCCAAACTCGAACAAGCAAAAATTCCCTTTGATGTTCTTCCAAAAACAAAGGACGTTTGGGCTGTGGATTACATGCCAATTCAAGTTTCAGAAAATAAGTTCGTAAGGTTCACCTACAAGCCAGACTATTTGATTTCAACGAAAAAATGGTCAAGGACAATTTCAGACGTTGATTCAATTTGTGATTCAATTGGCATTCAAACTATAAAATCAGACATTATCATAGATGGCGGAAATATCTCAAGATGGAATGACAAGGTTTTCATGACAACCAAGGTGTTTACAGAGAACAAAAACATGCCGGAACTTGAACTCATTGAACAACTGAAAAACCTGCTTGATGTAAATGACATTTTTTTCGTTCCAGTCGAGAAGGGAGATTGGCTTGGACACGTTGACGGAATGGCGAGATTTATTGCCAACGACACGGTTTTGATTAATGATTTTAGCAAGGAAGAACAGAAGGACTACATTGACTTTTTGGGAGCTTTACATAATTCAGGACTGAAATGGAAGACCTTTCCTTTTAACCCATATGACAATGAAGATTTTGATGATGCCGCAGGACTTTACCTGAACTATCTTGAATTAGAAAATCATTTAGTTCTACCAATTTTTGGAAAGGGAACAGACAAGAGTGCAATTGAAAAGTCAAAGGAAATTTTCCATGACAAACAAATAATCACAGTCAGGAGCAATGAACCTGCAAAACACACAGGAATCATAAACTGCTTGACATGGAACATAAAAAAATGAAGAAAACATGCCCTAACAGCACCTAAGAAAACATGGGGCGGACAGTGGTTTCCTAAAGGTTTGTTCTCCGAAGCTACTTTCGTTTCGGTGGACAGGAAATCGCTCCGAAAAGCCCCACGTTTCTTAGCTGCGGACCGTTGGCGATCATTGTAATGAACGACACCTCAGAAACCAATGAAGTACATAAAAGTAAAACCTTCCAAAGAATTAGAACCCTATATTCATTTCTATTGGGAACTGAAAGGAAACGAAGTTGAAAGACAATGGGAAAGGGTTTTTCCAGATGGCTGTGCTGGTATTGTAATGAATTTGGGAGGTGCTTGTTTGACGGACAACGGCTCGACTAAAATGGAATTTGGGAAAACGTATGTAGTTGGAGCAATGACTTCATTTAAAGACAGCTTTATTGATAACGACACACATCTAATAGGTGTGTGTTTAAAACCTGCAACTTTTGCAAATTTTTATAGCTATACTTCACAAAATGAGCTGACCAATGACACCGTTGAATTTGAAAAATCTAATTCATTTAATGTCAATGCTGTCCTAAATAATTTTTGATTGTACACTAATATCCTATTTGCACCTTATTAAGGATTGTTTTAAGGGTAATTTGGAAACAGATCCCCCTGTAGGGTTTTCT
>NZ_FNVR01000073.1 GCF_900108085.1 Algoriphagus boritolerans DSM 17298 = JCM 18970
GTGAAGTTGCAAACTTCACCCAGCCTCAAGAGGAACTTCTAAGGTTAAGAGAAGATACTACGCCTAGTGGGGGTGTTGTGGATCCGTTGTCCATGGAATACCATGATGTGAGTCCATTTATATATTCCATCAACAATCCGATTAGATTTATCGATCCAGATGGTAATCAAGTTTGGGATATGACTACTGATAAAGCTCATAAAAGTGCTCTTGCCAAATTTGCAAATACAGAGCAAGGAAAAGCATTTTTAGCACAATATGCCAAGGCAGGAGATGTAATTGGTGGAGTTAGATTTGATGCTGATGGAAAATACAGCCATCAAAATGTAGCGTTCTATTCTCATTCAATGAGAAATAAAGGTGAGACTTGGCATTATCTTCGAACTAAGCAAACCCGAAAAGGTTTGCCTTTAACTCAAGTAACTGGGAGTACAGTTAGAGAAAATCAAGGTGAACTTGAAAATCTTTCGTTTTCAGTTTATCTCAAAACTGGGATGGATGTGAATAATTCATTAGAGACAATTGGACATGAATCTTTTATTCATGTTGAAAAAACAACAAAGGATGTTGAAAGTGGAGTCAAAGATCTGAAAAATGGTAAATTTGGAAGTGGGGATGAGAAGTTCGCTAATTTTGGTAGGTTTATGCAGGGTTTACAAGGCGATGAATCTGACCATAAATTAGCAGTTAATGGAAAAGTTACAAATATGGAAGAATTTGTTGATGCATTAGATCAAGTTTTTGGTGGAACAATGTTCCGTAATATGTTTGAAGATTGGAAGAAAAACCCAAATAAGCATTGAAATTAGATTATTATGACCAAGATTTTAAGATTTTTATTGTTATTCCTTACGTTCGGATGTGTAGAAACAAAGAATTCTAATTACGATGCTATGGAATTTGTGGTAGAGTTAAATGAAGATGGAGTAATTAAAGGATCGGGATTTAAAAAAAATAACAAAAGGGAAGGAGAATGGAAGTTTTTTGTAAACGATAAGCTATCGTCAATAATCGAATATAAAGGTGATCTGATGAATGGGAAAGAAATTTGGTTTGATAGATGCTCCGGTAGAGTCATTGAGGAAGGTG
The DNA here is from genome assembly GCF_900108085.1 of Algoriphagus boritolerans DSM 17298 = JCM 18970. Classification (GTDB taxonomy): domain Bacteria; phylum Bacteroidota; class Bacteroidia; order Cytophagales; family Cyclobacteriaceae; genus Algoriphagus; species Algoriphagus boritolerans. The sequence continues at coordinate 1,090 of NZ_FNVR01000073.1, forward strand.
AAAATAAATTAGGAAAACCTTCTGGTCCTTGGTATAGATATTTGTACGGGGAATTGGTTTCAATATCAAACTATGAAAAAGACACATTTGAAATTGTCTATTATAATATCAAATTTAAAGATGCTAATGAAATCCCTCCTCCTCCGAATATTAAAAACTGTGATTAATTTTATTAATATAAAATAATTAACATACCTTCGTGAAGGTAGTTTAAATTAATTATAATTTTTGACAGATTTTTATTTTTTTTAACCTATATAAGTAGAATTAAGGTTAGTAGTAGCTGTAGGTTTTTCCCCCTCTGGGTGTAGAAGAAGGTTGATTGGGACTAGGTGTAGTTTGTAACTACACCTTTCTATCCAAACAAATTTGTAATTTGCTGATAT
>NZ_FNVR01000003.1 GCF_900108085.1 Algoriphagus boritolerans DSM 17298 = JCM 18970
CAATCAGGGAAATGTTTTTGCAGACTTCTCTCAGACTACCGTTGCGGGTCAAAACCGCATAGAACATGCAGATAAAATGATCGATCGACTTGAGTTTCTTGTAATACCTGTCTGCGTTTTGCTGCTCTACAACCTCATTAAAAACTTCCATCGGGATCAGCGATAAAAGCTGGGCAATAATCGGATGGCCGGACAAAAAAATATGCTTACTTTGCTTCATATTGTTATTTCTTGGTCGAAACAACAATAGAAAAAAGATGGGACAGCTCCAAAAAGCTTCCCATCTTTCATTTTGGTACTATTCCAAGATTAAATTATTTTGGACTCTCGCGTTCTCGGACGACAGTAAAAACAAGTTAACAATTGAGAAATTCGAATGGCAGGATGAATATTTTGCAGTTTCAGTTTCTGAATCTATGGTGGATAAAACACGTGATTACATCAAAAATCAAGAGGAGCATCATCAGAAAAAGACTTTTCAAGATGAAAATGAGGAGTTTATTTCAAAATATGGATTTCAGATATTAAAAGGATGATTGGGCTAAAGCCAATGTGATGGATTGGATTATTTTTGCCTCCAGCTGAAGCAGGAGGCAATTCAAATAATTTCCGATTGAAATGGAATTTTCTTGAATAAGAATGTGGCTTTAGCCCATTCCAAAAATGGGCAACCCCTTATTCTCTGGGCTTTAGCCACAAAATATTTCAGCTTTAGCAAGAATCAATTCAATCAGATTCAAATTGAAGGAAAATTTCATTGATTAGGAATGCGCCTTTAGCCCATTCCTACTAAATTAGGATAATAGAGCCTTAACAATTAAAGGACTTTTTCAATGGCCTCCTTAAATGCTCTGGCTTTTTTTATTTCCGCCTGTTTTAAACCTTGGATTGTGTCCTCACAGACCAATCAAAAGTTGTAGTCTGCGTAATCTCAGACGCCTTTGTTTATTTCCGTACAGCCGCTTTGGCTTGTGTCCCTAAGTTGCCTTGGTCTGTGTCCTCACAGACCAATCTAAATCACAGGAATCGAAAATTGGGCTAAAGCCCCAATTCTTCTATAATTTTTTGCGGAATGAACTAAAGCCACATTCCTATTGATGATAAATTCTCGCTATTGTTTTTGTCTTCACAACACACGTCCCTATTCTACCACCGGGGACTTTGACTCCACAAACAAATGGTGGTAAAAAGATCCCCACATTCAAGAATTTAGTTTCGGAAAGAATTTCAATTCGTTGGGGAAGTATTCGCTGTACTTCGTCCTAAAGCATGAGTCAGGATAAACGTTTTTTTTTAAATAGAAACAAGGATTCACAACTAGTGGTCCTATAACTTATTTCATAAACTAAAATTCACAACAATGAAAAAGCTTTTAATGCTATTCCTATCGATTCTTTTTCTGTCATCCTGCGGAATGGAGAGCATAATTGATATGGAACCCAATCAACTATTGGATGAAAGTGTTTCAGCCACATTTCTCAACAGCAATCTCGAAGGAAAAACAGTCATCGGGCAGGATGCCTTAAATCCGGAGACGTTAAATGAAGAGAAACGGCAAGTAACGGATCAGTACCAACTCTTAGGCACAGCAGCCAATGGGCTAGCAACAGGATTCATCCTCAAGGAAGGTCTTCCTGTTACACTTACAGCTTCCGGTCTGGTAGGGTTCTACTTTGCGGGTCTTGGAGATCCTGCGACACCAAATGGACGTCCTGAACTCGGACCAACAAATGGCTTTCCACTGATTTCTTTGATAGCTAAAGTTGGAGACGGTCCCTTGCAATTAATCGGTTCCGGTCCTACACAGCTTGTAGGCAGTGGGGAATTGGTTTTATTCGTCAACGATAACTTTTTCGGAGATAATGTAGGATCTTGGACAGTGGATGTTAGCTATGAATGCTTTCCCGGATATGGTTTTGGCGATCAGAACCACTACCACTGCAAGTAATTCGGCGGATTGATCCATGGATTGAAACAGAAAGCCCCGATATAGCTGTTTGAATCGTGGGCTTTCTTGATTTTTTGCGGAGCGATTTATGTCTAGCACACCAATGTGGTCTGTGTCCTCACAGACCACTTACCTATTCGACTTTGGTGGTATATAATTCCTTTTCCAAACAAAGAAACCTCATCTGAAAAAGCAAAAATTGAAACCTGTTTATCGGGAGGTGATTCGACCCACTCCCTAACCAAACCTCGGCGGAATTCGATGCCTGAATCTTTCCTCCTTCATTTGCGGGATTTGACCCGAAAGTCCATTTTTTCCAAATTAGGATCAGCTACCTTACTCACTGTTTATTACTTTCAATCCACCAACAACCAAATCCTTTGCTCAGGGAATACAGTCGATGCTCGGTGATGAGACATTTAGCTGAGAAGCTGTTTTTAATTGAACTGACAGTCAACACGCATCGGAGAAAAATCATGCAAAAACTGGAAATGAAAAACTCAGCCCAGTTGGTGGCCTACATCGAAAAAATCAAATTACTGGACATCAATTGAAGTAGTGGTATAAAAATTTTACTGTTAGGATTACACCAAAGACTCCTACCCTAAAGTTTCTCTATTCCAAAAAATTCCTATCTTAGTATGCGTTGATTTTTAACGCATTAGATTATTTTGGTTTGCATTTTTCGTAACGCCATGTCCTCATTACCATTCTTTTTCCAAAAGGAAGTTCCTGTATTCCGGGCCTCCCAGATCCGGGGCTACAGGTCTGATCTTAATCCACGCTGCAATAACAGAAAAATCAAAAACGCTTCCCATCGCCATCCGAATATATCTTTTTACCAAACGCTTTTACCATGAGCTACTTCTTTGATTCCCATCTACACCTGACGTTGAAAAACCAGTTTTCCAAAAACGGAAACACCACCACTCCCTGGAAAGCCATCACCAAAAATGACCTGAAAGAAGGACTCCCAGATTTGCTGAAGATTTTTGCCCTCGGCTTGATCGATAAGATGTTCAGCTCCCAGTCTTCCCCCGACCTCTTGATCGAGTCCAATTACAAAGTGGTGGTCATGCCACTTTTTGCTCCGGACATTGATTTGGTCAAGGCGCTGAGCAGCAAAAAGGTATTTATGAAGTTGTTGGAAAAATTTCAGCATACCCGCTTTGGAGAAGTACTGAGCCACGCACGCTATCAGGACCTATTGAAAGAAAAGAACGCCTTTTCCATCGTGGAGAATGACTTGAATCTCCTGCCGGCAAACGATCCTTACCAGCCGGGACGAAAAATTGTGTTTCTCACAGCCAAAAGCCAATGGAACGAAGGAGCGGCAAACACCCTCCATGTCGTCTGTTCCGTCGAAGGAATCCATTCCCTTCGCAGCAATTTGGACGAAAAGAATCCTGCGGTGATTTTGGAGGATATCGGTAAAAATCTGAAAAAACTCCAAAACCGAAACATCAAAGTACTGATGGCCAACCTGACCCATATCGACAGGATGAACGGTGCTTTTTGCAATCAGGCTTATGCCATGGATGGCATGCGGGTAAACAAATTTGATGAAAAAGACCTCCGCCCGATTCATCATGGGTTGACCCCTTTCGGCAAAAAGCTGGTGATGCTGCTGGAGCAGGAAAAAATCTGCACGGATATCAAGCACATGAGTCCTGATGCCCGATTTGAGCTATACCACTACCGATCAGCCAATGGAATTACCAGTCCGCTCGTTTCCTCCCATTCGGGAATTTGTGGAATTCCTTTCAGATCTGACTCGGAAAGCTTTGCCTCCTACATTTACTCCTCAGTCAGAGAAGGCGACTCCTATCGGATCAAAGTTGGCAAACCCGCCAAATACACGTTTGCTAATTTTCCATCCCCCGGATTCAATGCCACCACAATCAACCTTTTTGATGAAGACATCAAAGCCATCTATGATTCCGATGGACTCTTGGGCATCTCCCTCGATGAGCGGGTGATCGGCTATACTAAAGCCCGAAGACTGAATCAGGACACCTACTCTGATAATATCGGTACCATCCAAATCGCCGGACGAGGTACGAAAAAAATCCTGACCGATACAGATTTCATCTCCAAGGAAGAAAATCTGGCCCTGGGTCTGTTTAATTGTACCAAAGGAAAACTGCTGCATCGATGCGCGGACGGAGATGAACTGGTAGACTTGATCCAAGGAAATTCGACAGATATTGCTCCCCATCAATTCCACCATTTCCTGAATCAAATCCTGCACTGCGTCAAGCTGGGAAAAGACTTTGGCGGCGTTGCCGGAGTGGAAAAGATGCTGACCAAAATCCTGTGTGTAGGTTCTGATTTTGACGGATTGATAGAGGCCATCGACTGGTGTACGAGTTGCCAAGAGATCGATTTCCTTAGAAAAAGATTTGTCAGTGATTTTGAAAAAGCCATCGTCGCAAATGGGCTTTTTCTGCCTCAAAACTGGAGTATTGACCGAATTGCCGACCGGATATTTTATGAAAACGGAAGGAACTTTGTCCTGAAAAGATTAAACTAAGGAGTCATATTAAAAGCCTGTACCAAAATGCCAATTCTTGGACTTCTTCGGTCTTCCGTATTCGGTCTCCCAGACCCAAAATCAAGAGTCTATTCCTCTACTGGCAGAATAGCGTATGATCAGATTAGAGATTTTAATGCTTAAAGGTAGTGCACTTCAAATGAAGGTGTAAAAACAAAAAACCCCGATGGATTAGACCGGGGTTGGGGTGACGTGAACAACTTTTCACTATTCCTTTTATTTGCCAATGGGGAATTGGATTTCGATACAGAAAGGAAAACTGTACCGGCTAGTTAAAAACTGAGCGAACTCATTCTCGCCCAATCAATTTTTTTTAATTCTTCAAATCGGAAATATTCTTCTTTCAATCAGGATTTTGAAACAGTATCACCGAATAAAATATCGAGAATAAGGCCAAAATTACTTGTGTTGCCTGCAATATTCTTTAATGATCCGGCTGGAATTCCAAGTGGATTAATTCAATTGAAACCTGTGGATTCAGCGCGTTTGCTGAATTATCCCGAAAGGTTCTTTCTTTTTATCAGAATTCCCAACTATCCAAATTAAGTACCTGAATAGGTAAATAATGTGCAGAAATGAAAAAATTGGATCCGACCGGGTTTCCATTTATCGGGAAAATTTCCTTCTTCAGTTTTAATTACCAAGCTGTCAGTGGCACAAAACAATGCCTTCTAAAAAAAACGACCTGGACGATGAGTGCTTGTTCGGGTTCCAGAACCTTCGGAAAATCCGGTTTTTTTTTTGAATGGAAAATCCTATTGTATCCCTAGAGCTATGAACGCATGAACAAAATCGTGCCTGATGGGATTCCCAAAACTGACCTTCGAAACGTACAGGTTTCCAAGCAAATCTGGACAGCGGCGGGGATTTCGGCAGAAATCGACTTAGCTTTACAACTTTAGGAAAAAACAATTGGAACCCAACTGACAACGGAAACAGCCAAATCCATGGAATACTTGCCTTACCTTAATTCAAAATGATCATAAAGTAAAGTTTGAGAAATAGCGCCCAAAACCTACTTTCCTTTTTCCAAATCTAACTTTAGCTGCTTCACCCGATCCCGAATATTCGAGGTAGAAACATCCAATCCAAGCGAAGTGGCCTTCAAAAAATCCTTTACCGCTCCCGTATGATCAGTCGATTTTCCTTCAGCCAACGTCACATAGCGCATGGTCGACCACAGGACCGTCTTCAGTTGGGTTTTCGAGTCATCGGTCATGTAATATTCCACGACGATAGAATTGTGATTGTGCCAAAGTACACGACTCATGATTCGAACCCATTCCCCGACCATGGCAGGCTTGACATAGCTGATATTATGGTTGTACACCACCCAGGCCGCTTTGTAGGTTTTGATCAAGTCGATGATTTCTAATCCGTATAATTTCGGAACCTGGTCTTCTCTGGCATTAAAAAAGTAATCGAAATACTTTGCGTTGTTCAGGTGGCGCAAGGGATCGCAATCCTGAAACCGGATGACTACCCGGCTTTCAGTTTCGGTTGGGTATTGTTTGCTTGGGTTATAATCAAACATGGCTTACAGTTCATTGCTGGTTAGCACCTTGATTCCTGCAGCTTTCATTTCTTTGATAGCCGCTTCCCCATCACTCGGTTGTAGATTGACCGCCCGGGTAGCATCTGCGATCAGTATCGTCTCAAAACCGAAGTTCTTGGCATCCAGTGCGGTAAATTTGACACAATAGTCCAAGGCTAAACCGCACACAAAAACCCGAGTAATCCCATTGGATTTTAAATAATCACCGAGTCCGGTATCTCCTCTCCGGGCATTGTCAAAGAATCCTGAATAAGAATCCACATCGGGGTTTTTACCTTTTTGGAAAATGGCTTTCCATTGACTTTGATTTAAGTCAGGATGAAAATCGGCGCCTCTACTACTCTGAACACAATGAACCGGCCAGAGAATCTGTGTCAAACCGGCCAATTCGATGAATTCTCCGGGAAGCTTCCCGGGATGATTTGATGCAAAACTTCCGTGATTTGCAGGATGAAAGTCTTGTGTAGCGATCACATGACGGAACTTTTTCTGCAATTCATTAATAATAGGCACCACCCGATCTCCTCCGGTTACGGCCAAGGCACCTCCCGGAATAAAATCGTTCTGAACATCCACGATCAGCAATGCAGTATGGTCGTTAATCCATTCCATTGTCAAATTTTTTTGCTTTCAAAACCAACTCCATTCGTAATTGGTGCAGATTTTCTTCCAAACCTACCGGATACAGGTGAGGATTGACCAGTCGCTTATGTGTTTTGTCGAGGGATTCGAGTTGATTTCCTGCACGATTTTTAATTTCAGCCAAGCTCGGAATGGTATAGACCAACTTGCCCATTTTAAAAATTGGTTTCAACAATACTTCCTCTTGATAAAAAGCGGGCATCAGCCGTTTTCTCCGAGTCGCGTCATTAGGATCGATGATGATAACGCCTTTGGGATCGATCTCCTTATCTTCCAAATAAATCATATCGGCAACAGCTTTTCCCCGACTGAAGTAACGCTTCACATTATGGAAACCGGGAATATTGATTTTGAGAGACTGCTGAGACAATTTCACTTTTGGTTCCCATGTTCCGTCTTCCTGCTTGATCGCCGAGAGCTTATAGACGGCTCCCAGTGCAGGTTGATCATAGGCTGTGACAAGTTTCGTCCCGACACCCCACACATTGATATCAGCCTCCTGGGATTTGAGAGAGGAAATGATGTGTTCGTCCAGATCATTGGAGGCTACAATTTTCGCATCAGGAAAACCCGCTTCGTCGAGAAGCAGTCGTGCTTTGGTACTGTAATAAGCCAAGTCGCCGGAATCTATCCGAATACCAATCATTTCTTTTCCTTTGCTACGCAAAATCTCCCCGACTTTGATCGCATTTTTCACTCCATTCAGCGTGTCATAGGTATCTACCAAGAAAACACATTGATCAGGAAAGGCATCAGCAAAGGCTTGAAAGGCCTCCAATTCCGTTTCGAAGGACATAATCCAGCTGTGCGCATGAGTCCCTGCTACAGGAATCCCAAAAAGTTTTCCCGCCATGACATTGGAAGTGGAGGTGCAGCCACCGATAAAAGCAGCCCGACTTGCAGACAAAGCCCCATCAATGCCTTGAGCCCGTCGTAATCCAAATTCCAATACAGGTTCCCCTTGCGCTGCGATATTGATTCGGGCAGCTTTGGTGGCAATCAACGTTTGGAAGTTGATGATATTTAAAAGTGTGGTTTCCAACAATTGACACTGGATCAAAGGACCTCTGACCCGGACAAGTGGAGCATTTGGAAAAACGACTGTCCCCTCTTCCACTGCATCGATGTCACAGGTAAAATTGAGGTTCTGAAGGTATTCCAAGAAGACGGGCTCAAATACCGGACTACCGTCCTTGTTTTTCATGACCTCCAGGTAGTCTAAATCTGCCCTTTCAAACTTAAAGTTTTTACAAAAATCAATCACATAATCCAGGCCTGCAGCGAGGGTAAATCCACCCTGAAAGGGATTTTTTCGAAAAAAAAGATTAAAAACAGCCTCCTGCTCCCCTTTTCCCGACTTCCAATAAGCATACGCCATGGTAAGTTGGTAGAAATCAGTCAGAAGAACGAGATTACTTTGATAGAGGTCTTTGGTGATTTTCATAAATCGATCTAAAACAAAACTAAAGGTAACTTGATCTACTTATCTGAGCAAGAAATCGGCATTTTGTAGAAGAATTAAAATACGCTTTGTATACTCTATCACTTTCATTGATCTGAAGATTTCCTTTTAACTGTTTAAACCAGAATGGATTCGATTGGGTAGGAAATATTCTCCAAGCACCACTCTGCAATTCAGCGGGGATAAAGGGCAACGTTGGCCGTCGATCTAACTTTGAATCAGTAGTTTTTTTTTTCAACACTTGGAAAAGTTTGTACTGTTTTTGTTCGTTGTAAAGGACAACCAATTAACTATTATGAAAACAACACACAAAATTTACACTACGGCATTGGTACTGTCAGGAGTACTTTTTGCCTCCTGCTCAGAAAATATGGATCCTGAAATGATCGGTGAAGGTGACGTTCGGATAGGAATGAGCGTAAAGCTCAAAAATGACGGAAATTCCGGAGCCAGAATAATGAATTCCGGAATTAATGTTGAAAGTGGATTTCTTCAAATCAAAGAAATTGATCTGGAGACTGAGGGCTTTGATGAAAACGGAAACGAATTCAAACGGGAAATGGAACTGAAGTTCAAAGAAGTTGAAAAAATTGATTTTAATGCGTTTGATTCAGGTGTTGACTTTTTCATCAATATTCCAACAGGAAACTATGAAGAAATCGAATTTGAAATTGACTTGATTGATAACAAAAACGAACCAAGTATTCAATTGGATGGAACCTACACTTACGAAGATGGAAGTACGGTACCGTTGAAATTTCAGGTATTTGGAGAAGATGATGATGCTATTGATTTTGAGGTTGAGCTGGAGGCTGATGAGGACGATGATTTATTTTTCCTTAATGGGATAAATAATCCTTTGGCACTTTTTGAAATTGATGCACGAGGCTGGTTTGGGAATGTCAACACCTTAGAGTTGGAAAATGCGGAGCTTACGGATGGAATCCTCCTGATCAGCAAAAACGTCAACCGATCCATTTACCAGAAAGTGGAATCACGAATCAACGATTCCTCAGATATTGAATTAAAAATGAATTAGGTACTTGAAGGTATTAACAAATTATTGAAGCTGTCTCAGACGACTATTTCTTTATACCATACAGAAAGTACCGCTGATGTGATAAAGTAGGCAGGAGGCAGCTTCATTTTTTTTTGAAATTCTTACTTCCCTGATGATCGCATTATTTCACTCTTAAATTCAACAAAATCCCTACCAGCACCAAGGCCATTCCGATATAAGACGCCAAAGGAAAGGTCTCTCCAAACAAAAAGAATCCAAAAATCAATGCATAAAGAACCCCCATGTAACTCAAGCTGGACACTCGGGACAGATTACCCGTCTGATAGGCCACAGTCATAAAATACTGTGCACTCTGCGTACAGAAGCCGATCCAAAGCAACATCACCCAATCCCACCCTTGTGGCATCACCCAATCAAAATACATAATGATCGATGCCACAGGTAAAGTGACCAATGGAAAGTAAAACACGATAACCAAAGGATGTTCCGAAGTCTTGAGTTTCCGGATCATGTTATAAGCAACTCCCGCCGCCAATCCGGATACAATACCCATTACGGCACTCAAAGGATCTATCCTGGGGTCTACTCCCTGAATGATCAAAACCCCTGCAAAAGCCATGGCAAAATACAGAAACTGAATCGGCCTTACCTTTTCCTTTAGTATAAAAATACCCAGTAGGGTTGTAAAAATCGGAGACAAATACTGCATGGTCACCGCACTCGCCAACGGTATCCGCTGAAGGGTGTAGAAAAACAAAATCAGGCTGATCGACCCCACTATTCCTCTGATAATCAAACTTGCCTTATTGTTCCCAAATACGGAAATAGCTTTGTTTCTTAGCACCACAAAAGTGAAAATCAAACTGAAAACAGATCGAAACCAGACGATCTCTATCGCGGGAATGTGCGGGATAAACTTCACCGAGACATTCATCATCGCAAAAAAAATCCCTGCCAAAAGCATGGACTGAACACTGGTAATTTTCACTTCAGCTGGTGTTTGAATTTATTTTTGCAAAGCTAAACCTCCGAACAATAGTTCATGAACTCAAAATTTTATTTGGACTAAACCAATTGAACTTGAATTGGGTTAAAAAGAAAAATTAATCATGGCACTTTCCCTTGGAGCAAACGCTCCGGATTTTACGCTTCCAGCTACCTCATCCAAAAAAATTTCCCTTTCCAAAGATCTGGCAGGAAAGGCAGTGATACTCTATTTCTACCCAAAAGACTTCACCGGAGTGTGTACCGCAGAGGCCTGTGAATTCAGAGATCAGTTTGAAGCATTTCGTGAGTTGGATGTACCTGTTTTTGGAATAAGTCGCGATGACATTCCCACCCACGAAAAATTTAAAAAAGCGCATCGGCTTCCTTTTGAACTACTTTCAGATGAAAGTGGAAAAGTCTGTAAAGCATACGATGCCCTGATTCCATTGATCAAAATGCCAAAGCGAGTGACTTATCTATTGGATCAGGATCACAAAATTACGGGGGTCTTTTCCGATATGTTTGAATCCAAAGGCCATATTGAAAGCATGCTCAAAAAGCTAAAGCGTTGATTATCCTGACACAATTAATCCGTCCTTCATCAAAACTTTGCGGTCAGCCATTTCCGCCAGTTCTTCATTGTGGGTGACAATCACAAATGCCTGCCTGAGCTCATCCCGCAGCCTGAAAAACAATTCATGAAGTCCTTTGGCATTGGCTGTGTCCAGATTTCCACTGGGCTCATCGGCAAAAACCACCGACGGATTATTAATCAATGCACGGGCTACTGCCACACGCTGCTGTTCGCCTCCCGAAAGCATGGAAGGCTTATGATCCAATCGGTGACTGATTCCCAAGATTTCGGCAAGTTCAGCTGATTTTCTTTTGAGTTCAACTTCATTGGTTCCTTTGATGAAACCGGGAATCTGAATGTTTTCCTGAGCGGTGAACTCGGGCAACAGATTATGAAATTGAAAAATAAATCCGATCTGACTGTTTCGGAAATCAGCCAATTTATCGCCCTTTAGGGCTAAAAGATTTTTACCGTCCATACTGAGTTCTCCTTTATCAGGCTGATCCAGCGTACCCAAAATGTGCAAGAGCGTACTTTTTCCAGCTCCGGAAGAGCCTACGATAGAAACAATTTCGGAAGAGGAGATTTGAAGATCTACGCCTTTCAATACGTGAAGGCTTCCGTAGGATTTATGGATCCCTTTGGCAATCAGCATAGTAATATTTTTTGAATTTTTAAAAGTAAAACAAATCCCTCAATTCCAGTTATTAAAGCCATTTCTTCTGGAAAATTGAAAATTCCCGACTTGATTTATCCACCTCATCACCTTATCTTCGTCCAAAATTTCAGAGGAATGCGATTGAGCAGGATTGAAAAGTCAACTGTCGGAAAAAACGGCAGGAGTTCAAGATTCCAGCGGACTTTTGATCAGAAAAACATATTGATATGAATATTCACGAATATCAGGCTAAAGAAGTATTAAAAGGTTACGGAGTTAAAATTCAGGAAGGCTATGTAGCAGATTCTCCTGAGGCTGCTCACGAAGCTGCCGTAAAACTCAACGCTCAAACCGGTACTTCCTGGTATGTGATCAAAGCGCAGGTTCACGCAGGTGGACGGGGCAAAGGTGAAGTTAAAGAAACCGGTTCCCGAGGAGTGGTTTTGGCAAAAAAACTGGATGATGTAAAAGAAAAAGCTGCCGCAATTCTTGGCGGTACCTTGGTTACAATCCAAACTGGCGCTGAAGGTAAAAAAGTTAACAAAGTCCTGGTCGCTGAGGATGTATACTATCCCGGAGCTTCCGAACCAAAAGAATATTACATGTCCATCCTTCTGGACAGGGCTACAGGGTCAAACGTGATCATGGCTTCTACCGAAGGCGGAATGGATATCGAAGAAGTAGCGGAACATCATCCTGAGAAAATCATCAAGGAATGGATCGACCCAAAAGTTGGCCTTCAAGGATTTCAGGCTAGAAAAGTTGCTTTCAAATTGGGTCTCTCCGGTACAGCATTCAAAGAAATGGTGAAATTCATCACTTCGCTTTACAATGCTTATGTCGGTACAGATTCCTCTCAGTTTGAAATCAATCCGGTGTTGAAAACTTCTGACGACAAGATTTTAGCGGTAGATGCCAAGGTAAACATCGATGATAATGCCCTTTTTCGTCATCCAAAATTGGCTGAATTGAGAGATTTGGCTGAAGAAGATCCTTTGGAAGTGGAAGCTGGTAAGTCAGGACTTAACTATGTGAAACTTGACGGAAACGTAGGTTGCATGGTAAATGGCGCGGGACTAGCGATGGCAACGATGGATATGATCAAGCTTTCCGGCGGTGATCCTGCCAACTTCCTGGACGTGGGGGGAGGAGCAAATGCAACTACAGTAGAGGCTGGTTTTAGAATCATTCTTCAGGATCCAAACGTTAAAGCAATACTGATCAACGTTTTCGGCGGAATCGTTAGATGTGACAGAATTGCAAACGGTGTCGTAGAAGCTTATAAATCAATTGGAGATATCAAAATCCCGATTATCGTTAGACTTCAGGGAACCAATGCTGAAGAAGGTGCTAAGATCATTGACGAGTCAGGATTGAAAGTGCAGTCTGCCATTACATTGAAAGAAGCTGCTGAAAAGGTACAAGCTGTACTGGAAGGCTAAAAATAAAATACGCACTCGTAGTTCAACTGGATAGAATATCGGATTTCGGCTCCGAGGGTTGAGGGTTCGAATCCTTCCGAGTGTACAAAGCTCAGGCGCAAGTCTGGGCTTTTTTTGTTTCTTGGAAATTAGGGTTGATCCGGAGGTTTAACCCGAAATATTTAATCTGGATATACGGAACTTTGCCAGTAGCTAACTTCAAAGTTCAAATGAACTAATAAATGCCAATTCTTGGACTTTTTCGGTCTTCCCTCTTCGGTCTCCCAGCCCAAAATCAAGGGTAGATTCGTCTACTGGCAGAATAGCGAATAATCAGATTATTTAACGATGGAAAAATAGTAGGAATTGGTAAAACCGATATGAGAATAGTATTATTCCAGGATTGTAAAATAAAAAAGCAGGAGAAAATCTCCTGCCCTTTATTTGAAAACTAAACCAACTATTATTTAACTACCACAATGAATCCAAAAATAATACAATTCTGTTTAAATCAAAATCCAGAAGAATAATTTGTGTTTTTTTTATTTGGGATCAGGAAAATTTCCACGTTTATAGACTAATCCAATCCCTAGACCCTGGCTAAATTGGATTTTTTCGTCCTGATCCAAGTCATATAGTGCAAGTGCAGTCAAGGTAACACTGATCGCATTGGAAACCTTGGCAGCCAATATCAAATCCAATCTATGGTCTATAGCATCAAAAGCGAGGGTCTCATAATTCGCATACAGTTGATAGCGTGCTTTGAACGAAATATTCTCTGACAGCTGTTTGTTCCAATCAGCCAGTAGACTGAAAGCTAGCCATTCGGTACGGACTGTCTGACCAATAGGAACGCCGTAATTTTGGGGAACATTCAAATACAACTCCCGATCCGTCACAAATGTAAATCGGGGCGAAAAAGGGGCCAATCGAAGGCTGAATTCCTCATTTGGTTTATATTCCATACCTAGGGCAAAGGTGAGAAAAGCTGGATTGGCAAACTTTGAGATCAAGGTGCGGTCAGTATCCGTAAAGGTATAGCCTGGAGCAAACTGGGACAGGAAATTACCTGAAAAGAAATAATTCCATTTTTCGCTGGCCTTCAAGCCTACTTTCGAATCAAGGAAGATTCGGTCGTTGGATTTCCGTTCGTCCTGCCCTTGATTTTTTACCACGCCATACAGTAAATCGAGTGTATTGTCCCAAGACCAATTACCCTTTGCATAATTTGCCCTGCCAATCAGACCCGCGCTGAAAGCAACTGAATTCACTCCACCGCCTGTCCAGTTGCCACTGAATGAAGCCTGATTAAGGGCAAAAGTCCCCTCAATTGATTTTAACCAATAGCTCGTATCCGCCTCGGCTACGCCGACAGAATCCTGCGCTGAAGTAATTCCAATTGTGATAAAAAAAAGAAAAATTGTAAATACGTTCTTCATAAGTTTAGATTTTAAAATCAATGCTTCAAAAATAAGAATAGAATGACGGAAAAAAACTTTGAACAGGAACTTATAGTCCGTGACTACCTCGCCCGCCAACGCACGTCTCTTGCAAATGAACGAACCCTCTTGGCTTACATCAGAACCTCACTTTATTTTTTGGTTTCAGGTACGGCATTATTTGAAGTTAATAAACTCGCGCACCTCAGCCAACTTGGTTACTTGAGCTTTGGACTGAGTTTTGCATTTTTGGTTACCGGCTTGATCAGTTACTTTAGGCTCAAAAAAAAGTTAAAAAAGGGAGATTACCTTAGCATGTAGTCTATGACTCAAGATATCTGGATTGTCTATGGGATTATCTCCTTGGCAGTCATCTTATTTTTTACTGAAAAATTTACAATTGATACAGTAGCCATCGGGGTGATGGTGCTCTTCATGTTGTTTGGAATTTTGGACTTGGATGAAGGCTTGGCTGGTTTCTCCAATTCCGCCACCATCACCGTAGCTTCGATGTTTGTGATATCCCAGGCAATTTTCAGGACTGGAATACTCAATCAATTTAGCAACTACCTAAGCAATCAGGCCGAAAAAAGCGAATCCAGGCTAATTCTGAGTCTCATGATCAGTGCAGGATTACTTTCTGCCGTGATCAACGATACGGCCGTGGTCGCGCTGTTGATGCCCTCAGTCATCCATATATCCAAAAAAAATCAGATCTCTTCTTCCAAATTATTGATGCCGCTCTCCTTTGGAGCTTTGATGGGAGGTATCTGTACACTTTTGGGGACAAGTACCAACATCCTGGTAAGCGGAATCGCTGAAAAGTCCGGATTACCCGCTTTTGGAGTTTTTGAAATGAGTAAGATGGGGCTGGTCTTTTTAGCAGCCGGAATACTCTATATGCTAACTCTTGGAAAGTGGCTTCTTCCGAAACGTAAGGCGAAATCGGGGCTTTCGGAATTACTCGATTTGGGGAATTATGTGGTGGAAGTCACCATTACCGAAGATTACGAAAACCTAGAAGAACCCATACTAAAACAAAAACTCTTCAAAGACGGCAGCATTAAGGCATTGCAAATCGTGCGTGAAAATGGCACCAAAGTCAAAGTTTATCCTAATACCCCGGTCACACAGGGAGACGTGATTCGCATCATCTGCGATCAAGAAAATTTGAGTAAACTCAAAAAAGTAAAAGGAATAGAAATCAAAGCTGAGTTGGATTGGAAAGAGGAAAGCGTAACTGACGAAGAGGAGAAGCTTTTTGAAGCCGTCATTACGCCACATTCTTATTTGATCAACAAAAGCATCAAATCAATCAACTTCAGGCATCTTTTTGATCAGGTTTTGGTAGTGGGAATCAGGCATCGGGCAGGTCTATTTGACACTTTGCTTTCCAAAGCCACACTGAAACCCGGCGATATCCTTTTACTCCGCGCCAGTGAGGAGTCCATTCAATCGGTGGATAAATCTGAGGATTTACTCCTTATTTCAGCCAGAAAAGTGGTCAACTTGAATAAAACACAAGTCATAATGACGCTCAGTACCCTAGCTTTGGTGATAGGGCTGGCTGCTTTTGGGGTTTTCCCGATTACCCTTACCGCTGTGGCAGGGGCCATTTTTATGATCATACTTCGGTCGATCAGCCCGGATGAAGCATACAAGGCGATTGACTGGAAAGTAATTTTCATGCTGGCGGGTGTATTGTCTATGGGATCAGCATTGGAAAAAACCGGAGGAGCCGCACTTATCGGAGAGGGGGTTGTGACTGTTTTTGGATCTTTTGGTCCCAGAGCAGTCTTGAGTGCGATTTTCGGATTGACTTTTCTTTTGACCAATGTGATGTCAAATAATGCCTCTGCGGCGCTTTTGGCCCCGATTGCAATCAGCATTGCAGCAGGTCTTAATGTAGACTCCAGGCCCTTCCTGATGGCCGTGACTTTTGCTGCAAGCCTGAGCTTCATGACCCCTATGGGATACCAAACCAATACGATGATCTACAATCCGGGAAATTATCGATTCACGGACTTTCTGAAAGTAGGTACACCTTTAAACATACTGTTTTGGATTCTTGCTACCTTTGGTATTCCCATCTTCTTTCCGTTTTAGTTGGGAATCGCTTATATGAGTTTTCAAAAATTTAACCCAAAACCCCAAGCACTTATGAGAACAGTAGGAATTGTTTTGATTGTAGTAGGTTTAATCATGTTATTTGTCCCCGGACTGGATTTTACAACTCGGGAAAAAGTAATCGACGCCGGACCGATCCAGGTGACGGCAGACAAAAAGAATGAGGTCAACTGGCCCACTTATGCAGGGGGAATCGTAGCCGCAGCTGGGCTTGTTCTGGTAGTAGTGGGAAGAAAGAAGTAGAATTTTAAAAACCTAAAAATAAAAGCCCCCGAAAATCAGCTTTCGGGGGCTTTTTAGATTTATTCAGTCGCTGTCATTCTACCAACTTAACCCGGAGTACCTCTTCAACTTGCAGCCTAAAAAACTCCTTGTGAATATTAAATTCCTGTTCGTTTTCAGCAGGGCGCTTGGCTTTGTAACTGCCATCCTCCTGCATCACATAGGAATTTACATTATCCTTCAGGTTATAGGCTATGATGTTCATCAATTGCTTTTCAAGCAAAGGTGCTTCAACTTTAAACAGGGACTCTAGTCTTTTGTCGAAACTTCTCACCATCATGTCCGCACTGCCGGAATAGGTTCGGGTATTTCCATTATTGTGAAAATGATAAATCCTGCTGTGCTCCAGAAAATCACCGACCAGTGATAAAACCTCGATATTTTCACTCAGACCTACCCTTCCTGGCCTCAGACAACAGATTCCTCTGACGATTAATTTGATTGTTACCTTTGACTGGGAAGCGCGGTAAAGTGCGTAAATAATCTCTGAGTCCTCAAGTGAATTTACCTTAATAAAAATCCCGGCTGGAAGACCATTTCGAGCATTTTCAGCTTCTTCTTCGATATACGCAATCAATTGATTCCTCATGTCCCGTGGAGCAGTAATGAGGTTTTTGTAGGTATTCGGCACAGAGTGACCAGTGATTACATTAAAGAATTCGGACACATCATTTGCCAGAGTTTCATTTGTAGTCATTAAACCGATGTCTGTGTAAAGCCGTGCGGTATCTTCGTTGTAATTTCCGGAGCCCAAATGAACATAACGCGTGATTTCCGAATCATCTTTCTTGACAATTAAGAGCAGCTTGGTGTGGGTCTTGAGATTAGAGATTCCATAGATGACAAAGCAACCTGCCTTCTGCAGTTTTTTGGCCTCCCTGATATTGTTTTCCTCATCAAATCTTGCTTTCACCTCAAACAGCACGGATACGTGTTTCCCGTTTTCTGCGGCTTTAAGGAGTGTTTTTGTGATTCTGCTTTCCTTAGCCAATCGGTAAATGGTCATTTTGATTGCCATCACGTCCGGATCATCTGCGGCTTTTTCGATCAGATCAAGAATCGAGTCAATGTTATTGTAAGGATGGTGCAGCAGAATGTCCTTTTCCTTCAAAATTTCAAAAATATCCGCTCTGCCATCCTCTGGATAAGAAAGGGGTTTGACTGGTTCGGGAATCTGAGGAAGTCTGTCTCGAAAGCGCTTGCTTCCCACTAACTGCCAAAATCCGGTAAAATCGATCATACTTGCCCGATTGACCAAGAATACAGAGTCAAATTTGAGATTCCAGCGCTCCAGCAGGGAATTTAACATCCACTTGGAGTAGCCTTCTTCAACTTCGATTCTAACCACCCTTCCGGTCTTTCGTTCCATCAATTTCCGCTTCACTTCCTCAAGGAAATTAGCATCCATGTCTTCACTTTCCTCCAAAGTGAAATCTCCATTTCGGGTGATCCTAAAAAGGCTGATCGATTCAATCTCCACATTCCGGAAGAGGGATATGATGTTTTCACGGATCACTTCTTCGATAGGAATAAGCAAAAGGGAATTCTCTCGCTCGATTTCGAAAAATCTGGGAATATTGGCAGGAATCTGCACAAAACTCATTTTGCGCATATCTTTTCGCTCTCCGGGACTGGTGGTGACCACGCCAAACACCAAAAGCTTATTCATCAGGATGGGGAAAGTCCGATAGCCGTCGTAGACCATTGGAGTCAGCATCGGATATATTGCTTTCAGAAAATACTGCTTCACAATTTCCTGTTCGCTTTCAGTCAGCTTAGATACATTACACAGAGAGATGCCTTCCTGATGCAATTCAGGAAGGACTACTTTGGTGAAATGGTTATGCTGATCCAAATGAAATTGCTGGCAGTCCTTCATGAGTTTTTCCTTAAAAGGATCCTCACGAAGGCCGGAATAATCTACCCGCTCCTTTTCGTAATCCAAATAATTATATAGGGAGCCGACCCGGATCATAAAAAATTCATCCAGGTTGGAAGCGGTGATCGCCAAAAACTTAAGCTTTTCAAAGATGCCCCTTTCCACCTTTTTGGACTGATCCAGCACACGCTCGTTGAATTTAACCCAACTTAAATCCCTGCTGATGAGATCGCTTTTTTGTATTATGGAATCATATTTATCTCCAACTGCCAATTTCATATCATTCAAAATTCAATTAAAACTGCCTGATCTACTGATTTATTGTTTTTGATCAAAAAAAGGAATCTGATTAGCCCCTGAATTTTAAGTGTCGATTTTTGCGTACTTCGCATTCTTCTCGATAAAATCCCTCCTCGGAGCAACCTCATCTCCCATTAGCATACTGAACAAATGGTCTGCAGCAGCGGCCGAGTCTATATTCACTTGTTTGATCGTGCGCACACTTGGATCCATCGTAGTGGTCCAAAGCTGCTCCGGATTCATTTCCCCAAGACCCTTGTATCGCTGAATTCCCACGCTGTCTTCTCTGCCGTCTTTTGCCATTTCTGCAGTAAGGATTTTTCGTTCCTCTTCGGTCCAGCAGTAGCGTTCATCTTTTCCTCGCTTCAGAAGGTATAAAGGAGGCAAAGCGATGTAGACATATCCTTTTTCGATGAGTGTCTTCATGTATCGGAAGAACAGGGTCAAAATCAGCGTTCTGATGTGTGATCCGTCGATGTCCGCATCCGTCATGATGATGATTTTGTGGTATCTCAGACCACTCAGGTCCAGCTCTTTGTCATCATTGGCTGTACCAAACTTCACCCCAAGGGCAGTAAGGATATTCTTAATTTCCTCATTGTCGTAGATTTTATGCTCATGGGCTTTCTCCACATTGAGGATCTTTCCCTTCAGCGGTAAAATTGCCTGAAAATCACGATCCCGTCCCTGCTTGGCAGATCCGCCTGCAGAGTCCCCTTCGACCAGATACAATTCACATACCGTCGGGTCGGAATTAGCACAATCAGCAAGCTTTCCGGGAAGTCCACCACCACCGAGTACATTTTTACGCTGGACCATTTCTCTTGCTTTTCGAGCTGCATGACGCGCCTGAGCTGCAAGAATTACTTTTCCTACGATGATCTTGGCTTCTTTGGGATGCTCTTCCAACCAACTTTGAAGTGTCTCTGAAACCGCACTATCCACTGCTCCGACCACGTCAGAATTTCCAAGCTTGGTTTTAGTCTGACCTTCAAACTGAGGCTCCTGAACTTTCACAGAAATGACAGCTGTTAATCCTTCACGGAAATCATCACCTGAAACTTCAAGCTTAAGTTTATCGAGCATGCCCGATTTGTCTGCATAAGATTTCAGGGTTCGAGTCAATGCTCTCCTGAAGCCGGTCACGTGTGTTCCCCCTTCGTAGGTATTGATTGTATTGACGTAGGAAACGACATTTTCAGAATATGAATTATTATAATTCATTGCCACCTGAACAGGAACTCCGCTTTGATCGGACTCGATGTAGATTGGATAATCTATGATTTTTTCCCGGGTTTCGTCCAAGTATTGAACGAACTCTACCAACCCGCCTTTTGAGAAAAACTCATCGCATTTTGGTTTACCGTCTTCAAATTCTCTAAGGTCCGTCAGCGTGATTCTGATTCCTGCATTGAGGAAAGACATCTCCCTCAGGCGGTTTGCAATGGTTTCGTATTTGAATTCAGTGATCGTAAAGATGCTTGAATCCGGTTTGAAATGGATGGTGGTTCCTCTTTTGTCAGTCGGACCAATTTGTCTTGCGGGGTATTGAGGAACCCCGATTTTGAATTCCTGTTCGAAAATCACTCCATTTCTATAGATAGTAGCTTTCAAATCACTGGAAAGCGCATTGACGCAAGAAACACCCACGCCATGCAGACCACCGGAGACTTTGTAAGAATCCTTGTCAAACTTACCACCGGCGTGCAATACCGTCAACACTACTTCCAGCGCTGACTTCTTCTCTTTGGGGTGCATTTCGGTAGGAATCCCACGTCCGTTATCTTCTACAGTGACTGAATTATCCTCATGGACAGTCACATGAATGGTATCGCAATGACCGGCAAGCGCTTCATCGATCGAGTTATCTACTACTTCCCAGATTAGGTGATGAAGCCCCCTAATGCCAATATCGCCAATATACATTGCAGGTCTCTTTCGAACTGCCTCCAGACCTTCTAAAACCTGGATATTATCCGCTGAATATTCAGCAGAATTTTTAGCTTTTTCTTCACTCATATTTTTTGGAGAAAACCCTCAAATCGGGCTTAAAAAGGTGATTTTGTGTTCAAAATTACAATCTGCAAGATAGGTAAAAAATGTGACTTGTGCGCAGTTTTTTGTTTCAACAAACGCAAAATCAACGAATGCTTTAAAAAGATTGATGTCAAAATTATATTCCGAATTATTAAAATTTACAAAAATTATTTTTTGCAGTTCATTTCTTATAACTATCCATATAAACCTGATTATCAACCATTCGTTTTGTTTTGTTTAATCTAAAGTATTTTTTGTTAAACAAATTTTCTATTTAGTTTCTTTAAAGAGATGATTATTAACCAATTCTTAAACTCAAAAATTTCACCTTTATGAACCTCACTTTAGCAGCGGAGCTAGTCGGACTAGACCGCATCATTAACAGTGACCCAGTAGCCATTACCTTCTTCATTGGCTACATGGCGATGTTTGCTTCTTCAGTATTCTTCTTTGTAGAAAGAGGATCTGTAGATGGTAAATGGAAGCTGTCCTTGTTAGTCTCCGGACTTATCACCGGGATTGCTGCAGTCCATTATTATTACATGCGTGACTTCTACATGCAAACTGGTTCCAGTCCAACAGCATTCAGATATGTGGATTGGACGCTTACAGTACCTTTGATGTGTGTGGAATTCTACTTATTGACCAAACCATTTGGAGCAAAAGGGGGAACGCTTTTCAAATTGATCGTAGCTTCTCTGCTAATGCTGGTCACTGGTTACATCGGTGAAACATCCGGTATCGACAATAATATTATGTGGGGTATAATTTCCACTTTGGGTTATTTGTATATCGTATATGAGGTGTTTGCCGGTGACGTAGCCAAATTGGCCAAAGATTCCAACAGTCCAGCACTTGGGAATGCAATGTTTCTCTTGAAAATCTTCATCACGCTAGGATGGTCTATCTATCCCATCGGCTACATGGTATTGCCAGGAAACTTGTTGTCAGGCGCATTTGAGGTAAGCTCAATCGACTTGTTTTACAACTTGGCTGATGCGATAAACAAAATCGGCTTTGGTCTGGTAATTTATTCAGTTGCGGTAGCTGAAACTGCAAAAGGAAAAAAAGTAACAGCATAATTAAAAACAGGCTGTCTGTCATTGGTTTGGCGGACAGCCTATTTTTTTACACTCATGGAGAGCTACGATTATATCTTTGCCGGTGCTGGCTGTGCTGGTTTGAGTCTGCTTCATTACCTTTTGGAAAGTGAGCTGAAGGATTCAAAAATCCTCCTCATCGATCCAAAGATCAATGAAATACCAGATAAAACGTGGTGCTACTGGGCTGAAAACCCTTTGGAAATCCACCCGACAGAACACATCCACTCATGGAACAATCTTAGCTTTATCTCCAACAAATCCAAAATCACCACTAACTTGGGTAATTTGAATTATTACCATCTCAACTCCCTTGACTTTTACCGCTCCATATTCAAAAAACTGGAAAATCATCCTCAAATAAAACTTGTCCAGGATGAGGTTATCGAATTAGCGGAAGCCAAAGATACCGTCATCGTCAAAACAAAAAATCAAGGCTTTCTGCAGGCAAACCAAGTATTTGATTCAAGATTGAATGAAAATGACTTTAAGTCAAATTCCTCCTTGAAACAGGTCTTTTCCGGATGGAGGATAAAAACAGAAAGTGAACTATTTGATCCTGAAAGTCTGATATTAATGGAGTTTCCTGAGGGAAATTCGCCGGAATTTGAGTTTTTCTATATTCTTCCCTTTTCTAAAACAGAAGCACTCATCGAGTACACCCTCTATTCCAAAGAAGCTGTTTCCGATAAAAAATTAAAGACTTCGCTGGAAAATTACCTGACCAAAAACCTTGGTCATACCCCATTTGAAATCACTTTTCAAGAGTCAGGAATCATTCCAATGAGTACTCGCCTGAAAACTCCCAAGGCACAAAAAAAAGTATTGAAAATCGGTACTGCTGCCGGATGGACAAAAGCTTCCACGGGGTATACCTTCCATACCATTCAATCGAACTGCAAAAAAATTGTGAAAGCACTTGAACAGGGAGATATTCTTAAGCTTCAAATCAAGAGATCAGCCCGATTTGCATTTTATGACAATATACTTCTGAATGTTGCCCACAAGTGGCCTGAAAGACTTCAAGGCATATTCCTAGACCTGTTTACCTCCTCATCCGCCGATGTGGTATTACGATTTCTCAATGAAGAGACAAGTCTCACAGAAGAACTCAAATTACTCGGGAAGCTTCGATTTTCAATTTTCATCAAAAGCCTCATGAGTTATGAAACGCATTGAGAACGTTGCCAAAGCTTTTGGTCTTCTTATTTGTCTCGGTTTTATGATTTCGCCCGAAAACAATGTGACGGTTCAGTTTTCACTTGTTGTAATTATCCTGCTCTCTGTCGGAATACCTCACGGTGCTATTGATCACTTGATCTCCAATCCACAAATTGACAAAAATGGGCTAGTGAAATTTCTAATCATTTACCTTTCTCTGATCGCTGCCTACTTGACATTTTGGTATTTTCTTCCTGTGCTAGCACTGATCGCATTTCTGATCATGTCAGCTTATCACTTCGGGCAATCCCACTTTTTGACAGAACCTACCCTCAAGAGTTATTCATGGCTGCTTTACCTCAGCCGTGGTGGATACTTTTTATTTGCCATACTTTTGGGAGACTGGGAGGCTACCAAATTGATTTTGAATCCGTTGGTCAATCTGGACTATTTAAATCACTCACGCCTTTTTATTTTAGCTGCATTTCTAGTCTCGACCTTGCTTATTCAATCCGTTTTTGGTCCTAAATTCAAAAAAAATCACTTGCTTGAACTTCTCGTTTTGGGACCAATACTGTATTTGAGCCCTTTGATGGTAGGTTTTGTTGTCTATTTTGGGTTTTGGCATGCACTGCCCAGCATGATGACTGAATACAAATTTCTCAGGTCATTCGAGGCCTACAGTTCGATCAAAAAGTTCACGTATCAATTACTCCCTTTTTCATTGATCAGTTTCATTGGGATTGGATTGATTTTATTTTTTGGCTTGGAGTTTCTAGACGAATCCAACTTGATTTTACTTTTCTTCGTGATGATTTCCCTGATATCATTTCCACATATCCTGTATATGGATCACTTTCTGAAAAAACAAGTTCAAAACTGACCGGTACTCAACATGACCAGGTTACAGGCAGGTAGTACTTCAATTCCCTCGCTACTTGCTTTTTTGAAAAACTCCGGATTTTCAGTTCCCGGGTTGAAGATGATTCGTTTGGGATTAAGTCCAATGAGGTAATCCATCCATTCTGCCTGATGTGAGGGGCCAATGTAAAGTGTGATCGTATGAATGTCATCCAATTGGGGTTTGGAATTCAGATCGAGAATTGGCTTTCCAAATACCTCTCCTTTTTTGATTCCGATCGGGATAAAATCCAGTTGTCTATCAGCAAACATTTTTGCTGCAGCGAAGGCATATCGGGAAGGATTTGAAGTAGCCCCAACGATCAGTGTTTTTCTCGGATCAACTTTTCTTTCTTCCATAAATCCTATCCCGCACAAAGGTATCCATGTGCCTGTGCTTTTTACTCTCGTAGATATCTGCCAGCGTGATCATGATTCCTGTCTCTTCTACTCCACCAAACTCGCCATTCAATGCCGTTCCAAAAGTCCGCATTGTCGGAGATAGATTCATATAGGTATTGATCAGAGGAGGAATGTTCTCGCCCAGGGCTCTGATTCTTCCATTGAGATACTTGTACCCTTCCTTGTAATCGAGGTTTTCAAAAGGATTCGGAAGGTTCTGTATTCCAGTTTCATAAGTCAATTTAAGATTGAGCTTAGGAGTGACAAGTAAATCATTATCAGGAAAATAATGATTCATAAAAAAAAGCAAAAGATCACGGCCTTCCCGATTATAATGTGGGTACATGGTCACTTTGCCAAAGAGGTATTTCACCTCAGGATTGAGCAATACGACAGCACCCAAGCCATCCCAAAGATTATCCAAACTGAAGATTCCTTTGCGGTTGTCCAGGCTTGGTTGATACTGTGGCTGAACAAAAGAGCGACCCAATTCCAGTGTGTAAGGAATGTAATCTTTGATGAATTTCTCCGAAAAGTCAAAAAGATGAGTCGTGGAAAGATTGATGGATCCGTCAGGATTAATCGCGTTTTTGCACATAATCACCCGATAACCGGCCACGATCTCTTCATCCTCAGGATTCCATGTGATCAACTGATCATAGCATTTTTCGCAGGTGTCATTATCGTCGAGATCCACTTCCATGCCCGTACCTCCTCCGGCTGCAC
This sequence comes from Algoriphagus boritolerans DSM 17298 = JCM 18970, assembly GCF_900108085.1. Classification (GTDB taxonomy): domain Bacteria; phylum Bacteroidota; class Bacteroidia; order Cytophagales; family Cyclobacteriaceae; genus Algoriphagus; species Algoriphagus boritolerans. The sequence goes on from NZ_FNVR01000003.1 coordinate 25,176, forward strand.
GAAAGGTAAGTTCCCGCAGGCGTCCGATTTCCCGCACCACATTGGGCGCATTGTGTTGATTGACCAGGTAGACAAGATTATCTCCGTTGTTGGTGTACCTGATAAATCGGTCAGTGCTCAACTCGCTTTTGATCAGCTTTCGATCCACTGCCGGTATAATAGGCAGAACTCTAGTCATTTGCTTCTCCGAGTTGATACACCAATTCTTTCATATACGCTGCCCATTGGACATCACTTTTTCTAGAATTAAAATATTGGTAAGAAACGGGATTACCTACTCTGATTACCACCTTTTTCCCTCTTTGCTTATACATTTCATCCACCAGCCAAAACATTTCAACATTGGCTTTCACACCGATTTTCTTTCGCCAGTAGGCAAGATTATAAAAAAACTCAGAATTCTTCCCTCCGATATGGCAAGGAAGTACCTCCAATTTGTATTTTTTAGCCTTTGAGATAAAGCTTTTCTTCCAGGTAAGATCTTTCACCTGACCTTCTTGCTTTCGTGATACGAGACCTGCCGGGAAAATCAAAACCGGATGCTGGTTTGCAAAAGCCTCCTCGATTCTAAGATTTGCATTGACCGAGTTTTTTCCCAGTGTATTGACCGGAACAAAGATGGGCTGGAAGTTATCAAAACTCATCAGAAGATCATTGACCAAAAACCGGATATCCGGTCTTAATTTACCTATCGCATACATCAATGCGATTCCATCCATTCCTCCCAGCGGATGATTTGCAGCCAGAATAAACCCACCTGATTCCGGAATATTTTCCCCTCCAATCAACTGAACGTCCATCTCAAACTCCGCAATCAACGCATTGACAAAGTCAAGCCCCTTCAAGTCTATGTGCTTATTGAGCACCGAATTGAGCCAGGCCTCATGGGTTACCTTCTTGATATAGTTCAAAGCAAACCCCGGCATCCACCTTAGAAGTTTTGGATTTTTGGAGTGAATGGCTTTTTCGATATCAATAAATTTCTTTGTCATCGGGCAAAAAAATTGTGCTTTTCGGTTAAAATTCGATGCAAAAATTAAAATTTTTACAACGGTTCATTCCAAAAGTACAAAAATAAAGTCTTCGCTTTTCTTACTATTCGGAGTATAAAATTAGATTCCTGAAAACCAACTCCCTATAAATTGAGTAGTCTATTTAAACTATACACCACATGAATTTAGTATTGACAGGAAGTACCTCGGGGATTGGTTGGGAGACATTGAAAGAATTGTTGCCTGAATTCAAAAAAGTCATTCTACCGGTCAGAAATAGGGATAAGGCAAAGAAAATGATTGAGGGTTTACCTGATAAAAATAAAATTCACCTTGTGTCCGTTGACCTCAGTGAGATGAAATCAGTAGTCACCGGCGCCAATGAAATCTTAGGCTTGGCCGATCAAATTGATGTCCTCATCAACAATGCCGGTGGAATGTACCCGGCAAAAAAACTGACTTCTGAAGGACTTGACCTGACATTTGCCACAAATCACCTCGGACATTTTTTGTTGACTAAGTGTCTCATGCCCGCTTTGAAAAAAGGAAAGGCAAAAATCATCAATGTCAGTTCAGAAGCACATCGGATCTCAGGTGATCCAAGTGCAGATCTCAGCCTCAAAAAATCAGCGAATACAGTAGCTGCATATAGCAAAGTGAAGCTGTATAACATTCTCTTCACCAATGAGTTGAAAAACAGGTTTGAATCTTATGGAATAAGTGCTTACTCCCTGCATCCGGGGGCGGTGAGAACGGCTTTTGGCGCTGAGACTTCCGGTATTGCAAAAGGTATAATTCGCCTTACCCAGCTCTTTTTCATCAGTCCAAAATCCGGAGCACAAACCACCATCTTTCTTGCAAAAACTCCTGCTTCCAAACTCAGAAATGGAAGTTACTACGTCCGCAAAAAACCAAAGTCCCCCACCTCCACTGCCTTGAATAAAGAGTTGGCTGCGAAACTTTGGGAATACAGTGAGACAGTTTTGAGTGAGCTCAAAGTTTAAGAATTTACGATGGAAATGGCCGGATGATCTCCCGGTTTCCTCAGACTCTTGGGCAAAAAAACTAAATTGCGCCAATGATAGAAACCATCCTCTCACTTTGCCCCGGACCGTGGGCAGACTATGAATTGATCGATACCGGAGGCTTCGAAAAACTGGAGCGATTTGGGAAATATATTCTTAGCAGACCCGAACCTCAGGCCATTTGGGACAAGACACTTCCCGAATCTGAGTGGAGAAAATTGGCGCATGCGCATTTTGCCAAGGAAAAAAACAATCCCGAAAAAGGTCAATGGCAACAAATCAAACCCATGCCCCACAACTGGTCAATCGATTATGAAAATCAGGATGGGTTAAAAATGAAATTAAACCTGGCTCAGACTTCGTTTAAACATATCGGACTTTTTCCGGAACAAGCTGTGAATTGGGATTATCTGTATCAAAAAATCAAAGCTTTTCCCGGAGAAAAACCAAAAGTCCTAAACCTCTTTGCTTACACCGGTGCAGCCAGTGTGGCTTGCAGAGCTGCCGGCGCTGAGGTGACACACCTTGACTCGGTCAAGCAAGTCGTCACTTGGTCCAAGCATAACATGGAGTCCTCAGGACTGGATGGGATTCGTTGGATGGTTGATGACGCGATGAAATTCGTCAAGCGTGAGGCTAGAAGAGGAAATACCTATCAGGGAATCATTCTCGATCCTCCGGCGTATGGTCGCGGGCCTGAGGGAGAAAAATGGATTCTCGAGGAACAAATCAACGAAATGCTGAAAACTTGTGCGGAGATTTTAGATCCAAAGAATCATTTTCTCCTACTCAATATGTATTCCCTGAGTTTCTCATCACTTATTGCTGCCAATTTGATTCGGTCCAATTTCGGTCAAGTAAAAAATCCGGAGCAAGGAGAGTTGTATTTGGAAGAAAAACAGGGAAAGAAGCTTCCTTTGGGGATATTCTTCCGTTTTTCAAGTTTTTGACCAGAGTTTAAAAAAATGAACAACCGCCAACTTTTTCTTTCTCATCTGGCTCAGACTACTGACTTTCCCTTACTGATCGAAGTGGAAAAAGCGGAGGGAATTTATCTATTTGGACCAAACGGAGAGCAATACATTGACCTGATTTCAGGAATCGGAGTAAGTAATGTGGGTCATCGCCACCCCAAAGTCCTGATGGCTATCCAAGAACAGCTGGATAAATACCTTCACTTGATGGTGTATGGGGAATATGTGCAGACACCTCAGACGCTATTGGCAAAGGCGCTTTGCGACACACTACCCTCCCATCTGGACAATGTATACTTGGTAAACAGCGGTTCGGAAGCCATAGAAGGTGCACTCAAACTAGCCAAGCGCTACACCAATAGAAGGGAATTAATTTCTTGTGTGGATGCTTACCATGGATCCAGTCATGGCGCGCTGAGTGTGGGTGGAAATGAAGTATTCAAACGGGCATATCGTCCTTTACTGCCTGGAATCAGTCACATTTATTATGGGAGTTTTTCGGATTTGGAAAAAATCACCCATCAAACCGCGGCAGTTGTTATCGAAACCATTCAGGGTGAAGCCGGAATCCGGGTTGCTTGTCCGGAGTATTTTCAGGCTTTGAGAAAACGCTGTGATGAAACAGGCACTCTTTTAATTTTGGACGAAATCCAGGCAGGATTTGGCCGAACAGGGAGATTTTGGGCTTTCGAGCATTTTGAGATCATCCCGGATATGGTCGTGTGTGCAAAAGGAATGGGTGGTGGAATGCCAATCGGCGCATTTATAGCCAACAAGGAAGTAATGGGGGCTTTCAAAAATAATCCCTTATTAGGTCATATCACCACCTTTGGTGGGCATCCTGTGAGCGCGGCAGCATCCTTAGCCACAATTAAAATCCTTCAAGAAGAAAAACTCATTGATCAAGTGGAAGTAAAAGCTGAGCTGTTTAAAAGCTTGCTCCTTCACCCAAAAATCAAAGGTTTCCGAAATAAAGGATTGATGATAGCTGTGGAATTTGAATCATTTGATGTCCTCAAGCCTATCATAGATCGTGCGATCGAATTGGGAGTGATTACGGATTGGTTCTTATTTTGCGACGACTCGATGCGGATAGCTCCGCCCTTGATTATTTCTGAAGATCAAATCAGAGCAGCCTGCTCAATAATACTACAAGCGATTGATGAAACTTGATTTTTTGAAAATGGAGCAAAGTCTTGGGCATTCCCTTTGGAGTGAGTAAGGAACTTTGCTAAAGCCGATGGATAAATGAATCTAAATCGATGGAATACCCAGTTTTAGAGGATTTCCTGTAAAATCTTAGGCATATACACCATCACTCAGCCCATCGTAATCTGATGCTCAGGCAGGAAATTGATACAGCACCAAATTGGGTTTTTCGAAAAACAGAAAAGGGTAAACTTTACCGGGAAAAAATGGGTTTCTGATAGGTATGAAAAAGAAAGAGCAAAAAAACTTCGAAGTCCAAAAATCCGAATCTGAATGGGAAGAGATTTTGGATCCCCAATCCTATCATGTATTAAGGAAAAAAGGAACCGAGAGGCCTTTTACCGGTCAGTATTATTTGAATAAGGAAACGGGAATCTATGAATGTAAAGCCTGTGGAAATGAGATTTTTCACTCCTCGGATAAGTACGACAGTGGCTGCGGCTGGCCCAGCTTTACCAAACCAGTAAAGCCTGAGGCGATTGAAGTCAATATGGATTACAGCCATTTTATGATCCGGGAGGAGATCCTCTGCGGCAAATGTGGCGGTCACTTAGGTCACCGTTTTCCTGACGGACCCAAAGATCAGGGAGGAATCCGCTATTGTATCAATTCTATAAGTTTGGATTTTAAGAAAGAATAAGAGGCTTGGAAGGTAGGAGGTTTGGAAAATGGAAGACTTCAGATTTCTGATTTTAGAATTCAGACTTTCAAATAATCCCTTTCTCAGGATGTCTGCCTGTCACAGTTCTACCAAAGGCTTTTAACTCTTCTATTTGCCCATCCATATCGCCGTTTGGATAGAGGCAAGGTCCTATTCCTGCTTCCTTTTTCTTGTAATCCAAGTAACCCACCACAATCGGGACATTGGCTCCAAGTGCGATATGATAAAATCCTGATTTCCATTTTTTTACGGCACTTCGTGTTCCCTCCGGAGTCACCATCACCACGAGTTCATCCCGTCCGTTGAGCATATTGATCATTGCTTCGGTATAGGTCTGCTGGCGTCCTCCCGGAATTCGCTTACGATCGATGGCAATGGCACCCAATCCGCGCAATAACCAACCTAATGGACCGACCATTGCTTCCTTTTTTATAGTAAATCGAACCGGAATATCCATGAGAAAAAACCCAGCCCGTGCGTACAGGATATCCCAATTGGAAGTGTGCGGAATGGCGATTAAAACGGCTTTTTTCAATCCTTCCGGCCATTTGTTATTCAATGACCAACCTGAAATCCAGAATATAAATCTGGAAAGAAGCTTCATCATAGGGATAAATGTTTTGCACTTGGATTTGCTAAGTCTAAAATTGCAGGATTTTCTTCAATCACTTTCATGGTTTGATCATATCCGGCCTGAAACAATTCAGGGGCCTTTTTGATGTCAAATACACCAAACCTTCCTAATCCCGGAGCTTCAATAAAATAATCACATTTTGCTTTCCGGCTGTAGACGTTGTAATTCATTGCCATGATTACTGTCCGCTCGATCAGTTTTTTCATGTTTCTAATATTACTCTCCTCCGGTAGGTGATTACAATTGACCCCGATCACAAAGTCACAAATCCCTTCCAAAGGCTCGACTGGCAAATTATTGAGCACTCCTCCATCGACCAGGTACTTTTTATCAATCACAATCGGTTCAAACATCCCCGGAATACTGCTGGAGGCCATAATAGGCTTTATCAATTCGCCCTCGTCAAAGTACACGACCTTTCCCCGCTGGATGTCAGTAGCTGCTATGGCGAGTGGAATTTTGAGCTGCGCAAAATCATTGTGAGGGAGGTAAATCTTGTAAAGATTGCCCACACTTTCCATTTTCAAAATTCCGTTCCATGAAATGGCGGGACGCATAAACTTAAAATAATTCGTCTCGACAATAATTTTGAGGATTTCCTCCGGATGATAACCTTGGCAATACATCGCACCAACGATCGCTCCGGCTGAAGTTCCTGAAAGTTTCGCGGGGACAATCCCTATTTCATCCAGGGCCTTTAAAACCCCCAGATGCGAAATCCCCCGTATTCCCCCTCCTGAAAGCGCAATACCGACTTTCAATTTAGATTTCATAAGATTATGATCTGTTTTTTAAAGGCCATATGGAATCTCGATTAACTAAATAAGTATAGCATTAGGTAGTATTTCAGACTTACTCGATTTCAGCGAGTCTGAAAGTTTGATCTAGACGAACTCCTTTGTCTGTCATTTTCACGGTACAGCATTCATTGACGGGATCATGCTGGAGAAAGAGAACGTACTCCTCACGGGCGGCTTCCTCCAGAAATGCCTGCTTTTCGCTCATTGTCAGTAAGGGTCTTGTATCATATCCCATAACGTAGGGTAAGGGAATGTGCCCAACTGAGGGAAGCAAATCAGCCATGAAAACAAGGGTTTTTCCTTTGTATTGAATTTTGGGCAGCATCTGCTTGTCTGTATGACCATCGGCTGTAATAAAGTCAAAGCCGGGAAAAAGATTTTTCTGACCTAAATTCAAAAACTGCAATTGTCCCAGTTCCTGCATCGGAATAATGTTCTCTGTAAGGAATGAAGCCTTCTCTCTTGGATTAGGGACAGTTGCCCAATTCCAATGATCCTCATTTGACCAGTAGGTCGCCCGGGGAAAAGTCATTTCATATTGCCCGTGTGAACCATAGCTCACTCCCCCTCCACAATGATCAAAATGCAAGTGAGTGAGAAAATTATCAGTGATTTGGTGAAAACTGACGCCAAGTCGATGAAGATTTCCTTTCAGAGAATCATCCCCATGAAGGTAATAATGAGCCAAAAATTTTGAGTCTTGTTTGTCCCCGATACCATTATCGATCAGTACCAAGCGATTCCCATCCACTACCAAAAGACTCCTCATGGCCCAGGTACACAGGTTATTTTCGTCAGCAGGATTGGTTCGTGTCCAAAGGGTCTTTGGTACCACTCCAAACATGGCTCCGCCATCCAACTTAAAAAATCCGGTATTAACACTGTATAATTCCATTTTAGGCTCAGTTCTTTAGGGTTTAAAAACCAAAAGCAACCTTTCCCAGGGTGGATAGATTGCTTTTGGTTTATTCATTGGATTTGCGTTTCCGCAATCTCTCCAGATAGCTATCGGGATATCAAATTTTCAAATTATTACTCAACGACTACTCCCATGGAGCAGAATTTCTCAATTCGGCTTTCGATTCGTTTTTCGGGTTTTTGCTTGTCCAGCTCCTTCAGGGAATTAAGAATTGCTTCTTTGATGGTTTTACTCATCCATTTCAGATCCCGATGAGCACCTCCTAGTGGCTCAGGTATAATATCATCGATCAGCCCGTTGCCTTTCATATCTCTTGCAGTCAGCTTAAGTGCTTCTGCAGCTTGTTCTTTGTAATCCCAAGATCTCCAAAGAATTGAAGAACAGGACTCAGGAGAGATTACAGAGTACCAAGTATTTTCCAACATGAAGACGCGGTCTCCAATTGCAATTCCCAGAGCTCCACCAGAAGCCCCTTCTCCGATAATAATACAAATCACAGGAACCTTCAGCATGAACATCTCTTTCAGGTTTCTGGCAATCGCTTCTCCCTGACCACGCTCCTCGGCTTCCAAACCGGGAAATGCACCGGGGGTATCAATCAAGGTAACAATGGGTTTGCCAAATTTCTCCGCCATTTTCATCAAACGAAGCGCTTTGCGATATCCTTCCGGATTCGCCATTCCAAAGTTACGTTCCTGACGTTGCTTGGTGTTTCGCCCTTTTTGCTGACCGATAAACATGACTGTCCGACCTTCTATGTCACCTAAACCGCCTACCATAGCTTTGTCGTCTTTTACACTTCGGTCACCATGTAGCTCAATAAAATCGTTGGTAATCTCGTAAATGTAATCCAGAGCATAGGGTCGGTCTGCATGTCTGGAGAGCTGGACTCGCTGCCAGCGGGTGAGGTTTTCGAAAGTCTCTTTTTTCAAAGCAAGAATTTTATCTTCCAAAGACTCAATATCACTGGTCAGATCTATATTTCGACCTTTTGCCAAGTCTTTCATCTCTTGAAGTTTTTGCTCTAAATCAGCAATGGGTTTCTCGAATTCTAATACCATTTTGTTGATTTTTTTGGAGTGACAAAGATAAGGATTATCCCATAGTGACAAAGTTCTGATCTTGGAGTAAACGGCATCCTCTTATTTAAAAATTATTTAACTGAATCATAACCAGATAGAATGAGTAATGAAATTTATTAAAATCTTGTCTTGCAGAAAAAGATCAATTCCATACCTTTGCACCACTTCAAACGAGAGGGAATAAAACGGAGTGGTAGTTCAGCTGGTTAGAATGCCTGCCTGTCACGCAGGAGGTCGCGGGTTCGAGTCCCGTCCATTCCGCATACGATCAAATAAAAGCTAAACCATTAACGAGGGGTAGTTCAGCTGGTAAGAACGATCCGATTTATCGGCAAAGTCGCTGGTCAGAGTTATTGAATCAAAAAAAATTGGAGTGGTAGTTCAGCTGGTTAGAATGCCTGCCTGTCACGCAGGAGGTCGCGGGTTCGAGTCCCGTCCATTCCGCTTAAAGCCCTGGAAAAATCCGGGGCTTTTTTGTTTTTAATCCAGGCTTGGGTTCGAGTTCTCCCATTGCTTGGGATTAGCTTTCCATTCTGCTTAGAGAAAACTGGTCCCCTTTTTTTGTTCCGGTAAACCTAAAAATCAAATTACACTTTCATCAACCAAAACATGCAGGTTTGGATGAAGCCAAAGCATTGAGGCAGGTAACTGCGTCGATATTTCTACCCTCAACAGCTTATGAAAGGCTTTTTTTTTTCGAACCGGCAATAAACAGGAGAATCTTTTTTGAATTCAACATCTCCCCCACTCCCATGTTCATTCCAAAGGCGGAGCCTGAGGCAGTCAATGTTCTATACTCCCACTGGCCTAATTTGGCTCCAAACTGACCACTTTATTTGACCCTTGGTTCCCGGCTGCCTTCAAAAAGCTCATATTTCAACAATCGACAATCGATCGTTCCGTTCCAGAATTCAATTCTCCGGCTGGCTTTAAGTCCCACTTTTTTTGCCAACTCGAGATTTCCCGTAAAAATATAACCTCGGTAACCGGCACATTTCTGTTTCATAAAGTCACCCATCCGCTTGTAGGTGATTTCCAATTCATCGTTTTCCCCCAGTCGCTCACCATATTCCGGATTAAACATGATGACTCCACGCGGCTTTTCGGGAATTTCAGTTTCGGCAAAATCACAGGTTTGGAATTCAATCATGTGATCCACGCCTGCAAAAGCCGCATTTTCCTGCGCAAACGATATCGCTTGCAGTGAGATGTCGGAAGCAATGATTTTCACTTCGGTTGCCTCCACGATTTTTCCTTCGAGTTTTTTCTTTTTGGCCAAAAAAGCTTCTTCCTGATAGCCTAATAGATGTTGAAACGCATAATGATCCCGGAAAAGTCCAGGATAGCGTCTGGTTGCCATAAGTGCCGCTTCGATCGCCAAAGTTCCCGAGCCACACATCGGGTTAATGAAAGGCACTCTAGTATTCCACTCCGTCGCATAAATTGTGGCTGCAGCCAAGGCTTCCATCATCGGGGCTTTACCCGGAATTTTCCGGTAACCATGCTTAGCCAAAGTCTCCCCCGAAGTATTCAGATAGACCGAAGCTTGAGTCTGTTTCCAATACACCTGAATCACCAAGCCTGAAAAATCTGACCCGGAATCCGGCCTTCTACCCTTCAACTCCCGAAAACGATCCACGATCGCATCTTTTACTTTGACATTCACAATCAAAGGAGTGGTAATTGACTCGTTTTCAGCAACTGAATTTACAGAAAAATAGCCGTCCACATCCAAATACTCTTCCCAAGGAATGGATTTGAACTTACGATAGATATCATCTGCATTTTGGAGATAAAACGACTTAAGCTCATAGAGCACATGAGAAGCTGTACGTAGATGCAGGTTAAGATCCATGCAGTCTTCCAAGCTCGCCTGGAGTTCGAGGCCCGTTCTGATGACTGATGTCGGCACAAAACCCAGTTCACGAACTTCCTGCTCCAGGTAACTGACCGAGCGATCCTTGCAGGTGATAAATACTTTTCCTTTTTGGTTGAAATCAAGCATGCGCAAAAGTAAGAAAGTAGGTTGGGAGTTTTCCGATAAAAAGCGTCAAACCACCATTTGTCCTATTTTAATGAGAATTACTCGCAATCGATTCCGTAGATTAGACTTTAGATCTATTGTCCCTACTGGCTTTTATCTGGAATTTTAAAATCAACCCAAAACAAAAAATCGATGAACTATTCATTAAGAAAGAATCTCTTCTTTCTCTCCGGTATCGCCCTATTCAGCTGTGCACAGGAACCTAAATCCGAAGATAATTGGACCGAACTATTCAACGGAAAAGATCTAAGCGGATGGAAAGCAGTAGCTGGAACAGCCCCATTTGAAGTGGTGGGCGAGGAAATAATCGGAACGTCGGTTGCTGGCTCACCCAACACATTTCTGATCACTGAGGCTACTTACGGAGATTTTATCCTTGAGCTCGATCTCAAGATCGAAGATCTGACAAGCAACTCTGGCGTGATGGCTCGGGGTCAATTCGATCCTGCTGCCCGTGAAGGTAAAGGACTCGTATTTGGATATCAGATCGAGGCTGACCCGACGGATAGAGCATGGTCAGGCGGAATCTATGACGAAGCCCGAAGAGGTTGGCTGTATCCTCTGGAACTAAACCCTGATGCAAAATCAGCTTTTAAGATGGGGGAATACAATCACTATCGAATCGAAGCAATCGGGAATGAACTCAAAACATGGATCAACGGTCAGGAAGTCGCTTATTTAGTAGATGACATGGACAAAACCGGATTTATCGGTCTTCAGGTACACAGTATCCGGGATTCTACTCATGCTGGACGAAAGACTTATTTTAAGAATGTAAAAGTCCAAACCGAAAACCTGATTTCTCAACCTTTCAATAAGGATTTATTTGTAGTCAACAATAACCTGAATAAGTTGACAGACTATGAAATCGCCAAGGGCTGGAGACTGTTGTTCAACGGTCAAAACAGTGAAGGCTGGAAAGGTGCTTACAAAGAAACATTCCCAGAATCCGGGTGGAGTGTGAGTGACGGAGTGCTTACCATTGCCAAAACAGACGGCAGCGAATCTCAAAATGCAGGTGACATTGTGACCACAGAGAAATTCTCAGCCTTTGACCTTGCATTCGAATTTAAGTTGACCGAAGGGGCAAACAGCGGTTTGAAATATTTCGTGACACTTTCTGAAGGCAACAAAGGTTCGGCAATAGGTCTGGAATACCAGATTCTGGACGATGAAAAGCATCCTGATGCCAAAATGGGAATTGAAGGAAACCGAACCCTAGCTTCACTTTATGACTTGATCAAAGCTGATAAGCAACCGCGGTTTATGAAACCAATCGGCGAATGGAACAAAGGCCGAGTGGTGGTCTATCCTGACAATCGTGTGGAGCACTACCTGAATGGGGTCAAAGTATTGGAATATGTCAGAGGATCTCAGGAATACAAAAACTTAGTTGCCGGAAGCAAGTACAAAATCTGGGAAAACTTCGGCGAAGCTCCTGAAGGACACATTCTTCTTCAGGATCATGGCGATGAAGTAAGCTTCAAAAACATCAAAATCAAGACGCTTAACTAATAGCTGGAATTATGAATAAGCACAACAGAAGAGAATTTATCAAGAAAAGCACAGCTGCGACTTTGGGCCTGTCTGCTTTGGGAGCAGTGGGTTTTTCACCCAAATCATACGCTAAAATTATAGGAGCAAATGAGCGGCTGAATGTAGCCATTGCCGGCCTGGGAAGAAGACTGGGGGCATTTTATGAGCCTATTGGATTGGCATCCAGTAATGTAAACTTGCTTTACCTCTGCGATGCCATGCAATCCCAGATGCCTAAAGCAGCAAAAAACTTCGAGAAATACATCGACTATGTACCCAAGCAGGAACAGAATATCATGAAAGTATTGGATGACAGGGAAGTCGATGTGTTGATCAATGCGACTCCGGATCATTGGCATGCGCCGGGTACTTGGCTTGCCTTGGAGCGTGGAAAGCACGTCTATGTGGAGAAGCCCTGCTCCCACAATCCTCGTGAGGGTGAACTGCTGATTGCACTGCAAAAAAAATACAATAAAGTAGTGCAAATGGGTAATCAGCAGCGTTCTGCTCCAGAAAGCCGTGAAATCATCGCCGCGATTCATAATGGAGCGATTGGAAAGGCCTTCATGGCCAAAGCTTTCTATAGCAATAATCGCGGAGTAGTTCCTAATCCAAAAGCACAGGCAGCACCTGCCGGTTTGGATTGGGAGCTTTTTCAAGGTCCCGCTCCGCGAAAGCCCTACATGCACGATACTTGGGATTACAACTGGCATTGGTACGGCTGGGACTACGGCACTGCAGAAACTGGAAACAATGCCACCCACGAGCTTGATATAGCGCGATGGGCACTTCAAGTGGATTATCCGAGTGAAGTGATAGTTGTCGCTGGTAAAATGCACTATCCCGAAGATGGCTGGACGATGTATGACACCATGGACGCGACCTTCAAATTTGGTGATAATAAAGTTATTCAATGGGATGGAAAAAGCAGAAACAGCTACAAGACCTACGGCTCGGACCGGGGAACCATCATTTATGGTACTGAAGGTTCAGTCTATGTGGACCGAGGCGGATACAGACAATTTGACCGAAGTGGAAAACTGGTGAAAGAGAATATGGGAGGCGGCACAGAAGGAGGAACCCAACTCGGGGGCGGTGGAGATATGAGTACCACCCACGTGGTCAACTTCTTCAATGCTGTTCGCGGTCTTGAGAAACAAAATTCCAACATCGAGGAAGGAGCTGTTTCTACACTTCTTTGTCATCTGGCAAATATTAGCAGCCGAACCGGAGAGACTTTGGTCTGCGATCCTAAGAATGGACACATCCAAAATTCCGAAAAGGCAAAAGCTCTCTGGACAAGGGAATATGAAAAAGGCTGGGAGCCTCCTAAAATCTAAATTCATAAACAAAAAATTGGTTTTCTTAATTTCAGACACCTGCTTTTGATTCAAGAGCAGGTGTTTTTTTGATTACCTCTTTCCACCATTGATTCCTCGATTTAGGTAGTGGTGTTTTCCAATTTTCACCCTAAAATCAAGTCCGGTATCTTTTACTTAAAATTGAATTGATTAATCAATTCAACCCTCTCAATATCAATCGTCTAGCTACGATTCAAAAATTGGAAATAGATTCCCGGAAAAATAAATTCTTTGTAAAGAATTCCTACTAAAATATTCGATTCTGGAATTCACCTTTACCTACCTCTCATTCCGAAATCCGCTCGCAATCGATTCCGTAAATACAGCTTTCAATAGGTTGATCATCCTTATCCTTCTGTCTACCTTTTAAGTAGGAAATCGGATGAATTTTTCCACTCATCATCCACGAAAGAGCAAAACATGTTGAAACCAATTCTATCTTATAACAATAACCCCTTTTACTTATGCGTACAAAATTTTACACCTGCCTATCGGTGGTGTTGATGCTGTTGCTTAGTGTTGGATACACGCAGGCACAGAATGTCCAAGTGACTGGGACCGTTTCGGATGAAACAGGCTCACCCCTACCGGGTGTGACTATTCTCCTTAAGGGTACCACTTCAGGCACCACCACAGATTTAGATGGAAAGTATTCCATCTCCGGCCCAGCTACAGGCGTGCTGGTTTTCTCATTTATTGGCTATAATCCAATAGAAGAAACCATCGGCAACAGAAGCCAAATCAATGTAAACCTCAGTCCTGACCTTTCAGATTTGGAAGAAGTGGTAGTAGTAGGTTATGGCACAGTAAAAAAGAGTCAGCTCACGGGAGCTATCTCTTCTGTAGGAAATAAAGAAATCCAGGAACTTCCGATCACGGATGCCCGCCAGGCACTTCAAGGACGTGCAGCAGGCGTGGATGTCACACAAGCTGGTTCAAAGCCAGGCTCTGCACCACAAGTACGTATTCGTGGTCGTAGATCCTTTAACGCCTCCAATGAACCTTTGTACGTGATAGATGGAATTCCTACAGTGGGTGGAATTGAAGACATCAACCCTCAGGACATTACATCCATGGAGGTCTTGAAAGATGCGTCTGCCACGGCAATTTATGGTTCCAGAGGATCTAACGGCGTAGTATTGATCACTACCAAAAGAGGCAACGTAGGTAAAACCGTAGTTTCATTCGACTCATATTATGGCTCTAATAAAGAATTGGGCAGGATTGAAGTTTTTGACGGTCCGGCCTTTGCTGAATACAAAAGAGAATCCCGAAGAGCGACCGGGAATTATCCTGAAGGACCAGCCACACCGGAAGCCGATGCTAAAATCTTTGAACCAATCGAACTGGAGGGTATTGCCTCGGGTCGTAGCATCGACTACCCCGCGGGTTTGATGCAGACTGGTAATATCCAAAGTCATCAAATTGGAGTAAGTGGAGGAAGTGAAAAAACCACCTTTTTCATTTCAGCAAACTATTTTAAAGATGTGGGTGTGATCATTAATCAAGACTTTACCCGCTATACCTTCAGGGTGAATTTGGATCACGCAATCACCAGTAAAATCAAAGTCGGTACTTCTACCCTATTCACCCGAAGTGACCGAAACGGAGAGAATTTCAATCCGTTGGGTGGTGCCTTAGCAGAAAACCCACTTGGAAAGCCTTACGATGACGACGGTAATTTGATTTTTCTTCCTACTTCAGATGGTCTGAGAACAAACCCGTTTGCTGAGATCGTGCCAGGCGCACAAGTAGATGAAACCAGAAGATATCGCGCCTTTACCAGCTTTTATGGAAATTGGGATATAGCAAAAGGATTGACGTATCGTGTCGTATTTGGACCTGATTTGAACATCCGAAGATCGGGAAGATTCACAGGTTCCCAGACCAATGCAAGACGAGGCGGACCTCCTACCGGAAGTGTGGATGATCGCTTCCAGTTCAACTATACACTGGAAAACATCCTGTCCTACACTAAAACAGTAAATCAGGTACACACCTTCAATTTGACTGCCTTGCAGTCTTTCCAACAGGATAGATTTGAGCAGACAACGATCAGTGTACAAGACATCCCGGCACCATCCCAACTTTATCACAGATTGGGAGATGCGGCTCAGATTACCGGTGCAAATACAAACTTGGTAGAATGGTCCCTGCTTTCCTATATGGCAAGATTAAACTATGATTACAAAGGAAAATACCTCTTGACAGGTACTGTCCGAGCAGACGGTAGCTCCCGATTCGGTGAAAATAACAAGTTTGGCTACTTCCCTTCTGTAGCATTCGGCTGGAACATGCATCAGGAATCTTTCCTGAAAAATTCATCCAAAGTCGATTTGATGAAGTTCAGAGTGAGTTATGGATCCATCGGTAACCAGGCGATCAATCCCTACCAAACTCAGGCTTTACTCGGACGGACCTCCTATGCGTGGGATAATACCGCCGCGTTCGGTTACAGACCAAATACCATCGGTAATCCGGATTTGAGATGGGAAACATCCACCACGTTCAATACGGGCCTAGACTTCTCCTTTTTCAAAGGAAGGGTGATGGGTAGTGTGGAATATTACATTACCAATACTTCTGACCTCCTCGCCCCTCAGCCACTTCCGAACTCAACTGGTTTTGGCGGATTTATCACCAACATCGGTAAAACTCAAAACCGAGGTGTGGAACTTTCGCTTTCCACCTTGAATATTGAGAAGGGTGATTTCACTTGGTCTACTGACATCATTTTCACCAGAAACAGAGAGGAAATCGTATCTCTGCCAAACGGTGACGATATCGCAGCGGGCAGATTTATTGGCAAGCCTTTGACGATCTTTTATGACTTGAAGAAAATCGGGATCTGGCAGACCAGTGAGTTGGACCAAGCAACAAGCTTTGGAGATAAGCCGGGAGAAATCAAAATCGAAGACCTTAATGGAGACGGAAGAATTAACTCGCTTGACCGTCAGTTCTTGGGTTCCGCAGTTCCTGATTTTGCATTGGGTATTACCAACAGATTTGCTTACAAAGGTTTTGACCTTTCTTTCTTCGTGTTCGGACGATTTGGTTCGATGATTCGATCCCAGTTTCACCAAAGTAACAATAACCTCTTTGGTCGATACAACAACTTAGCTGTAGACTACTGGACCCCAACCAATCCTACCAACGCCTATCCAAGACCGAACGAAAACCAAGAGTTTCCGAAATACAACACGTCCATGTCTCTATTTGATGGCACATTTGTAAAGGTTAGAAACATCAATATTGGTTACACCGTAGGTGATGTGGCTTTGAAAAAGCTAGGATTTAGCAGCCTAAGAATATTCAGCAGCATCCAGAATCCGTTCATATTCTCTGAATACCGTTCAGTTCATAAGGGTATTGACCCAGAGACATTCACAGATGGAGAGCAAGGTGTGAATGCCGGTGAAGTGAGTGGAAACATCTCTCCGCCTGTGGTTCAGTACACGTTTGGTGTCAACGTGAAGTTTTAATCTAAAAGCTAATTGAACGATGAAAAAATCAATGAATACATATCAAATCAAATCCTGGATCAAAACAAGTGCTTTAGCAGTGACGCTTTCGCTTGCGTTTTCATGCCAGGATGCGCTTCAGGAAGATGTAATCTCGCAAATCGGGAATGATTACCTAAATACTGCTAAAGGTCTCGAAGATGGAGTAAATGCAGCATATACCTCATTAAGAGTATGGTATGGTTCCGAACGTGGCAATAATTTCACAGAATTCGGTACGGATATCTATACCAATGGTGCGGACGGTTCTTGGAAATTCATGAATACCTATACCAATCAATTTGATTCCCAGAATGGTCACGTTCGAGAACTATGGGACGAATTGTACCGAGGTATCAACACCTGTAATGCAGTAATTGATCGGTCGGTAAACGTGACAGGAATAAGTGAGGCGGTCAAAAAGCAACGGATAGCCGAAGTCAAATTTATCCGGGCGCATCACTATTTCTTGTTGGTTCAGTTATTTGGTCCGGTAGACTTGCAGTTAACTGAAAACAAGGTGCCAAACAAAGTGGTCACAAGGGCTCCCGTAGCTGCCGTTTATGATGCAATTATTAATGACCTACAAACAGCTATTCCTGATTTGGAAGCGGTAAAAGCTTCTAATCAGTATGGAAGAGCCACAAGACCCGCCGCTCAGCATTTATTAGCGAAAGTCTTCATCACGAGAGCAACTTCTGAGGCTGGTCAAGCCAGTGATTATGCAAGCGCAGAACCACTCTTGAAAAGTGTGATCAATGATTACGGATTCATCCTTTTACCTAACTATGCTCAAATTCATCAGTTTGGAAATGAGCGGAATGACGAAATAGTTTTTGCTATTCAGTATACTCGTGATCCGTTGACCAATCAACAAGCAAATACTCCAGCAAATCCATCCGCTAACAACGGAAACAACTCCCACTTGTATTTTCTGATGGAGTATGACGTTCAGCCGGGAATGCGTAGAGACACACAAAACGGGCGTCCGTTCAAGCGATATCGAATGACTCCTTACGCGATCAACACCGTATTTGGAGATCGGGTAAATGACAGCAGATACAAAGCTTCCTTTATTGACGTGTATTATGCCAACAGACCGGGAACTTACAATACAAACTTTGACCTCTCCAAGCCATCCGTGACATTCGCACTTGGGGACACTGCGATCTACATCCCTGGTTTTGAAATGTCCCTAGCGGAAAGAGCCACCAAAAAATATCAGGTTTTGGTTCCCAGCCGCTATGATGAAAGACTCTTCCCACCATTGAAAAAACACTTGGATCCGGGAAGGGCTGATTTGACACAAGAGCAAGGTGGTCGTGATTACCCTGCTATGCGATTGGGAGAAACCTATTTACTCCTTGCAGAGTCGCTTTTGCGTCAGGGAAAAGTAGCGGAGGCAACAGATGCTATGAATGCAGTCAGACGAAGAGCAGCATTCCCTGGAAAGCAAGCGGCAATGGAAATCACCCCTGCTCAAATGACCATGGAATTCCTGATGGAAGAACGAGCAAGAGAATTGACTGGAGAGCAAGTTAGATGGTTGGATCTGAAGCGATGGAATGTATTGGTTGAGCGAGTAAAACTGCACAATGCACAGGCTGCTCCAAATATCAAAGATTTCCACGTGCTGAGGCCAATTCCTCAGAATCAGATCGATAGAGCTGAGGGTGGTGCATCCGGATTCCCTCAGAATCCAGGATACTAAGTTGAATTTTGCAGTACAAACCAGTCGGGTTTTCGAAACCTGACTGGTCCTCTCAGAAAAATAAGGTCAAAAAAACAGCTCCGAATTTCGGAGCTGTTTTTGGTTATTAAGAAAACCAAACAAATTAAACTGCAATTGTCGAAGACCTGATAATGATTTTTGAAGGAATGCTGATGACCTGGTTTGGAAGATCAGGTTGACGCGGCTTGGTCAGCTTTTTCATAAGCAGCTTAGCGCATTCCTCTCCAATTTCAAAAGTCGGTTGCGTAATGGTGGTAAGTGAAGGTGTCAACAAACCTGCTATGCTCAAATTGGAAAAGAAACTGATAATCTTAAGATCCTGTGGGATTTTGATGTCAGTTCGTTTTACTGCATGATAGGTGGCCAAGGCCAATTTTTCTACTGACGAAAACAAACCATCCGGTCTATCCTCTGAAGTCAACATCGCACGGATAGCCTCAATGTTTTTTTCTTCGTCGTGTGCACAGGTCACCTGAAGCGAGGGTGTGGGCGACAACCCTGCGGCTTGGAGTGCATCCAAATACCCCCGATATCTTTCTTTGGTGATGGAAAGCTCTTTGGAAAGCATCAAAAAGGCAATTTTCCTACACCCCTGCTGAATAAGATGTTTAGTTCCCTCATAGGAACTTTCATAATCATTCGTGATAAACTTGGTCGTCGGGATCTCGGAGCATATCCGGTCAAAAAATATCAGCGGAAATCCACGTTCGTGAAGTTTTGCCAAGTGAGAAATATCGCTGGTCTGACTGGAAACAGACATGACAATGGCATCTGCCCTACCGTTCATCAGAAGGCTGACGATTTTCTTTTCCCGCTCTACATCTTCATGGGTACTATAGACCAGCAGGTGATAGCCATGCTGTTGGGTGACTTCCTCGATACCATCAACGACCTTGGCGAAAAAACTACTCATGCGCTCAGGCATGATCACTGCAATGGTCTTGCTCTTATTTTCTCTCAGACTTCTGGCAAAAGGATTGGGCTGATAGTTAAGTTTTTCGGCCATAAATACAACCTTTTTTTTGGTCGCTTCACTAATTTCATAGCTATCGTTCAATGCACGGGAAACGGTGGATGGTGCTAGCTTCAACTCCGCGGCAAGTTCTTTTAAATTGACTCCGGTACTCATGGGTATTTTGGGTTTGAAGTGCTTTCTATGTGTTGAATAAATTCAACAGTTTAAAAATAAGGAAATTATTCCACTTAAATAATTTCGCAAACGTTTCCGTATTTTAATGCTACTCGGGCACTTTTTCAGGGTAAATTTAAGATAGCATTACTAACCAAAAAACCCAGACCGACCTGCGATATGCTTCATACCCAAACCGCAAATTCCTTCCTGACTGAAGATTTTTTGTTGCAATCAGACTATGCCAAAATTCTCTATCACGACTATGCCAAAAATCTCCCGATAATCGATTATCACAATCACCTCCCTCCTGCCGAAATCGCAGCTAATCGGCAGTTTGAGAACATTTCAAAAGTCTGGCTGGCAGGAGATCATTACAAATGGAGGGCTATGCGGACACTTGGAGTCCATGAAAAATTCATCACCGGTGAGGCTTCTGATCTTGAAAAATTTCAAAAATGGTCCTTTACCGTTCCTTACACCATGCGGAATCCCCTGTATCATTGGTCCCACATGGAAATGAGGCGTTACTTTGGGATCGATGAGTTACTTTCTACTGAAAATGCCACCGCAGTTTATCATCATACGTCTGAAATGCTGGAACACTCCGATTTTCGTGCGCAAGGACTCTTGGAGCGGATGAATGTAGAGGTAGTATGCTCCACCGACGATCCTTGTGATACCTTGGAAAATCACAAAACTTACTTCTTGTCAAAGAAACAGGTCAAACTTTACCCCGCATTCAGACCGGATAAATCTTTCGCCATCGAAAATGGGGAATCCTTCAAAACCTATCTTCAAAATCTGGGATCTGTCGTCGGATTCGAGATCAATTCATTTGACAAACTGATAGAAGCATTATCACAACGGGTTGATTATTTCCATTCGAGAGGATGTCGCCTTTCTGATCACGGGCTGGAAAATCTTGTTTTTTCCAAAGATGAGCAGCTTTCATCTGATAGTATTTTGCTGAAAGTGCTCCGTGGAAATGCCCTTTCCAAAGAAGAGATCGACCACTTCAAGTTCAAAACACTCCAAAAGCTCTGTAAAATGTATCACGCCAAAGGCTGGGTGCAGCAGTTTCACCTTGGAGCACTCCGAAACACCAATTCACGAATGCTAAGCACCCTGGGTCCGGATACCGGATTTGACTCAATTGGGGACTTTGATCAGGCAAGTGCATTGGGAGCCTTCCTAAATCACCTGGATTCCACCGATCAGTTGACAAAAACGGTGATTTACAACCTCAACCCGCGAGACAATGAAGTATTTGCAACCATGATCGGCAACTTCAATGACGGATCGGTCAAAGGAAAAATCCAATTCGGCTCGGGCTGGTGGTATCTCGATCAAAAAGACGGGATGGAAAAGCAAATCAATACCCTCTCCAACATGGGTTTGGTGAGTTGCTTTATCGGTATGCTGACCGATTCCCGAAGTTTCCTCTCCTTTCCCCGTCATGAATATTTCCGAAGGATCCTTTGCAATATTTTTGGAAAAGATGTCCAAAACGGTGAGCTTCCTTGGGATGAAAAATGGCTTGGCAAGCTCATCACAGACATCTGTTACCAAAACGCAAAAGATTTCTTTAACTTCTCACCTAATAACTACAAAATCTAATGTCACTTATCAACCTTTTTTCCCTAAAAGGAAAAAAAATCGCCTACTCAGGAGCAACCGGTGTATTGGGAAAGACCATGGCCGTGCATTTAGCTGAGCAAGGAGCCGAAGTTTTAATCCTAGGTCGTACACCTGAAAAGGTCAATGAGTTGGTGAACAAGATCAATTCAGCAGGAGGAAAAGCTTCTGGATATTTCGCCGATGTGACGGACGAAGAATCACTACAAAAAGCTGCCATAACTATCGAATCCCAACATGGACACATCGATGTCCTGATTAATTCCGCAGGTGGAAATATGCCGGGGGCGATAATCCGACCTGATCAAAATTTCCTTGATTTGGACACAGACTCCTTGAGAAAAGTCCTGGATCTGAATTATTTAGGAACAGTTCTCCCTACCAAAGCTTTACTTCCACTAATGCTGAAGATGGGGAAAGGAAACATCCTTAATATCAGCTCAATGGCCGCTTCCCGTCCCATGACCCGAGTGATGGGCTATGCCTCTGCCAAAGCTGCCATCGACAATCTTACCAAATGGCTTTCTGTAGAATTGGCTCATAAACATGGACCGGATTTCAGAGTCAATGCCATCGCTCCAGGCTTTTTCTTGACTGAGCAAAACCGTACCCTATTGACTGAGGCAGACGGAAGTCTAACCCAAAGAGGAAAGCAGATCAAAACTCATACACCGATGAACCGCTTCGGAAAGCCTGAGGACTTACTCGGTGCTTTGCAGTGGCTTTGCAGCGATGCTTCAGCATTTGTCACAGGCACCATTATCCCTGTGGATGGCGGATTCAGCGCGTATTCGGGTGTTTAAAAAAGTGAATTGTTAATGGTTAAAAGTTAATAGTTGCGGGAATTACCCCTTAACTTTTTACCAATAACTTAATTCTAAATAACTAATAACTCAATAACTAATAACTCAATAACTAATAACTCAATAACTAGTAATTAAATACCAAATTTCATGAGCTACAGAATGGAACAAACCATGCGCTGGTATGGTCCAAAAGACCCAGTAAGTCTGAGAGACATCCTGCAGTCCGGTGCCACAGGTATCGTCACCGCGCTTCATCACATTCCAAACGGGGAAGTTTGGAGCCGTGAAGAAATCAAAATCCGTAAAAATATGATTGAGGAGGCTGGATTGACTTGGTCCGTTGTCGAATCAGTTCCTGTACATGAGGTGATCAAAACCCGGACAGGCAACTTCGAACAAATCATTGAAAACTATAAAGAAACGCTTCGCAATCTTGCTGCCGAGGGCATTTACACCGTTTGCTACAACTTTATGCCAATCTTGGACTGGACCCGGACCAATCTGGAACATGTCCTACCAAACGGTGCCAAGGCTTTGTTTTATGAAAAAAAGGCAGTTCAGGCGTTTGATTTGTTTATTCTTCAGCGGCCAGAGGCATTTGAGGAATATTCCGAATCCGAAATTCAGGAGCTGAAAGAATACTACGAAGCATTGTCCTCCGAGGCCAGGCAATTGATTATCGACAACATCCTGAAAGGCCTTCCCGGCTCGGAGATCGGTTATACCATGGATGAATTCCGGTCAATGCTCAAAACCTACGAAGGGATCGATGCACAGAAATTGGGAGAGCATCTCCGCCTTTTTCTGGATGCAGTTACTCCTGTTGCAGAGGAAGTGGGAGTTTACCTTTGCATTCACCCGGATGATCCTCCATTTTCGCTCTATGGACTTCCAAGAGTCGTCAGCACGGCTGCTGATGCGCGTAGAATACTTTCCCAGACGCCAAGTCATCACAATGGATTGACATTCTGCACAGGATCGTTTGGTGTCAGAGCAGACAATGACCTTCCGGCCATGGTTAGGGAGTTCGGTGATCGGATTCACTTTATTCACTTACGAAGCACCAAAAGAGACGAAGCAGGTAACTTCTACGAAGACAATCATCTCGAAGGAAATGTACCGATGGTTGCGGTGATTGATGAGATCTTGAAAGTGCAGGAAAAGCGGGGCAAAAGCCTTCCGATGCGTCCTGACCACGGTCATCAGATGCTGGATGATCTGCACAAAAAGACCAATCCGGGCTACTCGGCCATCGGTAGACTCAAAGGACTGGCCGAAATCCGCGGAGTGGAAGAAGCTTTGCTTTGGGTGAAAAAAAGTAGTAAGACCTAAGTATCCAGAGTTGAGATGCAAGAGTTGAGATGCAAGAAACAAGATTGCAAGTCGTGAATAGTAAGAGAAAACAACAGCAGTTTTGAGAAGGCCTTATCTTTTTCATTCTAAATCCACTTGAATCTCATTTCAGGTGGATTTTTTCATTTAGGTGCAAAGAAAAAAGTGTTTTTTTACACTCTGTAAAAGTTTCAATTCAGCCCTTATCGCTCTACCATCTTTCGCAAAGACTCTTCGATCAAACCTAAATATCTTAAAAATAATCTGCTTTTATCCGCGACCTTTTCAGCGAATATCAGCGGGAAAATTATCTCCGAAAAATCTTAATCAGCAATGAAAATTCAGTGCTAATCTGTGGGATAAAACGAATTATCTGATATTTATCCAAAGCTCAAATTCACATGCCCCGATTCTTCTCCAAACGTGACCTTCATTTCCAATTTTTTGAAAACCAAAGCTGCCTGGAATTAACCTCAATCCCCTACTTTGCGGATCATTCAGAGGAGACGTTTAAGCTTGTTTTGGTTTCTGGAGCGCAGATCTCCGAGAAGCCACTTCGTCCACTGCTGATCGAGCGCTTTCACTCTAATACCTATCCAACAATTGCGATGAGGAATGAGTGGTTTTGAAAATTTTCCACAGATGTAAATTTGAGTATTGACTACTACTGATTAGTCTTTTCTCCATATCCAAGTATTTTTCCACTCCTCAAAAAATCCACTTCAATTTCTTGAAAAAGCAGGATGATGCGCTTTATGGTTTAATGTTTGCTAAACAAGCTTTAATTCACCCATAATTTAAGTCCTCACCTAGTACTTGCTAGCATTGATTTCCCAATGAAGAAACTTCCATTAATTCTCCTTGCCGTATTTTTTGTACTATTTTCTTTAGGCGCACTGGCGGCAGGAAACTATTTACCAGCACTGACAAAACAATTAAAAGAAACTTATTCCGCCCTAACCACTTCACACGAACCTTCGAAACCTTTAGCGAAATATCAACCGATCATCGTAGAATTGCCCAGTCCTGATCTTGATATCGCTGCACCGACCCGGGAAATAACCAAGGAATATGACAATCATCTTGTCGCTGGAGAAAGTAACGGATTTGGCCTGATCGAGAGTGAGGATCATTTTGGGCAACTTATCCAGGAAAACAGGTTAGTCCTAGTGAGCGAGGGAAAAGGATATCGGGTAGATAGGCTTACACACAGCTACCCTTACATCACACCAAGATCCAAGACCGTTCTCAAGGAGTTGGGTCAAGCCTTTCAGACTCTCGCCAAAAATGAAAGTTTTTTTACTATCACATCCGTCACTCGGACCCCTGAACAGCAGCAAAGCCTAAGAAAACGAAATAGAAATGCCACAGCAGGTATAAGTTCGCATTCTTACGGTGTATCGTTTGACATCTCTTACATCCGCTTTATTGGAAAAAAAGGCGGTAACCGAGCTGCACAAAAAGAGCTGGAAACTGTGCTGAATGAATTTCAGGCCGCTAACAAAATCTTTTTTATCAAGGAGCGAAAGCAGAGTTGCTACCATGTGACGGTGAGGTGATTTTTTTTCGGGTTGGAAAACGGGAGACCGAAACATCGGGAAATGATCAAATTTCAAGGATTCCACTTACTACTCACGTATTACTTTTTACTCTCTTTTTTCTTTGTTTCTTGTTTCTCGGATCTTGCTTCTAATCTTTTAAATGAACAATTCCCAAGGATTTGCAAACTGCCAACTACACACTGACTTCTGCCTACTTTTCCTCCAGCCTTCCGTCTGCTGTCTTCCGGCCGGTCTTAAAGAGATAATTCGTTTACCGGCAGTATAGCATAAATTCATCTTTAGTTATTTTAACTAAACAGATAAATCAAGGAATAAGGACAATTTTACCCAACTGATCTCCCATTTTCATTCGGTCAAATGCTTTTTCGGTTTCATTCAATGAAAACACCTGATCAATCACGGGGTGGATTTGATGTTCTTCTACCAATGCCAGCATTCCCAAAAAATCCCGGTCGGATCCCATGGTGGACCCGATGATTTTCAACTGATTCCAAAATACCTTTCTGGCTTCTATTTTTCCCGGATTCCCCATCGTGGCGCCATAAAAAACAATTTTCCCTCCTGGACGACAGACTGAAATCAGTTGATTCAGCGTGTCTCCTGCTGCACCATCAATAATCACATCAAAACCTCCTGTCGCTTTAAGGGCTGCTTCAGTCCAATCCATTTGGAGGTAATTAAATAAAAAGTCCGCTCCCTCACGTTTAGCTTTTTCCAGTTTGGAATTCCGGCTGCTGCTGACAGAAAGAATCGCTCTTTTTGCTTTGGCAAACTGTGCTGCAAATTGGGCAACTCCTCCCCCTATGCCTGTCACCAGGACTTGATCACCGGCTTGAACTTCACCATGATAAACCAATGCCCGGTAGGCTGTAACGCCAGCCAGCGGCAAAGCTCCCGCTTCTTCCCAACTGAGATGTGCAGGTTTGTCGTGCAATCGATCCACGGGAACAGCGCAAAATTCTGCAAAAGTGCCATTTCCAGGCATTCCCAGGATTTTAAATTCTCTGGACTGCGCTTTTTGATTTGAACCCCAATTCATTCCAGGGTGAATGATAACTTCCTTTCCAAGCCAAGAAGAATCAGCTTCATCAAACACCTTCTCGACAATTCCTGCTCCATCCGATCCCAAAATAACGCCATCCGAGAGATTTGGGTAAAGCCCCTGCCTACACCATTCATCCCGATGATTTAAAGCGGCAGCCTTGATTCGGATCAAAGCCTCCCCAGGTTTTAATTCGGGATCTGTGATTTTGGTTAAAATGATTTTAGAATCAAGCTGACGATTTAGAACTATTCCTAACATGTGTTTTTAATTGTTTTTTGATGTCCTATGGAATACCCTTATACAATCAATCCCCCTGGTATTAAACCTTTCCTAATGGATAGGTCATAGAATTTTAAAAAACTGCGGGTCCGTTATCACTTTTGAAAATATCGTCGATATCATCCTCATTTGCTCTGCTGGAGAGTTTTATAGTCTGACCGGAATCAAATGAGGAATTACCCGAAGCGATTGAAGTAAACTTCTGATAATTGATAGCTTCTACTGCCTGGTTAGCTGGATAATTTATGCCGGAATCCAAATCGGTAAACTTGGTGTATTTGCCAATAAACCGAAGTTTGACATTTTCCAACGATCCATTTCTATGCTTGGCTATAATAACTTCCCCTACTCCGGCTGTGGAAGCTCCACCCTCATCTTCTGTAATTCCATAATATTCAGGACGATAAAGAAACATTACCATATCTGCATCTTGCTCGATCGCTCCTGATTCCCGAAGGTCGGAAAGCTGTGGTCGCTTATCTCCACCACGTGTCTCCACTGCTCTGGAAAGCTGAGACAAAGCAATAACAGGTATAGCCAATTCCTTGGCAATTTTCTTCAATGACCGCGAAATACTCGCAATTTCCTGCTCTCGGTTACCGCCTTGTCCACCACTTTTAGAGTCACCCGACATCAATTGCAGGTAATCGACAACCACCAACTGTATATCGTGCTGTGCTTTCAATTTTCGGCATTTTGCACGCAACTCGAGGATCGTTAGCGCTGGAGAATCGTCCACATAAAGCGGTGCTTTGGAAAGTTTTGCAGTCTTATGGACAAGCTGAGCCCACTCATGGTCTGCAAGTGATCCCTTTTTGATTTTCTCGGAGTCAAGCTCTGCCTCCGATGAAATCAGGCGGTTGACTAATTGAACGGAGGACATTTCCAGTGAAAAAATAGCTACCGGACGGTTGTGATCCACCGAAGCATTTCTCAAAACAGAAAGTACAAATGCCGTCTTTCCCATCGCAGGCCGGGCGGCGATGATGACCAAGTCCGATTTTTGCCAACCCGAAGTAACCCGATCCAACGCTGTAAAGCCGGAAGGAACCCCTGTAAGTCCATCCTTTTGATTCTTTCTTGCCTCCAACTCGATGATCGCTTCACGCATGATGGATCGCATATCCGAGTAGTTTTTCCGGATATTCTTTTCAGAAATCTCAAAAAGCGACTGCTCCATTTTATCCAGAAGTTCAAAAACGTCGGTGGTATCCTCAAAAGCTTCTTTTTGAATTTCACTCGAAATCCTAATCAACTCTCGCTTGATGGATTGCTCGGTGATAATCCGGGCGTGATATTCAATATTGGCAGCAGAAGCGACTTTCGAAGTCAGCTCTGTTACATAAAAAGCACCTCCAGCAATTTCCAAAGCTCCATTTTTGCGAAGCTGAGAAGTCACCGTCAAGAGATCAATCGGCTGGCTCTCTGAAAAAAGATCCAAGATTGCCTGAAAAATGACCTTGTGGGAATCCTTGTAGAAACTTTCAACCTTAAGAATATCGATCACATTTGTCAACGCGTCCTTTTCGAGCATCAAGGCTCCAAGCACTGCCTCTTCCAAATCGACTGCCTGAGGAGGAACTTTACCCAAAAAGTTGGTAGGGTTATCGTATGAGGGCTTTTTTCGGGTGATTCTAGGTTGGTTGGTATTTTCGGTCATAGAGCAAATGTATCGGCTGGAAAGCAGGAGTTTTGAACAAGTTTTCCAAAACTTATCAACATCCCATCTTAGGCAAAAATTACGCCTTGATTAGCTGCCGGTTTTGTAATAAACTCCGTTGCGGTAACCTCGAAACATGGAGCAAAGTATAGCCCAACTTGAGTGCCATAGAATTTCCGATAAAGGAATTCCAAGGATTTTCCACCCTAAAACCGGCTTGTCCAGCATCCCGTAAGTTTCCCAAAAATGAGGAAATAGCAGCTGAAAATTAATGTAATAAATCAGCAAGGTAATGAACAGTGTGGCCAAACCTGACACCAGGGAAAGGTAAATCAAATCTGGTCTTTGTATCCAAATATAACTAGATAAAGCAATGAATGTCAGAAAGGTAACATATCCTGAATGAACCTTGAGTATAATACTAAAGAGTGTAAGACTAGCACAACCGATAAGCCAGAGAAAAAAGAAATCTCTGTTCTTTGCTTTGGTTTGCCGATCGAAATCAATCTCCTTTCTGGTAAACGATGAATGGATATATCCACCTACTCCAAAGAGGGCAAATCCAATGATGTAATCCTCAATGCCCACAATCCCGACTCCAAAAATTGTAGGTGGTCTCCAGTAGTCCTGAAAGTACCACACCTCGGCAATCACTCCCATGATTCCACCCACGGCCCCTACTCTGATCATCCCCCTTTTCCATGGGTTCTTGACAAAAACCACCAGCCATGCCAGCATGTACAGCAGTGAAAGGGTCAAATACGCAAATTTGTCGTCCAACATGGATGTAAAAATCAGTGCGCGAAAATAGCCAAAACATTTCCACTCAAAAAAACTGAGAAATGAAAATCGCACCTCATCGCTGCTCCCACATTTTATTTTTAAGTTTGATGAGAAATTTTCTCACTGATTTTTATTTATGAAAAAATACCACTTCATCGCTGTCGGTGGAGCTGTGATGCACAATCTAGCCCTGGCCCTTGTCAAAAAAGGGGATCATGTCACAGGTTCCGATGATGAAATCTACGAACCCTCCCGAACTCGACTCGCAAAGGCGGGAATCTTACCTGCCGAATACGGTTGGTTTCCAGAAAAAATAACTTCAGCTCTCGATGGAATCATCCTTGGGATGCATGCCCGAATCGATAATCCCGAACTGATCAAGGCTCAGGAATTAGGCATTCCGGTCTATTCTTTTCCGGAGTTTATTTATAACCAAAGCCAGGACAAAAAGCGCGTGGTGATCGCAGGCTCACACGGAAAGACTTCCATTACCGCGATCATTCTTCATGTCCTAAAGGATCTGAATATTGACTTTGATTACCTCGTTGGAGCTCAGATCGAAGGATTTGATTTGATGGTAAAGCTATCGGATGCGCCTGTCATCGTGATCGAAGGGGATGAATACCTGACCTCTCCGCTAGATCGGAGGCCAAAGTTTTTTCATTACCATCATGACATTGTCCTGGTGAGCGGTATTGCTTGGGATCACTTCAATGTATTTCCTGATTTTAATGTGTATAAAGATCAATTTCTAAAGCTAATGAACCAAACTCCCCCAACCGGAGAATTGATCTATTGTGAGGTAGATCCGCTGGTGAAAGAGGCGGCCGAAAAATCAAGTATGTCAGGGCGAAAGACACCTTATCAGGCTCATCCCGCAGAGGTGATGCACGGAAAAACATTCCTGAAAACAGACAAGGGTCTGGTGCAAATTGGAATCTTCGGAGATCACAACCTCCAAAATCTTCAAGGCGCCATGGAAGTTTGTCGGGTTTTGGGTGTAACCAAAAGGCAGTTTTACGAGTCAATTCCCAAATTCAAAGGTGCGGCCAAGCGGCAGGAAATCCTCGCTGAAAATGAATCCGGAATTCTCTTCAGAGACTTTGCACACGCTCCTTCAAAACTAAAAGCAACCGTAAACGCAGTTAAAAACCAGTTTCCAGACCGAAGACTCATCGCCGTTCAGGAACTACATACTTATTCCTCGCTGAATAAGGAATTTCTACCCAATTACGCTGATTGCATGAAAGAGACAGATGTGGCCATCATCTATTTGAACCCTCATGCAGCCGCACTCAAAAAGCTGGAGCTGATGGATCAAGACACCCTTCGTGAAGGATTTAAACGACCGGATTTAATGCTTTTTACCGAAAGTCAGGCATTAAAAGACTACCTTTTGGCTCAGAATTATTCCAATACTAACCTGCTTCTGATGAGTTCGGGAAATTATGACAACCTCGATCTCGAACCGTTAAAAGCAAAATTCAATTAACCAATGAAACTTAATCTCAGAAATTCCATTTCCTTTTTTGATCTGGAAGCCACGGGCACCAATGTGGGTACTGATCGAATCGTGGAAATATCAATAGTCAAACTCCACCCCGATCAGGGTAGAGAAATCTATACCAAAAAAGTAAACCCGGGAATACCAATTCCATTGGAAGCTTCCTTAATCCACGGGATTTATGACAAGGATGTCAAAAATGAACCTACATTCAAAGACATCGCAAAGGAAATCCAGGCCTTTATTGGCAAATCCGATCTGGGTGGTTTCAATGTGCTGAAATACGACATTCCGCTGTTGGTAGAGGAATTCCTACGGGCAGGGATTGATTTTGACATCGAAAACCGTAACCTACTCGATGCTCAGAAGATTTTCTTCATGATGGAAAAGCGTAATCTTACCGCTGCCTATAAATTTTACTGCGGCAGGACGTTGGAAAATGCGCACAGTGCCGAAGCCGATACGCTTGCGACTTTGGACGTATTCGAAGCCCAGGTAGAGCGCTACCAAGGAGAAGAAATGGAAGATCTCCAAGGAAACAAGGTTGGGATTTTTCAGAACGACATGAAAAAAATCCACGACATGGTCAACGAAAAGATGGTGGATCTAGCTGGTCGTTTTGTATTCAATTCTCAAGGTCAGGAGATTTTCAACTTTGGCAAGCACAAGGGAAAAACCATCGAACAGACGCTTAAAGAAGAACCGGGGTATTACGAATGGATGATGAAAGGGGATTTTCCTCTCGATACTAAAAGAAAATTGACTCAGGTTAAGTTGCGTGGTTTCAACAATCGCTAAGATTAACTTAGGACTTTAACAACTATAAAAAGGTAAGGGTTAAAAGTTAATCGTTAATAGTGAGTTCACTTAACGCTTAACCTTTAACCCTTAACAATTTTCATTTCTCGTAAGCTGAAAACTTCAACTGCAAACTGATCACTTCTTATAATACTGCAGAGCCTTCGGCATGTTGGCATTCAATCGCTCAATTCTACGGTCTGGACCCGGGTGAGTGGACAAAAATTCAGGAGGAGCTCCACCACCGGCAGCAGCCATTCTTTGCCAAAAAGCCGGAGCTTGCCGAGGATCGTAGCCTGCCATTGCCATGAAGATCAATCCCATCTCATCGGCTTCCAATTCGTGCTTTCTCGAAAAACTCAACATTCCCAATTGGGATCCGGCTCCCACACCCTGAAGCAAGATTTGCTGCATCATCGTGGGATTTTGACCCATTGCCGCGGAGGCACCACCTAGTAGTCCATTCAATAGCATGCCATTTGACATTCGCTCCCTTGCATGAGATGCCACAGCATGGGCAATTTCATGCCCCATCACTACTGCTATTCCCGCCTCATCTTTCGTGATAGGTAAAATTCCGGTATAGAAAGCTACTTTTCCGCCAGGCATGCACCAGGCATTAATCTGATCACTTTCGAGCAGGTTAAACTCCCATGCAAAATCATTTACCAAATCCTGATAGCCTTCCGAAACCAGGTAAGATTCCACAGCCTTAGCCATTTTTTGACCTACTTTGACCACCATTTGCCCATTTGATGTTTTGGTCAGGTTTTTTTCTGCCGCGATTGCTTTTTTATATTCTTCATTGACCAATGGCTGAATCTCCTCATTGGAAATAACCGCCAAGGACCGACGGCCCGTCAAAGGAACGGTGGTACAGGCATACGCCAAAAGTCCGGCACTAAAAATTAAGATTATTTTTTTCATGATTGATTCGTTTCTTGTTTGATCAAATTCAAAAACAATACCAAGCTAAACCTATACAAGGAATTTTAGTACTTTGGTTCAAATTCAAAAAAAATGGAAACTCAACTCACCACTCCAACGCTTTCGCGGGCGGCACTTGCCTATCAGCGAAAGATGACCAATCCATTCATTTTTTGGCTTGCCATGTTGATAAAATTACCTTCAGCGGTTTTTTGGAGACTAAAAATTAAGACGCTCAACACTGAAAAATGTGAGGTGACGATTCCCTATTTCTGGAGATCACAAAACCCCTTTAAGTCGATTTATTTCGCGGCTTTGGCAGGCGCTGCAGAACTGAGCACAGGGGCTCTTTGTCAGTTGGCTTTGGCCGGAAAAGGTCAATTCAGCATGTTGGTGGTGGATTTCCGCGCCGAATACTCCAAAAAAGCCAATTCTAAAATCACCTTTTCGTGCAATCAGGGGGAAGAATTATTTTCTTTGATCAATTCCTTGAAAGTTGGTGAAGCAACACAGCTTACCATGATTTCGACTGGAAAAAACACATCAGATGAATTAGTCGCAAAATTTTTTGTCACTTGGTCATTCAAGCGAAAAAGCTAATCCATCAAATAAGACTCGATTCGGATAAACTCCTTCAGACTTGTTAAAACCCGGTCTTTTGACCAATCCAGAAACTCGTGCTGCAGGTGAAATTGATTGAAACGAATGATGAGTTGATCCCATTGGTCACGATCCAATTCATAGCTTGCCATCAATTCCGTGCGGATTGAATCTGAGTCAATCACTTCCAAATAACCTTCTCTACGCTTGATCCACTCCAACTGTTGAGCATATCGTCTGAGCTGGGTGTTCCTTTTTGTAAAGTAACTAATCGCCCCATAAATGGCCACTCCGGGGCTGCCGTTTGAGGTTCCAATACCCATACTGACATTCTGTGAGAGGCTTTTTTCCTGATCGGGTTCATTTTCGGATAGATAGAGTTTTCCATCTTTAAATCTAAACCTGTACGGTTCCGCATCTACTTGAAAGGTTGGAAGTAATCTGGCGCGATCTTGAATCTGAAGCAGCATAAACCGATCAGATCCAAGAATCACCTGCTGATCATAAAATCCTGCGAAACTCAACACCAAGGTATCTCCCATCATCCCCTGAATTGAAAAATAACCTCTCGGGTTGGTCAAAACGGACTCTTTTCCCTTAATCGACACCGTCACTCCTTCCAGGTACTTTTTGTCAAAAGAGTCCAGGACATTTCCTGAATAGCTCGTCTGACAAATTGCCGAAGCTGTGAGCAAACCAAAACAAAGAAGGAGAATGAGACCTTTCATTAGTCCTGCAAATTACGACCTGATTTTTTAATGGAAAAAAGCTCCTCGTTAAAGTACCTAAAGTAATGACTTACTTCCGTGATTTGATCTCCAGCAACTGATCTATCCCGAGAAACTCAGACTTTCCTGTCCGATATCAATACCGATTTGCGGGAATTTTTATTCCTTGAAATTCGACCTCATCTTTAAGATCAATAATTTCTCCTTTTTGGTTGAGCTCATCCAGATAAAACTTAAACCCGCATAATGCATTAGGAACCGTAGTTAGAGGTTAAAATCAATGAAAATCAATTATTTAACGAATGAGGCAGAGCATCGCTTTGGTGAATGATTTAAATGCAGCGAAGCGATGGGTTTTGAAGCATTTTAGCCTCGCAATAGGAAGTCTAATGGATATTGGCGGGTTAAAGCAAACATCCGGTAATTTCCTGGATCGAAATCGAAGTATCAGATAGCTTTTTAATAGGGTACTCGGACTACCCGGTAGCTTGTTCTGTTCAGAGTTTCAGTCCTGACAGCGTCCTGGATCTGTTAATTCCATTGACCCATGGTTTTTAGGATCGTGGTATTCGATTGGCTTCAGAATAAAATCCCGACCTGTTATTTTATTGGTACTGCTTTTTCGGTCTGGCAGGAAAACAAACCCAAAAGAGCTCTGATCAGAAAAATCGGGATCCTGCTTTTTTCTTTTCAATCTAATTAATTTCGCTCTATGAATTTCAACCTGACACGCATCGCCCCTACTCCCAGTGGTTTT
This sequence comes from Algoriphagus boritolerans DSM 17298 = JCM 18970, assembly GCF_900108085.1. Taxonomy (GTDB): domain Bacteria; phylum Bacteroidota; class Bacteroidia; order Cytophagales; family Cyclobacteriaceae; genus Algoriphagus; species Algoriphagus boritolerans. Next base: position 59,193 of record NZ_FNVR01000003.1, read on the forward strand.
TTGCATTTAGGCAATGCCTATTCCTTTCTCAAAACAAAAGCACTGGCAGAAAAACACGGAGCCAAGATTTTACTTCGGATCGATGATCTGGATCGGGACAGATACCGACCCGAATATGTACAGGATATCTTCGACACCTTGGATTTCCTGGAAATTCCGATTGACCTTGGACCAAAAAATCTTCAGGAATTTGAAAACGAATGGTCACAAATTCATCGCATGAAAATGTATACGGAGGGAATGGATCGGCTGAGATCTACGGGAAAACTTTTTGCCTGTGACTGTTCAAGGAAAAAAATCCAGCAGCTTGATCCATCAGGGTATTATTTGGGACAATGTCTGGAGCGCAGACTTTCTCTCGACAAACCTGAAGTAGCATGGAGAATGGATACCTCAGAATCTGATGTGGTTCATTTCATCGAATATCCAGATCAAAAAAAAACCGCCTTCATTCCCCAGGATTCCTTGTTTTATGTAGCGCGGAAAAAAGATGGCATGCCCGCATACCAGCTTACCTCCCTGTTGGATGATCTTCATTTTGGGGTAGATTTAATCGTGAGGGGCAAGGATCTTTTTCCCTCAACCCTGGCACAGCTTGATCTGGCCCGAAATCTAGGTGAGGAAAAATTCAGGCAGATCACATTTCATCATCATTCGTTGATAAAAAGCCCGGAGCAGGTGAAGCTTTCCAAATCAGCTGGAGCTACTTCGATTCAATATTTGAGAAAAGAAGGGAAAAACCTTCAGGAAATTTTGGGAATCATTGGAAAATGGATCGGTCACGAAGTTCCAATTTCCACATTCGAGAATTTCAAATCAGTGCAAAAAAAATAGGTCCGCGCTTTTGCCCGGACCTAAATTCAAATCCCAAACTATAAATTTCAAATCCTTAATACTTTGCTGGCTTTCCAGGTGCTACAGTTGACTTTTGGATAAACTGCCGGATATCTTCATTGGAAGTCGCCAAATCCTCGGCACGTAGATACATCATGTGTCCGGATCGGTATCCTTTGAAATCAATCCTGTCCTTCATTCTTCCGGTAGGATCGATGTGCCATGTGCTGTATTTGGCATTGAAATAATCCGTCCCTCCATCAAAGTACCCCGATTGAACCATCAAGTGAAGGTATGGATTCTGCCGCATGGCAGTACCCAAATCGTATCCGGTGGTTTCATTGCTGCGATCCCAAGGATTCACCGGACCAAATAGGTTATAAGTCAAATCGGTGTCAAATTTCAGGACATTTTTTGCATAAATATTAAATGCAGGTGCAAAAGCATGATTCCAGCTCGTCAAAGCGGGATCAAAATCATAGCGCTCTCCGCCCTTCATCCGGTCAAAGCCTTTGTATCGACTATCCAATCGCCCAATGGTCATTCCATCCCGCTCTCGGAGAAGTTCCTTCCAAAAGAAACTGGTCGGCACCATCAGGTTATGCTCTAGAATTGATTCTTTACTTAAACCTGAGTAATAGGACATTTTGGTGGCAATAGCATCCCGCTCAGCGTCTGAGAGCAATCCGCCTTTGGTCATGGCCGGCAACACTTCATTCAATGCAAAAGGCTCCACAATTGCCAATAACTCATCCAAATCTTTATTTTGGAGATCATCAGGCAAGGCTTTGTGATACCATGCGGTAGCCGCATAATAGGGCCAATAATTTGCCATCTTCACAGGTCCACCCCGCTCGATTCCCATGTCTGTCGGGGACACCAAAATCACTCCGTTAAAAAACATCCAGTGAGCGTTTTGGAGTTGGGCTACCAAACCCGCTACCCGAGTGGTGCCATAGCTTTCTCCGATGAGGTATTTTGGGGAGGCCCATCGATTGACCCGAGTCACAAATGTATTTACCCAATCGGCGAGGTATTTGATATCCGAATTGATTCCAAAAAAAGTACTTCGTGGCGTATCTTCTTTCACAATTCGGGAATAACCGGAATTCACCGGATCCACGTAAACAATGTCTGCCACATCCAGAATGGAATGGGGATTTGCTTTGGTACCGTAAGGCTGCACCGGATAGCCTTCATCATCTATATTCAAGATCACGGGACCGGTGTAGGCTAGGTGCATCCAGATGGAAGCCGAACCCGGCCCTCCGTTGAAACTGATAACCAACGGCCTTGAGGCCTTATCAGAGACATCAGTTCGTTCATAGTAAGTGTAAAAAAGTGAAGCAATCGGTTCCCCGTTTTCATCCCAAACAGGCTGTGTACCAGCGGTGGCTTTGTAGGGGACTCGTTTGCCTTTTATAGTAACCTCTGCGGTTGATTCCACTTTAGATTCCAATTCTATTTTCCTGACAGACTGGCCAAACGCCGCCGACAAGCAAAGCAGGAATGCAAGGGTAAAGTATAATTTTCTCATAAGTTGAAGATGGTTTTTGAAGGAAATAACAAGTTTTCAAGTTAATCCGAGCTTAGAATTACAGGAATGGATCCAGCCTTGGAATTACTTTGATGTACCGTATCCTACTAATTTGGCAATCACGACTGCAGGATAAAGTATTCCCGTGGTGGACAGAAAAACAGAGAGCATTTTGGACATGATATTTATTGGCGTGTAATCACCGAATCCAACTGTAGTCAGGCAAACCAAACTAAAATAAATGTAAGTCGAAAAGTCCTCATCCAGCCCTTGGAGTTCTTTGACTTCTATAACCTCGGAGAATCCTGTAATAGAATCTCCCACTACGATGTGGATCACCTCAAAACCGAATGCTCCCAGAATTGCAACCAAGAGATAGACATTGATTGCTCCAATTATCCGATAAAGGTTGACCTCGCTATTCCTAAACAGCAACCGAATATTCACAAAGATAAAGACACCCATATTGATGAGTCCAAAAACCCGCTCAAGGAGGTAAAATTCAAAAGGCAAATCACTAAATCGAAGAATTCGTAAAGACAGCTGACAGAGGAATAACAAAAGCGTCAAGACAATAATAAACTTATTATCAGAGGACCAAATTCCGGTAAAAAACAGAAAAAGAAAGACTGAATTGACAAAAAACATATTAATGTGACCGTATTCAATCAAAACAGGCAAAACAAATACAGTAAAAATCAACGCAACCAACAAGGTCACGAAACTGACATCATTTAACCAATATTCATTGATGTGCTTGAAAACGCTCCGCACATTAGATTTTTTGGCGTCTTCTTTTTCCATCAATCTTTTAACTGAATAAAACCCTCTAAAACTCCTACAGCTTTTCCTTTGATCAACACCCGATCATCCTGCTTTTCCAGATAGAGCTCCCCTCCTCTTTTACTCGCCTGAAATGCCCTCAATTGAGTTTTTCCAGTCTTTTGATTCCAATAATCCATCAAAGCGCAGTGTGCAAATCCGGTAACAGGGTCTTCAGGAACACCCACGTTTGGTCCAAAAAAGCGACTTACAATATCATATTCGCCTGATCCTTCGGCGGTGACAATAAATCCCTCCTCGCTGTATTTTGCAATTTCCCCAAAATCAGGAGTCAGATTCCTTACCGCTTGGTCGTTTTCCAATTCGAAAATCCAATTCTTCTTCAATTGAGCAGCCTGAACTATTGGGAAGCCAAACAGCTCCTGACTGAAATGGGGATGAAAATCAATATAGGTAGGGATCAACGGAAAGTCCATAATCAGCCAATCCCCCTCTCTTTTCACCCTCAATTCACCACTTTTGGTGTCAAAATGCATCATCGATCCGGGTGTGGCCCAGCCTGATTGCAACATCCAAAAAGCCGAAGCCAAGGTCGCATGACCACAGAGATCAATCTCCAGTATAGGTGTAAACCACCTTAGTGAGAAAAAACCAGATGGTGCGGATTTTTGGACAAAGGCCGTTTCACTCAGGTTCATTTCCATGGCGATGGATTGCATTTGGTCTGAGGAAAGCGCTTGTTCCAGAAGGCAAACACCCGCCGGATTACCGGCGAATGCGCGATTGGTAAATGCATCGATAACTGCGATTGGAATATTCATGGATCAATAGCGTTCTTTGAGAATTTCAAAATGATGGATAAAATGTCCGGAAATAATCCAAAATAAAGCTCTGGGAGTGATTGGATTACCGTTGGCATTCCCGACCTGATCCAGTACACTTTCATCCAAGGTATTGATCAAAGTCAAAAGCGCGTTTCGTTGTGCTTCAAAATCCCGCAATAACAGTTCCGTTGAAACTGAGTTGAACTTTCCTGAAATCACATAGGGGTCCTGATCAAATCCCGGAAGTGAATTTTTCTCACCTCTGGAAAAACACAAGGCTCTGAAAGTCATAATTCGCTCTGTATCCAGCAAATGCCCTAAAACTTCTTTTGGCGACCATTTTCCTTCCTCGTAAGGCAAACTCTCCCAAACGGCATCTTTTGAAATAAAAAACTCCTTTAAGGCATTGACTTGCCTTAAGATTTGACCAGAATAATTTTCGTCAGGAATTTTAGAGATATAGGTCTCATAAAAAACGGGGTAATCACCTTTTTTGGGCAAGGAGAATGTGTTCATGTAAAATTTGGTTGGGTTAAATTCTTTAGGGATAAATTTAGCGTTTAGCATAAAAACCAAACTTACCATGTATAAAATTTTATTCACCCTTTTTATCGGACTAATTACCTCTGGACTATCCGCTCAAAACGCGGTAATCAGAAATCCCGAAATTGAACAACTCGTCAAGGAGGTATCGGCAGATTCACTTAAGAAATACATTTACGATTTGACAAGGTTTAGTACCCGGCATACACTTAGCCGGGACGAAAAGAACGGAATGCCGGCAGCTCAGCGCTATGTTTTATCCAAGTTCAATTCGTTCGCCAAAGCATCAAATGGTCGAATGTCCGCTGAAATCGAGCAATTCACCATACCATCTGATGGAAGACGAATCACAGCCGATGCACCGGGAGCCAATGTCATAGCCACACTAAAAGGTACAAATCCCGCGGATGATCGGATATTTATCATCTCTGGACATCTGGATTCCAGAAACAAGGACGTCATGGACGCCGAAGGCGGTGCACCTGGCGCAAATGACGATGGCAGCGGAGTGGCAGCCGTAATAGAGTTGGCCAGAGTAATGGCAAAAATGGAATTCTCCGCCACTATTCTATTCGTTGCATTTACCGGCGAAGAGCAAGGTCTTAAAGGAGCGACATACCTCGCTGAAAAGGCAGTAGCCGAAGGGTGGAACATCGCAGGGGTACTCAATAACGATATCATCGGCAACAGCAATTCATCGGATACCCATATCAATGACAACACAAAAATGCGGGTATTCTCCGAAACTATCCCTTTGGCAGAAGATGAGCGTCAGGCATCCATCCGTCGGTATACAAATGCGGATAATGACAGCAAATCCAGACAACTTGCTCGCTACATCAAGGAAGTTGGGGAGCGGTATGTCGATCAGATGGAAGTGAAACTGATCTATAGAAGTGATCGCTTTCTGAGAGGTGGAGACCAGACCCCCTTTCTCAGAAATGGATTCACCGCGGTCAGAATGTCGGAAATGAATGAAAACTTCTACCACCAACATGAAAATGTCCGGATCGAAAATGGAATTCAGTATGGAGACCTTCCGGAGTTTATGGATTTTGAATACCTAAGGAAAGTGTCTGCTGTAAATCTCGCAGCAGCAGCTTCACTTGCCAATTCTGCGGATATGCCGCAGGAAGTTCAGATTGATGTCAGGGGATTAAGCAATAAATCAATTTTACTTTGGAAGGCACCCGCTATCGGAACTCCAAAAGGATACTATGTATTGATGCGTGAGACATCCTCTCCTGTTTGGGAGAAAAAGTTTTTCACCACTGAGACGACCCTTACCCTCCCTTACTCCAAAGATAATTACTTCTTTGCCGTGCAGTCTGTTACCGAGAGCGGAGCCGAAAGCCTTGCTGTATTTCCATCTCCACTGACCCGATAAGGAATTAATTAAACCAATTCTAAATTCGGCCTGTAATTGGGTATCGTGGAACTTATAATCTTTCAATTAGTTAAGTTTATGTAATTAATACTAGAAACTATGAAACAGAAAGAAATTGTAACGCTACAGCGGTCACTGCTACCTGACACAGAAGCTTTGCTAAATAAACAAGTCGAAATGGAAGGTAAATCCTCTGCTTATTACCTGTCCATGGCTTCCTGGTGTCACATGATGGGTTATGCCAATGCTGCAAAATACCTCTACACCCATGCGGATGAGGAAAGAATGCACATGATGAAAATCTTTCAATACATCAACGAGGCAGGTGGACATGCGATTCAGCCTGAGATCACCGGGATCCGGCATCACTTCAATTCACTAAGAGAGGTTTTTGAATTGATTTTGGAGCATGAGATTAAGGTAACCAAATCAATCAACAGCATCGTAGATCACGCTTTCGCTGCAAAGGATTTTGCGACCTTCAGCTTTATGCAATGGTACGTGACGGAGCAAAGAGAAGAGGAAACCATGTCCAGAAGAGCGCTTGAACTCTTCGAAATAATCGGAGAAGGTGGAATTGGACTTTGGACCATTGATCAGGAGCTTGGTAAACTCCATGCTGCTGCCGCGGAATCGGGCGCATAAATTCCACATTCCTAACCCTTGAAAAAGCGACTTTTGTCGCTTTTTTTATTCCCCAGCATTCCTATTCAGTATTTTAATAAGCAGTTACAGCTGAAAGGCTACATTTTAATTTGTCAAAAACATAAAATTAAATCAGGCTACCTATCTGCTTTTGGTAAAAAATGAGACTTTTTAAAAGAAAACGGTATCCATTGATAAAATGAACTAAAAACAGGGATTAGGATAAGTAGACTCTATTCTTCATGGTGCTTTTGATGAAATAAATTCATTAAAAAAATCACCATGAAATCAACTGAAAAAAAGTACTCGCCCTCTCTTCTGTTTTCGTTTTTGAAAACAGGCCTGATCCTAACCGGAGTTTTTGCTTTAGCCATCCTCTTTAGAGGCACTCCAGGATATTTCATTTTCCTTTTCATAGGAGGCTGGATTTCCTGGACCTTTGTAGAGTACGCCGTACATCGCTTCATTCTACATGAATTGATCGTTCCTGGCAAAAAGGAATCTTTATTCCACCATCAGGAGCACCATATTAATCCACAGGATATTAAGGTGGGTTTCCTCCATCGAATCATCACCCTAGTTCTGGCAATCGGTATTTTCTGGTTGGCACTGAAGCTGAATAACACATTTACCATTTTTGCGGGCTTCTTCACGGGATTTCTTTTTTACAGTTTTCTTCATTATCTACTGCATCAGCCTTATTGCAAATTCATTTTACCAAAAATCCAAAGGGCTCACATCCATCACCACACGCGCTATCCCAACAAGGGGTTCAGTTTCAGCACTATCCTTTGGGACTGGCTATTTGACACTTTACCTCCGAAACACGCAGAGATTACTGAAAAAATGAAAGAAAACTATTTTAACTCCTTTAAAACACAAGTTCAAAAAAATGTAAAACTTAAATCCAATTTATAATAAAAAAATCGCTTAAGCCTCCTTTTTTCAGGGCAACCAACCATGCTTTTCACGCTACCTTTTACAAAAGAAAAACTGGAAGCCACAGTAGCACCAAAATACATCATTCCATTTTGTGAAGGTTGCGAAGGAAATTTCGCTACTAATTTTGGACTAGGATGCAGTTCCGATTTCAGAGCATGGGCATTGAGAGCGGAGTATGGGAGAATTTTTGAAGGTGACGGAATGGGTCAATTTAGCCTAGGCTTTTCCTTTAATGTCAATTCAAAAGAAAAGTAATACAGTGAACTAAATACTTGAAAGGGAGGCTGGTACCTCCCCTTTTTTATACCCATACTTATATTTTTTCTTCAATTCCTAATATTTTTTGATTAAATGATATTCAATTAAATTTTTTTCAAATACATATTAATATTTTGATTTATTAGTTATTTCAAAACAAATAAATCAAAATAAATCTGTATACAATAGAAAATTTTACCTACTTGTTGAATTGTATATTAACTTTCCCTACATTGAAATACACTTTTGTGAGCATAAACCTATTATTAAAAATTGTAGTATGACAATAACATCAACCAATCAGGCTCAATTTTTCGCCAGCCTTAAGTCCGCAATTCCTTCCTATGCCTCATTAGTTGACGAGGTAGCCGAAACACTAAATGTCAGTATGGACAGCGCCTATCGAAGGATAAGAGGCGAAAAACTTTTAGACTTCGAGGAGCTGAGAATTCTCTGTCAGCGATTTAATGTATCCCTCGATAAATTTTTCAGTCTAAATTCAAACTCTATCATGTTCCAAGGGAAAACCAACACCTACCAGGATGATAGTTTTATGATGTGGATGGAAGATGTCCTAGCCCAGCTCAATCTGGTCAATAGTTTTAGCCACAAGCACGTTTACTTTTTGGTCAAGGACATGCCTCCCTTCCACCATTATTATCACCCGGCATTAGCGGGTTTTAAGTTTTTCTTTTGGATGAAGTCGATTCTTTTATTCGAAAGTCTGAAATCGGTTAAGTTTTCAATCGCTGATAATCATTTTGAAAAATATCGGGAAATCACCCAAAAAACCATCAAAATCTACAACCGTGTTCCTACATCAGAAATCTGGAACGAAGAGGGTCTCAACACCACGCTGAGACAAATCGAGGTCTATCATGAAATGGGCCTGATCAAAAACCCGGAAGATACCATCACGCTGTACAATTGTGTCCTGGAAGTGATCGACCATTTGGAAAAAATGGCGGAAACGGGCAAAAAATCAATTTTGGGACATCCCCCTACAGAAGAGAGTGCTGAATACAAAATGTATTTGAATGAAATTGTCCTGGGTGACAACACCTTCATGGCTGAATTGGGAGAAACGAAGATTACCTACCTCAACCATAGTGTCATGTATTTCATTGGATCGACTGACCAGAAGTTCAATGAATCGATGTTTAAAAACCTGGAAAACTTAATGAAAAGATCCACACTAATCAGCGGAACGGGTGAAAAAAAACGAAAGCAGTTTTTCAATAAATTGAGAAAAAAAGTAGAAATAAAGCTATCAAGAGTAGATCTAAGAATTGATACTAATGATTAATCTTGGATAAAAAACACTTTTTGAATTAACTTAGGCTTATGAATCCATCCACGTTTAAGTTCATTTTCATCTTTGGGTTTCTCTCAGTGTCCTGCAATTCTCCCCAAGAATCAAAAGAGGAAAATCCGGCTGCTAGTTCTCAAATAATCTTTTCGAATCCTGAACCTCCCAAGAAGGAACCGGCAATGGTTTGGATCCCGGGGGGTAAATTTACCATGGGTACAAATGAAGCGGATGCCTATCCCGCAGAAAAACCTGCGGTCCAGGTTGAAGTCGATGGCTATTGGATCGATACCCATGAAGTGACTAATGAAGAATATTCAAAATTCGTTGAGGCGACAGGATACCTTACGCTTGCAGAACGAAAACCGGAATGGGAAGAACTTAAAAAGCAATTACCTCCAGGCACTCCTAAACCTGACGATTTGATTTTGACTCCAGGATCAATGGTCTTCGATCCCCCTTCCTACGCTGTACCAACCACTGATATTTCACTCTGGTGGAAGTGGGTAGATGGAGCAAGTTGGAAGCATCCCGAAGGCCCGGGAAGTACGATTGAGGGAAGGGAAAATCATCCCGTTGTACACATTGCCTTTGAAGATGCCGAAGCTTATGCCAAGTGGATTGGGAAACGACTTCCTACCGAGTTTGAATGGGAATTTGCTGCCCGCGGCGGAATGAACGGAAAACGATTTGCCTGGGGAGATGAACTTACGCCAAACGGTCAATACCTTGCCAACACATTTCAGGGAATTTTCCCCCACCAAAATGAAGGAAAAGACAGCTTCATAGGGACTTCACCGGTTGGTTCTTTCCCTCCCAATTCGTTTGGACTGTTTGATATGATCGGAAATGTTTGGGAGTTGACTGCTGACTGGTACGATGCACTGAAGTACGCCCGGCTGGCAGGACAAGCCCCAAAATTGGATGTGGGAATGAATCCTTGCTATAATCCGGACAATCCATTTGCCATGGAACGCGTCATGAAAGGAGGTTCTTACCTTTGCGCTGCAAATTATTGTGTCAATTATCGACCCTCTGCCAGACAGGGAACAGCTTATGATTCAGGTACTTCCAATGTTGGTTTTCGATTAGTCAAAGATCCTGATGTCAAAACGCTAAGTTTAAACCAATAAGGTTTTTTTGGTTTCACTTTGGTTATACTACTTCATCCGTTTTTTGGTTTTTGTTATGAAAAAAATCCGTTTACACCTTCTGACTCTCTTTTTTTTAAGCGCCAACCTAAGTCTTGCGCAGCTTAAACCCGGTTTTTCCCCCTCAGAATACAAAGATTTTCTCGGGATCACAGCGGGGAGTGTACAGGATTCCACCTATATCAGAGGAATACCTCAGAATCCCAAGCTCCAGCGGGTTTATGAATCTCCACTGGTAGGCTTGGAAAATAAATGGTACCTCTGGATCGATCAAACTCAAAAAATAGCCTGGATTACCATCCGTGGCACGGCAAACAATCCAACCTCCTGGCTGGCAAATTTTTATTCTGCCATGATTCCTGCACAGGGAAAAATGAAAATCACAGAAAATAACACCTTCGAATACGAGTTTAGCGATAACCCTAAAGCCGCTGTGCACGTCGGCTGGACGCTTTCCACTGGCGCACTTGCCGAGACTTTGGTTCCAAAAATGGATTCACTGTATAAATCAGGCTATCGGGATTTTATCGTGTCGGGTCACAGTCAAGGAGGGGCTATCTCCTATTTGATGACTGCCCATCTCTATCATTTAAAAGAGACCGGAAAATGGGAAGAGCCTATTCGGATAAAAACCTATGCCAGCGCAGCCCCAAAACCCGGAAATCTTTATTTCGCCTATCATTATGAATTCATCACCAGGGGTGGCTGGGCATTCAATGTGGTCAATGGAGCTGATTGGGTTCCCGAGACTCCATTTTCTGTGCAGACAGTCAATGATTTCAATGTAACCAATCCTTTTTCTGATGCGCGGAGTTTTATCAAGAAACAGAAATTCCCGAAAAATCTAGTCTTCAAAAAAGTCTACAATAACATTGACAATCCCACCCAACGGGCCAAAAACAAGTTTCAAAAGTACTTGGGAAATTATGCTGGCAAGGAAGTGATCAAAACGCTTCCTTTTTACCAATCACCCACATTTTTTGACAGTAACCATTTCACGCGGGCAGGAAATTTCATCATTTTATACCCTGATGACGCATACTATAGTCTCTATCCGAATGAAAAAGACAAAGTATTCAAACACCATGCGCTTCAGCCCTATCTCTACCTGTTAGAAAAAAACTATCCTGAATAGTTCTTTCCAAAACTCTTCGCCAGGCCCAATAATTAATATCCTTTGATCATTCTGGCGATATATTTTCCGACAATATCAAACTCAAGATTGACGCGATCACCGACTTGAAGTTGGTGAAAATTGGTGTGTTCGTAAGTGTATGGAATGATTGCTACAGAAAACCTCCCCGGCCCGGAATTGAAACAGGTTAGGCTCGTACCGTTGATGGTGATGGATCCTTTTTCTACCGTTACATTTCCAGAAGACTGGTCAAATTCAAAATCAAAAACCCAAGAACCCTCCTGATCAACGATTCTTTTCACAATTCCGGTTTGGTCCACATGCCCTTGTACAATATGTCCATCAAATCTGCCATTTGCAGGCATACATCGCTCTAGGTTTACTTTTTTTCCTACATCCCAACCGGACAAATTGGTCTTATTGATCGTCTCCTGGATTGCCGTGACCCGATAATTTGCCGGATCAACTTTCACCACAGTCAGACAAACCCCGTCATGGGCAAGAGATTGGTCTACTTTAAGCTCAGAGACAATAGGCGAATTCAGATCAAAATGAACATTGCTTCCTTCGTGTGTGATTTTTTCTATGGTACCAAAAGACTCTATGATTCCTGTAAACATGTCTAAATATTAAGCTTCAATGGATCAATTGGATAATCAAAAAATGCCTACCATGGTTCAAAGTAAGGCAAATATTCAATTATCTTCGATCAACAAACCACGACCAAATGCTAAAACTTGAAGATACTTACCTGCACAAAGGAAAACGTCGGGCGCTCGTCTCCGAACTCCGTGCAAAGGGTATCAAAAGCGAACGGGTTTTAGATGCAATTAACAGCCTTCCCCGTCATTTCTTTTTTGATTCTGCCTTGATCTCCCATGCTTACGAAGACAAGGCTTTTCCAATAGGTGAAGGGCAAACGATCTCGCAGCCCTATACAGTGGCTTTTCAGACCGAACTCTTGGATGTGAAGCATGGAGATAAAATCCTCGAAATCGGAACAGGTTCAGGGTATCAAGGGACAATTTTGCACCTCCTGGGAGCGGAAGTTTATACCATAGAATATCAAAAAAAACTATTTGAGGGTACTCAGCGATTTTTGAAACGGCTCGGAATTGACCTTCATCTATTCTATGGAGACGGAACGGGTGGACTTCCGCAACATGCTCCGTATGATAAAATCATTGTGACGGCAGGAGCCCCTGTAGTTCCCGAAGCATTAATACAGCAATTGAAAGTGGGCGGAATATTGGTGATTCCAGTAGGTGACCGAAGAAGACAGGCCATGGTCAAAATCACCAAAAAATCGGCTAAAGACCACATACGAGAGGAATATGAAGGTTTTTCTTTTGTTCCACTTTTGGGTAAAGAGGGATGGAAATAGCAGGTAAAGCAATTTATTCCATTTGGAAAAAGGGCCGCTTGAAATTCCAAACAGAACGGTGAAATCATTCCCTGTTTCATTTATGAAAAGATCAGTTAAAAAACTGAATTAAGGCAATCAAACACGGTATAAAGTTCTGAAAATCGATTTTTTATTTAGGCTGACAAAATTTTATTTCTATTTTTGTCGAAATTCAATGTTATGGTTAAGCAAAAGTCCGCGAAGGAATCCGTCACCATCATGACCGAAATGGTCCTACCCAACGATACTAACACCCTGAATAACCTCATGGGGGGTAGACTTATGCATTGGATGGATATCGTGGCTGCCATTGCCGCACAAAAACACTCCAATCGCATCGTGGTCACGGCTTCAGCGGATAGCATTTCCTTCAAACAGCCAATCAACCTCGGCAATGTCGTCACACTTCGTTCACAGGTTACCCGGGCTTTCAATTCCTCCATGGAAGTTTTTATTGAAGTGACAGCCGAGGATATCCCTGCCCGCAAGAAAATCATGACCCATCGAGCATTTTTCACTTTTGTGGCCGTAGACCAAAACGGAAGACCCATCGAAGTGCCAGAAGTAGTTGCCGAATCAGAAGAGGAAAAAGAACTCTTCGAAGGTGCTTTGAGAAGGAGACAACTAAGACTGGTGCTGGCAAAACGAATGAAACCCGAAGATGCAGTTGAATTGAAATCTATTTTCAATTTGCCTTAACCCGAAAAAGTCCCAACCCTTGGAATAATGGAATTGGCATGTAAGCTATTCGCTTTCAGGAGGTTCAACTCAAATTAAAAATCAAGCTGCTTTTATCTCTTCCAAACTTTGCCGTACGGCATTTTTTAGCCAATTTCCTCCCATGGAAAATGACAGTATCCAGGAACTTCAATACCTGATCACAGAGGAAATTTATTTACTACCGGAGGATCAGAAGGCGATTTTGAGTCAGTTGGAAGGAAATACGGCGAATACACCCGCGCTAGTCGCATCAGAACCCGAAGTGGAGCCAATTCCGGTAAATGGGAGTTTTTCCAAAGGGATTTTGATTCTCCATGAAGAAGCGGTGCTTCCCTCAGAGGTAATGGAGATGCTGGTCAATATGATCAAAGCTGTAGGACATTCGATGAGCGAAGTGGGAATGGCTTCTTCAGCAGTATTGGAGAATCGAAGTATGGAAGATTTTCAGGCGCTGAATGCCCATGTGGTTTTAAAATTCGGCAAAATCAAACATCCCGTCAACGCACTGTTTGATCAACCTTATGAAATCCACGCTGATGGGGAGACTGAATTTCTTTTTGCCGATTCTCTCAGTGCAATTTTCGAAGACAAAAAACTTAAAGTGAAACTTTGGAATTCACTTCAAATCTTATTCAACCTCAGGTCAGGAAAAAAATGAATTCAGAACAGACTAAATGGGCTAAACGATTCAAATGGATCAGCTTGATCGAAGGTGTTTCTTTTTTGGTATTGCTTTTTATTGCGATGCCTTTGAAATATATGTTTGATCAGCCACTTGCGGTCACCTATGTAGGGTGGGTTCATGGTGTTTTGTTTATCCTTTATATCTATATCGTGTTTCCCACTTCAACCAAATTGAAATGGGAGTTTGGAAGGACATTCTTTGCCCTGTTGGCATCGATTTTACCTTTTGGTCCGTTTATTTTTGACCGTAATCTGAAGAAAAGTCAGCACGTGGACCTTTGACCCATGGCTTTGATCAGCAAGAAAAAGCAAATTTATCCCATCAGTGCTGGACTCAGGCGCTATTTGATCAACTATGCCCGGGAAGTGGATATACCTATTCACTACCATGAGCTTTTGCGCTATACCAGCTCTATCGCGCTCTATGATTCCAAAGATCAGGACACCCTTTGGGAAACCGTTTTTTACGATCAAAGCGACCGCGAGGAAATTCACCTTAATGTCAAAAAAATCTATGCCTTGCTAAAAGCAGGCGGTGATATGAGCGTGATGAACCACCTCTATGTGGACCGGATTGACCTTTGTATCTATGGCAACACCCAGCCTTTTCGAGTACGAATCGTCAATCGAATCAATGATAATTTTGACTATTTCTACATCAAAAATGCCGACGCCTCCCGGGTTTACGGCCTGGAATTGGAGCATTTACTTTCTCCTAACCGCATCAGCTATCTCGTCCATCGCAATACCCTGATCGAGGAACATATTGCAGGAATCCCCGGAGATAAATTTATGAGGCAGATGATGGAAGACCCCAACCTCAACCCTATCCGTTTGTCAAAGGAATTTGTCAAATTCAATGAGCGATGCTTTGTCCGACTTTTGGGAGATATGCACAGCTCCAATTTTGTGGTAGATGTCACTCCGGACTTTGAGGAAACACACTACCGGATTCGGGCGATTGACTTTGACCAGCAGTCCTATGAGGGAAAAAAATCAATTTACCTGCCTCAATATTTCAAAGAAAACAACATCCTGATTGAGTTGGGCATGAAGTGTATCACCCCTGAGTCTATGCGGCAGTATCAGCGTGAGGAGCGTGCACTGATAGCGACTCGGTTTAAGTCATCGCACAAAGAAATCGAAGATGTCCTTCACGCTATGGAAAAAGACCGGATAGCACCTATCCAAAATGTGGAGCAACTGCGTGATGAACTAGCCAAACACTATAAAAATTTGGATTTCCTGAACTGTAAAAACATGGCGGAAATTTTACGGCTCAGTTTGGAGCAAATCATGCGATAATCGGCATTTATTTTTTTGCTTTAGCCAAAATCAGTGCCTTTTTGCTTATTTTGAGGCAAACCTTCTGAAAAATTTTTACTAACAAAAACACTTGATTTTATGGGTCAAACCCACAAAAATTGCGGCACATTTGAATGGCTCGATCTCGAAAAGCCAAAAAAGAAAGAACTCCTAGAACTGACCGCCCCCTTTCATATTGAGATCAAACTTCTGGAAGATTCCCTTCAGCACGGGCACTTACCAAAGATTGAAAAACAGGACGGGACTACTTTTGTCATTATTCGTGCTTATTCGGCTGATCCTAGCCATAATTACTCAGAAGTAACAAAACTTACCAATAAAATTGCATTTGTAGTCAGTTCAGACCGACTAATCACTATCCACCAAAAACCCTTTGAGTTTTTGGATGCGCTATTTCAGAAGGAATTTGATGATCCCGAAGACCTGATGCTGGGGATATTACAGCAGATGTTGTCGACTTACCAAGCACCGTTGGATTGGCTGAGTGATAAAATTGATGAATATGAAAAGGAAATCTTCGTAAACAGGCATGGTAAAATCTCAGTTCAGGCACTTTATTTCCAAAAATCCAAAGCGCGAATCAGTAAAAAAATACTTCAGCTCACGCAAAACGTACTGAATCAAATCCAGGTAAATGAAATTCATTTTTCGACTTTGCAGGATTTGAAAGAAACCTGTGTCAATCTGATTCTCCACTTTGATGAAGTCATTGAGGATGCTACTTCCATTTTAAACACCCACTTAAACCTTACCTCTCAGAAGAGTAACGAAGTAATGAAGCTTCTGACGATTTTTTCGGCATTCTTCCTCCCGCTTACTTTTATCGTTGGTGTCTATGGAATGAACTTCGAAAACATCCCAGAACTAAAATGGACGAACGGGTACTACCTGGCTCTGGGGCTGATGGCTCTTGTTTCAGTCCTGATTTTCATTTGGTTCAAAAGAAAGAAAATCATGTGATTACTAGGATTATGCCTGTTTTGCCACACTCATTTACCTTTCTGGGATCAGGTTATACAAAACATTTTCTTTAGGGTAAAAAACAATTTTTAATCAATCAACCTTAAATCAAACTTTTATTTCACGAAATTAACTTTATCCTAAATTTTATAAATAAAAACATATAATTTTGAAAGAAATTTTGGATTCATGAGTTTGTTTAAGGTAAAGGAAGTTTATTTGGTTGACGATGACGCAATCGTGAGAATGGTAGCCAGTAGAATCCTCAGAAGTATAGAATTTAAAAATACGATTTCAGCTTTTGAAAACGGGAAATTGGCTATTGACATGATTTCTAAAAAAATAGCCGAAAATGAGTATGATCATGTCGATGAGCATATTTTAATTCTTCTCGATATCAACATGCCAATCATGGATGCTTGGGGTTTTCTTGATGAATTCAAGAAATTCGATCAGAAAATTAAAAAACACTTTCTAATCTCCATAATTACCAGTTCAATCGATACCAGTGATAAAACCAAAGCCTTTTCCTATCCCGAAGTATCGGATTACATTACCAAGCCGCTGACTGGAAAACACATCCTGGACTTTCTGAAAAAGCACCACCTTTACGAAGATTAGTCTTTTTAAAGGCTAAAAGCGAATCTAGAATATCCTCCCAATTCTTTTTCGGTGTGCTATTCTGCCTTGATTTTTTTACCAAGAATTTGGTTACAATATACTTCTCCGGATTGAACTTGCCTTATTGAACCAACTTTCTCAAGTATCCTCCATAGCCACTTTTACCTAATTTATCCGCTGCTTTGAGCAGTTCTTCCTTGCCGATAAAACCGTTTCGAAAAGCGATTTCTTCGACACATCCAATCTTCAGACCCTGCCGCTCTTCGATCACTTCGACAAACTGAGCTGCCTGTAACAAGGACTGATGCGTGCCGGTATCAAGCCAAGCAGTACCCCGGTTCAAAATTGCCACTCTGAGCTTTCCTTTTCTCAAGTAGACATTGTTGATGTCCGTAATCTCGAGTTCACCCCGCGAACTTGGCTTGATGCTTTTTGCGATTTCAACTACCTCATTATCATAAAAATAGAGTCCGGGTACGGCATAATTTGATTTTGGATTGATGGGCTTTTCCTCGATTGAAATTGCATGCTGGTTTTCATCAAATTCCACTACCCCATAGCGCTCCGGGTCGTTGACATGATAGGCAAACACAACTCCCCCGGTAGGATCTGTATTCTCCTGAAGTGTTTGATGAAGACCGGATCCGTAGAAAATATTATCTCCCAGAACCAGAGCCACTTTGTCCTGACCGATGAACTCCTCTCCGATGATAAATGCCTGTGCCAAACCATCTGGGCTAGGTTGAATGGCATATTCAAAGCGACATCCCAACTGTGAACCATCTCCCAAGAGCCGCTGAAATGAGGCTGAGTCCTCTGGAGTGGTGATGATCAACACTTCCCTGATTCCCGCCATCATCAGCACTGAGAGCGGATAATAAATCATAGGTTTATCATAGACCGGCATCAATTGCTTGCTGACGGCGATCGTTAGAGGATAAAGTCGCGTACCGGAGCCACCGGCCAAAATAATTCCTTTCATATCTTGCTCGTTTGTTTGTTGGTAGTCAAATGAAATCTCCCGGGTTGGGTAGTTATTCCTCTTTGTGACTTTTTAGTCCAGCTCGATTCCATAATTTTTATTTTATCAAAAAAAGGTCGGGCAAAACTAAGATATATAAGTTAAAATTGACACTTATTTGTATTACACAAATCGCTCAGATACCAAAAACCCTCAAAAAAAATGTTCTTCAGACCTCGTTTATTCAGCTTTCTGATCCCTTTGGGCCTTCTGATTTGCTCCTGCAGCTCCAGACCTGAAGTTACCTTCTCTGAAACGGTAACAGAGCAATATCGCCCGGAATATCATTTTACCCCGCAAAAAGGCTGGATGAATGATCCAAATGGCATGTTTTACCTCGATGGAGAGTACCATCTTTTCTACCAATACTATCCCGATAGTACCGTTTGGGGCCCTATGCACTGGGGACATGCAGTATCCAAGGATCTTGTCCGCTGGGAGGAATTGCCAATTGCAATCTATCCAGACAGTCTTGGCTACATTTTTTCGGGAAGCGCAGTGTATGATCGTGAAAACACCTCAGGGTTGGGTACGGAAGAAACCCCTCCTATCGTTGCTGTTTTCACCTATCACGATATGGCTGGTGAAAAATCCGGAGCAACAGACTTTCAGAGTCAGGGTATTGCTTTTTCAGTAGACAAAGGAAGAACCTGGACAAAGTATGAAGGAAATCCTGTGCTTCCAAATCAAGGAATTCGCGATTTCCGTGATCCCAAAGTCACAGAGTTAATAAAAGAGGATGGTACCAAACGATGGAATATGACATTGGCTGCGCAGGATCGTATTCAGTTTTTTGAGTCAGAGGATTTGAAAACATGGAAGTTTACCGGGGAGTTTGGCCAAAGTATCGGAGCACATGGAGGTGTGTGGGAATGTCCGGACTTATTGTCCTTAACCGCACCTAATGGAGACCAAAAGTGGGTTTTGCTCGTGAGTATCAATCCCGGTGGTCCACAAAAGGGATCAGCTACTCAATATTTCATTGGGAATTTTGAAAATGGAACATTCACTCCCGATGACACCATGATCCGTTGGCTCGACTATGGGCCGGATAATTATGCCGGAGTCACCTGGTCCAATCTCCCTGAAGAAGAATCCCGAACGCTTTTTATAGGATGGATGAGTAATTGGCTATATGCTCAGGTCGTACCTACTACTTCTTGGCGATCAGCCATGACGGTAGCCCGAGAGCTCAGTTTAATTGAAATTAATGGCGTTTTGCTCCTCAAATCAGCTCCAGCCAAAGAATTGGAAAGCCTTCGAGGCGAGGAAATTACGATAGACAAGACCAGCAACCTTCCTTCCCAAGCTGTTGAAATCAAACTGGAATTGGACGGTTCGGATAATTTCGCTCTCGTATTTTCAAATGAGCTGAATGAAAAAGTAAGCATTACCAAGGAAATGGGATTGGTGTCAATCGACCGAACTTACGCAGGAAATGAAGCTTTTCACCCGGATTTTGCAGCGATGCATTCAGCACCGATGAGTTGGAAAGCGGAAGATTTGCGGATCTTTTTGGATGCCTGCTCAATCGAGGTTTTTGTAAACAATGGCGAACTGGTGATGACCTCGACATTATTTCCTTCCTCGCCATGGAAAAAAGCAGCGTTTATAAGTGGAATCGAAAATGCCTCATTTTTTGATTTGAAAAAATAGCCGTTGATCATTTGGATTTATCACCTGAATATCGACTACATTTGTCGATTAGTTGAAAGTCGAAAAAATGAAAAAAACGAAAATTGCCATGCTCTTGAGCCTCTTTTGGCTGGTAGGTTTGGCTGCTTCATTTTCATTTCCTCCTGATGCCAAAACCAGCAAGGCTTGGCAGGATAATCAATCCAGTCTAAGTGAATTATTTTCTCCTGAGCTTACCTTTCGTACTTCGGGAGAAAACCCCGGTGTTCCAGGCTTTAAAGCTGATCTGGGCTTTACTGCCTTTGTTAATTCAGGTAGCCGGATTGATTGGCTTCTACCTCATTCTCAATACCGCGCTCCGGCTTTTTTCCAAAAGTCGAGACCACTTTTTGATGTTTTGATCACCTTTTTTCACTTCTTCTACACTTGGTAGCAAAGTGTTTTAATCCTAAGCCTCAAGGCATTAAAACACATTTCTAACTTATCCTACCAAAAAATCATGTTTGATATTGATATCCCTACGCTTGTTGTGGCAAGTGTATTTATGGCCGCTGTGTCCGCCATTTTCTTTTATTATTCCCTAAAAAATAAAAAAAGCCGAAAGGAATTTTTGGACAAATTCAATGGCTTCATTTCCGAGCTCAAATTGAATCCAAACATCCGGGAAGACTGGCGAAATCGCTATATCCTGGGCATGGATGAGCAAAGCAAAACACTCGTCTATTGCAATTTTGGAGAAAAGGGTTCAAAAATAGCTGTGTCCCTACCTGAAGTAAAGAAAGCCGCTGTAACTGAAGACTTTCAGGAAAATGGAAACATCGCCGGCACCAAGAAAATTCTCGAAAACTTAGCGCTGAGAATCGAATTCAAAAGCCCTGCAAAGCCGGCTATCCAATTGCCAATTTATTCCGCAGAGGACTATTCCGATTTGCTCGGTGAGACAGTGATAGCCTCAAAATGGGCTCAACTTATTAATCAGCAATTAACAAATTAAGCAAAGAGGCTGTCTCATAAATGTCCTATGTCAAACGAAACGTAGTCGAAATGCTGTCATTTTCCCTAGAAATGGCCATTTCCTCCGCTCAGAATGATAACGGGAAACCTTGCTGAGATAGCCTCTTTTTTCTAACAATCCTATGACTACAAAAAATGAATCCTGGGGTTCACGCATCGGTCTGATCTTGGCAATGGCCGGCAATGCCGTGGGGCTTGGAAATTTCCTTCGATTCCCTGTTCAGGCTGTTCAAAATGGTGGGGGGGCTTTTATTATCCCTTATTTGATTTGCTTTCTTCTGATGGGAATTCCACTGTTATTCACCGAATGGTCCATCGGCCGCTTTGGAGGAAAGTTGGGCAATCACAGCACGCCCTACATCTTGGACTCGATGAGCAAAAAGCCCATCTGGAAATACATCGGTGTTTTTGGCATTTTCACGAATATCGCCGTAGTCGCTTATTACACCTACATCGAATCCTGGACTTTCATCTATGTGCTTCATTCTGTTTTTGGAACATTCACTGGAA
Source organism: Algoriphagus boritolerans DSM 17298 = JCM 18970 (assembly GCF_900108085.1). Taxonomy (GTDB): domain Bacteria; phylum Bacteroidota; class Bacteroidia; order Cytophagales; family Cyclobacteriaceae; genus Algoriphagus; species Algoriphagus boritolerans. The sequence goes on from NZ_FNVR01000003.1 coordinate 80,437, forward strand.
TGGGCAAGGAAGAGGTTAGCCTTTTCTTTGACCACTATGTAAACCTGACCGGATCGGATTTGGGAATTCCCTTTCTTCCAATCCTCGTTTACATCCTGATATTGGGAGTGAATGTATACATCCTATCCACAGGACTGGGAGGAATCGAAAAAGTAGCGAAAATCGGAATGCCACTTTTAGTAGTCTTCGGGATCATCCTGGCCTACCAAGGCTGGACCATGGGTTCCGATTTTGCAAGTGCAGAATTCCCGAATGCAAATGCCTGGGATGGGATCAATTTTCTCTGGACACCCCAATATGATTCACTGGCCGATCCCAAAGTCTGGCTGGCAGCAGCAGGACAGATTTTCTTTACACTATCGGTAGGCATGGGATCCATCCAATGCTATGCTTCCTATGTCAGAGAAAATGAAGATATCGCGCTCAACTCCCTTTCGGCAGGTTTTACCAATGAGTTTGTGGAAGTGTTGCTGGGAAGTGCCATCGTCATACCCATTGCAGCCGGTTTTCTTGGTTTGGATTGGGTCATGGAAAATGCCGGTTTTGGAATGGCTTTTCAGACTATGCCCTACTTGTTTCAGCAATGGGGAGCTGTATTTGGTGCGATAGCGGGGATTAGCTGGTTTGGACTCTTGTTTTTCGCAGGCATTACATCTTCACTCGCCATGGGTACTCCTTGGATGGGATTTATGAAAGATGAATTTGGTTGGAATAAAGTCAAGGGGGCGATTTCCTTTGGTTTAATAGCACTGGCTATGGGACTTCCTACGGTGTTATTTTATCAATATGGCTATTTCGACGAGTATGATTACTGGGCGGGCACAGTCAGTTTAGTGGTTTTTGCACTTCTGGAAATTATCCTTTTTGGTTGGGTTTTTGGGATTGATCGGGGTTGGGCAGAGCTTAACAGAGGGGCTGATATCCGGATCCCTTCCATTTATAAATTTATCATCAAGTATGTAACTCCCGTATTGCTAATCCTGGTTTTCATCGGGGCATTAGTTACACCACAGGGAAATGATTGGTCAGGAGCGCTAGCAACCCTGTTGGAAGGGAATGGATTTACTTTTGATTCCAGTTCCCTGATTTCGAAAATCACTCAAGAAGATGTCAAAGAGCAGCTTTTACTCAATCCGGATAAAGCTGATTTCTTTGAAAAGAAAATGCTGTTTACCAATTTGGCCAGAACTCAACTGCTCCTGCTTTTTCTGGGAATCACTGTGCTGGTTTGGTATTCTACACTCAATCGCAAAAGAAAAACACTATGAATACTTCTGCATTAATTCTCGCAATAATCACCCAAAGCTTGATTTTGGGGATCACTGTCTATTGCTTTTATCTGGTTTTAAGAAAGCCCAAATCGGAATAAAACGCCCTATTCAAAACTACCTGCCTTGAAATCCAAGGCAGGTTTTAATTTTTTGAGCCGAATAAGGAAATACAATCCCAATATTTTGGTATACTAGAGTTTACAAAACCTATTTTTCCATGAGCACTTCAACAAAAAAAGAATATGATAACGGGGAAGTTATCATCACTTGGCAACCGGAACGCTGTACCCATTCAGGGCGCTGTGTCCGAGGTCTTCCGGCAGTTTTTGACCCAAAGAAAAAGCCCTGGATTGCAATTGGAAACGCGACTTCCGAGGAATTGGTCAATCAAGTCAAACGATGTCCCTCCGGAGCCCTCGGTTATTATTACAAGGAAAAAGAACAAGGTTAAGCCCAAGATTTATGCGCAAAATCCTGGTACTTTTTGCCCATCCCAAATACGAACATTCAGAAGCCAATCAGGCACTTATTAATGCGGTAAGTGATTTGCAAAATTTACAAGTCAGAGACCTCTATGAACTGTACCCTGATTTCAATATAAACGTTCAGGAGGAACAGGAAGCTCTTTTTGAACATGATGTGATTATTTGGCAGCATCCGTTTTATTGGTATTCCTGCCCACCACTTTTGAAGCAGTGGATCGACTTGGTGCTGGAATTTGGGTGGGCTTATGGTCCCGGAGGGATTTTTCTGAAGAACAAGTACATATTCAATGCGATCACTTCAGGTGGTGCCTCAGAAGTCTATTCTAAGGAGGGAAGAAATAGATTTACGATTGAAGAATTTCTGCGACCTTTTGAGCAGACTGCCTATCTCTGCAATATGCGATACCTTCCTGCATTTCATGTTGGCGGAACACACAGGGTTACAGAGGCTGAGCTTGCCATAAAAGCGGCCCAATATAAAAGCCTAATCCTGGAATTGATGAATTCCGATCAGGTTACTCTGCCCTACATCCAAAAAGCATAACCTATGGATGGATTTCTTTTTAATGCTATCGTCTACATCCTGGCAGCTATCGTCTGTGTCCCAATAGCAAAACGTTTGGGAATGGGTTCGGTATTGGGCTATCTGGTTGCAGGAATTCTTGTCGGACCCTATGGATTTGAATTTATAAGAGATGAAACCCAAGGACAGGACATCATGCACAGCACCGAGTTTGGTGTAGTGATGATGCTGTTTTTGATCGGCTTGGAGCTTGAGCCTAAGAACTTATGGAAAATGCGCGACCTGATCTTAAATGTAGGTCTGACCCAAGTGATAGTAACCTCAGGATTGATTTTCGGTTTTGCTTTGGCTTTAGGAATTGACTGGAGAATCAGCCTTGCTGCAGGGCTATCCATGGCGCTGTCTTCCACTGCCATTGTACTGCAATCCCTCAAGGAAAAAAATCAAATGGACACTCCATCCGGCAAGATGTCTTTTGGGGTCTTGCTGCTTCAAGACATCGCGGTCATCCCGATTTTGGCAATTTTGCCTTTGCTGGCAGTTGCAAATGCGGATACTTTAGGCACTGACAATGGTGGGATTTTAGGGAATCAGCCGGGCTGGATTCAAACCCTAATGATAGTTGGGGCAATCGGTTTGGTAGTTTTACTGGGCCGTTTCGGATTTGGGCCCTTATTGAATTGGGTCTCCAAAACAAAGCTGCGAGAACTATTTACTGCTTCTGCCCTCTTGATCGTGGTCGGGATCGCATTTCTTATGGAACTGGTAGGTCTAAGTCCTGCTTTAGGCACATTCCTAGCCGGGGTTATTTTAGCCAACTCCCCTTATAAACATGCTCTGGAATCCGACCTTGACCCATTCAAAGGATTACTATTGGGCTTGTTTTTCATGGCCGTTGGGGCTACCATCAACTTTCAACTTATCTTTTCAGATGCATTAAGCATCCTTTCATTGACGCTTGGGGTGATTCTGGTCAAAGCTTTGGTTCTCGGAGCAATTGGGAAAGTAAAAAAATTGAGTCCCGGCGATAACCTGAGTTTTTCGATTGGGCTTGCCCAAGTCTCAGAATTTTCATTTGTGACTTATGCGTTTGCGCTTCAGTTGGGGATTTTGTCAACGACCTCCTCTGACCTTTTGATGGCAATTACGGCATTGAGCATGACCTTGACGCCCATATTCAGCCTTACTTTAGACAAAGTGATCCTTCCAAAACTTGAAAAATCAAAGGCAAAACCAAGGCAGGAAGCAGATCTAATTGATAAAAAAAACAAGGTTATTCTGGTAGGATTTTCACACTTTGGTTCGACCATGGGAAGGTTTTTAAGAGCCAATGGGATTGAAGCTACTGTTTTGGATTTCAATCCGGATCAAGTGGATTTACTGCGAAAAATGGGCTTCCGGGTTTATTTTGGAGATGCGACAAGACTCGATCTTCTCCATGCTGCCGGTGCGGAAGACGCCAAAATTCTCATATCAGCAATCAATTCTACAGAAACCAACAAGAAACTTGTTGAACTCTGTAAAGAGCATTTTCCCCATTTGGAGATTATGATTCGGACCAAAAATCGGTATGATGCGTTTGAATTTATGGAAATGGGCGTTGAAAATATTTACCGGGAGCACCTTGATACTTCCATCCGAATGGGACAGGAAGCGCTACAAAAGCTGGGCTTTCGGGCACACACTGTTCATCGATTGGCAGCTCAATTCAGAAAATACGATGAAGACTCACTTAAAGTTCTCGTCAACTACCGAAGTAATCAAGCTGAATACATCTCCAAAGTCAGAAAGCAAATCGAAATTCAGGAGGCGCTGCTTTCAGGTGAACTTTCCCGAAAGTTTTCAATGAACGACCAAGCCTGGGATAGTGACCAACTGAAAGAGGCAAAGGATTGAAATGAAAATATAACTTTTTTAAGTAGCTTAGGGTATAAAATCACCCAATACAAAGCCCGCCCGCTGGTTAAATGAACCTTGTAAAACTGATAGTTGGAGGCCCCATATCCAAATTGTCCTTATTGCTTTATCTATTTTTCAATATTTACTTAGTCAATGAAACTAATGGGCAAACCCAAAATTTTTATGATTCATTGAACTTTGCAAAGATTCAACTGAATCAAGGTAAAATAAATGAAGCTTTGCAACTTCTGGACATTCTCGAAGAATCCCATCCCGGGGATGAAAATGTAATCCGCGTCAAAGGGCAAGCCTTGTATTGGAGCAAGGATTTCCAAAGCACTAAATCATATTTCAAAAAATCAATTCAAACCTATCCTTCACTAGCATGGATCAAGCTGGACTTTGGCAGAATTCTTTATGAATTAAATGAATTTCCGGAGAGTGAAGAGCTAATCAAGGAATTTCTCACCCTCGAAGTGGACCATCCCGAAGCCCTTCAAATGCTGGCAGAGATGAATTATTGGACTGGAGGTAAGCCAAATGTATCCTATACCTACCTGGATAAAATTCTTGCTCCTTATCCTGACAACGAACCCGCCAATCGAATTAAAAAAGAAATCAAACAGAATACTGCTCCACGGATAGGATTTCAATCAGTATTCTATTCTGATACTCAGATCATGAAATACTTCGGGTTTCAGACAACGGCTGAGTTTTATCATTCTGCACTACTTCAGCCCGGGTTCCTTGCCGAATACCGAACCTATGAAAACGGTAAAACGGTTCAGATCGCACAGGCCTCACTGAAATCAGGATTTATCAAGTCGGGAACGGATCTTTACCTAAGAGCCGGAATGGCCAACTCATCCCAATGGGGAAATCAGGAATTAACCTATGGTGCAGAAGTACGCCAAAAACTACCCGCTAACCTCGTTTTAGCCGGCTCGCTTGATCAGGAATATTATTTATACACCTTGCCTAGCATTGCTCAACCGATCAGTCCAGTCACATTTAGAAGCTCTTTGGGAAGGGAAACCGGGAAAAACTGGATTGGTAAAGCACTCTACCAAAAAAGTCTTTTTGAAGATGACAACTGGGTGCAGACATTTGCTGCCTGGTTTTTGATTCCGATAGTTCAAGCCAATGCAATCCATCTTAGCCTGGGCTATTCTTTCAATTTTTCAGATTCCAAAGAAGTCCGGTTCTCCGAAAATCTACCTATCAAAAACCAAGTCGGGAATACCGGATTTGAAACCGTAATTCCCGGATCCTATACCCCCTATTTTACCCCAATCAATCAAGTAACAAACGGATTCTTAGGCAAAGTGAAATTTGATTTTACTCCGAAATTCAACCTTAGCTTAACCGGAAATGTGGGGGTTTATGCACGAATTGACAATCCAAATATGATTTATTTTGGCGCACCTCCAAGTCCGGGACCAGGGCAAAGTTCGGGATTAGGACAGGGACCAGGACTAGGACAGGGGCCTGGAAATCAACCTATTTCGCAAGAGGATATTTACCTCATTTTGATCGATCAGGAATTTTCACCTTTAGACTTTAAAGCATCCATTGATTGGAAAATCTCCCCAAAATCAACGCTAAACTCTTCTTATAACTATCAGGAAACCATTTTCTTCACTAGTCACCTTTTAAATCTTGGTTTAAAAATAAGTTTGTGGAATGAATAAAACCTCTCAGGACAACCTCTGGTCATTTCGCAGAGCGAAAAAGGATTCACGAATCCAAAAATTCTTTTTGATTTGCCTCATCATGGCCGGATCCATTTCGATCTTCCGTTTTGCAGACTGGTGGTTCAGAGCAGAGCACGTGGGAAATATATTCCTGTTCTTTCTTCTTTCCTTGATTCTCTGGTATGGGATGCTTCGGTTGATCATTATTTGGATCAATTACCTCGGAATCAAAAGACCGGTAAAAACAAATGCTCCGGCGGGTTTGAACGTGGCGATTTTCACCACAAGCTCTCCGGGAGAACCCCTGTCTATGTTTGAGAAAACACTAGAAGCTTGCTCTAAGATTACCTATCCGCACACCACGTACCTATTGGATGACACAAAGGATCCGAGGTTCAGGGAAGTGGCAGAAAAATATGGGGCAATATGGCTGGGATTGGTGGGAATCCCCGGTGCAAAAGCCGGAAAAATCAACGCTGCCCTCACCAAAACTTCAGAGGATTTCATCCTTGTCCTGGATCCGGATCACATTCCATTCCCCAACTTTTTGGATGAGGTTTTAGGTTTTTTTGAGGATCAAAAAGTTGGATTTGTGCAAGTTTCTCAGGGATATTACAATCAGTATCGCTCATTTACCGCACGGGCTGCTGCAGAGCAGACCTATACCTTCTACGGTCCCACCCAAATGGGAATGAACGGGTACAATTGCAGTGTGGCTATCGGAGCAAACTGTACGTTCCGTCGCAAAGCACTTGAGTCTGCCGGAGGACATGGGATTGGGCTTGCTGAAGACTTGGTAACTTCTATTCGCATTCATGCTGCAGGGTGGAAATCTGTCTATCATCCGGTGATGGTCGCAAGAGGACTGGTACCGGAAGATTTTGGGTCCTTCTGTAAGCAGCAGCTCAAATGGGCAAGGGGGGTACATGAAGTGCTTTTTGCAGAAGTGCCAACACTATTCAAGAAACTATCGTTTTGGCAAAAACTATCCTACATCACCATAGGAACCTATTACTTAGAGGGATTGGTCTCGCTTCTATATTTACTGATCCCTTTTCTGTTTTTTTGGACAGGACTTTTACCAGCACAGATGTATTTTATTGAATTTCTGTATTATGGTTTTCCTATTGTCTTTTTTTCGATCTGGATATACTTTCATGTCCAGCGATGGCTATGTGATCCAGCCTCCGAACAGGGCCTACATTGGCGGGGAATGATCATGAAATTCGCCTGTTGGCCGGTGTACCTGATGGGGTTTGTGCTTTCCCTGGTGGATAAGGAAATCCCTTACATTCCTACCGCTAAACAAGCAGTAATTGGGAAAATATCACCATTTGCAAAACCCCTTTTGGTACAGATTGTAGTCTTCGTTTTCACACTTGCATGGATTAGCTACGATCGATTCAATCTACTAACAGAAGTGGAGCTGATTGCAAGTTATGAAATCACCTACGGGATGCTGGCATTTGCATTTATCCCATTTCTATTGGCCTGTGCATCGATGTATGCTGTCTGGGAATCCAGTAAACTCACCTCCGAATCCCCTTGGGAGGAAGTGGATTTGAACCAAATTAAAACGGAACTTTCCCAAAAATCCGGAACTTGAAACAGGACCAGCATCATGTTTACAGGCATGAGAAAACGTCACCAATTGGTACAACATTAAATCAATTGCCTAAGCAGACCAGTGAAATCAGCTGATCTGATTACTGAGAAATAAAATACAAGACAATGAAAAAAGTAATTTATAGATTTTTGGTAGTAATCACCTCCCTTGCGGTCGGAGTGGGATTGGTCGCCAGTATTACCTATGTAGGTGATGAATCTTCAGGGCCTGTAGAGGACGCATTTTTCAAGATAGGTAGAGCTATTTCTGAGTTTGAAGAAAAACATATTCTAAAACAGCGATCCAAGAGTCGATCGGCAAAGCTTGCCTGGTTTGCGGAAGCCCAGTACAACAGAGAATCTTTGAGAGATCCAAAGAAAATATTTCTGGGTGCGTACGATAATGAAGCAACCACAAGCGTTCAACCAATCATAACGCTGGAGGATTCGCTGGATACAGAGTTTCCACTGATCCATATCTATGGAGCCTGGGGAAGCAAACGGGAACAACGGTTCCCGAAAGATCAAGTCCATTCGATTGCCACTTTAGGATCAGTACCGGTAATCACCTGGGAACCCTGGCTGAATGATTTTGGAGGTGGGGAATTTTCGGATTTGCCACCGGTGGAAGAAAGGAATAAAGAAGGAATGAAAGCCGTTGCCGAGGGAGTCTACGATTCCTATCTAATCCAGTGGGCAAAAGATGCAAAAGATGCAAAAGTGACACTGTTCTTGAGGCTCGGCCATGAAATGAATGACCCCTACCGCTATCCTTGGGGTCCCCAAAACAATGAACCGGAAGATTTTATCGCTGCTTGGCGCCATGTAGTAGATCTTTTCAAAAATGAAGAAGTCACGAATGTACTTTGGGTGTGGGCCCCTCACCTAGCCTATGGTCAATTCAAAGAATACTACCCTGGAGACACTTACGTTGATTGGGTGGCTACCGGTACGCTGAATTATGGAACGGTGGCTCCTTGGAGTCAATGGTGGTCGTTTGAGGAGATATTCTCCAAGTACTACGAAGAACTGGCTGAATTCAATAAGCCTATCATGATCGCCGAGTTTGGTTCCTTGGCTGTTGGGGGAAATCGGGCAAAATGGTATGCCGAAGCCCTGAAAGATTTTCCTATGAGATTTCCAACTGTAAGGGCGCTAATCTTTTTCCATAACAAAAGCGATGGCACCACGACCTACCAAAGTCTAAACTGGTACTTTGTGGAAGAAAACGAAATCACTGCGGCAATTAGATCGCAGATTAAAGGTTGGTTTATAGCGTCATAGAAATAAAAAAAGTAATCTAAAATTTGGATGGTTAAACAGTGTTTAAAACTGCAACAGGTAAAAGGTTTTTCTTTTCAATAAAATTGAGACTAATCTTTTTGCTGGCGACCTGCAAGACACTTGGATAGAACGATTACAGCAGTCTATATTTCAAAATAGGCCGAGAATATAAAACAAGGCAACAACCTTTTGCAGAATTTAACACGGTAATAATTGTCACCGTCTTCCTTTTCATTGCCGTGCTAATTTTGCTTTTCAAAACCTTCAAAAGCACCATTATCGTCCTGTCTGAAATCCCGCGAGGAATGGTGAGGCCTTGATAGCGATTTGGATTACAGGAAATTCACTTTCATTTGTAGCGATTATAGGATTGATAGCGTTGGCGGGTATAGAAGTAAAAACTTCCATTTCGTTAGTCGATTTCACTAATCAACTCCATTTGGAAGGAAAACCTTTGGATGCTGCAATTCGTGAAGCAGGAGAAATTCGGTTTTTGCCTATTATTTTGACAACTATTACAGCGATTGGAGGTTAAACTCCAAATGCATAGCGTACAAATCCTTTAATTTCACCGTTAGCCCTAGTATTGATTGGAGGTTTGATTAGCTCCACACCGTTATCCAGAATTGTCACTCCGGTGATGTATAAATTGTTACCTCCTAAAATTTGAAAACATGAACCAACATTTCGCACAACTCAAAAAAGCCATAGGGGTCTTTCATTCTTACGGCATCACATTGGCCGGTCCACGAAAAAACGATCATTTTATCCAGCAGCTCAACATGGATCCGGTTTTTATCAATGGGCTTATCTTCGAACTGGAATATAACCTTCAGATAGTTCTCCAAGACGAAATGCTGGGAAAGGCATGTACTCCCAAAGAAGTCATTCGGCTTTTGCTGACCATACCTCAGGATAATTAATGATGGGAATTTTGAAGCATGCAGCAAGATTATGAATGAGTTGGAATGCTGTATCTCACTACCTGAAAATTAAATTCCGAAAAACACTATCGGATAACCAGTGAAATCCAGGTATTCATTTCGAAGTTTAAAAAGTAAATCCATCCGGGGCTCATCCTCCGGATTTTTTTCTGTTGACCAAAAAGTCTACACCTTATGCCAATAATCAGCAAAATTCGGAATTCCAGAAAAGCACATCAATTTAGTCAGAAGGCATTGATTTACATTTCAAAGCAGTTTTTTTCGCTTCAAATATTCTCTTTTCATCTTTAAGGGATAATTCAATCACCCCATCGATTACCCAAACTTATTCATCGGAAATTGGAATATTTTTTTCTTCCATCAGGAAGATTGTACCAAACTGAGGGATAAACAACATGAAAAAAATGAATTTGGACTCTTCTATCCTATCAGCCCCTAGTGAACAAGCTACGACAAAAGAAATACTTCTTGAGCAATTTGAGCTGCTGACTCAATCCGGCACTTGGGAATATAACCTTACAACCAATCAGCTTATTTGGTCTGATGGAGTTTTCAGAATGTTGGGATTTCAGCCACAGGAATTTGAAGTCACTTTTGAATTGGCTTTCTCAATGATTCACCCCGAAGACCGGTCGCATGCGCATGCACAATTGGAGAAGTCGCTGGCCGGTAAAAAGAAATACGAAATCAAAAAACGGCTATTAACAAAAGATAAAAAGGTTATTTGGGTGATGTCCAAAGCCAACTTTATTCACGATAAGGTATCAGGTCACCAAAAACTCCTTGGCGTATTTCAAAACATACAGGATTTTGTTCAAACCAAAGAAAAACTTAAAAATGTTAAGCGAAAAAACCGTTCCCTGATTGAAAATCTTGATGGCATCTTTTGGGAGGCAGATGCTCAAACTTTTGAATTCACCTATATCAGTCCTCAGGTGGAGCAAATTACAGGCTACAGTGCGAAAGAATGGCTGGAAACTGCCGGTTTTTGGCAAAGCCACATCCATCCACAGGATCAAAAATATGCCTTGGATCTTTGTCACAATGAAACCCAAAAATTGAGTGATCACACATTTGATTACCGATTTTTCACCAAAACAGGAAAAACCATCTGGCTCAATGATCGGGTAAAAGTCATCTCCAAAAAAGGAAAACCCTACAAAATCCAGGGCATGATGGTAGACATTACCGCCCAAAAAGAAACCGAACAGGCCTTAAAAGATGAAATCAGTCTCAATCAGTCCATCTTGCATCAATTGCCCAGTGTTTTCTTTGTTTTTAATACCGAAGGAGAATTCCTACTCTGGAACAAGCAATTTGAAAAGATTTCAGGATACACTGCCCAAGAAATCTCCAACATGAAACCCCAGGATTTCTTTGGAAATGGGGATAAAAATTTCATTGAAGAACAAATCCAAAAGGTACTGACAGAAGGTAATACAGATCTTTATCTTGAGGTTGTTTCCAAAAGGAACCAGAAAATTCCGTTATTCCTTTCGGTGTCAAATCTTCGGTACAAAGGAAAATGTTGTCTATTTGGTACGGGTCAGGATATCACCGAATTGGTAGAAAGTCGACGGTCTACGATAGAACACATTGAGCGCTATCAGATGGTCACTCAAGCCACGAATGATGCGATTTGGGATTATGATGTTGAAAAAGACAATCTGTATTGGGGAGATGGATTTTTGACGCTATTCGGATACGATCCCAAGAAGATCAAAACCAATTTTAAATTTCTTTTGAGCCTGATTCATCCGGATGACCGAAAAAGAATCTATGGTCTGATCCAAAAATATTTTGATCCTTCCTGTACAAAAACCAAATGGCTCGAAGAATATCGATTTCTGAAAGGTGACGGTACCTTCACCCACGTGCAGGATAAGGCGCTTTTCATCCGAGATGAGAAAGGAAATATCACGAGAGTCGTCGGCGCAATGCAGGATATTTCCAAGCAAAAGGAATACGAAGAATCACTCAAATACCTAAATGAGAAACTGGAAAAGAACGTTCAGGATTTGGCATATTCAAATCACGAACTTCAGCAGTTTGCCTATGTGGTCTCTCATGATCTTCAGGAGCCGCTTCGAATGATTTCCAGTTTCATGGGCCGTTTGGAATCACGTTACAAGCATCTTTTGGATGAAAAAGCCTTGGAATACATATCGTTTGCAACCAATGGAGCAAAACAAATGCAAAGAATTATACTCGATCTGCTCGAATTGTCTCGGGTAGGAAGAGTATCCGAAGAAAAGGAAGAATTGAGGCTGGACGATATTTTGAATCAAGTTCAACAATATTTAAGAAAGCCAATTCGTGAGAAAAATGCTAAAATTTCTTATCAGGGTATTTCGATGATTAATTCCTTCAAAACCCCGCTGGTACAGATTTTCCAGAATCTCTTGGGAAATAGCATCAAATATTCCAAGCAAACCATCACCCCTGAAATTGCAATTCGCTCAAGGGAACTGGAAACTCATTATGAATTTACTGTGAAAGACAATGGGGTTGGTATCGACCCTGAGTACTTCAACAAGATCTTCGTGGTTTTTCAAAGGCTCCATTCACCGAAGGAGATAGAAGGTACGGGTATTGGATTGGCTATTGTCAAAAAGGCGGTGGAGTTCCTGGGTGGAGAAATTCAGGTAAAATCTGAGTTGGGAAAAGGTTCCGAATTCACCTTCACGATCAAAAAATAAAATCATTTCTCCCAGCTATTAAGCCTCTCAAGATAAAGCAGTTGGGGATTTTAAACCGAAAATTCGATTAAAATTCCTTGAAAAATCAGAAGCTTTAAAAAATAATTCGATTTTGATTTCGTCATAAAAGACAACCAATCGAATGCATGAAATCGAGCATGACTAAAAAGTCACACACTGGGATGATTATAATGCATGCGAGATTCTCCCGAAGAAAAATCGGGACAGGCTATCTGACCATTGAAAAATAACTTATAAACAGATGAAATCGAGCATGACGAAGATCGTCACACACTGGGATGATTATAAACCATGCGAGATTCTCCCGAAGAAAAATCGGGACAGGCTATCTGACCACTGAAAAACAAATTATAAACAGATGAAATCGAGCATGACGAAGATCGTCACACACTGGGATGATTATAATTTATGCGAGATTCCATCTGACCAATAAAAATCAAATTATAAACAGATGAAAAGAGTATTGATTTTGGGCTTTATCCTGATTTCCTGTTTTGCAAAAGCCCAATCTTGGACGAATGATTCCTATTCGCGGTACAACGAAGTCACATTTTACAAAGTTGAAGCTCTATACAATCTGATAGACTTTAAACGGGTGGATATTAAGCTCCTGCAGGCCGCCATCTTCTACGTTACGAATGAGGAGCGAAAAAAAGCCAAACTCAAGACATTTAATTACAATTCAAAAATCGAAAATATAGCCGCGGGACATGCACAGGACATGGTGAAGTATAACTTTTATTCTCATACGAGCCAAATCCGAATCAAACGAACCGTCCAGGATCGATTCCATTTGGAAGGGCTAAATCCCAAATTTTATGGGGAAAATATCTGCTCGACCTATGGACTCCAGTATCAAAATGGGAGAAAGGTAAATCCCCCCTATCGCCCAGGTGAGTTTACTTATGCGTTCACCTCAAAAAAAGAAGTGATTCCTCCGCATACGTACATTTCTTTTGCAAAGGAAGTCTTGAGGCTTTGGATGGAATCTCCCGGTCACCGTCAAAATATTCTTAATCCTAAGTTTACCTCTTTGGGATGTGGGGCTAGCATTTATTTTGACAAAAACTTCTACAATATGCCCTACCTCAAGGTGGTACAAAATTTTGGCAGTGATTGAGTAAAAGTAAAAACTACTTTTTCGATCACTACCCTACTATTTTATGAGGCTCAAAACCAGTTCAAAGGCCTACTTATACAATTTTTCGTGTGCTTTTCGCAACTCTTCCACAGCAATTTTGATTACCTGACGGTCATAGGTCATCAGCCCGTTGGTCTCCACTTCCACATCGGTAGTCTGGGTGTAAATGGCCGCGGCAAGTCCTTTCGGGATGAGTTCGACCAAATCTTCCAGCAAGATCATGTACCGAGCTTTTAGCTCTTCCTGCGTGGAAAAACTTTGATATCCCCAGTTGTCTTTTTGCTGCCAAGTATGCCCTTCAAGGGGCAATCCCAAACCCCCAAACTCACCTAAAACCAAAATATTGGCTTCTCCAAAAATCTTTGGGTCCGGCATCACCGGATCTGGATAATTGTGAAGGTCCATAATATCTCCTACCACTTTTGTCCCATCCATTTCAAAGTTTCCGCCACTTGCTGAATTTATCAGGCGGCTGGGATCCAGTTCACGGGTCATTTGAGTAATCTCGGCTGTCTTAAACTGCCCCCAAGCTTCATTGAAAGGTACCCAGGTGATGATGGAAGGAAAAAACCGGAATTCGTTGATGATTTCCTTCCACTCTGCTTTGAAAATAGCTTCCGATTCGGCTGTTCTATTTTTATACATTCCTTCTCGGATGACCCCAGGTCGTACTTCCCAACGATTTCCCATGTCCCCACTTGGCATATCCTGCCAAACTAGCATACCCAGCCGATCAGCATGATAGTACCAGCGTGCAGGTTCTATTTTTACATGCTTTCGGATCATATTGAATCCCATTTCTTTTGTCTTCTGGATGTCAAATAGCAAGGCTTCATCTGTCGGGGCAGTGTAAAGTCCATCAGGCCACCATCCTTGATCTAATGGGCCGTATTGGAAAAGAGGCTTTCCATTCAAAAACATCCGCTGATGGCCGTTTTGATCTTTTGCCATTCGGATATCACGGTAGGCAGCGTAAGACTTAACTTGATCCACTACTTTTTTTCCTTCGAAAATTTTGATGGAAACATCATACAGAAATGGATCATCAGGCGACCATGTTTTTGGGTTTTGCAGTCGGACAGGTAGCGGTTTGTTCGCTTGACCCCTGAAACTTCCGACCACAGTCCCCTTGTCCAGAATAGATACTTCTACTTCCTGCCCTTCTTTTGGACTGGTGACTTCAGGATAGAATACCTGCATGCCATTTTCCCAGTCTGTCATCGAGTAAGTAGACGAAATATATCCCGAGGGCACTTCCAACACATAGACACTTTGCCAGATTCCTGTCACCGGCGTGTACCAGATTCCTTTTGGATCTTTGACTTGTTTTCCCCTCGGCTGTGGTCCAGAGTCACTTGGATCCCAAACACGGACACGAATTTTTTGAGTTTTGCCTTTGACGAGGAAATCCGTGATATCAAAGCTGAATGAATCATATCCCCCTTGGTGTTTACCCACATTCTTGTCATTCACCCATACTTCGGCTTCCCAGTCCACCGCGCCAAACTTCAAGAGAATTCGCTTTCCTTTCGGGTTCAACTGTAAATCAAGGGACCGCTCG
Source organism: Algoriphagus boritolerans DSM 17298 = JCM 18970 (assembly GCF_900108085.1). Classification (GTDB taxonomy): domain Bacteria; phylum Bacteroidota; class Bacteroidia; order Cytophagales; family Cyclobacteriaceae; genus Algoriphagus; species Algoriphagus boritolerans. Next base: position 95,564 of record NZ_FNVR01000003.1, read on the forward strand.
TACCAGAGTTCATTTTCCGGTCCAACAGGCTTTTGGACTCCTGACAGAAAAGATTCGACAGGAAAGGGAACGGTGATTTTACCGGCAAAGCCAGTTTCAGGACTACTCCCTTTTGGCAAGATGGCAAAATCCCATTGACCGTTGAGGCTTTGCCATTTTTCTCTCACCAATTGGGGTTCCGGGTATTCCGGATGGGGATTCGTGTGATCCACCATGTCAGACCAGGGTGTCTTAATTATTGTCTGGGAATAAACCCCCGAATTGATAATACAGAATAAAAGGAAAAAAAAGTTTCTCATGATTGAATAGAAAGGTGTGATTAAACTTATTGAAAATGAAACCAAAGTACAAGGGGATCAATGGACAAAAATGGTGTACCAGAGGAATGTACGGATGGAGATTGAGTGACTTTAGCTGGACTTAGGAAGGGTTGATTAAAGAGAAAAGCCAAATCAGAGGTTAATTGAGGAAGGGAGTTTTCGATGCGTTGATCTTTACCCAATCCCAAAAAAACGCCCGGGGTTTCGGTAGCAATGTCCAGTGTAATTGATTCAAATTCCAATTTTACAGTATGTATAGGTTGAAAGAAACCCTGCTGAAAATCGGACAACTCGACTTCCGGATCAGCCATCGGTAAGAAATCCGGGTTTTTCCACTGCCCAAAGCCAGTTCCGGAAGATTTCCATGAGATTTGACTTAAGGACTTATCCGGAAAGTTAAAACCAAGCCCAAGCCAAGTTGCATTTTGAAGACCTTCCGGGGTGCTCTTAGCTTCCATTTTTAACTGACCATTTTCATAGACGGTCCATACCAGGCTACTAGGCCAAGGATTGTAAGAGGATCGGATCTGAATGGAGCCATCCTTGAGTTTTTTCCAACTTACACTGGTAAAGGAATTTGGGTTAACTCCTGATTCAACATCTTGAGAAAAAGGCAATACATGCATTCCCACTTTCACCTTCTCCAAGGTTCCTTTTGCCTTGCCAAATACAAAGATCCGATCACCGACAGCGATTTGTAATTCGTGATTGGATTCTCTGACTGAAATTTTATCGGAATTATGGAAATCCGAATTTCCAATGGAAATTTCGGTGTGTGGAGAAGTGAAGAAAAGAAAGCTGAAGGGAAGAAATAGAACGAAAAGGCACGAAGCCTTTAAATTTAAAAACTGGAATGGCATACCTATCAAATCAAACAAATTGAGATTCTAAAGTAGGCTTTATCTTTTCTTTTTTGAAACCCGAGCGGGTTATTTCTGTTTTCCCGCACCCCAAGGAATAGGATTTAATCAATTTATCCCCAAAAGTGGCTTTTTTTGACATTTTATTTAACTTAGAGCCACACTGAAATTTTTAAAAAAATGAGTTCAATTGATCCGACAATCTTACGCAAAGCACAAAGCTGGCTGGATGGAAATGTGGATGCCGATACCAAGGCATCAATCAAGAAACTAATCGCTGATAATTCCACCGAACTGGTGGATTCCTTTTATCAAGACCTCGAGTTTGGTACGGGCGGATTAAGAGGCCTGATGGGTGTAGGTACGAACCGAATAAACATCTACACGATAGGAATGGCTACGCAAGGATTGGCAAATTACCTCCTGAAATCCTTCCCTGGTCAAGAAATCAAGGTGGCGATCACCCATGACTGCCGGATTAACAACACGCTTTTTGCAAAAACAACCGCTGATGTTTTTACGGCGAATGGCATAAAAGTATTGTATTTCAGAGAAATGCGTCCCACCCCCATGCTATCCTTCGCTGTCAGGCATTTTGGGTGCAAAAGTGGAGTCATGATCACCGCCTCACACAACCCCAAAGAATATAACGGTTACAAAGCCTATTGGGAAGACGGAGCCCAGGTCGTAGCACCTCATGACACCAATATCATAAAAGAGGTACAGAAGATCACCTCTTTTGATCAGGTCAACTGGAATAAAAACGATTCACTTTTTGAATACATCGAAGAAGACTTTGATGCGATTTACATGGATTTGGTAAAGGGATTGAGTTTGTCCCCCGATGCCATACGAGCACAGAAAGCTATGCCAATCGTATTTTCTCCTATTCATGGAGCCTCCGGCAAAATGGTGCCTGCAGCGCTTAAGGCCTATGGTTTTGAAAATGTACATATTGTCAAAGAACAAGGCGAGCCTGATGGTAATTTCCCAACGGTCATTTATCCTAATCCTGAAGAAGCGGAAGCGCTTACCATGGCGATCGAACTGGGTAGAAAGGTAAACGCAGAATTGGTTTTGGCCTGTGACCCGGACGGAGACCGATTTGCTGCGGTTGTGCCGGATGAAGCGGGCGAATTTGAGCTACTCAACGGGAATCAATCCGCGGCCATGCTCAGCTATTACTTGCTCAGCAAATGGAAAGAAGCCGGTAAACTGGACGGGAATCAATTTATGGTCAATACCATTGTAACCACCGAGTTGATCAATGAAATCGCCGCTGGCTTTGGGGTGAAATGTTTCAATGTTTTGACAGGATTCAAAAATATCGCTTCAGTAATACTACAGCTGGAAGGCAAGGAAACCTTCATTGGTGGCGGGGAGGAATCTTATGGTTATCTGGTTGGAGATTTTGTGAGAGACAAAGATGCAGTAAGTGCCGCAGCAATTTTTGCAGAATTGATAGCGTACTATAAAATTCAAGGTAAAAATGCATTTGATGTTTTGGCAGAGATCTACTCAAAGTTTGGTTTTTACAAGGAATCCCTAATCTCGGTAACCAAAAAAGGGAAAGACGGTGCTGAACAGATCCAAGCCTTGATGAATGATTTCAGAACAAATCCCCCTACCCAAATAAACGGGATAAAGGTGGATCGAATCGTGGATGTGAAAAATTCCACCATTACCCACCTCAAAACCGGTAAGGTAGAAAAACTGGACATGGAGAAATCCAATGTGATGCAGTTTTATCTGGCAGATGGCAGCAAAATCTCTGCAAGACCTTCAGGAACAGAACCAAAAATCAAATACTATTTCTCTGTCAGTGCGACTTTGTCTGATCCAAAGGATTACCGAAAAGTAGAAGCAGAATTGGTGTCTAGATTGGAAGGATTAAAGAATTATTTCAGCTAAAAAAACCGTAGTCAAATGTAAAAAAGCACCGGGAAATCGGTGCTTTTTTTTTGAAATCATCCCAATCGATGGAGCTGGTTTTGGCTGAAAAATTCTTGACTATTCTCTCCCGATATGAACAAGTGCATCCCCGACGTTCACTACAGGGTTATTGTTTAATCCGATGACATGACCATTGGAATTGGCCTTTACAGGCACAATCACCTGACCGTAAGGATCTGATATCCTGGCGATAATTTGACCTTTTTTTATTGATTCACCCAATTTCACGGAGGAGTAGAAAATCCCAGAAGCTTTGCCTCGTGTCCATTCGCTGTCTTTGAGTATCAAAGTAGCATGTGCAGTATGCGGGTAATCGATCATATTAAGATGATGAAGCAATCGCCTGGTTCCCAAAATCCCTTCATCAATCGCTAAATTATCCAAACGCATACTTTCCCCTCCCTCAAAAACCAAGAGATGTTTTCGGGCATTGAAGGCTGTTTTTCGGAAAGATTTTTCGATGTGTTTGGTGTTAACGACATAATAGGTCCCAAATGCCTTTGCCAGCTCCAATGCGATTTTGTCTTTGAAATCCACACGGATTTGAGGCTGGTTGGATAGCATTCGGCCGCCGGTATGAAAATCTATTCCGTAATCTATCTGGGGAATGATCTGTTCGCTCAGGATATAAGCAATACGGGAAGCAAGAGAACCTTTTTTATTTCCCGGGAAACTCCGGTTGAGATCACGCCCATCAGGAAAAGTCCGGCTATTGGATAAAAACCCATAGATATTAACCAGCGGAATCACAATCAGCGTTCCTTTGAGCAATTCCAAGCCGGAGTCAATTTCCTCCAATATCCGCTTGGCAGTAAATATCCCATTGATCTCATCTCCGTGAATTCCCCCACTGATCAGCACGACTGGTCCTTCCTCTTTTGCGGACCGGATGAAAATAGGAAGATCAATTAAGGTGTGCGTGGGAAGTTTGGCTATAGGTAATTCGATGTTGACTGATTGACCGGGGCGAATCCGGATGCCATTGATCAGAACTTCTTTCATTAAATGGTCAGGAAGATTGGTGGTTTTGTTTCACATTGGCTCAAAATCTTGCTTATTTCACACGACAAAACCAAGTGCATGAATATACAAGAAAACATTTCTCTGAGAGGTCTTAATACATTTGGTATTGCCAAAAACGCCAGATTTTTTACAGTAGTAGCCAGTATAAATGGCCTAAAGGAAGCCTTGGCTTGGGCGAAAAAACAAAATCAAAAGGTTCTGATCCTTGGAGGAGGCAGCAATATTTTATTGACGGCTGATTTTGACGGATTGGTCATCAAAATAGAAATCAAGGGAATAAAACTCATCGAGGAAAGTGAAGACTATTATTGGATTGAGGTGGGTGCAGGGGAGATTTGGCATGACTTGGTCATGTATGCCATCACTCAAAACTGGGCGGGGCTCGAAAACCTTTCCCTGATTCCGGGAACCGTAGGAGCCTCTCCCATGCAAAATATCGGAGCCTATGGAGTTGAAATTCAGGAGGTCTTTGAGAGTCTCCTTGCCTTGGATCGTGAGAAACTTACACTTAAAACCTTTTCTAAAGAGGAATGCAAATTCGGATATCGTGAAAGTGTATTCAAGCATGGGTTTAAAGATCAGTATGTCATTTGTTCCGTTCGCTTCAAACTCAGAAAAAAACCAGAGCTAAAAGTAGAATATGGAGCAATCCGGGATGTATTGAACGAAAATGGAATTCATAATCCCGGCATACGGGAAATCAGTGATGCCGTCATTGCTATTCGAAGCTCCAAACTTCCTGATCCAAAGGAAATTGGAAATGCAGGTTCATTTTTTAAAAATCCGACAATCGACCAGGCTAAATTCACTGAACTGAAGTCAAATTTCCCAGAAATACCCGGTTACCCAACCCAAGAAGGTATGAAAGTACCTGCAGGATGGCTGATCGAACAGGCAGGCTGGAAAGGAAAAAGAATCGGAGAAGTAGGAGTTCACGCCAAACAGGCCCTAGTCTTGGTTAATTATGGTGATGGTGACGGAATGGAAATCATCAGATTGTCGGAGCAAATTAGGTCTTCTGTGAAAGAAAAATTCGGGATTGAACTCCAGCCAGAAGTCAACTTCATTTAAATCAAGGGATCTGACACCGGAAGACTTTTACTGTATCGCTCCACTTCCACTCCGAATTTTTTGAGAAAATCCACTCCCTCATCTGAAGAAATCCCCTTGTACTCGGCATAGGAAAATAAGTAGATGACCTTTGAAATCCCCATGGAAAAAATAATTCTTGCACACGGCAAGCATGGCGCCAGGGTCACATAGAGTGTGGATCCTTCCACGGTTGTGTTGTTCTTCACAGCATATAGAATGGCATTTTGCTCGGCATGTAGCGCAAGAGAGCAACTCCCCTTACTGTCCCGAGCACAGCCATGCTCAGGAAATTCCAAGTCACAATTGTGGGTTCCAGCCGGCGGACCATTGTACCCGATAGAAATAATTCTCGTCTCTTTAGTCAGGACGGCACCTACATGCTTTTTGATGCAGTGGGATCTCTTGGCAAGGTTTACTGCCAATTCCATAAAAATATCGTCAAAATCAGGTCTGCTCATGAAAATTCGTTTGGCAAAAATAGTAAACCCACTCATTCTTGAGAAAAAGATTGTAAATAAAGGCTTGTGTTTTTTCGTTAAGGAAGAAAACCTAACTTTCAATATCAGCTCTCCAATATCCCAATACACAGATATGAAGTGGAAATTTCAGCATAGTATCTTATCCTTATTCCTTGTAGTCTTTTCTTCCTGCAGTTCGATTGAAGTGTTCAATGAAAACAATGAGCTGCCTCTGGTAAGACCCTATCAAACGTTCGTCATAATTAATAAGGAAGTCGGTATGAGAGGATTTTCATCTCAATTCATCGATGAATTGGTTCAAATTCAAATCCAGGAGACACTCGAGAATGCAGGAATGATCTACGATTCCAAGCAACCCGATGTAGTTATCCGCTACCATTCAAATGAAGACATAAGGCAGAGAGAGGTGATTAATAATCTAAATCCCTATCCATTTTGGGGTTACCGAGTCTATAATCCATGGATTTTCTACCCCTATCAAGACAACCGAATATCCACAAGTAATTATGAGCTTTTGCAGGTGATTGTTGATTTCATAGACCCTGTCCAGGATAAATTCCTCATGACTTTAACCGGGGTCACGGAGGTATCAAGCCCCAAGCAAAAGCAGAAACGAGTGGAAAAAACGCTGGATTCGGTATTAAGATTCTTTATAAGTCAAAACAATCAAACCCGAAATTGAAATGGAAAAAAAATATTCAACCCTTAAAGAATTCTATCCCTTTTACCTGGAAGAACACCAAAATCATACCTGTCGAATCCTTCACTTTGTAGGAACGGGCCTGGTCCTTTTGATTCTTGTAGGAGGAATTGTGTCGGGAAAGTATGGTTGGTTATTTACGATCCCGGTAGTGGGATATGGATTTGCCTGGGTAGGTCATTTTTTCTTTGAGAAAAATAAACCAGCCACCTTCAACTATCCACTCTACAGCCTTGCTTCTGACTTTCTTTTGTTTTTTGATTTATTAACTGGCAAGGAGCATTTCAAGAAAAATGCAAAAAATCTATGAATAGTGCCAAATTTTTCTGGCAAAGAATTTGTTAATATAAAAAAACGGCTGTATTTTTGTATGGTTATTAATGTATTTCAAAACCAAATTTTTGCACTTCGATGCTTACAATAGTTCTCATAGACGATGATCCGATCAGCACATTTGTGACTGAAAAATTGATCCTGAAAAATGTCAAGGAACCTTGTAAGTTCTACAAATATCAAAGTGCAAAAACTGCATTGAACGAGATTAATGAAATCAAACCCAATTACCTCTTTTTGGATCTCAATATGCCGGAAATGAATGGATGGGATTTTTTAGATCAATTTCACCCGGACAATGATGATGCCCAAATCTATATTTTGAGCAGTTCTGTAGACCAAAGGGACATCACCAAAGCCAGTCAATACCAAGTTGTAAAAGACTATTTGTCAAAGCCTCTGATAAAAAAATCGATCAAGTTGATTTTTAACTGATCGTTCATCCATCATTTTTTCAAGCCTACCCCATTTTTTCAAACCTACAATCACGTAATTGGTTATAGTAGGAAAAATTAAACTATGGCAAAGGCAAATCCTAAACTAATAAAAGCGATAGAAGATACGGCTTCCAAACTTTTGAACGGAGCCAATTACCAATGGGGACATATGGGTGCATGCAACTGCGGAAACCTTGCCCAAGAACTAACCCACCTGACCAAGGGAGAAATTCATCAATATGCTATGCAAAAACAGGGTGACTGGAATGAACAAGTCCTTGAATATTGCCCTAGCAGTGGCTATCCGATTGATCTGATGATTTCTAAAATGCTTGAGTTTGGACTCACTCTAGAAGATTTGGCAAATTTGGAAAAGCTTTCAGATCACTCCATTCTAAGTCGAATCCCAAAAGAAAGAAGAGACCAAATCAACAAAAATTCCAGAGAGGATGTAGTCTTATACATGGAAACTTGGGCCAAAATTTTAAGAGAAAATTGGATCTTAGATAATGAGACACCCATTGAACTGGAACTGAAAAAAAAATTAGAGTTACCCGTATTGGTGTAATTAAAAATTTGTCTTATTTCGCATCGGTTAAACATTAAAAGCCCTATAAAAACAGCTATGGAGGATTTTGAAGAAGATTTCGAAGAAATTGATGATTTCGAAGAAGATGATGAATTCGAAGACGATTTTGAAGACGAATATGACCTTGATGAGGAAACAGAATTCCTGGATGACAACATCGTAGATTTCGGAGAGGAGGAAGATGATTTTGAAGATGCAGATGAAATCGTAGAAGATGACTTCGAGGACGATTTGGATTAATTCTTAAATCGCAGCGGGAAAGGTTGTTTTGCTTTTGTAAAATCGGGTTCCGGCACTATCTTCGTGCATCCAAGTGAATTATAAAATTTAGCAAATGATACTATTAGACATTTTCAGTTCTCCAATCATGCCAGGTGCGCAATTATTTTTGTTGATTGTATGCATTTTAATAGGGCTTGGCGCAGGACTTTCTGCCATTGATGTTCGAAGTACTTTCAGCAAGAAAAAGAAAGCTGATCATTGATCTAAAACCAATTTAATTTTAGGAGGCTAAGCCTCCTTTTTTTTTACCCAAATTTCCAGAAAAATATTCCTTGACAAGGATTTGCGAAAGCGATCAGTATCAATCATCTTTTGCAGAAAGGCAGCCTATCTGTATTATATAAAATCAAAAACTATTCTTATGAAAGCTCAGAACTATAAAAATCACGCACGCTATTATCCATTCCATCATTTTATAATCACCCCGCTGACCTTGATCTATCTTGGAATTACGGTGTATCGATTAGATTTTACAGGCGAAGAAAATACTTACGCCAGCCTATATTCACTACTTGGAGCTATCATTCTTGTTTTACTTCCACTTCTAGCTAGAATTTATGCACTAAAAACCCAAAACAGAATAATCCTCCTAGAGATGCGTCAACGCTACTTTCATTTAACTGGTAATTCATTCTATCCTATTGAACGTCAGCTTAGACTAGGTCAAATTATTGCGTTAAGATTTGCAGGTGATGAAGAGTTGGCAAACTTAATCGAGCAAACTATCCTTAAAAAATTAAGCCCGAAGGAAATCAAACTTCAGATAAAAGACTGGCAGGGAGACTACCGAAGAGTTTAACTAAATTTTTCATCCAAAATTGCCATGCCAATTAGCCTGTCAAGATTTTGACGCGCTTTTTCTTTGTAATCTACAGATGAAAAATCCAAATCAGGAAGTTCTAATACCAAATCGAAACCAGCATTTCGTCCCCCTTGGCCAGAAGTAATCAAGGCAATCTTTTTCCCATAACTACGCGCCAAGCTTAGCAGTCCATAGCTTGCTTTTCCTTGATCACTTTGGAAATCATACTGCCCCTCACCCGTGATAATCCAGTCTGAATTGGCAATTTTTCTTTGAATCCCAACTAAGTCAAAAAAATAAGCCGCTCCAAATTTGATTTCTGTGGGAAAGAAAAAATCCAAGCCCAAAGCGATACCACCGGCGGCACCATAGCCTGAAGTATCAACCCATTCTTTCTTGGTTTTCATGATCAACAAATCAAGTACTTTTTTACAAGCTCGGTCATACCAATCAAGCTTGTCAATCGGAATACCTTTCTGAGGGCCAAAGACTTGAACAGCTCCAAACTCACCAAAAAAAGGATTGTTCACATCACAGAGACAGGTAAAATTAACTTCTGGAAGGTTGGGTGTCAGCTGAATATGTTTTATAGCTTCCAAAAATTTTGGAGAAAATACCGTCAACTCCCTTCCTTTTTCATCCAAAAACAAGACCCCCAATGCTCTTAAAATGCCGATACCAAGGTCAACGGTTGCACTCCCTCCCAGCCCAAGCACAACTTCTTTGGCTCCCCATTCAACAGCCTTTCTGATCAATAGCCCTGTTCCATAAGTTGAGGCGGAGAAAGGATCCCGTTGTGTAAACTCAAGCGATCCAATTCCCGATACGGTGGAAACGTCGATATAGGCTTTATGGAAGGCCGGAGCCCATCCAAAATAGCCCATCATTGGCTGCCCAATTGCATTTAAGGACGGGACAAAAACTTTTTCCAGGCCCAAAGAATCAATCAACAAGCTGCAAGTGCCATCTCCCCCGTCTGCAACCGGCTGGATTTGACACTCAGCGCCTTGAATCTGTTCTAATTGAGCTCCAATAATTTTCGCAGCATCAGTAGCTGAAATTGTTCCTTTAAATGCATTGGGCGCAATTAAAAACCTCATCACTAATTAGCTTTCATCCGTGCAAAATAATCTTTGGAAGCAGCCCGAACTTTAGGAGACAAATAAAGAGCGGCTATCATATTTGGAAAGGCCATCACAGCGTACATTCCATCCACCAGGCTTACCACGACCTCCAAGGAAGCTACCGCTCCTACCACGATCGTAGCCAAATAGAAATAGTTGTAATAATTCGCCTTCCCTGCCCCAAAAAGGTAATTGGTGCATTTGTGTCCATAGTACGAATAAGTAAACATGGTAGAAAGTGCGAAAACCAGGACTGAAAGCATCAGCAGGTATTTTCCGTAAACTGGAATTCCAACTTCGAAGGCTTCTAAGGTCAATCTCACTCCATCATTTTCTGAATTCTCCCAAACACCGGTAAGCAAAATCACCAGCGCCGTCAAGGTGCATACAACTATGGTGTCCACAAACGGACCCAACATAGCAATCAACCCCTCCCGGATAGGCTCGTTATTTTTAGAAGCCCCATGAACCATCGGGGCAGTACCTATACCTGCTTCATTTGAAAATGCGGCTCTTCTCGCTCCAATTACGATCACTGATCCTACAGCACCACCCATTACTGCATTTCCTGTGAAGGCATCTACTACAATCAATTTGAGCATTTCCGGTACCTGTCCCAAATATTGGAAAACGATAATCAGCACTGTGATCATGTATATTCCTACCATGAATGGGACCATTTTGGATGCAACTGATGCGATTCTTTTGATTCCGCCGAGAATCACCACAGCAGTCAAACCCATCATACCAAAACCAATGATCCAGCGGTTTCGGAGGGTTTCCTCCATGGAATCAGGTTGGATCAAAACAGCTTGAATAACAGCAGTAAGTTGATTTGCCTGAAAAATCGCCAATAGTCCGATTACACCGGCTACACAAAAAATCACGGAAAGAAACTTCCATTTTTTACCCATTCCCTCTTCGATCACATACATGGGACCACCCTGAATCTCTCCCGAACTGTCCCTTCCCCGATACATAATCGCCAAACTACAGGTGTAATATTTGGTAGCCATTCCTACAAATGCAGCTATCCACATCCAGAATAATGCACCAGGGCCACCCATATTGATAGCAATGGCTACACCTGAAATATTTCCGAGGCCCACTGTAGCTGCAATGGCAGCTGATAGCGCCTGTGCGGATGAAATTTGACCAGGAGCTGTGTCCTCATCATGCTTTCCTCTGAGTAATCTTATCGCATATCCGATTTTCAGTATGGGAACAAACCCGGAATGAATGAAAAAAAAGGTACCTCCCCCGAGCAATAAAACCAAAATCGGTGGTCCCCATATCCAGTTACTAAATTCAATGATAATGTCCCCCATGAATATTTTTTACATTAATGAAATGTCGGAATTGTATAATTGAATTCGATAATAGACCCATTTTACCCAAAATCAAAAAAGATTAAAGTTTAGAGCTAAAAAAAAAGCCTGAAACGCTAATCAGTATCAGGCCATAAAAGTGCAAAGATTTACCAAGTTATGGTTGGAGACTTATAGAAGCCTATCCCCTGAATCTCCCATTTTTTTCCATGAACAGGAATTCTTTTACTAAATCCTTCCCAATTTCTCCTGTCCTTGTGGGTCCATGCTACCTCAGCGATTGCCGCAATCCTTGGAAAGACCAAATAATCAATATCGGCCCGATTGGTCACGGTCTCGGTCCAAAGCGGAGCCTCTACCCCTAGAATATCCGCAGCAGTGATTCCTTCTGCATACTCGGATGGTTCCCATAGGTATGCAGAATCCAACTCAACATAAGCTGCCCAGTGAAGTCCAATTCTGGAAGTACTGTCGTATTGCATATCCAGATAGACTTTTTTGGCTGGAGACATCAGCACCTTATTGCCCTGGTCTTTAGCAAGTTTCGCGTTTTCCTCAAGCGCCCAGAATTGAGCGATATTACCGGGAAGTAATTTTGCCGTAGCCACTTCATCCCACCCAATGCTTGTTTTCCCATATTTGGAAACGATATCCTGTACGCGCTCCACAAAATAAACGTAGTCGTCTTTTTCTGTAACATGGGACTCATCGCCTCCTATGTGAAAGTATGGACCGGGTGTGATCGCTGTTATTTCTCTTACTACACTGTCCACAAATGCATAAGTAAGTTCCAAATCGGTGGCAAACGTACTCCAACCTACCTCAATACCGGTGTAGAGCTCTGAAGCTTGCGGATTTTTCAAAGGCATTTCAAAATCCAACGGTGCCTTATTCACTGAGTCCAGTTTCCCGTTTGGTAAATTCACTCCGGGGTTCAATTCTCCGTAAGACGCCAAAGCTGAATTGGTATGACCCGGCATATCGACTTCGGGTACTATAGTAATAAACCGATCCGCCGCATAAGCCACAATTTCTTTGTATTGCTCTTGGGTATAAAAACCGCCTTTTCCGCCTCCTACTTGAGTACTTCCACCGATTTCGGTAAGCTTGGGCCAGGATTTAATTTCAATGCGCCATCCTTGATCGTCGGTCAGATGAAGATGAAGGTGGTTTAACTTGTAGACTGCCATCTGATCGATGTAATATTTGACATCTTCAACTGAGATAAAATGCCTTGCCACATCAAGCATGGAACCACGATATTCAAATGTTGGAGAATCTTTGACCGAACCTGTTGGAATTTCCCATTCGATCGCCTGAACAGACCTATTGGCAATAAGGGGAGGAAATAGCTGTAGAAAGGTTTCCACCCCGTAAAATAGTCCCGCTTCACCTGATGAGCTGATCTTTACCTCTTCTTCCGAAATCAGAATCTCGTAACCTTCTGCACTAGCTTCTCCTGTCAATTCCAATATAATCACACCCGAATCAAAGGAAACCGGAATATCAAAACCTGTAGCTGGTCTAAGTTTCTCAGCAAGATGCTCCCCTATTTTCGATAGATAATTACCTGAGCCAACCAGCCTGATTCCTGCTTCAGGAGTCAATTCAAAGGACCCAGAACCATTGGTGATTTCTTGGGGAAGTGGAATGATGGATGAATCAGATAATTTTGCAGACTTTTCACAAGCCCCCATTGCCAATAAACCGACAAGAGCTGGGACCAAAAGATATTTTTTCATGCTGTATGATTTTGCCTAAACTTACCTGAATTTTTCGCAAATCTCTTTTTCTAAAATCAAAAAAATTTGAAATTGAAGGTTTTGGAACGAGAATTAGATTTATCAGGTAATCCTACCTAAAATTTCAACAAAACCCATACTTATCAAAAAGACAACGAGGAACTCTAATGTCTTTTTGATATTTTAGGATGTCTTAATTATAAACTCAATTACAGATTATATGAAAAATAAAGAGTCCAATCCTGAGCAGAATAGCAGGAGGAGTTTTATCAAAGGCTCTGCACTAGCTTTAGCGGGATTTTACATCGTACCCAGACATGTCCTGGGTGGTCCTGGCTTTGTTGCCCCAAGTGATCGATTGAGAGTTGCCAGTATCGGTGTTGGTGGAATGGGTGCAAATGATGTCAGTGGAGTCTTTAGAAGTGGAAAGGTGGACATTGTTGCGCTTTGTGACGTAGATGATACCCGGGCTAAAAGAAGCCGTGACGAGCACCCAAAAGCATCCTATTATAAGGATTACCGCATAATGCTCGAAAAAGAAGATAAAAACATCGATGCCGTAACAGTCTCTACTCCAGACCACATGCATGCGGTTCAAGCCATGATGGCTATGAAAATGGGAAAGCATGTCTACGTACAGAAACCCTTGTCGCACGACATATACGAGGCCAGAATGCTCACTGAAGCCGCTGAGAAATACAAAGTAGTCACCCAAATGGGAAATCAAGGCTCATCTGGAGATGGTGTGCGACAGATGGTAGAATGGTATAATGCCGGACTGATTGGTGAAGCCACGAAAGTTTACTCCTGGACAAACAGACCCGTTTGGCCTCAGGGAATAGAATGGCCCAAAACCCCAAAAACTCCTCCGACTGATTTGGATTGGGATCTCTGGCTGGGAACTGCACCATACAAAGATTACGTGGAAAATCTAGTTCCATTCAATTGGAGAGGGTGGTGGGACTATGGAACCGGAGCCTTAGGTGACATGGCCTGTCATATTATGGAGCCTCCATTCCGGGTCCTCGGCCTAGGCTATCCAAAATCCGCCGAATGTTCTGTTGGTTCTGTGTATGTCGGTGAATTCATCAGAGGCTATTTCCCTGAAAGCTGCCCTCCGTCATCTCATATCACCCTGCGATTTGATCAGCCAGGCAAACCGGATCTGGAATTCCACTGGATGGATGGAGGAATTCAGCCAACAAGACCCGAAGAGCTCGAACCAAACGAAATGATGGGAGATGGGGGTAATGGCGTAATCATCGAAGGAACAGCCGGAAAAATGATGTGCTCCACCTATGGTGCTAACCCAAAACTTCTTCCTACCAGTCGAACTTCTGAAGTAAGTGTTCCCCAGTCTGAATATAGAGTACCAGAAGGTGATCGTGGACATTATACTAACTGGGTGGAAGCCTGTATCAGTGGCCATGGTTCTGATGAATTCAAGAGATTGAGTTCTCCATTCTCCGTCGCCGGACCTTTGACTGAATCAGTTTTGATGGGAAACCTCGCTATACGAAGTTATGACTACCGAGTTCCCAGAGATGGTTCTGCCAATCAATTTGACTATCCTGGAAGAGGAATTAAGCTTTTGTGGGATGGTCCAAACATGAAAATCACCAATTTTGAACCTGCCAATCAGTTTGTCAAAAGGGAATACCGGGGAGATTATTCTCTTTGATATTAATAAGGTAAAAAAGGGCTTCCATTTATTTGAAAGCCCTTTTTTTAATTTTCAACAGCTAATTCTACTCTTCGATTCTTAGCCCTTCCAGCTTCTGTTGCATTGGAAGCAATTGGTCGGGTTCCTCCCCATCCGGAGATTCTGAGGTTTTCAAAATTTACCCCCATATCAATCAAAAAATCCCGGACACTACCTGCTCTTTCCAAGGAAAGCTGCTTGTTCAAACCAGGATCCCCTACATTATCCGTGTGCCCGTTAATTCTGATTTTGATTTGAGGATTTTCTTTAAGAAATAACGCCAGATCTGATAAGCTGGCCTCAGTAGTTTCACCTTCCAATTCGGCCGTACCTCTTTTAAAATTTACATCCTCTAATAGAACTATACTTCCGGCTTCTGCTTTGGTCAATAAGACTACCGTTTTGCCATTCGCATTCAGATTTTCCACAAAAATCTGCTTGGGAAAATATCCCGCCGAAGAAATCTTGACTTGTGTAATTCCCATTTCCTTCAACTTTGAAATCAGCGCAGTACCCTGGAAATCAACTGATTCAACACCTTTAATAAAAGTAAGTGTATAAGGTAACTCCAAGTTGTTTTTTGCATCTATTATCACCCAGGAAATCGGCTCTTCCGCTTTGACAATCTCCTCAAGGGGTGTAATAGGTGCCATAGGAAGATAAACATAGGTGGAGTCGGATAAGGGAATTGACCGAGTCTGTGTTTCGCTTTGATTAGGCAGAGAGACCCTTGTAGGTCTTCTGGGCGCTTCTATAATTGCCTCCGGAGTAACTGGAGCGACAAATTCCGAAGGTATCACTAAGGGAACCGGCGTTGAAAAAGTCATCAAATCTGCGAATCCATCACTGTTTTGAGTACTGGTCCATACTATTTCATCTTTGCTGATAAAAGTAATGGAAGCCTCAGAACCACGAGAACTGATCTGCTCCCATTTTTCAGGTTTACTCCAGCTGTCCCATGCTTCTCCCAATTTCTTGGCAATCAAAATATCTTTTCCATTTGCTCCTGGATAGGAATTGGAAGAAAAGTAAAGTTGGCTAGATTCCGGGTCATAAAAAGGACCCATTTCTTGACCAAAACCATTGATGGCAGGCCCGAGATTCTGCAATTCCGACCAATCAATCGTTCCTGTTTTTTCACTTAGATAGATATCCTCATTTCCATACCCACCGCTTCTTTTTCCGGCTAAAAAAAGCAACTTTCCCCCTGACGCTACTCTACCTGTCACCTGTCCTCCCAATGAATCCAAATCAGGAAAATTCACTTCCCTCAGGTAATTCCAGTCTTGGCCAAACTTCGAAAATTGATGCAAAGAGGTCTGATTTCCTTCTTTTCTGAGGACAAGCAATGTCAGCACATCTTCCAGTCCCAAGACTAAATCATATCCCGCTGTACTCAGATCAGGCCGATGAGTCGCAAGTCCCCATTCACCGGTTTCATCTTTTCGCGTCTCCCAAATATCACCCGGATCGGTGGGGCCGCCAAGATTTTGTGGATGAAAAGCTCGGGTAAATAGTAAGGTATTATTTCCTATCCAAACTGGATTGGTATCGTCATTTGGGCTATTGGCACCGGATAGAGAACGTAACTCCTGTGCTATGGATGGGAATTGAAAACAAAAAGCAAGTAGCACCAGGCTACTTGCTTTAGGAAAGAAATTTTTGCTGTTTTTCATAATTATTGATCCAACACGATGGCGAAAATCAGGGGCGCCACGATGGTTGCATCAGATTCGATGATGAATTTAGGGGTATCCTGGCCTAGTTTACCCCAAGTGATTTTTTCATTGGGTACTGCTCCTGAATAAGACCCGTACGAAGTAGTCGAGTCAGACACCTGACAGAAGTAGCCCCAAAGCGGTACATTAGTCCGTTGTAAGTCCTGATGCAACATCGGTACCACACAGATAGGGAAGTCTCCTGCAATTCCCCCGCCAATCTGGAAAAATCCGATTTTACTTTCTTCCGTGGCATTCTTCGTGTACCATTCGGCCAGAAACATCATGTACTCGATCCCAGTCCTGACGGTATGTACCTTTTTCACATCACCTGAAATCACGTGACCCGCAAACATATTTCCAAGAGTGGAATCTTCCCAGCCTGGCACAATAATCGGAAGGTTCTTCTTGGCTGCTTCAAGCAACCAACTATTCTTAGGGTCGATTTGAAAAGAGGCGTCTAACTTACCTGACAACAGGATTTTGTAAAAAAACTCATGCGGAAAATAGGCCTCATTTGCCTGATCAGCTTTGACCCATTCCTCCAAAATCACATTTTCAATACGACGCATGGCCTCCATTTCAGGAATACAGGTGTCAGTCACCCGATTCATATGACGCTCAAGGAGTGCTTGTTCATCAGCAGGGGTAAGCTCGCGGTAATTGGGAACACGCTCATAATAGTCGTGTGCAACAAGATTAAAAACGTCTTCTTCCAAATTTGCACCTGTGCAGGATATGATCTGAACCTTGTCCTGACGAATCATTTCCGCCAAAGAGATTCCCAACTCGGCAGTAGACATGGCACCGGCTAGGGTGACCATCATTTTGCCCCCATGGTCGAGATGAGCCTTGTATCCTTCAGCTGCATCGATTAAAGCTGCTGCATTGAAGTGGCGGTAGTTGTGTTTTAAAAATTCCGAGATTTTCATTTTGTTTTCTTTTCAATAGTGCCGCAAAAGTACCCAATTTTTAGCCACAAAAAAACCCGGACCAAGCCCGGGTTCCAAAGTTAAGATTAGCTAACTATTATTTTTTTGCTGTAGAATCGGCTGCTGCCGGAGTGGTCACGCCGGAGTTGGAAGCATATTTTTTATTTAATCCTTCCACCACTGAAGCGGTCACGTCGATTGCCTCATTGGCATACCACATCGCTCCACCGCGGGTATAGCTGAGGATGATGTCTATTCCGTTTTCGACTGCATACTCTTTAATATAAGACTGAACTTGCTCATAGATGTCGTTCATCATTTTAGCTTCATCAGCAGACAGTTCCTGCATCAGATTATTCCGATACGTCATGAGATTTTGTTCCTTTTGAACCAATTCATCCTGCTTAGCTCTTGCCTGATTGGGAGTCATATTTCCACCTGTTTGCTGAAATGTGGCAACTTCCTGTTCAAAACCTTTGGCTCTGGACTGCAGGTCCGTGTCGAATCTTTGGCCTTTGGCAGTGATCTCCTCAGACATTTTTTTGAAATAATCATACTTGTTGATTACTGAGTCGGTATATACGAAAGCCACTTTCATATCCGCAGCTTCCATTCCTTCTCCTGAGGTTTCTACTTCAGCAGTAGGGGTTGCTGTTTTTTGTTCACATGAATAAAATAGCACTGAAGCTATCGCAAGTACTCCTAAGATTCTCAATCCTTTTTTCACTTTAAATTTGTTATGGTTCACAGGCCGCAAATATATAGAAAGTATTCATTTTGCAAGAAATGCCAGCCATACGGAAAGTTAAAATCAGTTAACAGACTAGCTGTAAAGCTCTTGTGCCAAGCGAAAAACATGTGCATGTGCCTCGATAATCACCTTAATCTGCTTGGAATATCCGCCTCCCATACAGCACATGATTGGTATCTGTCGGTTTCTTGCATTTGACAAAACAAAATCATCCCGCAATTTCACCCCTTGTTGACTCAAACTTAATCTTCCCAGCTGATCACTGGAAAGTACATCCACCCCGCATTGATAGATGATAAAGTCCGGTGAAAACTTGTCTAAAACCAAGGATAAGTTGTGGTTTAATTTGTCCAAATACTCTTCATCTGCTGTGCCATCCGGAAGGCTGATGTCCAGGTGTGATTTTTCTTTTCGGTGGGGATAGTTTTTGGCTCCATGCATGCTAAAAGTAAAAACATCAGTGCTATGCTGAAAGATCTGAGCGGTTCCATTTCCCTGATGCACATCCAGATCCACCACCAATACTCGATTTGATAACTGATTTTCCAGCAGAAAATTTGCCGTGATCGCAATGTCGTTCAGCAGGCAAAACCCCTCTCCCCGATCAGTAAACGCATGATGTGTCCCACCTGCGATATTCATTCCAATGCCATGCTCCAAAGCGAATACTGCCGCCTGAACAGATCCCGACGCAATTTGGATTTCCCGTCTGACCAATCCTTCGGAAAGCGGAAAGCCCGTTGCCCGAATCTCAGATCGTGTCAGCTCAAGGTTTTTGAGTCTTTGAAAATAGTGAGCATCATGGGTATTTAGAATCCATTTTTCCTCCAGCAGATCCGGAATGAAAAAATTCTCTTGTGTCAGCGTTCCTTCATAGAGCAATTGTTCCGGCAAAAGCGAATATTTTTCCATCGGAAAGCGATGACCTTCCGGCAGAGAATGGGCGTACAAAGGGGAATGGGCAACTTTAAGCATAAAAAAAACGCTGATCATTAAACCAGCGCCGCAAAGGTATGTTTAGATTTTACCAGTCATTAGGACTCATCGTCTTCAGTTTGAAAGGAATACATCGTATCGTCCAAGACCAGCGTGTCTTCATTAAATTCCTGAACAAACTTGGAAATCACCTGCTCTGTAATTTCGTCAACGTTTAGAGCCGCATCCAAACCTATACCAAAATCATGGTGCGTATCGATATCTACAAATTCCTGGACTTTGACAGTTTCCTCCTCTTCAATTTCCATGATAATCTCGGTAATAAACCAACCGATTTCCTCCTCCTCACTGGAAAGCGGCTTCATGTTCCCATTCTCATCTTCTTCATAATTGATTCCTTTGAAGTTTGGAAACTTTTTTGCGGCTTCATGCTCTGCCAATTCATACACCTCACTGGCATGGTGAAGACGCAAAGTATAAAGGGCTGCGTCATAGATTGCTTCCTTTCCTTCGAACATTCCTAGGAAATAAAAATTTACAAATTCGTCGGAATTCTCCTCATCAGGTATAATCTTGAAGTTCTTACCTGACTTTTGAAGTTCAGACTTAAGGTTTTCAATATTCTTTGGTTCAAAACCCGGATTTTCAACTGGCATAGCTCAAAAATTGGTGTAACAAATTAAGGTTAATATTGGGGATGATGATCTATAAAAACGCTTCATCATTTAAGCGACAGAAAGTAAATGAATAAAATGAAATCAGCAAAATTTGACAATGAATTTATTAAGACTCTTTTGAAAGAAAAAGAAGGTTTAAACCTAGACTTCAAACAAAAAATAACCTCAAAAGAGAAAATCGCAAAAACACTTTCTGCCTTTGCCAATTCCGAAGGAGGATTCCTGGTCATCGGAATGTCAGATAATAAAAATATTACGGGAATTGACCCTGAGGAAGAGCGATACATGATCGAGTCTGCCAACGAAGATTTCTGTGTGCCTGGCGTGAAATTGATTTTTGATGAAGTAAAAGTATCAGACGATGAAGGGCCAGTCAGTGAAAATTCAAAGGAAAAGATCCTATTGCTGGTCAAAGTCCTAAAATCCCAAGGCACTTTGATTTATTGTAAAAATAAGGCAGGAGAACTGAAGGCATACCGCCGCTTCAATAACCAATCCTTAGCGATATGAATTCAGGCTGTTACCAAATACTCCGTTGATGAGGCTCAATACGAGGGAAAACCCAAGTGCCCACCAAAAATTCGCAACGGTAAAACCTGGAATAAAATACGCTGCCAATAAAATTACTCCCGCATTGATCACCAACAGGAAAAGGCCAAACGTTATCAATGTAATCGGCAGTGTGAGAATGATCATGATTGGCTTAAGCGTGAAATTTATCAATATGATTACTGCTGCCAAAAGGAACCCTGTTGTCCAAGTGTCAATAGTTACCCCACTCAATAAGAAATCAGCTATCAATACTGAAATTCCCCCCAAGAGTATCTTTGTCAAAACCGATCCTGCTTTATTTGTGTTTTCCATAGCTTTCAATTTAAAAATAAAATTAAAATTTGCTAAATACCGAAAATAATCCCCGTGTAAAACGTTTTGGATTTTAAGAAACCCGAAGATTGTTCTCTTCTCTACTTCAGATTTTCATAGTAATAAATGTAGCCTGCGTTATTGTCTTATTTCTCCTGCATTGGTATTTCTCCCTATTTTGCCAAAGTTTCTTTCTCCATCGCTACGCTGCCTAACAAATGTTCGTCTTGAACAAGTACTGGGAAAAGTTCCTCTACTTTTTCACTTGACTTTGGTAGGATAGCTCTAACCTCTCCCCCAGGGCCTATGCGATCCTTCACCGGATGCACCACGCCTACTCTGATACTCCGAAGGACCCACACAGTCCACATCAAAATGAAAATTATTCACGATGATGTAGAAAACTAAAAATATCTACATTGATTACTTCAGCTTCAAACTTAAGCCTGAAGCGCGTTTTTCAAAAGATATTCCTAATTGGAATAAGTAAGACATATTCGCTGACAACATGGTGGTGCGAATCGGATGAATTATCCTGTTTGTACTTATCTATATTTTGTCCATTTCAGTATTCAAACTGTCCGGAAGACACTGGTGGATGTATTTCTTATTGCCCCTTCATTTTTTAATGGGACCTGTTCATGGTGCAATTATGAATTGGAGTGGCCAAAAGTATGGCTACGCTAACTTTGACACTAATGATCAATCAAAAAAACTCGCTGGTCTCAGATGTTCTAATGCTGGGAGAGCTCTTTCCAAATAAGTACCACAAGCTTCCCAACCGTCCCAACTTTGCAGCAAAATGGTATGGATTTGATCCAAGATTCCCTATGGTGAAGCTTTTGCATGCATCAGGAATTAACCGAGTGCAATCCAATTAAGATGAAATTTCCAATTCGAAGAGCTCCCAAAGAGGGATTTTCCATTAAAGTATCTCTCTAAAAATCAACATTTTAGTAATTGTGTCAACTAAATAGTAAAAATATTTTAAAATTCTTTTGGAATTAAGAAACTAAACGAATAATTTTCTATCGAATTAAAACTTAACACCTTATGAAACCATTAACCAGAGCAGAAGAGGAGATCATGCAGATCCTCTGGGATATTGAACGAGGCTTCGTGAAAGATATCCTGACCCCTATGCCAGAGCAAAAGCCGGCATACAACACAGTTTCCACTATCGTAAGAATCCTGGAGCGAAAAGGATTTGTCAGCCACAAATCTTACGGTAAAAGTCACGAATACTTTCCAATTGTCTCCAAAGATGAATACCGAACCTTCATCATTAAGAGAATGCTGGAAGGCTATTTTGACAGCTCATTTGCTAAGCTTACTCAGTTCTTCAAAAACGATGAATCACTGAATACTAAGCAATACCAGTAAATACGCAAAGTGGATAAGCATAAAAAACCCGACCAAATGGCCGGGTTTTTTTGATTTTATTACTTGATGTCTTTTAGCAATTCCTCAACCGCCTTTTCCAATTGCTGATCGATCCCAGAGTCAATTTTTCCCGGCATATTTTTCACCTCGAATTGCGGCTTGGTTTCCTTGTTTTCCAACCATTCTCCCGCTTTGTTTTTGGCAGAGATCGGAACAGCTCCCCAGCGTGTGCCATCAGGAAGTCCTTCCCATCCGGCAAATGAACAAGTTCCCGGTGTCGGCATCCCTACTGTTTTTCCGATTTTCAAATCCGTATAACCACAGGCAAAACAATGCCCATCTGAATAATTGGCTTCATTAAAAATCGCCAAAGTCGGCTTAGTCCATCTCGCTGTAGGCTCACCCCCCACCACTTTATCCGCAGTAGCGTAGGTCAAAAATGGCTCACCGGTAAAGAACATGACCAAATCAGCGACCAAGTCTCCCCCGCCGTTGAATCGTGTGTCCACCACGACACCTTCTTTCTCGAAGTATTTTCCCATCATATCTTCATAGACATTTCGGTAAGGACCATCGCTCATGCCCGGGATATGTACGTAACCCAATTTACCACCGCTGAGCCTTTCTACCTCTTCTTGATTTCTCTTCACCCATCTCTTGTACAGCAATTGATTTTCAGCCCCCAGCGAAATCGGTTTTACAGTATATGACTTTCTGCTTTGATCCACTGGATTGATTACCTCTATCAATGTGAATTTGTCTGCTTTTCTGTTGAGAAGCTTCGCAAAATCCATCTCAGGGGTGATCATTTCTCCGTCAATTTTCTCGATGATCATCCCTACTTTCACCTCCATTTCAGCCTTGTCCAGCGGGCCTCCCTTAATGACTTCTGTTATTTTTACGCCATTTCCAGTATAGGAGTAATCGAAGAAGATCCCCAGCGAACTCGTTGCGTCAGCCAAAGGAATCGATCGGGAATATCTGGCTCCACCATGCGACACATTCAGTTCACCGATCATTTCAGAGATCATTTCTGCAAATTCATAACTGTTTCCAATATGCGGAAGGTATTTCTGATAGGCTGGTTTAATGACATTCCAGTCCACTCCATGCATATCTGGTGCGTAGAAAATGCCCTTTGTTCTCAACCAAACATGCTCAAAAAGATAGGCTGTCTCGGCTGTTTTGTCAAAAGTCATTTCTCCTGCGATTTTGATATTTTCCTTTTTCATTGTCTCAGGATTGATCTTGGAAATACTGCCACCTGATAGAAGGAAAAGGTTTTTTTGGTCTTTATCCCATTCCAACTGCCCGGAATTGGCATCCAAGGCCAATTCTTGCTTGGTGTCTTTGGTTCTCAAATTTGTGCTCCAAAGATTCATTCCTTTTTCGAAACGAGCCAGATAGAACAGCTTTTCACCATCCTTGGATAAGACCGCATCACCCATGATCGATGAATGAATCGTTAACCTTGCTTTTCGCTCCTCAAATCCATCCCAATTGAACGCAATGGGCTTCACTTCCTTAGACTCCGGTTTCTCGGTCTTTGACTTTTCAGTTGACTCAGCCGGTTTTTTGGCTTTCTCAATTTCTTTCATTAGGTCAAACTCCTCTTTGCTTAAGGAAAACTTATCCCAAGCTGCCTGATCAAAGAATAGCGCGTACACATCATTTTCATTTCTTCCACTGGTCGCATAGCTTCTCAAGCCGTCACGATTGGAAAACCAAATCATCTGCTTGCCTTCATTTACCCATTTTGCATTGGTGTCTGAATAACCACTCTGCGTCAGCTTTCGCATTTGTTCCTTTCCGGAAGCATCCAAAAGGACCACCTCTGAATTGGTCATCGTTGGCCTGTAGCTTGCCAAAAGCCATTTGCTATCCGGGCTCCAAGTATAATATTGATCACCATCCCTCATGTGAAATAATAAATCAGGCCCCATTAACGTCACAGAATTCTTGGAAGCCAAATCCAGTACTTTTAGACTCCTGCGCCCTTCGATGTAAGCCAGTTTTTTTCCATCCGGAGAAAACTTGGGCAGATAGGCATCAGCTTCAAGTGTTACCAAGGATTCTTCTTTGATCAAGGTGGAAGCAAAGAAAAAAGGCTCCTCGTCTCTAACTCTCGTACTTTGGTAAATCTGCCATTTACCCTCTCTTTCTGATGAATAGATGATGGATTTTCCGTCCGGAGCAAATTCCACAAATCGCTCCTGCTCCGGAGTATTGGTAATCCGCTTGGTCAGTGCACCGTCCACCGAAGTCACAAACACCTCTCCACGGGCGATAAAGGCAATTTCTTTTCCATCAGGAGAAAGGGACATTTCCTGTACTCCACCGTTAATCGTGATGAAATTATCAGGATTGGAGATAGACTGCGTGGCGATGGCAACTTCCAGTTTTTTCGGTTCCTCCCCCTTTTTCAAGGTGTAAAGCTCACCATCATAGCTGAAGCTCATCGTGCCATTGTCAGAAATGGAAAGAAAACGCACCGGAAATCCGGAGAAGGAAGTCAGGGCTGAAGTCTGAGCAGGATTTGCCACAGGCATGCTATGAACATTGAAAGTACCATTTGCCTCGCTCAGATAGTAGATTTCCGATTCGTCCGGAGAAAATACCGGATTACGGTCTTCGCCATAGAATTTAGTGAGCATGGTATGCTCATTTTTGGTTGCGTCATACATCCAAATATCCCTTGCGATGCCGGACTGATGATGCTTGCGCCATTCATTTTCACCGCCTTTCTTATCATGGTAAATCATTTTAGATCCATCCTTGCTCGTTTGAACATATTCTGCAGGGATTGTCCATATCTGATCGATCCGTCCGCCTGACTTTGAAACCTGATACAACTCCGGCTGCGATCCGGTCGGATATTGCCTATGGGCATCGGTATCCATTCTGGCTGCTCCAAAGATGACTTTCTGATTATCTGAACTGAAGTCAAAGGGCATTTCGTCAGCAGAATGGAACGTCAGTCGGGTGGCATTTCCTCCCGCGGCATTCATGATGAATACATCAAAGTTGCCATAGCGATCAGAAGCAAATGCAATCTGATTTCCGTCTGCACTCCATACTGGCTTAAAGTCGTGCGCTTCATGAAAGGTCAACTGAGTCGCCTTCCCTCCCACACTGGGGACGAGGTAGATATCTCCTTTATAGGTGAATGTAATTTGGCTTCCGTCAGGAGAAATTGCAGGATACCGAAGCCAATTGGGTGCTGTTTGTGCAAAAACGGAGGAAGCCAAAAGCGATCCTAAGCCTAGCATTAGAGTAAAGAATTGTTTTTTCATAGGGTGTGAAAAGATTTGACCGAAAGTAATGAAAAAATAAGTGTCACTATTCGCCATCAATGGAATAGTAATGCAACATCATTGCGTTAATTTATTTGGATGATGAATATTTTCCTTGGTTTTCATACTAGAGCCTTAGAACCTATATTTGCACGCAAATCAAACGACCCTTTTTCAAAATGATCTCATTTATCGAAGAACTCAGCTGGAGAGGTATGTTGCAAGACATGACTCCAGAAATCGAAGAACACCTCAGTAAGGGCATGGCTTCAGCTTATCTGGGTTTTGATCCGACAGCGGATTCGCTTCACATTGGTCATTTGGTGGGTGTGATGACTTTACTTCATTTTCAACGTGCGGGTCATAAGCCTTTTGCATTGGTCGGTGGGGCCACAGGCATGATTGGCGATCCCTCTTTCAAATCAGCCGAACGAAATTTACTCGACAAAGCTACTTTGGATCATAATGTCGCATGCATTCAAAGCCAGTTGTCCAAATTTTTGAATTTTTCAGGTGCCAGTTCAAACAAAGCCGAATTGGTAAACAACTACGATTGGATGTCGCAATTCTCCTTCCTGGACTTTATCCGGGATGTAGGTAAGCACATCACGGTGAACTACATGATGTCCAAAGACAGTGTAAAACGTCGCCTGGAGGATGGGAATGGACTTTCGTTTACTGAATTTACCTATCAGCTGATCCAAGGGTACGATTTCTTTCACCTTTGGAAAAATAAGAATTGCTCCATTCAGCTTGGGGGTTCGGACCAGTGGGGAAATATCGTTACCGGTACCGAACTCATTCGCAGAATGGGCGGAGGAAGTGCCTATGCACTGACTGTCCCACTCATTACCAAGGCAGACGGAACAAAATTTGGTAAAACCGAAGGGGGGTCAGTTTGGCTGGATCCTGAAAAGACCTCTCCCTATGCCTTCTACCAGTTCTGGCTGAATGTATCAGATGAAGACGCCTCGAAGTATATTCGGATTTTCACCGTGTTGGATCAGCCTACCATTGAAAATCTTGAAAAAGAACACACTCATGCCCCACACTTAAGATTACTCCAAAAGGAAATCGCGAAGCAAGTGACCACGATGGTTCATAGCGAAGCAGACTACCAAATGGCGGTGAAGGCTTCAGAGATTCTGTTTGGCAAGTCCTCAACCGAAGATTTGGCTTCCTTGGATGAGCGTACCTTTTTGGCTGTATTCGAAGGTGTCCCACAAGTACAATTGAGCAAAACTGAATATGAGTCAATTGAAAATGTCCTGGACCTTTTTGGAGAAAAAACTCAAGCCCAAATCTTCCCTTCCAAAGGGGAAGCCCGCAAAATGATCCAAGGCGGAGGAGTCAGTATCAATAAAGAAAAACTGGCTGATCCCAATGCATCCTTGAGTTTCAACTTGCTTCAAAACAAGTATCTCCTCATTCAGAAGGGAAAGAAAAACTATTACATCCTGGAAGTAAAATAATCAACTGACCACCAAGCTAAAAGGCCTCAAAAATTAATTTTCAGGCCTTTTTTATTCTCGGTGAGCTCAAATTTAACCTGAAATTTTGACCCTGATTTAATACCTTTGTCTTAGATTTTTAAATCTTGGTTTCAAAAATATGGCAGGAGAGAAAAACAAAGAAAAACTCATTTTAGATTCCGCAGTGGCTCTTTTTACCACCAAAGGCTATAATGCTACCCGAATGGAAGATATAGCCAAGCGTGTCGGAATCAGCAAAGGTCTCACTTATTTTTATTACAAAAACAAAGAAGATCTTTTCATGGCCTTGACCAAGAAGGCCTTTGATCAGTTTAAAGAAGAATTCAGAGAAGTCCTTCGGTCCAAAGGAAAAACCGGCTTGGAAATGCTGACCGATCTGACGGAAAAAATCATCAATTTCTCCAAAGAACAACCGATCTATTACTATGCTGTCGTGAATTTTTTGGAGGTGCTCAAAAAATACAATGACTCGATGAGCAGGCGCGAGATTGATCCCTTGATTTTGGATTCCATTCATTTTCACAAGCTTCTGGAAATCCACCATGAACCTGTAAAGCTTGGAATTCAAATGGTATCGCTGGGTATCAAAGATGGAAGCATACGTCCGGAGTTACAGCCTGAAATCACCTTTTACACAATTTGGAGTATGATTATCGGTTTTGAAAAAATGAGCGGACCGGTGGGATTTGAAGGAAAGGAGACCAAGGTAAGCGCTGAGGCATGGAAACTTGGCTACATCAAACTGATGCAGGAAATGCTTCGCGGAACAATTCAGGCAAGCCGGCCAGCTATAGTGCAGACCAGTCTTTTTTAAAGTATCAAGATATTAAACACAAGTATCAGGACAGGTGAAGTGAAGAACAAAGAAAAGAATACCTTAACCTAAATTCAGGACCTTAATTAAATGATTAATGTCTTTTGAATTAAAAATTCGATTTCAGAATAAAATTCTAAATAAATATTTATAACAAAATTAAATACAAGTTGTCATTGGAAGCGAAGTCAAAATGCCACTGAATTCGATGCAAATGGCCTTCGACTCCTGTCACCCTGAGCGGAGTCGAAGGGTCAGACTGACACGATCACGCCTTTTGAGACAGCAACTTGTTTCTTAATTCTTCTTTTCTTTGTCTTAATACTAACATCTAGATACTTTAACTACCTGCTTCTCCAGAGATCTTTCATTTGTTTGCCATTCATGACCAGCACAAAACGGGCAGGATTTGGGATCAAAACGATCCGTACATCGAGTTTTTCAAACTGATCTGAATCAATCGGAACCCCTACTTTCCCCTCAACTTCATAAGTCACGATTCCATTTGCATCAGGCAGCATTTCTTTGTAGATATTAGCCAAATAGGCGGAAGGAAGTAAAATATCGGTGTCCGATTTGAGTTTGGAATATATCTTTTCCAGATGAGGTTCAAGTACTTCCTCATAGGCCTCATTGAAATCATCCTCCAAGTCATGTAGTTCTTCCTCCAGGTCATCATAGCTCTCGTCGCTATAGTCCATCTGACTCAGCTGATTTCTTTTTAGTACGATTTCGGTGAGTTGCTTGTCCAGCTGTTCCCAATTCATGGAATAATCTTGTTTGGTTGAAAACACAAAGATGACCAATACTTCTTTTTTCCCCGAAAAATATCAGAGAAATTAACTCACAAGAAGTATTTTACCATTTCGACCGGGTGCATCATAGGCTTTAAACGCGTCCTTAAACTCTTCCAATTTGAATTTTCCGGCGATGTCAATTTCCGATTTATCATCCATCAAAAACCCAAATACAGATCGAAAAGCATTTGTCCGCTCAGCGGCAATCAATTCTTCCATCCAAGTCGAAAGCCAGAATCCTTCAATTTTCAAATCCTTAAAAATCAACAATCCGCTGTTCACTGGCATATTTTCCAAAGCTAAGGCTCCAAAAATCATCATTCTCCCTTTGGGTCTAAGGCATGAGAGGGCTTTTGCTCCAAGCAAACCTCCTACCGCATCAAAAATTACCTGAATGCCGCCGTCGGTTTTTTCCGGAATTACTTTCTGAATTTTCTCGGTATCGGAATTCACCACCAAATCTGCCCCCAATTTTTCCAAGACCGCTTTTTGTTCGTCATGTCGAACAGTTGCGGCTACCTTTATCCCTTTTGCTTTGGCCATTTGGATGGCAAACTTCCCAAAAGCAGATGCTCCTGCAGTGATCAAAAGCCACTCCCCTGCCTTTAGACCGGATTTTTCAATCATTCCATAGGCTGTCATGGGGTTGACAAATGCCTGACAGGCCACCTCATCCGGCATACCATCCGGTACGGGAATCGCTGTAGCAGCAGGCAGACACAGATATTCTTTCCAAGTTCCGATAGCAGTGAACATCACTCGTGTTCCGGATTTCACTTTTCCGTCTTCATCTCCTGTCTCCACTACTCCGCAGGCCTCGAATCCAGCGCTACTGGGTAGTTTAGGAGTAATTCCATACATGCCACG
Organism: Algoriphagus boritolerans DSM 17298 = JCM 18970; assembly: GCF_900108085.1. Taxonomy (GTDB): domain Bacteria; phylum Bacteroidota; class Bacteroidia; order Cytophagales; family Cyclobacteriaceae; genus Algoriphagus; species Algoriphagus boritolerans. The sequence continues at coordinate 124,855 of NZ_FNVR01000003.1, forward strand.
GACAAACATGATGTCGGAAGGATTAATATTTCGGGCAGTTATCCTTATCAGAACTTCATGTGATTTGGGTGTTGGAATTGGACTATCTACCAGTTGCAGGACCTCTTGGGGCTGGCCGGTTTTTTCAAAGCGTAATTCTTTCATTTGGGGCTTGGTAATTTGATTTAAATCAACTGTTCGAAAATGAGTCATTAAAGAGGGTTTTCTCTCCTGCAAATTTTCATATCTTAAGGTTCAATATAAACCTAAACATATGGATTTATCCACTGTTTTTTCTCTAGAGGGAAAAGTAGCCCTGATCACAGGGGCAAGTAAAGGAATCGGATTTGCTATTGCTGAAATATTTGCAGCAGCCGGGGCCAAAGTTGTCATCAGCAGCCGTAATCAAGAAGTGCTCGATGAAATGGCCAATCAACTCAAAAGCAAAGGGTATGAAGCAGCCGGGATCGCCTGCAATGTCGGAAACATGGAGGAGCTCCCACTTCTGGTCGAAAAAACCGTAGAAAAATACGGGACCATTGATATTCTGGTCAATAATGCAGCTTCAAATCCCGTGTTTGGACCTGTACACCAGACTACTTTGGAAGCTTTTGACAAAATATTGGCGGTCAATGTCAAAGCTCCATTTGAGCTTTGCCGACTTTGCTTCCCATACCTCAGAAAGTCTTCCGGAGCCTCGGTAATCAATATCAGTTCGATCGGAGGCCTTTCTCCCGAAACTGGCTTGGGCATATATTCCGTTTCCAAAGCGGCGTTGATTTCACTCACGAAGGTTTTTGCCAAAGAATGGGGTGAAGCTAAAATCCGGGTCAATGTGATTTGTCCGGGATTGATCCAAACAAAATTTTCAGAAGCCCTTTGGTCAAATGATAAAATTATGGCAATGGTCATGAAGCAACTGGCAATTAAGCGAGCCGGTACCTCGGAGGAAATTGGTGCTATGGCCCTTTTTCTTGCGGCTTCTGCTTCCTCCTACACCACGGGTGCTGTATTTACGGCTGATGGTGGCTTTACGATTTAAAATATTCTATGCATACTACCCAAAATTTTCCTGAAGAAGAGCTAAAACCACTTCTTGAGAAATACCGTGAATTTGTAAAACAGGAGCTTTTCCCGATCGATTTGAAAGTCGTCACAGGTCCATTTCGCTCCTACCTGTCTCAACTGGAATCACTCCGATCAAAGGCTAAAACTCTCGGCCTCTTTGCGCCACATCTCCCAAAAAATGAGGGAGGAGTCGGATTGAATCTTGTCCAGTTTGCGCAGGTTTCGGAGATTCTGGGGCAAAGTCCCATTGGTCATTATGTATTCAACTGCAATGCCCCAGATATTGGGAATATGGAATTGCTCCACCTCTTTGGTTCTGATGCTCAAAAAGAAACTTGGCTCAAACCCCTTCAGGAAGGAATAATTCGCAGCTGCTTTGCCATGACTGAACCTGAGCATGCCGGAAGTAATCCCATAACTATGAGTACTACTGCTGTGCGTGAAGGTGATCTTTACCGTATCAACGGGCACAAATGGTTTACCACAGCAGCAGATGGGGCCAACTTTACCATTGTGATGGCGGTGACAAATCCTGAAGCCGAGTCACCTTATCAGCGCGCCAGTATGATCATCGTACCGCTGGATAATCCAGGTTACAAGTTTATCCGAAATATTCCCATCATGGGCGAATCCGGAGAAGATTACCTATCTCATGCCGAAGTCAGATTTGAGAACTGCTTGGTTCCTGTCTCCAATCTGATCGGCTCAGAAGGTCAAGGGTTTACTTTGGCACAAGAAAGACTGGGCCCCGGGCGAATCCATCATTGCATGCGGTGGATCGGAATCTGTGAGCGGGTTTTCGACCTGATGTGCAAGCGCGCTATCTCTCGGGAATTGGATTTTGGTAAACCCCTGGCTGAGAAGCAAACTATCCAAAATTGGATAGCAGAAAGTCGGGCAGAGATCAAAGCCAGTCGCTTGATGGTACTGGATACAGCGGATAAAATGCAAAACTTGGGTGCCAAAGCTGTCCGGGAGGACATTTCCACAATCAAATTTTTTGTAGCCGATGTGCTGATGAAAGTGATTGACCGGGCCATTCAGGTGCATGGTGCACTCGGAATCACAGATGACACGATACTTTCATTTTGGTACCGGCACGAGCGCGGCGCGCGAATCTACGATGGTCCCGATGAAGTTCACAAGTCCGCTTTGGCCCGAAGTATCCTGAAAAACTACCAAACCAATGAATAAGTCTATCGATTTTTTCAATTTCAAAAACTACCTGTCCAAAACACTGGAATGTGATCCTGATAAAATAGAAATCACCCGGATATCCGGCGGATTTTCCAACCTGACTTTTCTGGTCCAAACTTCAATTGGAAAGTTTGCGATGAGAAGAGCGCCCTTTGGAGATAAAATAAGCAAAGCCCATGACATGGTCAGGGAAAGTCAGGTATTGACTGCCCTTCGAAAGGCCGGATATGAAAAAGCACCGAAACCGATCGCCCTTTATCAAGAAGATGGTGAAGAGAGCACCCCTCTTTTCGTTATGGAATACATTGACGGTCTAATCCTAAGAAATAAATCTATTCCTGAAGCTACTCTGAATGAAGACGAATTCAGGAAACTGTCAGAAAATACGCTGGACAGTTTGATTGAACTTCATTTACTGGAACTGGAGAGTTCAGGGTTAATTAATTTGGGAAAACCCGATGGCTATGTCAAGCGCCAGGTTATTGGCTGGACAGAACGGTACTTTCGATCCAAAACGAACGAACTTCCGGAGATGGAGCGTGTAGCAGTATGGCTAAAAGTCAATATGCCCCAAAAGGAAAATGTTGGCTTCATTCATAATGATTACAAATACGACAATCTTGTACTTGACCGGGAAATTAAGACTGAAATTAAAGCTGTATTGGATTGGGAAATGGCTACTGTAGGTGATCCGTTGATGGATTTGGGCACTTCGCTTGCCTATTGGGCTCAAGCTGATGATCCTGATATCCTGAAGATGTTTAACCTGACCCACCTCCCGGGAAATATGACCCGGAGTGAAGTCATTAGCTATTATGATTACAGAACTCCCTTTGATTTATCCAATATCCTGTTCTACTATGTCTTTGGATTATTTAAAGTTGGCGTCATTGCCCAGCAGATCTATAAGCGGTTTTCTCAAGGTTTTACCACCGATCCACGATTTGCAAATTTGATTCATGTGGTCGATGCAGCGGGAAATCAGGCCGAGATAAGCATTCTTAACGAAAAAATTTAAAACCATGAAGATCAAAAATATTTGCATCCTGGGGGCTGGCACCCTAGGTTCCCGAGTCGCACTACAGGCAGCAATCTCAGGCTATATCGTCACAGTCTACGATGTCGAGCAGAAATCCCTGGATTTTTCTTTGGCTACTATGCAAAAACTATTGGGTCAATTTCACAAATCCGGTCAACTGAGTAAAGGACAGGAGCGGGAAGTTCTCGGCCGAATAAAATTCACCCTTGATCCTATGGAAGCTGTGGACGATGCAGACTTTATCAACGAAAGTGTAACCGAAGAAGCGGATGTAAAAAAGAAAGTCTGGCGTCAGTTTGGGAAAATCGCTCCCAAAAAGACCATTTTCACTACCAATACTTCGTATATGTTGCCCTCTATGTTTGCGGAGGATTCCGGGCGACCGACACGGTTTTGTGCATTTCACTTTCATGATGTGTTCTATTCCCGAGTCGTAGATATCATGCCACACCCTGGCACTGACCCATCATTGATTCCACTTTTGGAGGATTTGGGCAGAAAATTAAATCAAGTTCCTGTCACTTTAAAAAAAGAGAATCCCGGCTATATTTTCAATACCATGCTCATGGCATTAATCGGTGCAGCAGGCAAATTACTGACCGGTGAAGTGGCTTCTATCGAAGATATAGATCGATCTTGGATGGTCAACTTTCATATGCCCATGGGCCCATTTGGCATTTTGGATTCAATCGGATTGGATACTGCCTGGCATGTCACCCACAAAATGCCCGACCGGGCCTCTGTAGCTTTTGCTGCTTTGCTCAAAACCTACCTTGATCAGGGAAAACTTGGAGAGAAAACCGGGGAAGGATTCTATTCCTATCCTAATCCAAAGTACAAAGCGCAGGATTTTGTAAAGTAAATCCAAAAACGGGCCTTTCACCGTAACTGAAGATGATATAGCTTCACCCTATGCTAAAAATCATCCCAACAATAGCTTTCCTCTATTGTTCTTGCTATGCTTTTTCTCAAACTGAGGAGGTAAATTCAATAGCGAGTTTCCCTCATTCCGTTCATGATCAAGCCGAAATCCTGGATATGGGACAGGATTTTATAGAACTTCAGGAAATCCAAAAAGACCCTGATTCTTTTGACTTCCGCCCCTTGGAAAATGCCAACACTAACCTAGGATTTACGGATCATCATTATTGGGTAAAATTCACTTTAAATAACGAGTCTTCAATTGAAAAAACGCTATTTCTGGAGACGGCAAGGCCTATCACTGATTTGGCCGACCTCTATTTTTTGAGTTCAGATCAACCTGTGGCAATTACAAGAAATGGGGACACTTATCCATTTCAACAGCGAAAGGTCTCCCATCGAAATTTACTTTTCCCAATTACACTCTCAGCGAATTCCACCAACACATTTTATTTGCATCTCAAAAGTGACGGTGAAGTGATCAATTTGCCTTTAACCATTCACGACAGCACATCACTCATCGAATCTACTTTTCAGGACCAGTTGGTTTTCGGTATTTTCTATGGGATTTTATTGTTGGCAGGTATCACGTATCTCTTTTTTTATTTTGGAATCAAAGAGAAAAGCTTTTTGCTGTATGTCGCTTATGTGGTCTCCATTGGACTGCTTCATTCCTCGCTGGATGGCTATTTTTTCCAGTATATACTTCAGTCTCCGGGATGGTTTGCAGACCGAAGTTTATTGATTTTTGCCACTCTTTCAGCTATACTTCTTAATCGTTACAATCAGGTATTTGTAGGAGTCCGGAGGTTTTCCAAAGGACTGGACTATGCATTCAATAGTATCAATATCAGTCTCCTGATCCTGCTCCTTTCTATTTTCATTATCGACCTAGGCAGACCTTTGTATTATCCTTTGGTGAATGGTCTGGGATTCTTGGGCGTACTTTTAATCATTACTTCCATAGCCCTGAGTTATATCAAAAGAAAACCGGTGGATATCTTCTTTGCTCTGGGTATTACCTCACTTACGATTGGGTTTATCACCTTCATTTTGAATAATTTTTCCCTGATCGAAAACTCCTTTATCACAGAAAATGCATCCAAGCTTGGGACAGGACTGGAAGTCATTTTCCTATCGCTCTCCATGGCAAACCGAATCCGGATTCTTCGCAATGAAAAGGAAAAAGCTCAAGGTCTTGCCCTTCAGCGATCCGAAGAAAGTAACGAAATCAAGTCGTTTTTCCTCGCCAATATGAGCCATGAACTTCGCACCCCATTGAATGCAATTCTGGGACTTTCCCAGTCAATCATGAAGGAAATCTCGGACGAAAGAATCAAAGAAAACCTGGAAGTGATCAAGTATTCATCCGTTTCGCTATTGTCTTCCATAGATGACATTCTGGATTATTCCAAAATCGAAAAAGGGGAGCTTAATCTGGAACAAAAACCATTTGATCTTCAAAAATCTCTTTCGGAAATAAAAGCCCTCACCTATCAGCAAGCCCGAGATAAAGGGCTCATTTTTAGCTATGAAGAAAATGTCGAGCTTCCAAAGCGGATTGTGGGAGATGCGGTCAGATTCCGCCAAATCCTAAATAATATCCTTCACAATGCCATCAAATTCACCCCTTCGGGTAAGGTGAAGCTACAGGTCAGCCAATTCGAAGAGATCGGTGAAAATCAGCAAGTGACATTCAAAATATCTGATACAGGTATCGGAATTAAGCCCGAAAAACTGGATCGCATTTTTGAATCGTTCATACAGGAACAGCTAGATGACAAACGTAAATTCGGTGGATTTGGATTGGGCCTTTGCATCGTGAAAGCGCTGACTGACTTGTATCAGGGAAGTGTTGCCATCGAGAGTAAACCGGGGGTAGGAACAACCGTAGACGTCAAACTTACTTTCCAAAAAGCACAGGAAGAACCATTTGAATCGATTAAAAAGAATGCGAAAACAATTCTGAAAGGGAAATCAATTTTGGTGGTTGAAGACAATCCTGTGAATCAACTGGTAATCAAATCCATCCTCAGAAAATGGGAAGGGATTACCTTTGACTTTGCAGGACATGGAATTGAGGCATTGGACAGGTTGAATTCCAAATCCTTTGACCTGATTCTCATGGATCTTCAAATGCCGGAAATGGACGGCTATGAAGCTACCGAAGCTATACGAAAAGGTCAGGGAGGTGACAGGCACACCAATATTCCGATCATTGCCGTCACTGCCGATACCACTGAAAAAAGCAAAATCCGGGCAAGCACCGTGGGCATGGATGACTATTTGACCAAACCGGTGGATGCGGAACTCCTGCTGGAGAAAGTGGTGAAAGCAATCTATCTCGATAAAATAGAGATCGATTTTACGAAGTCTTAAACCGAAACTTCAGGTATTTGATTTTTTCTCCCTTATCCGAAAAAAGCTTTTCGTATTTAGTCTTGATGCCATGATGGTCATCTTTCATGTCGCTCTGATAAAAATCCGAGGTGAAAGCGATTAGCTCGATGTCTTCACGGGATTGGAGTAGTTCCAAGGTATAGTTAAAAAGCCCGGTATTATCCGTCTTGAAATGTACGATTCCGGTCGATTTGATCATTGGCTTATACATGTCAAGAAATCTGGGCGAAGTCAATCGACGCTTTTCATCCCCATCTCTGGGAAAAGGATCAGGGAAAGTGATCCAAAGCTCGGAAATCTCTCCTTCTGCAAAAAACTGATCCAAATTTTGAATTTGAGTTCTGAGAAAAGCAACATTGGTAAGGCCCTCTGCAGTAGCTATGGAGCTTCCTTTCCAGATACGGCTTCCTTTTATATCTACTCCGATGAAATTCTGATCACGGTACTCCCGACCTAATCCGACAGTAAATTCCCCCCGACCGCAAGCCAATTCGACGACTATTGGATTCTCGTTTTCAAATTGCTTTTGATTCCAATGGCCTTTTATTTCTTGAAAAATTGGTTTTCCGGCCTGAATTACATTAGGGTTCACTTCGTTTTCTGCGAAGCGGACCATCTTTTTTCTACTCATTTAAAGTTCGTCGATTTCTGCGACCACAAAAGTACTACCTCCCACAAATATCAGGTCATCCACTCCTGCATTTTTCCGGGCAAAAGCTAAGGCTTCATTCACATTTGGGATGATTTCTCCCTGTAAACCAAAAAATGCTGCTTTCTCTGCCAAATGATTTGCTGCTAAAGCTCGTGGCAAATCTGCCTGGCAGAATACATAGCTCGCGTATTTGGGAAGCAAAGCCAATATTTTGGAAATATCCTTGTCCTGAACCATCCCTATCACCATCCAAAGATTCGTAAAAGAATACGTCTCAAGTTGGTCCAGGACTTCTCGAATTCCAGGCTCATTATGTCCCGTATCTGCAATAACGGTTGGCTTTTCACCTAATACCTGCCAGCGACCCTTTAAACCTGTCAAAGGCAAAACTTCAGCCAAGCCTTTGGTCCGTGCCATAGTGGAAATATCCCAGCCCTGATTACGCATTTGGTCGATCGCCATTAGGATGCCGGGAAGATTGTGACGCTGATAATTTCCAGTCAGTCCAAAATGAATGACTTCCGACTTTCCATTTTTGGTTACTTCGTACTCAGCAGCTACCGAAGGACCAAGTCGCTTTTCACCAAGTCTTTTGACGGAATAAACTGAATCAGCAAAAATGATCGAAGCATTCATTTCTTTCGCCTTCTGCTGAAAAACAGAAGTCGTCTCAGCCTGAGTTTGACTGATCACAACAGGGACACCGGATTTAATTATCCCCGCTTTTTCTCCGGCAATTTCAGGCAGGCTTTCACCCAAAAACTGCATGTGATCCATTCCAATATTTGTAATTAAGCTGAGTTCGGGAGTGATCACGTTGGTACTGTCCAGCCTACCTCCCATTCCTACTTCGATGATTGCAATATCAACTTTCTGCTGCGCGAAATACCAAAAGGCCATTGCCACTGTCATTTCAAAGAAACTGGGCTTGAGTCTGTCAAGAAGTAACTTGTTTTCTTCCACAAACAGCACGACGGATTCCTCGGTGATTTCTTTTCCATTGATCCGGATTCGCTCGGTAAAAGACTTAAGATGAGGCGATGTATAGAGCCCGGTTTTGTACCCGGCAGCCTGAAAAATGGCAGCTAGGGTATGAGAAGTACTTCCTTTTCCATTTGTCCCCGCAACGTGAATTGTTTTGAATTTTCGCTCAGGATTCCCTAAATGAGCGCATAAGGCGATGGTATTGCCAAGGTCCGCTTTGAAAGCCGATGCGCCCACCCGCTGAAACATGGGCAGCGAACTAAAAAGATACTCCAGCGTCTCCTGGTAAGTCATTTTAATCCACCTTGATGATAAAGGTGATTTTACCTGTAGAAAAATCTGCGGCTGCACCACTTTGCTTTTTGAAGCTAATCTGATTGACGACTTGACGATAATATGCCAAAACATCATTGGAAACATTGTACTCCAACGGAACGGCCTGGACTACTCTACCAGCGTCATCAATGGTGATTTTAAAAACGATCCGACCATTCCGGGTAGATACTCGGTCATTGATATTCGGTCTGGAAGCAAAATCCCAACCTGCAAGATCCAGACTATAGCCTGCCCCTGAGTTTGTTCCTTTCCCGGATCCTTCTCCCATTACCGCACGTCCATCGACTGTTCCGGTAGGTTTTCCTTCATCGCCTTTGGTGCTAGAGCTACCCTGTGCCCCACCTGATGCGGGTTGAGTCCCTTTGCCGGAAGTACCGCCTGCACCCATCACAGCACGCTGATCAATCTTTGGCTTTTCAGGAGCTTTTTGAGTAGTGGCTTCGGCTTCTGATTTAGCCGGAGTAGTTACGGTTTTTGTAGGTTCAGCTTTGGTAGGTTCCGGCTTTTTGGTTTCGGTTGCAGCTTTTTCTTCACCTTTGATCGGGGAAGGCTTGGTAGTCACCGCTTGATTTGCGGCAGGTTTTGCAGCTGCTTTTGGCTTTGCAGTTTCAGTCCGAGGACTTGGTGCCGGAGTGGCTGGTTTGGTGACGGCAGGAGCAATTTCTCCCGGTGCTGCAGCTTCAGTGACATTAGTTTGGACTTCTGAAGGTGCATTGGGACTATTTCGATCCCCGGAACCTGTCTCTGTGAAGCCAAGATTTAATTCCAGACCGAAGGTAGGAAGTGGAGGAATCGGTTGCTTCCATACCACGATAAAATAGAACGCCAGAAGCAAAAGAACATTCAATACGATCGTGATGATCGCAGATTTCCGTTTACTGTCCTTTTCGACTTCGTCTGTGTTCCAGCTTTGCATGATTAATACGGTTTAGTGGCGATAGAGACATTGGCCTCTAATCCCGCCGCAATTCCTCCGATCTCTACCAGGTATTCAACGGGAACTTCCTTGTCAATGTGCAATACCACCTGACCTTTTTTTCCTTGCAGTAACGAAGTCAATTCAGTTTTGATCTGATCTCGACCTACTATCCGGTCGTTGACAGAATATTTTAAATCCTTGGTTACAGTCACTGTCACTTCCTGCAACACGATATCCGAAGTCTCACTGGAAGGTAAATTCACCGGAAGGCCTGATGGAGTAATAAATGATGAAGTCAGCATGAAAAATATCAGCAACAGAAAGATAATATCTGTCATCGAAGACATGCTAAACGAAGCATCAACTTTATTTTTTGCCTGGAGTCCCATGATTATTTATCCTGAAGAAGATCAATAAATTCCACTGAAGTGTATTCCATATTGTGAACCAATTTGGAAACTTGAGTTACCAAATAGTTGTATCCCAAATAAGCAATAATACCTACCACCAGCCCCGCAGCGGTAGTAATCATCGCTTCATAGATACCCATGGAGAGCAATTTTGGTGAAACCATCCCCTCCTCTTGGGCAATGGCAATAAACGCCTGAATCATTCCGGTGACGGTTCCAAGAAAACCGATCATTGGCGCTGCGCCGGATACGGTAGCCAGAAGTCCAAGATTTTTTTCAAGTTTGTAAATCTCGATTTTCCCTACGTTTTCGATGGATACTTCGATATTTTTCAAAGGGGAACCGATTCGATCTACTCCTTTTGCAATCATGTTGGCAACGGGAGTATTCTCCCCCGCGCAAAGCATTTTTGCCTTTTCAGTTTGACCACTTTGCACCAGAATTTTCACCTGATCCATAAGATGGCTTGAAGTTTTAGAGGCTTTTTTTAGCGTTATCAGTTTTTCGAAGAAAATGAAAATCGCCAATACCAAAAGGATATAGAGCGGAATCATCATGTATCCCCCTTTGATCAAAAGATCCAGGAGACCGATATTTTCTTTGGTAGCATCGAGTGCCACTTCATTCAGATTGGCTAAACTGTCTGTAGAGAGGGTTTGGAGCAACATATTAATATTTCAGAATCCACAATTCTTCGGTGTATTGGGATTTGATTCGCTCGAGTTCATCAGCTGCAAGACGAAAACTTCCGAACTTTGAGAGTGCAAGACGATAATTCCTTGAACCTTCTTCTGGACTAATCAGGTAGATTTCCGGAGATTTTCCGAAATACTGATTTGCTTCTTCGATGGCCAACTTTTCATTTGGTAAACTCCCCACAATAATAAAATACTGAGGACGCTCCGCTTTGGACTCAATTCGAATCAAATTTCCTGAAGCTATATTGGCAATAGTTGTACCAGTTTCGGCAGGTTTGGAAATATTAGGATTTGAAATAGATTGATTTACTATAGAGTCGTGATTTTCAGTAATTTGATTTTGTTCAGTTGGGGTAGATTCAGGCTCAGTTGATGCAGTAGAAGTCCGCTCCTCCTCAGGTGATACTTTAGAATTTTCAGCCTGTTGGACATTTGTGGACGGAGTAGACTGAGATTGGATTTGCCAAATGATAAATCCAACAAGGGCCAAGCCCAAAACAAGAACTATCCACACCCAAGCAGCTGTCTTTTTATTTTCAGGTTTTGAAGTAGAAACAGTTTTTACAGTCTCTGCTTTATCTTCAACTGTAACCGGAGTATCGGTGGGAATCGGTTCAGGGTTTCCATCGGAAATGGCAGGAATCAAGGTTTCAACTTCCTGCTTAATTTCCATATTAACAATTGGAGAGACCTGTAATTCTTCAGCCGGAATTGACTTGGCGCGTATGGGAGTAATTTCCACAAAAGGAAGCCCATAATCCTTAGGATCAGTCCATTGTTTAATATCAGAATCTTTTGTCGCCATAGTCTTCAGAGAAAGCTACGAAACTAACCCAATTGAGTCGAAAGCCCAACCTTAAAACAAACTATCTCAGAATTTGAAACTCGCGCCACCGATCAGTTGAATACCTCGCACCGGATAATTGAGCCAACGGGTGTTTTTACCATTCAGAATGTTATTCCCTTCTGCAAAAACAGAAAAGCGGTCAGTGATCTTGAAATCAGCTTTAAGCTGGAGATCCGCGATGGTTTTCAGGTTTATCACCTCATATTCTGTTGGAAAGACAGCGGCAATACTTGGAGCCCCTCTCCCTTTCAATCCTCCCATAAAATTCACATTAGCCTGAACCAATAATTTCTCAAATGGAGTAAACTGGTTATTAACTCTCACTTCCCACAAAGGTCTGTGCCACGGTTCTGACTGCGCATTCAGATCGTATTGGTATAGGTCAAGTCTGGAACCGAGCGTATATACTTCATTAAATCTAAAACCCAATTCAGCGTTGATATTGAATACGGTGGATTTGTCATCATAGACAATTTCGAATCGTGCCGAATCGGCAAGAGAATTAACAAAGAAATGCAACTGATTGAATCTGGACACATTAATCCCTGCGCGATAATGAAACGCCTCCTGAAACTGACCTTCTATCCCACCTGCTATTTTATAATTGTTTACCGTATTTAGCAACTGCTCACTTGGACCGAGAAAAGGGTTTTCATTGACCAAACTGAAATAGGTATTTCGCTGTACATCACCGGAGAATTCACCATAAAACCCAAATTCATCAGCGAATTGATAGCTGGCTTTTAATACCGGAAAAATTCGGAAATCGCCGGTTTTACCGGCAATTGAGTCATTTTCTGAAACCAGATTCAAACCTGCAGTGAATTGAAATGCTTCATAATTATATGCTATTCGAGGTCGAATGGAAAAGTAGTTTCGGTCAACCGCGTAGCTTGCATCTTCAGGATTGGTATGAAAGTAATTCAAGTCGATCTTTCCTGACCAGTCTGAGTTGGTTCTGAATTTTAATCCGGTCTGTATCCCTATTTCATTTTCCTTGGCAACATAGCTGTCTTTGAAACTTCTGAAACTTAATTTCCCTTCGTAAGAGATCGGGCCGGTTTTTTCAATATCCCGAATACCAGCGTGAATCTGGAAGTGATTCAGGATATTGTTGGCAGTTTCGAAAGGAATATCCGGATTTTCAAACAAAGCCGGATCTACTCCATAAAATGAGTATTTGTCCTGTGCCCAATTAAATCCACCAAATACCTCAACCGGCTCAGTAAAATAGCTTCCATCCAATCCAAACACGGAATGGGATTCTGAACTTTGCGCTGCGCCTACAGGTCCTTCGCCAAAATTCTGATGCTTAAATTTCAATCCATAGTTAAATGGATCGGCCGTGGTGGACATATATCTTCCTTCCAAAAGCGGTGAGGCAAAATTGCCATACCCCACTCGGATAAATCCGTTGTACAGTTCCCTTCTGTCCTGCCGATATACTTTTTCCAATGCTGTCGGTTGTAGATTTAAGGCTGGAATAGTCAGGAAGAATGGTGTCACGGAATAATTAAACTCTCCGATTCCTTTCGGTTGAGGCAAAACGGGAAGTCGCTCAAACGATCTCGGCTGAGTCGGCACCGTCAATACTCGATCCTTTCGGATCACAAACTCTTGATCCTGCACTTCACCTCTCTGCTGAGTTTGGGCAAAAAGCGATGAATTTCCCAAGGAAAATGCACCGGCAAAAATTAGAATTACGGGTAGTTTTTGCATGGTTTAGTTCGGCGTTTTGAGTTTTGCCTCAGCTTCGGCTTTGATTTCAGCATTGGTTGATCGCTCTACGATGGATTCCAAAGTAGCTTTGGCCTGGAAGTCCTCTCCAGTCTTTTGGTAATTGTCAGCGAGTAAAAGAAACATTTTGCCATACCAATAATCATAATCTGCAAATGGTCCTGAATTATCAAAAATGGCATCATTGGATTTATTAAAGTCTCCTTTTTCCTGATGTGAAAGTGCCAATAAATACAAGCCCTCTGCCCCTTGGATAGTCTTATGATCGGCTACCAGGTTTTGTAGGGTCAGTTCTGCCTGTGATTTTTGATTTATTTCACGCTGCGCTTTTGCTTTAGTGAGCAGGGCTTTAGGAGTGGATTCCGGAATGATCCCATCCAAAGTCATCAATCGTTCTGCATTAGCGATGGCTTGCTGATAGTTCTTTGTCTCAAAATTGGCAATCATCAAGCCCTGTACTGCTTCCACTTCCTCCACCTTACTTCTTGCATTTTGCGAGGCTGATTCCAAATAGGGAATTGCGGCAGCATAATTTCCTCTTTCCAGTTCGATAATTCCAATTTTCTGCATTGCTCGCGCGCGCTGTGGCGAAGAAGGCTCTTTCTCCAATTGTCTGAAGAATCCCAAGCCTTTTTCGACATCTCCGGCCAAAACATAAGCATCTCCGGCAAAATAAAATGCATCCGCTCGCTGACCGGACTGAGGATAACTTCTTAAATAATTTTCAAAGGCTATTGCAGCCTGCGTGTAATTTTTATCGAAATACAAGCTCTTTGCAGCTTCAAACTCCAAAGATTGTACATTTCCTGTGCCTGGATTGGCACCTTTGTAACGGGCCAGGTAGTCGCCAAACTCAGCGGATCTGCCTTGCAATGCCAACGTCTCCTGTAGGCCTTTCAGCGCAGTCTCAGAATTTTCAGCATTGGGATGATTATCCAAAATCAACTTGTAATCTGCGATCGTCTGATCGTAGTTTTGCATGGAAAAATTAGCAACCGCTCTACTTTCTAAGGCATAGGGTATAAATGGAGAATTGGGACGGCTGGCGATCAAATCTGAAAAGGCTCGGGAAGCTTCACTGTAGCGTACTTCCTCCAGGAAAATCTGTCCTCGTTGAAACATGGCATCCTCAATGTAAAGGCTGCTCGGAAACCCGGAAATCAGCTTCTCCAGATTACTTAAAGCCTCGTTATTCTGAGACTGAAAGTTTTGGACTACTGCCAAGCGATAATAGGCATAATCTTTACCCGTAGTGGATTCTGAAATCGCTCGCTGAAAGGTGGATGCGGCCTCTCCAAACTTTTTCTGAACGTACTGGCAATCACCCAGTCTGAGCAGTGCGTCATCGAAATATTGTTTTTCCGATGCTTGGCTGAGCTTTTGGATATAGGTTCTAAACTGCTCTTCCGCTTTCGGATAATTTTGAGAATTGAAGTAGGCATAACCCAACCCATAGTGAGACTTGATCAAAAAAGGATGATTTGTTGCGGGATTGGTCGCGCGTAACGCCTCATAAGACCTGATCGCCTGAGGAAGATTGCCATCGGCAGTATAGATCTCTCCTTTCCAAAAATGTGTCTCCAAAAGCAAATCCCGATCCTCCGGAAAAGCTTGGGACTTATCAAGCAAGGCTAAAGCCTGCTTGTATTTTTGATCCCGATAATAGACCATAGCCTGATAAAAAGCCACTTTTTGATAAGCGGCACGGATCCGGGGAGACTTATTTTGAATCCGATCCATCTGCTCAATGGCTCGCAGGTAATCACTTGAATTGACTAAAGCCTCTGAAAGCAAGGTTTCAGCCTCTTGTCGGTTTTTTCCCGAAGGGTAAGTATCAATGTATTCATCCAAGGCAGCGATTGCTGTGGAAAAAGTGCCGCGCTGAAGATTGGTTTTCGCAAAGTTGAAAAGCGATTCTTCCTGAATCTGCTTATTAAAGCTGGATTTGGAAGCTGCCTGAAAGCTCGTTGCTGCAAACTGGTAGTTTTCTAATTTGAGATAGGCGTGTCCCAGATAGTAGCTGGAAGATTGGCCGATCTCATCTGTGGCCGAAGCCGAGACTTTCAGATAGTCGGTCGCTCGCTGGTAATTCCCGATTTCAAAAAATGAAATTCCTGCTTTGTAAACTTCCTCCCGGGAAAGCGTACCTTTTTTGGAATTGATAAATGCATCGTAGTTTTTGGAAGCATTGGCAAAATCCTTCTTGGCATAGTATGCCTCAGCGAGATAAAGATTGATGGTCTCTTTTCTGTCGAGGTTTTGACCCGAAGCCAAAAGCGGCTCTGCATAGCCGATCACCTGATCGTAATTTCCCTCCTGGTAATAGAGTGCAGTGAGCAAATAGGGAACTTTAGTCGCATAGAAAGAAGTCTTCCCGGCAGCTTGCAGATCTGTGATAGCTTTGGAGCTATTTCCATTTTGCATCGCAATAAAACCGCTGTAATAATAAGCGTCTGCGCTGATGGGCTGATTGAGGGTTTTGGCCTGATCAAAAAACGGAGCGGCAGCAGCATTGTTCTTCAGCTGAAAGTGTGAATAGCCCTGTTTGAACAGCACTTCTGCTTTATTCGTCTCAGCCAGTCCGTTTGTTTTCACCAAAGCATAGCCTTCGATGGCTTCGCTGTAATTCCTTTTGTAGAAAAAATGATCCCCCAAATACAACCCGGCGGTAGCTACTGTAGGATGATTGCCATTTTCAAAAATATATGACTTCATCAAACCGGGTCCATCGGGACTTTCAATTTCCAGCGCAGCCATCGCTTGGTGTAACGTTGCTGATTTTTGCTGTTCGCTGTTCAGATTTTGATTGAGTAGCCTACTGTTATCATAGAGCGAAGCTGAAAAAAGCTGCTTGTCAAAAAGCTCCAGATTGTAATCCAACGCTTGCTGTGAACTAGTCTGATAGAGTGTAGATTGCGAAAAAACATCCGTACTTATCACCAGTCCTGCAAGCAGCACGAGGTAGTTTTTCATGAGATAATAATTGGTTTGGGGTATTTCAGTGTAAAATCTTATACACCAGTTCGCGGAGGATTTCACCTTCATTCATACTTCCGGAGTCCACTCCTTTGAAACGAAGATCTGCCTCTTTAATGTATGCGAACACCTCAATTACCTTGCCTAATTTATAGTTTTTGGCTGCGGCAGCATATTCCCTCACCCCATATGGATGAACCCCAATAAGTCCTGCAAGCTGATTGTCGGGCATCTGACCTGCACGATGAACCAATGCAATCTTACTGAAGTAATTATAGAGCAGAGAAAAAATAGGAATTACCGGATGGGCTTTCGGATTTTGGATAAAATAGTGGATAATTTGGTTGGCTTTGACCGCGTCTTTGTATCCTATTGCTTTGCTCAACTCAAAGTTGTTGTACTCCTTGTTGATCCCGATATATTTGGAAATATGCTCCGATGTAAACTTGGTCGGCTCGGAAAAATTAATCAGCATTTTTCCTACCTCGTTGGAGATCACCTCCAGATTATTTCCGATGGAATCCGCCAACAATTGGGCGGCTTTGCTATCGATCTGATGACCCAACCCTTTAATATAACCTTCCACCCACTCTGTAAGCTTCCAATCTTTGACTTTTTCCGAATTGACAAATACTGACTTCTTGTCCAGTTCCTTTTTCAGTGCCCCCCTACCATCAAGCTTTTTATGCTTGTGCGCAAACACAAGAATCGTACTGGGCAAGGGATTATTGAGGTAGCTGATAAATAGCTTCTGCGCATCTTCTTTTCCCAAGTCGGGAATACTCTGTGCTTCCTTTACGATCACCACTTGGCGATCCGCCATCATAGGGAATTTGCGTGCGTTACTCAGGATCACATGGAGCGGAGAATCCTTTCCATACATGATCAGTTGATTAAAACCTTTTTCATGATCGGCAATGGCATGCTTCTCGATGTAGTCCGTGATCAGGTCAATAAAGTAGGGTTCATCACCCTCCAAAAAGTAAATTGGTGCAAACTTTTTAGCTTTCAGGTCTTTAAGTACAGCGTCTGGAGAATGGGCCATGGGTTGGAAAAACTATCAGCTTTAAAGATAACAGCCGAAATTCAACTGAGGTAAAAACCGGGAAAATATTCTTTGGTAAACTATTCTAGGCCTAATTTTGTATTTCTATTTAAAAAAGAAAAAATGAGCTTCGAAAAGGGATTGGCATTGTATAAGGAAGGAAAGTTTGAGGAGGCACTAATTTGCTTTGATCAACTGATCACTACCAATACAGGACAAGTAGAACTCCACCTCTACCGGGGAAGAATCCTGACAAGGTTGGGAAAGGGAAATGCGGCATTGGAAGATTTTGACTTGCTCGTAGCTCGCGAACCTTACAATACCGATTACATCAGCGACCGGGGTGTGGTCTTGCACCTCCTGGGCAGAAATGAAGAAGCACTCAGTGAACTGGATCGCGCGACCAATCTGGACCCAAAAAATCCCTACCGCTATAGCAGCAGAGCATTTTTGAAAGATCGACTCGGAGACTTCATGGGTGCCATTGCCGATTATGAAAAAGCAATCGAGCTGGACCCTGAAGATGCCATCGCCTACAATAACAAAGGCTTGGTCGAAGAAAAAATGGGAAATATTGCCCGCTCGAAAAAGAGCTTCGAAAAAGCAGATGATCTCATTGGATACAAGCCACAGACATCCGATTCCTTGCCTCCTATCGGTAAAGAATCCACAAAACCTACCTTTGAAATGCCGGATTTCGGAGCGTCAAACCCATCACAGCAAGTGAATTCAGCCCAATTCTGGCAAACACTCAAGGGAGTTTTCGGAAATCAACAGACCAGAAAGGAGTTTGTACAGTTTCTAAAGGACTTTTTTTCCGGAAAAAAGTCCTAAAATGACTTAATCACCCACAGCGGTTTGTTCAAGAAGTAGGACATCTTCTTGGAAAGGTTTTTCGAAAAAATCTGATCGAAAAAGCTTTTCTTTTTGCTCAAGGTCACCAGCATGTCACCTTTTGACACTTGGAGGTAATTTTCCAATCCAAGGGCCAAATCATCGCGAAACGACTTGAGGACATAATTTATTTTTTCATAGCGGACAAAAGGCTTAATCTCATCCACCATTGTCATATGCAGTGACTTTTCAATCGCTTTTTGGCTGGAGGAGATGTGAACCAAATCAATCTCTGAATCGAAAAAACTTGCCATTTCTACAACTTTTTGAATTGCCAACTTGTCTTCTTCGAGGTAATCAGACGCAAAAACAAACTTTCGGGGTCGCTTGAAGAAAACTTTTCTGGGAACAATGATGATATCCCGATCCGACTGTTCTACCATCCGACTTGCCCTGCTTCCAATGATATTCATTCTCAGCTCATTCATTCCCTCTGTACCTGCCACAATCAAGTCCGCGTTGATTTCCCTGGCATATTCCAGCGCTCCATTTACTATTTTCCCCTCCCGAATTGCTATTTCACATCCTTTCAAACCATTCATAAGACTCTCCTCCATCACTGCTTTTTGAAGGTTTTTTAGTTTTTCCTTCACAAAGTCCAACTGATGATTTCCGTTGGTATCCATTGGTGCCAGTTTCAGGTAATCCTCGCGGTTAAGGACATGAAAAAGCACCAGTACCGCATTGAATTTTTCGCCAAGCCGGGCAGCATATTCGATTGCATTCAGAGAGCACTCTGAAAAATCAGTGGGGCAGAGAATTTTAAAAGTATTTTCCATAATCTAAAAATTAATAACCTTTGTGACGGTCTACGAGATTCAGCAGCGGCTGGTTAGCCTTCAATCTACTAAAGTTTTCAATGATTTGCGGACTGGCAGCTTGTGGATTGGTCACACTGGCAATGTGTGGGGTGATCTGAATCCGCTCCTGTTCCCAAAATGGATGGTTTTCAGGAAGCGGTTCGGTTCGATATACATCCAAAAGCGCTCCCGAAAGAAAGCCCTCTTCTAAGGCGGGAATTAAGTCTTCTTCTACCAAATGCTTGCCTCTGGCTACGTTGATTAGGTAAGTACCCGGTTTACATTTTTTGAAAAAATCGGAATTAAGAATATTTTCTGTCGCCGGAGTCAAGGGAAGAAGGCATACTAGCACATTGATCTCCTTGAGAAATTCAGGAAGCTCATTTTTTGAAAAATAGGGGTAGGGAAAGTCCTTCTTTTCAGTAAAACCATAGCCAAAAACCGGAAATCCCATGTAATTCAATTTGTCCAAAACATCGCCACCGAGAGCCCCGACGCCCATTACTCCGACGTTGACTTGGATCTCGGGATTGGACATATCCCAAACTTTGCGCTTCTGGTCTGCTTGATACCTGGTAATCTGCCGATGAAAATTCAGCACTCCCATGATCACGTAATTAGTCATGGACCAAGTGAGCTTTTCATCCACGATCCGCACGATGGGCATCGACTCCGGCACAGCGGAATCCCTTAAGATATGATCCACTCCTGCTCCCAAAGAACTGATCAACTTCAGATTGGGCAAGGTACTGAGGTAACCCGGGGGATGCTGCCAAAGTAAGGCCATCTCGACATCCTGAGGTCGGTCAATATTTGGATACACTTGAATATCGATATCAGGCTGGTGGAAAGTTAAGGCATCGATCCATACTTTCGGATCACGTCCCGGGCTGATTATTGCTAAGCTCATCTTTGGTGCTTTTGGGTTGCAAAAGTAAAAATACCATGTTCAAATCTGCTACAAAGTCCATTAGTCAAAAAAGGTGAACTTATTTTGTAAAAAGAAGGAGAAAACAAAAGCCTTAGGTCCGCATAAGGCAGACTAAAATGACTTAAAATCTAACAAACAGGGTGGATTATATCTTTTGCAAGAAAAAATGAAGCCTTTAAAAAGACAAATTTTTATTCATGAAAACGAGCATGACGAAGATCGTCACACACTGGGATGATTATAAACCATGCGAGATTTTCCCGAAGAAAAATCGGGACAGGCTATCTGACCAATAAAAATCAAATTTTAAAAAGATGAAATTGCAACACAATTTGAACCTTCCGAATGATTCGCAAATTATACCTCCAAACATAAACTGATATCAATATGACAAACAAATTCACTCTTGCCCTGCTGACTTTTTTACTCGTCAGTTCTGCAGGCTTTGCACAGCAAATCCAAATGCCGCAGGCCAGTCCAAGTGCCAAAACCATTCAAAAAGTCGGTTTAACAGATGTCACAGTAGACTATAGCAGACCAAGTACCAAAGGAAGAAAAATCTTCGGAGAGCTTGTTCCTTTTGGCGAAGTGTGGAGAACAGGTGCAAATGGTGCAACCGTCTTGACTTTCTCAACTGATGTCACTGTGGGCGGACAGCATGTCCCTGCAGGATCTTACGCACTCTACACCATCCCGGGAAAAAATGATTGGACCATCATACTTAGCAAAAACACAAAGCTTTGGGGTTCAATTGGCTATCAACAAAGCGATGATCAAGTCCGATTCGAAGTGCCCGCATCCAAAACAAGTAAGAAATACGAGACATTTGACATCGCTTTCAACAACTTCACCGACAACAGTGCGGTGGTTTCAATGAAATGGGAAACCACCCGCGTGGATTTCAAGATCGAAACTGAAGTGGACCCCATCGTGATGGCTGAGATCCAAAAACTGGTCATCGATACAAAGTCCACTGATCCGGCTTTATTATTCCAGGCAGCGAGCTATTATTTCACCAACTCAAAAGATCTTAATCAAGCCTATGCGTGGGTTAAAACTTCTACTGACAGCGATCCTAAATACTGGACTGTTCACTTGAGAGCTAAGATCGAAGTAGCTTTGGGTATGAAAACCGAAGCGCTAGAGTCTGCCACCCAATCAAAGGCTATGGCTCAGGAAGCTAAAAACCCGGATTATATCGCATTGAATGAGCGATTGATCAAGTCGATAAGGTAATTCGATTTTAAATTCAAAAAGGCCTTCAGATAAAATTTTGAAGGCCTTTTTTGTTTCCGGGAACTGAAGAATTAAAAATAATCTGCCCCACTCTTTCAATATGTGACTTTAACTCCTCATTTGTAATTCTATTAAAATCAATTAAATCTATCCTGTAAAGCAAACCCAAATCCTCCAAGTCAGTATTTAAATCTAAAAACCTACGAAAACTTTTATCTTTTGAAAACAAAGCAAGATCGATATCAGAATTAAATTTGAAATTCCCCATGGCCCTAGATCCAAATAGAACCACCCGGTCTATTTCTGGATACCTTTGGAAAACATCTACGATTTCACTCCAAACTGAATTCTCTATTCCATACCTCATTGATCAAATAAGTTACCTGTTTTACCCATTCGCTCTTCCTCTAACTTTTTCTGAAGGAATGCAAAAAGAAAAATATACTCCGCTCTAATATCTATATGAATCTCTTTGGCCGTTTCGCTGTCATAAGTATGAAAGATTAATAGCTTCATTAGGTTTGGCAAAAGCTCTGTTAAAATTAACAAAGCACTACTCCCAACGAACATCATTTGGTATAGCTTTTTTCTTTATTCAATCTGAACAATCAGCATTTAAAACTTTGCCTTTTGCCTAACTAATGGTTGTAAAATCGCCGCAAAAAGCATTACGGCAATACAGCCGACAGCATTGTACCACAGGAATCCGATATCCCAAACGAATCCGAGTATTCCCGTCCCATTCCGAAAATGTATGAATAAAATCAAAGCCTGAGACAGCAATGCAGCGATGAAAACTGCTCTGCCTTTCACCCATTTCATAAAAAAACCTACGATAAAAATCCCAAGAATTGTCCCATAAAACAGGGAGCCCAGAAGATTAACCGCTTGAATCAGATTTTCAAAAAGTGAGGCATAGGTAGCAAATAGAATCGCTCCAAGTCCCCAAAAAGCAGTAAATGCTTTGGAGGAAATCACGTAATGGGCATCACTGGCATCCTTCTTAATCGAGCGCTTATACAAATCAATCGTGCTGGTAGACCCTAGGGCATTTAGCTCAGACGATGAGGATGACATCGCCGCGGAAAAAATCACGGCAAATAGCAAACCTACAAGGCCTTTTGGCAGATAATCCATCACGAAACGCATAAATACATAATCTGTATCCCGAGTCTCCGCCGCTGGATCATTTTCTACAATCAAAGCCTTCACCTCATCCCGAATCTCGTTTTGTTCGGTTTTAATAGCTCTAATCTGGCCCTGAATCAAATCGACTCGATCAGTTTCTTCAGATTCTATCGCTCCAAGCATATCCTGGTAGGCCAATTTTCCCGATTCAAAGTTTGCCTTATATTGGTTTTCCAAGGCTTCAAATTGTGATGCATAGGCACTGTTCTTCAGTTTTTCAGTCTGGACTTGGTTGAAAATCACCGGAGGCTGGATAAACTGGTAAAAAACAAATACCATCACTCCGATAAAAAGTATGACAAATTGCATTGGAATTTTCAGAAAACCATTCATGATCAAGCCCATTCGGCTTTGCGTCAGGGTCTGACCCGAAAGGTAGCGTTGTACCTGACTTTGATCCGAACCGAAATAACTCAGGAAAAGAAACACTGCAGCTGTCATGCCCGACCAGATATTGTACCGGTCTGCTAAGTCAAACTCGAAACTCACTACGTTGAGTTTGTCCATTTTCCCTGCGACGTGAAGTGCCTCCTGAAATGATATCGGAAGCAATTGAATTACTATAATTCCAGCAAGTACCATCCCTCCCATCATGACCGCCATTTGTTGTTTCTGCGTGATGGAAACAGCCTCTGTGCCACCGGAAACGGTGTATAGAATCACCAAACAACCGATAAAAATATTGGTAAAAGTCAGATTCCATCCTAGAAGAGTCGACAGAATAATGGCAGGCGCGTAGATCGTAATCCCTGCTGCCAATCCACGCTGAATGATAAAAAGAAGTGCTGTTAAGGTCCTGGTTTTGAGGTCAAATCGATTTTCAAGGTATTCGTAGGCGGTATAAACTTTCAGCTTGTAATAGATAGGAATAAAGCTCACCGAAATAATGATCATCGCCAGAGGTAATCCAAAATAAAACTGGATAAAGCGCATCCCATCTTCATAGGCTTGCCCGGGAGTACTCAGGAAGGTAATTGCAGAGGCTTGTGTAGCCATGATGGAAAGTCCGATGGTCCACCAATTGGAGTTTTTTCCTCTGAGGTAGGAGTTTAGGTCCTTTTTACCCCGGGTTTTATAGACCCCATAGACCGCTATGAACAGCAGGGTAAAAAATAGCACAATCCAATCCAGTGTACTCATGCGAATGCCACTGTTAACCAATAAAATAAGGCAATCATGACCAATAGACTAGCCATCAAACCGAGGTAGATTGCTCTCCATCTGATCCGCTTCTCCTCCATTTTACTGTTCGATTAGGTTGATGAATAATTTGATCGGTCCAGGAACACCCGCAGGCAACTGCCTGAAAAATGAGATCCCGGTATAGACAAACATACCCTTTCCAAATTTACCAACGATGAGCGAACCATTAGTTGCCGGTTCGTCAGGATCCTGCATGATAAGCGGTGTCGTATAAGCCGAATCAATTGCTGTGGCAAAGTACAATCCCCGTTCCTGCACCCAATCCTTAAGGTCTTGGTCATTCAGTTGATTTGGTGTGGATAATACCGGGCTAGACCAATCCGCTGTCACGGGTGAAGTTTGGACGGCGACCCGATCTCTTCCAATTGAAAACGGATATGGACCAATCTGACTGGTCAGAAGCGGTGAACTTGTATTGTACTGAACGATCAAATTACCCCCTGACCGCACATACCCCATTAATGCCTGTTGGTTTGCTGCCAATGCTTCATTGGTATTGAAGGCACGAATACCCACTACTATTGCTTTAAACTGACTTAAATAATCCAAATCATAGTCATCCAAACCAATCATAGTTACTTTATACCCAAGGGAAGTGAGTACACCGGGAATATCATCTCCTGCACCAGGAATGTATCCGACTTTAGCTCCTGAAATTTTCCAATCCGCCTGAATTAAATTGAAAGATGCCGGACTGAAATAGGTGATATTGGGAATGTGTTTATAAGAAATCAATTTGGTAAGCTGATTATAGCTTTTCCCATCTGCAGTTTTGAATCGGGCAGTTACTGTCTTTTTTCCTTCACCATTGGGAAGGAAAGAGACAGTATACACTCTCCGTTTCTGAAGGGTGATGTCTTCAATGCTCAAAATACGGAACTGATCACTGGCTAATCCCTCAAAATCAAGCTCACCCTCGAGGTATTGATCCCTGAAATTCACGGTAACAGTCAACGTGGGATCTGCTCCTGAAACCAGGAAAACATTTTCTTTTGAAACCGTCAAATCCACTTCCGGAACGATCACAAAGGGCTGCTTTACTTCGCCGTCTACAGGATCGTTGAATTTATAGTTCAACTGCACCGGGACTTTGAATTCTTGATTGGCTATACTAAAACTAAGATCTCCACCTATATGAGGATCATTAAAGGGTTTACCAATTTGTGTTTGATCTAAAACCCTGTAAAGTGAGCCATCAAAGGGTTCTTTGAGCCAATAAGGTTGCGAATAAGAACTGTTTTCCGGCAACGCTAATTCAATTGGCATATTGATAGTTTCATTTGCTTTTACAGTCTCTTCGCCTTTGGTACCTACTAAATAGGATTCGGCAACTTGAAAGTTAATAGCTGAAACTGGTGTCAGAGAAGGATTATTGAATACGAATTCAGCGTTGATTTTCTCCCCTGGAAAACCAATTTCTTTCCTCACATTAAATTCAAACTCCAATCCCATCGCTTTGAAAATCAGCTGATCGAGTTTCGAGACTTTTTCTTTAACCCAAGTCTCACCACTATTCAGGGCAAGCATCGAACTTCTCAAGTTCAAAAAGGAAGCAACATTTTTCTCAGGCTCTAAAAAGTTAAATTGGGTTAGCAATTGATCAATTTGAGATTTGATTTCTTTACCTCCCGAAATTGCCTCCCAACGGTCACTTATTCCATCAAACGGACCATTCACATATTGCTCTCCGTCAACTAATTCGATGTAGTCCTTAGACGCTCCAATACCGGCCGTTGAGCCAAATCCCTGTGACTTATGCATCGTGCGGCTATCGGCAGCTATCTGATTGTAGGTTTTACCAAGAAGTGGATTGTATCCCCCCACTTCGAACGCATAATAGTCCTTGCCCTCTTCGGGTTCAAAATCTCCCCGGAAGTTATATGCATTGAAGAAAATACGCTTGGGTTGCCAAGGCTTTACCCATTTCAACTGCTCCGGAAAAGCATCTGACTTACCGGCAAGCTGAAAAGCCTCTCCCGCCAAAATAGCCGAAGTCGTATGTTGTCCGTGTGTCGCACCCGGTATCGTGTTGAATCGAGTGATAAGGATGTCGGGCTGAAATTTTCGAATGGCCCAAACCACGTCAGCCAGTACTTTCCCCTTCTCCCAATTTTGAAGCGTTTCAGTGGGATTTTTACTGTAGCCAAAGTCCATGGCTCTGGTGAAAAATTGCCTCCCACCATCTGTCTCACGGGCTTTGATCAGTTCCTGCGTACGGATTTGACCAAGCTCTATTCCTAATTCTTTACCGATCAAATTTTGACCTCCATCACCTCGGGTTAGGCTAAGGTAAGCTACTTCCGCATGTTCGCCATTTACCAGATAGGCAATGAGTCTGGTATTTTCATCATCAGGATGCGCAGCAATATAAAGAACTCTTTTGGTCTCTTTAAGCTGTAGTAATTGATGGTAAATCTGAGAAGAGGGAATGGACTGTGCGAGGGTGTGTCCAAATAAGCCAAATAAAAAGAAAACAGACGCCTGAAATACCTTTGGTTTGAGCATAATGGGTTTTATTGAAGAGGTAAGCTATCGCAATCCTGATGCAATTAAAAATATTTTGTGATTAATGGATAAATTCCCAAGGAACACTATCACTTTTTCCCTGGAACAGTGTACCCTAAGGTGAATTCAAAAAAATCTGCTTTTGCCTTATGCGCTTTGATTTGCATCCCTGCTGATAAATGATTGCCAATCCGATATCTGGCGCCCACCCGCTCATAAAACCAGGTTATTTCCTGATTTAACTCGTTACGATACAAATAAGCACCCAAACCGATCGGGACAAAGAGCCGCTCTGTAAGCTGCCATTCCCAGGACCCTACGATCGCAAGGGAGGTTTGGTCTCTAAATGAAAAGTTTCTTTCGGGAAATCTCAAGTGCAGTCCCTGAGCCCAAAATAAATCGAGACCCAAGCCGACACGGTATTTAAAAGCGGGTTCCAAAAGATAATTAATTCCCAATCCACCTCTGAAATAGGAGGGTTCGCCTATTTCATAATTCTTTATACCTGTGTAGAGCGCAAAATTCCAAAATGTCTTTAGCCCTTTCGCCGGAATGACAGGTGGATTGGCTGGAGTTGGATAGATTTCACCTAGCTTCATTCGCATGGAGAAATTGATTGGGAAAAGATTTATTCCCGAATTTGGCTTTTTGGAAGCACCATTTGAATAGTGCTTCAAACCAAAACTTACCAAAAAATCAACCCGCTCGGAAATACTGATGGTGGTATTCAGTCCAAGATTGACGTAACCGTTGACCTTGGAGCCAATGTAACGGTTGCTTGGATTAGCTATGGAATCGTAAGGTCTGAGATTAAATCCTACGCCTAACTGCGTAAAATAACCAAAGCTGACGCTTCGGTCTATCCCCTTGATCGAAAAAGGGATTTCCATAAATCCATAAACTGATTGTGGTCTACCAATTTCCTCATAGGATTTCAAGGCAGAGTTAAAGCCTAAACCAAGCGTAGGGTATCGGTATAAATAATTGAAAGTCGTATTCGAGATTTTTCTCCAGCCAATCTTGAAATCTATTGCCCTATAGTCGACGGCATCTTTGATTTCATCTCCCCAATCAGTGCCGTTACTAAGCAAAGGACCTGTCTCATATCCAAGGCCAATAACTTTTTGGAATTTAGTGTCTTGCGCCAGGGTATAATTAAGCTGAAAAAAAAGACCTACTAAAATTCCTACCGTAATTGATTTACTCATTTCACTTTCCAATGACTAGTTTAACAAAAGTATCAAAAAATTGGAATAAAACTGTCTAATATTTAGTTGGTAAGCATCACTACTATGCTTGAAAAAAAGGGATAACCATAAAAAAGGTAGTTCGAAAAGACGTATAGAATAAAAGTAAGCTTATCGATATGAGATCACTTATTACGATCTTGCTTTCTTGAATCGAGAGATTTAACTTATCATTTAGTTTAGAATTTAGTTTTTAACTTAAAATTAAAACTCCCAATTAAAAATAAATAAATTTTTTAAACAAGTCTTTATAACCTAGAATATATCACCTAACTTAAACTCTACGATTCCAGGATCCCTATCCGTAGTTACACCAAAAATTCGTGTCATCTCATCATCGACAGCAATACTTTTAACAGAAACATCTAATTCGATTTCAGTAATTAACTCACCTGCCAAGGAATAAATAAGAACCCTGTTTGCGATCTTAGAAGATGATTGTATCTCTGCCTCGCTAGTACCCCCAAATAAAGCCAATATATAGTCATTACTAAATACTACATCCCTAAAAAAATACGGACTATTCAAATCCCAAAAAACTGACTGACCAGCAATGTCTGGTTTCAATTCAAATCCTGTATACTCTCTCATCTCGCCCGAAAAGACCATTGTTAACTTTTCTTTTTGTGCGTTAAAAATTTCTATTTTATTAGAAAATATACATGCAATTGCATAGTGACTACGATTTTTATTGGAACTAAACCATCCCATATTAATTTGAGACAAATTAAAGTCATCCAAATCATTCCTCCCAGTAAAATTCTCTAGAGATCCAAAGTATTTTTTTTGATTTCCATTCAAATCAAATTCAACCAATCTATGAGGTGAATCAACCATTAATGCTAAAAAAGTAGTATCAGAAAATCTCAGCACACTGTAAGCCTTATAGAAGTCTCCTACTTGTTTTAGTTGTGATAAAGCTAATTTACCTCTATCTTCTAGGGAAAATTCACTAATTTTCTTATCTATTGAACTGTAAACACTAATGGAGTTATCTGCTATTCCATAATCAACATTATTAGCATCTGATATTTCTCCAGGTCCAAATCCAATCTGACCCAAAGAAAATTGATATTTCATATTATTAGAATTGATGACATGAACAGGAGGATTTTCGGATGAAATATTAGCTCTTTCTAAAACAATTAATTTATCATTAATATATCTAACCTTTTCAGGATTTATCAACTCATCATATAAAAATTTAGTAGAATCTACCTTTGGTATTCCATTATCACTTTTATTTGAAATCGAACAGGAAATAAATATCCAGGAATATAAGACAAAATATGAAAATTTATTTATCATAAATAATAACTTACAAAATAAACCAACTCATAATAAATTTTACTTTTTTTTTTAAGTCTTAAGTCAAAAAAAATTAAAGAAAAGCAGTAATCTTAAAGGAAACATAGACACATATGTTCTAGAACATATATGTCTATGAAACCATACTTATTGAGACGGCGGACAACAATCGGGCAACCCTTTAATGTCGGTAGGATAGAAGGTTCCAAACCGGTCAAAACAACCAATTGAATTCGCCTGAATACAATCAGCAGCATTACTTTCAAAGGAAAAGGTTATTCCCATTGAAAATACAAAGGCGAAACATACAAGTAATAGACTTTTCTTTTTCATTTCTCTTTTGTTTTAAGTTGTTAAACATATTCAATACTACAAACTTTTAATTTATAGTCCAAATACATGTCAACTATCTGTTAAATACTTACATGAAAGTTTTTTTTTTAACTTAAAAGGTTATTTAATAATTTAGGACCTGCTTAAAAACTCAAGATTTCATATTCTCAAAACCAGTCCAGAATTTAATCTGAACTGGTTTTTTGATTCTAGAATCTTGTAAACCGCCTCTACAACGGCAATCAATGCATAGTTGAATGTTGCCCAGGCTGAAAAACTCAGGCATAACAGTACTTCCCCAGCCAATTTGACCATTTTGAGCAATAAGATGATTGCAGCGATCCACGATTGACTGGTATCCTTGAGTCCGGCCTTGATCCGGTTCATTCCGGATCCTGTCTTTGCCTGACCAAACTTGCCTTCTATCGGATTCCGCTCTCCCGGTCTTACGTGGTTTTCCACTGCCTCGGCCGACGGGCGACCCAAGGGCTTGGCCGCCAGTTTAATCCCGTTGTCCTTTAGCCATTTTCTGTTTTCCCGGCTACAGTAAATCTTATCGGCCAGAACTTTTGCCGGGTAAAACCCAAACCGTTGCCGGTAGTTTTCCACGTATGCTTTCAGGCAGCTCCCTTCATTGAACGCGTCCCAAGATATCGTGTCCAGAAACGAATACCCATCGACCAGACTCAGGTGGATTTTGGCTCCGAACTCTGTCTTGAACCTTGCTTTGCCCCTCACAATGGGACGTACATGAGGCTGTTGGATGCTCACTATCCGTTCATCCATCCTCATGGGTACGCTTGTTAAACATTTCCAGTTGTTGGGCACAGACGGTCTGAAGACCCAATACTTCCGCTGAAGGCTAGGATCCAGGGGATAGACTTCGAACTGGTCCACCTATTTTTCGACCGTCTTGAAGTTCCTTCGCAGGTATTGGAGCTGGGCTTTGATCCCGCTTCAAATGGTCTTTTTGGAGGTATTCCTTTTCTTGTAAGAACCTTGCCGTAGACATCTTTCAGATTGCACCTATCGATTAGCACCCTTGGTATAAACATTCCATATTGCTAAGCATATTTGGAAATTGTGCCTTTAAGATGTCAACTATGACGTTCACATATGAAAAAACCAGCCCAACATTCTGGCCTGGTTTTAAAAAGATTTGTATTTACAATCATTCACATTATATGGTTATGATGTGAAATTTTCACGGAAAGCATAATTTCTAACATTTCATTCTAAAATTGCAATTTAATTATCCATCCAATTAGGGCCGAGCTTTTCAACCAACTTCTTATTCATAGCTTCAGCTTGCTCAGTCATTTTGAGTTTGCTATAAATTTGAAATAGAATGGTCATGGGGTCAGTATTTTCTGGCTGGATTTTTAAAGCCTGCTCAAAGTAGGTACCTGCATCTTTGTATATTTCATCTGCTTTCTTACCAACTACTTCTGATTGTTTTTCCCACTCTGCATCACTAAGCTCGTTAAGAGCATTTAGCATTTTAGTAGCTTGTTCCAACAAAAGTGCACCAGTATAAAAGTTGCCTTGAAAGAAATTCGGATCTACTTCCACAGATTTTTTATAATCTACCAAAGCACCATCCAGATCACCTGCTTGTTCCTTCAAATAACCTGATCTAAGAAGAAGGCCAGTGTTGTTCGGATCATTTGCAAGAGCTTCATTGATTTGAGACATTGCCTCATCCATCTTGTTCAATTGAAGTAGCAACTGAATCTCATACTCTGCCAAAACTTTATCCATAGGATATTCTTCTTTAGCTTTGGTTACTAACTCGTAAGCAGCCTCGGGATTTTTTTCCTCAGTGCTTAGAATTTGCACCATGAAGTAATATGCATTCAACTTATTGTACTCAGGTACATCAAGTAGGTATCCAAAGTGTCGCTTAGCGTCTTCAAATTTACCCAGATCATTTGCCAGAAATCCGGCATTGTAGTGAATCGTGGTATCTGACAAATCAATCTCACCTGCCATGTTGAAGAACTCATAGGCCATTTCGAAATCATCATCAGAGTAGCGCTCGATGCCTTTGTCGAATGCAATATTCTTTAAGGTATAAATTGAATAAGGACGAAGATTGTCAGGAACTCCTGGAAGATCGTCTTCATAGATTTCCTTGCCTACTCCTGCAGCTTTGTCACCGCCGGCCATATCAAACGCCTTTTTGAAAGTTCCCAAAGCTGCTGAGCCCAGCTGGACAGTTTCCATCGTATTAGAGGAATCGGCGTAGAAAATTTTGGTTTCAATCTTAGCTTTTAACAGATGCGTAGCAGGATCTCCACTGGTTTCAGGGTTAGTGGATGCAGCATCAATGGCAGTTAAGGCAGTTTGCAGATCACCGGATTTAAATCCCTTCTCTGCTTCCCTTAATACTTTTTTTTGTCCAAAGGCAAGGGTGGTTGCCCCAATCAGGACCATAGAGAGAATCAGCTTTTTCATTTTCTTAATTCTTAATTGTTTGGTTATTCAGTTGTTTCTTCTGGCGATTCCGGTGTTTGATTTTCAAGATCAGGAGAAGTCGGATCTTCTAATTCTTCTTCTTCTTCTCTAGAAATCTTTTCTACCGAAGAAATTTCATCTCCTTCTCCTACTCTGATCAACTTCACACCCTGCGTCGCACGACCCATTACTCTTAACTGATCCATGGATATTCTGATTGTTATACCAGATTTATTAATGATCATAAGATCGTCGTAATCAGTCACTTGTTTAATTGCAACTAAAGCTCCGGTTTTTTCCGTAACATTCATTGCTTTCACTCCCTTTCCACCCCGATTGGTAATTCTGTACTCTTCAAGGTCAGAACGTTTTCCATAGCCCTTTTCTGAGACTACCAATAGCGTGGCGTTTTCCTCTGAGGCACAAACCATGCCAATGACATAATCTTTATCTTGATTTAACGTTATCGCTTTCACTCCCGTAGCAGTCCTTCCCATCGGGCGAACTGATGTTTCAGGGAAGTGAATTGCCCTACCTGATTTGACGGCGATTACGATATGCTGTCTTCCATTGGTCATATTGACATTGACCAACTGATCATCCTCTCTGATATTCAGCGCAATGATTCCATTGGTACGTGGTCGGCTGTATTGCTCAAGCGTGGTTTTCTTGATGATTCCCTTTTTGGTGATCATCACCAAGAAGTGATTGTTCAAGTAATCCTGATCATCCAGACTTTCCACCTGAATAATTGATCTGATTTTATCATCTAATTCAATATTGATCAGATTTTGAATCGGCCGCCCTTTCGAAGTCTTTGCGCCTTCAGGGATGGCATAGGTTTTCAACCAGAATAATTTTCCCTTGTCAGTGAAAATCAACAAATAGTTGTGTGTCGAAGCTGTAAACAAGTACTCGGTAAAATCATCCTCTTTGGTGCTGACACCTTTGGAACCAACTCCACCTCTGCCTTGTGTTCGGTATTCAGTCAAAGCAGTTCGCTTCACATAGCCTTGATGAGAAACCGTAATCACCACCTCTTCATTTGGAATCATGTCTTCGTAGCTGAAATCTTCCGCGTTGTGCTCGATTTCGGTACGACGGTCATCGGAATATCTGTCCCTTACTTCCTGAAGCTCGGCCTTGATGATTTCCATCCGTTTTTCTTCATTACCGAGAATCTCTTTCAATTCCTCGATCAACCCCATGATTTCTTTGTATTCCTGGATGATTTTTTCGCGCTCCATTCCGGTAAGCCGTTGCAATCTCATATCAAGAATCGCACGTGCTTGAATCTCGCTAAGCTCAAACCGTTCAATCAAGCCATTTCGGGCCGTTTCAGGATCCGAAGAATTTCTGATCAAAGAAATCACCTCATCCAGATGGTCTAAAGCGATCAGGTAACCCTGTAAAATATGGGCTCTTTTCTCCGCTTCTTTTAATTCAAATACTGTTCTCCTGACTACAACCTCGTGCCTGTGGTCGACATAGTGAACGATCAGGTCTTTAAGGTTCAGCGTATAGGGCCTTCCTTTGACCAAGGCTACATTATTGACCGAAAATGAAGTTTGTAAGGCAGTGTGTTTGTAAAGATTATTCAGTACCACACTTGAAATAGCATCCCGCTTCAGCTCATACACGATCCTCATCCCGGACCGATCAGACTCATCACGTATTGCGGAGATTCCTTCAATTTTCTTCTCATTGATCAAAGCAGCGGTCTTCTCAACCATATTGGCCTTGTTGACCATGTATGGAATTTCGGTGATCACAATCATCTCACGGTTGCCACCGTCCTTGATCTCAACATTAGCTTTGCCTCTGACTACTATTCGTCCTCTACCGGTCTCGAAAGCAGCTTTTACGCCGTTGTAGCCATAGATAATTCCTCCTGTAGGAAAATCCGGAGCAATGATAAATTTCATCAGCTCGGCAATGGTAATGTCTCGATTTTCGATATAGGCCACGATCCCGTCGATGACTTCTCCGAGATTGTGAGGAGCCATATTGGTTGCCATACCTACTGCAATACCTGATGCGCCATTCAGAAGCAAGGCCGGAACCTTGGCCGGAAGAACCGTCGGTTCTTTTAAGGAGTCGTCAAAGTTGAATTGAAAATCAACCGTTTCCTTATTGATATCCACCAGCAATTCCTCAGCGATGCGCTTAAGCCTCGCTTCGGTGTACCTCATCGCAGCCGGATTATCTCCATCGATGGATCCAAAGTTACCCTGACCGTCCACCATCGTGTATCGAAGGGACCAATCCTGAGCCATACGAACCATCGTTTCGTATACAGCCGAATCTCCGTGTGGGTGGTATTTACCCAAAACCTCACCTACGATTCTTGCGGATTTTTTATAGGGTTTGTTGTGCAATACTCCCAGTTCCTGCATTCCATACAGAATACGTCTGTGAACTGGCTTGAGTCCGTCTCGGACATCTGGAAGTGCTCGGGAAACAATGACCGACATCGAATAATCGATGTAGGCACCACGCATTTCCTCTTCAATATTAATTGGGATAATGTTCTCGTTTTCTCCTTGAGCCATATAATGCTAATTCAGGGGTCGATTTAGGCCGCAAGATAGTAAAAAAGGCAAGGTTTCGAAAGCCTCGATTCAAAGGTTATTTCAGCGGTTTTACATCAATACCACTGTCCTACTTTGCGATTTTGCATATTAAAAATCGAGCTTCCACGGTATTCTATACCATTATGCATGTGCTTCATCACTACACCACAGCCTTGAATTTTGCACCTTTTGGTACCGGGAATTTTGATGGCCAAACCCGCCTGAAGTCCGTAGACATCCTGATTAATGTTTTGAAATTCAGAATAATCAGAAGCTGCGTAAGTAAACTCTCTAAACTCCCCTCCACCTTTTAGAAATAACTTGGCATACTCCGAAAAGTCATATTCCACGCGCAATGAAACTCCAAAATATGGATCCTCAGACACGGCCAGTCTGGGAACATAAGGAACTGCACCCATCAAAAGTGAAGGATCAACCGAATTTTTAAGTTTCATCTTTCCAAACTCTCCCTCCAAAATAAATCTCCATGGGTAATTTTGCCGGGCCCGCTGTCTAAGCTCCGACTGCATGTAAATATTATTCGTACTGTATCTTCGATATTGCCATTTCAGAAATCCCTGACGTCGCTTAGCATCATACAATACCAGACCTACTGTACCATAGGTCTTGCTGATTTGATAGCTAGCACCTTCAAACGCAAATTCATGGTCATTACCTCTCATAGGAGCTAAATTTCCCCACTCTCTCCCAAAGCCACCACCGACAGTCAGGAGGTTAAACAAATTGATCCTGACTCCGCCATTGACGAGGGGAACTATCCACTCCTCGCCCGAGAGTGAAAGAGTATCCTGAATTGAAAAATCTGAATTTTCGAAGTTTTGATACTGGGTAATGGGATATAAACCAGGGTTTTCAGCATAAAATGCAGTGCCTATCTGATGGTAAGCCGCTCCGGTGGACACTTCCAAGGCAAACATCTCAATGACATTCCTGAAAACATTACCAACACCCGATTCACTTTTAGGATTTTTGGCTTTGCTACTGATTCCAAAAATGTCATCTTCCTGAGCCCAAGCAGTGATTTGGAAAAGAGTAAGAATTAGTGCGAGCGGGAAAGTTTTTTTGAAAGTCATGCTTTGGTAACGAAAAACCGGTTCAGTTGGTGTGAAAATAAAAAAAGAAGCTTCTTTTCCGGAAGCTCCTTCAAATCTTTTGCCAATCAAGGAATTAATTTATTTTTCTACGTCACCGTCGTCTTTCACTTTCATTTCGGCGACAAGCTGATCTAGTTTTTCTTTCATAGCCGGATCTTCTTTGATCGCTCCGTTTACTTTATTGTAAATAGATACTCCCAAAACCGTGTCATCTTTGATCAATTCGGTTTTGTAGTCTACCACCGATTGCTGAAGGGAATCCTGAAATTCTTTGATCGCTGCGTAAGCAGCTCTTTCTTCGTCAGTCAGGTTGATTTCGGCTTCCTTTGCAGCATCTCCCCAAGCGGCTTTGATTTCATTATATCTGGCTCCTCCGTCGATGACTTCGTTGTTAAGAATCATATTTTTCAATTCTTCCGTCTTTTTCTCCACAAACTCAGAAGTCATCACCTCCACTGTCGCAAACTTTTTTAGATCCTCATCTGTAACTGCTGCTGCTTCAGTAGCTTCCTGTGCAAATCCCGCTAAATTCAATCCTCCAAAAAGGAGCAAAAACATCCATGTCTTTTTCATATGTAGTGTAGTTTTAAAATGAACAAATCGCAATAAAAACCTCCAAAAGTAAGGATGCAAGAATTTAAAGTGTCTTTTAAGATATTTTATGATAAGCGGCATATCCTAAAAGACCTAAATTTAAATTGACTTGAGATTGGCAATGGTCTGTTGCGGATTTGTTGAGCTAAATACAAAACTTCCCGCCACCAAGATATCCGCACCTGAGGCAATGAGCTTTGGTGCATTGTTCAAGTTTACACCTCCATCAATTTCAATTTTGGCAGATGATCCCTTCTCCAAAATTAAATACCTGAGTCTTGAAACTTTAGAATAGGTATTTTCTA
This sequence comes from Algoriphagus boritolerans DSM 17298 = JCM 18970, assembly GCF_900108085.1. Lineage (GTDB taxonomy): Bacteria > Bacteroidota > Bacteroidia > Cytophagales > Cyclobacteriaceae > Algoriphagus > Algoriphagus boritolerans. The sequence goes on from NZ_FNVR01000003.1 coordinate 160,752, forward strand.
TGAATTTCTGTCCACCAAAACCCGGATTGACCGACATCAGGCAAACCACATCAATATCAGCTATAATTTCCTCCAAAAGATTTACCGAAGTATGTGGATTTATCGCTATACCTGCTTTTGCTCCCAGGGAATGAATCGCTTGGACAGTTCTGTGCAAATGTGCACAGGCCTCATAGTGCACAGAAATAATTTCCGCCCCTGCCCTACGAAACGACTCCAAATAATTATCAGGATTGACAATCATTAAATGAACATCAAGTGGTTTTTTTGCATGGGAATGAATCGCTTCCGTTACCGGAATTCCAAAAGAAATGTTCGGCACAAAAACCCCATCCATGATGTCCACGTGGATATAGTCTGCCTCCGAAGAATTCAACATTTCTACCTCCTTCTGGAGGTTGGCAAAATCTGCAGCAAGGATAGAGGGGGAAATTAAAATAGACATAGCCAGTTTTTTGATTTATAAATAGGAGGACTATCCTCCAGAAGAGATTTCAGTTAGTAACGAATCAGTTTTATCTGCTTGAAATAAGCACCTTCTCGCATTCGAATCAGGTATAGCCCCGGTTTGATTCCGCTGAATTGAACCCGATAAGGGGTTTTGGAGTCCATTCGGGTCAATTCATTTTGAATCAAATATTTTCCCGTCATATCAATCAACTCAAATGTACTGCTCAAACCGTCGCCAAAATGAATGGAAAGTTCGTCAGTTGCCAAGGGATTCGGAAAAACTTTCCATTCGACCTCTTCATCCCCTTCCACTGATAAAATTTCACCATACAGTGCTTCGTAGAAGTTTGGAATTCCATACCCCAGAAGGTTATCCGGATTTTCAAATTGAGTGGCACTTTGCAATAGTTTTTCGATCAATTCATCCTTGGTCCATTCAGGTTTGGCTTGCCATAAACCCGCTGCCAAAGCTGCAACTTGAGGAGCAGAAAAAGAAGTGCCACTGGACGAACCTGGAGTTCCATTGGAACGAATTAAAACCGGAGTGCCACCGAAGGCCACCAATTCTGGCTTCAGTCTTCCGTCACCGGTTGGCCCCTGAGAACTGAAGCCCGATCTAGTCAAATCAGCATTGACCGAACCGACCGACACTATTCCTTCTGCATCGGCAGGTGCTACTAAACTAGACGTTCCTCTCCCACCATAGTTTCCGACACTGTTGACGATCAGGATTCCTTTTTGAGCGGCAATCGCAGCACCCTTGGTAATTGCAGCCGTCTTCCCATTCAAATCTTCAATAGTATAGTTCATGCTCGGATCATCAAAATCCCAATAACCAACCGAGCTGTTGATGATATCGACTCCAAGACTATCAGCAAATTCAGCCCCTCGCACCCAGTTGAATTCCTCTACACGGTATTCTGTGGCTACTTCCTCTGTGATCACCAGAATGTAATCTGAATCATAAGCTCCGGAGACTAGTTTTGCAGGTTCATTGGCAGCGATCAGCGATAGTACATTCGTCCCGTGCTGGTTGTCCATGAAAACCTCAGCATTCCATGGTCTGACAAAATCACGTTGACCTAGGATCTGATTGTTGGTAAACAAATGCGAAAACGCCGAGGCGGTATTAATTCCGGGAAATCCTGCATCAAATACCGCTACAGTAACCCCTTCGCCAGTAAAGCCCTCTTCATGCATTTTGTCAATACCAATCAGTTGATTTTGAAAATCATAAGTGTTGTTAGCCAATGCCAGCTCCCGAGTATTCAATTTGGGACTCTCCAGGCTCTGAAAGATATTTTTTTCGGGTTGAATTCGGGCTCCCGGATAAGCCAAAAAGCCTATACCCACTAATTCAACTTTCTCTACAAAAGGCAAAGCTTCAATTGCTGAAATTCCTGCCCCATCTGCAACCAAAACCGCAGCATTTATCCATTTACTGGCGAAGAGTACATATTCTGCAATTCCCCCTACTTCATCCAGGTATTTTGCCGAAACTGGTAGATCCAGACTGTCTGCCTGAATCCCTTCCCGATTTCTTCGCTGAATCGCCTTTTCCGTCAAAAATTCCTGTGGACTTTGAAGGGAAAAATCCGTCTGAGGCTTGAATTTGAAATACACTGCGTAGCGATCTTGGGCTTGAGCCTCCAATCCCAAAAACAGGGAGATCAAAAGTCCAACACCAAATTTAATCCTTCCCATACTCCACTAATTTCAAATGAGTTTTGCTGCCACCATCTATCAATTCCTGTCCTAAACAATCATTTCGGGAGCAATAGGTTATCACTTCATCGTATTTTTCCAATAGCCCCACTCCTTTACCGAATATTTCGTATCGAATATCCCGTGTCGTAATCTTATCATCCAAATTTTCCTGATTGACACGAACTAATTCAACTCCTTCAAAGCCGGAAATGACTCCAGGCTCTGCTTCAACCAGTTCGAAATCATCATTTCCTTCAGCCTGATATGCTTTTCCGTTCCAAATACGACCCATGGTAGGAGGAAAAACCAAAGGAATAATCGGGGTGTTATTTACGGTCCTCAGCAGAGATCTGTCCCGAAATAACAAGGTGTACTCCAATTCAGTCACCCAGTTTTGGCGATTTGGGGACTTTGATCTCTGAACGATATAGGTCATTTCATTCTCAGCATTCAGGAACGATGTTCGCACCCTGTCACGATAGAAGAATTGATCAGTTTCTGAATCATTTTCTCCAAAAAAAATTGTTTCGTCCACTTCATAAATCCAAAAATTACCGATCTCAAGAGGCTGATAATCTTGATCAACATCGAAATTCGGAGTCTCCTTTTCCTGATCACAGGATACAAATAGCACCAAAAAAGCTAACAGATATAGGGGTAAAGGTTTAATCATAACTCAATTTAAAAATTAAAAATACATGCAATTTTCGGCTAATGAGAAAAATGTGGATTTTTTTAGAACCCGCTCATTTCCTTTCCTGAGAAATTTGACCTGCTTACCTTAGCACTCTATTCAACTGACGCATGGCACTAAGTACTTTTGTAAAAATAAACAGCGTAACCAACCTCACCGACGCCAGATATGGAGCCGGAATGTATGTCGATTTACTAGGATTTGATTTGGATGATTCGTCCCAAAACTTCATGAGCCCGGAGCAGTTCAACGAAATCAGCGGATGGGTATCAGGAGTTGATTTTGTCGGTGAATTTTCACACGAATTCCATCCGGCTATTAGTGAGATTTTAAAAAAATATCCGGCAATCTCCTGGATAGAATATGATCGAATCGAAGCGCTGGAAGCGCTGGTAGGGAAAGGATACGGATTGATTTATAAAATGAATCTGGAAGAAGTGAGACGGATAGAACCTGATGTCGCCAAGACGCTTAACCAATCAGGTATAATTTTTCATGTTGTATCAATTGATGAAAACCTATCCGGGGAGGATCTTGGAGTAATTAAGAAACTGGCAGAAGACTGTCGTGTAATCCTTGGTTTTGGCATTACCGTAGAAAATGTTCAGTCACTTGTGGAGGAAACGGGGATTTATGGTATTTCGCTCAGTGGTGGCAAAGAACTCAAGCCTGGGCTGAAAGATTTGGACAAACTTGCAGAAATCCTTGAAAAGCTGGAAATCGAAGAATAAACAAAAACCCCGACTTAGCCGGGGTTTTTGTTTATTGATCCCATAGATCACTTAATATATAAGGACTCTGCGGTCCTGTGAAAAAACTTCCATCGATGAATCGATGGCTGACTCCGATATTGGCAAGCAAGTCCAAATCTCCAGAATCCAGCGTAATCTCGGCAGATTTGAAGTTTTCAATGATGCGATCCTGATTTACGGATTTAGGAATTACAGCAATGTCTCTTGAAATTGACCAGGCAATCAAAATTTGACCCACGCTTGCTCCATGTTTTTTTGCAATTTCCATTACCACGGAATTATCAAGTAGCCTGGGATCATTTTTGTGACGCTCAGCTCTGGAATCGGGGGAGCCAAGAGGAGAATAAGCTGTCATCAAAATTCCATGGGCAGTACAGAACTTAACCAGATTTTCCTGAGGCAAAAATGGATGCATTTCTACCTGATTCATTTCCGGTCCCTCTCCTCCCATGCTCAGAATCTCATTCAATTTTACTTGATTGAAGTTGGAAACACCAATATGCTTGGTCAATCCGGAGGCCTTTTGTTCCTGCATGGCTTCCCAAGTTTGGGTCAACGGCACATCCTGATAGGTGTAGAACTCCTCTCGATGCGTAGCAAATCCAACTCCCGGCTTAAATGCAATTGGCCAATGAACCAGGTAAAGATCCAAATTGTCCAATCTCAAATCACTCAATGTTTTTTCAAGTGCTGGTTTGACATCCTCATGTCTGTGACTGTCATTCCAAAGTTTGGAAGTGATGAAAAGGTCTTTACGTTTCACCAATCCATCTGCCAAAGCATCGGCTATTCCCTGACCTACCTCGCGCTCATTTTGGTAGATTGCCGCGCAATCGATATGTCTGTAACCGGCTTTTATGGCCCAATAAACTGCCTGTCTAACCTCACCAGGTTTGCTTTTCCAGGTACCGAGGCCTAGAATGGGAAGTTTGTCTCCATTTCTAAAAATCAAATTTTTCATCATACTCTAATTTCTCTATTTTTTTTGGGTTTTCACACTTGAACCGCTATCCTCTGACTGATCAATAGGATTTTTTCTCCAGGTATTTTTTAAATCGATTCATTACCCAAAGGTGCAACTTCGCTTGGGTATTTATATATACGATCCAAGGTAATCTTGGGACGAATTCATGAATGGCAGAAATGATGTATCGGCTGTCTAAAACTTCTCTGAACTCCAGCCAACCATAATCGAATCGCTTGACTAGCCAACCGCCCGAGATGTAAAATAGTTGCCTTTCAAAATCACTTCGGTCAGGAATCATGGTAAGCTGCAACATGGGTTTCTTTCCCCAGAGGAGATAGAATCCAAGATCCCCATTCTTGCCGACCTTTCCGTTGATCAAAAATCTAAAAAAAGTTGGCAGCCAAATATTGTAGCGATTTGCCACCCAAAGTGCGGAATGACGATTTTTGTTTGGCATTCGCTGTATGGATCTTACCGTATTTTTCACGCCTTTGGTTTTGAAAAAAGAAGGCATCAAAGGATAATCAGTTTCAGTCAAAGCCACTTCACAAGCTTTTTCAAAAGATTGATAATCGATCTCTTTTTCTTTAAAAGCAAGTTCGGGAGAAACTGTCAGCGTGTGCTTCAGACTTTCTACCAGTGGTGAAACCAGCTGAGGGGGACTGTCACCAAAAATACCAACCCAGAGTTTGGAAAGTCCAAGAGAAAAGACCGGAACGGAGAAAACAAGCCGTTTTTTACCCATCGCCCTGGCAGTCCGTTCGAGCATATTCCGATACGACATGACTTCAGGATTCCCTATCAATCGCCTTTCCGTAGACATTCGGGTTTCCGATACAGCAATCCATAATGGTCAGCGTATCTTTTAATGAAATGGGTTGAGTCAACGATTCTGTCCACTTGGGGCACATGAGCACAGGAAGTCTGCGGACCAGATTTTTGATCATATCAAAACTGGAGCCTCCGGGACCTACGATGATCGAGGCTCTCAAAGCGGTAAGCTTAGCCTTCCTCGATCCCAACGTTTTCTCCACTTCGAGTCGGCTTTTCAGGTGTCTGGAAAGCTTTTCTTCCGGTTCATCAGGCAATAATCCTCCCAGGTAAATAATCTGCTTCACCTCGTTGATTTCTGCCGCGCGGCTGAAATTATCCGCCAGCAACAAATCGGTGTCTTCAAAACTTCCTTGATTGAGCCTTGTGGAAGCATTCATCGAGTGAACCAAATAAATAGCCACATCCACCCCCTTCAGGGCTTCTACAGTAGAGGTGATGGAGTAAAGCTCGACTTGTCGCCATTCCACCTCCGGATAGGGATTCTGATCGACTTTCTGTCTGCTGAGGGCTACAAAGTTGAACTTGTGTCGATATTCCTTGATCAACCAGCGACCAATATATCCTCCTGCCCCGGCAATAGCCACGGTGAGTTTTTGATCTTCGTATTTAATTTTTGAATAGGGCATAAAAAATAGGGCTGAGTGTAAGATAACACAATCCACCCTACTCTGTTTATCTCCAACCCCTATTTTAAAGCAAAGGCTCTCGCCAAAATCGTGGTGTAATACTTCGTGATCATATTAGGGACTTCCCAAGCCGGCATATTACCATTTTGATAATATTCCAAAAACCGCTCCGTCACCTGTGCAAAATGCGCCTCATGCCCGTTGTGATACGAATCGGGAACCAGCACCTGATATTCACCTGAGGGCATTAGCTGAAGATCAATTCCCGGATATTTCTTCTGAAGCGTTTCCTTTACGGCCTTTTCCAAAGTCGAAGGGTCAGCTCCAATCAATTTTACATACAAGGCTGGTCTATAGTTTTCCTCTTTTCCTTGACGAATAATCAGGTTGGCCTTGGTGCCACGCATCAAACTGTAATGCGTATCGGCGCTTCCTTCAGGAGCTTGAAAATTCCAGATCACACTGACTTTGGCGTGCTTTCCTTTTAGGGTATAATTCATCTCTCCGTTGGAAAAAACCTCCAGGACATCCCCTTTGAGGGATTTTTGAAGAAAATCCGGGAATTCAGTCTTCCCGGTCACATTTTGAAATTCCTCCAAAGTCATAGTCGTAGCCCATCTTCTTGCAGAAAGCATCTGAACATCAGTGGTGTCTAAAATCACCTCCGGAAATGCCTCCCATTGGATCAAATCCACCAAATGCGTGGTCACATCAACGATACCATCCCCTTCCTTTTCCACATCAAAGAACCAGTCCGGACGGATCAAAGGAACGCCGGAAACGTATTTGAAGAAATGGTGAACCGACTCTTTGGTGATCGCGGGATTTTCGGGAGTACCGTCTTCGAGTTCACCAAAAACGTCCGAAATCATCGAAAGCTCCCGCTGAAGGAGAGTCGTGATTTCAAATCTTTCTGTCATAATATCGTAAAGAAGTAACTCTTTTTCTTCTGCGATTTGAAAAGCCTTTTTGAGCTTTTGGAACCCTTCAGGATTGATTACTAAAGGCTTGTCAGCATAGACGTGGATTCCATTTTCTACTGCCGCAAGGATGTAATCGATCTTTTGGTCATTCTTTCCGGCTACCATCATCACATTTCCGGGTTTCTGGGCAATCATCTTTTCGAGATAATCCGCACCCGTATAAACTTCCAAATTCCATGCAGTGGGATTTTCAGCCCTTTGATTATAACTCGCGATCCGATTGAGATGATCTTTCAATTCCGGACCTTCCGGAGCAAAAATATGAATGGTCGAATCCACGACTGGGTACATGGACTTATGAATCAATCCGGCATGAAAATGCCCCGGATCAAGCGTCATGATCCTTACTTTTGAATCTGATTCAGGAATTTCGGTCTTCATTTCTGACTTGGAACAGGAAACGAGAAAAAGGGCCAAAATGGCCCCCTTAAGCATTTTTGAAAATTTCATTTTAGATTATTTTAACCAAAGAGGGAAACAGAGAATTAGGTTTTTTAGAATACAACCAATTTTGGAACTTCAATACTGAATAGCCACAGAGAGATTTTTGAGAACACAGCACTTCAAAGCTTCGCTGTTGTGGACGATACAACTTACCACTCACTGTTCACTTCTTGCTTATAGCCTCCTACACCGGACACCCGACATCCGTCACATTAAACTTTCACATAATCTGTTCCCCAAGGCGCACGCTGTGGTCTGCTTAAATAAGAATTAGCCTCGGCATCATTGATAAATTCTTCCTTGACAGGGTCCCAAGCCAATTTTCTGCCCAACTTCATGGCAATATGGCTAACCAAGCAAACGGAACAAGATCGGTGGCCAATTTCGATTGGAGAAAGAAGTTCGCTCTTTCCTTGAATTGCTTCCAGCCAATTCCCGTGATGTTCGGTACTCCGGGTCAGTCTAATTTCATTTTCCCCAATAACAGACTGAAGAATCGTTGGATCAGAAGCATCCAAAGCTTTGGAACTTTTCCCCGCTACGACAGGATCCGAAGATGAAGCGACGTAATTTCCTCTGGAAACCCAAATCCAACCTTCGGTGCCTTCATATCGGATCCCGTTTGGATAGCCTCCGGATGTGAACATCATGATGCCGTTATCATATTCTGCTTTCACCATGAAGTCGCCGTGAACATTCCAGAAACCCGCACGTGGAAATTCGGCTACTGCCTCGATGTACCTAGGGCCGGTCAGTTCGGTGTCCATTCCCCAAGCTGCCGAATCAAAGTGATGCTGTCCCCAGCCTGTAATCATACCTGCTCCGTAATTCTCATGCCTCAACCATCCTGGTCTGCTGTAGTCATTCTGCGGGTGAACTCCAATCTCGGTGTACGGTATTTCAGGAGTAGAACCCAGCCACATGTCAAAATTTAAGTTGGAAGGTATCGGCATAGCAGGCGCATCGGGACCGGCTGGATCGCCCGGAAGACCAATACGTACCGTATGAAGCTTCCCTATTCGACCATTTCGAACCAATTCCGCAGCGATGCGAAATTGCTCACTGGAGCGCTGCTGGGTCCCAAGCTGTAGGACTACTCCAGTCTTTTTTACCACGTTTACCAATTGACGGCCTTCTCTAATCGTAAGGGAAGTGGGTTTTTGCACATAGATGTGCTTTCCTGCCAGAGCTGCTTCCATTGCCGGCTGAGAGTGCCAATGATCCGGAGTGGAAATAATTACAGCGTCGATATCTTTATTGAGCAGCATCTCGCGATAATCTCCATACTGCTTCACATCCATGTATTTCTCCCCTAGCTTAGTGGTGTAATACTCCTCCACCAGCTTCTTACCATCTGCCATCCGCTTACTGTCTACATCCGATACGGCTACGATTCGAGCGATATCATGTCTCCAGGTACCCGGTAAGTCATGGTCGCGTGCGATTCTACCACATCCGATCTGTCCGATGTTGATCTTATTGCTTGGTGCATTTTTTCCAAAAACCGATGCAGGCACAATCGTTGGGAATCCGAAAGCAGCTGTTGCTAGTGCTGACTTTTTCATAAAATCTCTTCTTTCCATAATTTTATAATCCGGTTAAATCGGGTTCAATTATTTCACAAATGCTCTCCAATAGGCTTCAGCCTCCTCGGCCGTCAAATCACCATCAAAAACAATCAGGCGATATTTTAAGCTGTAGCGCTCATTAGGTTGAATCTCCCAAGATTCATGGCGGATCGGGCAAAATTCGATAAACACATTTCCCTCGCCCTTATACTGTCCGATCGGCCAAACCCGCAAAGGTTCAGGATGGGACTTATTGGTGTTGTGGCTGAGAAACAAAATCCCGCTTTGGCCTGAGACATCTGCTGTTTTCCCTTTGACGATAATCCACTTGGCATTGGAGCCATCGGCATCCTTTCGATCTTTGCCCTCCGAAGTCAAAATACTGCTGTTGGCATCTCCCCAAAGCTCGGTGGCGCGGAAACCAATACCACCTCCATAGCGGTAATCATCCAAAAGAATCCCCCCGGGAATTTTTGTGAAAATCGTCGTGGTGTAGTCCACCATATAGCGCCCTTTGTCGGCTGGTTTTACTTTGATCCGCAGATCTTCTTCAATGGCCAGTCGCTCACTTTCAGGCGCTTTGAGATCCAGGTGATTTTGTCGGACAGTCAGCTCTGCAGCTCCTCCGGCTACCTTTTTGGATAGCACTTTTGCAAAATCGACCCGTCCTTTTCCATCTCCCAAATTCCAAAAATCCACCTCTCTCCCACTGATCGTGGCACGTGTCCAGGGACCCCAGATTCCATAGTGATGGTAGTGATCCGGAGGCTGGATTCTGCTTAATACCTGGCCACTCGGTGAGGTAATGGGATGGATGAAGCCTGATTTTTTGAAATCCTGCTTTACTCCCTCAGGCACATCAGCTGTGGCGGTTTGGTAAGTCAAAACGCGCTGATTGTCAATCAGGAAATCTATTCCTTTGGGAGTCTCCTTCAACTCCACTTTTTGCGAAAACGATGCCGTAGAAAAAAGGGAAAATATGAAAGACAGCAGGAATAATCTTTTGAAACACATAGAAAATTCAGGTTATTGGGACTTTAGATTTCAAGTTATTAAAATCTCCAATAAAGCATCAACTTACTGAACCCAATAACCTATGAAGCGGATTATTTTCTACGCAATCGTTTCCATCTTTTCCCTGCATTTAGCTTGTGCCCAAAGTCTCCCCGAAGTCACCCTAGACCAAGCTTGGAAGGATAAAATTCGAGCTTTGGCTCCTGAAAAAGCCACTTTCCCAGCTAAAAAGAAAAAGGTGTTGGTATTCTCACTACACACAGGATTTGATCATTGGGTGAGACCGCATACCGAGGAAATGGTCAAAATTCTTGGAGAAAAAAGCGGAGTATTTTCCGTGACCGGCAGCAAAGATATTGCAATGATGGAATTGAAAAACCTGCAGAAATTCGATGTGCTGGTCTTGAACAATACCAATTCCAAACCAGACCATCGTAATCTCTTTTGGGACAAACTTAAAGAATCGGGAACTGATTCTGCTTTAGTCATGCAACAGGCTTTGGCATTGGAGGCCAACTTGAGAAAATTTGTAGAAAACGGAGGTGGATTATTCGTCCTTCATGGAGCCAATACGATGCTGAACAATTCCTGGGAATTCAGCCGGCTCATTGGGGGGAGTTTTGACTACCACCCCAAACAACAAGCCATTCAAGTAAGGTTGGAAGATCCAAAACATCCACTGGTTCAGGCTTTTCCGGCAGAGGGTTTTAATCATGTGGATGAGCCCTATTTCTACAAAAATGCCTACGCCGAACGAGACTTCAAGCCTTTACTCTACTTCAATAATGCGGAGATCGAAGGCCAGCGCAAAGGTCAGGAACTCACAGAAGGCAAAACGTATGTTGCCTGGATCCGGACAGAAGGGAAAGGAAAAGTGATGTACATCTCTCCTTCGCACAATGCCCAAAGCTTCGAAAATCCGGATTTGCTACAATTCTACCTCGATGGAATGCAGTATGTGGCCGGTGATGTGGAGTGTGACGAAACGCCAATCAAGAAATAATTAAACTACCTAAAACTTTAACCACGGAGAACACGGAAGTAAAATGAGAGGGCACAAAGGATTTGATTTATCCTAACTCAAAGCATTTAGAACTTTATTAATTCAAAAAAAAAGCAGAAGCTTAAAACAAGCTCTTGCTTTTTTTGCATCTGTGCCCATCTGAGTCATCCAGGAGCTCGAATTTAAAAGAACTTAGTGCCTTTGGGGCTTTGTGGCAAAAAGAGGTCATAAAAATCAACAAGGGGCTTCACTCCAAAAGGTTGCGACTTTTGTAGGGACAGGGTAAGGTGCATATAGCCATTGACAGATTCTAGCAAAGTTTTTTTCATCCTCATTAGTATCAAAATCTCTTATTCTTACAAATCCAATTCTTGATTCTGGTATTGAAACTAAAGTGAAAATTCGAATCACATTTAAATATGAATTCCCGTCGTAATAGGTAATGGTTTCACCAAGTACATTAGAATTTTTGACGGAAACTAGCAATCCACCCCCACATCTATCAGGTCCGATCACCTCAATCTCATAACAATCAATAGGTTCCATATCAGACTGGCATCCAGACAGGAAAATACATGCGGTGGCAATGGCAAAAAGTAATGGTTTTAGGATAAGATTTGTACAAATCATACTTTAAAAACGAAAATCTGTTGTGGTTCGCTACTTGTCTCAAGGTGATTTTATAAATTTTCACTTCGCGCTTTCGGTGGTTCAAAACACGGATCGTGCCTTCAGCATTCGAGACAAAACATATTCATGAATCCCGGCGTTTCATATCGGCCTATTACGGGCCATGCCTTTGGCATTTACTTGATTCCACTTGAAAAGCTTCAGCTTTTCCTCTCCGTGGCCTTGAAAAAGGCAATAAGCCTACTAGGTTAAAAGTCCATTATAGGACTGATCCCTCAACCCCCTTTTCTCAGTGGCCTCTGTGGTAAAATTCCTTTACGCTCCTTCGCGTACTTTGTGGCAAAAACAAAAAGCTTTAGCTTTTTCCCTCTGTGAACTTGAAAAAGAACAAATTGAGCCCACTAGTTTAAAAGTCCTAAACAAGGTCTGATCTCTAAACTCTATTTTCTCCGTGCCCTCCTTGGTTAAAAATCAATGCGTCGGCATATAGCTATGAACCACAGCCTCGGCAGCCGTTCTTCCTGATGTCATTGCTGCATTGATCGAGCCATTGAGCAAGTAATCCCCCGCTAAGTAAACATGATCGGTGATCTTGCACTCCGTCATCGGAATGCTGTATTTCAGATCGTCCAGGTTTGGCAAGGCATACGTGATGTGATAGGCTTTCACAAACTTAAAATACTCTGCTTTGATCCCGGATATCCCTTCCAATTCCAGCTGAACTGCCTTAACCAATTCCTTTTCATTCAAATCAGAATACAATACAGATACCGAAAGTAAGGCCCTCCCATTATTCGAATATGCCTTTGACACATCATCCATAAAGACAATGTTGTTTACCAGGTGATCCCCGGGAATCAATCCGATCATCGGCCTGGCGAGAAATGATTTTTGGGTCGAAAAATACAAGTTGATCACTTGGTGGGCGGGTGCAAACTGACCTTGGAGTTGCTTCATCACCTTATCCGGTTGAACTGCAATCACAATCCGGTCAGCTGCCAAGGTTTCCCCATTTTTCAATTGAATGGTTTTTCCCTCCACTTTTTCGACTGGGGAATTAAAGTAAATCTGGGTTTTACTCAGTTGGCACCGAATCATTTCAGGAATTTCTATCATTCCCTTTTCGGGCACGGCAGCCTTGCCCAATGAAAACATCTTAAACACGAATTCAAACATTCGGGAAGATGTATTCAGGTGATTTTCCAGAAAAATTCCTCGAAAGAATGGTTTGAAGAAATTAGCAATAATCTGATCGGAGAATCCATATTCCTTCAAATACTGATGCGTGGGAATGGAAGGTCCACTGAAAATCGCCTCATTGGATTTCTTTTTCAGCTCTTGGGTCAGGGTAAACATTTTCACTTTGTCAATAAAAGTCCCCACTTTGGAAAATGCCATTCCGACGATTTTGAGCGGATTCCGCATCGGATCAGTGATGATGTAGGAATCTTTACCATCAAATATCACTGCCCCCGGATCAAACGTCTTGAGCTTTAATGCTTGAAAGTCCAAGTATTTTTTTGCCTCAGGATAAGCCGTATTTAGTACCTGGAATCCATGGTCCAATAGAAATCCGTCTACCTCATCGGTCTTCATTCGGCCCCCAATCCCATCGGTTGATTCAAGAATAATGGGAAAAAATCCAGCCTTTTCCAATTCCAAAGCAGCGATCAAACCCGACAAACCTGCCCCAACGATGTATATTTTTTCTTCTTCCATGGATAGACGTTTTAATAAAATTTGGATACCGATGAAAATTTAGGTTTTTCAAAGGCAAATTGAAAAGTATACTTAATCAACAGACGAATTACAATAAGTGTTTAGCTGTTGATTCTTTGAAATAAAGTTTTACAAATGGTTTAGCCGAAGGTCAGGAATTACTTAAAATCGTATTATAATCTCCCTATCATGAAAAAGTCACTGCTTCTGACAGTATTTTATTTCACCATACTTGGTCTTTCGTCCCAGACATATTTTCCTGAGAAAAATAACTGGCTGACAAAAACTCCATCTGAACTCGGTCTTAATGAAACTCTCCTCAGTCAGGCTATTGAGTTTGCCAAGACGCATGAAAGCAATCAAAATCCGAATTTAAAAATTGCTCATTATGAAAGTGCCTTTGGACGGGAGCCTTTCGGGTATCCGGTTGGTCCAATGAAATTGAGAGGTCCGGCGACCGGTTTGATCATTTACAAAGGCTACGTAGTGGGACAATGGGGCGAACCGGAGCGCGTTGACTTGACCTTTAGTGTGGCAAAAAGTTTTCTGTCTACTACGGCGGGCTTGGCGGTAGCCGAGGGATTAATCAAGGATGAAAAAGACCTGGTTTATCCTTACATGGCACCAATCTATCCCTATGACCCGGTGCACTCGATGATGAACAAAGCGGATCATCTGTACGAAGAGGATGTCTTTGATTTGTTTGGTACCGAACACAACCGCAAAATCCGATGGGATGACCTGCTTCGACAGACTTCAGATTGGGAAGGAAGTCTTTGGGGAAAACCTGATTGGGCAGACCGGCCAACCGGGGAAGCCAACCAATGGAGAACACGCCCTCGAAATGCCCCGGGATCAGTGTACGAATACAACGATACGCGAGTCAATGTCCTGGCTTTGGCATTGCTCAATGTATGGAGAAAGCCACTCCCGGTGATTATCAAGGAAAAGATCATGGATCCCATCGGTGCCTCTGACACCTGGAGATGGACAGGCTATGAAAACTCCTTCGTCATCCTGGATGGACAAATCATGCAATCCATCAGTGGGGGTTCACATTGGGGTGGTGGAATGATGCTTTCGGCTTGGGATCAGGCACGATTTGGCTACCTAACATTACGAAATGGAAATTGGGACGGTACACAATTGATTCCCGAATCCTGGATCGAAAAGTCCCGAACTCCAACTCCAGCCCAACCGGATTATGGATTGATGAATTATTTCTTAAACGAAGATCAAAAATTGGCACCGGCAGCTCCCAAGTCTGCTTTCATGCATATCGGTGCAGGCACCAACATGATTTATGTAGATCAAGAAAATGACTTGGTGATCGTAGCCCGCTGGATTCCCAATGGAGACAAAGCTGAACTGGTACGATTGGTCTTGGAAAGTCTGAAAAAATAAGGAATGAAGCAGGTCCAAGATCGACATCTTGGACCTGCTTAACTTTTTGGAGATTTTTTTACCATTTCGATGTGTTCAATCCCGTCTTCGTCATAGGTCTCTCCATCTGGCACAAAACCCAGGGAAGAATAAAAACCTAGTGCATAAGTTTGTGCGCCGATACGAATATCCCCGGGGCCGAACAGTTCCTGACAATATTGAATGGACAACCCCATCACTTTTCTCCCCATCCCCAACCCTCTCACAGCTCCTGCAGAAATCACTCTGCCGATTGCCATCTCTTCATACACCAATCCGGGTGGAACAAGTCGACTACAGGCAACCAGCTGATCGTTTCGGTATAACATCACATGATAACAAACCTGGTCCTTATCATCCAAATCCAAGTAAACGCAGTTCTGTTCCACCACAAACACCTCTGACCTCAGCTTTAGCAAAGCATATAATTCGTAAACTGTGAGATCCTGAAAAGCTTTTACACTATGGGTTACATTCATGTGTATTTGAATTGAAACTTTGGATGATAATGGGATTTTGAATTCAAATATGACAACCAAAATAAGCTTGTGCAAGTGACCTGATACTCCCAGGCGACTTATTTTACCATAAGTGGCCCTCAGGCCTATGCCCCCCATCTGTGAAGCAGGTGATGTAATGGAGCCCTGGCTTTCAGCTCCCGGAGCTTGATCCGATCGATGTACATCTGAGTCAATGCCTCAAAAGGATTTTTTTGTATTTGATTAGAGAGGCTAGTTAAGGAATAGTGAAAAATGCCACTTCCTGTAGGTTCTGAGAAAAGAAAACGTCCTTAGGAAGCAAAAATTCCGGATCATTTGATTTTGGGAAATTGCAAACCTGTGGTATGATGTTCAAAAAACCTGCACCTTAATCAGGTGCAGGCAGAAAATCTACTGAGCCAAGTAACCTCCATCCACAGGATAATAAGAACCTGTAACAAAGGAAGACTTGGAGGAGCTAAGCCAAAGGATGAGTTCGGCTACTTCTTCGGCTTCACCTAGTCGTCCGATTGGATGAAGTGCCTCCACCATTTTTAGCATTTCTTGATTAAGGTTAGTAGTAAGAAGTGGGGTCATGATATAGCCGGGTCCAATGGAGTTGACACGGATATTTTTGGGAGCATATTCCAGTGCTGTTGCCTTGGTTAAGCCTACTACCCCATGTTTTGCGGCTACATAGGCTGGAGAGAAACGTGTGCCCACCATCCCCAGGATCGATGCAATATTGACGATGACTCCTCCTCCATTCTTCTCCATTGCAGGAAGTTGATAATGCATGCCGTAAAACACCCCGGAAAGATTCACCTCTATGACTTTTTGCCATCCATCGATTGGATATTCTCCCGTCAAACCCATTGGGCCACCTATTCCTGCATTATTGACGGCAATGTCAAGTTTTCCAAAATTATCAATAGCTGCTTTTACCAGCGCCTCATTGTCGGCAGGCTGAGAAGTATCTGCTCTGAAAAATATCGCATTTCCTCCGTTAGATTTTATTTCTTCGGCAACTGCCCTTCCGTTTTCCTCCTGAATATCCGATACAATTACAGTTGCCCCTTCTTTTGCAAAGAGTAAGGCGGCAGCTTTTCCGATTCCGGATCCGGATCCTGTAATAATGGCTACTTTTTTATCAAGAGCTTTCATGATTTTTGGTGGGTTTAATAAATAAAACAGATAGAGATCCTTCGAACTCCACTTGGTTATTTTACGCAGAAAAATCAAGAAAAGACTTTATAATTCGGGTTATTCCGGAATTCCTGACCAAAGTCATATAACCAAAAAATTTCTTGGTCGATTTAGTTAAAATTTAAAAATCAACTAAAAATTAATCCATAACTTTTCTCCAAAAAAATCAATTTTCTTAAGTAAAGATTTAAAAAACAGGAAAGACCAGCGTTTGATTTTAGACTTTTAAACTTTGAAAGGCTGATTTCCAGGCTAGTAAAACGCCCAAAACCCGGTTTTTAAACTTTTTTATTCAATTTTTAGAAGAAAAATGATTGAAAATCAATTTTTTACTTTTAATCCAGTTAGTTTTGGATCGGCAATTAGCCATATCAACATATTAAATTTTCCAAATGAATACCGGAACAGTAAAATTCTTCAACGAAACCAAGGGATTTGGCTTCATCGTTGACAATGCCTCAGGAGAGGAAATTTTTGTACACGTAAGTGGTCTTGTAGACACCATCCGCGAAGGCGACAAGGTTACCTTTGACACAGAGCGAGGCAAAAAAGGAATGAATGCAATAAATGTAAAAGTCGCTTAAGCGATTTAGTTTTTTTGTATCATCACATTCCCGCTCGGATTTAATTCCGAGCGGGAATTTTCATTTTTAGATAATTTTAGTTTTTCTGAAGACCCCAAGGCCTCTGGGGTTGGTAAAATTTAGGATATCCACCCATTCACGATTTGAATAGAAGATGATTAACTTGGTGTAAAATTACCCCTCTGGTTTTATCTCAAATCCAATCCTGAAAACTATGAAAGCCAAGCTACTTAGCTCAACTCTAATCTTAATTGCTCTCCTCCAATCCTGCACGCTTAATTTCAGCCGCAAAACAGAGGAATCAATCAGTGATATTCGGGAAATAGAAGGGACAAAAAAATTAAAAGTCAGCGGCATATTCAATCTCTATCTTTCCCAAAGCGATAATCCCGCGCTTCGAATCGAAGGAGATGAAGATTTAGTCCAAAAATTGAAAGTAACCCAAAACGGAGAATGGCTGGAGCTGGATTTTGAAAAAGTGAATGAAAAATTTTTCAAAAAAAACTCCAGGGTAAATGTCTATTTGACGGTCAGTGAACTGGAGGAGTTTGTTTTTGACGGAGTAGGAAATATCAAAACAGAGAGTCCCATAGAACTGGATGAGGTCAATATCAAAGGGGATGGAGTGGGAAATCTTAATCTTGAGCTACAGGCGAATACCATCAATGCGGTGTTTTCCATGCTCGGCAATATCCACCTAAAGGGAAGTGTCGACGCTATCCGTTTGACCAATGATGGCATGGGTAATGTAGATGCGAGCGACTTGATTGCTCAGAATATGACCTTGAAAACCTCAGGAATTGGCCGGGTGGCTGTACACTGCGAGGGTGATCTATCCATCACGGTGGATGGTATTGGTGCTGTCAGCTACACGGGAAATCCGAATGTGATCAAAGAAGAAATAAATGGAATCGGAAAAGTGACCAGGAACTAATAAGTAGTAATTGGTTAGTGAGTTAGATTTAAAATAGCATGTCTTAGGCCAGGTGCTTATTCGGGGTAATTGAAATTATTTTCAAATGATTTCCACATTACTTCAAATTCGTCTATCGAATCAACCTCGATTCCTTCTGAACCTAAATTCTTTCAAACTCTTCAATTTTAAATTGCTCTTACTGAATACCCTGAATGAAGGGCAAACTACAAAAACCAGGACTCGCTGTTGGTGAATGGTTTTGGCTGTAGACAAGTCAGGTATCTGCTCCTATTGGGAGGAATTGCACCGAACTGGCTAGAAACTACAAAAAGTTAGATGCCACGCTAAGGCAAGCTATACCCTCCAGATTAATCGGAGAAATTTGGATTCAATCGCTTTTGAAAACCAATGATGTTTTGATTTGCCAAGAATTCGCCTGATTTTCGGGTGAATGTCCACCCCTAACCCTCTGGATTCAGTCCGACTGAATTTTTCCCAAAGTGATCTACTCCTGCTCAATCTCGCTTTGGCGCTGATTATGTATGGAGTTGCATTGGATTTGAAATGGGCAGACTTCCGTTACCTTATTAAAAACCCAAAAGGCTTTATTTTAGGTGTTTTCTCCCAGTTCCTGGTATTGCCTTTTTTTACTTGGGTTTTGATATCCATCGTCCAACCCCCTCCAAGTGTTGCATTGGGAATGTTTTTGGTGGCAGCTTGCCCCGGAGGAAATGTTTCAAACTTTCTCACCAGCCTTGCAAAAGGAAATACTGCGCTATCCGTGAGTTTGACTGCTTTTTCATCAGTCCTTTCCATTTTCAGCACCCCATTAAACTTTGCGATTTGGGCAGGTTTTTATACTCCTACTTCGCTCCTGCTTCGGGAAATCAGCTTGGACATCACAGACGTTTTTTTCACTGTGGGGATTATTTTGGGAGTTCCATTGATCCTTGGAATTGTTACGAGTCAGAAATTCCCCGGATTTGCTCGAAAAGCTTCCAAAATTCTCAAACCACTCAGTATTTTAATATTTGCGGCTTTTGTAGGATTAGCCTTTGCAGGTAATTTTGACATTTTTATCCAGTACATCGGCATGATTTTCTTTTGGGTTTTAGTCCATAATTTCATCGCCTTAAGTGCTGGTTTTCTGACAGGAAAGATGGGTAGGTTACCTATGCCGGATATCAAAACCCTAACCATCGAGACGGGAATTCAAAATTCAGGATTGGGGCTGGTATTGATTTTTACTTACTTTGAAGGGCTAGGGGGAATGGCAATCATCACTGCCTTGTGGGGAATTTGGCATCTTGTGTCTGGCATGATCATCGCCAGCTTTTGGAAATTACGTGCATGAAAAACCTTATAAATGCGGTTTTGAGATTCTTGGTGAAGATTGCCCTTCATGGATATTTTCGCAGGATCATCGTCGAAGGCAAAGAAAATCTCCCTAAAAACCGCCCTGTAATACTAGTTGCAAACCATCAAAACGCACTGATTGACCCCCTACTTTTAGCTACGCATACCCGACTCAATCCTTGGTTTTTGACTCGTGCAGCCGTATTTACCAATCCATTCGTATCCCGGCTGTTGCACTTTATCCGCATGCTCCCGGTGTATCGAGTACGGGATGGATTCTCCACGATCCAGCACAATCACCATACTTTTGATCAGACATTTGAAGTGCTTCGCAAAAATGGAGCAGTAGTCGTCTTTGCCGAAGGAAGTCATAGTTTGGTTAGAAATCTGAGGCCGCTGAGCAAGGGATTTACACGTATGGCTTTTGGCTTGAAAGAAAGATATCCTGAACTGGAACCGGTGATTTTGCCCGTTGGATTACAGTTTAGTGCCCACATGCGATCCGGAAGTAAGGTTAGAGTCACTTTTGGTAAAATTATCCCTGTGGACATGCCTGCCTCCAAATCCGGAAAATTGACAAAAAGCGTAGAAAATGCGCTGAAATCGTTGATCGTAACTATTCCGGATGAAGGGTATGAGGAAACACTTAAAAGGTTAATCGAAAAAAATGTGGATTTGACTTCCAAATCTGAAGTGGACACTTTTTTGGAGACTGGTAAGGTCCTCCATCCAGTTGCTGAGTCAGGCAGCATCAACAATAAAATGATGAAGATTTTCAACCTGCCTCTTTTTTGGCTTTGGCTTTGGAAAAAGAAAAGCGTAGAAGATGAGGTTTTTAGTTCCACTTGGAAGTTTCTGATCGGGTTTTTCTTGGCTATACCCTATTACTTTTTTTTGCTTTGGTTGACGATAGATACGTTTTTGGGAACATGGGCATTGACTTTTTTGATTTTAGCCTGGATCACACTATGGAGAAATCAGAATCCACAGGAATAAATAATCTATCTAAAATTGTTTTTTCACCATGCGTTCCGATGTAACGTTTTATCATCCAACCATTTTCAACTACTACCAAATATCCCTCTGGGATATTTTTAGAAATTATTTGAGTTTTGAGATTTAAGCTATTCTTTTAGATTAATTCAAAATTTCAATAGCAAGAAGGTTTTGGAGCATTTTCATAGTCAAAAAGTCAAGTACCCAGCGTAATTACCTATATCCAAAATCAAAAAAAGCACCACAGGAAAAAAACATTTATCCAAGAATATCGGGCATTTCTAAAATCATTTGAGGTCAACTGGGATGACAAATTCATTTTCAAGGAGTTGATTTCAAATCTTGGATTTGATACCAAAAAAAGAATTGAGGCAAACCAAATATTCTTTGGCATTGTTTTTACCTTTGGACTAGCATAACAACCCAAATCTAACCCCACGATGAATCAAGACTTTCTTCCCCTCAATGGCACCGACTATGTCGAGCTCTATGTTGGCAATGCCAAGCAGTCAGCCCTTTACTATCAATATGCCTTTGGATTCGAATTAATAGCCTACGCGGGTCCTGAAACAGGCGTTCGAGATCGAGCTTCTTATGTTTTGAAGCAAGACAAAATCCGGCTTGTCCTCACCTCCCCACTTGGACCAAACCATCCGATCGCAGAACATATTCACCGCCACGGAGACGGTGTCAAAGTCTTGGCACTTTGGGTAGATGATGCGGAGAAATCCTGGCTGGAAACCACCTCCCGAGGTGCGGAATCTGCCTCCGAACCTGAGGTCATCAAAGATCAGTTTGGTGAAGTGAAAGTCGCATCCATCCGCACTTATGGCGAAACAATCCACACCTTCGTGGAGCGGAAAAATTATAACGGCGTATTCCTTCCCGGCTATCGCCCTCGAAAAAGTACCTATCAGCAGACAAGCATTGGTCTGAAATACATCGACCATTGCGTGGGCAATGTGGAGTTGGGACAAATGAATAGATGGGTAGAATTTTACGAAAATGTCATGGGTTTCAAGCTTTTGTTGACATTTGATGACAAAGACATTTCTACCGAATATTCCGCACTCATGTCCAAGGTCGTATCCAACGGAAATGGCTACATCAAATTCCCAATCAACGAACCAGCGGCAGGCAAAAAGAAATCCCAGATCGAGGAGTATCTCGAATTCTACGGAGGCCCCGGCGTACAACACATGGCAATTGCTACTGATGATATCTGCCACACGGTAAGGGAGTTGAGAAGTCGAGGAGTGGAATTCCTGGAGGTGCCTTCTTCCTACTATGATGACTTGCTGGATCGCGTGGGAAAAATCGACGAGGACCTACAACCTCTTAAAGATCTCAATATTCTCGTAGATAGAGACGATGAAGGATATTTGCTTCAGATCTTCACCAAACCAGTACAGGATCGCCCAACCCTTTTCTTTGAAATCATTCAACGAAAAGGCGCTAAGTCCTTTGGAAAAGGAAACTTCAAGGCATTGTTTGAAGCCATTGAGCGAGAGCAGGAATTAAGGGGGAATTTATAACATTGACCCTCCGATAATTCAATCGATAAGCCGATCAGACTTGTATCTCGATCGGCTTTTTTTCAGGCGGTAGAAAAGCAACTTTTAGTACCAAATCAAAATTTAATTTTTCGAAATCCATTCAAAAAATGGATCGAAGAACTTTTCTAACCGGCTTGGCTGGAGTGATACTTTCCGAAATTTTACTTTCAGACCTAGACTTTAACGGAACACGCACTTTGAACCATACTTTCTATCCCGGACTTCCATATCATAAAACCCCGCCCGAATGGAAGGGCACGCCACGACTCAGCGATGGTACTTTTTAAAATCTTTATCATCCATTCGAAGCCAGTTTAGCAGCTGTGCTTAAATATCCCGATGCATTTTGGGACATTTGACCTTTCGGATGAACCGCTTTTAGAGCCTTTGGATTGGTTGAAAGCAAATCCGGAAG
This sequence comes from Algoriphagus boritolerans DSM 17298 = JCM 18970, assembly GCF_900108085.1. GTDB lineage: Bacteria > Bacteroidota > Bacteroidia > Cytophagales > Cyclobacteriaceae > Algoriphagus > Algoriphagus boritolerans. Next base: position 183,073 of record NZ_FNVR01000003.1, read on the forward strand.
CTGTCAGTAATGCGCTAATCGAGCCTGTAGTCGGAAGAAATCTTTTTGCTGGCTAAAGAAATCGTAAAAATGCCTCAGGATTATTCAGGAAGTTTTTCATGATCGAAAAATGCTCCGTTTCCTCCACCTGAACTTGATGAACTGATTCGTCAAACTGTAAAATCTGGGCATCCGGCAAACTCATCAAAATCGGCGAGTGGGTAGCGATGATAAACTGGCAGTTTTCATTGACAGCCAGATTTTTGATCATGGAGAAAAGTGCAAGCTGACGCTGAGGTGAAAGTGCGGCTTCCGGTTCGTCAATCAGGTAAATGCCTTCAGGTTGAATTCGGTTTTGAAGCACTTTGAGAAATCCTTCCCCATGCGAAACCTGTGTCAAATCACCGTATTTGCGCTGCAGTGCTTCCTTTTGACTGTGAATGGCTCCTACTGCCACTTTGAGTCCATAGCCACTTAGATTTTTTTCAAAATCCACAATGTCTCCTTTCAATTCCTGATCAATGGATCTGAGCCTTTTGACAAAACCAAAGTAATCTTCGGCCCGAAAAAAGAATCCGCGATAGGTTTTGGTTTGCTCCCATCTCGTGATGATTCCTTCACTGAATTCCCGAAAACCAGTCAAGGTGTCGTCCTGCTCCAAATCTGTACTTCCGATAGCCGGAAGATTGATTTTCATGGCTAAAGCCTTCAGCAAAGTTGATTTCCCTGAGCCATTTTCTCCAACAAAAACTGTGATTGGATTCCTGAAATCCAGCGACTCCAAATCCTTAAAAGCAGGAATGCTAAAAGGAAATTGTCTTGAATTGCCGGTGGGAAGTGATATGTTTTGGAGGAAGATCATTATTTGTAAAGGAGTATTTCAAAGATAATGAATCTGGGTTTATGCAAACTTGGTTCAAGTTTTCGCACTTGGACTTAAACTATTTCAGTTCATCAGTTTATAAGTTGATAATTATTGGTCAGATAGCCTGTCCCGATTTTTCTTCGGGAGAATCTCGCATGGTTCATAATCATCCCCCTGTGTGACGATCTTCGTCATGCTCGATTTCATGATTGCTGATATTGTGTACCCAGATTAAAAAACACTTAAGCTTTGCGGTGAAAAGAAAGAACTAGTGAACATCGAACGCTGAATATCGAAGTATCCTTCACCACTTCTTCAGCTGCTGATAGACCAAGTGCAAAGGAAATCCCATCACGGTAAAATAGGACCCTTCGATCCCTGTGACTCCGACAAATCCGATCCATTCCTGTATACCATAAGCTCCAGCTTTGTCAAAAGGCTTGAAATTCCGGACATAGTACCAGATTTCATCTTCATCCAGAAACCTGAACGTCACCTTGGCTTCATCCTCCAAGGTAATCTGTCGTTTCGCATCTTTCATAGTGACGGCCGTAATCACCGTGTGGGTGGTACCCGAAAGACCTTTTAGCATCTCAAAAGCCTCTAAATCAGTGTTGGGTTTGCCCAATATCTTACCTCTTACGATCACGATGGTATCGGCTGTGATCAGGATTTCATTTTCAGCCAGAGAATAAGGGTAATTTTCAGCTTTAAGTTTAGACAAGTAGGCCGCTGCAAATTCTGCTGGCAGGCCAGTGGGAACCGTCTCATCAATGGGGTGAACTTTTACTTCAAAATCAACTCCCAGGGCTTTCAAAAGCTCTTGTCTTCTCGGTGAATTAGAAGCCAAAATGATTCGGTTAGCTGCTAGTTTGCTCAAAAAAGGCTCCATAGTCATAGTCAAATTCTTCCTGCTTTATGCTTCCAAACAGCATTCCTCCGAGTGCTTTTGGATAAAAATACGTCGATTTTTGGGGCATTACAGCGCCGGATTTACAAACTTCCAATACTTGCTCCAATTCAATTTCCCGTGTAATAATTGCAAAACTTGCCTCCTGACTTCTGACCTCCCGTACACATCTGGAGAAGTTTCGCTCAAAAGCCAGTTGATCTGATTTTCGTTGCTGTTCGGAATTTAGACCCAATATTTTTTCAAATAAAATATGGTGTAAAATGACCAAATCGAGATTCCTCAATACCTCTGGCAAATCAGGCCTGACTTGTTCAAACTTATCCTGCTTAAATTTGATCACATAAGCTTCGTCTGAAAACACCAATCCAAATGACCATTTTCGCTGAAAAGTATAATTGACCAATTCATCAGCATCACCAAAAACCCGCACATCAAACCATTCCTTGATCCGATCCATTAGCTCATTTTCTGGCAAATCCAATCCATAAAATAAGCGATGGGTCGGAAGAATTTTCAGGTGATTGCCATGTACATTGGTCAAATACATGAGATGATAATCTGAACCCTTCCACTTGGTTGCAGGAAATGAATTATGCTGAAGGTTTTTATAAGCAATGGCACCCTCAAGCCTGTGATGTCCGTCAGCTAAGATAACTTTCTTATCCGCCAACACGGCCAAAAACCTCGAGATGATTTTCGCGTCATGGATGACTCCCAATACCTCCCTCACTCCTTGATAATCCTCCAATTCACAAAGTGGTGCTGCTATCGCTGCATCCATGTATCCCTCCAGTTCATTGCTTTCATCTTCATATAATCCATGCGTTGGACTTGCCTGAATTTCAGTGGACTGAAGTAATTCTATTCGGTCGTTAACAGCTGAAATGATGGTGTTTTCATGCCTGAGAATTTCGTTTTCTTCCCAATCGTATGCCTTAATCTGTGCAATGAAGCCTTTTCGGCATCGTTCCTCATGGTCCCCAGGCAATCGAAAATATTGGTAATATACATAAATACCCGGAAGATGATCCTGAATGATTACTTTGGAAGACTTCCATTTGGAGAGTATCTCCTTTGCATTTTTTGCAGGATTTTCTCCTTGGGGTACCGAAAGATGAATGCTGTTTAGCGGATTTGAATAGAGCAATTCCCTTTGCCTTGGAGAAACCACATCAAAAAGTGGAGCGGTCAACTCTTCCAGGTTTTCAGAAAGCTTTTCATTGTATCTCCAAGCCCTTAGCGGTAAAATTTCTGCCATCAGAGGAGTCGATTTTTCCAGTTCGTGCTTGGAATTGAATTTGCCGGATGGGTTGGATTTATCCGGTTTTCTTCTTTCTCAAAAAACTCCACTGCCAATGCCGCTAGCAGCTCTCTTTCCTCTTCCGAAAATACCGGTTCCAACTTTTCAGGTGTGAAGTAATTTTCCACAAACTGGGTATCAAAATTACCGGAGACGAATGCTTCATGCTGCATAGCAAAGCGACAAAAGTCCAGCGTAGTCTGAATTCCTGTGATCCGATAATCATTGATGGCCCGAATCATTCGGCCGATCGCATCCTGTCGATTTTCGCCATGCGTGATCAGCTTGGCGATCAACGGATCGTAATAGATCGGAATATCCATTCCCTCTTCAAACCCATCATCCACACGAATTCCAGGACCTTGAGGTCTGCGGTAGGTTACCAACTTTCCGATATCGGGAAGGAAATTATTTTTAGGATCTTCTGCATAAACCCGAATTTCCACTGCATGACCGTGAATTTTAAGGTCTTCCTGAGCAAAAGAAAGTACATTACCTTCAGCAACTAAAATTTGCTCTCGAACAAGATCTTTACCTGTGATCATTTCTGTCACCGGATGCTCTACCTGGAGTCGGGTATTCATTTCCAGGAAATAGAAGTTCAGCTTGTCATCCACGATAAACTCCACCGTTCCCGCTCCATAATAATTACAGGCTTTAGCCACTCCTACGGCCGCCTCTCCCATAGCTTTTCGCATTTTGGGAGAAACTACTGCCGAAGGTGCCTCTTCGATCACTTTCTGATGTCGACGTTGGATCGAACATTCTCTTTCGAAAAGATAAACTGTATTGCCATGCTGATCACCGAGGATCTGAATCTCAATATGCCTGGGCGAGGTTATAAACTTTTCGATAAAAACTGCTCCGTCTCCAAAGGCAGATTGAGCCTCTGAAACAGCCCGATTCATTTGCTCTTCAAACTCTGATTCATCTTCTACTATCCGCATTCCTTTGCCTCCCCCTCCAGCTGAGGCTTTGATTAGGATAGGATAGCCGATCTCAGCGGCTCTTTCTTTGGCCTCCGTAATATCCGATATTGCTTCTTCGGTACCCGGAACCAAAGGAATATCATATTTGGCAACAGCCTGCTTTGCGGCAAGCTTGGAGCCCATGACCTCGATCGACTTGGGCGAAGGACCAACGAAAATCAAACCAGCATCTGAGACTTTACCGGCGAATTCAGCATTCTCAGAGAGAAAACCATAGCCCGGGTGAATCGCATCGACATTTAATTCTTTGCAAACCTCAATGATTTTGTTGCCTAAAAGGTAAGATTGATTGGAAGGCGGTGGACCAATGCACACTGCCTCATCGGCAAATTTAACATGTGGCGAAAGTCTGTCTGCCTCAGAATAGACAGCAACAGTGGATATGCCCATTTCCTGAGCCGTTCGCATGATTCTCAACGCGATTTCTCCCCTGTTTGCAACTAAAAGTTTTTTAATTTTTTGCATTTTCTCTTAATAATTATTTGGGTCAGGCTTTTGGCCTGAGGCGAAATAAGGAAATAAATTCGAGCTTTTTGAAGAATTGACAGTCAGGAAACTGGTTTTTTGCTTTGCAGCTTGTAAAAGTTTAATTTTGTTGAGTTGAGCTGAAACTCACTAAATAAGGAAACTTTAAATTCAAGACTGCTTTGGATCTATTTGCAAAATTAAAAACGAACATGGGCCCTTTGGGCAAACACTCTGAGTTTGCAGACGGTTATTTCTCTTTCCCTAAACTTGAAGGTGAAATTGCACCCAGAATGAAATTTCAGGGAAAGAAAGTACTCACCTGGAGCCTTAATAATTATCTGGGACTTGCCAATCACCCGGAGGTTCGTAAAGCAGACGCTGAAGCTGCTGCCAAATGGGGAGCAGCTTATCCAATGGGTGCCCGAATGATGTCAGGACAGACCAATCTTCATGAGCAGCTTGAAGATGAACTTGCAGATTTTGTAGGCAAGGAAAAATCCTACTTACTTAACTATGGCTATCAGGGCATCATGTCTGTGATCGATTCGATTTTGGATCGAAAAGATGTGGTTGTCTATGATTCTGAATGTCATGCCTGCATTATTGACGCATTGAGAATGCATTTAGGTAAACGGTACGTTTTTCCTCACAATGACATAGAAAGCTGCGAAAAACAATTGGAGCGTGCCACTAAACTTGCTTCAGAAACGGGCGGAGGAATTCTGGTAATTACCGAAGGAGTATTCGGCATGACAGGTGATCAGGGAAAGCTGAAGGAAATCGTTGAACTCAAAAAGAAATTCGAGTTCAGACTATTGGTAGATGATGCGCACGGATTCGGTACCATGGGTAAAACCGGTGCCGGTACTGGAGAAGAGCAGGGAGTTCAGGATGAAATTGACTTGTATTTCTCGACCTTCGCAAAATCCATGGCATCTATTGGTGCTTTTATCGCCGGTGATGCCAATGTCATCCTTTATTTAAGGTATAATATGCGTTCTCAAATTTTCGCCAAATCACTTCCTATGCTGTTGGTCGAGGGTGCATTGAAGCGTCTGGAACTCCTGAGATCACAGCCGGAATTGAAAGATAAGCTTTGGGAAATCGTAAAAGCCTTGCGAAAAGGACTCCATGAAAACGGATTTAGTACCGGAAGATCAAATTCTCCTGTCACCCCTGTAGTACTCAACGGCACAGTCGGTGAAGCCGCTGCTTTGACAAGAGATTTGAGAGAAAATTACGGCATCTTCTGCTCAGTTGTAATCTACCCTGTGATACCTAAAGGCATGATAATCTTGAGATTAATCCCTACAGCAGTACACACAGTAGAAGATGTCGAAGAGACCATTCGAGCTTTCGCGGCTATAAAGGATAAGCTTTTAGGTGAGCATTATAAAAATTCCGAATTGGCACTTTCCTTTACAGAATAAAAAAAAAAGTAAAAAAAATGGCCTCTGGATTGAATTAGTAAGTATTTGACCTATATTGAACCATCATAAACTTATCATCAACCTTAAAAATAAACTTTTACTATGAGCAGATTTAGTGAAGTCAAAGATCTCGTAATGGGCCTGGAAGGCGATTTTGAGAAATTCTACGAAAAAGGCAACCAAGCAGCCGGAACTAGAGTGAGAAAAGGAATGCAAGACCTTAAAAACCTGGCGCAAGAAATCCGTACAGAAGTACAGAACAAGAAAAACGCCGGTTGATCAAAACAAAAGGTGGCCCAAAGCCACCTTTTTTGGTATTCATCAAACTAAAGTGGAGCCTAAAACTCCACTTTATTATTTTCCTCTTGTACGTCAGCCATTCTTTTGCTTGGGTCGATTTCCACAGATTTAATCATGGAAAACTCTTTTGTCAGGACCAAAGTCTTTGTCAGATTGGTCCAAGGCCAAGCTTCCGTATGAATCCTTGAAGGCATCCCTTCTTCCTGAACTTTCTCACCACGCATAATCACCAAGGGCAAATAGATCATCTCGGAAGTACCATCCTTGTAGGTCACTACCAAGTCGATAGGCATGGGCATTAATCCAAGTCGCTCAAGGGTGATCTCAGTCGTATTCCCATTCGCTTTCACTTCTTTTATGCCGTAATCAATTTTTTTGGTCGAATAGACAAAGTATTCTTTGTACCAGTCCAACTCCATTCCCGATTCCTTCTCCATGATGCGAATCAGATCATTCACATTAGGATGTCTGAATTTCCAGGTATCAAAATAGCGGAGCATCGCTTTGTCCCTCACTTTATCTCCGATCACATAGCCCAGTTGGGCAAGAAAAACTGCCCCCTTGGAATAGGCAGCAGCTCCATAAGCAGAATTAGTGTGATAATGGTCAGCATGTGTGGAGAGCGGTTCCTCAAGACCTGATGCAGCAAGCCGAAAATAGCCGCCATACGATCCTCGTTGGGGATTAACATTTACTTGAAAAATATCTGCCATCGCCAAATTCGTAGCATAGCTAGTGAATCCCTCATCCATCCAGGGATATAAGGATTCGTTGGATGCCAACACCCCATGAAACCAACTATGGGCCAACTCGTGCACCATCACACCCACTAGGCTTTGTAGGGATCTTTCTCCGGTGATCAAGGTTGACATGGCATATTCCATTCCGCCATCGCCACCCTGAACTACCGAAAATTGCTTATAGGGATATTGTCCGAAGTTTTTGGAGAGGTAATTAATTGCCTTCGGCGTAAATTCTTTCAGTTTTTCCCAGTTTTCGCTGGTCTTTGGACCGGGAATGTAAAAGTGATGAACTGTGATTCCATTTTCCATCAGCACTTTATCATGCTTGTACTTTGGATCAGCTCCCCACATGAAATCGTGAACCATTGGAGCTTTAAAATGCCAGGTCAAGGTATTTCCGCTGGGTGCTGGCACTTTCACCCCTTCATCCTCATATCCATGTCCGATCTCGTTGGGATTCTGCAGATAGCCTGTTCCACCGAGTACATAACTTTTATCAAGGGTGATTTTCACATCATAATCACCCCAAATTCCATAAAACTCGCGTCCAATGTAAGGATTGGCATGCCAGCCTTGCTCGTCATAATTGGCCATTTTAGGATACCACTGCGCCATGGAGTATCGAACCCCTTCCTCATTGTCACGGCCTGATCTTCTGATTTGCACGGGAACCTGCCCCTCAAATTCCATCTCAAATGTCACACTGGAATTAGGCAGGATGGGCTCAGTCAAATCTACCTCCAGGATCGTTTCCACTTCGGTAAACTGCACAGCTTTTCCATTCATTTTAAGGTTTTTAGCATGCAAATAGCCCATTTCTTCCTGCTTAAGCTTCGAAATACGTGCCGCTACTCTTCGATCCGGATCAGCAATAGTTCTGGATCGTACGTCCATCATCGACCCCGGCTGGAAAGCATTGAAGTACAAGTGATAAAACACACGATTCAATGTGTCAGGCGAATTATTGGTGTACTTAAGCTCCTGTTTTCCAGTAAATTGATTGGTCTGCACATCCATATCAACTTCCATTTTGTACTGCACAGCTTGTTGAAAACGCCCATTCTGTGCGTTGACAGCTGAAAACCCGACAAAAAGAAAAAGCCCAAAAAAAGGCTTCATCAACTTATTAATCATATCGTTTTAATTTTTTCTAAAGAAAAAGAAAACTCCTGCATTGCCCAAACCAGCCGTAAAAATTTAAAAGCAGAAGATTAGAAACCGAATCTTTCCCATTTGAATAAAAATCAGACTGTTATTGCGCGATTTTAACTTATTTACCTTGGTAAAAGAAAACCACTCTAATAAATGAAAAAAATCTACATCTTGATTTTGGCAGTCTTGTGCAGCTTCGGAATTGAAGCCCAACAAGTCAACATGGATCTTTTCAAATCCATGAAAGCCAGAAGTATCGGACCGGGTGCTATGAGTGGCAGGATCACTGCCATCGATGCCATCCATGAAAACCCTAACATTATTTATGCAGGTTCAGCTTCAGGTGGACTTTGGAAGTCTACCTCAGGAGGCATCACCTGGGAGCCGATTTTTGACAATGAAAAAGTGCATTCCATCGGTGCTATTTCCATTTATCAGAAAAACCCAAACATAATTTGGGTGGGTACAGGTGAAGGAAATCCACGAAACTCACTCAACATGGGTTATGGAGTCTATCGATCTCTAGATGCCGGTAAAACTTGGCAATTGATGGGATTGGAAAAGACCAGAGCCATTCACAGAATCATTGTTCATCCAGATGATCCCAATACCGTCTTTGTTGGAGCTATCGGTTCGCCTTGGGGCGAGCAGGAAGACCGAGGCGTCTATAAAACTACCGACGGTGGCAAGACCTGGAACAAAATCCTCTATATCGACACCAAAACCGGTGTGGGTGAGATGATCATGGATCCCAACAATCCAAATAAAATCTTCGTCAACATGTGGCAGCACAGAAGGTATCCTTGGTTTTTTGAATCAGGTGGAGAGTCATCCGGCCTATATGTGACCCACGATGGAGGCGACAATTGGAAAAAACTTACAGCAGAAGAAAACGGACTTCCTAAAGGAAACTTAGGAAGAATGGGTTTGGCCATTTCAAAGGCTAACAGCAGCAAAGTGTATGCACTTATTGAGTCCTCCAAAAATGCTCTTTACGTCTCTGAAGACGGAGGAGGCAAGTTTGCCTTGGTAAACGATAAAGGAGAAATCGGAGACAGACCTTTTTATTATTTTGAAATCTACGCTGATCCTAAAAATGAAAATCGAATCTACACCCTCTATTCCCGGGTAGGAATAAGTGAGGATGGTGGTCGATCTTTCAGTCAACTTCTCCAATACGACGGAGTGCATCCCGACCATCATGCCTGGTACATCAATCCAATTGACCCCAACTTGCTGATAGATGGCAACGACGGGGGATTGAATATTTCCAGAGACATGGGCAAAACCTGGTATTTCGCCGAGGGAATTCCTGTAGGACAGTTTTACCATATCAATGTTGACAATGAAATCCCCTACAATGTCTATGGAGGAATGCAGGATAACGGTTCTTGGACTGGTCCGGCTTATCACTGGAGGGTCGACGGAATCCGAAACACCTACTGGCAGGAAGTTTCCTTTGGGGATGGTTTTGACGTAGTATCACACCCGGCAGACTCACGCTACGGCTACACGATGTCTCAGGGCGGAAATGTATCCCGGTTTGATAAGTTGACGGGTCACAACAGAACGATTCGTCCTACCCATCCGGATAAAGAGGTATTCCTCAGATTCAACTGGAATGCGGCCATCGCTCAAGACCCGCATGATGATAACACTGTTTATTATGCTTCTCAGTTTTTACACAAGTCCACAGATTCAGGTGAAACCTGGGAAATTATTTCTCCTGATTTGACTACGAATGATTCTACTAAACAGCGTCAGCAGTTTACAGGCGGATTGACTTACGATATCACCGGTGCAGAAAATCACACCACAATTATCGCCATAGCTCCAAGCCCGGTGGACAAAAACGTGATTTGGGTAGGTACAGATGACGGAAATCTACAAGTCACTCAAGATGGCGGAAAAACCTGGACCAACACAGCGGCCAAGCTTACCGGCTTGCCAAAGGCTTCTTGGATTCCACAGGTTCAGGCTTCCAAATACAATGCAGGTGAAGTATGGGTAGTGGCAAACAACTACCGAAACAACGACTTCTCTGCTTATGCTTACCACAGTTCGGATTATGGGAAAACCTTCACCCGAATCGCTGATGATAACAAAGTATGGGGTTACACGCTTTCCATCAAGCAGGATACCGAGGAGCCAAACTTGGTTTTCCTCGGAACTGAATTCGGTTTGTATGTTTCCTTTGACAAGGCTAAAACATGGAACAAATGGGAACACGGCTATCCAAAGGCAGTTTCTACCTATGACATGACGATTCAGGAAAGAGATGCTGACTTGGTGATCGGTACTTTTGGTCGTGCGATCTATGTATTGGACGATATAAGACCGTTGCGGGCTTTTGCAAAAAATAACGGAAGCGCTCCAGCCGATAAAATAACAGCTTTCCCGGCACCTGAGGCCTATCAGGCAGTGATCCAACGGGCACATGGAGAGCGATTTATGGCTGATGGAAAATATGCCGGTGAAAACCGGGAATTCGGAGGCAGAATGAGCTTTATGATCAATGACGACAAAGAAAAACTGGATTCAGTCACTGTGAAGATCTACAATGCAGCTGGTGAACAAGTCAGAACATTAAAGACTTTGCCCGAAAAGGGAGTCAACCGTATCATCTGGAATCTTGACAGAAAATCAACCGCAGAAATGACCGGTGGATTCGGTGGAGGCCAAGGTGGAGGTCGCAGATCAGGCTTCTTTGAGCCAAGCGGTGGAAATGTAGTCCCAGGAACTTATAAAGCGGTTTTTGTCTATGGAAGTGATTCTTCCGAGACATCCATTAAAGTCAACATGGATCCTAGAATCGATGTTCAGCTGGCAAATCTGCAGGCAAAAGAAACTTTCCTAAAAAGAACAGAGGCACTTTCTACCGAAGTAAGGGCTGCTACCAATCAATTGAACGAGGCCCAGAAAACGATAGACAAAGTCAATGCGATGATCAAGGATCTGGATACTCCGGAGGCTAAAGAATTGGCAGAGGCGACCAAAGAAATCAAAAAGAAACTGGACAAAACCAGAGAAGCTTTCAATGGGCCTACCCGAGAAGGACAAGGCATCGTAAGAAACCTCTTCCCTACTACCATGACCCGTCAGTTTGTTCCGAGAAGCTATGCCAGCTCCAGCTTTGGCGCACCGGGCGCTACCGAAGAACGACTGTTTAGCCAGGGAAAAGAATCCGCTGATGAAGCAATCGCCGAAGTCAATAAATTCATGGAAGGTGATTGGAAGGCATTCGAGGAGAAAGTGAAGGCCACCCCAATTGATTTGTTTGAGAAAGTGAAGAAATAAGACCGTTCTAAAATGGCCTAAAACAATAGCACTACTCGATTCTTTAAACTCAGCCGAGGGAGACTTTCTTCCTCGGCTTTTTTTTATTTGGATTGTCATGACCTTAGAATCCTTACAAGGCAAAAGCAGTCCATCAAACGGTATCAAAATGTCAATTATTAAAAAGTAAATTTATCTTCAGAAACAAGTATAAATCACTGAATTTGAAGCATTAATAACTATTTTTTGACTGCATGATTTAAAATTAGGTTAAATTATCAAAGCTTTTTTTCAAAATTCAATGGAGCACACAGAAACACAAATTGAAAAAGTAAGCCGATGGATTGAAAAAGTAACGCTCAATGACATTCCTGAGGAAGTCACCAAACTTGCTAAGTTTCAAAGTGTCGATTGCATCTCCGCAATTTGCGCCGGACACCGATCCCACATTGGACAAAAAATCTATCAAGGTTTTAAGAGAAAAAACGAAACAGGAGACATCTTAATCCTCTCAACAGGCGAATTATGGTGTCTTAAAGATTCCGTTTATTATCACTCAGCCATGATCAATGCATTGGAAATGGACAACTTTTCCTTCATGGGGCATCTCAGTCAGTCTGCCTTCAGCACTGCCTGGGCAATGGCTTACCGAAACAACATATCCTTTGAAAACTTTTTGTTGGCTTCCATTGTGGCACAGGAAGTCTCGGGTAGATTAAGCGCTTACCTTTCTTCAGGACCATTGCAGGGACATATGCGGTCCTTCATTCATCGTGTAGCAGGTGCTGTTGTGGTAACGAAGATTTATGGTTGCGAAGCCTCTGTCATAGCCAATGCTATTGCTATTGCCCTTTCCGGTCCGGAATTCTACATGATTCCGAGTTCTTTTTCAGCAGACACCAAAGTAACCAGTACCTCATCCGCTACAATTGAAGGAATAAATTCTGGATTTTTAGCTATGGAAGGTGCCACTGGTGCTTTGGACATTTTAGAGCATCCTGCTGGATTTGTAGCCATGTTCAGCTATTTGAATTTTGTTCCGGAGTTTTGGAGAAAAATTGGAAGTACATGGGTGATGGAAAGCATTTCTTTCAAATATTACGCATCATGTGGTTATGCGCAGGGACCTGTAAATGCCGCTCTTTCTTTGAAAAAACGATATCCTCGAATCGAATTGGATGAAATTGAAGAAATTGATGTCTATACTCCACTTCTCAGCGTGGTATTAGAAAATTTTTCCATTCCACATTACAGGTCAGGACTTACCCAAGTGAATGTGAATTTCAGTACAAAAAGGAGCCTGGCTCTGGCAATTTTGTATGGTGAACCAAATGGAGATTTTTTTGGACATCAAGAATTGGAAACACACTATGAGGCAATTGAAAAACTGGCCCAAAAAATTCGAATCCGCCATAGCTGGAAACTGACCATAGAAATGATAAAAGGATTTGATAAGTCCATCAACTATCCCGGATATCCCGGAGTCTTTGGAATGTCAGATTCTCAAAAAGCATTAAAAAGAACCAGACAAGTTTATCAGAATAGATCCCTTTTTGAATGGCATGACATAGTCCAGCTTGCAACCCTTCCAAAAGGGTATTTCAGTTATCTTTTTTTAAGATATTTCAATAGCCTAAAAGGAAAGTATATCTACAAAAACAAAAAATCTCATGAACAGGATTTATCTAAAATGGAATTTAAAATAGGTGCCGAAGTGATAATTAGGTTCAAAAATGGAACTGAGGCAAAAGATTCCTGTGATATTCCAAGAGGCTTTGCAGGTGACAAGGACAAGCTCCACGCTGTCATTGAAAAATTTGATAGGGAGACATTTGCAGTACTTGGAGAAGACAAGGCTTTAAAAATCAAAAATCTATTTCTATATACCGGTAATCAAAAATTTAAAGTCTTGATTGATGACATCTTCAAAATAATAAGAACAGAAACTTTCATAAAACACCATTAAAGAAACATACAAATGGATATGAATATTTGATTGGTAAATTCTAGTTTTTTCGAAAATTTATTTGGTAAAATCTCATTTTTCAATTTTTTAAATTTTTTTAATTTTAAAAGGAATTAGTGAAAATTTTCTTTAGTGATTTCTGAAATTTCAACCGGTGACCATATTTTCTAGCTAAAGTAAATTTCACCTACTAGTCTAGAAAGCGCCGATTTTTAAAACAGTAAAACCAAACATGCTGATTAGAAAATCAACATTTGAAGACAATGAAGGACTGCTGTCTTTGACCAAGGCATGTCCTATGGACGGTAAAATAAGGCTGAGGATTGATAGAAATCCTAACTACTTTTCATTGCTTAAACTAAAAGGAGACTATACCCTCTTCGTTGCTGTCGAAAACAATCAAATTATTGGTGCAGTTGCATTCACCGAAAAAATAGCCTATATCAATCGCGAACCAGAACCGACAGGATATATCTCTGACCTTAAAATCTTGCCACAATTCCGAAGTTCACTTGTGGCCTATCGTTTAATCAGACAAATCGAAGAAGTCATAAAATCAAAAGGAATTAAGTACACTTTTATCCTTGCTGCAAATGGGAATAAGGCTGTAAATAATCTTTTTAAAGGACGGGCAGGCACCTTAGGTACCAGGAAAGCCGCGGATTTCGATGTGTTTCAATTTCTCCCTAAAAAGAAACCTCCAAAGTCCAAATTGAATCTAGTTCCTTTCGAAAAAACGTATAAAAATGAAATTATTGAATTATTAAACGACTACAGCCGAGAATTTCAATTTGGAAATTATCTAAAACCAGGGACAGAAATAGATGGCGATCAAGCATGGATACTATTGAATGATGACAAAGCGGTAGCTTTTTTAAGTTTGATCAATATGGAGCCCTATAAACAGAATGTCGTTTTGAATATTCCAATGATGATCAAAATCTCGCTGACTTTAGTAAGTCTTTTTCTGCCATTTTTCAAAATTCCTAAAGAAAATCAGTCCATAAAAATGATGCATGTCCAGCATCTGGCTTTTGCAAAAAACCATCTCATGGATGCACTGGATTTAATTAAACTAGCGCGACATTATACCTTTCTTAAGGAAAAAACCTTTTTAAGTTTTGGCATAGATAGAAGGAACCCTCTTTCAAAAATGATGAAGCCTCTAGCCTCGGCACATTTTGAAAGTGAAGGTTTTGTGGTCGACAGTCAAGGCTCAGATACCGTAGATCTTAAAATGCTTTTTCACGATAATTTTCACTTAGTATAAACTCAACATCCCAACTCCCTAACTATGAAAAATCTAATTGAAATCCCGGAACTTGAAATTCAGCATCAGGATGTAGTGACCGACATCCTATCCCAATCCATCACGGGTGAATTAATAGGCATGTCAAATTTTGCCTCTTTGGCAGGAGTAATTGACGATGTACATGAAAAGATGGAAGCTGTGGAACACGCTAATTGCGAAAGACAGCATGCGGAAGGCTATTTGGCCTTATGCAAAAAATACAACCTGGAACCGGTGATTAATTTGAATGGTCACTACTGGAAGTCTGTGAGAGAATGTTTCCTAAAGTATGCTCAAAAAAAGGACTTTATCGCATGCCTCGTCATTCAGGAAGTGATGTTGGAGTGCTTTGCGGTAAGCATGTACCATGACGTGGGCACGGCGCTGAAAAACGAGATTGGAGAATTCTTCTTAACCATATCCAAGGAAGAAGAAGAACATATCGAGCATTCGATAGACATCCTCAAAGAAGAAATGGCCAAAGACCCTGAGGCATTCACCCGAAAGGTAGAAGAAATTCACAAGGACTGCATGTTTATCCTTGCGGAATGGACTGCCTCAACGGACCTGAAAGGGCATTGTGGAGTTTGCAAGGGAGATTGTATGAAAAATTCTTTGCCAATCATCAACTTATCGATCACCAGTCTCAGGGGAAATGCCATGAACCTTTACATGAGAACTTTGAACAAAATAGGGCTTCCCGGACAAAAAACACTGGAATGGGTAATCAACCTCCCCGCTTGAAATTTGGGGTGATCGGACATCAGGATAATTGGAAGAAAATTGTCGATTTCGTGAACAGTATCCGAATTACCGATGGTAATCCAGAACTTTCTCAGGCAAAAATCAAGGAGGTTTACGGCTATTTTCCTCCCACCAAATTATTTGATATTCAGATAAATTCTAAAGTATCAGGGTTTGTCGAAGGGTACTACATTGAATCCTTTTTATCTCCGGATGAGCTTGGTCATTCCCATATTTGGAACAACCTGAAAAAAACGAGAGAAGCCTGTGAAAAAGCGGCTCAGCTCGGTGTGGATGTAGTCGCATTGGGTGGTTTTACCTCCATTATCCTGGAATCCGGTGGTGCCAATCTTCAGGCAATCCAAGGGACAAAATTCACTACCGGAAATACGCTCACTGCAGCTTTGATTGCTGATAGCCTCGTAAAAGCCTGTCAGAAATGGAATCAACCATTAAAAGACTCCACTTTACTGATCATCGGTTCGACTGGTGACATTGGTTCTGCCTGTGTGAGGTATTTCTCCAATAAAGTCAAAAAAATACTCCTTACTGCCAGAAATCCAGCCCCACTCCACCAGCAAGAAGAACAACTAAAATCAGAAAAGGCCAACTGTCTGGCTAGTACCCATGTGTCAGAATTATTGCCGGCAGCAGATTTAATTATTTGTGTAGCAAGTTCTGTTCTGCCTGAAAATTATTTGGATCTGCTTCAATCTCATGCAATCATTTGTGACGCCGGCTATCCAAAAAATCTAAACTCAGAAAACGTAAAACCATCACAGAAAATCTATGCCGGTGGCATGTGCCTCGTCGAAGAAGGCTATTGTTTCTCCCCTGAACATTTCCAGAAAAACATCTATGAGTTTCCATTACCCAATATTTCCCATGGATGTACCATGGAGTCAGTAGTTTTGGCTTTGGAGGGTCAATCGTTGGCATTTTCTAAAGGAAGGGGCAATATCAACTTAGAAAACATGGCCTATATTCTAGCAGCAGCAGCAAAACATGGGATAGTCACTGCCCCATTTTTTAATTCAAAAGGACTTATAAACTAAAAAAATAATGGAAAAGCAAACCAAAGGTCAGGTACAGTTAAGCAAACTTATTTTCACCAACAATTGGGAAGATCCTTTAATTGATGAAAAGGTTTTGCAGATCAAAGAAGGACAGACGCTTTTTGCAATTACATCCGGCTGTTGTAATGCCTTGGGCTTTTTAAGATTCCAACCCAATATCATCTATTGTGTGGACATCAATCCGGCACAAAATCACCTAATGGAATTAAAACAAGCAACATTTAGGCGACTTGATTATCAGGGGATGCGCGCCTTTTTTGGGTTGAATCCCAGTACGGAAAGATTGAAGGTTTTCGAAAAACTGAAAAATGATTTATCGGAAGAAGCGGTCCAGTTTTGGAAAACACAAAAGGCTATCCTGAAAAAAGGTTTACTGATGAACGGCAGGTATGAAAAGTTTGTAAAACTAGCCGGGTTTATGATTCGGGTTGTCCAAGGTCATTCTAAGGCAAAAAGGCTTTTTGAGATGAATACTTTAAAAGAACAAACTGAATTCTACCAAAACGAGTGGAATAACAAGCGATGGCAGTGGATTTTTAAAACCATGTTCAATAAAAAAAGGCTAGCAAAAAAAGGCTTAAACGCAGATTACTTTCATTTTGACGATGGGAGCAGTTCTTTTTCCGAAAGTTTTCAAAAAAGAGCAGCCCATGCCATTTGTGACTTACCGACCAAGGAAAACTACTTTTTGATGCTTTATTTGCTTGGAAAATATCCCGAACAGGAGTTTTTGCCTCCTTATTTACAGGAGAAAAACTTTGACTTGATCAAGATCAACATTGACCGAATCAAACCTATATCAGCCGATAGCAAATATTGGCTGGAACAGCAGCCTGAAAATCTTTTCGATGGGATGGCACTGTCAAATATCTGTGAATTGATGGATGAAAACGACACCGAAAAGTTGTTTCAAGAAGTAATTAGAACTTCCAAGTCAGGCTCAAAAATCGTCTTTAGAAATTTAATGATTCCCAGGGACGTCCCCTCCAGCCTATCCTCCCAAATCCTCAAAGATTCAGAACTCAGCAAAAAAATCCAATTTGACGATCGTTCTTTTGTATACGGAAAAGTCGCTGCCTATTCGATAAATAAATAAAAAGCTATCCTAGAAAAATGATCAAAAACTGTTTGTTTTATCAAACGAATACTAGAGATAAACAAACTTTTATTTGATGGCGATTAATTCCAAAATCTCCTGGAAAACTGCCGCCGGACTGGTCATTGCCAATATGATCGGGACGGGTGTTTTTACCAGTTTGGGTTTCCAGTTGGCAGAAGTACAAAACACCTGGTCCATTCTCTTGCTCTGGATTATCGGCGGCTTGATGACATTGATAGGGGCTTTTACCTATGCTGAGTTGGGAACTCATTTTCGCAAGACAGGAGGAGATTACATTTTTCTCTCCGGAGTAATGGTTTATCTTTTTTGGGACAGACCCTTGGAAAGCTTGGCAGGACTGGGGATGGTAGGACTTGGCTTGCTTATTTTTCTCTTTGACAAAAGAACAAAGCCCGATTAATTTTTGGACAGTCGGAGTTGGCCCAAAATAATCATCGTTGCAAAAAAAGTCCAGGCAACAATCGGGAATATCAAATAGGAAAGATTGGATGAAAGTTCGGATACCGTCACTCCCACCCAGAGCGCTACCAAAATCACCAAAATGTTTCCAAACAAGCCAAATTTCAAAGCAGAGATTCCGGTAAGCTTCTCCAAACCAAGTGTGTAATAGGCATAACTTGCACAGACCACAGCGAGTACAATGGTCATTTTGGCAAGTTCATCCGCCTCGATTGATACAAGTTTATATCTGAGTATTGCCAATAAAAGGAATAGAAAAACCCAGACAACCGGGATTACATATCCGGGAGGTTCAAACCAAAGTCGTTTTTTAGGAGCATTTCCTTCAAACTTCAGCCCTAAAAAATAAGCAGGCACATTCGTCAGGAAAAGAATTCCATAAAAAAGGAGAATATTGCCTGCTAGGGTGCCCATTTTTTAAAAGTAGGCTAAAAAGTTGATTTTTTATCATTTTTTGAATTTTACTTTTACTATCAGTTTTTTTGTTTCCCACAGATTTTTTCACTGATAAAATCACAAATTGACACGGATATGGATATGGAATTGTATTCCTAAACAAAAGTCCACCTAAACCCTCCGGCTTCAGGGAAAGCAGGAAAACTAAAAAAATTTACCCGCAGATGAGCGCGGATTTTTTTGGAATTTAAGTCTGAAATTAAAAGTAAAACATCAGCGAAAATCTGCGCTACCAATCGGCGATCATCGGCGGGAAACTAATCCGAAACCTGTGCTGAGCTTGTCGAAGCATCGCACATCCGAAATCGGAAACCCTAACTCCCCAACAACCGCCTATGGTAATTTACCTGCCCCAAATGATAATTCAAATGACCATAAAGGTGCATCAGGAAAAACCCTATCGACATGGGATGCCCAAAAAATGCATGAAGCGATTTGTCCCCCAATCTGCTTGGGTTAAGATTCAGCAGCACCGTCTCTACGATCTTTTTCACCTCCTCCAATTCATCAAACAAAGCGGATTTAGGTTCTCCCTTTGCCCCAAACTCCCGTTCTCTATTTCGCTGATAGGGTATTCCACCAAAATCCAATCCGATAAAATGTCTCAGATTACCGAAAAGATGGAGGGCGAGATTTCCAGCCGAATTAGCAATTTGCTTATCCACTATCCAAAGCTTATCTTCTTCTGTATAGGCTTCCAACTCCTGTTTAAGTTTTTCTAAATCCCTCTGAAATAACTGATTAAGCTCTTTTAGATTCATGGACGGTTTAAGTACTTTTGATAGGCCTGAGCCATTTTAATATCATATTTATTCTGGGCATATCCCGGCCCGTTGTAGCATCTCGCAAATGAAGCCCAATTCAGAGTTCGTAGGTGATTGATACATCCAAAAGCAGTAATATACCTTCCAAAAGCCTCTAGCTGATTTCGTTCGTGAATATACATTTCATCAACGAAGGATTGAACGGAATCGTATCCCAACTTTTGGGCATGGAATCCCATAATCTGATAGCTTCCCCAAGAAGCCGATGCTAGGGCTGCTTCTTTTACGCGGGGATCCTGGAGCAATTTGGAAGCTTTTTCCATTCGATCATATTCCCTCGTACCTCCCAGGTAGTGGGACTTCGTCCATTTGGAATACAGTACATCTGCATTGGACGCAGTTGAAATGGTTTTTGGATCAATTCCCCGCTCTTTCAATTGACGCCAAAAAATGTGTCCTTCAAAGAGGATTTTTGGACGACCATCCACAAAAAAGCCTTTTCCACTGCTCTCTACCTCATTTACAGCCTTGACAGCAGCGAGGGGAAGCTTATGTTTTTGCCCAAAATCCCTTAAATCCTGCTCACCCAAAAACTTGTCACTCAGGGACTGAGCCGGTCTGGTTTTATCGATTAATACGGTCCAGGTTTTGATCCCTACTTCCCCGTCTTCGACCAACCCCTGTTTTCGTTGAAAATCCCGAACTGCAACATCGGTCATATTCCCAAAGTATCCCGTGGCGGGAATTTCATAACCTAATTTCCCCAAAAGCTCCTGGAGATACGAAACGTAAGTGCCTCGGGATCTGAATTTGATAGTTTGCATGGCGCGATGGTTAAAAATGAAAAGTACTTCAAGATACCTGAAGTACTTCATAAAAACCAATACAATGCCTTGAAAATCAGGAGTCGATCACATTCTTTCGCTGACCGTATTTACTTGGAATTTCTGATTTCGGAGCCGTCTGCAGCTCAGATTTAGGACTTTCCTGATTTGGGGTTTCCATTGCTTTAGCATAGGGAGCTTTTTGAAAATCAGCTCGTGGCTTAACCGCAGTCGGTTGATTCGATTTCTCACCCTTTAGCTTATTACCCGGCTTTTTCTTCTTTTTGTTTTTTGACTTTCCATCGCCTCCCGATGGGAAACTGAAGGATTTTGCCTTTTCTCCCAAGTATTCAGGTCCTCTTTCGAAACCTTCTGGCATGGGATTTCTTGTGATCTCCATTCCGATCAAACTCTCGATACGAACAAATTTGTGCTGATCTTTTGGATTGACAAAAGTGATGGCCTCGCCTTCCTTGTCAGCGCGTGCGGTACGACCTACGCGGTGCACATAATCTTCAGGATCACTCGGCGTATCAAAGTTGATCACCAGTTCGATACCGACCACGTCAATACCGCGGGAAATGATATCCGTTCCGATGAGAATTTTGACAGCCTTATTCTTGAAATTGGACATGATCTTCTCCCGCTCTGCCTGCTCCAGGTCTGAATGGAATGCCTCAATGTCAAATTCCTTCTTCAGAACCTTGTAGAGTGCTTTTACTTTGTCTTTGGTAGAGGCGAATATGATCACCGCCTCGTAAGGCTTCTGTGAAAGAATATGGCGAACCAACTCTTCTTTTTGACCATCATAAACCGAATACATGGACTGAGTTACCCCTTCTGGAGTTTTGCCGATGGAAAGGGAAATTTCTTCGGGATTACGAAGAAATTTCATGCTGAACTGTCTGATCTTCGGAGGCATAGTAGCCGAAAAAAGGACGGTTTGACGGTTTTGAGGAAGGTAATTGACAATTTTCAAGATATCATCCGAAAAACCCATATCCATCATTCGGTCGGCTTCGTCCAAGACCAAATGCTCCAGAGTGCTCAGATCCATCTTTCCACCCGCAAGCAGCGCAATCAATCGGCCGGGGGTAGCTACTACGATCTCAGCACCTGTTTCCAGGGCTTTCTTCTGCTGTTCCCAGACGATCCCATCTCCTCCTCCGTAAATCGGCACTGAGCTTACACCCAAAAAGTAGGAGAAGCCCTGAATCTGCTGATCAATCTGAATGGCAAGCTCACGAGTTGGAGCCAAAATCAGCGTATTCAGTTTATTGGAACCTGATTTAGATATCTTATTTAAAATAGGAAGTACAAAAGCTGCAGTTTTCCCAGTGCCGGTTTGTGCACATGCGATCAAGTCTTTTCCTTGCATGATAACCGGAATTGCCATTTCCTGAATAGGCGTAGGTCGATCAAAACCCATGGCATCGAGGCCCTCTTGTAGCGAGGACTCGAAATTAAAATTAATGAAACTCAAATTTGTGATGATTTAATGAACTATTACGGCTCTGCTTTTTCAGAACCCTTTCAAATATAGTTTCTTAAAACTTAGAAAGCCAACCCGAATCCTCTTATCGAGGTTTAAATCCGTCTATTTCAAATCATTTAGTATCAATTCCAAGTTTGACTTATATTACTTTATCATTCAATTGATTTAGGAAATGACCTTATTTAGAACTGGCTGGATTCTTACCATCCTTTGGACTATTCCTCAACTACTGCTAGGACAAAACTTCAGTCTGAGCGGTAGAGTCCTGGATTTTGACACCAAAGAGTATATCGAGGGCGCTTCGATCACCTTGCGAAACACCGCATTCGGTGATTTCAGTAACGGTGCCGGAAATTTTTCCATAACGAACATTCTGTCTGAAAAATACACCTTGGCCATTAAGCTACCTGGCTACAACACTTACGAGCAAGTGGTCAATCTAAAGGCTGATTTAAATCTTGGTAATATCTACCTGGTCAAATTTGGAAGTGAAGGAACCGGAGTGGCATTACAGAAAACTATCCGTGCTACTAACGTCAGCCGACTTTTGGTCGAAAGACCAAATTTTATAGGAAATACGGTCTATGGAATTCCTCCTGAGCCAAAAAAACTGGAGGGAAATTTCTACCTCGATACCAAATGGAATGTTGCTTCCATCTTACTTTATCGCGATCAGACCGTTTTGGAAGGTTTTCGGGTTCGCTACAATATCAACTCCAACATGTTTGAACTGATGGAACCGGAAAACAATCTGGTAACTACCATGCCTGGCATTCGCATTCAAAACATCGTCTGGATGGATAGTGCTTACAAGGTGCCCCGATACTTCGTCAATGGAATGGATTTCAAGGAGGACAACACCCCAATTTCAGGTTTTTTTGAAGTTTTGGTGGAAGGCAATTTGCCGCTTATGAGAAGAACAAAGGCTATTTTCAAAGAATCCAATTACAACACCGCGCTGATGGTGGGTAATCGAAATGATCAGATCATCAAACGAAATGTGTATTACTACCTCAAAGGAAAAGACCTTTTTGAAGTACCAAAAAAACGAAAAGACCTCTTCAAGATTTTCGGAGAAAAAGCAAAAGAAATGGAAGAATTTGTAGAAGAAAATGAAATGGACTTGAAAAAAAACGGTTCCATATTTCAGCTGTTCACCTATTACAACTCCCGGTTTCCTGACTTTGTGCCTATCATGGATCAGCTGCTGGATGAGGGGGATTGAGTGGATCTACGATTTGTCAACAGTCCATGGTCCACAGTCGACAGCAGATCCTCTTGGACTTCAATTATCATGGAGTTCAATTACTGATAAATCATTTCCATTATGAAACTAAAAATCGGAGAATCTTAACATCCAATAGTTGAATATATAATCTTGGTTCTAGTTTCTAGTTTCTTGTATCTTTTCATGCCACATCGGTCATCAATCATCCATCGACATAAAATATGAAAAACACCTACCTCCTCCTTATCCTCCTCCTACTCACCCACCCCTCCTTTTCACAAGGTCTGCCAGGACTAGGTGCAGGCACCACCCCAAATCAACGCCCCATCCTTCATGGCAAAAACTGGGTGGCAATTACGGGTAAACCACTCGGAGCAACTGCCGGAGCAGTGATTTTCCAGCAAGGAGGGAATGCCGTTGATGCGGCCTGTGCCATGATTGCCGCCACTTCCACCATGTGGGACGTACTGTCCTGGGGCGGTGAAACCCAAGCGTTGATCTATAATCCCAAAACCAAAAAAGTCATCGCCATCAATGCCCTCGGCTATGCGCCTACCGGTGCAACAGTGGAGTTTTTCAAATCCAAAGGAATGGATTATCCCCCACAGTTTGGACCCTTGGCAGCGACCACACCGGGAACGCCGGGCGGAATCATGACCATGTTGGCAGAGTACGGCACAATGAGTTTGGAGCAAATCCTCAAACCATCCATGGACTTGGCAAAAGGCTATCCGATCGAAGCACAAACTGCCAATGCCATCGAAGCACAAAAGGCCAGAATTAAAGAATGGCCTTATTCAAAAAAAGTATTCCTTCCACATTTGGGAGAAGAACGAGAAGCGCCATCTGCAGGGGAAATCTTCGTTCAGGAGGACTTATACCAAATGCTATCCAAGCTGGTAGAAGCGGAAAAGACTGCTTTGGCAGCCGGGAAAAGCCGAAAAGAAGCCATCTACGCTGCTTACGAGCGCTTCTACAAAGGCGATATCGCCAAGGAAATTGTACGGGGAACACGGGAACAAGGGGGACTTTTTACCGAAGCTGACTTAGCCAACTGGAAAGTAAAAATCGAAGAGCCGCTTCACGTCAACTACCGGGGCATCGACGTCTACAAGCTACAGGAATGGACCCAAGGCCCGGCTTTGCTTCAATCCCTGAATATTCTGGAAAACTTTGACCTCAAGTCAATGGGCTATAATTCTGCTAATTACATCAATACCGTCTATCAGGCGATGAGTTTGGCTTTCGCAGATCGGGACTTCTACTATGGTGATCCGGCTTTTGTCAAGTCGCCGATGAAAGGTTTGCTCTCCAAGGAATATGCAAAAGAACGAGCCAAACTGATCGGTCCGAACAATGACCCAAAGATTACCGCAGGTGATCCCTACCCTTTCCAAGGTGAGAGCAATCCTCACTTAGAACTATTAAACAAGAGTCAAAATGCAATAGCTGCACTGAATTCCTCTGATATCAACTCAACTGTAGATGCCAAATTCCTGAACGATTTCCAAAGCGGAACCACTTCCGTGGAAACTGCCGATGCCGAAGGTTGGGTCGTGTCCGTGACGCCTAGCGGTGGTTGGATTCCTGCAGTGATCGCCGGAAATACCGGCGTGGGACTCTCCCAGCGTATGCAAAGCTTTGTATTGGATGAAAACCTGAATCCCTACAACCTACCCGAACCCGGAAAAAGACCTCGTGTCACACTCACTCCAAGTATGGCTTTAAAAGATGGGAAACCGATGTTAGCTTTTGCGGTACAGGGAGGAGATTCGCAGGATCAAAACCTATTGCAGTTTTTCCTCAACGTGGTCGAATTTGATATGAATGTGCAGGAAGCTGTAGAAGCCGCCAACTTCAACAGCTATCAGATGCAAAGCAGCTTTGGGGATCATGAAATCAAGCCGGGAGCAATCACACTGCGGGACGACACACCGGATTGGGTTCGTAAGGACCTGCTCAAGCGAGGCTATGTGATGGACTTCTGGAGTAAAACTTCCGGCCCAATCACCGCCATTTGGCTGGATTGGAAGCACGGCACCCTTTGGGGCGGCGCGAGTAATTACGGGGATGATTACGGGATTGCTTGGTGAGATAACCTTTGAGGTTTTAAATACCTCGAAGGTTTGGATTTTTTTTACCACAAAGTCCACGATGGAACGCAAAGGGACATAATTTGAAATTTGAAAAAGGGATAGGCGGAAGCTTGTTCCTTTTTTTGTGGTTTTTGGTTCAGGTTTTCAAACTTGGACCCAAAATAATCCAGTCTTCGGATTTACCTCTCAGGAAGGAGGCTATTTTTTTTTATTTTTCACCACAGAGAGAAAGGAGATAAGTATTAAAGTTCAAGATGGACTTCAAGCCTTAATTCTTTTGCACTCCTTTCTGAAAAACAGAGAAAAGCTAAAGCTTTTAATTTAAAGCAGATTAAACGAATAGAATTAAGATTTAAAAGTCCTTGGGACCAGTCGGGATTTGCAATCTCGAACTAAAATCCAGCGAATTTGAAAAACTATTTTGCCCCACTAGTGACTAAATGGGGAACCGTAACTCAAAGTGGAAACTACAATTATTGTTGAGACTCCTATAAAAATTCCTGAGAGGATCAGAGTTAAAGGCAAATTTACCTTTTCAACTTTCACTTTCTCGATCCGCTCAATAGGGAATTTCACAAAATCCGATGTTTTAACTTTCTGAAGTTTGGCATTCAAGGTATCCTTGACAACATGATAGAATATCAGGTCATGGGTCGATTCATTGGTCATTGTTAGTGATATTTGATCTCCTTCATTCAAAGCATCCAATTGTTTGGCAAGGTTTTCACTTTTTGAGATTCGTGGATCGAGCGGAAAGGTTACCTTCTCAATAGGTCTATAAGTTTGGCAACTCCAAAAAATATAGGATAAAAGAAGTATTAGGCAGGCTTTTGGAATCTGGCTCATTTTGATGGAGGTTGTGGTGTTGATGAAAGTTAAAAAATCACCTTGGGATTGAGTTTTAGATTACACTAAAGATCCATTTGATTTTAGTGGCTTTTAATTATTCCAATCCTCGATCACCGATAGCTATCGGGAGCAATTTCGAAGTTCTGTCATAGGATTTTTAATCCGTCCTAAAATTCAAATCCAGTTCAACCCTATTCGGGGTTGTTCTTGTTTTTTGGATGTCATTTTCCCTTTGTTGCACCTAGGGCTATTGAAAAGTTCGATCCTTTCAGGATCTTTTTTAATAATCATGGTTATATGTTACGACCCCGAACGGGGTCAAACCTCTCAATAGCCACGGGTGAAACCCGTGGATTTGGAGAATAGAAATTGATTTTTCACGACCCCAAAGGGTGTCGAACTGTTCCAAACAATTTTATACCTTTCTTTAGCTTTTCAAGCTACACCCGCTTCAAATACACATTCCCAAACCGATCTTTGGCTTCAATGACCAAATTATCATTTGACTCCGGTTTAAAGAAGAACATGTGATCATTCAACTGTGGCTCCACCCACTTTCGTCTGGTAGGAAGGTCAGGTCCGGTATGCATTTCCATACTCAGCGGATCCAAAGCCAATCGCTTCTCAGGAGCACCCTTTTTGATTCCATTTTCAAACCAGCTGATTTCCCAAGCCGGATCATAATTCCAGCAGTTGAGTGACATGTGATCGGGAAAATCCTTGTGATAGCCAGTCGGATAAACCCGGAATTGCTCGTTGACATCCATTCCTATTCCCTTGTATTTCCACTGCAGTTCGGAGCCTTTGGTCTGATAAATCGCATAACCACCAGGTGTCCCGTCATAGCAGATTGGCCCTGACCACCAGGCCCCACAGACCGTCCCGTGGCAATGCTCATACACATGACCACGGATCATGTTGTCATTGAAGTGCGTGTGGCCGGACATCAAGTGCGCATTGTAGCCTTCCAGCATGCGATACAAGTGCTCCCGGTTGCTGACAGTGCCACCAAGCGTATCCCGGTCCGGATATCGTGTGACCGCTCCTGTGTAGCTTGGGATATGAAGGGAAACGACGACGGTTTTTCCTTTTTCTACCAGTTTCAAATCCTGCTCCAACCAAGCCAACTGCTCCTCTGGAATATGGCCGATGTATTTGGTGCCGACACCAAGATAAAACACGTCATCCAAGACAACATAGTGAACCTCTCCCCGATTCCAGGAATAATAGGTAGGCCCAAAATGACCTTTGAAAGTTTCAGTCGTAGTGGCATCTGATCGACCTCCAAAGTCCAGATCATGATTTCCAATCACCTGAAAAAATGGAATATCATACATTTGAATGGCCTGGTTGTATTCCTTGAAAAGTTCCAGTTTGTCAAAGACCAAGTCGCCACATCCAATTCCGAAGCTATTGGGATCGTTGAGGGAAGCAATGGTTTTCTGAACGTCCGGAGCCGCGACAGTCAGCAATTGATCCGCTTCATAATCATCCTGAATCTGGGTATCTGACAAAAGCAAAAAATGATGATTTTCGTCCGAATTTGCAGATTTCTTCAGATCAAAACTGATGTTTTGCTCGGACTTGGTCGGATCGATTC
Source organism: Algoriphagus boritolerans DSM 17298 = JCM 18970 (assembly GCF_900108085.1). Lineage (GTDB taxonomy): Bacteria > Bacteroidota > Bacteroidia > Cytophagales > Cyclobacteriaceae > Algoriphagus > Algoriphagus boritolerans. The sequence continues at coordinate 210,456 of NZ_FNVR01000003.1, forward strand.
TCTGGAAAAATGAAGCTGAACCGTTTGCCTGTTTTTGAATTTCATAACCTGCAGGCAGCGAAACGAAAACAAAATCACGATCAGTTCCTGATATCAACTCAAACTCCCCGGAGGAATTGCTTTGGGCTACCATCCTCCCATCCGATACAGCTACGCCTTGGACCCCTTGACCGTTGGTCAAAACCCTACCTCTTATCCGTATCGGGGAAAAAATAGATGGTGTATTTCTGATTGGTAATTCTTTTTGGAGCTCGGCAAAAACCGAATCTCCAAAGCCTATCCATCCCACTGAGGTGAGGCCTAATCCTTTGATAAAATCTCTTCTGTTGAACATGTTGTTGGGGGTAGGGAGTTTGGAAGTCAGGAAGTTTGGAGGTTTGGAAGTGGAAAGTTAAGAGGTCGTAAGGTTAGGATGACCGTTATTTCTTTTTTCTTGTCTCTGGCTTCTTGCTTCTTGAAAATTGAGAATTGTTCATTGATCATTGAATATTGATTACTTGTGTCGCATACACAGCACCTTCTTCGCCTTTAATCTGGAAAGTCATCTCGCCTTTTTTCCAGTCAAATGTGGCCAATCCATAATTAAGCTTAGTGATCAGGTCACTCACGCGAAACTGGTTGGGCTCCTCAGCCGCACCACTCCAAGTATGAGTCAATCCACTGGCAGTAACTTCAAAAATTCCTTTTGGAAATCGTGCATCCGTCAATTTCATCACCTCAGCGATATGTCGGTCTCCGCTGACCAAAACCGGGTTTTTTACTCCTGAAGATGCTATTAAATCCAATAGTTTTTCCCGCTCACTTGGGAAATTAGCCCACTTTTCATAAGGGTGTTCGATTGGCAAAAACTGAATTCCTGATGCAATCAAATTGACTTTTGCTTTACTTTCCTTTAATTCCTTTTCAAGCCAAGACCACTGTTCTGATCCAAGAATTTCACCCTCCTCGTTTGGCACATAGACCTTATCCATTTTCTCAAGCGTATCACGGAAATATCTACCATCTAGCAAAATGATTTTAATCTGGTTGTTTCCTTCGCCAAAAAGGTGAGATGAATAGGCTCCTTCTCTTTTGCGCTCAGGCGCATCAGTCGGAACTCCCAAAAAGTCGAACAAAAGATCTCTGGATTCTTTCTTCTGGGCATAGAACTTTCCCGCATCATTTCTTCCATAATCGTGATCATCCCAGACTCCGATAATCGGCATGGCAGCTTTGAGCGCGATATAGTCGGACTTTTTATCCTGTCTGGCATATTTAGCCCGAAGCGTATCCATAATCGGAGAATCCCCATAGATATTATCCCCCATCCAAACCCATAGTTCGGGCTGATCAGCCAAAATAGGTTTCCAAAGTGGCTGAGGGGCATCTTGGCGATTACAGGAACCAAAAGCAATTCGGGTGATCTCAGTTTTGGATGCCAGCTGAGCTTTTGGCTTACAGGAGATACCGAATACAAAAAGGGAGCAAATAAGAAGATAAGTTTTCATAAAATTCAATTTGCTTGAAAGTTGCAAAAACTTGGATTCAATTTTCCTCCTTAAATAAAACTTATCAATTTCTTAACGCTAAGATTCAAGATTTAAGACGCTAGAGGAAAGGATCAAGACCTATAATCGTCTAATATCCTGCCTCTTGATACTTATGTCTTGATACTTGATACTATTCATTCTCCGCTCCAAAAATTTCCTTCACTACCCAGCCTTTTCCCCATTCTTCCATTTCATTTTCAGTCCACAGTTCAGGAAAAAAGATCACCTTCTGGAAGCGTGGAGGAAGATATTTCTGCCAGTTGGTGCCGCCTGTAGCAGCGATGTCCACTGGGTCGCGCTGAAGGTAACGCACAGCAGATTTGTAATGCGCCAAAGGCCATAACACATTGGCTTTCAAGTCAAATTGCTTCATCAGCTCAGTCATGGATACAGATGGATTTTCCAACTCCATGTACTTCTGCCAAAGATTCTTGCGGCGATAGGACTCAATTAATTCGATGAGTTTTTTGCCATATTTCTGTTCAAAATTCTTCAGCGTCAAGGTCTTCTCACCTGTAGCCAATTCGATCGCGCCTTGCTGCCAATACAGATGCTCAAACAAATCATCTGAGGGACTGTGGTAATCAAACTCTTTCCTTTTGCTAAGGGTAACCAAATGAAAGGCATCTGTCGCCATCAATTCGATCTCCCGAAACTGCACACTCTGAAAACCTGAAGAAGGCAAAAGCGACATCCGGAACTTTAGGAATTGCTCCCGCTCCATCCCCTTCCACATCATCGCAAACGAACTGATCAAATGATCAAAGTACATGAGGATTCGCTCCAATCTTGCCTTATAAAAGTCTTCGGAAATTTCAGACTGATCCGCAATCTGCTCCATTTCGGAGATAATCAGTTTGAAATACAACTCCGTAATCTGATGGTAAATGATAAAAATCTTCTCGTCTTTGAAGCTGGTTTTCGGCTGTTGCAAAGACAGCAATACGTCCAAATTGATGTATTCCCAGTAGGTTAGATAGTCTGCATAGAGCAAACCTTCGAGGTAGGAAAGCATATCCTGACCGGAAGCTTTAAACTTTTCTTGGAGTTGATGTATTTTATCCAGGATATTGGGATCAAACTCGGATTCGTGCATGGAATTTTTAGTCGAAAATGTAGTTAAATCAGCGCCTTTCTCCTTAATTTCGGGCAGCTGTTGGCTTTTCTTCCCGGCAAAAATGTCTGATTCCCAAAAATAAACCAAATATACCATGGAGGCTGTTGAAATTCAGAAATCTCTCAAGCAGGATCTTTTTGAAGGTGTGGATTTTCTAGATCTGGACGATTTGCTCACGGAAGAGCAGAAATTAATCCGATCCTCAATTCGGGATTTTGTCAAAAAAGAAATCTCTCCCTACATCGAGGATTGGGCTCAAAAGGCTTATTTCCCTTATGAAATCGTAAAAAAATTCGGTGACGTAGGTGCTTTTGGTCCGCAACTTCCCGAAGAATATGGAGGAGGAGGTTTGGATTACATTTCTTACGGTCTGATCATGCAGGAGATTGAGCGTGGTGATTCCGGAATGCGATCCACTGCTTCAGTTCAAGGCTCACTTGTCATGTACCCAATCTACAAGTTTGGAACAGAGGAACAACGGAGAAAATATCTTCCAAAACTTGCTTCAGGTGAATTTTTAGGTTGCTTCGGCTTGACCGAACCTGACCACGGTTCAAATCCAGGAGGAATGGTCACCAACTTCAAGGATATGGGCGATCACTACCTCCTCAATGGGGCCAAGATGTGGATTTCCAATTCTCCAAAAGCTGATATTGCTGTGGTTTGGGCAAAAAATGAAGAAGGCCGAATCCACGGCTTGATCGTCGAGCGAGGAATGGAAGGTTTTACCACTCCTGAAACTCATGGCAAATGGTCGCTTCGCGCTTCCTGCACGGGAGAGCTTGTTTTTGACAACGTAAAAGTGCCAAAGGAAAATTTACTTCCGGGCAAGTCAGGTTTGGGTGCACCGATGATGTGTTTGGACTCTGCCCGATTTGGCATTGCTTGGGGTGCGATCGGTGCTGCGATGGACTGCTACGAGTCCGCAAGAAGATATGCCGCGGAACGCATTCAATTTGGCAAGCCGATCGGAGGCTTTCAGCTGACGCAAAAGAAGCTTGCAGAAATGCTCACTGAGATCACCAAAGCCCAACTCTTAGCCTGGAAGGTGGGCAAGATGATGAATGAAGGCACAGCGCGCACAGTTCATATCTCCATGGCCAAACGGAACAATGTGGAAATGGCGCTTAACATTGCTCGCGAAGCCCGTCAGATCCACGGAGCCATGGGAATCACCAGTGAATATCCGATCATGCGACATATGATGAATCTGGAGTCTGTAGTGACCTACGAAGGAACGCATGACATCCATTTGCTGATACTAGGTCAGGAAATCACGGGATTGCAGGCGTTTAAGTGATGAAAATTTTAGGAGAAGATTGGAAGTTTTAAAGTTGAAAAGTGGTAAGGTTGGAAAGTTGGGGAATTCAACCCTGTGATTGTCTTCACGCAACGGAAATCAAAATAAGCCTAAATAAAGTTAGTGATGATTTTCAGTTGGCTCCAAAAAGAAAAAGAGGCTGTCTCAAAAGGTCTGATTGTGTCAGCCTGAGCACCTTACCAACGAGAGTTGGGCAGTACGAAGGCCATTTACAGCGGATAAAGCTACATTTCGACTTCGCTCAATGTGACAAACAGCAGTTATGAGACAGCCTCTTTATTTATTTCATTTTCCCTGGATTCTCCAATATTTCTCTCAAATCATCAGGACTGGTCTTTTGCTTCCCGGTAAGTAAGTATATGATCATTCCAGCATCTGAAGGATCAAACTCCTCTCCTTTTTGCGCAGCGACTAATCTGCCATATAACCAATCCCAAGAGCCTTTTTCAAAGGGTTTCTGATCTTTCCTTTCCGAATTTTTCAACCAGTCGTATTTGGTCAAATCAGTTTTCAAGCCCTCGTAATCAGATCCTCCATTTTGATCGGTGATGTGATCCAGTTGTAGCCCTTTTGGTTCAAATTTTTCCTCCAATTCTGCCCAAGTCCAACCCTCATGATTTTCCCATTCGTAGGGTTTGTCGGAATGCTCATCATTCCAAGTGGAGTGCGATATCAATCTTACATGTTTCAGTTTTGTCGAATCCGCTTCATTCAGTGCATCTCCCACGATGTCCATGGGTCCTGCAGCGATGATGGTAAGGGGATCCTTTGCCGAACTCTTGTTAATCTGCTTGGTCAACTCGATAACTGCAAAATTGGGAGCAGCAACAGCTTCGATGAATTTGGTCTTTTTGAAACCAAATTTACTTCCCCCGATAAATGCACTTTCCCGCATTTGGGCATCTGCCCCCGGTTTTTCTTTGTTGGATCCCCAAGTGTGATCACTGAATGTGTAAACCACCAGTTGATCCTGCAGACTTCGTGCTGCCAGTAGTGCCAAGCTCATGGGTGTTGCAGCCCAGTCATCCTCATCGTGTTCATTTCCATCCGAACTGATCGCTATTCTTCCTTTGGAAAAGGGGATGGTTTGGGCATTTGCCCCAATAAAAAGGCCTAGAAAAAGAACAGTAAAAACAGCTTTAATTTTCATTTCAAACAAGTTCAATTTAGAATTACAAGTTTAGCAAAATAAGTTTCTTGATTTTGGCCAATGACCCAAATGTGGTACGTACCGTTTGCCAATCGGTTCAAAAGAATTTCAACTTCAGTATCATTTATCAGTGAAATTCGGACCGCGCTCGTAACATTTTTTCCGTCAGAGGCATAGAGCGATAGCGAGGGGCTTGAGGCTAAAACTCCATCAGGAAACTCCAAGACAACCCGATCGGAAGCAGGATTCGGATAGATTTTCAAAGGTTTTGTTTCCTGCAAAGGTCTTCCAAGAATGCCTGAAATTGTCAAAGTGACCGGTTCAAGACTTGCTTTGCAACCTTCAGTCGAAGTAAGCTCAACGTAATATTGTCCCATTGATTCGGCTGTGAAAATTCTGGAAACCTCACCTTCCAGTTTTTCTCCGTCTCTAAACCACTGATAAGTAAACTCCCCCTCAGGAGCAATCAAAACATCGCCGTCAACTTCAATTTCTCCTGAAGGAAGCGGATTCACTTTGACTTCTAGATTTTCAGATTCCGAGAGACATCCACCTGTGTAGCGGAACACAGCATGGTAAATTCCAGATTCTGAAACTTCCAGAGTCTTTCCGGTTTGCCCAGGAATCTCCACTCCGTTTCTTCTCCATCTGACCACTTCGAAAGCGAAGGGTGAAGTAAGCTCAAGCACTCCCTTTTCTCCTGCACAGAATGAATCTGATCCGGCAAGGCCTACCGGCTCTGTTTCCAGTCTATTGACAGTAACGATCGAAACTGCCTCGGAGACGTTTCCTGAGTGGTCTTCTGCTCTGATTGCGACAGCGATTTCTTTACCGATATCCTCGCAGGTGAATTTATTCTTGTTGATCGTCAAGGATTTAATTCCACAATTGTCTCCAAACTCAGCCAATATTGTCTCCGGACTGATTTCCACGACTCCTTTGGTGACATCAAGTTCCAAACTGGCATTTTTTGGAGTTAAAAGAGGCGGGATTTTATCGAGGACTTTTACCAAAACAACCTTTACCCAATTATTTCCTTTGGAATCTGATACCTTAATTTGATTCTCGGTTCCTGAAATATCCGTACAAGTGTATTCAGGACTTCTGGAAAATTCCACTTCCCAGTCTTCAGACACTTCATTTTCCAGGTAATCCGAAATGGTGGTTACAGCTTTGCCTTCTTCATCCAATTCCACGGTAATTTCATCCTTGAAGACTGGTTCGATGATTTCTTCCCCCAGTTCCACCATAATTCTCAGCGGATCATTGTACACCCTTCGCTCGATACGCTGCAAAACATAATTCTGATCCAGTACAGGAAATATGTAAATGGGATCAAAATCAATCTGAGCAAAAGTTTTCATCCCGTCTTTCACTTTTTTCAGATTTATCTCCAGGTGACCATAGTGTTTTCCTCCATCGATGAGGATAGGATTGGCACCTGAGGTATCCCATTGCTCATTGGACTTTTGGTCTGCTGTCCACTGAGTATATTGATTGTAATTAAGTGTCTCCAGTGGATTGGAAAGCCAATTACGCTTTACCCCTCTCAAACCATCTCCCGCGACACCCACGTCATAGTAATGAACACCGCTCCCATCTCCGTCTTCATCCACAAATGATCGCTCAAAAAGTTCATCATGGCCAGCCAAAACAGCAATCACTCCATATTCTTCAAAAAGTGGGTGTAAAACACGCAATGGAGTCCCGCCTTGGCCAGTGGAAAGCTCATGATTCATCGGAACACCATGCTCCCCAGATCCATAGGGTACATGATGAAACTGCACAAAAATTAATTTTTTAGCCTCCTTTGCCATTTTAAGGTTGGCCTCTAACCATTCGTATTGGTCGGTTCCGGGACCAAAACCAGAAAGGTCTGTACCCCCAGCAGCATTATATTCTGACTGAGTGAAATTTTCTTGCGTATCGGTTCCAGGACCGGAGTATTCCTGATTTTTGATTTTTTGTGAATCAGAATAATCTGATCGCCTTTCATCCGGAGTTCCGTTTGAGGAGTCCAAGGTTAAAATTGTAATAGGACCATAATCCGTCCTATAATAACTCTGACGATGCTTTTGCAGTGGATCATCAATGTCTAGTTCAAAAAAAGAATGAAATCGGGATCTTCCAACCACAGGATTGAATTGACCTCTTTCATTCGTAGCGTAGCCATTGTTTACTCCTCCAAAGCTTTCCCAATTCCCAATTGCGGGAACGATAGCAAAAGTTGACAACCCCGTCCCAAACTGACCGGAATTGTGTCTCCAAAATTCATCCCATGCCGGCATGTATCCCCCTCCTTGCACCAAATCTCCCGGCATTACCAGAAAGTCCGGGTTCCGGTCAATAATAGTTTTCAGATTGGCTGAGTATCCCTCTGTTTCACTTAAGAAATAATTAGGTATCTCATACCCCTGCTCGATAGTAGTCCCAAATTTTTGTTTCCATAATTCAGGAATCGTAAATGGCCTGAATAAAGGTTGACCAGGGTACCAAGCTCTATTCGTAACCCTACCCCGTGGTTCGGTTTCCGAGTCTGACAGCGCTATAAATCGGATAGTTTCCCAGTCGGTTGGGTCAGGCACGGGTTTTAGGCTTTTGGTATAAGCCTGACCGTTTAGGAGTACTTCGTAGGTAATCCCCTCGTTGAAGGGGATTCGAAAAGAAAATTCATACCTGAAATACTTATCCCCCCCTATCCAATTCTGCCCTTCCAATCCAGCGATTGATTGGGATTTTTCATTGGAGGTGTAGTACAAATCTCCCATTTCCACACCCAGCACATCGGCTGAACCCATAACATTCCCTTCACTGTCCCGAAAAGAGATACTTGAAGCATAATTTTGATCCGAAAACCATCTGATTTGAATCAGATTTTGGTCAGCAACTTAAATATAGGGAAACATCCGAAAGCTTGACTGGGCAGATGAAAAATCAAGTGATATAAACCATCCCACAATGAGCAACAGCCAAAATTTTACGGAGTTCTTCATCCTAGTTTAATTCTAACATTACTGTAAAAAATATCCATTCTGAAGCCATCTCTACTCAATCCTACTCTTCATCACGATTAACTGAACCGGATTGACGGGATCATTGGAAAAGATATAAATATTCCGCTGATCAATGCCTTTTCTTCCCATAGGATCAAGTACTAAAGATAGCTCCATACTTTCACCCGGCTGGAGCTGGTCCTTAGGTGCCTCGATCACAAGGCACTCACAGTTACCCTGAATTTTCCTGATTTCCAGCACTTGGTGCCCCTTGTTTGTCAATGTGACGGATCTTCTGACTACAGACCTTGAACTTATTTCTTTTAAATCAATTTCTTTTTGGACAATGAAAAGTTGAGGAACTTCATTGAGGTCACTTCTTGGTATCGGCGGGAAATATTCGAAGAGATCTGCTATCAACTCAAGCTTGATTTGAGACCCGGCAACGTTTTCCCATTCTACAGGAATCAAGTCTTCAAAATACCCCAGGTCTTTTCTTAAAGCCCCGTCATAACGGATCATCAACAACCCTCTTTCCTTTGGTCTTACAAATTGTTGAACTTGGGAAATTTGAATATAAGGAGGCGTTTGGGATCGAAAAGTTTCTTGGTCAAGCAGATTCTCCCCTTTGTTGTAGAATTCCACATATTTTATTTTGGGTTCATTGTCAAAGACATCGCCCATGTTGACTTTTTTAAGTCTAAATCCTAAAACACCCTGTGTCACTGGATAAGCGCGATTTACATCACTGGGATAAGGAATCGAGATACCCTCCAGATACAGTGAATCCTCCGCCCCCAAAAGATTACCCTTCACTACGATCAGTTTCGAGAAATAACCGGCTGCGGAAGTTGGATCAAACGAGATTTTTATCACCCCGGAATCTCCGTTGACAAGGGAGTCTCTGGTAAAATCCACGGTCGTGCAGCCACATTCCTGCCATACATCTCTGATCACAAAAACTGAATCCTGGGTATTTGTAAATTCAAATTCAACAGTTTGAAGTCCCTGTTCTTCCAAAATGGTCCCCAGATCAATTCGGTTGACTTTCCAAATCACCTTTGGGACAGTATCTACCTGTCCCTGAGCGCCAATGGAAAAAATGAGCAAAAATAAGAATAGACAAAGGGGGAAAGCGAATCGAATCATACAGCAATTAACGCATAATTTCGCCTCGATTATAGCTTGATTTGCTTAATTTGCGCCAAAATAAAGTAGATGGCAAGAGTACTCACCGGCATTCAAAGCTCCGGTCGCCCACATTTGGGAAACATTTTGGGAGCAATTGTCCCCGCTATTGAACTGATCAATCAGAATAAAGAAGAGGCATTTATTTTTATTGCAGACTTTCACTCCCTTACCTCCAGCAAGGATGGTGAACTTCGCAAGCAAAACACACTTGCGGTTGCCGCAGCCTGGTTGGCCTTTGGTTTGGACATCAAAAAAACGACCTTTTACCGACAGTCTCATATCCCCGAAGTCGCCGAACTCGCCTGGTATCTCAATTGCTTCACGCCCTTTCCCATGCTTGCCAATGCGCATAGCTTCAAGGACAAAGCATCCCGACTTGCCGATGTCAATGCCGGATTATTTACCTATCCCGTGCTGATGGCAGCGGATATTTTGCTTTACTCGGCCGATCTTGTCCCCGTGGGAAAGGATCAGTTGCAACACCTTGAAATGACTCGGGACATAGCAACTACTTTTAACCGAATCATGGAAGAGGAAATTCTTACCATTCCCGAAGCCAGAATCAGTGAAGCCGTAAAAATCATCCCCGGTACTGACGGACAGAAGATGAGCAAATCCTACAATAATTACATTGACATTTTCCTGCCGGAAAAGGAACTGAAAAAAAACGTCAACAGTATCGTCACTGACAGTACTCCGCTCGAAGACCCCAAAGATCCGGATACCTGCAACGTGTTTAAGCTGTACAGTTTGATAGCCGATCAAAAGCAAACTGACGCCTTGCGAGCCAATTACCTGGGAGGAAATTATGGGTACGGACATGCCAAAAAAGAATTCATGGAATTAATTCTTAGCAAGTATTCGAAAGAACGGGAGGCCTTCAATTTCTTTATGAATAATCCCGATGAAATCGAAAAAAGACTGGCTGCCGGGGAAGTAAAAGCTAAATCGGTCGCAATGAATGTACTAAACCGCGTCCGCACCAAACTTGGTTTCAGATAACATAGACTACGGATTAAACGACCATAGGACTAAAGCTATATCAAACGAGCCTCTTTCCTTCAGGGAATTTCAATAATCCCGAAATATGCAATGGTAATTCTAGCCCGACAAGTAATTGCTTTAAAATCAGTCCACTGGGAACCTTAGACACTAGACTTCACTTGACTTCCCTGAAATATTCCCGATCAAAAACTCTTGAATAAATCCAGCCCGGAACTCGATCGTGCAGGGGCATCAAGTCTTTCAAGACAGCCTGTTGCGTTTGGTGGGCTTTCATTACTTCCAAAGTTCTTGGAAAATATTCCCGGGTACCTATCGAAAAATCAGGTTTGGGCAAACCCATGGCCGGATCTTCGGGATAGTTTCTCTGAAATCCGGTGGAAAGCTTCAAAGCAAGCTTTACTTGCTTTTTGCATAACGTCACTTGGTACATTTCTTTAGGTTCAAAACCAAGATTTCCGCGCTTTTCCAAAAAAACTTCCTCCACTGCTAAGCCTGTCAACCGATGATCCGGATGGCCGTATAATCCAACCCTGGAATCATAGCTGATAAGGACATCCGGTTTGATATCATCAATCAACTTCCCCACGATTTCTTTCAGGGAATCCAGGCCGATTTTTTCCAGACCATTGTCCGGGTAATTTTTCAAATGAAGCGCGTCAGCCCCTATTAACTCAGCAGCCTTTTGCATCTCTTTCGTCCGCAGATAGGCCAACTGCGCTTCATCCTCGATGCCGGAAGACTTTCCCTTCTCTCCCCGAGTGAGACAGACCATTTGTATTTCATGCCCCTCTTCTTTCAGTTTCATCAGCGTACCCGCCACGGTTACTTCATCGTCAGGATGTGGAAAAATGACCAAAATCCGCTGCTTTTGGTCATTTTCTACCAACTGTTCCTGCTTGGGAATATCATGATCATGCAGCTGATTTCTCCCAAAAAGGATCAAAATCCAGGGTGAAAGCAGCAAAATAAACCCTATAATCCCAAATGAAACAATCAGCAGCTTTTTCATGTGTTTATAATTTGATTTTCAATTGCCACATAGCCTGTCCCGATCTTTCATCGGGAGAATACCCCCAGATAATCATGCTCCTGTGTGTCGACCGTTCGACATGGGTATTTCATCTGAATCTGATTTGTAGTTGATTCTTAAAGGCCATGTAGCCTATCCCGATCTTGTCGCGGGAGATTCTTGCCCGGCTTATTGTGATCCAATGTATTTCGTTACTTGTCATGATTTATTTCATTCAAATCTTCTTCTTAGGTTACCGAGGTAAGTGACCAAATCCCGGATATCGCGCTTACTCAATTGATCTCCCATGGCCGGCATACTTGAAGGAGCCAATTGGGTAGATTTGATATCCTTCCGTGGAACTAATTTTTCTTCTGTTCCAACCTTGACAGTCACTCCCTCGGGAAGATCAGTCATCAAAGTCCCGGAAATACTTTCACCGGAATTCAGCTCCAACGTCACAAATCCATACCCCGGCGCTAATCTTTTGCTTGGTTCGACCAGGGCTATCAGCAGTTCCTCCTTGGAAAGTACATTTCCGATACCGTCTAGGGCAGGCCCTGCATTCCCTCCCATATCATTGTAAGCATGGCAGCGAATACACTGTGCGGTTTGATTTTCGAAAAATATATTTCTCCCTCTTCGACTGTTGCCCTCTGCCAATGCCCCTGCATATTTTTTCCAGGGTTCGTCTCCTGCCCTTTTATCCAAAAGGGAGGTAAACTCAGCTTTCAATTCGGATGATTCGGTTTGGGTTATGGCTTCTTCCAGTTCGATCCAAGTCCCTTCAGGCAGCTTTCCGTCATCAAAGTCTGCCAAAATTTGTTTCCAAACAGGCAAATCTTTGCTTCCTTCCAAAGAGGCTAAAGTAAGCAAGGCTGTTTGCTTCTCGGGAACTGTCCGATTCTGAATGATATCCGTCAATAGGATGACTTTTTGATCCTTAGGAAGGCTGGTCTCAGCCAATAATGCCAACCCTGCCACTCTTACCGATTGGGAATTATCACTCATGGCTTGGGAAATTGCTTCACCAAGATTCGAAGCATTTAGTGCCATTATTGAATTTAAAGCCTGAATCTTCACTTGATCAGAGGGATCAGATTTCAACTTTGACAGTAACAGACCAGCAACATCGACCATACCAAGTTTCCCGGCAGCTTTGACAGATTCCAATCTGAGCGACTCTTGTCTGCTATCCATTTGCGCAATCAAAACCGGCTTCACCTGATCACGGATCAATGCAGGATCTCGGGTGACTTCTCCCCGATACCTTCCATCCACACGATCAAGCAACGAAGGCTTTGCCCATGTTCCAATCGCAGCCAAAACTTCTGTTTTTAAGGCTTCAGGGGAATTTGTCTTACCTAAATAGGCGATGAGGTGATTTAGATTTTCCTCCTTTCCTACGCGCTGATTAGCGCTGATTGCTCTTCGGATAAGGGGTTCATTTTGGAATGGAGTTGTACTCAATAAAGCTCCTAATGCCGGTAAAGCAGCAGGAACAGAAAAATCATCGTGAATCGCTCTTGCGGCTTCTGTCACGATCAATTCCTCAGAATCTGAAAGAAAACGAACCAATTCAGGCGATTCCAATCTTCTCAAAGCCAGGACTGCTCCCATTCGCACTGCTTTGGAGGAATGGGTGGAAAGTCCAGCCAAAACATCCACTTTACCAATTCTGGAAAGTGCCAAACTTGCAGCGTGACGAAGGTAAGCGTCCTCATCCTTGTTTTCTTCCAAAAGTGTGATCAAAGGCTGAATAGCATCCGCATTCGCAGTCCTTCCCAAGGCTTCGGCTGAAAAAAAGCGAACCCTTGGATTTTGATCTTTCAATCCAGCGATCAACTCTGATCCGGCTTTCCCATATTTGATATCCCCAATCCACTTTGCAGCCTGAGCTTTGATCTCAGCATCTGAATCCTTCAATAAGGGAACAAGGGCATCGGCAAAGGACATGTCATCCATTCTGGCCAATTGACTCAAACCTACTATAGCATGAACACGAGCCAATTGATTACTCTTATCCTGAATGACTTCCTCGAAAATAGCGGCACCTTTTTTACCACGCTTGACGAGTTCAAATTGCGCTTTTCTTCGGATCCGCTGATCCACGAAATAAAGTTTTGGCTTAAGATCTGTTTCAGAAAGTGTCTGGTAATCAACCTGTAATTCAGCTTCAGTCAGTTTCTGGAGTTCCCATCCTGCGGCAGATTCATCCTTTAGAGTCCAAACTCTACCGTAGTTTTTATCATCCCAGCCGGTAATAAAATCGGCCATGTATAAGGTGCCATCGGGACCAAAATCCAAACCGGTAGCCAAAAGTCCACCTAGGATTTTTTCTGTTTTAGTTAATTCAAAAGAGGCTCCTTTTGGCTGAAGTTGAAAAGCATGTACACCGGAATTTGTCGGATTGCCAACAAACTCAGCGACGAAAAAGTGGTCTTTCCATCGCTCTCCCAGTCCGGTTCCCGGATTGAAAACCATCCCTGTGGGTCCATTGACGTAGTTTTGAATACATGGGGTGATATAGGCAGCCTGACCTTCCCAACGTGGCAGGTAAAGCTTTTCATCCATCCAGACCTTATAGGTGTTGTTATCCGGATCCCGATATTTCCCAAACTGCCAGTTGATTCTCCAACCCGAATCGGAACCATTGGTCAAATACACCAAGCGCTCCCGTTCCCCGGCATGATCGCCATCGTTGTCTACTGAAATCAGATTATTGAATTGGTCAAAAGTAAACTCATGGGTATTTCTCACGCCCATGGCAAAAATTTCAAAATCACTTCCATCAGGATTGGCCCGGGCTATTACCCCACGGTTGGGATATTTCCATTCTGTTCCGTCAGGACCTTTTCCGTTAAAGCCGATATCTCCGATTCCCCAGTAGATTCTACCGTCAGGGCCCATTTTGATCCCTGACATTCCATGGCCTCCGAAACCAATATGGATTCCATAGCCGGTGGACAGGGATGTTTTTTCATCCATGATCCCATCTCCATTGGTATCTAGTAGTTTCCATAGATCAGGACCTACCGCCACATACAGCGCATCATCGGTTTTCATAAGTCCACCGGCGACATCAGTCACCTCATCGTTGAAGTCTTGCATCATGATCTGAGACCAATCGGCATAGCCATCCCCATCGGTGTCTTTGAGCTTGACTACTTCATTTTTCTCCAAAGTCAAATCTCTCCAATCATGAGATCCGTCTCCGTTCAGATCAGCTAGCCAAGTGTTTTCGGAAGACCGTTCCGGCGAAAGTTCATCCCGAAGAAACGCCCGCTTATCCTCGATGGTCTGTAGCCCTATGGATCGGATCTCCCAACTTTGATGTCCGCGAATGTCAAATTCGGAATTATTTCTCCGGGGTGATCGGGAGTAAAATACCTCACCCTTTTCGTTGACTTGGATGGAAATGGGATCTTTTACTAAGGAATCCACTGCCCAAACTGACAGCGTCAGACCATCCATCACCAGGGGATTGATTGATTTCACTGCGGCTTCAGCCAAGGGGAAAATTTCTTCTTTGGTGAGTGTTTTGATCCGAAGATCAACAGGTTCTTGCTTCTTGCAGGAGCTAACCAAGGTTGAAACTCCCAGCACTATTGCCAGAGAAAAAGCGAATTGAATTTTGGGTTTGAGCATGGAGTAGGTTGATTCAAACCTCCAAAATAGAAAAAATGAAAATCGTTTGCCCGCCGTTGATATAAATGCTGCAAAAAACAAAAATCCCGATCAAGGACCGGGACTTTGTTCACTTTAACCACTAACAACCATAAAACAAAAATGACATTAACTGTAAGAATGTAGTTCTTAAAGTCAAGTAGTCGGTACGGGAATCGAACCCGTGTTTTATCCGTGAAAGGGATACGTCCTAACCCCTAGACGAACCGACCCTAATATTTAAAAATTTCAAGTATACTGATATAACTTATTGACAATCAGTAATTAAGTAGTCGGTACGGGAATCGAACCCGTGTTTTATCCGTGAAAGGGATACGTCCTAACCCCTAGACGAACCGACCGTGAAAATCCCCGAAAAACGTGCTTTTCCGAAAGGTTGTGCAAATATAGCTGGTCAGATTTACAAAGCCAAAATCACCACAAAAATTTCTTTGGGAATTGCCGTATAAACCTGAACCAAAGCCTTAAAATTTTGCTTTAAAAAGTCGAGAATACTAATTTAATTTCGGTTTTAGAATAACCTACCATGCTAAACCAAACGCCAATTACAAAAATTGCTATCAATGGATTCGGGCGGATCGGCAGATATACAGCCAAGCTTCTTTTTCAAAATCCCAAATTCCAACTGGTCGCAATTAATGATCTTGCCGAATCCACTGCAATTGCCCATTTATTAAAATACGATTCCGTTCATGGGAAATTTGAAGGGAAAGTCACGCTGGATCAAAACGTACTTTCTATAAATGATGAGCCAATTCAGCTTTTCTCCAAATCCAATCCGGAGGAGTTACCCTGGAAGGAACTGGGCATTGACCTGGTCATCGAATGTACCGGGAAGTTTACCAGCCGATCCGGAGCTGAAAAACACCTGAAGGCAGGAGCCAGGAAAGTAATCATTTCCGCTCCCGTTAAGGAAGATAGCATCCCTATGGTAGTCTTAGGGATAAATGACAACATCCTAAAAGGAACTGAAACGATTATTTCCAATGCTTCTTGCACGACCAACTGTCTGGCTCCGATGATTCAGGTGTTGGAGGATCGTTTTGGAGTGATCAAAGGCTTTGCCTCCACGGTGCATTCCTATACCAACGATCAAAATCTCCACGATGCCCCGCATCGGGACCTTCGTCGTGCCAGAGCAGCGGCCTATTCCATCATTCCCACCACAACCAACGCAGGAATTGCCCTGGACCGTATTTTACCAAAACTAGCCGGTAGAATAGAAGCATCTGCCATGCGTGTACCCGTACCGGATGGTTCGCTGACAGATTTAATTGTCGAGCTGAACCACGAAGTCACAGCTGAGCAAATCAACAATGCTTATAAAGAAGCGGAAAATGGGAAGCTGAAGGGTTTTTTGCAAGTAGAATCAGACCCGATTGTCTCTATGGATATTTTAGGGAATTCAAATTCCTGTATCATTGACGAAGCGCTAACTTCAGCCAAAGGAAATTTGGTAAAAGTGGTAGGCTGGTACGATAATGAATCCGGATATGCCCATCGCCTAATTAACTTGGCAGAGAAAATCTTCCAGTTTTGAACTATGCTTTCACCCGATTCAAAGCCAAGAGCCTGACCAAAAATTTTGGCAGGTTCTTTTTTGGGTCTCGTTTTTTAAGATTTAAGTAAAGATTCCATTTCTGTAGAATTGGCACCCGATGTGTCTCCACAAATTCAATCAAAGTCTGATCACAATCTTCCAGGTATCCAAAATGGCCTGATGCACTCCCCATGTCAAAACTATCCTGACTATCAACTGTAAATGGAAAGCCTGCTTCTGCTGCTTTTTTCTTCAGATTCTGCATGCCGTTCACATCCAGGCAGCAGTGAATAAAACCTAAATCTCCCCAAAGCCGATCCTTAAAAATAGGTCTTCCAGTTCGCTCTTTTACCTCGATCAATTCGATCTGAGCAGGACAAAGCAAAGCTCCAAAAGCCCCTGGATTGCATCCTTTGGGCATAGAAAGTAAGGCCCGCTTAAATGTCAGATTTTCCCCTGGAATTTCGGGATAGACTCCCTCTTCTTTATAGTTAAGCCTAGAAAACCCTAAAATATCCCGATACAGCGGAATGGATTTTTCCAAATCCGAGACACCGATCATTACTCCCAAAACACCTCCCGTGGGTGAGGAATTTTCCAAAAACCAATCGTTGGCCTCTACGACCTGGAACACATTATCAAAAGGATCTTTGAGAAAAAAGGCATTGACTCCATTTGGAGTTTTGGATATCGGTGAAAGCATTTCGGCACCAAGTTTTTCCAAATGATTAAAAGCTCTGTTGATGTCACGAACACGGATTTTGACTGCATAAATCCCTAAATCACCCGGCAAAATTTCAAAATCTGTGGAATTGGGAGTTCTACTGGTGAATTGCCAGATTTCAAAGCCCCCTCCACCTTGCATGTTTAGTGCCAGCACAGCATGCCTGCTTTCAGCTATTCCGTTGGTATATCGGGTCATCAGGTTGGCAGTAGCCTCATCCTCAAAAACCGGCACATCCATAGAAAAAGCCTTACGGTACCATGACCAAGCTTTGTGAACATCTTTTACACCTATTCCTATTTGTTGAATGCCATTGATCTGGTAATACTTATCAGGTGTTTGACCCATTTTGCAGTAGTAAAGTGTATGACTTTTTGAGCTTTTCCGGAGCAACTCCAAGGTGAAAGAGCGTAAACACGTATAGGTTGGCAAGCTGAACCCATAGCCAAGAATTTTTCCTATACTTCCTAGCTGACACTGTCATCGCCTTCGGAATGATATAAAACCTTGTTTTTCTTTTGATTCGTTTGACTAATTCAAAGTCCTCCATCAGACAAAATTTGGTGTCATATCCGCCTAAAGTATTGAAAAAATCACTGGTTATAAACAAGGTCTGATCCCCTCCTCCAGAAAAAGGCCCATTGAAGCGAGTAAACCACGAATTTAACTTTAATAAAAAAGTTTCAGAATCAAATCTGTACCGAAAACATCCTGCTTTGTATCCCTTGACCAGGGCGATTTGAAGATCCTCTGCAAATGACAAAACAGGTCTCGTATCCGCATGAACAAAAAATAAGGTATTGCCTTTAGCATGAGCTGCTCCCAGGTTCATTTGTACAGCGCGTGATTTGATTTCGGAATTAATCACTTGGGCTCCTAAACTGGCCGCTATCCGGCAGGTTTCATCATTACTCCCCCCATCGACCACAATCACTTCAGAGATAAACCCACCCCCTTGTTTCAGCAAATACGGAATCAACTCTCGGATATTTTCAGCTTCATTCAAGGTTGGAATGATCACTGACAACTTCATCATTTTCACTACTCCACTAATTTGATCACATAATTTTTAATCGGACTCTCCATTTCTGCCAGTACCATCACCCCGTTTTTGTAGTAATATTTGTTGGTATTCCCGTTGATGGTCACTTCATAGCCATTGTTTTCGATCTTTTTCACTTTAGAAACAAGCCCGTAAACTTCTGCCAAGGAATTCTCACCTCCTTTTGGCTCATGAAAGAAAAGCATGGAACCACTGAGGTAAAGAGGATCATTGATTGGCTTTTTATTTTCAAACTTATACGTCGCTGCATCTACGGTGTAAAACTGACCATTCCATTTCAACTCCGACCTGAAATCACCTTTATTGCTCGTAGAAAAGCTTCTAGACCAAACGATCTGATTGTTTAGAAGCCTGGTATCCACATTAAAGTCAACATTTACTTTTCCGAAAAACCAGAAGCTAACTGCACTTTTCACCTTGTAGACTGTACTATCTCCACTTTTGGATCTGTTAGCGGTCATTTCCCCGATCTTAAATCCCAGAACAGAAACCTCATAATCCCGCTCATTTGTAAGATTTTGAGCATTCCCAATTTGGAAAGTAAAAGCAAACAGTAACAGGGAAAGCACTAGTACCCGACTAGCAGCAACCCCCTCCGTCGTAGAAGAATGTAGATTCCGAAACATAAATATCATTTCTACCCAAGTTAGTAATAGCAGCGGCAGTTTTATCACAAATTGACAAAGGCTGATTATTCATCAAGATGTGACCTTTATGATCGTCAAAGTATTCTTCAGTTCCAAAATAAATGGCAGCCTTTCCGGTAAAAACGCAAGGTCCATCAGCTGGCATGGGATCTTTGATGGCACATACCTCCACCGAATCCAGAAAAATCATCTCTTCAGTATCGTATTGTCCGGGGGCCAGGATCCGGTAAGGACGTTTTGCACGGATCTCCACAGTTCCAAACCCAGCATCAGTAATCATCTTTAGGTAATCCTTCAGAGACAAAGAGCCGCTGAGACACAGTGCCCGTAGTCGGGAATCATTGCGAAGTGACTCAGGCATATGGTTTTCGGTAATCGGATCGCTTAAAACCAGTCTACCGTATGGCTTCAATACTCTGAACATCTCAGCCAAGGCTTGTTTCAAGTCTTCCTGTGTAAAAATATTGAACAGACAATTTTGAGCAGCTACATCGATGCTGCTGTCCTCCACAGGAAGGTGAAGTGCTGTTCCTTTTCTCAATTCCACATAATCACGCTGAAACCAGGGATTTTCATTCTCCGCAGTTGAAAGGTTTTCATCACAGGCAGCGAGCATTTCGTCCACAATGTCCACTCCAATGACACCTGCTTTTTGTCTGGAGAAGTAGGCAAACTGAAGCACTTCCATGCCTCCGCCTACACCCACGTACAAAATTTTTGGATTATTGACTAAGTCCCGAGGATGGACCGTACTTCCACAGCCATAGTTCATTTCCTGCATAATCTTCGGAATGCGAAGTTCCGGTAGTTGCCAAATCGGCGTAGTGGTACAGCATAGACCCACATCAGGTTTCAGTGCGGCTTGCTTGTAAACGTCCACAGTCGTATCGAGGTAATTATTCATCTGTTTATAATTTTTTTTTCAAAGGTCAGATGGAATCTCGCATGCATTATAATCATCCCAGTGTGTGACGATCTTCGTCATGCTCGATTTCATCTGTTTATAATTTGTTTTTCAGTTGTCAGATGGAATGCCCAAAATAATCATCCCCCTGTGTTAGAAGCCTTCTCATAGGCATTTCATGGGTGATTTTATGTTGAATATTAAATTGCTCCAAATCGGATAAAGTATCTATGTCTGATAATACTTTAAGAAATTCATATTCTAAGTTAAGCTTATCGGCTCGATCCAAGGTTGACTCAAGAACCTTCGAGGTGCTCCAGGAGATATCGTTAAACAATTCTGGAAAAAAGCTACTCATTCCCAAAAGGTAATAGCCACCGTCTCTGGCTGGACCGATTACCAAATCCACTTGTCCGAGGTTTAAAAACGCTTTTTCTATGTCATTTTTAGTCATTTCCGGACAATCTGTACCGATGATGACCACACTTTTATAACCACTTTCGAAAAGTTGGGAAAATGCGTTACGCATCCGATCGCCCAGATTTTCTCCTGACTGAACTCGAAATTGATAATTGGTATACTCCCCAACCGGGATTTCCGGGATGAAATCCGAGAAGAAAAGAAATTTGTCCACTTTGATGCCTCTTACCTGCTCATGAGTGTATGCTGTGAGCCATTGGTAAATTTCCAGTGCTTTTTCATTACCTATGGATGCAGCTAGCCGGGTTTTTACTTTTCCCAATTGGGCGTTTTTCTGAAAAATGATCAAAGCAACCTTGTTCATGAAGTCGCACCTCCACAGCTTGAACCTGCACCTGCTGTACACCCAAAGCAATGGTTATTAATCACAATCGATCGATCAGCAAGTGCCGATGAATCCCAGTTGGATAAGTGGGTGGAATGCGTTGTGTTCACTTTCAAATCCAACATTTGGTTGAAATCGCAATCATAAAGATACCCGTCCCACCCGATAGAAATTGTGTTTCGGCACATGACGCCTGTTGCAGCCACAGGGTTGAAAGATGACAGTAACTTTTCCATGTAGTTTTCGAAATTCTCCGAGCGAAGCAAATACTCCAAAAATCTGGATATCGGAATATTGGTAATGGTAAAAAGGGAATTAAACTCAACCTCAAATCGATCCCTGAGCTTCTTTCTGAATTCTCCTTCCAATTCACTCTGGGATCCGGGCAAAAATGCCCCGGACGGGTTGTATACCAAGTTCAAAACAAGTCCCGACCCCTCCATTCCATAGCCCACTTGATTTAATAATTTCAGCGCTTTGATGGATTTTTCAAATACACCATCTCCCCGTTGGGCATCGGTTTTCATCGCAGAGAAATAGGGAAGAGAGGATACAACCTCCACGCTGTTCTTTTTGAAAAAATCCGGAAGATCATTGAATTTCGGATTTGCCAAAATAATCGTCAGGTTACAACGGACGATAATCTTAATATCCGGTCGGATCAAACGGATGGAATCCACAAACCACCGGAAGTCCGGGTTCATTTCCGGCGCTCCTCCGGTGAGGTCTACGCAGTTTAGAAACGGCTCTTTTTTAATCACATCCAGGCACAGTTGCATGGTCTCTCGCGTCATGATCTCCTTGCGATCAGGACCTGCATCCACATGACAATGTTTGCAAACTTGATTGCACATTTTACCCATGTTGATCTGAAATATCTCAAGCTGAGTCGGCAGAAGTGGAAACAATCCAATACGATCCAGGTGATTTTTAAAATTGTTGTCAGCGCCTCCGGGATGTCTTTCTTCAAGTACTGCCAATTCCTCTTCGGGATCTGCTAAAGTGTGTAGTTGTGCCTTGAGTGACTTCATTTATAAATAATTTATTTTTTTATGGTCAAATGGAATCTCGAATGGTCTGTTAAACCACTGCATGAAAATCCAATTTTTGCCCAATTTCATTACATTGAAATTTCCTTGATTTTATTCATCATTTGAGTACTGTGTACTAAAGATGCTCCTCCGCGAATAGCCGCTGCCACATGCACTGCCTCCATCATTTGCTCTTCATCGCAGCCCTTTTCCAAGGTGTCTGTGGTGTAGGCATCGATGCAATAAGGACACTGCAAAGCATGTGCGACAGCAAGGGCAATCAGTGACTTTTCCCGCGCTGAGAGCGCTCCTTCCTTGAACACTTCCGCATAATATGCGAAAAATTTATCCGCCATGGATTTTTGAAGATCTCCGATGCTTCCAAACTTCTTAAGGTCTTCGGGATTATAATAGGTCTTCATCTTGTAGATTTTTTAGAATTACGATTAAAGGTTCAAGTTCGGATTGTTTTATCATAGAAATTATCAGACTGCAGACATTGTTTCATTTTTTCCAATAAAAGATTTTAAAAGCTAAAAAAGCTGAGGCTTCAATTTTGATCTGGAAAGTTTGAACTTTTTTGGTTATTTTTAGTCTATTAATCCTATAGACTACTAAAAAAAAATATTATGGCATTACGACTAGGGGACATTGCTCCCGACTTTTCAGCAGAGACTACAGAAGGTATCATCAATTTTCATGACTATTTAGGAAATAGCTGGGGGGTGTTGTTTTCACACCCGGCAGACTATACGCCGGTTTGTACCACGGAATTGGGCGCTGTGGCTAAGCTCAGGGATGAGTTTACAAAAAGAAATACAAAAGTGATTGCCTTAAGCGTAGATGGCTTGGAAAGTCATAAACTTTGAATTGGGGATATCAATGAAACACAGCATACCGTGGTCAACTTCCCCATCATTGCTGACCAAGACAGAAAAGTGTCGGAATTGTATGACATGATTCATCCCAATTCAAATGAAAACTTCACGGTACGCTCAGTCTTCGTCATCGGTCCGGACAAAAAAATAAAGCTGATCATCACGTATCCAGCGAGTACAGGAAGGAATTTCGATGAACTGCTTCGGGTGATTGACTCACTCCAACTAACTGCTAATTATTCCGTCGCCACTCCTGCAAACTGGAAACACGGGGAGGATGTGGTCATAGCTCCCGCTATAAAGACTGAAGATATTCCGGCTAAATTCCCAAAAGGTCACCAAGTGATCAAGCCCTATCTCAGAATGACACCGCAGCCGGATTTGTAAGTAAAGAAGGGAGTTGGAAGACAGAAGATTTGAAACATTTAAGGTTTTTAAACCAGTAATTATCGAAATTGAATATCTCCATCATTGCCCTCAATTGAATGAAATGGCTCCCAAAAAGTTTCTTAACTCCTATTTGGGGGCTTTTCCTAGCCATAAAGTCGATAAATTCAGGATTTACTGGCCCGGATCGACTCGATGATTCCCATGGCGTGTTGGACGGAATCTTTGATCTGGTCAAAAGCTCCTTTTGCGATCAAATCCTTTCGAAACAGCTGAGAACCCATTCCCACACAAAGGACCCCAACCTCAAACCATTTTTTAAGGCTTTCGGCGGTAGGCTCAACACCACCCGTGGGGATGATTTCCATCTTGGGTATTACCGCATGCACTGCGGGTACAAATTCAGGACTCAATACATTTGCAGGATAAATTTTCGAAAGCTGCGCCCCTAATTCCTGGGCAAAGAATATCTCTGATACCGTTCCGCAGCCGGGAATCCAAGGTACATCCACTTTGGAGCAATATTCCCCCAGTTTGGGATTCATCACCGGGGCTACTATAAATTCAGCCCCCATATCGATAAATTCCTCTGCTTCGAATGGATGGTAAATCGTTCCCGCACCCAGGTAAATGCCCGGAAGCCTTTCCGCTGCGGCCCGGATTTTTGGAAATATTGCTTTGGCCTCTTTTCCCCGGTTTACCATCTCAATGACACGAACTCCACCTTCATATGCCGCGTGAAGGAGATCCAGACAGACCTCGGCATCGGGATGGAAAAAGATCGGCATCATGCCACCTGCATGCATTTTCTTGATGAAAGGCGTTGGATTTCTCATTAGCGTTTGATTTTTCCGACTGCTTCACCGCTAGCCAGTTCTTGAATTTCTTGTAAAGAGCACAGCAATACATCGCCTGGCACACTATGTTTGATAGCCCCGGCCGCCATTGCAAATTCGATCGCTTCTTTAGGTTTGAAATGGAGCAAACCATAAATCAATCCTCCAGCGAATGCATCCCCGGTACCGACTCGGTCAACGATATGAGTAAGCTCATAAGATTTGGAAGAATGGATCCTCTTTTTTGCAAAAAGCATAGCAGAGATGGTATTATTTGACGAACTGTGGGATATCCGATCAGTTTTGACGATGTACTCCAAGTGAGGAAACCGATCAAATGCCATGTTTCGAACTTCAGTGAAACTTTTAAACTCTTCATTTAAGCACTGCTTAAAATCCCTTGAACCGGCAATCATCACATTGGTCAGTGCCATCAACTCAGGCATTACTTCATGAGGCTCTTTTCCAAATCGCCACAGATTACTTCGATAATTCAAATCACCACTGACGGTAATCCCCCTCTTTCGAGCTTCCTGAAGTGAACAAAGGGTAAGTTCGGCACATTTGGCGGATAAGGCAGGCGTAATTCCTGACCAGTGAAACCAACTGACCCCATGAAAAATCTCATCCCAATTATAGGCTTTGCCGTCAAAATTGGAAAAGGCTGAGTTTATCCGATCATAAATCACCTGAGAACTCCGCTGCATCGCCCCCTGCTCAAGGTAATAAACTCCCATCCTGCCAGGCAAATATGGAATGAATCGCGTATCAATTCCATTTTTTCGAAGCTGACCTGAGGCTGCCCAGCCTATCTCATTATCGGGAAAGGCTGTCAAATGTGACACATGCAATCCCCAAAAAGCTAAAGCTGCTCCTACGTTAGCTTCCGAACCGCCAAATTCAACATCAAAGGAATGAGTTTGGAAAAACCGTTGATTTCCGGGAGGTGAAAGTCTAAGCATCACCTCTCCTATCGTGACAATTTTCTTCATTGAAGAATATTTTTTTCTCTAATTTGAACAAGTTAAGGATAAAAACCATGAACAATACCACCCTACTTCTCGACCCAAGTGACAATGTTGGAGTAGCACTCTCAAACTTGGAGTCAGGTCAAAAAGTGAGTTTAAATAAACTAGAGCTTGAAATTCAGGAATTTGTGGCTGCCAAGCACAAGTTTGCGATTCAGGATTTGGCAGCCGGTGATGACATCTTGATGTATGGGACCATCGTGGGTGAAGCTACCCAAGCCATACCCAAAGGATACCCTATCACGCTGGGAAATATTCAACACAAAACCCGTCAGTATGATATTAATCTGGGTCATTTTACCTGGACCCCACCGGATATTTCTGAATGGAAAAACAAAACTTTCAACGGCTATATAAGACCTGATAATCAAGTAGGTACAGCTAATTATTGGTTGGTATTACCTTTGGTATTTTGTGAAAACACAAATATTAAACTACTGCAGGAAGCATTCGAAAATGCCTTGGGCTTCAGCAGTCCCAATCCCTATGAGCTACACATCAAAAAACTCATTTCTGGGCTCAAAAGTCAAAAATATACGGAAACGGTTGCGGAAAAATCTGTAAAAACCAGCTCCCGAATTTTTGAAAACATAGACGGAATCCGATTTCTCACCCATGACCTGGGATGCGGAGGCACGAGGCAAGATTCTGAAACACTATGTGTACTGCTAGCTGGCTACATCAATCATCCCAACGTAGCTGGAGCTACAGTGCTGAGTTTAGGTTGTCAAAACGCACAAGCCAGTATCTTGCTTGAAAAACTGTCACTCATCCAAAAAGGCCGCCCAAAACCTGTAATAATCTGTGACCAACAGCAGGAAGGCACTACCGACCAATTAATTAAAAAAGCTATCAATGAGACGTTTGATGGATTGGTAGAGGCAAATAAGGTAAGCAGGCAACCTGTACCCTTGGGAAAATTGGTCGTTGGACTGGAATGTGGCGGCTCCGACGGGTTTTCGGGGATTTCGGCAAACCCCACTTTGGGCAGGGTATCTGATTTGATCGTTGCCTTGGGTGGTATAGCGATTCTTTCTGAGTTTCCTGAGCTATGTGGTGCAGAGCAAAATCTCATCAACCGCTGTGAGACCAAAGCCTTGGCCGAGAAATTTGTCCATCTAATGGAGACCTACAATGCCGCTGCCAAGCGAGTGGGGAGTGGATTTGACATGAATCCAAGCCCCGGAAATATAAAAGACGGCTTGTTGACCGATGCAATCAAATCCTGCGGGGCAGCAAAAAAGGGAGGTACTGCGCCGATTTCTGACATTTTAGACTACACGGACTATGTGAAAACTCCCGGGCTAAACCTGCTATGCACTCCGGGAAATGACGTAGAAAGCACGACAGGCTTGGCTGGAAGTGGAGCAAACATCGTTCTCTTCACCACTGGACTGGGCACCCCTACCGGCAATCCAATCTGCCCTGTGATCAAAGTATCCACTAACCACAAATTAACTCAGCGGATGCCGGATATCATCGATTTCAATGCCGGAACTGTGATTTCAGGAGAGGATACAATAGAAACCTGCGGTGACAAACTACTGGATTTAATCATCCAAGTGGCAAGTGGTGAAGTCAAAACCAAGGCAGAGCAGAATAAAAATTTCGACTTTATCCCTTGGAAAAGAGGAGTTTCACTCTAAAAAAAAAAGCGGCGCTTGAAACTCAAGGCCGCTTTTTTGTTTTAAAAAGGGTGATCAATAATTTATTCTGGCCATCACTTTACTTTTTCCTTTTCCTGCATCTGGGCTGTTCAGATTGGGATTGAAATAGCCCTCCACAACACCTTCACCATAAGCTTTCGCAAATCTTCCATTTCCTCCCACAACCTTAATTGTAGCTTTGAAATCAATTCTATCATCATTAACAGGTGAAGTGATATTTTCAACGTTTTCAAACCAAATCGCATTTCCTTCTCCATCCGTCGTCACGGAGCTAACATTCGATGGAATATCCACCAAACCCATTTTCACTAAGTCGGCTCCAAAAATATCCGTAACAGGCGCTCCGGTTGTAATTAATTGGAAATTCTCGTTAAACTGCGCCAACTGATTGATAAAAGAATAAGATTTTTTTCCTTTTCCAAATCTTGTAGCAGAACCTTCTCCAGTGCCAGGATAAAGTCCTTCAGGAGCAGCAAGGCCGTCTAATACGATAAAGAAAATTTGGTTATCAAATTCCTCCATGTAGTTGTAGGCCCCTGGAATTGTTCTCAAATTCTCACTTCCGGAAACTACTTCAGCAGATTCTATGGCATTTTCCAGTTGATTGGCCTCCGGTGCTTCCACTTCTGACATACAAGAAGATAAAACAAGCGCACTGGTCAGGATCAATCCCGACCATTTCATCTGATTATAATTTTTTTTCAGCGGCCTTATGGAATCTTCGAATGCATTATAATCATCCCTCTGTGGGTCGCTTTGGGTCATGCTCGATTTCATGTAATACTTTTTCATTTAATTTTAGATTTAGGGTGATTGAATTTTTTTGACATTTATTTCACTTATTCAAGAGATAGGTTTTGCGTTGAATTATAGATGACTTTAAAACAAACCATAGTATTTGTATTTCATACCAATAAAAATGCCAAAAAAACTAACCCACAATAAAAAAGTTTGCAGAAGAGGCTTTTTCTCGAATTTTCTTAGCTTTTTGATATTCCTTAGAATTGTACCATTCCAAGGCAATTTCTTTGGATGGAAATTCCAATAATACCAAACGATCATAATTCCACGATCCCTCCATGACCTGAACCGGATTCCCTCGGATTACAAATTTACCCCCATAAGCTTCGACACTGCTGGGGGTTAGTTTTTTGTATTCTTCATAAACTAATGGATCTTGGATGTTGACTTCTACTAATACAAATGCTGGCATACGGTTGCTTTTTTTTCTCCTAAATAATTAAAAAACTTAGCACATGGCAAACACCGCTATTCAAATACTTCAATTCGGTACCGGAAATTTCTTGAGAGCCTTTTTCGGATCGATGGTTCAGGATCTAAATGAAACAGGCAATAACCTGAATATCTGTATCATACAGTCCACTTCAAGTGATAACCTTCTACGCTTGGCTGCTCAGGACTATTCGTTCAGTCTTTTGGTAGCCGGGTTCAAGGATGGAGAAAAGGTGGAACAAATCCGCCCTATCAACTGCATCAAGGATGGGCTAAAGCTTCCTCAGGAGCAGGACAAATTCATGGAATTCGCTTCCTCATCCCAACTAAAATGGATCATTTCCAATGTGACTGAGGCCGGAATGGTGATGAAAGAAGAAGGCCCTTTTGAAAAATTTGCGGAATCCTTTGCGGGAAGATTGACCCAATGGCTCTTTAGGAGATTTGAGACTATTCCAGAGATGAAAACCGTAGTTTTACCCTGCGAGCTTCTTCCTGACAATGGCACGCTTCTAAAAAGTTTTGTCCTGTCGCATGCAAAAAAATGGGAGCTCTCCCTAGAATTCCAGTCCTGGATTCAGGATAAGGTTTCTTTTCATAATTCTCTGGTTGACAGAATTGTACCTGGATTCCCCTCACATCTTAATTTAAAAGAAAAAGAATCCGATCCCTTCCTGGTTCAGGCTGAACCCTATGCCCTTTGGGCTATTGAAGGAGTCGAGAATGACCGCACACATTTACCCTTTCTTGACAGTTCGTCTGAAGTAATTCTGACCGGGGATATTTCAGGATATGCCTTACGCAAGGTCCGGATCCTCAATGCCTCTCACACCGCAATGACCGGGCATGGTTTACTCCATGGATTCGAAACTGTGGGAGAATGGATTGCGGCTCCTGAGTGCGAAAAACTTCTGTTTGAGATGATCGATCGTGAAATAATACCAACCATCAAGTCGGATAAAGAGGCGCTAAAAAAATATGCTAATGACGTTCTGGATCGATTTAGAAATCCATTTGTCTCACACAAATTGAGCGATATTTCTTTGAACAGTATAGCTAAACTTAAAAGCCGACTACTTCCGATTCTTATTGATTACCGCGAAATAACCGGGCATTATCCTCCAAAAACGAGCCTTTGTTTACTTGCTCTTCTCCTATTCTACCTCAGAAATCCCGGCAAAATAAAAGATAGCGAAGAAATAAAGACATGGTTTGAGCATGCATCCCAAAGTCATTCAGAAATCGAAAACCTAAAAACCAGCTTATCTCACTGGTTAAATTTGGAGTGGAATTTAGACTTCGAATTTGCTTACGATAAATTGATATAAGTTATTGATTCAGTGTAATCTATTAAAAACCCAACCCTGCTGCATAGCGTGTTTTAGCATAAGAGATTCTGAGTTTGGAGGCAAGGTCATTCAGCGTAACTCTGGAGTCAAACACGGCTACTTCCCGAGCATTGACCAAGAACAAACTTGACTCTCCCATTTGGAATCGTCGTGTTTCTCCTGTCAACAAGGCCTGAAGACTTTTCACATTTTCAGAAAAGGTCGCTACCTGTTGATTCAAGATTGTCCAATTGTTGAGTTCCGATTCGAGCTTCGTCCGAAGCTGTAATTCTTTCAGATCCCGGGAGTTTTGTTTGAAATCTATTTTCGCCCTAGCCAATCCGACTGCACCTCTGGTTTTTCTCAGAAATAGTGGTGTGTACACCGAAACACCCCACTTGTAATCATTTTCAAAAAAAGGAGACATCTCAAGCGGAGAAAGTGATTCGGTAAGAAAATTATACTTCACCTTCACCACAGGAAGGAGTTGCTGTTCCTTCAGTCTGCGATCTACGTCCAAACTTGCGAGTTCGAAATCTGTGATCAGAAGTTCAGGATGCCGTCCTACGATACTCCGCAATTCTTCAAAGTCCGGAATGGAAGTGAATTCATCGTACAGACCTTGGGGCAGCGTTTCCTCTGCTAAAAACATCGGATTCCCGTTCTCATCCCACAGGAAGGTATTCAGTTCCTGTGTTGTAGCAAAAAAGGTGTTTTCAGCCGATTGAAGTCGATACTGGCGGTTGAGCAATTGGGAAAAAGCTTCGACGGTATCAATGGCTGCAAGATCCCCTTGCTCAAAGCTGCTCTTGACATAATTGAATCGGGAGGAAGCCAATTCTACTCCTTCCTGAAGTACTTTCAGATTTTCGAAAGCTAGAGCCCATCTCCAATACATGTCTGTGGCATCGAGATTTAATTGGTTCAACAGCCTGATCCGTTCTACTTCACTTGATTCCTGAAAAATCTGTGCTTGGCGAAGTGCTGCCCTCCTTTCGTCCAAGATAAGTCCCTGACCAAGATTTACTGAAGCACCGGCGGAAAGTAACCCAGCAGAAGGCACAGTACCCTCCGGGTTAAGGTAAGTTCCCGCATTTTGCTCAAAATTCCCGTTTAACTCTACCCCCATCCCAGTAGGAATTTTCATTCCCAGGTCCCTTTTATTGTAATAAGTGGTCTCTTTGAACTCCTTTCTGTCCAAGTTGCCATAAATCAAGGGATCGAATGCGCCTCTTGCTTGCCGCAGTTCCATTTGCCCCAAGCGAAGATTCAAATCAGCCTGAGCAGAAACCGGATGATACAGTCGTACCCACTCCATATACTCCTCAAAGCCAAGCCGAAGCGTATCCTGAGCTTTTGAAAAAAAGGAACAAAAAATCAACAATAAAATCAGTGTCGCTTTTTTCATTTTTTGCCTGATTTGGCCTGATCTTTTTCTTCCTGAGTATAATAATCGGCTGGGAAACCATTCAGTTGACGCCAGATTTCATACCAAACCGGTACATCGTTGAGCAGGGCAATTCCGTCGGCACCTGAACCTATCCGTAATAAATCAGGCCAGGCTTCTTCTTCAGGATCTTGGATTACCAAAACACGGTATTGATTATTGGGACCTGCAAACTGATCGATGGCTACCACAACACCCCCGAAGGTACCATTGGAAATCTGGGGCCAGCCCGAAAATACGATGGCTGGCCAACCGTCAAAGATAAATCGGACCTTGTTCCCTACTTTGATCAGCGGGAAGTCTACCGGTTGAACATACATTTCCACTGCCAATTCAGCATCTGCAGGCACAATATTGACGATTTGATCTCCTTCTATTATAGTCTCTCCAATACCTACTTGAACGGCCTTTGCAATATATCCATTCTGCGGAGCTAGGATATGCCGGTAGCCTGATCTTCGTTCATAGTTGGAATATTGGTTTTCCAGCTTAGTCGTACTTGCCTCGGCATCAAACTGAGAAGACATGGCTGTATACATCTCCGATTCAGCTTTGGCTAATTTATCTTTAAAATCATTGTCGATTGCATCCAAATCTATTTTTGCAGAAATCAATTCATTTTTGCTGCTGAGCAACTTATTCTCTGAGGAGATCAACTTTGCCTGAACTTCCTGAAACTTCAATTTTCTGGTTTCGAAATCAGTAAGTGACCTCAAGCCTTCTTCATAAAGGTTTTCAGCACGATCCAACTGGTACTTTCCGATTTCAAAATTCACTTTTGCCTGAACCAGCTCGATACTATCCGACTGAACTTTAAGTTCGGCCATGCGGAGTTTGTTTTCTGCCTGTTGTAAGCGGAGAATATTATTTCGCTTTAAGGCAGCTATCTGTGCATTTAGCGCGTTTACTTTGTCCCTATAAGATCTGGCAGAGGATGCTTTTGCATTGACTTGCAACTGAGTACGCGGTAAAAGCAGGGTATCAAAATACTCGTCCTTGATCTCTGATATCTGTAAAATGGTGTCACCTTTGGATACATAGTCTCCTTCAGCTACATACCACTTCTCGATTCTCCCCGCCAAGATAGAATGAATCGTCTGTGGTCGCTGATCCGGTCGTAATGCCGTGACGTAGCCTTTGGATCGAATATTTTGGGTCCATGGCAGAAAAAGCATGATAAAGAAAGAAATTACAATCCCGGTGAGTAATCTTACTCTACGTTGACTCTCCTTTTGAGGCAGGGTCATCACCAGGCTTTTGGAGCCGCTGAACGGAATTGATTCCTGAATTTTATTTAAAGAAATGTTCAACATGGCCTTAGTTTTTTAAATTTTTGTATCCTTCATAATTTCCATGATAGAGGATTTGTCCTGAAGCCATCATGACCACCTCGTCAGCACGACTCAAGACATCCTCATCATAAGACACCATGAGCAGCGTCCAATTACCATTAAAGAGGTAATCAATGATTTTCGACTGGACTTCCGTTTCTACGTGTTGTAGGACGTTTTCCATGATCAGCGCTTTTGGCTTACCCACAAATCCCCTTGCTAGTAGAATTTTCTGCGCAAGTGATTTGGGTAAGCCGCGACCTTGGGGTTGCAACATAGCCTCCAATCCCTCCGGAAGCCTATAGAGGTATTCTTTTAGCCCGACGAGATCCAGGATATATTCCAGGTGGGATTGATCAAAATCCCTTCCCATCAGTATGTTTTCCCGAATGGAACCGTTGAAAATTTCCTGCAACTCCAAAAAGTCACCTACCATTCCTCGGTATTTTTCAAGATTAATGTACTCGAGAGACAGGTCATTTACCGAAACAGTCCCCTCGTATTCTTCATATAAGCCTGAGAATAGCGCCAACAAGGCACTTTTGCCACTGCCGCTCTTCCCAGTAACTACGACCTTCCTGCCGGGATGAATTGTAAGACTTACATTTTTTAAAATAGGATCTTCGGCATCCTGCGGATGAAAAACCACATCACTCATGCTGTATTTCAGCCCTTCGGGACTCGCCACTACAATTTTCTCCGAGGGGCTGTGGTGCTCAAGTTCCAAGTCCATAACATTACCGAGTTTTTCTACCGCAACCAACGTATCATAGACCGTTTCAAGCGAAAGAATGAGCTTTTCTACCGAGTTGACAACCAAAATGATGATCACCTCAGCGGCTACGAACTGCCCGATGGAAATCTGATCGTTGATCAGCAACAAGCTTCCCGCCACCAATAAACTGGTGACTATAAGAACCTTGAATATTACCATCACTTTATACTGAAAAATCAAAACAGAGAAGTGCTTGGATCGAAACTCCACATAGCGTTGAATCAATTTGTCCGCTCTCAGTATGGGTAATCTGGTACTACCCACCAGCTTGAAGGAATTCAGGGTTCTTCCTACTTCCTCCAGCCAATAGGCAGTCTGATACTTGTAGGAGGATTCATTTAGGGCTGTTTCCATTCCCCTAGGACCTGAGAAATAGAAAATCAAGGTCAAAATCCCAATCAGCACAAATCCAAAAAGAATGAAAGTCGGATGATAAATCGATAACAAAAGCAAACCGAAAATGACCTGAAGCAAAGCCGCTGAGAAATCGATTAAGATCTTTGCCAAGCCCTTTTGAAGATTGACTGTATCAAAAAAACGATTGACAATTTCCGGCGCATATTGGCCGTGCATGATTTCGGTTTTCACCTTAGGAAGGCGATAAGCAATCGAAAGCCCAGATTTGGAGAAGATCCGTTGCTGCAATTTCTCCATGATCTGCAATTGGGAAATCTGTAAAAATCCACTGAATGCTACACCAAGGGCCACAATGATGACCAAAATTATCCAAGAGGTGCTGATCCTACCTCCAAGGATGAAGTTCAATATCGCCTGAATACCCAATGGCAATGAAAGCGTGATCAAGCCATTCAGAATCGCATAAAAATAGATCGCATAGACTTGATTCTTTTCGTCCTTGAGTAGCCCAAATAGGCGCTTTAAGGGAGTAATCTCTGTATTGCTAAGCATTTGAAATCGCTTTTAGAACAAGTTGGTGGAAAAACTGGTAACGTTCCTTCCCTTCATGGCTGGCCTCAGTCATCCCGGGAAGGTGAAGTGAATTGAAGGATTGTAAGAGACTGGATTCCATAACTGTCGAAACCAATGTCTTGGGAAACTCATAAGAAGGATTGATCTCCTTGATTATTAAAGAAATTCGCTCACCAAATCTGTAAACTTGAGCGAAAATTCCTGACTCATGCTCCACATCTACTGATTTGGTAAGGTAACCTTTGATGGACTCGTTGATTACTAATTTTCTGAGTATTTTAGGGTTCAAAAATTCATTTTCCAGATAAATCGGGCCATCTACCATTAGTCTGACTGCAATGGCCAATCGCTCATAAGGATCCTTGATATTAGAATTGGCAAAAACCAAATTATGCTCCATCCATGCCCAATACCAGGCATTGAGATACAACAAAAGCATGTGCTTGTTTTCAAAGTACCGATAAATCGCTGCCTCTGTGCTTCCGATCTGCTGAGCTAATTTTTTGAATGTGAACACTTCTATACCCAATTCCTGGATCATTTTAGTGCCTTCACTGACAGTCAGAGTTCCTATTTCGGAACTAAATGGCTCTTTCAAGTACAGGTTTGGATTCACCTCTACCCGCATCTTTTTTAAAATTGAATCCATTCGCAAAAGAATTATGAAGGGTAAAACGGAGCGATACGGCAAAAAGTTTGTACTTCTTCTGTTTTTGTTAGTAAGATTAACAAATTGATAATTTTACTTAGCAACTTTCATCGCCTTTGAAATCAAAACATCCAAGGGAATTAGATTCAGGGTCTTTTCATTCGTAGCTTCTAAAATAACAAGTGGCGCGCATCCTGCTTTGTAAGCCTCAAGCCATCGCAGTGCACATAGACACCATCTATCGCCTGCTTTTAATCCGGGAAAATCATAGGCTGGAATCGGAGCCATGAGGTCATTACCCCTGCTTTTTGAAAAAACCAAAAACTCCTCGGTAAGAACAGCACAAACCGTATGTGTACCCGAATCCTCAGGCCCTGTCTCACAGCAACCATTTCTATAAAATCCTGTCATTGGATTCAAACTACAAGGAATCAGGTCTTGGCCGAAAACATTTTTAGACATAAAGCTTTGGATTTTTTGCCACCCAGGTGGCCCAGAAAATAAGTAAGGGATGAATGAGAATCAATCTAACCCAGCCTATCCATTCCGGAACACATAGACCGCCGTCCACGCAAGTATTAATTTGAATAAAATAAACATGTGCAGGAATGAATGCAAGCAACATCAGGACGATGCCCCATGAAGCCCTGACCCTGGTCGGAAAATAAAGAATTCCCAACCCCAACAATACTTCTGCAACCCCAGCCAGTAAATTGATCAAATCAGGATTAGAAAAGAACGGAGGAATCAGGGGTATGTAAAAATTGGGTGTTAAGAAATGATTCAACCCTGCAACTAGGTAAAAATACCCCAATCCACGTATTAATACTTTCTTTAAAAATGGAGAAGGCTTCATAAAACTTAACTAGTCGAAGGATTCAATGAAATTTTAAATTTATTTTTCCCTGATACGCTACCCATTGTATTTCAGTTTCCCCAAACCATATAGATACAATACTTTCGAATACCTGAGCATCAAAGGAAGCAAAATGATATTTAAGACCAAGACTAAGGTCAGATACATCCAAAGCTCGGGTTCCTCGACCAGCACATTAATCGCAGTCAGCGCAGTAATCACCAACGCTACGGAAAAGGCGTAACTGATATACATCGCTCCGTAGTAAAAGTCCGGTTCAGGATTGAGATTGGCCCCACAGATTTGGCAGGTTTTATTGATATCTGAAAGTTTTCGATAATTAAACACTCCTACTGAAAAAAGATTTCCTTCCCGGCATTTTGGGCATTTGCAACCTAGGATTGCAGCTCCTAAACTTTTTGACATATTCTATTTTTAGGCTAAAGTAAGTTGGACCTTTGCCAAAGACTGTGACCAAAGTTACTCCTTCCTCGGTTCGGATTAAAGTTTTTTTTAACAACTCAGTCCCAGACTGATCGTAATTTCGGACATGAGATAAGTTTTGACCGACTGGGCAAAGAAGAAGCATTTAGAGGGAATATTTTTAATCCTTCCCTTATAGCAGCAAAGTGCTGGGGGAGTAATTATCCCTCGCTGATCTATACCGGACCTGTACTAGAGAAAGCCCATGGAGGACGGGCAAATGTGGGTTTTGAAGTGAATTACCATTTGCACTACATGGTGTCCGGAACCCGCAATTTCATTGGCCCGGAGGTCAATCAGGAAATCCATGAGGGAAAATCCTTCGCCACCCTGAGACCATAAATGCGGGTGGCATTGGCTGAGAATCTTTTGATAGGTATTGTTTCAGTGATTCCGGTAGGCCAACCTGATGCAGGTTTAGGATCTTTCGTTCGGTTAATCTATGAGCCTGGGTTTAAGGCTATGCATTAATCAAAAACAGAAAAAAGGGGCTTTCTCATCAGGCTGACACCAAGAAGCCTGATGAGACAGACTCTTTTTTTTTTATCTGAATTCTTCCAACTCGTAATCTTTACCCTTTCCCCATTGGAGAAGCTCATGGATGGTGTAGTATTCCAAGGTATCTAGATCTTTGATCTTGAAATTGTCACCGGCAAGTCTGGCCATAATCTCAATGGTCCGGATTTCGCCCTGATTGACAAATCGATACACTCTACCAACCCGAAGGTTATCCAATGCGATGGGCATTTTTAAGCTTTGTCTTTGATGATTACTCCTGTTGCCTCAAAGGTAATTTCACGTTTTGGTGAAGTGATCGCGTCGATCTCTTCTTTGGATTTCCCCTGATCTTCCGCAAAATGCTTCAACGTCTCCACATCCGTTTCGGTCAGCGTAGCCACACCTTCCAGAATTATTGGAAATCCCTGAGAATTGGTTGGAATGAAAAATCCATAGTCTTTGAAAGTTACCCGCATGGGTTCGCCATTAGCAAGGTCCATGGTAAACCAGCAACCTTTTTTGGTACAGACTTCCTTGATTTCGCCTTCAATTTTCCCTGTAAAAGTTCCTGAAGCTTCCACTGCGGAAATCATTTCGGAAGTTCCCAAGACAGTATTCTCATCCAAATTTGCGCCATAGGATCCGGGCACAACTTCTGCTTCACCTACAGGTTCAGATTTTGCATTGGCTTCCACTTGTTCTTTTACAGATTCAGCCGGTTTTTGGCAAGAAAAAGAAAGTGCTGAAATAATTGCCGCGGAAAGTAGGATTGATTTTTTCATAACAGGTACGATTAACGCTCAAAAATACGCCAAATGCATCGATGTGAAAACCGCTTCAGACCCAAATCTGCAAATTTATTTTCTACCGAAGATTAGATGGGAATACCGGGTATTTTTAGAATTTTCAAACACATCAAAAGAAAAGAAACATTTTTTTCAATAAATCTTCCGATTCTTTAGCAATGCTGTAATTTTGTTCAAGATTAGAAATACGACCCTGCACTCATGCCTCAAACCAAAAAGTTCATCATTGATTTTGACAGTACCTTTACACAAGTAGAAGCCCTGGACATTCTCGGGGAAATCAGCCTGATCAACGACCCGGAAAAAGTCAAAAAACTCCAATCCATTAAGGACATCACGGACAAAGGAATGGAGGGATCCATCACGTTTCGTGAAAGTTTGGAACTAAGATTAGAGATCCTCAAAGCCAGCAAAACACAAATTACAGACCTGATTGCTGCGCTTAGGCAAAAAGTATCCAAATCCTTTGAACGAAATAAAGAATGGCTTCAGGAAAACGCCAAAGACATTTACATCATTTCCAACGGGTTTAAGGACTTCATACTTCCAATTGTTTCTGAGTATGGCATTCTGAAAGAAAATGTCTTTGCAAATGAGTTTGTCTATGACGAGGCGGGAAATATTGTCGATTTCAATCGTGAAAATCCGCTCTCCAAAAACAATGGCAAGACTGAAACGATCAAAAATGTAAATTTGGAAGGGGATATTTATGTCATTGGTGATGGCTACACTGATTATGAAATAAAGGCATCGGGACTTGCCAATAAATTCTATGCATTTACGGAAAATGTCTCCAGACCAAAAGTCGTGAGCCGAGCCGATCACATTGCCCCAAGTTTTGACGAAATCCTTTATATCAACAAGTTGAACACGAAATTTTCTTACCCAAAAAGCCGAATTAAGGTCCTCCTTCTGGAAAATGTACATCCCATTGGAATCCACCTCCTTCAAGAGGAAGGCTATGAAGTAGAGGTAATCTCCAGCGCATTAAGCGAAGAAGAACTTAGGGAAAAAATCAAGACTGTTTCCATTCTTGGAATCAGATCTAAAACAAACGTGACCAAAAAGGTTCTGGAAAACGCCAACCGGCTTTTGGCAATTGGTGCTTTCTGCATCGGAACCAACCAAATCGACTTGGAAGAATGCGAGCGAAAAGGAATTGCGGTTTTTAACGCACCCTTCTCAAATACGCGATCTGTAGTAGAGATGGCCATCGCTGAGATCATTTTCCTCATGCGAAGATTGCAGGACAAATCTGTCGGCATGCACGTGGGCATTTGGGATAAATCCGCTTCAGGGTCTTTTGAAATCCGAGGGAAAAAACTTGGAATCGTAGGATATGGAAATATCGGAGCTCAGCTTTCTGTATTGGCAGAAAACATGGGAATGAACGTATTCTATTACGATGTGATCGAAAAACTTGCCCTTGGAAATGCCACTAAAGTAGATTCCTTGGATGAATTGGTTTCGACTTGTGACATAATCTCACTTCATGTAGATGGGCGAAAAGAAAACAGACACCTGATGGATCGAGAGAGAATCGGAAAGATGAAACCGGGTGCTATTTTAATCAACCTCAGCCGAGGTCACGTGGTCGAGATTCCTGCACTTAGAGACGCCATACTTTCAGGACATTTGGGAGGTAGCGCGGTGGATGTGTTCCCCGAAGAACCAAAAAACAACAAGGAGTCGTTTGAGTCAGAATTAAAAGGTTTACCAAATACCATCCTGACTCCACATATTGGAGGCAGCACACTGGAGGCTCAGGAAAATATCGCAAGATTTGTTCCTGGCAAAATCATGGAATACATCAATACGGGCAACACGTACAATTCGGTCAACTTCCCAAATATCCAATTGCCATTCCTGCATGACGCCCATCGCTTGATTCACATTCACCACAACGAACCAGGTGTATTGGCAAAAATCAACCAAGTGCTTGCCAGCTTCAACATTAACATCGTAGGACAATACCTCAAAACCAATGAAAAGATCGGCTATGTGATCACGGATATCGATAAGGTCTATAAAGCAGAAGCCATTGAGGCATTGAAAACTATTCCGGGAACGATTCGCTTTAGGACGCTATATTGATTTTACCTTAGTCATAAAACAGCAAAAGCCCCGGATTTTCGGGGCTTTTTTGGTTAGTTACTCAATATCAGTCTGTGCGATATAGCTCCTTATAATACTCCTGATACGCTCCGGAGGTCACATGGTCCAGCCATTCTTCATTGGCTAAATACCAGTCAATCGTGATGTCGATTCCTTCGTCAAACTGTAAGCTTGGCTCCCAACCCAACTCTTTTTGGATCTTGCTCGCATCGATCGCATAGCGGTGGTCGTGGCCCGCACGATCTTGAACAAAGGTGATGAGTTTCTCTGAAGTACCTGCTTCCCGTCCCAGCTTTTCATCCATTTTCTGACAAAGCAATCGCACGATATCGATGTTTTTCCACTCGTTGAATCCTCCGATATTGTAGGTTTCACCAGCTTTACCCTTGTGAAAAACAATATCAATCGCTCTCGCGTGATCTTTGACAAACAACCAATCTCGCACATTTTCGCCTTTTCCATAGACTGGAAGCTGTTTCATGTTTTTGATATTGTTGATGCAAAGGGGAATCAGTTTTTCGGGAAATTGATTGGGGCCGTAATTGTTAGAGCAATTGGAGACCACTATTTTCATTTTGTAAGTATTTGCATAAGCCCTAACAAAATGATCCGAAGCGGCTTTGGAAGCGGAATAAGGAGACTGTGGATCGTATGCAGTTGTTTCTAAAAAGAAACCTCCGTCATGCAAGGAACCATAGACTTCATCTGTCGACACGTGGTAAAATAAATGTTGATCCAGCTCCCCTGCCCAAGCTTTCTTGGCTGCATTGAGCAGATTCACGGTACCAAAGACATTGGTTTTCACAAAAGCCAAGGGATCAGAAATAGAGCGATCCACATGAGATTCTGCGGCTAGGTGAATCACATCGGTGATTTGATGCTTGGCAAAAATCACGTCAAGCGCTTCTGCTTCCTGGATATCGGCCTTTTCAAAACTATAATTCTGAGCGCCCTCCACTGATTTTAGGTTCTCCAGATTTCCTGCATAGGTCAAGGCGTCTAAATTGACGATTTTGTACTCGGGATAGTTGGTGACAAAAAGTTGAATTACATGGCAACCGATAAATCCGGCACCACCTGTGATTAAAATAGACTTAGACATGGTTTTATTTTTTATAATACGCTAAATACCAATCAGTGAAAGCTTTTACCCCATCTTCAATAGGAGTTGCAGGTTTATAGCCAGTGTCCCGAACCAAATCGGTCACATCGGCATGCGATGCAGGGACATCCCCCATTTGCAATGGGAGAAGTTCCATTTTAGCCGATTTTCCCAGTCCCTTTTCCACAGCTTTAATATAATCCATCAACAATACTGGGTTTGAATTACCGATGTTGTACAACTTATAGGGAACCTTCGAGCTTCCCGGATCAGGGTTTTGAGAATCAAAATCAGGGTTGGGCTTTGCAGGTCTGTCGGCAACTTTCAACACGCCTGCTACGATATCATCTATGAAAGTAAAATCCCGCTTCATTTTGCCATAATTGAATACCTGGATCGGCTCTCCTTTTAGAATCGCTTCGGTGAAAAGGAACAAGGCCATATCCGGTCTTCCCCAAGGGCCATAAACGGTGAAAAACCGAAGGCCGGTTGTCGGTATCCCAAACAAGTGGCTGTAAGTATGTGCCATCAGTTCGTTGGATTTTTTGGAAGCGGCATATAACGAAATCGGGTGATCTACAGAATCCGAGGTGGAAAACGGCAATTTCTCATTTGCCCCATATACAGAACTTGAACTTGCATAGACCAAATGCTTCACAGGATGAAATCGGCAACATTCCAGAATATTGAGAAATGCCATAATATTGGATTCAATGTACACCTCCGGATGTGTCAGCGAATGCCTCACCCCGGCCTGTGCTGCCAAATGAATCACCACATCAAACTTCTCCTGCTCAAAAAGCGCCATCAAAGGCTCCTTCTCCGCCAACTCCAATTGGATAAAGCGATACCCTTTTTGGGTAGTTGATTGGACAATTTTTCCTTTTTGAATCTCTGATTTTGGAATCCCCCTGTACTCAAGCCGTGAATACTTGAGATTGATGTCGTAGTAGTCATTGATGATATCCAAACCGACAACTTCATCACCCCGATCGATCAGTTTTTGAGCAACATGAAATCCAATAAATCCGGCCGTGCCGGTCACGAGGTACTTCATCTGGTTATAATTTGTTTTTTATCGATCAGATGGAATCTCGTTTGGTTTAAAATCATCCCAGTGTGTGTCGTTTTCGACATGCTAGATTTCATAAGGAACTTTGACAATTAATTGGAAACTCTCAAATATAACCTATTCCATTGTTTTGGCTGCGCTAATTAGTCGCTGATAGTTGCTAAAAATTTCTTTTTGGACAAATTTCCGGTCATAATTTTGAACAATCAATTCATAGAGATTTGCAGCGTATTGCGCCATTTTATCGCGTTTCACAAAAGCAAATTCCAAAGCTTCCTTCAATACAACGGCATCTTTTACAGGAAAAATTAACCCGGTTTTTTGTTGGGTGATGATGTCTGTATTTCCAATTATATCCGAGCAAACGACAGGAACCTGCATGGCACCGGCTTCCAGAATTACATTGGGAAAGCCTTCACGGTGCGAAGGATGAACCAAAAGATCCGAAAGTGCCAGATAATGCGCCACATGATCAGACCAATCAATCTGAATGATCCGAGGGTGATCTTGGATCGTCTGCACCGTTTCGGGTGAAAGCGGATCCAAGTCATTTTCAAAAGCGCCCAACAAAACCAGTTTGGATTTATTGACAATTTTTGAATTCAAAAAAGCAGACACCAACTCTCCGATTCCTTTGTCCCTAACTAATCGACCCACACACAAAATGATGAAATCATCCTCACCTGGCATAATTCGCATAGTGGCTGCGACCAGGTGATTTTCCTTAAGCGAATCCCGGTTGAATTTTTCAAGATCGACCCCATTGGAAGAGCCCTTGCCGATCATTCGAAGCTTGAATTCGGAACAAAGTCCCTTTTTTACCACAAATTTCCAAAGTCCCTGCGAGTTTGGCCACACCTCAGTGGCATTGGAATAAGTCCACTTTTCCACTGATTCAAGCAGACTTTTTGTCTTTCCTTCAGCTGCCATCGCAGGAATACCCGCAAGCGTGTGAATTCGAATCTTTACTCCTGCCAGATTCGCAGCGATCATACCAAGCAATCCTGCTTTTGGGGTATGGGTATGTACAATATCAGGTTTTTCTCTTTTGAACAGTTGAATCAAAAGCCAGATGCATTTCAGATCAGTAAGCGGCGTTATTTTCCGGGTAAAAGGAATGGCCTCATGCCTGACTCCCTCATGTTTGGTCACCTGATCCACTTCTCTCCCGTCAGAACTGACCATGATCACCTCCCAGCCCTGGGCTTTGGCATAGTTCATTTGCCCGGCTAGCAAAAGTTTGAGTGATAAGGGTACGGTGGTGATTCGGATTAATTTCGGCATCAAAAAAGATTTCTAAGGGCGCAAAGGTAAGCTTTTAACGCATCATCGGCGCTAAAATTTCCAGACATAGTCTTAAAAACCGAGCCAAAAGGAATGTGTTTTGGTTACCTTTAATCAATCAAACCTATTTAAAAATAAATTTCTCATGATTTCTACCGTAAAAATCGCCATCATAGGTTGCGGCAACCTGGGTACTTCTATCGCCAACGGATTACTGATGCGAACCGATTTTGACCCAAAAAACCTCACGCTGACGAAACGAAATACGACTAGTCTAGCTGAATTTGAGTCAAAAGGTGTACATGTGCATACTGACAACACCGTTCCCGCCCACTATGCGGACATCATTCTTTTGGGTGTCAAACCTTACAATGTTGCCAAGATCTTAGCCGAAATTAAACCGGTATTGGATCCAAGTAAGCAACTCATCATCTCGCTGGCAACCGGAATCACCCTGAAGGAGATGTATGAAGTCATCGACCCAAAAACGGTCGCCTTCAGAGCAATGCCGAATATTGCTGCTGACATTCAGGAGTCAATCACCTGTGTGTGCCAAGAGCATGCAAATCCCAAGCAGGTCGAGCTGGTTCAGGAATTATTTGACTCGATTGGTTTCACGATCACGATTGACGAAAGCCTCATGGAGGCCGCAACCGTACTTGGAGCCTGCGGTATTGCTTATGTGCTTCGATTTATGCGGGCGATGATTCAGGGAGGGATCCAAATCGGTTTTGATTCCGTGACTGCAAGCAAAATCGTAAATCAAACGGTAAAAGGTGCCGCGGAACTTATGATTCAAAAAAATATTCACCCCGAAGCGGCAATCGATAAAGTAACTACTCCAAAGGGTTGTACCATCGTTGGACTCAATGAAATGGAGCATCAGGGATTTAGTTCCGCCATGGTACGCGGTGTCATTGCCAGCTATGAGAAAATAGAAAAGTAAGCAAAGCAGGTTGAAAATTCGAAACCGTCGCACTTACCGAGTGGCGATGGTTTTTTTTATTTTTTTCTGGCTTGGAATATTTCAAAATCCAGATTGAGAATAGCTGATTAGGGGAAATAGGCTTATTCCATACTTTGAAAATTCAATCATTTTATAAAAATATTACCATTACTTCAAAAAAGAATAATTTTAGGGTTGTTTTTCTTTTAAATGTTTTCATTAGCTTTGTCCCGGGTGATAAACAACTTTTGCTATTCCTTTTTAAGCGAAGCGATTTTTAAAGGAAGGTCTGTTTGGTACTTTTTCCTCCTTCCTTTTACATTTATTCCCAACTGGCCAATAAAAAAACCTTCAGAATTCTATCCTGAAGGTTTTTTTATTGATTTGATTTTGGTTTAATCAAAAAGCTCGGCGAGTTTCTTTTCAAGACTTGGACCCCGCAGATCTTTTGCTATGATTTTTCCATCCGGATCTATCATATACGTGGCCGGGATCGCCTGAATCTGATAAAGCTCGGCAGCAGCAGAATTGAAATATTTCAAATCTGAAACCTGGGTCCAGGTCAACTGATCATCGGCAATCGCTTTAACCCAATCTTCCTTGGTTCGGTCCAATGAAACTCCAAACACCTCAAATCCTTTGTCTTTGTATTGATTATAAAGTCTGACCACATTTGGATTTTCCTGTCGGCAAGGCTTACACCAAGCCGCCCAAAAGTCAATCAGAACGTATTTGCCCCGCAAGTCAGAAAGCTTCACCAACTCCCCACTCGGACTGGGCAACTCAATCTCAGGCGCCGGCTGGCCTACTGATAGGGCGCGCATCTCATCGAGCTGTTGTTTCATCTGGAGGATAGCCACCGTACCCGGATAGTTGTCATTTAGCCTGGAAACCAATTCATCGATGAACTGAAAATCGTTTTTGGGATTCAATAGTCCAACTGCTGCCAAAGGAGCAAAAGAATCCCCCATACTGGCGATCATTTCTTTCACGCGCTGGGATTGATTGGATTCCAGGGTCATTGCATCCGATTGAATTTTTTTGATGGCTTCCGTATCATTTTTACTCATGGCCTCATAGTACGCCTCATTCAGTTTATTGACATCAGCCTGATACGCCTCCATCAATTGCTCTATCTTCAGCATCTCCTTGGTATCCTTTGACCCTTCGATGGCAAGGCTTGCAGGATCGGAAAAGTCATAAGTCAATTCCACGTCCTCTTTATACAATGCCAATCGGACTGTTTTCTGACCGTAGAGATTCAATTCATAAAACGTCGGAGTATCTACCTCCAATTCATAAGAAAATTCACCTGATGCATTTACCTCCAAGGTATCTAAAACTTTTGGCCTGCTGTCTGTAAATTGAGAAAGTACAACCATTCCTTCCGGTGTATTTTCAATTTTTCCCGAAACCTGAACCTTGCCTTCTGTTTCAGTTTCATTACCACCGCAGGAGAAAAACACCATCACGGTAACTAGCCAAACTCCTATCATCGTATGCTTCATTTGATTATGATTGATTTTTTTATGGTCAACTTGACTGTATCTCTGTTGCGATATTTTTTACTGTGGGACTTTTGACAAGCTGGAATGCTACAGGTTATTTTCCCAATAGGTCTGTCAACAGTT
The DNA here is from genome assembly GCF_900108085.1 of Algoriphagus boritolerans DSM 17298 = JCM 18970. Lineage (GTDB taxonomy): Bacteria > Bacteroidota > Bacteroidia > Cytophagales > Cyclobacteriaceae > Algoriphagus > Algoriphagus boritolerans. The sequence goes on from NZ_FNVR01000003.1 coordinate 255,454, forward strand.
TGGTAGCGACCTTTGGATCTGCTTTTCCATTTGACTTTTTCATCACCTGCCCCATAAACATGCCCATCAATCCCTTTTTCCCTGACCGATATTCTGCAACTTTTGCACCATTCTCGGCTAAAACAGCCTCAACGATGGGTTTCAGGGATCCTTCATCACTTTCCTGGATCAAATTCAGGCGTTGTGCTATTTCCAACGACGATTCTCCCTTTGCTTTTAGCAGCTCCGGAAAGATAGTTTGAGAAGCTGCTGTAAATGAAACCTTTCCCTCTTCTACCAATGCGATAAGATGGGATAAAGTTTCTGCTGTGATCGGGAAGTTTTCCATATTCTGGGCCATTTCATTCAAGTATGACTTGACCGGTCCCATCATCCAGTTGGATGCTGCTTTGTAATTATTCGTTTTGGTACAAAGCACATCAAACCAAAGTGCAATTTCTTTTGATTCGCTCAGAAAAGCCGCATCGTAGGCTGGTAAGCCATAGCTATCGACAAACTTCCTGTAAAGTTCCCGCGGCAAGGCCGGCATGGTCACTTTAATGGAATTTAACCACTCATCCGAGATCTCAATTGGGCTCAAATCAGGCTCAGGAAAATACCGGTAGTCATTCAGGTCCTCTTTGGTCCGCATGCTGGCCGTAGTTCCTGTGTCGGCATCGAAGGTCCGAGTCTCTGAGATAATTTCCTCCCCTGCCTCCAGCAAATGAATGATCCGCTCATGCTCATGCGCTATGGCGCGGGCCACATTGCGGAAAGAGTTCATATTTTTCACTTCCACTTTCTTCCCAAGTTCTGTGGCACCTTTTAGCATTACCGAAATATTGGCATCGCAGCGAAGTGACCCTTCCTCCATATTGCCGTCACAGACATCCAGGTATTTGACCAGTTTTTTGATCTCCGCCAAAAAAACATAGGCTTCTTCCGGGGTTCTCAAATCAGGCTCGGTCACAATCTCTATCAGAGGCGTACCGGCTCGGTTAAAATCAACCAAAGTATCCGTCTCTCCGGCCAAGTGCATGGACTTTCCGGCATCTTCTTCCATGTGGATCCTGTTGAGCTTGACCAATTTTTCTGTTCCATCAGCCAATTCAATAGGGACGGTACCGCCGACGCAGATCGGGCCCCTGTCCTGGGTGATTTGATAGCCCTTGGGAAGGTCAGGGTAGAAATAGTTTTTCCTGGAGAAAATATTGAATCGGGTAATCTCACAGTTGCAAGCCAAACCCATTTTGACGGCAAACTCCACGGCCTTTTTATTCACTTTTGGCAAAGTCCCCGGATGTCCGAGGGTAATTGCAGAGATCAGTGTATTGGGCAGATTTCCGTATTCGTTGGAGTCTGAGGAAAACATTTTACTTTCAGTCAGCAATTGGGCATGGACTTCCAGGCCGATCACCAACTGATATTTATTCCTGAGTTCTTCGCTTAGCATTTTTTTTTATTTCAGCGATTATAAAAACATTTCCTTAGCCTTGGCCACTACTTTTTCCAGACCTGCGAGATCTTTTCCTCCAGCGGTGGCAAAGAAGGGTTGTCCACCTCCTCCACCTTGAATTTCTTTGGCCAATTCCCGGACAATTTGTCCTGCATTGAGGCCTTTGGAGACAATGAGCGAATCTTGCAGGATCACCGCAACCTGAGGCTTATCTTCAATTTTCGCCGCTAAGACAATCAGTGAATTGCTCACCTCATTTTTGAGTTCATAGGCCAGCTTTTTCAGGGAGTCGGCATTTGGCAATTCTACCCGGGCGATGAGTATGTTTATTCCATCTCCCGGGACAAACTTCTTTAAAAGCTCATTTTTCACTCCGGAGGCTTTCTCCAGATGGAGCGATTCCACTTCTTTTCTAAGCTCATTCCGTTCCCGAAGTAATGATTCAAGTGCCTTCTTGACATCTTTTGGATGTTTCAACAGGTCCTGAATCTCTTTCAGCAATCCCTCCTGCTCTCGCAGATAGGCATCTGCTGCATTCGATGTAATCGCCTCAATTCTACGAACTCCCGCAGAAATCGAACTTTCGGAGATGATCTTGAACAGGCCGATCTGACCTGTAGAGGGAACGTGAGTTCCTCCGCAAAGTTCCACAGAGAAATTCTTGTCAAATGTGATCACACGCACAAAATCACCATATTTTTCTCCGAAGAGAGCTGTTGCACCCTGCTTTTTAGCCTCTTCGATCGGTACATTTCGCTGCTCCAACAGTGGGATATTTTCCCGGATCTTTGCATTGACAATCGCCTCAACTTTGGCGATCTCCTCTTCTGTCATTTTTCCAAAATGGGAAAAATCGAATCGCAATAGCCCCTCATTTACCAAGGAGCCTCGCTGCTGAATGTGGTCGCCCAATACTTCTTTCAAGGCAGATTGAAGTAAGTGGGTAGCGGAGTGATTGTTCATGGTCAAGGTTCGCTTCTCCTGATCCACTTCCGAAGAAAACCTTGCGTCAGGTTGCTGTGGCAGCTTTTCTACAAAGTGTACAATCAGATCGTTCTCCTTTTTGGTGTCGATCACTCGGATTTTTTCTGATGCAGAGATCAACCAACCCGTATCCCCTACCTGTCCGCCACTTTCTGCATAGAATGGTGTTTTATCCAACACCACCTGGAAACGGTCTCCTTTCTTATCGGTGATGGTGCGATACTTGATGATATGGGAATAGGATTCTGTAAAGTCATATCCTATAAATTCAACTCCGGTGTCTTCATGGACCAAGACCCAATCGCCTGTTTCCTGCTCGGAAGCGGCCCGTGAGCGGGTCTTTTGCTTTTCCATTTCATCTGCAAAGCCGTTTTCATCGACGGAAAAGCCATTTTCCCTCGCGATCAGGGAAGTCAAATCCAATGGAAACCCGAATGTGTCATAGAGATCAAAAGCCGTCTTACCGGAAATGATCTTCTCACCTTTTGCGCTTAAGTCCGATTTGATGGATTCCAGCATTTTCAACCCGTGATCCAAAGTCCTGAGAAATGAAGTTTCCTCCTCAAAGATCACTTTGGCGATGAATTCCTGCTGTTGCCGTACTTCCGGGAAAATGTCACCGAAGTATTCGGCAATCAATGGCGTCAATTCAAATAGAAACGGCTGCTGCAAGCCTAAGAAGGTGTAGCCATACCGAACTGCTCTTCTCAGGATTCTCCGAATCACATAACCGGCCTTGTTATTGGAAGGAATCTGACCATCTGCAATGGTAAAAGAAATCGCACGGATGTGATCCACAATGACACGAAATGCAATGTCTGTCTGCTCGTGGAGGCCATAGATCTTGCCGGATTTTTTTGAAATCGCATCCAAAAATGGGGTAAACAAATCCGTGTCATAGTTTGAGGACTTCATCTGAATGGCACGTACCAAGCGCTCAAAACCCATTCCGGTGTCGACATGCTTTGCCGGAAGTTCTTTCAGACTTCCATCCGCCAATCGGTTAAACTGCATGAAAACCAAATTCCAGATCTCGATGACTTGTGGATGATCGTTATTTACCAATTCCCTACCGGGAAAATGTGCTCTTTCGGAATCAGATCTAAGATCAACGTGAATTTCCGAACAAGGCCCACAGGGTCCTGTATCACCCATTTCCCAGAAGTTGTCTTTCTTTGAGCCAAGGATTATTCGGTCTTCAGGTACGATTTTACTCCAGAGTTCGGCTGCTTCAAAGTCTTTGTCCAGCTTATCACCTTCATCTCCCTGAAAAACAGAAACATACAAGCGATCCTTTGGAAGTTTATAGACCTCTGTCAGAAGCTCCCATGCCCACTCAATGGCCTCTTTTTTGAAATAATCACCAAAAGACCAATTTCCCAGCATCTCAAACATGGTGTGGTGATACGTATCTACTCCAACTTCCTCCAGGTCGTTGTGCTTTCCGCTTACGCGAAGGCACTTTTGAGAATTGGCCACACGCGAATATTTGGCGATTTCATTGCCGAGAAATGCGTCTTTAAATTGATTCATCCCGGCGTTGGTAAACATCAGCGTAGGGTCATTTTTAACGACAATCGGGGATGAGGGAACATACTGATGCTGTTTGGATTGGAAAAACTCGATAAAGGTGCTCCGGATTTTCTTTGCTTCCATGAAAGGGCTAAGTGCAGATAGTTCTAATTCTTATTTGAAGGACAAAAAGGCTCTTTTTATCGGGTGACAAAATTAACAGAAAAGGCGGGCTTCTGATGATGCGCACTAGGATTTTGAAATAATTCTGATCAATGATCAATTTTCAATGACCAATTTTCAAGGATCAATTTTCAAGGATCAATTTTCAAGGCTTGCCTTTCCTGTCATGCTTCTTGGCGGGTGACGATTGGATCTGAAAATTGAAAATTTATCAGACTTAACAGAAAATTGCTTTCCAAATCGAATTCATTGGTGAGTTGTTCTCCGAAAATCAAAATCCTCCTTACTTTTAGGGTAACTCAAGCACTTCCACCCATTTAATTCCCATGTCATACTTAGATCAGATTACTTCTCCTACCCTGTTAATCAATGAGCAGATTACCCGAGCCAATATCAAACGGATGGCACAAAAAGCCACTAAAAATGGTAAGAAACTCATTCCTCACTGGAAAACTGCCCAATCACACGAGATAGGCAATTGGGCCAAGGAATACGGAATCAAAGAAGTAACTGCCTCATCCATCAAACTGGCAGAATACCTCTGCGGACAAGGTTGGGAAAACATTCACATCGCATTTCCATTCAACATTTTGGAAATTCCCCGTTTGAATTACTTGGCTGCTAACAATTCACTCTCTATCCAGCTGGTGAATCCCGTGACTACCCAAAAGTTGGTCGAAGGGTTGACAAATTCAGTGGGCTTTTTTATCGAAATCGATGCGGGATATGGTAGAACAGGCGTTCACATTTCAGATTTTGGAACGATGGAGGAAATAATGCGGGTAGCCTCCTCTTCTGACAAATTGAAGTTTAAAGGGTTTTACCTTCATCCTGGTCACACCTATTACACTCCGGACAAGGCGGGCATCTACGAGCAAAGCCGTCAGGCACTTCACATGCTGAAAATCAAATACCAAAGTGAATTTCCCGAGTTGGTGACCCGGGTTGGAGATACTCCGGGCTGTGCAGTGACAGAGGACTTTGGTGATATTGATGAATTGGGCCCGGGAAATTTTGTCTTATTTGATCTGATGCAAGCCGAACTTGGCAGTTGTACAAAAGAAGATATTTCAGTTTGCCTGGCTGTCCCCGTGGTGGACATTAACACCGAGCGAAAAGAAATTCTCGTCCATGGAGGAGGAGTTCATTTGGCAAAAGATGTATTGATGGATGCCGAAGGAAATAAAAACTTTGGGGAAGTGGTATTCCTGAATGAAAAAGGCTGGACTATTCCGAGCGAGCGATCTTATGTCAAAAGTATTTCGCAGGAACACGGGCTGATCAAAGCATCTGATTCCCTCTTGGATTCGGCGAAAGTTGGCGATTTATTGGGTATTCTGCCTGTTCACTCCTGCATGACGGCAGATTGTATGGGCGAATATTTAAGTCTGGATGGAAAGAAAATCGATCATTGTGAAGGAGCAGCTTGGGAATAAATTATTGGGCAGACATTTCGGATAATATAGTTGAATCTAGAACAAAAACGACCTCATCTAAAAGTTTCCCCATTTATCCAATGACTTACCTGAGAATTGGCAGGAAAAATTATTTCAGGAAATTCGGGTAACTGGTAGTACCCAATAATGAATCCCGACCCAAAATTGGCTCAGCAGGATACAGAAAACATGGTCGTTTATATTATTTCCTCAGCGAAAAAATAGAGATCTAAATCAGCGGTTTATTCCGATTTTCACGGACAGGAAAATCCCACAATCCTACCAAAAATGTTAAAAATCTTTGCCCAACTCATTTCTGCATGCCTACTTATCAGCTTGGCTGGATCTACCAAGCAAGCTCCTACCCAAATCGAACTGGTAACCAACTACGGCACAATAATCCTTCAATTATCCGACGAAACACCCCTTCATCGGGATAATTTCATCAAACTGGTAGAAGCAGGAACCTACGACAGCTTGCTTTTTCATCGGGTAATCAAAGATTTTATGATACAGGGAGGTGATACGCAAAGCAAAACGGCTGATTCTGTAGCAAGACTTGGCAGCAGTGATCTTCCTTATCAGATTCCGGCCGAAATAGTGTCTGGGCTATTTCATAAAAAAGGTGCCTTGGCGGCAGCCCGAACCAATAATCCCGAACGCGCCTCTAGCAGTACACAGTTTTACATCGTACAGGGGAAAATCCAAAATGACAGCCTTCTGACCCACAATGAAGGCCGAATAAATAAAATGCTAGCCTATCATTATGGCATCAAAGATCCCGCAATTAAACCGCTCCTTGATTCCCTTGAGCGTGCACAAACTGAAAAAGACACAGCTTTGGTCAAAACCCTAACTTCAACCCTCAATACTGTGCTTGACAATTACCGGAATTTTGAAAAATACACCATTCCGGAAGCACATCGGCAGGTGTACAAAACCATCGGAGGCACTCCCCATTTGGATCAAAACTACACCGTCTTTGGTGAAGTCATCTCAGGCTTGGAGGTAGTGGATGCCATTGCTGCCGTGGAAACCAACCGACAGGACCGTCCGCTAGAAGATGTTCGAATTCTGAGTATGCGAGTCATTTTAAAAAAATAAAATAGCCTTCATTCAAAAGGGAATTGGCAATTGAGTACCTTCCTGAAAGTTAAAAAAACAATTAAACATCACTGATCATGGCAAAGCAACCTGAAGGCAAAAAGAAAGACGATAAGTCTAAAGCCACCAAAACGTTGAAAGAAAAGCGTGCCGACAAAGCCGCTAAAAAAGAAAGTAAAAAGCGCGATTGATCGATTTGTGCAGAAAATCAAACAGCGGAACTTCATTACAAAAGGCAGGTCATACTTGCCTTTTTTCAGTTTATAGCCAATCTGCAATTTCCAGTACTATTGAAAATTATTATTTTAGTTGAAATTTTATCCTATTCTTCCAATTCCGAAGTGGAACTCCTGATTATTTTATTGCTAGTCTTGCTTAATGGCGTATTTGCCATGTCCGAGCTTTCCTTGGTCTCGGTCCGTAAATTTAAACTCGAAAATGCCAAAAGACGGGGAAGCTCTACTGCCAAAGTAGCATTGGAACTGGCAGAAAACCCTACCAAGTTTCTCTCCACCGTGCAGATTGGAATTACGCTGATCGGTATTTTACTCGGGGTATATTCCGGAGAAAATCTCACTACCCTCTTAAAGGATTTCATTTCAAAAATTGAATTCCTGACGGAATATGCAAGTCCACTGGCAACCGGTATAACAGTCCTCGGAGTGACCTACCTTTCCATCGTCTTGGGTGAGTTATTTCCAAAACGTCTTGGCATGACCTTTCCGGAGCCCATTGCTATGTTTGTGGCAAAACCCATGCGGTTACTTTCAAGGATCACAGCACCTTTTGTATGGCTTTTATCCGTCTCCAATGATTTTCTACTGACCATCTTTGGCATCAAAAACATCTCTGAATCCAAAGTCTCAGAGGAAGAAATCAAAGCCATCATCAAAGAAAGTGCGGAAGGAGGAGAAATCACGGACATCGAGCAGGACATTGTCGAGCGCGTATTTGAATTGGGGGATCGGAGAATCAATACGCTTTTCACCCATCGCACAGAATTGGTCTATTTCAATGTCGATGATACCTGGGAGAAAATGAGCGAAAAAATCAATTCCGAAAAGCACGCTGCCTATCCGGTTTGTAAAGACAATGACCTCGATGATATCGTCGGGATGGTCTTATTGAAGGATCTTTTTGCCCCAGGAATTCAGCAGAACTTTGATATCCGTAAAGTCTACCGTAAGCCGCTTTTCATCAATGAAAACTCCTTTGCCTATCAGGTTCTTGAGCTTTTTAAGAAGGAGAAAATGCACTACGGGATTGTGATCGACGAATATGGAAGTACCATGGGTATCGTCTCCATGGATGATGTGATTGACGCCCTGGTCGGAGATGCCAGCGAATCTGATCATGAAGAATATCAGATCACCCAGCGGGATGAAAAGAGCTGGCTCGTGGATGGACAATTTGCAATCATTGATTTCGTAAAATATTTCGATCTGAATATTCTCTTAAAAACAAAGGGCTTTACCACGGTAGCTGGCTTAATGATCCATAAGTCAGCAAGCATTCCCGAAATAGGCGATAAAGTAATCGTCGAAAATCTTGAGCTCGAAGTCGTGGACAAAGACGGTCAGCGAATCGACAAAATCATGGTCAAGAGAATAGACGTGTAGGAAATTCATTTCGATTTGTGATAATCCCTAATTCAGAAAAAAATGGAAAATGGTGGAGGCTCCCTCCCATAGAAAATATGCATCAGCAATACTATTGCTGCCGGTATTCGCTTCAAAATCAGTCACTGCGTGGCTGTTTTCTCCCGATAGGTATCTGGACCCCCTAGTGGTGCTATGCCTCAGTCTCCAAACAGCCTGATTTTATTACACCTACCTTCCTTCCCGATATTCATTGAAACGGGCTAAAACGAAACCTAATGCATAGTTCCACCTAACTCCAAAGCGTTAGGTCAAGGACCTTACTTCCACCACGTCTTGGAATCCGCGATTAATCGAGTACTTGGCTCTTTTGGATAACATTGGGTATAAATCTATGCCTGAAAGTACAAAAATCCGGCATTTGATAACCGATGGAGGACGGAACTCGCGCGATTGAAGCTTAGAAAATCGAAATATAAAACGTCCGAATACTCAATAAAATAATTAAGATACCGACAGCAACCATGAGGTATTTTGGCTTGACCAACTTGCAGATATAAGCCGCAAAAGGCGCCGCAATGATTCCACCTAAAATCAACCCGAGCACAGGTGCCAGACTCAATTCTTTTACAAAGAACAAAAAAGTGGAAGCACTGGCCAGGGAAACGAAAAATTCAACAAAATTACCCGTTCCAATAGCATATCGGGCTATTTTTCCTTTACTCAGTAAGGTGCTGTTGACAATCGGCCCCCAACCCCCTCCACCGATCGCGTCTGCAAATCCTCCCGTAGTCGCCAATACGGGAAGGCTTCTGCTATCCCGGTTGAATTTTACCGTGTGATGACTTTTTCTGGCTTTTCTCAGGATCACGAATCCCATCACAAGCAAATAAACGGCAATGACAGGCTTGACAAGGTCCCCATCCACATTGGACAATAAGAAAGCCCCAAGCATCGAGCCGATTACTCCCGGAATCAGGAGTTTCTTAGCCAATTTCCAGTCTACATTTCCCATTTTCCAATGAGAAATACCCGAAGCCAAACTGGTAAAAACCTGCGCAAAATGAACCCAAGCCGAGGCTGCGGCCGGTGGAATACCAATACCCAAAAGAATCGAATTGCAACTCACCCCGTAAGCCATCCCAAGCGCACCATCAATGCTTTGTGCAACGAAACCCACCAGCAAGAACCAAAGGAACATCTCGGTATCCAATTCCCAGCTTTTGATCGATTGGGTTAGGGTCTGGGTGACCATCAGAAAAAAAATCATTCCTGCGAATGCAAAGAACATAGTCCAAAAAGGCTCATTTCTGAGTCGAAGGATGAGTTTCTCCATGGATTTAATAGGTTTGAAAGCGAATAAGAATCAAAAATAATACTTATTCCATATTCCCTACCATTTTTGTAGGATTATAATAAGAATTTTGAATTGGGTACCAACCCGGATTGATGAAGAACAGTGGATTTCTAAGAAAAGAGCAGAGACCTCAAATCACTCCCAAATAAAGCGAATCAGAAAACGTTCTTTTTTTGGAGTATGCGTTTTCTTGACTGAAGGCCAGATAAGCATGCCATGATTTATTCAAATAATGTGGATCCAATTTTAAAAGGTGTTCCCCTTTTTCTCTAGTATTTCCCAAATCCACCCATTCCACTGTCGTGTTATCCAAATCGTGAATCACAATAAATGCCCTATCCCATAGTTTTGCGCTTGATATATGGGAGTTGTTTCTCCAGGAAAACATTATTCCTTCAGCCACTTTTTCGGCCTTGGCATCTTCCGGAGGCATCAGTGAACCCCGACTTACTTTTATCAAAGCCGGATCGATTCGGTAATCTTTTCCATCGAGTGCAAAACAGTTTTTCCGGGTATAGGAAACACAGGCATGGTAGGGCAAACTCGCTCCAACGGTATATTCTTGGTAACCAAAGGCTATGGCTCTCCGAAGAGTTTTGAGATACTTTTGAACCATCGCAAACATTCCTTGCGACCGTTCATTCAGAGGAGATTTTCTCATCCGTTTTTTTGGACATTGGTTTGCTTATTGGGCCTTTTTCTGGTTATTCTAGGTCATATTTTTCAAGGTTATCAAAACCTGGTAAATAGATGCGAGTTTTTGATAGGCAGGGATTTGAAAAATTCAATGATGTCTTCAAAAAAAGTAAGGATTGAAGAGTGGCTCAAAGCTGCTTGTTTTAAAGAATATTTGGAGCTGACAGATGAATCGAGCATGACTAAAAAGTCACACACTGGCATGATTATAATCACTGGGAGATTCCATGTGGCCTAAAAGAAAAAATTATAAACACAATAAAAGAGTCAAAAGGACAATGTTGAAGTTGAAAAGTCAGGGAAAAATTTCAAAATCTCAATTTCAAATGCGGGCGGCAAACAAAGCCATTGGAAGGAATTTTATGATTTCAAAATTTGGTCTACCAATTTTCCCGGTAAAGAAAATGTGGATATTGAAAACTGGATTTTTTTAAACTATTAACTTGACCTTTAAGAGACACTGATTTTAGGCAGTTATTTCCTTCGCAAGTGCTTTACAAAATCATAAAAAGCCAAGACTGAAAACTTGCCACCCGCGATCTTGGCAAAGGCATTCAGGAGGAAATTGGTGGGTCAAGAAGTGAAGGAGTATTTGAGAGAGGAAGGGGAAGTGTTGATGGCAGCGGAGGAAATTGAAGCATATAAGATTAAATAGATTTTGATGAATGGCTTGATTAAATTAACCTATTGCTTAATTTTGACGTGAAAAGAAAGGCTGAACTGGTACAAATTTCAAAAGATGGAAAAAAGGCCCTTTACCTGGATGAAGAAAACTCCGGTGAAATCATGGCGTTTTTGAAATCGGATTCAGCAAACTTAAAAAAGTTCAACACAGCCGTCGAAATGATTTTAAACCATCAGGCTCCAAGAGATTTGTATGACAAGGAGAATTTTGAAAAAGGTTGTGAGAAAGTTACTGCTATTAAATTGTTTAAGGGAAAGAAAAATCCCAGAATATACTGTCAGCAGTTTACTGACGGAGACACGGAGCGATTTGTAATCATTGGGGTGGAACTTCTCGAAAAGAAGAAATCCCAAAAATTGACAGCAACAGAAAAAAGCATTATCAGACGAGTGTCCAAGTACGAGTACGACCTAAACCCTAAACCATGACAGATTCTATCAAAAAAGAATGGGAAAATCTCTTCAATGAGATTTCTCATGAGGACCGCGTTTCCTCATTGGCTGATGTATTGGCTTTACAGTTTTTGGGATTGGTAGATCGCAAGATGGAGCTTGAAAAAATCTCCAAAAAGGAGTTGGCCAAAAAAATCGGAACCTCTGCCTCCTTCATTACCCAGTTATTCCGTGGGGATAAAAAACCCAACTGGAACATTCTTGCAAAAATGTCCATGGAGTTAGGTCTGGAATTTAAAGTCATGACCGAGGAACTTCTCCAAGAGAAAGTACAGGAAGAGCTAATTGCCTACCATAAGCGATGGTCCAAGACCCAAGAATATTTAAAATTAAAAGAACAAGTCACCAATCCTCAACTGGTCATGGCAGTCAGCCAAACCGGAGAAGATGAATACGCTATGGCGGGATGAAAGCGAAATTTTCTCCATTACAACTATTGGATTTCAAGCTATTGGAATCCCATTACGAATTCATAGTTCCTAAAGACGAGGATGTCAATGTACCGGATCTTTTTCAATCCTATCCGGTGGATATTGATTTTGGGATAGGCAAAACAGAGGTAGAAGGTGAAATTCAGTTATTCACCAAAATAGAGGTGAATTTTGCCAAGAAAAAGCCTTTGGCAGGTTATAAGCTAATGGTGGAAGGAGGAGGAACTTTTAGAATCCAAGATCCCGAAAAAGTGGAAGAGAACTTAAGAAATAATCTAAGTCAGTTCTCCACTTTGAACATGATGATTAATAATCTTAGAAACATCATCTATCAGATCACCAACCTTGGTCCGATGGGTGGGTATTTATTGCCTCCGATCGATATTTCGCAGTTGTTGAGGGATAAGGCAGCAGAACAGGGTTAGGGATGAAACCCCATCAATACCTCCTTTTTCAATTTGTTTTAAAACACTTTGCCTTTACATGTCAGAATTTGATTTTAATGCTTTTGTAAAAACACTGTCTCAAGAAAAGTTGGCAGAGTTGGTGATTAGGTTTGCACCGGAATCGTATAAGGAGGAACTAAAAAACCAACACCTGTCGGATCGAGATGCTAAAGGAACCTTTGTCAGGATAGTGAAAAGTATTAAAGAACTTTTGGAAGATGAGGATTTGTGGGATGAGCCTTCGGAATTTGATTCCAATTTGACCGGATGGGCAGAGAAGCTTTCCGGACTTTGGGATAGATTCCGGGAAGAAACGGAGCAATTATTTGTTTTCTGCATCAAGCGAATCGAAGAAATCCAAGATGAAGGGAGACTATATCGGCATTGGCCTGAGGAATATTATGACGGTTGCGGCTTTTTGGCAGTGATCTAGCAGTATGCCAGGAGTTTACCTTTTAATCAAAAAATTGAGTTCGTCTCCAAACTTGAGAACATTCTCCAATCCTATGGGTATGACACTTTTTACAGCTATCCACGGGAGTTGGATCTGATATTTAAGGATTCCGATCAGGTCTTGTTGAAAGATTGGTTTTTGAAATCAGTGAAATCGGAGGAGAATTCCTTTCATAAACGCTACTATCATTTCCTTAAAGACACGCTTAGTCTAGCAGAAAGAGCCATAGTATTGGAGAAAATTTACCATCAGGAATCAAGCTTGTGTCTGGATTTGGTAGAAACATTAGTAACCTTAAAAATGCCTGGTACAGCCATAGTTTATCTAGAAGACCTGAGAAAGGTCAATCCAGATCCCTGGATTTTCACCCAAGAACTTTTCATCAAACTGGTCGAACTGAAAAAATCGGAAGGCTTGCCTTTTATCGAAGACTTGATTTCAGGATTAAAAAAATATAAAACCGATTCTCTACTTGAAAAATCCATTGAACTATGTCCCGAAAGAAGTTTGGAATTGGAGGCCTTGGTCAAATCAAACAGTCACTACTATTTTCTGAAATACCTGATCAAAAGAGAGAGAATTGAAGAAGCCCATCAACTTGTACTGACCAGCAAATCATTGGATGATCAGTCTGTCTTGAATTTTTTTAAAACCTACTGCGAAAAATATCCATCTGACTCAACGAACTATTTTACCAAACTTATAGACAAGGAGTTGGTCCACACCGGTGACCGACACTATGAATCGATTGTTAACTCACTCCAATACATTTTCAAAGTCAGTCCTTCAAAAGCTGTCGAGATTGCCAGTATGATCAAGCGAGATTACAAAAGAAGGAGGAATCTGGTTGCGATGTTGGAGCAAAAATTTTAAAAGGTGGCATTGGTGTGAATAAGTAGTTTAATTCACCTTTTAATCCGGGAGGAGATTTGGTTAACCAAATCCCAAATCCACCTCCGGATATTTTTCGAGAAGCTCAGGAAGGGTAATAACTGGTATTCCAAGAATGTCACAGATCGCTGGGATCTTTTTGAAAAGTTTTAAGTCATTGGCTGCGGGGGTTTCTTCCGTTACAAGATAGAATTCCTCCTCAGGGTTTTCTTTGAGCAATCGTTGGGCATACATAATCAGCTTGGCATCTGCCGAATCCAAAAATTCCTTTTTCTTTACCTCAAATTCCCCTTCAGTAAGTTTGCGGAATTGGAATGGGTTAGCAACAAACTGTTTTTTCAGCTGATTTAGGAACTTCGCGGGAGCTAGTGGGATTAAGTCTTCCGTTTTTACAATGATCCTATTTTCCTTTAAAAAGTCCTTGTCTTCCAGGTAGTCTAGCTTTTTCAAGATAGCCTTTTGCCCAACGTATTTGCATTCTTCAAACACCGCATCCAGAAGAATAATCTCTCTCGTTTCAAATTTCCGTTTTATTACCTCGAATAGAACACCTTTTTTATCAAACGGCAGATAATACCGAACCATACTCAACAAGGAACTGGTATCAATCAAGGCCCTCATCTCAGGTATTTTTCGAGTTGCTCGGGTTTGAGATGAAGGGTTTTGCAGAGTTCGTACTCATTGATCACTCCATCAAAAAATGCAGTTTGAATGGCAGAAACAAACAAAGGGGATTGGATGGGTTTTGCCTGGGCCCCCATGCTTGATTTCCCCATTTCCTTTTCCAATTCTCTTTTCTTTTTTTCCTGATCTTTTTTAGCCTGAATGGTATCCTCTAGCTCTTTTCTCATACGGCCATAGATCGCACCACTCATTTTCCCCTTGCGGACGAGGTAGGTTAGCATGGCTGTAAAGCTCAGATGGGTAGCTTGGGAAATAACTTTGATCTCCTCAAAGGAATAATCATTGGTCTTTCCAATTTCCGGCAATTGGTCCAGGACATCCAGTTTTTCCCCTGCTAAGAATGCAAAGGCGAAACTATTACACCAAGACTCAACCTTGGACGTAGTTCCTAAAGCAAAGTGATCGTAATCCATGGACTCGACCTCCTCCTGATTGAGCAGGTAGTGTCCTAGTTCATGTGCCAGTGTAAAAATTTCCCTCTTAAAATAATCCTGATTTCTCCGAAGTACGATGACGTTTGGCTGCAAGTAGAAGCCATCAATATTGACTTTTTGCTTCAAGTTAGGACTCTCTACAAATTCAAAAACCAGAATGTTGGAGGCTGCAAACTTATCAATCACGGCCTCGAGGAATTTCTTGGAGTCTTTTGGCACTTTCGGGTAAAGAGTTTCTCGGACTATTTTGGCAACTTTATTCGCATCTTCGTCAACTGAAAAAATGGGAAGTATCCGGTCCATCTTCAAATCTGACATCTTGGCCAAGCCAGACAAGGAAAGCTTCATCTCCTCGAATTGGGTGACGATCTTTTTTGAGGCGAGATTTAGGTCTGCCCCAAACTTTTCCTTTCTGAAAAAAATGCTGGATTCTTTGGATTGGATTGGTGGAGCAGGGTCCAAATAATAGGACAGCCCTTTACTGAAAATCTTATCTATTCTTTTCAGGTGATTGAGCTGAATTTCCGGTTGAAAAATATCCTCCCAATTCAATTTATTCTTTAACCCTTCACTCACTAAGTCCAAAAACTCATCCTTCTCCAGTCTGAACTGACGGATAAGCTGTTCTATTCGGGCAAAATTGTAAGGAGTAGTATTCAAAGCGTGGAGCTGATTTTATTGAAAGAACGCAAAAATAGGGGAATTAATCCGTTTTGGATTTAATCACTTCCCTATCAACTTCTCCAGCCTCGCCATCATCTCATCCTTTTCCTTAAGCATCCGCTCGTAAAGCGCGATTTTCTCCTCGTGGAGCTGGATGATTTTATCTATAGGATTAAACTGAAATTTGTACTGCTCAACATAAGCAGATGCTTCATCGTGAAAAGTATTCGCAATAATATTCACCGCCTGTTCTTCGTCAAAGTTCTTAAAAGCCTCTACGGGGAGTTTAAGCACTTCAGCAATCTGAGAGAGTAGGCTGGCTTCGATTTCTTCTTTTTGCTCGAGCAGGGAGATCTTTTTCTAGTTCCAGTCCTCCCCCAGTTCGAATGCTAAAGCTTCTTGCTTGATACCGAGCATTTCCCTGAAGCGTTTGAGGTTGCGGCCTTGGTGGATGGATTTGGATGGGGATTCGGTCATTGTATAGAAGGTATGATTTGCTATGTGGTTTTGAGTCTTATATTCGAGACTGATTTAATTAAGGTTTTAAATTCAGGTTAACCTGATCTTTTCCTTCGTTCTTTTGGCTTAACCCAAAAGAACCAAAATCCCGATAACTATCGGGACAAGATTTGCCAAAGCTCCCACCGCACGAGGCCAAACGCTGGCTCGCTGGCAAATCCTCCCAACGCGCCCTCCCGACCGATGTTTTGTTTACGAAGGCTATATCAAACGTAGTTTTACATTTTTGACTCATTTGGTGTGCAATTTACTGTCATTTACTTTTTTGTATGGTCCATGAATATTTAAGATTCGGACTGACAAACATTGGTGGCAATTGATTTTTTCGGTCTGTGAAAACACAGACCGCGGCGGAGGTTTTAGACTATATCAAATTTAAGAAAATCACCAAACGGAGGATAAAATGGGTATTTAATTCTTAGGTAAAATAGTTATATGGAAGGGATATTTTATCCAGAATGGATATCCGATATGACACAACCACAAGGATGATAAGTGAATTAGGTCTGAAAAGTCGTTAGTTCTACAAGAAATCAAATAGACTTCTTGTGTAGCTCTGAAAGAGCCTAACCATTCATGACCCTGTACGAAGTGCAGGGTTGATATTGAATCCACTTTCTTTGAGCCATGAAAGGGTGAAATCTCTAAGTATCACCCCTTTGGGGCTCTCTTTTTGATTGCAGTGGCTTTCCCCCGGCTACACCGGGGATTATGAATTATATCGATCCTTCGGATCTAAGACTTCCAAACTTTGACCTAAACTACTTTAATTAACCTACTGGAGTCATTGCGGACATTTATTTTATCCAAAATCGGAATAGCATAGTCGTGGGAATTTGAAAAAATTCGATCTACCATTTTTGAAACGATAATCAAACGCGATCATGGAAACCAAAAAACCAATTTCCCTTGAAGGTGTGATTAAAGAACTAATCCTTGCGGACCTTCGACACAGTCAGCTGATCTTCGGCTTGGAAGCACTCCAGCTGGCACCATTGGATTATCATTTTCTCAATTTATACCAGCTGGTTGCAAATTGGATAGGATTTAGGACGGATGAGGAAATGGATTCATTTATGGAAATCTATCAGTCTTTTATGTACAAGAGTACCTCCTATCCTGTTTCGCAGTATGGTTTGGATTTGAAACCTTTAGCTGATAAATGCTATGAAACTCTTCAATCAAGGGCTCAAAATCTAGGATTGAAATTTAATCCAAAGAAGCAGTTTTAAATCTTAACCTTGGGTAATCAATCCCCACAAATCGTCAAAACAAAGGCTGAAACTCGATCTCTTCCCGCTTCTTTTTGGTGAAATCCAGATTGTGGTATATTGCCAACCTGACCAAACCTCTGTTCACATAGTCAATTCCTGACGTGCGCTGCTGATAACTGAAGGTATATCCTCCCTGAAACTGTAGATTTTCATTCAGAATATATCCCAAACCCAAAAAGGTCCGATTCTCTTCAAATGGATTTCTGATGATTTTTTTTCCGGATTGAATAAAAATCTCATTGTTCAGTGAAGCGAAGATTGTTCCTTGCTGGAGTTTGTAATTATTCAGCGGGATGTAAGTCGCCAACTTATACCTCCAACGGAAAGAGAGTTCAAACGGAGAGCCTACCAGCCAATCCCGCTTCCAGCGCTGCTCGGTGCGGATTTGATGATAGACCTTTGCTTTGGACACAGATTGTACAAACAGCAACTGTTGCCAAAGGCGATACTGTGGCACTACCTTGTCAAAAGGTTCCTCCACATTGTCAAACTCGGGAGGAGCCCAGTAGAGCGGAGTCACAAAGCCTGCAGTCACCTCAAGACTTTTATCTATGATGTAGGACATTCCAAACCTGAGGTAAACTTGGGCAATATTCTGAACCAGTTGATCCCGGGTACGAAAGTGGTATTCGCCGTAGTAATACAACTTCTCCCCTACACGATATTTGGTATAAAGCCCCGTCCAAAGCTCACTTCGGCTGCTTGTGATTCGTTCTTCAGGATTATCCTCTTGCCCATAAGCAGGAAAAAAGCACATGGCAAACCCTAAAATCAATAGAAAGCGATGAAAAAAGTATTTGGTAACTATCTGAAACTTCATAGAGAAAGTAGTTTTTTAAGTTGGTTGATATTACCACCGGTTTTTACAAGTTCACGCTCAAGTTTTCGAGTATTTTTTTGTCGGAGTTTGGTCAGTTGAATCATGAGATTTTCAAGGTTGATCAAGTGTCCTTCGGCTACCTCATAGTCAGTGGTTTCCAAAAGCCCTTGGTATTCATACTTTGAAAGGGTGATGGCAGCCTGATAGAGATTTCGCTGTTCCAAAATCTCAAAGTCGGTTTCGAAAGTAAATGGATCAAACGTTTTCACAGTGAACATTTCGGTAATTTGATCATTCAGATTCACGACTTTTTCCAAATCCCCCATTCTATTGGTGGTAAACTGAAGCAGGTCCACAATTACATCACCTTGCGTGGCCTTCGACTCAAAGGACTCCAGTTGATTGTATTGATCCAGAAGTGCCTGATACTGACCGGAGGCCAGGTTGTTATAAAATGCCTCCACCAGTTCCCGGTGCTCCTGAGAGTCGAACTCCAAGCTGGAATAAAGGCTATCAACTTTACGTTTTCGATCCAAAATGGACTTCTCTATGCTTGCCAGGTTCTGATTTTGTCGGAATGCCTGTTGCTGTCTGTTGATGAATGCATCAAAGCCTCTAAACTTTTCCAGTTCGGCTTTCAAGTAGGTATTCAGATCGTCTGCCAAGCCCTTGGAGTTCTTGTATAGGTTGTAGGTCAGTGTCCTTTCGAGTGGTTTTGATTGAAACTCGTAAGAAATGGTTTCAACTTCCGGAAGCAAATCATCTACATTTTTTCTCAAATAAGCCTGATCGAAATAGTTGATTTCACCCGATTCGATGGTATTCAGGATAGGTTCCAGCTTTACCAGTTTTGCTTTTACATATTCCAAATAGGCCACGGTAAATGCCAGAGAATCGGATGAATTTTGATTTAGCTTCAAAAAATTGGAGTTGGAAGCCAAGTCCAGAAATGACTTCAATTGCCCATAGAGCTCCAACGATTCGTCAAAACTTTCCAGATCAGCTTCGGAAAGATCATACCTGAATCTTCGGGTCTGAATCGGTGATTTCACCAATTTTCCATCTTCCAAAAACCGGTCGTCTTCAAATTTCAGAATTCGAACCAATGCATCCTCCAGTAGCCTTGTCCCACTGAATTGTTGACGATATTCCTTACTTTGCTCTGCAAAACCATCGTTGAAAGTCAATCCAAAAAATTGTTCTGAAAGCGAATATTCGACCTCGAAGCCCTGATCAAGAGAATCCAATTTCTCAATCGCATCGAAAAAAACGACCTCTTCGAGCTTTTCACCCGTAACTTGATTGTTTTTTTGAAGGCCAATCAAAAATCCATTTTCATACCTTCTGATTTCTTTCATCCCCAACCCGTCTTCCAGGTATTCAAATTCCCAGGCACCATCCATCAGCCCTTCGGAATTGAGGTTTCCGGATATCTTGTAATATTCAGTCGGCCTGGAGTTTTCAAACAGTACCCTTCCTGTCAGGCGATCCTCTGAAAACATCAAATTACCGGTTCGGAATGTCTCTAAATAGGCTTCGTTCAACCAGGTTTTTTCCGAATAATTCAAAATGCCGTCGAGCCGGCCATCCGAATAATTAGAGTTCATCTCCGAAACTTTGCTGTCGAGATTCCCGACGATCTGCCTGTCTTTGACATCTTCCACCTGAATTCGATGCTCCTCCAGCCTATAGTTCCAGGCATTCACTTTTTTGTAGGCATCATAATCCCCCTTCACATCCAGCTTCACCAAATTATCCTTGGTGAGACTGTCCAGCTTTTTATAGGTGAATGAAAATGGTCCATCCAAAATGGGTTCATTTTCAGGAGTTAAATAGTAGGTAAATTTTGCTATTCCCCTGAGCTGATTAAATGTGTACCCACCTTGATAGGGCTTTAAATCCTGCGCTTGGCTATGCTGACCGAGTATAAAAAAAATGGTAAAAACCAATCCAAATTGAAATTTCATACGCTTTGGAAGTCAAATACTTTGCCAAATAAAATTCTGAAATCATTGACAAAATTAATGGAAAACGATTGAAATACGATCTTTTTATATAAAATACAATGAATCATTTGAAAATGTTATATTATTTAAAATAATATTTCGTGAAAACTGGAAAATTAATTGTTAGGAATAGCTATTTACTCCCGGTGAGTTATTATCAAGGAGAAAATTGGGTAAACTTGTAGATTTTATCAACAAATCTCCACACTTTATCAACGGACCTTTGCCAAAACCACGTAATCCAAGATTCTCAAGTGATTGTAACATCCTATATAAAATGGGTTGCAATAAGGCAACGTGGATTTGGGACCACCAAACAAGATTTTTTGGGTAAATTTACACCTCTTTCAATTTCCACCTCCCCTTCTTGAAGAAATACAGGGAAACCAAGGCATGAAAGGAATGACAAAATGCAATTGCGATAAAGATCCCCAGGTATTTCAATCCCATTGGAAATGCAAGAAAATAGGCTAAAGGCACTTCCATAGCCAAAAGAACTCCTGTATTGATCCAAGCTGGAGTGCGGGTATCCCCAGCCCCATTGAATGCCTGCGTGAGTACCATCCCAACCGCGAAAAACACATACCCAATTGAAATCACCCAAAGTCCCTGGGCAGCAATAGCTTGAACCTCAGGAATATCGGTAAAGAATCCAGCGAGTTGCTGGTTGAAAAGCAGGTAGATTCCAGTGACCGAAGCCATGAAGATTACATTATATCGGGTAGTCAACCAAACCGCCTTTTCGGCACGATCGACCTCTTTAGCACCTAGATTCTGGCCAACCAGTGTTGCCGCAGCACCGGAAAGTCCCCAGGCTGGCAAAATAGTGAAAATCAGTACCCGAAATGCAATCGTATACCCAGCCAAGGCCGCAGAGCCAAACTCGGCATTCATTCGCGTCAAGGCTACCCAGGAAATCGAATCAATCAGAAACTGACCCATTCCACCCAAAGAGAGATCAATGATTTTTTTGATGGTTTCCCATTTGACAACTAGATTTTGGCGAAGAATTTTGAGTTTATGTTTTCCGTTGAATAAATGATAAAACTGATAGACCACACCGATGCTTCTTCCGAAAGTCGTTGCAATGGCTGCTCCGTCCAAACCAAAACCCGCCCAACTTCCGATTCCGAATATCAAAAGCGGATCAAGGACAATGTTCAAACCATTGGCAATCCAAAGCGAACGCATCGCCAAGTGGGCCTGACCAGCTCCCCGGAAAGCACCATTGATCAGGAATAACAGCATGATCGCTGTATTCCCTGCGAAAACTATTCGGGCATAGTTGGTACCTGACTTCACCACGGCTTCCTCAGCACCCATTACCCGGAGTAGGTCCTCGGCAAAAAACCATCCACCCAAGCCAAGAAAAATGGAAATGATCATTCCCACCACTAGCAGTTGAAAAGTCGCCGTTCCGGCTTCCTTGTATTCCTTTTCACCAAATCGTCTTGAAATCAGTGCTGTTCCAGCCATACTAATCCCAAATCCAATGGCGTAAGTCAACACGATAACCGACTCGGTCAATCCGACGGTGGCAATCGCATGCTCACCAAGCTTGGCTACAAAGAAGATATCCACCACCGCAAAGGCCGATTCCATCATCATCTCCAAGATCATGGGAATCGCCAAAACGAAAATGGCCGTCTTAAGCGGCAGACTGGTAAAATCCTGCTCTTTACCGAGAATTGCATCTTTGATCAGTTGCCAGGTCATGTGAATTGAAAAATTAGAAGATTCTAAAATTGAAAGATTGGAAAATTTACTGTGTTGAGCGATCCCAGGACTTCATTTTCAAAATTACCGAGGGGCAAAAAAACAAAAAAAACCGCGATTTGCGGTTTTTTTAGAATTATGATTTTATTCGATTTTGTATTTCTGCCAATTTGAAAAATAGAGCGGTTTATTGGAGGAAGTGAGACTAGTATCTAATTTTCAAGACTTCTTCCGTTTGCGGTCTGCGGTCTTCAATCTCTTGATTCATTACTTGCCAGCAGAATTGTATTACCTTCTTATATAGTCGATTTTTCCGTTTTAATTCCCAATTTTTCCATGTGCGCTTCTTTAATCTTCCGACGAAGGATTTTGCCCACGTTTGATTTTGGAAGCTCATCGATAAAGTAAACCTCTTTCGGTACTTTATAACTGGTCAGGGAATTTTTGCAATGATCTATTACTTTTTCTGACGTGACCGAACTCTCCTTTTTGACTACGTATGCGACTACTTTCTCGGTTGACTTTGGATCCGGCATGCCGATTACTCCTACCTCAATTACCCCCGGACATGAAGCAATCACATCTTCGACCTCGTTGGGATAGACATTGAATCCGGATACCAGAATCATTTCTTTCTTTCGGTCTACGATTTTGAAAAATCCGTCGGCATCCATCACACCGATATCTCCTGACTTGAACCATTCGCCATGCATCACAATTTCAGTTTCCTCCGGGCGGTTCCAATAGCCTTTCATCACCTGAGGGCCTTTGATGAGAATCTCTCCCCGCTCTCCCAGAGGAAGCGGAGTACCTGCATCATCTGCGATCATCATTTCAGTATTTGGCAACGGAACTCCAATGGTTCCGATTCGCTCGGTCCCATCGATGGGATTACAGGAAGCAACAGGAGAAGTTTCGGTAAGACCATATCCTTCTGCCAAAGGGACACCGGTCACAGCTTTCCACTTTTCTGCGGTCGCTTTTTGCACCGCCATACCCCCACCGACTGCAATTTTCAATCCTGAAAAATCAAGTGACTTAAACGCTTCCTGATTGAGCAGACCATTGAAAAGCGTATTCACTCCTGTCATGACGGTAAACTTCTTTTTGGCTAACTCTCCAATAAAGCCCTTCATGTCTCGCGGATTGGTAATCAAGACATTATGAGCACCTATTTTAAACATCGCAAGACAGTTGACCGTCAACGCAAAGATATGATACAGCGGCAAGGCTGTAATGACAATCTCTTCACGCTCCTTTAGCTTTGGTTTCATCCAAGCGGAGATTTGCTGCATGTTAGCTACAATATTTCCATGCGTCAACTCGGCTCCCTTTGATACTCCTGTGGTCCCGCCGGTGTACTGAAGGAAGGCCGGATCGGACAAGCTCATCTTAGTGGGCTTGAAAGTAAATCCTGCACCTTTGGATAGCGTGGACTTAAAAGAAACCGAACCCGGCAGGGAAAAGGCAGGAACCATCTTTTTCACATGCTTTACCACCACATTGACTATAAATCCCTTTAAGCCACCCAAAAGATCCCCCAGCTCTGTAGTGATGATATGTTTTGCTTGAATTTCGGGTCTGATTTTCTCAAGATTTGACGCGAAATTTTCTACAATTACAATCACTTCTGCTCCAGAATCATTGAATTGATGCTTCATCTCAGCAGGGGTGTAGAGCGGATTGGTATTGACTACCACCATCCCGGCACGCAGCGCACCAAACATAGCCACCGGATATTGTAGAATATTCGGCATCTGAATGGCCACGCGGGATCCCTTTTCAAGCTTCAAAACATGAGTCAGGTAGTTGGCAAACCGTTCGCTTAGCTTATCCAATTCAGAGAACGATATGGTTTTTCCCATGCATTCAAAGGCCACCGCTGATCCAAACTTCTTTACACTCTCGTCAAAAAGATCAACAATGCTGGAGTACGCTTTGTAGTCCACTTCCTTGTCAACTGAAGCAGGATACTGTTTGTGCCATGAAAAATCGGTCATATCAGTGGTCTTTTGGGTGATTTATTAGATCCTCCAATTACTAAAATTAATCGAGCTTAGCCAAAATATTTCTGTCTATTGAAGAATTTTTCGGGCAATCAATTCCTTCATGATTTCATTCGTTCCTGCATAGATTCGTTGGACCCGGGCATCGGCATAGGCCCGGGCCACCCCATACTCCCACATGTAGCCATATCCCCCGTGAAGCTGCACACACTCATCCGCTACTTTGCATTGCAGCTCGGTCATGTTGTATTTGGCTGCAGAAGCCATGGCAGAGTCAAGTTTCCTGTCATTATGCAGCAAAACCAAATAATCACAATAAATACGTCCCTGTTCCAATGCAGCAGTCATTTCGGCCAGTTTGAATCGGGTATTTTGAAAATCGGAAATGCTTTTCCCAAAGGCTTTTCGCTCCTTGACATAGTCAATCGTCGCCATCAGCATGTATTCTCCCAAGGCCACCGCAGCCAAGGCCACCACCAAACGCTCCTGTGCAAGTTCGGTCATGAGGTATTTGAAGCCTTCGCCTGCTTTTCCGAGCAGGTTTTCCTTTGGCACCTTGACATCTTCAAAAAACAATTCACAGGTATCCTGCGCATGCAGCCCGACTTTTTCGAAAGGAATCCCCTTGGTAAACCCCGGCATGTCTTTATCAATCACCAACAAGCTGATTCCTTTGGCTCCTTTGCCTGGATCAGTTTTGACAGCCACTACCACTACATCCGAAAGCCAACCATTGGTGATAAACGTTTTGGAACCATTGACCAAATAATGATCCCCCTGATCGATTGCGCTGGTGCGCATGCCCTGAAGATCGGATCCCGCACCCGGTTCAGTCATTGCCACAGCTCCGATATATTCACCTGTAACCATTTTTGGAATATAGTTCTTCTTCATTTCCTCGGTTCCGTAATGAAGCATATAGGGCATGACGATGTCAGAATGAAGCGGAAATCCGATGGCCGGTCCGGAACAACCACTCAATCCCAACTCCTCGATAAGGATGGCATTGTATCGGAAATCCTGAATATTCATCCCACCGAGATTTTCGGGCGCTTGCATCCCCAGAAATCCATTCTCTCCCAGCTTGAGCCAGGCTTCCCGGGAAACCATTTTTTGTTTTTCCCATTCGGCATTGAATGGAGAAATTTCTTTAGCAATAAATGCTTTAACACTCTCACGAAAGAGATCATGCTCCTCATTAAAAAGTGATCTGTGAAGTCCGAACATATTTGGGTTTAGTTTTAGTATTTCTACAAAACTAGGCAAATAGAATGATTTCTATTTTGCCATTCATAAGACTAAACCAGAGGGGTTCTTGTATTTTATCTTTTTTTACTTTTTTCTGACTCACTTTGATCAAAAAACCTGCATAAACCCGGATTATGCATCAGCAATTCTATTGCCTCCAATAATTGCTTCAAAATAAGTTAATAGGTTGCTGTTATCTCCCGATAGGTATCGGGATCACCCTAGCGGTGCTGTGCCTCAGTCGCCAAACAGCCTGATTTTATTACCATTACTGTCCTTCCCAGTATTCATCGGGACAGGCTGTAACGAAGCCTAAAAAAAATCCGGATTAAATGACCGAACTCAGCGAAAATAGCCTGCTCGTATGATACTAGATCTTCGTAAAAAAGAACTATCAATGGAAACGGGGAGCAATCGGGTTTTAACCTAAAAAGCAAGAGCTCCGAACCTTACGATCCGGAGCTCTTCTACAACAGGCTGGTTTTGATTACTCAAAGTATAGCGTCTTGCTTCTGCCGTTGGCGTCCTTTACATAAATGTAAACATCTTCAGGCGAAACTCCCTGCAACTTATAATTTTTACGGAAGCCCTCAGGCGTGGTGATTTCTTCCTGATGAATCAGCTTTTTGGTGCCTTCATGGCGGATTTCTACTTCGACACCGGGCTCACTTAGCCCAATCACGGCTAGGTTGACAGTATGCTCATCCACCATTTTTCCATAGGCCATCAGCGGCAGTTCAGAAATCGGAGTAGGCTTTTCAAAAGTGGCAACCGTATAGACCACTTCCTCTTCTTCAGTTGCTATCTTAATTTTATACTCACCACAAGGCATGTCGTTCAGGTTGTAAGGGATGATCATATCTCCGTTTCTTACGTTTACTTTACGCTGGTGTAGTTTTTTTCCTGATTGATCGAATAGCGAAACTTTTGCTTCGCCCACCCCTCCTTTAAGCAGGATGTTTACTTTTTTGAAATTTGCCTTTACGTTTGACAAGGCCATCAAATCGTCGGCGACATTTGCTGCAAGGCTGCTAAAAGACAAGGCGCCTGCCAGTGCGAAAGTGAATAAGGTTTTCATAAATGTGTTGGTTTAGTGTTGTGCTAGACCTTATGCGAAGCACATACCAACCCAGCTTTGGCACACACCAAGAGCTCAAATCACGTCCTATCGAATTAAATAAAATAAAGAAAGGAGACCATAGATCGTTTTGTTTTGGACACAATTTGATAACCTGACTTCGGTCGAATTTGGGATTTTTGGATTTTTCTGTCACATGAGCGGACAGATTTTCAAAAAATTGATTAAATCCCGGGTTACACTTTATTGTAACTTGTTAAGGAAATTTAATTTTAAAAATAATATAAGTACCTGAAAACAAATTGTTTGAAAACAAAAAATCTGTACGCTTCCGTACAGGTTTTGTCCGAAAAGACACAGAATTTTTGATGTAAATCAATTCAGTTTTTAAAAAGAACCAGCCGGATTAAAACGCCTATCCAAAACCGACTCCTGCAAAAAGCGGTCAGAAGCCGATGTTGGTGAAAACATGATAACCTCAAAAGTGCAGGTAGGTGCTAGTAGTTTAAAATTGGTTTTTTTTTGCGAACGCAAAAGCACGGTAGAAACAGGTTTAATTCTTACTTTTAAACATGATTTCGATGAATTTTTTACGGAAAATCAATTTCAAAAAAATCTCCCTAACTGCAGGTCTCTGCGTCGGGTACCTTTTGATCTTGATGACTTCTGCCTGCATTGACAGCGAAGATACGGGAATTCTGGAAGGCTGTCCAAGGCCGAAAGAGGCAGATGCGACAGGCCTAAAGCAGGTATTTTTTAGTCCCTATCAGAACAATCGCTATTCAACCTCCTCTGATACAGTGCTTTTATCCCAGTTTGGATTCAATTTTGAATTGGAAATTCAGGAAAAAGAAAATCAAAATTCGGGGTCATTACCCGGTCAAGCTTTGGCACTAAGCTGTATACAGACCTATACGATTAGAAATATTTCAAACATTACTGTGGTACTTACTGAACCTTTTGCAGGCTTGCCAACCGGAACCGACATTGCTTATTTACTGATCACCCCTGATAAAAAACGAATTTCAGAGCTTAGGGAATTTGAAAATGTATCCGTTTACTTTGGCTCAAATCTGGAAATTACCCCTCCAAATTATTCTCGATTGAAGACCCGAACTTTTCTCTTTTTGAAAAACGGAACCCGAACGTTCATCGATACTACATCCCCCTACCTCAAAACCAACTAACCGCTATGCTTCGAAAAATTTTTCTGGGAGTCTTTGCCACAGCCATGGTGCTGGTGATTGTCTATATGCTTGGTCCCAAAGTCAAAAGACAGGATTTGGTTATCCAATTTCCCGAGGTGCCGACAAGGTTATCCGAACTGAGTAACTATGTCAAAAACCGCGAAGATAGTGTCATCGGCTTGAAACCGGGCAATGAAGCCTATATCCAGTGGGCAGACAGCAGTAACAAGGCCAAAACTCCCTATTCCATTGTTTACATCCATGGATTTGGAGCCAGTCCAATGGAAGGTGACCCTGTGCATCGGTTTTTGGCCAGCCACTTTGGTGCAAACCTGTTTGTCACACGGCTTCCCGAACATGGTATCAGTCGGGCTAATGGAATGGAATATATGACTGCACAGAAACTTGCTGATGCAGCCGGGGAAGCCTATCAGATCGGAAAAAGCCTGGGGGACTCAGTGATCGTAGTCGGCACCTCAATGGGTGGAGCATTGACCCTATTATTGGCCAGTCAGCAGCCGGAGATTAAGTCGGTGATACTCTATTCACCGGCTATTCGGGATAGAGGAGAAAGACTTGAGGCTTTTTTCAAACCGTGGATGAAGTTTTTGATGGAAAAAACTGCGATGAAAAACAAAGTAATCCAACAAAATAGAGAAGGCGAAAAGAAAGCTTATTGGTCGGAAGAGTACCACATCAATGGCTATGAAAGTATCGCAACATTGATCTATAGCGAAATGAAGGCTGAGACTTTTGCTAAAATCAAGCAACCCCTTTTCATGGGCTACTACTATGAAAGCGATTCGGTTCAGGATTTTGTCGTGTCAGTACCTGAAATGCTGAAAATGTACAATCAGCTAGGTACGCCTGAAGGATTGAAAAAGGAGCAGGCATTTCCAAAATCCGGTGACCATGTCATCGCGTCAGCTATTACATCCGATGATTGGCAAGGGGTTTTGTTTGCCACAATTGATTTCTTGGAAAAAGTAGCAAAAGTCCCTCCCAAAGTGGAGTACCAAAATCAGATTGATGAATTGATCCAAGCAAAGGGAGTGATGGATGGGAATCGGTGATTTTTTTATGTGTAGCCGCAATGATGCACGTGCTCTAGATTTGGGGTATTTTGAAAGCGGATACACGTCCACAGATGACTGTCAACAGCACATACAATTGGAACTCAATCCTACCATTTTTTGCGTACGTGCAGCTAAACGAATACACATATCACATATATTTTGTCTTCTACCTGTTGTCGCTTATATAGATTCGAAGTTGGGAGACCAAATACGGGAATAATTCGCACTTTAGCCTTCCGTCTCCGGTCTCTCGTGCTAAGCGAAGTCGAAGCATCCCTCTCTTACAAATCCGCCTTAAAAGGCACGGCAGGAAGGTTCAGCTCATTCACTAAATTTACCTCCGGATTATCTGCCCAAGCGTAGCGAATTCCAATTGGAACAATGCCTTCCGGAATGGTGATTTTCACTTCATCCTCTCCGGAAATCACACCAGTCACCACCTCAAATTGTCCTTCCGCGTCTTCCAGAATAAAACCTTTTACCTCATCCCCAGCGCTAAGCTTCAGTCCTTCTCCCACTTCAGCATACGTCAACGTCAACACATTTCCATCCTGCTTCACTTCCTGAAATACCGGGCCTGAAGCCAAAATCTTCTCCCCAAAAGCCACTTTCTTGGCTTGAAGCCACAGCCGCTCTCCCACATCTTTTTTATTTCGGGGGTGAATGTCTTCTGCCTCACCGATATCAATAATTGTGGCCATTCCCGTGGCAGGAAGCTCCAAGGTCTGTCGCTGAGCCTCTCTCAAAAATGCCCAGTTACTTTCAGGCTGGGGTTCTTTCCGCTCCATGAAGTTTGCCAATTGGACGAACAAAAAGGGAAAATCACCAATATTCCATCTTACTCTCCAGTTGGTAATCATTGCACTGAATAGTTCCCGGTATTCTTCATGCCTACCCGCATTGCCTTCTCCCTGATACCAAATAGCACCCTTGATCGCATAGTTAGTCAGAGGAGCAATCATCGCGTTAAACATGAATCCAGGTTTCATATTGTGAAATTCGACGAGCGGCAATTGAGGTTCTACTATGTCATTGGAATAAGTCCAGGTCCCTTCCAAACTGATCTTTTTGCCATTCTGAGTCAAATACATCTGATCTTTTCGCCCGATAGCAGGGCGATTGTTCCAGGTATTTATCGCTCTGATTGTCAACACATTTTGACCTTTTCTCAAGATATCTGCTGGAATCGTCAAGTCAGGCACCGGTTCTCCCCAGTTTTTATAATGAACTTGAATTCCATTGACATAGATATAGGCCATCTGATCGATAAATGGAAAAGTAAGCGTGGCTTCCCCTACGGAAGTCAAATTGAATTTTTTCCGCACCCAGGCGATATGCTCCAGCGGATTTCCGTCAGGAAGGGAAACAGATCTCCAATTGCTGTCATTGTATCCGGTGGAGGATACTTCCCCAGCCAGCAGGGAATCGGGACGGATGACCAGCTGATCCCGTTTTTCCCGTCTGATTTCATTTTCGGCGAGGATTTCCATCCATTTGACAGAGTCTGCAATCACTTTCTTGGACTCTTCGGTATAGGATCTGTCATCGATATCTGCCAGTACTTTAGCCTCAGTCCAACCTTCAGCAGGGGTTCCACCCCAGTTGGATTCGATGATTCCCACGGGCACATTCTTTTCCAGATGATTTTGCTTCGCAAAAAACCAGGCGACGGCCGAGAAATCAGGCAAATTATCGCTGTTTGCCACCTTCCAACTTCCGTTACGGACATCCTTTTTTTCGATGACACTGTAGTCTTTTTCCACCTTAAAAAATCGAATCATGGGAAAGTCCGCATTTGCAAACTCCGCTTCCGCACCGATTACCCCTTGCTTAAGGGGCCATTCCATATTGGATTGCCCTCCTGCAAGCCAAACATCGCCTACGTAGACATCTTTGATCGTTTGTAGGTTCACCTGAAGTTCAAATGGTCCTCCCGCCAACAACGGCGGCAATGAAACTGACCAGGTACTGTCCGGCAGCACTTTGGAGCTTCCCACTGCCCCTGCAATACTTGCCCGGATTTTTTCATTTGGAATTCCCCTCCCCCAGATTTTAATCGGCATCTCCCGCTGTACGACCATCCCTTCAGAGATCAGCTTTGGAAATACCACTTCCGAGTCCGGCTTGTCAAATTCGCAAGCGAGAAATAGAGGAAATAAGAGCAGAATAAGAAGGTTACTTTTCAAGGGTTGTTGGCTGTTTAGTTGGGCAATTTCCTGAAAAAAAATGATTTATCAGCACCGTTTATAATCGTATCCAACCGAAAAGCTCAAATTATTTCCCATTTTTCTCAATAGCCTGAATTGCATTTACTAAAAAAGCAAAAGGGGCATTCCAGTTGATAGCGATTTCGTTTGAAGCATAGCTGCAGTCCAGATCGGTAAATGACTCATCTGGAACATCACTCGGATAGTCACAGTTGTCTTGTTGTGAAGGATTTGGCCCACCTACTAAAAATCCTGGTAAAGCAGGTAAATCAGGTCTGGAAATCGCAAGTCTATGGTGGGGGTGCATTGGCGTCTTCCTTCCAAACCCGGTCACATAACTAAATCCAGTGGCATTTCTGCCTAAAATGTAATCTAGATTTGATTTTGCACTTTGCAGATAATCTGTCTTTCCAGACAATCTATAGGCTTCCAAAAGTAAAATTCCCTGATTGGATGCCACAGCATTACTCCCCCAGATAAAGTCCTTGGGATTACCCCCCATCGGGGAAGAATAAGCCTGAGAAAGTCCAGCTTGGTGATAGGAATCTGCAGCTGCAATCAGGTTTACCTTCAGCATCGAAAGCCACTCCCGGGGGATTTGATCAAGAGAATCCTCATTTCGAAGCAAGGAATAATAACCCATCCACTTTACCTGAGACCAAGAAGGGAGTTGGTAATCTTGGTTGGCTGACGCTAAAATATCCCAATATTCCAAGTTTTGAGTAACGATATACAGTTCAGAAGCCGCCCAAATCCATTCATCGGTAAGGTTTTGATCACCATAAGCTCCAGTGAGGACCTCGGGTTTAAAGGTTTTATTCAAATCATTTTGACGATAATAGACTTCTGGATTTTGAATAGCCCAATTCCATGCTTTCTCAGCTGCTTTCAGATAAACGACAGCACCCTCAGGAGAGAAAGGTTTAAAAATCCTGGCAGCCTGGGCCATCACAGCCGCAAAATCCAAAGTGGCTGCAGTTCCTTTACTGACAAAATAGCGTTGGTTGACTGCCTTGTGAGGTTCCACCATTCCCTCAAAACGGGCTGTGGTCAATTTGTGGTAGACCCCGCCATCCGCAGGATCTTGCATCGTCAGCATCCATTCCAGGTTCCATAAGACCTCGTCCAAGATATCAGGCACGGCATTCCCGGATTCAGGAATAGAGAGATTTTGCTCAGCAAAATAATTGGGATAAACCTCATACAAAGACATGAGCGTCCCCATGGTTATTCCGCTGTTGACAATGTATTTGTTATAATCTCCTGCATCGTACCACCCTTTGGGAGCCGATAGAATCGTGCCTTCCGGTCTCAAGTCACTGGCAGCTGAGGGATGAATGGCAACCTGATCATCCGGATGGCCAGCTTTTCTTGCCCAGATTCCAGCAAATTCCTCCGGTAAATCGGTGGAGGCACGTTGAAAATAAAAAGCTTTTAGAGATGCCTTACCCAATTCCTCATACACCTGAGAATGAATCGCAAATGGATAGGATTTACCTATTTCAGGAATCCCTATTTCATAATTGCCCGTAGTGGAAAAGTCACTGAAATCAAGTTTCCACGCTGATTTACCTGAAAGAGTTTTTGCATCACTTTTCTCTGCGATGCCTTCAAAAACGATCTTTTCATTCTCGATGTCCCACAAAAAAAACGATCCTACCTGATCTTCTGAAAGTACAATCGCAACTTTATGCTGCTCCGGAAAAAAACCAAGCTGGTTTATCCGAATGGCTTCATTTAGCTCAAGTGAATTTGTGAGTTGATTTGTGGCACATCCAGTCCAAAGCGAACCTATTATAAAAACTAGCAGCAACTTAATTGACATAGTATTGTAATCTGATTTCCAATGATTTGAATTCTATTTGAGGAAAGTTTTATTCAATTATTTGAAAAGAATGTAATCCTACATTTCTGATTCCCAGCCAGATGGTTTGACCAATTTTTTTCGATTGCGTGATCTCTTTATCCAGTTTTAGGCCTGATTCTGTCTGGAGGACAGACTTCCATTTTCCTGACTCCTTTTCCAGCAAAAACCCTTGATTCCCTGCTATTTTTCCGATTTTCAGCCTCGGACTATCCAAGTTTCCAAACAGCAACAGCTCCATTTTCCCCTCTTTCCCGAGGATGGAAATCGCAGCGTTTATCGGCGAATACTGCGTGGAAAAGGGGATTTCCACGGGTTCAAACGTTCCATTTTTAAGTGTGAAAAGGTGTGTTTCCAGCGTTTCTGCTGTAATAATTTCTGCTTTAGAAAGTTCCTGCTCGGTAAGAATCCCGGAAATCTCAGCGGTGGAGAAACTCCCGTAATCTGAAAAAAGTGCCTTCTTTCTATACATCTGTCCTGCGAGTTCGTCTCTGGACAAAAGTGGATATTCCTTCCCCTGCACCGGGAGAGTCACAATCGGATCAACGGAGCCATTTTCATCAAAATCCGCAAAATAAATCCGAAGTGGAACCTCCTGGGTTGTTTTCAACCGTGAGTTCAATCCCCAATTCCCCGCTAAAAGCTCGGGGGTTCCATCCCCATCCAAATCTTCTACAAGCAAACTTCTCCACATGCCCGTTTCGCCTGATGGAAAAAAGGTATCAGATAAATCCTGCAGCTTTCCATTTTTCGCAGAAAAAACCCTGATTCGGTCAAATTCAGCAGCGACGACCAGTTCCTCAATTCCATCTCCATCAAGCTCAACCGCAACTGCTGCCTTTACCCGCTTGAGCTTTTCCAAAAGCGGATCTACTACGGCATCAATTTGATTTCCACTCCATTTCAAAAGATAAGAGCCATCTGATTCAGGCCAACGGCCAGGAATATAACCGCCTCCGATGAAAATCTCTTTTTGACCATCGCCATCAAAATCCCAAGCGATGGAAACTGAAGTGCTTGTGAGATTCCTTGGCGAAAATCCTCCTGGGGCTGGCTTAAATTCTCCTTTTCCGTCGTTCAATAACATCTGATCCTGAAGTCTGGAATCGGATTTAGACAAATCTTCATATCCGCCTTTTCCCAAGAAAATATCCAGGTCCCCATCTCCGTCGGCATCAAGGATTAAAATCGAGGAAATTCCAATTCCCTGGACAGGAATTCGTTTAGCAGCTGTTTTGGAAGGGTTTTCTCCATCAAACACCAAAAGGAAATCCTCAAAACTAGAAGATATCAATTCAGGTAAACCATCACCATCCAAGTCTCCACTAGCCAATATCGGCCCCGGTTGACTAAGCGAATAAAGCAATTGGCTCTGTCTCTTGAAATCATTGAAACTCTCAGTTGGAGCATCGAAAATAACTTCGGAAGAAAACTGAAATCTGCCTTTCGGCTCAGATTTAAGTGCCGACTTTACCACAGCATCCACCAGTTTGAGTTCTATTTGCTGGTTTGCAGTTGGTGAAATGACAGTCTGGCTTTCTCCGCTAGGCCAGTTGATACGAATAGAATCGATGCTGGGACTTTCCAATCCGAAATGAAGGATGGAAGTGACATTCCCCTGAAATCCTTTGTAAATCTGTTGTTGCTGGTATTGAACAGTAGTCCCTTGGTAAATTCGAATTTTGGCACCGATTCCGTCAGAATTTGAAGAAGAACCGATCAATTTCACCTGAAGATAATTTCCAATATTTCGATCACTTGCAAGATTTTGATAAATCTGAGCGGGTTCGTTGAGATTATTGATGATCAAATCAAGGTCGCCATCCTGATCCAAATCGGCATACACCGCGCCATTGCTATTACCGGGTGTGTCCAAGCCCCATTCCGCTGATGAATTTCTGAAGTTTAGTCCGTTGAGATTTCTGAAAGCATAATTCCCGATCTTGGTTGCAGGCATGCTGTTGATCAATTCCATTACCTGTTGCTGGTTTGGTCTTGACTCCTGCAATACTTGCTGTCTGTAGTTGATGAAATCGAGATTTGTGAAGTCTTTCAAAAATCCATTGGAAACAAATAAATCGGTATAGCCGTCATTGTCAAAATCAGCGAATAACGGCGTCCAACTCCAATCTGTTGTAGAAATTCCAGCTGCCTGCCCCACTTCAGAAAAAGTACCGTTTCCATTATTCAATTGCAACATATTCCGCATCAATTGATGGTGAAGTCCCACCTCCAAAAAAAGCTTGTAATGCTCGTAATTCTCGGGGCTGTGAAGCAGTTTTTGGCGTTTGTTATCCTCAGGAAGCATATCCAGCGAGATCAAGTCCAGGTTTCCATCCCGATTGATGTCAGCATCATCTATTCCCATGGAGTACAAACTGGTATGTGTAAAAGCTGAGTGTAGGTGATTGACAAATGTGCCATCCCCTTGATTGACGTAGAAGTAGTCCGGGGAAGAATAGTCGTTTCCGATGTAGATATCGGGCCATCCATCTTCATTGAAGTCTCCGATGATCGCCCCCAAACCGTAACTTAAGATTCCCGTGTCAATTCCTATTTCTGAGGAAACGTCCCGGAATTGGCCGTTTTCATTTCTGTAAACTTTGCTCGAACTCAAGGTGTCCTTGGTCCGGAGCATCGTTTTAAATGCATTTGCATTCAGGTTACTGTAAAGAATTGGATTGTGATTGAGCAGGAGCATATCCAAGTCACCGTCCCGATCCAAGTCAGCAAAATAGGCCGAAGTAGAAAAAGCCGGATCGTCAAGTCCAAAATCTTTGGCTTGCTCTTTATAAAAAGGAATGCCTTTGGAATCCAGTCCCTGATTGACAAAAAGTTGATTTCTTCGCTGACCAGCAGGCAAATCACCAGAATAGCAGACATAAATATCCAGCAATCCATCCGCGTTGATATCCACCATAACCGCGCCGGTAGCCCAGGCATTTTCCCGGCCTCCAGTGGCTGTAGCGAGGGTGATATCCCGGAATTTCATTTGTCCAAGATTCAGGAAAAGTTTGTTTAGTCCTTGATTCGAGGTAAAATACAGATCCTCGAGCCCATCATTGTTCACGTCGCCCACAGCTACCCCACCACCGTTGTAGAAATATTGGTAAGTGAGAATATTGGCTTGGGCGGTTTCTTGGATTTGATTGGTGAATTGAACGCCAGAGGAATCTGGATTTACTAAAGTAAAAAGTGTCTCCTCGACTGCCTTTTCTTTTGCGCAGCTGAAAAAAAAGCATGATGCCGAAGCAAACAATGCGATGAACGATAATCGATGGAGTTGCAAAGGAATCAGGGGACTAAGTCTTGGTTCTAAAGTGTTTGAAAAAATCTCCGAAGCAGAACATTCCGCCTCGGAGATCGAAAATAAAAAACCGTCTATGAATTATTAATTTATTGCTCTTACTACACGCACATTGTCTATACCTACTACAGCTCTGATATCAGAGGAGGTGGTATTTATGATTAGCAATCTAAGTTGCTTCACTCCACCCCCGTCGCCTGCTAGTAAGTCGGCGTAGGTATTCAATCTGGTGTTTCCGTTGGTCAATCTATTCATCGCGACAGATATGGTATGCCAGCTTCCATCTGTGGCTCGGATGACCTCTGACAAAGGCACATCGAATGATAATTCGTTGCCGTTTTTGTCAGGATACCAAAGCTGAACATTAAGTCCTGAGATATTTTCTGTGGTATTGATGGCAAGTTCAAAACGAATGTCAAAACTTGCTGCCGGAGCTCCAGGGCTGTATTCTTCAGCTGGTGCAGTTGGGAAAATTTGAACTCCACCCCAGTTTGCCAGGTTGATGACTTTGTCATTGTTCCATCCATAGCTTGCCGGGAAAGGTTGATTCATTCCGGCAAAGTTCCCCTCTAACCCTTCGATTCCAGGTTGAGATGGTTTGATCATTTCACCGGAGATTCCCCATCCCCAATTCCATGGCCATTCTAAAGCTCCATTGGTATCAAAATCAGCAAACATTCCTTTTCCATTATAGATCTGAGTATTTCTGTTCGTTGCAGATCCACCACTTCTGGTGACCACTGAAATGGACTGAGATTCACTGAAATCCAAACCTTCGGGAACTTTCACAGTCAGTGTAGTTCCCGCAGAATTGGTCTGAAATCCTGAAGTCACAAATACATCCTCCCCGGGAAAATAAACTGTATCCACAAAGTAGAAGTAACGACCGAATAGTGTCAAATCATCACCAGCCTTTACATACTGATTTTTAACCTGAAGAATCTGAGGAGCCGGTGGAAGGGTTTGAAAATCAATTACTGATTCTCCACTTTTAGTCACCAATCTCAGTTTGTTTGGCACGTTTGGATCGGTCGCTACCGTGGGCACACTATCCCCTACGGTTACAATTACGCTGTTGTTGGTCACATAGGCAGTATTGACACCCAAGGGATAATCGTTCAGATACACTTCCTGAGTACCAAGCAAGTTGGTTCCAAGTATTGCGATCGTACTTCCCAATGTTGCGGAAGTGAATGCGCTGTCCACCGTGGTGGGGTCAGTAGTCCTTACCCGCTCGATGGTGGGTGGACCTACATTGATTACCTCTTCCTCCTGGCATGCGCCAAGTACAATAGTCAACAGCAGCATGCTTGCTACAATGACTGAGCTGGAGGATTGATTGATATATTTTTTGATTTGCATATGCTTTACATTTGAGTTACTTATTTACTGATCAATTACCAGCCGAGAAGTCATACGGCACCGCTGGCTTACGCAAGTTTGGAGCTCGTGCGAGTTCGGAAGAAGGAATCGGAATTTTGAAGTTTGACTCGTTCACCGGGAAAAACCGAGGTGTAGTATCATCTGCTGGGATTTCAATTTCCCAAAGCGTCGGGTCAGGAATCTGATCAGCATAGATTCTGAAGGTTCCTCTATCCTGAGTCGACAGAATGCTGTAAGCTTTGGCAGGATCATAATATTCCAGTTTGGTGAATTCATACCAAGCTTGTCCTTCCATTGCAAATTCCTTGATTCGCTCCTCAAACACATCCTGCCAGGTCACTGAAGTCAATGAATTAACTCCTGCCCGCTGTCTCACCAAATTCACATACTTCAATGCTTCGGCTGGATTCTTATCCAATATGGCCTCAGCATAAGTCAGATAAACATCAGCCAATCGGAGAATGTAAGTATTGATTTCAGTTCCCTGCTGTACTACTTTTCCATCATTATCCTCAGGTCGGCCGACCACATATTTCTTTACCCATGCTCGGGTATTGAAATTTCGGCTTCCATCGATACCATTTGCAGGTACCCGAAGTTGCTGAGCTGATCCTCCTGCAGGAACCTGTGTAATGTAAGGATAGTGATCGCCCGGAAACATGAAAGATGCTTTTCTTCTTTTGTCGAAGACTAAGTCATCATACATATCAAGCATCCACTTCGATGCACCGATGTCTCCGCCCCATCCATCACCGAATCCGGTGATTTCTGAACCATAGGCCAAAAATGCCTGAACAGAGTTTTGTGCTCCCCACTGACCGGCCTGAGCAGCATTATACACCCACTGAAGGGCTGCAAGTGTTTCAATGTTACCGTTGTTTTGAGTCTTAAATAGATCCTCATACTCTGGCATCAATTCAGCACCGCTATTATCAATGACTCTTTTTGCAAAATAGGCAGCAGAATCAAGATCAGACTGACTTCTGGTTCCACCGACACCTGCTTTTGTCAGGTACATCTTGGCAAGCAATCCCTCAGCGCTCCATTTGGTCAATCGACCGTTCAAAACCGCATTTTCAGGAAGGTTTTCAGCTGCATATCTGAAGTCCTTGATGATAAATTGCCACACAGATTCTTCCGTATTTCTAGCAATTGTGGTATCCTGAAGCAAAGCTGTGTTGTTGGTAATAATCGGAACCGGTCCCCAGTTTTGCACTAAATAGGAGTAAGCCAAACCTCTCATAAATCGACCTTCGGCGATGCCGTGGTTTTTGATCCGATCGGTAACATTTGGTCCAACGAATTGATTGATGTTGTTGATCAAAGAATTGGATTGGGCGACCACATTATAGAATGCTCTCCAGGAAGCCCCGTTTTCGGGGGTCTCACCGGTTGTATTAAACCGGACATTTTCAAGTTGGTAAGAACCTGAGGTAAGGATTCCACCTCTCGCATCACCGATTCCGTGACTTGCTTTGTCATTGTAAGCAAACCAAACCAAGTTGTAAAGTGGTGCTGAGGCAGCTAAAATTTGATCATCAGTTTTGTAGAAGTTTGCATCTACGATGGCAGCCAACGGTGGCCTATCCAGAAAATCTTCCGAACAACCTACCAGTCCGCCCAGCAAGAGCACTGCTCCTGCAATTATATTTCGGATTTTCATGTTTGTATTCATTTTCATTTTTCTGATTAGAAGTCAAGACCTAAACTCACGGTGTACATTCTGGTCAAGGGATATCTTCCATAATCAACCCCAATCATCTGATTTGCTGCAGAGACGTTGTTACCCACATAAGCACCTACTTCCGGATCAAATCCAGTGTATTTGGTGAAAGTGAAGGCATTCTGAACTCCGATTGAGAATCTAGCACCTTGAATTGCATTCTGCTTTCCTATTATAGAAGAAGGGAAAGTATAACCCAATTGAATGTTCTTCACGCGGACATAACTTCCGTCTTCGACAAAGTTGTCTGAGATTCGGATGCCGTTACCATTAAGATCAGTTACGTTGATTCTCGGAATATTACTTTCAGGATTAGTAATGAATGGATTTCCTGACCCGTCCATATCAATCCTAGAGTAGCCATACGTTTCCAAAAGCATGTTTCTTCCCAGGTTCACATTGTTCGGATTGGTGTTATTGAATCTGTTGTAATTGTAGATATCGTTTCCAAAGGACCCTGTTAACAGTACATCCAAGGTGAAGTTCTTATATCCGAACTGCTGGGTAGTACCGAAAGTGAATTTTGGCCAAGGGTTACCGATGAAGGTTTGATCACGCTCATCTATTACTCCATCCCCATTGATATCCACATATTTGATATCTCCGATGTAAATGCCATCAGGACCTACAGGAAGTGGGTTACCTGAGTTATCGACTGGTCTGGCACTTGATGCTACTTCTTCCACTGTCTGGAAGATTCCATCCGCTTTGTAACCAAAGAACAACCAAGGTGCTTGTCCGGGAACTGCTCGCTGAGTGAAGTTATTCATGAACCAAGCGGTGCGGTCTATAAATGCCGTCTCGGAGAAAAACTTGGTTACTTCAGTTCTAAATCCTGAGAAATTGAAGTTAGAGTTCCAGGTAAAACCATTGCCTCTGTTTTCGATATTGACGGTGTTAATGGTAATACCGTAACCTCTGTTTTCCAGTGCTCCAATGTTTACAGTAGGAGTTCCGATACTTCCTTCACCCGAGGTTCCCATATACCAAGGAAGTGGATTCGGAAGCAAGA
The DNA here is from genome assembly GCF_900108085.1 of Algoriphagus boritolerans DSM 17298 = JCM 18970. Lineage (GTDB taxonomy): Bacteria > Bacteroidota > Bacteroidia > Cytophagales > Cyclobacteriaceae > Algoriphagus > Algoriphagus boritolerans. Next base: position 295,325 of record NZ_FNVR01000003.1, read on the forward strand.
GATTATCTGTTTTCTTCAAATAGAAATCCGCTTCAATCTGAACTCTGTTGTTAAACATGTTCAGGTTAAAACCAACGTTAATGGTAGAGGTCTCTTCCCACTTCAATGCTGGATTTCCAAATCTTGAGACCAGGAATCCACTTCCCCATGGAGTTGGAACACTTGGTGAGCTCAAAGGCGCAAAAATCGCATTCGCATTTCCCTGATTTCCGGTAAGACCTGTTTCAAAACGGATTTTAAATTCATCCATCCAAGTTGCATTGCTGAGGAAGTTTTCTTCCGAAACTCTCCATGCAGCAGATACAGAAGGGAAATAACCCCATCTGTTTTCAGGACCGAAGTTTGCAGAACCATCCGCTCTGAAGGCAGCAAGGACTATGTACTTTTCGTTGAATGTATAGTTTGCCCGTCCAAAATAGGACTCCATTGCCCAATGTCCAGCACCGCCGCTGTTGGTCGCACCCTGAGCAGATCCAAGACCCAGCTCCGCAAGATCATTCGAGGAAAAGTTAACTCTTCCTGCACTCATGAATTCATACTGATTTGCCTGAGCTTCATGAGAGGCCATTACATCCAATGCATGCTTACCCCAGACTTTACTGTAAGTCAACATTTGACTCCAGTTCCAGCCAAAACTTGTATCTGTGTTTTTGTTTAATTGGTTGATATCATTGGTCACTGATCCGAGCTGATAAGTCGGAGTAAAGAAATGACCATTGTTGTAGTTCACATTTCCATTGACCATGGTTCTGAATTTCAATCCTTCCACGAGGTCCACTTCGATATTGAACCCACCTAAGGCTCCCCTTCTCATGAAAGATCTGTCCAGCAAATTTGCCAAGGCAATTGGGTTAGGAGGTGTAAACTGAAGACTAGAACCGTTGATGGGATCCGCTCCACCCCACGAACCGTCCGGATTAGTCACCGGAATATTGGGAGCCATTTGGATTGCGTTGTTTATTACATCCGAGCTACCGGTAGCAAGCTGCTCATCAGTATGGAACAGCTGCATATTCATTCCTATTTTCAACCATTTTCTGGTTTGGTTATCGACGTTTGCCCGAATAGAATACCTGTCAAAAGAAGAACCTATAGCGATACCATCCTGACTGAAGTATTCACCGGATATAAAGAATTGAGTCGCCTCAGTTCCTCCTGAAAGGTTAAGGGTATGCTTATTAAGACCGGCTGTTTTGAACAGAGCATTTTGCCAGTCCGTACCTGATCCCAAAAGACTTGGATCAAGAAACGCTGCCGGAGGTGTACCGCCGGTGATTTCATTGATTTCGTTTACCATCGTCGCATACTGATTGAGCGACATGACATCCAATGGATCTGGCTTGTCCTGCAAACTGTATAGGTAATTGTAGCTGATCTTGGTCTGACCTGCTTTTCCACGCTTAGTGGTAATCATGATCACACCATTGGTACCTCTGGATCCATAGATCGCTGTAGCTGATGGTCCTTGGAGAACTTCCATGGATTCAATGTCACTTGGGTTAAGGCCTGCAAGTGGGTTTGTTCCGGAGGTAGCACCGAATGAAACTGTCTGAGGCTGAATTTGCACTCCGTCAATTACATAAAGTGGCTCATTTGTACCACCAATAGAATTCACACCACGAATATTTACAGATATCCCTCCTCCTGGAGCACCGGTGTTTTGAGTTACATATACACCTGCAGCACGTCCTTGAAGGGCTTGCTCAACTGTCGTGTTGACCGTGCGTTCGATATCTGCTGAAGAAACAGAAACTTGTGCAGAGGACATATCACGCTTTTTCATCGTACCATAACCCACGACTACCACCTCATCGAGTGAAGACATGTCTTCGTCAAGGGTGACATCGATTACGGATTGATTTCCAACCATAATTTCTTGTGGTTTGAAGCCGATAAAGCTAAAAACCAACACAGAATTTGAGTTGGGCACGGAGATGGAGTAGCTTCCATCTCCGTCGGTTGCTACACCGGTAGTGGTACCTTTGACCAGCACCGTAACTCCCGGAAGAGTAAGGTCATCGCCTGAGGATTTGACTGTGCCTCGCACGGTCACCTGAGCTTGAACCACACCCACCAGAAGCATAAGCAATAGTGGTAATAGTTTTTTCATCATTAGGGGTTTAATTGTAAGAAAATGGTAAATAGGTTTGGAAGGAAAAGGCTTTTTCCGGGGGAATGAAATTCTCAGGAAGTTGATTTGAAACGCGCATAGCAGTTGGTTTTAGGAAGAAAAAAATCGCTGCGATACTCCCAGAAATCCACTGATACATCCTTCATTTTTAAGTCCAATCCTATCGATTGCAAAAAGAGCACGATAAGAATGGTAAGGAAGGATCCAGGTTTTTGGGCTTATTGCTTTGATCTCTATAAAGCTAAACCGCCTACATTTATTTGAGGGTGTCCAAATGTTTTCATTTAGGGTACCAAATGTTAACGAGTTGAAAAAAGTGAAAAAAACCGCTTAAATCTTCAAATTTCCGGCTTTTTCAAAATGCTAAAAACTTAGGACTTTCATGATTTTTTCATAGAAGCCGATTTAAATAATTCTAAAATTTTATCCGAAACCGGAAATTCAGATGTTCAGGTTTTCAATAGGACCTATTTACTTCGCAGGGTTTTTCGGATTTGTAGTCCCCATGGTTTGATCTGACCTTCGGACCAACTGCCGGTTGACGATGCAAGGGGTAGAAGCATGGAGCAGGTTTCATCTTTGTCTGCAACAGACCAAGCTATCCAACTCACTTTTTTGGACTCCATCCAGCTAAGCCAGGCCGTCCAGGAAGCCTGATCAATAGGACCGTTTCCAGTCGCTTCCATTCCGGCACATTCGGATACAAAGATCGGAAGTCCAGCGTTCATGGCTGCCTCGGCTCTGTTTCGCAAATAGTCTTTGTGTGTTGCCGCATAGAAATGAAGGACATACATGATATTTTCCTGATTCATAATGGGATTTTGGGCGACAAGGTGCACATCCTGACTCCAAGTCGGCGAGCCAACCAAAATGATATTGTCCGGATCATGTTTTCTTATTTCGGTGATGATGGCTTCACTATAGGCTTTCACTTCTTCCCAGGTATCATCAATGGGTTCATTATACAATTCATAGATGATGTGTGGATTATGACCGTAAGTCTCAGCCATTTCCTCAAAAAACTTTTTTGCTTCATCCAAGTAAATCTCGTGACTATGCCAGTCGATAATCACATAAACATCTTCCTCTATGGCAGCATCAATCACAGCTTTCATTTTTTCAATGGCAAAATCCGGGTTTTCGAAATAGGCCCCAGTCGGATCTATTCCCATTGCAGCACGGACCACGTTGACATTCCAGTCTTCTTTCAGCCATCTGACCGCTAAATCGTTATAAAACCTTGGCCACCAATTATGCCAACCAAAACTGACACCCCTTAGCATTACGGGGTTTCCTTCTAAATCGCTAAGCTGTCCGGATTGAACTTTGAGTTGACCAAAAAACTGCTGGCTGGAAACTTCAACAGGTGGATTGACAATTGGAGGATTAATGCTAGGCTCAGAAGCCACAGAACATGCGGAAAGCAAGCTCAAAACAATGGTGATGAAGCGGTGCATGGGTCAGGTTGTTAATCGATTGGCAAGTATAGCCCTATCAAAGCAGAGATATGGGAGGCAATTGTTACCAATAAGGGCATCAAAAGTAAACAGCAGACCCAATTATGAATCCGAGGCTAAAGATTGCGTTTTACCTGCATACTCAGAAGGCAATACTTCAAATTCCGCTTTAAACTGCTTTGCAAAATATTTAGCATTATTATAACCAACCTTATAAGCAACTTCTGATACCGACAATTGACTTCTGACCAACAATTGGGCTGCGCGTTGGAGTCTGATGAAGCGAATGAATTCGATGGGGCTTTTTCCAGTAAGTGATTGCAGTTTTTTATAAAGATGAACCCGACTCATGCCCAGCTCCTTGCTTAGGAATTCCACGGACAGCATTGGATCTTCGATGTGAAGCTCAACCAAAGCAACTGCCTTCTGAATCAATTGATCATCCATGGAAACCACTTCCACTTCCGAAGTATTGATTTCAATTTTCTTCCGATTTTGCTCCTGTTTCATGTTACGTTCGCGAAGCAGATTCTTGACATTCAACTGAAGTACCTCCAAGTTAAAAGGCTTGGTCAAATAGAGATTACAGCCACTATCCAATGCTTTGAGCAGGTTTTCCTCGGACTTTTTTGCGGTGAGCAAAACTACCGGAATGTGGGAGGTTTTAATATCTCCTTTGATTTTTTGGCAGAGCTCTTCCCCATCCATCATGGGCATCATCCAATCCGAAATCACCAAATCGGGTATCAACTGCCGGGCAATTTCCAAACCTTCAACCCCATTTGAAGCCGTCAATACCTGATAATTTTCGACCAGACAATCTTTGAGGTAGTTTCTAAACTCACGATGATCCTCTACAATCAAAATGCAGTCTTTTTTGGATTCCGAAGCGGTAGTTTGCTGCTGGATAAAGTCCTCCTCATCTTCTTCCAGAATTAAACCAAGGGGCATGGTTAGGGTAAATTTCGAACCCTTTCCGGGGTCACTTTGGACGTCTAGTATCCCTCCCATGATCTTGGCAAAATCCTGAGCTAGAGACAATCCTATTCCGCTTCCCTGATTTAACTGGTGTCCATGGCCCTCAGTAGTATAGAATCGCTCAAAAACTTTATCCTGATCTTCATAAGCTATTCCCACTCCACTATCGGCTACTGAAAGCGAAAGAATGGCGTGTTCCTCTGTCTCTTCAAAAATCTCCAGTTTGACATGGATCTTTCCATCTTCAGGAGTGAATTTGAAGGAATTGGAAAGTAGGTTAAAAATAATTTTCTCCAATTTATCCGGATCAAAGATGGCCTGAAGCGACGCTGTACTAGTCTCGAAACTTAAATGAATGTGTTGATTATCTGATAATTCCTTGAAATCAGAAATGCTTTCTCTGACAAATTGGACAATATCCCCCTCAGAAGAGTGAAAAGCCAAAGCCCCCTTGTCGACGTTCTTGACATCCAAAAGCTGATTGATCAGTTTCAGAAGGCGACGGGCATTTCGCTGGATAATTTTATACTGGCCAGAAAGTACCGGGTCTTTAGACTCAGTTAAAAGATGCTCTGCTGGAGTCAAAATCAAGGATAATGGGGTTCTGAATTCATGACTCAGATTGGTAAAAAACTTGGTTTTCAGCTTATCCAGTTCCTGAACCCGTTTCGCTTCTCTGACCGCATTTTCCCGTTCAAATTTTTCCTTTTGACGAGTAAGTAGTTGAGTTCTGAAATAATAAATGCTTCCAACCATGGCCACCAAGTAAAATAAATAGGCCAATGGCGTTTTCCAGAAGGGAGCCAAAATCTCAATATCCAACGAATATTCAGATGTACCCCAACTATCCAAGACCGTCCCCGGCTGCACCACCAAGGTATATCTTCCGGGATCAAGGTTAGTAAAAGTAACCTTCGCGAGTTGATCATTGAGGTAGATCCACTCCTCATTGAATCCAAGCAATCTGTAGCGATACTTATTCTTCTCAGGATAAAGAAAATTAAGCGCACTGAAACCAATGCTAAACATATTTTCATCATACCTAAGTACTAGCTTCTCGGTGTTTTCGAGGGATTTTTCCAGAGGAATCCGCTTGCCGATTTTCTCCCCCACTCCTACTGGCTCATTGAACAGCTGTAAATCTGTAAATACCACAACAGGATTGTTTTGCTCAAAGGCAAAGTTCTCTGACTTGAAAATATTATACCCATTCGGGCCACCAAAAATCAATTCGGAATGGCTGGTTTTTAGCGCGGAGTTTTTGTTGAATAATGAAGCCTGAAGTCCGTCCTTTTGGTCAAAATTCTGAAATGTGATCTTAAAAGGCTGGACGCTTCGATTTACCTGAGCATAAGAAAGGCCCTTCTGAGAGCTGATCCAAAAATTTCGTTCTTCATCTTCCAGCAAATCCACGAGATAATTGGAAGGAAGTCCCTCCTTCTCCCCAAAATGGACAAAGACACTGTCATTTTGATCAAAATAATGGAGGCCATTTTGGGTCGTAAGCCAAATTACTCCCTCAGAATCGGAAAAAATATCAGTAATATTGGATTCTTTGAGTCCATTTCCTGAAGATTCAGAATAAAATGCCGTGGTTTTCTTTTCAAAATTGATCACGTTCAGGCCGCTGCCACCCCCAATCCAGAGGTTGCCAGCTCGATCTTCAGCAAAAGCTGTGATATATTGATTGTGAGGCGTAAACGGCTGACTTCCTGCAGGATAATTGTGAAAGGTTTTTCGGTCAGGTTCCAGCATCGCCATTCCGGACCGCAAAGTACCGATCCAGATTCTGTTTTTACTGTCTTCAAAAAGCTTCCAAATATTCGGTCCCGGAATTCCGTTGGATTCTCCTTGATGGTACGGAAAATTTGTGAAGGTTTTTCCGTCAAATTTCCCCAACCCGTTAAGATAAGTTCCGATCCATAAAACCCCTTCATGATCCAGCAATAGATCGACAATTACATCGCCTGTGACACTGTTTAGATCATTGGGATCATGTCGATACTGGGTGTAGTTGTTGGATTTCCGATCGTGATAAATCAACCCTCCCCCATTTGTACCGATATAAAGGTTGCCAAGACTATCCTCCACAAAAGCATTGACATCGTTGAATGGCAGGGATTGGGGTTCTGAAAAGTTTCTTCGGACATGTGAAAACCTGAGCAAGCCCTGATGATAATAAGAAACACCCTTCTTATGTGTGCCGATCCAAATGATACCTTCGAAATCTTTATAGAGTGCGTAAACTACACTGTGGGGTAAGTTGGCTTCCAGTCCATTTTCATTATCAAAAAATCTAATCTCTTTGGTTTTCTTGTTAATGATATTAATCCCACCATGATCTGTTCCCAACCAGATTTGACCATTTATGGCTTCCACCACAGCCTTCACCATGTCATTATTCAATCTGAAAATGCCTTCTTCCTTACGGTTTACCCAGATCTCATTTGAAAGTCCATCGATCCAGAATACCCCTAAATCTCGCTCCGGATCAAATATCCAGGCATCTCCATCAGAATCCAACACCAATTCATAGTTTGCAGATGCAGGTATTTTTGCTTTTGGCAACTCCAGCGATTTGGTGACGATGAGTCTGTTGGGGTCAATCAATTCTATCGTTCCGGAGTGATTAACAGACCATATCATGCCATCCGGGGATTCCGCAATTGCTGCAATTTTATTGGACGCAAGGTTACCACCTGCATTTCCAGTCTTAAGATATTGGGTTTTGTGTGTTTTTGAATCGTAAATGCTAATTCCCTCATTTGGATGAGTAAACCAAAAACGTCCTTGTCGATCCTTCATCAGCATTCCTATGGCTTCGGATGCAAGGTTATATTTCTTGAAAAACCTTGCTGATCCTCTGGAAAACTTCTCAGTATCAGAATCAAACACATCAAAAAGCCCATTTACGTTTTTTACCCAAAGGTGATCATCAGGTCCTATGTATAACTTACTTGCCGTATTGTGAGAAATGGAAGTAGAATCCTTTGAATTGAAAAAAGCTTTGATTCGTGTCCCGTCGTAGCGATAAAGTCCATAAGCCGTACCAAACCACATCATTCCTTTGGAATCGCGAAGAATAGAAAGCACGTTGGAATTGGAAAGTCCCAGGTTTTGATCCAGATTTCTGAAAACCAATTCCTCCATCCCAGACTGTGCAATGGAAGGATAGCATGCCATCATCCACCCAAAACCTACGATTGCATATATATAGCGTACAACTCTTCCCATTTCTTTAAGCAACCCTGTAATAAACTCAATCCTTGCACATTAAGTAAAACTCTGACCAAATTGAACTATGATTCTTTAAAAAACCCAAAAAAAATTAAAAATGACTGAAGGACAGCGGTATACATTCCCCAAATTAATAAGTACAGCTGAATCACTTTAAAAAAAACAGATCTTATCGATCCAAAAAAGTCCGACCAGGAAACACCCCGGTCGGACTTTACAATTCAAACGGATTGATTTTAAATAAATCGATTAATCAGATTTTCGAAATATTCTTGTTTACCACTGATTTGGGCAGGTTCACCTACTTCGAAAGCATAGTTTCTAAGATCTTCCAAAGTCAGTTTTCCCTCTTCAAAAGCTTTGCCTTTCCCCGAATCAAAACTTGCATAGCGATTCTTTCTTCTTTCGAGGTAATCAGATTTTTCGAGGATATCACTTGCGATCAGCATTCCTCTGGCAAAGGCATCCATAGATCCGATATGAGCCAGGAATAGATCTTCAGGATCGGTCGAGTTTCTACGGATTTTGGCATCAAAGTTAACTCCGCCACCTTTGATCCCGCCTGAAGTCAAGATCACTAGCATGGATTCTGCCAGCTCTTGAAGGTTTAATGCAAACTGATCGGTATCCCATCCATTTTGGTAGTCACCTCTGTTGGCATCGATGCTTCCGAGCATGTCAGCATCAGCAGCTACCTGAAGCTCGTGCTGGAATGTGTGTCCTGCAAGTGTGGCATGATTGACTTCGATGTTCAATTTGAAGTCCCTATCCAAGCCAAAGTGTCTCAAGAAACCAATCACTGTAGCCGAATCATAATCGTATTGATGCTTGGTAGGCTCCATGGGCTTGGGCTCAATGAAGAAAGTACCCTTGAAGCCGTTCTTTCTCGCATAATCTCTGGCCAAAGTCAGGAATTTCGCCAAATGCTCTGTCTCCCGCTTCATGTCGGTATTCAGTAAAGACATGTAGCCTTCTCTACCTCCCCAGAACACGTAATTCTCACCGCTCAATTTGATGGTAGCGTCCAGGGCATTTTTTACTTGAGTACCGGCAAAAGCCAACACATCAAAGTTGGGGTTGGTCGAAGCACCATTCATGTAGCGTGGATTGCTGAATACGTTTGCGGTACCCCAAAGCAATTTGGTACCTGAAGCTTTTTGGTGCTCCAAGGCATAATCAGTGATGATTTGTATCCGCTTCTCATACTCAGCCAAACTTGACCCTTCTTCGATTAAATCGATATCGTGAAAGCAATAATAATTTACGCCGATTTTGTTGATAAACTCGAAAGCCGCATCCATTTTGTCTTTTGCCCGCTGAATCGGATCAGGATTGGCATCCCAAGGATGCACGATCGTTCCCGGTCCAAACGGGTCTCCACCCGTACCACAGAAGGAATGCCAGTAGGCGATGGCAAATTTGAAATGCTCCTTCATGGTTTTGCCGGCGATGATACGGTTTTCGTCGTAATAGCGGAAAGCCATTGGATTGTCACTTTCTTTCCCTTCAAATGGGATTTTGCCGATGTTTGGGAAATAGGTCTTAGCCATAGTTCTCTTGGTTATTTAGGTAAATAGGTTTTGATTTAACCGGCCAAACCGGATTTTAGTAATTCATTTAACTTCTTTTCCCACTGTGCATAGGCATCCAGGTAAGGTTGGCTAAAGTTTGGATTGGGTTCGAGGGTTTCGAGAAGACTCAATCCTTCAAAGGCTTCACTTTCAGAAGCAAATACTCCAGCCCCAATTCCGGCACCTCTCGCAGCTCCCTGAGCACCATCGGTGTCATAGAGTTCCAGATTGACGTTATTCATCTGGACAAAGGTCTTTCTGAATAATGGGCTCAAAAACATGTTTGCTTTTCCGGCCTTTACGGTTTTGAGATTCATTCCCATATCTTTCATGATTCTGAAGCCATAGGTCAAGGAAGCGACAATCCCTTCTTGGGCTGCGCGGACGACGTGCTTTTTATCATGTTTCAGCAAATCCAAACCAAGCAGATGAGCCCCAACAGGTTTATTTTGCATGATTCGTTCGACTCCGTTCCCAAAAGGAATAAAAGTCAACCCCTCCGAGCCGATAGGCGCTCCACCTCCCATTGTATTCATTTCTTCATAGGATATCCATTTTCCTCCCATGATTTTTTTGAGCCAGGAATTGAGAATTCCGGTACCATTTACACAAAGTAAGACGCCATAGGAAGGACTTTTCTTTGAATGGTTTACGTGAACAAAAGTATTCACTCTGGAGTGTGGATCGTAAAGCGGAGCATCACATACACCATAGACTGTTCCTGAGGTTCCGGCGGTAGTTGCGAGTTCTCCGGGCTTTAATACTTGTAGGGAAAACGCATTGTTTGGCTGATCCCCTGCCCGATAGGATATCGGAACGCCAACTTCAATTCCTGTTTCCCTTGCTCCTTCGGCACTTACCTTTCCCTGAATAGAAAAAGAAGGCGCAGCTTTAGGAATCCAGTCTTTGGGGATTTCCATCTGCGTCAGAAGCTTTTCACTCAACCCGTTTTCTTTGAAGTCCCAAAATATACCTTCCGACAGACCAGTCTCTGAAGTGACGATCTCTCCACTCAGTTTCATGGCAATGAAATCACCCGGAAGCATGATTTTGTGGATTTTTGCGGCAATCTCAGGTTGGTTTTCGATCACCCATCGAAGCTTTGATGCCGTAAAATTCCCCGGGGAATTCAGCAAATGCGGAAGGCAATAGTCTTTTCCTAATCCTTGAAAGGCTCTTTCACCAATTTCAACAGCACGGCTGTCGCACCAGATGATCGAAGGACGCAGTACCTTCTGATCTTTGTCCACACAGACCAATCCGTGCATCTGGTAGGCGATGCCGATTCCTTTTAGTTCGCCATTTTTGACTTGCGCTTTTTGACAGACAAAAGCAATGGTCTCTTTGACATAGGTCCACCACATCTCCGGATCCTGTTCGGCCCAGCCGGTCTGAGGTGCATTGATGGGCATTTCCTCCTCGGGAAATGCTTTGGAAGCAATAGACTTGCCTGTACTCGCATCCAGCAAAGAAGCCTTTACCGAGGAACTGCCGATGTCAAGTCCTAGAAGTAATTTTCTCATAATAATTATTACCAAAATATAGTGTAAAGTCCTGCAATGATTCCAGCGATCAAAATAGCACCGATTTTGAACCCTGTACTCGTTTTGAATAGCTCTGCGTTGATTTCGATGCTGTTTGGATGATCTTTTCCTTTGCCTTCAACCAAACTGATAAGGATCATCAAAGCTGCCAAAACCAAGAATACCACGCCCATTCGATCCAGGAATGGCAGGGCTGGAAAGATGATTTTCAGCACTACCGAAAGCGGGATACTCAACGCTGCACCCACCAGGGCGGCGTTGGAAGTGGTCTTTTTCCAGAACACCCCAAAGAAGAAAATCGCAAATACACCCGGACTGATAAATCCGGTGTACTCCTGAATAAACTGAAATGCCTGATCCAATTGACCTAAAGCAGGTGCCACAATCGCGGCGATGACAAATGCCACCACAGCAGTGATTCGGCCTACACGAACCTGACTGGTTTCAGAGGCCCCTTTACCAAAATACTTGCTGTAAATATCCATGGTAAAAATGGTAGAAGTACTGTTGGCCATGGAAGCAAGTGAAGATACAATCGCTGCGGTCAAGGCTGCAAATGCCAAGCCTTTCAAGCCAGTAGGCAAAACTTGAAGCAAGGTCGGATAAGCGCGGTCCGATTTGATTATCCCGGTCACCGGATCTTTCATAGATTCGATAAATCCGGTATCAATGCTGTTGTTGACTATTACTAAGGCAGCTATTCCCGGCACGACCACGATCAATGGCATGAGAAGCTTCAGAAAACCCGCGAAAATCATCCCTTTCTGTGCTTCATCCAGGCTCTTTGCTGCCAAAGCACGCTGGGTGATGTATTGATTGAAACCCCAATAACTTAAGTTGGTGATCCACATCCCTCCGATCAAAACTGAAAGCCCCGGAAGGTCTCCATAGGCATCGCGGGTCCCTCCTTTTCCGTCGGGAATCATCATTTCACCCTCACTCAGGATCATGGAAAAGTGTCCGGGCACTTCCTTTCTCAGGATACCCAAACCTTCCCAAGCATTCCCGCTGCCTACCATCTGCAAGGCAATATAAGTCGTCGCCAAGCCCCCTGCGATCAGAAAAACCACCTGTACCACATCTGTCCAAGCCACGGCTTTAAGCCCACCATAGATGGAATAGATCATGGCAAAAAGGGCCAATCCTACTATCCCATAGGTCATGGGTACATTCAGGATGGTATTCAAGCTGAGCGCCCCGAGGTACAATACTGAAGTCAGGTTTACAAATACATACAACAATAGCCAAAAAACTGCCATCGTCGTCCGCACACGGGTATCGTATCTGTCCAGCAGGAAACCGGGCATGGTATAAATCCCCTTTTTCATGTAGATCGGCAGAAAGAAGATCGCCACTACCAAAAGCGTCGCCGCTGCCATCCACTCGTAGGTGGAAATAGCGAGGCCCAGCGCAAAGCCTGAACCTGACATTCCGATGAATTGCTCTGCGGAAATGTTGGAAGCAATGAGTGAAGCACCCACAGCCCACCAAGGAAGCGCTTTTGAGGCCAAGAAGTAATCCGAAGAGTTTTTGACGTGGCCTTTTTTCTCTCTTGAGACAAAAATGCCCATTCCTATGATAAGGAAACAGTAGCCAAAGAAGACTATTAAATCAATTGGTTCTAATAGCATGGAGATAGGTTGATTGAGGATTTTAGGTAAAGTTGGGGTCTTGTAGTTTAAATTTTACAAATTAAGGTCGTTAAAGATAAGAGTTTGATGCAAACGTCTGCACAAAAAAATAAAGTTGGTCTTATTTATTCGAAAATTCCGGAAAGTGGCTCCCATTCTTCAGTAGAAAATTCTAAGGAATCGACTTTTTCCAAATAACTAATTCCTGTCACATTCGATACCCAAACTTGATCAGCTCTCAATAGGTCATTTGGACTAAATACACCTTCGTTGATCAGCCTTGGGATTTTTGTCAGAATTGCCCTCCGGCCTATCCCGTCGATTCCCCCACAAGTCAAGGCAGGGGTAAAGACCTTTTTCCCCTTTCTCCAGAAAATAGTAGCAGCACTTGCCTCGGCTACCTTTCCTGAATAGTCCAGCAGAATCAGCTCATCCAAGTCCCGCTCGATACGCTCCTTGGCAGCCATCACGTAGGGAAGCGAATTGAGCGTTTTGAATCGACTCCAGGGATAAGGAAAAAGTGCTACACCTTCCGAAAAGGAGGATGTACGTTTGACTTTCGGAGGAAAAGTCAAATCCTGAACATGGAGCGTTTGGTGGGTTAGGTCAATTTCGGGAGTATATTTCCCTGATCCAGCCCGAAAAATATTAAGACGAACTCGAAGCTTTTTCCCTCCGAAATTATTTAAAAGCCATTTTTCCAGTCTTAAAAATACCGTGCCTTCAGCATCCATTTTTAGGACCTCAATTCCACCAAATAGGCGATCCCGATGAAAATCGAAAAATCGGATTTTGCTCCCGTCAAAAACTAGAGTCTCGAATATACCGTCTCCAAAGTTCATGGCTCGGTTTGGGATTGGAAAATCAGTTGCCTTTTCCCATTCCGAATTTTCCGGATTCCAGCTAAAGATTGTATCAATTTCGCTCATAAATATGTCCGTATTCGATCAAAAATGAAATTTGTTCAATGAGGAGAGTGTTAAAAGTAGTAAACAAAACCACGTTTATAGCCTTAAAATGCCGAAAGAAAGCGAAAAATAACTTATTCTTGAGATCTTAATCGTGTTAGCACTAATATTGGACAAAAGGGGTTTATGGCAAATAAAAGTAGCGTGTTTGATATGATTGGTCCGGTGATGATAGGGCCTTCTTCCTCGCATACCGCCGGAGTGGTACGGATCGCAAGGGCAGCCATTCGGATTTTGGGTGGGTCGCCTGACAGCGCAGCTATTACTTTTTACAATTCTTTTGCCCGAACTTACGAAGGACATGGCAGTGATCGGGCTATCCTAGGAGGCTTGATGGATTTCAGGACTGACGATGCCAGGATCAAGAATGCTTTGGAAATTGCCGCTGAAAAAGGTTTAACCTATAAATTCAAGTCAATTGGAAATTCATCCATTCACCATCCAAATACAATCAAACTAAATCTTAAAAAAGGTGATAAACAGATCGAAGTGGTGGGTGAAAGTCTCGGAGGAGGAGTAATCAACATTGCTGAACTGGATGGGTTTACTGCCAATTTCTCGGCCTCAAATCACACCCTGATTATCAAAGCGGCTGATATTTCGGGTGCGATTGCTTTTATTTCAGGTGTAATAGCACAGGAAAAAACCAACATTGCAACCATGTCAGTTTCCAGGAAAGGTAAAAACGATATAGCGTGTCATGTCATCGAAATGGATTCTGGTATCCGTGAGATCACCACTCAATATTTAAAATCACTTCCATGGGTATCTGATTTGATTTATATTCCAGACATTGATCTATAAACCACTTAAACCCGAAATATGCATTAGCAATTCTATTGCGGCCGGTAATTGCTTCAAAATCAGTTAGTACTTAGCTGTTTTGTCCCGATAGGTATCGGGATCAACCTAGCGGTGCTATCCCTCAGTTTCCAAACAGCCTGATTTTATTGCACTTACTGTCCTTTCCGATATTCATCGGGACAGGCTATAACGAAACCTAAGGCATAGTCCACGTTAAACTAACTCCAACTAAACCAACGAAATATGAAGAAAATTTTTCTGGGAATTATACTTGTCATCAGTGCTTGCTCCTTCTCTCGTGCTCAAGATGGAAATGCATCACAAGCCTATGAACTTCAGACTTGCATCGATATAGCACTTGAAAACAACCTGACCCTAAGACGAACTTTGCTAAATCAAGGGATAGTCGAAGCTGATCTACTCGCCACCCAAGGTTCACGATTACCCAGCATTACTGCTTTTGCCAGTTCCGGATATAGATGGGGTAGATCTATCAACCCTGTGACGAACTTGTTTGAAACTCGCCGAATCGGTAACATTAATACGCAGGTAAATTCTAATATGCCCATTTTTAATGGTTTCCAGATAACCAATTCAATTGCACAGGCAAGGAAAAATTATGAATCAGGCCAATTCTCACTTCAGGCAGCTGAAAATGACATCACTTTAAACATAATTAATCTATTTATTGATGTCGTTTTTAACAGAGAACAATTAAAAATTGCTGAGAATCAATTAAAAACCACAACAGATCAGTTTTCCAGGACTAAAGCTCTGGTTGAGGCGGGCTCTCTGCCACTCTCTGATCAATTGGATTTACAATCTCAAAACGCAACCAACCAAGTAAATCTTATCAATGCTCAAAACGGATTACGTCTTGCCAAACTCGCTTTGTCCCAAGCAATGGTAATCCCCTTCACCGATGATTTTGACGTCGTTGAGCCTGATTATGAGGTCAGTGAACAAGAGTTGGCCTCGGACGATCCTTCTGAAATCTACGAGATTGCTGTGAGCATCCTTCCTCAAATCAAGGCTGCTGAAGCGGATGTGGAAAGTGCAGAATACGGCGTAAAGATTGCCAAAGGTTCTTTTATGCCTTCACTCGGTGTGGGTGTAGCCATATTTTCCAACTACGTGGATCAGGCCTTCTTAAAGGGCACTTCAGAGATAATTCCTTTTAGGACTCAAATTGACAATAACCTGTCCCAATCAGCCAACCTTCAACTTTCTATTCCAATCTTTTCTCAATTCAGTAACAAAGCGAATCTTCAACGGGCAAAAGTTCAAAAGCAGCTTGCAGAAGTAGCCGAGCAAGAAGCCAGAAATACCCTGAGACAACAAATTGAGACTGCTTTTACGCAGGCTTTGGCCGCGGAACAATCCTATGAGGCTTCCCTACTACAAGTAAAAAGTCTGGAAGAAACATTCCGGATCTCACAGCAACAATTTGACTTTGGAGCAATCAATTCAGTAGATTTTCAGGTCGCCCAGAATAATTTATTTAATGCGCAAGCTGATCTGATTAACGCAAAATATTCTTACATCTTCAGAGTAAAAGTGCTGGACTTTTACCTTGGTAACCCCTTAAACTTAAACTAAACCATGGCTACCAAAAAGCCCAATAAACTCTTGTATTACCTACTCGGTGCAGTAGGTCTCATCATTCTTATTGCCGTGATTGGCAGATCCGCAGGTTGGATTGGAGGAGTGAAAGAAAAAGAAGTGGAATTTGCCACTGCCAAGAAAACGACCATCATCGAAAAGGTAAGTGCTTCGGGAGAAATTCAACCCGAGGTCGAAGTCAAACTTTCTCCTGATGTAGCCGGTGAAATCATCGAGTTGAATGTGGCAGAAGGAGATTCAGTCGAAATGGGCAGGCTTTTGGTCAAAATCCGTCCCGATAACTTTGTGTCCGCACTCGAAAGAGCCCGTGCAAACTTAAATCAGCAAATGGCCAACTTGGCCCAAACCCGGGCGGCCCTTCAGCGTTCAGAAGCACAGTTTACTCAGGCTGAACTCAACTTCAACAGACAAAAAGGGCTCTATGAGCAAAAGGTAATTTCTGACGCCGATTTTGAAACTGCCCGCACAAATTTCATTTCGGCTGAGAAAGATCTCGAAGCTGCAAAACAGAACGTAATCGCTTCAGAATTTATCGTAAAAAGCTCCCAGGCATCCGTCAATGAAGCAGCAGAAAACCTCAGACTGACCAATGTCAATTCTCCGGTGTCAGGAATCGTTTCCAGTCTGTTGGTAGAGCAAGGCGAACGCGTGGTAGGAACCCAGCAAATGGCCGGAACGGAAATGATGACCATCGCTGACCTTTCCAGAATGGAAGTCCGAGTGGATGTCAACGAAAACGACATTGTCCGACTCAGCCTCGGTGACACCACCTTGATTGATGTGGATTCTTATTCCAACCTGAATAAAAAATTCAAGGGAATTGTGACCAGTATTGCCAACACCGCAAATACAAAAACATCTGCGGATGCTGTGACCGAGTTCAAAGTGAAGATCAGAATCCTCAACAGTTCGTATGAGGATCTGATAAGAGAAGGCAACAAATATCCTTTCAGACCAGGTATGACAGCTTCTGTGGAAATCATCACCACCTCCAAAAGCGGTGCGCTTGCTATTCCACTGGCAGCAGTCACTACACGGGAAACCCATGTAGACACCTTAGCCGGGGGATCTACCCGAAACAAAGAATTGGTTTTTGTAAGTGAAAATGGAATCGCCAAAATCAGAACGGTGAAAACCGGGATTTCGGATTATGAAAACATTGAAATCCTGGAAGGACTGAAAGAAGGTGATGAAGTAATCTCCGGACCGTATTTTATTGTCAGCAAAGAATTGAAAGAAGGTGATGTTGTGAAAAAGATGGAAACAGGCGCTAAGCCTTCGACAACCGCTTCGAATTAAAAATTGGAATAATTCGAAAGCCCGTGTTGAGATATCAGCACGGGCTTTTTTGTTTTTGGGAGCTCTTAGCCTCGGTGAGTGTCGTCCCTCAGGGTATCATGGATTTTTCACTTGCTGATTTATTCAGGACTGGAATTGGGCTAAAGCCCGATAATATTTTAAACTTGTTGGAATGGGCTAAAGCCGCATTCCTATTGATGGAAAGGAATTCATAGAAATTCCGGAATATCTAATCCAAGGTAAACCTCAGCCCCAGAAACCCTCTGATCCCCTGATTCGGTGCAAAGACATAGGTTGGATCAAAGGTTAATGCATTCGGATTGGAAGCAGTGGGAATCACATTGCCTCCTTGGTCAAACTCCACTCCCCGGTCAAATGGATCAAATGCTCTTGCAATGCTATTGGCAGGAGGTGTGAAATTCAACAGGTTTTTAAGGCCTCCATAGACTTCCCATTTTTCACCAAACTTCTTCGTCAACTGAATATTCTGAATACTCCACCAAGGCGAATATTCCGGTCGGTCGTCCAATTCTCCCAAAAGCGGCAGACGCATCGGACTGTACACATTACCGGTGTAATCGACCGTCAAACCCAGATTTTGGAATTCATATCCAATCGTCCAAACTCCGGAAAAGCGTTCAGTCAGCAGCTGTCGAACCCTTTCACCTCCTTCATCCAAACTTACATCCATCCATGTAGCACCGGCCAGAACTTTGAACCCGGAATTCCAAACTGCATCCACATTTAATGAAGCACCCTTGGAAACTGCGCTTCCATCCAGGTTTGCGTAAATGATCTGGTTCGGATTGGTTTCATAATCGGGCACAATCCGATTGGTGAAGTGGGTATAAAAAACCGAACCGTCAATCCCGAAGAAATTTCCACGGTCTGAGTAAATCTTTTTCACCAGGTTCAAATTGGTGTTCCAGCTCCGCTCCGGCTTCAATTCTTCGGTGAAAACCACCTCCCTTGCTCCTGTCAAGGCAGCATGATCTTCGGTAAAAACATTGGCTACGCGAAAGCCATTTCCAACAGAAAGGCGAAATACGGTGCTTTTATCTTCAGAGACCACTTTATAATTCATTCTGGGAGAAAGGATACTGCCGTGGACACTATTATAGTCGTATCTGAGCCCAGCCAAGAGACTTTGCTTGGAATTAAAACGGATCTCATCCTGAAGAAAAACTCCGGGAAGATGGATTTGCGAAGGGAAGTTTTTACTCCCACCCTCGATGGATGTCGCTGTTGTATTATCATCGTAGTGGGTATAGCGGTAGGCCGAACCCAGCAATAAATGATGCTTGCCCGCCTCCTTGACCCAAGTCAACTGACCAAATGCAATGGTCTGATCTGCCAGGAAAAACGTGGTGCCATAATACGAGTCTTGCTTGTGTCCATTGGCAGAAAACTGAAAGTTAACCAACTCCTTTACCGGCAGTTGATACGTTCCGAAAAGCTCCCAGCGATTGGTCAGGATACTTTCTCCATAGACTTCATTTCCTCCCCGATTCGCTTCAGTCCAGTTCATCTGACCTCCCCAGCGGTTTTCGTTCACAAAGCGTCCCGCCAGGTTAAAGGTCTTCCCGCCCTTTCGTTGAATCTCAAATTTCTGAAATAGTGAAATGCGTTTTTGCAAAGTCAAGTCGGTAAATCCGTCGCGGTTGTTGTCGATGGGATTGTCATACCAAAAGACATTCACCCCGCTAAGCGATTGAACTGATTTTCCCAGCCTGCTTTTGATTCCGACATCCGTATTCACTTCTCCCCATCCACTACCAAAGGCATCCACAGCCACCATTGGTGCAATTTCAGGACGCTTGGTAATCACATTGATCAATCCGCCTACGGCTTCGGATCCGTAAAGCGTGGAAGCAGGACCTTTGACCACTTCGATTCGATCGATCAACGATTGGGGAATTCCAGTCAGACCGTATACCGACGCTAATCCACTCACGATCGGCATTCCGTCAATTAAAACCATGGTGTAGGGACCTTCCAGGCCGTTGATATGGATGTCTCCGGTATTGCAGACATTACAGTTGATTTGAGGCCGGACGCCATTTACATTTTGAAGGGATTCGAAAAGTGAAGGAGTAGGATTAGCTTTGAAAAAAGCTGCTTTGTACACTTCAACAGGCACTGGGCTGTCCAATTTGGAAACTTCCTGCATCGTGCCACTGACTACGACCTCTTCCAGCGAAGCATCCAATTGCTCCAATTTAAAAATCAATTCCTGACTTAAAAAGGGGACAGAAATACGCTTCGTTTGGGAGCCATAACCGATCAGGGAAACCTGAAGTGTGTATTGTCCGGGCTCCAAATTTCCAATCTCGAATTTGCCCAAACTGTCAGTCACTGCACCCACCCCCTTTTCTTTAACCAGTACATTGGCAAATTCCAAAGGGCCTTGGGAATCGAGGATGGTGCCTCTGACTTTTTGCTGCGCAAAAACCGAACTGAATGCAAAAAGAAAAAGAATTACGGCTGTTAAAAGTCTTAGCTTCATAAATGCAACATTATTGCATTTATAGAATAATTCCCAAAAAGAAGGCTGATTTATTTCAGATTTCTTTGAATTCTGCAAAAAGCAGGCTTTTTTCATTTTCATATTCATGTTAGAGAAACAAATATAATAAGTTAGATCATTCTAACAAATTTGTTTTTCTAATATACGGTGTTGTACTTTTGACCGGATGAATTTTTGAAACATGGCTTCTACCACTGAAGAAAACTACCTCAAGGCACTGTATAACCTTTCCAATACACAAGGGGAAGTCAACATCTCTGAATTGGCACTGAGCCTAAAGGTGAGTATGCCAACCGCAAACAGCATGGTCAAAAGCCTTCAAAAGAGCGATTGGGTCATCTATGAGAAGTACAAACCCGTGACACTCACTCCAAAAGGGCAAAAAGAAGCTGCACTGATCATCAGAAAACATCGATTGACGGAGATGTTTTTGGTGAAAAAGATGGGATTCGGCTGGGAAGAAGTGCACGAAGTTGCAGAACAGATCGAACACATTCATGCCCCGAAGTTTTTTGAGCGAATGGATGAAATGCTGGGCTATCCGACCATGGATCCGCACGGTTCGCCGATACCGGATAATCAGGGCCGAATGAAGGAATTTTCCTACACTCCTCTTTCTACCTGCAAACCCGGACAAACGGTTCAACTCACTGCCTTGACTAATTCATCCACTGAATTCTTGGAATTTCTGAACAGTCGGAAATTGGCTTTGGGAACAGAATTAAAAGTGCTATCGCGTGAAGTGTATGATCTCAGCTTGGTCGTCAGCTATGCAAATCACCCCAATGAAACCTTAAGCGAAAAAGTATCGGAGCGCTTGTTGGTTAGGATTTTAAAATAAAAGATCAATCCCTTTTAAACAGTCCTGCCTAAAATCATTAATTTGGTCACCGTGATTCATAAACCCAGTTCAGAACGAAAAAATCACCTTTACAAAACAAGGATAGAAATGAGCAATTATGCAGCTAATTATCTGTAATTAGAATGGACTTTAATCTAAGGTTGCTGTACCGGTCAGCCTTTTTCTTCAGCACGATTGGGCTGATTGCAATCATTACGGATTTTGGGTTTCCACAAACAGAATTTTCCCAAAACTTGCTGGATGGATTTTACTTTTTTGTACTAGGTTTTGGATTGATTTCTACCTTCACCCGGTATATCAAAAAAAGCATCGCATTCAAACGAAGAGTATTCATATTCGACTTTTTGTCCGTTGTTTTTACCCTCTGGGTATTCTACATGTACTTGTTTGTAGGCACACCATTTAAAACTGATTTATTACTTGAAAATCCCATTTGGGTTAAGATTGCAGTTTCCCTGACCTTTATCCGAGAATTCTCAGACCTCAGGATAAATTTCCAACGAACAGTCCTCAATCCTGCGCAGTTATTTATTCTTAGCTTTTTGGTCATCATCATCATAGGTTCATTCCTTTTGATGCTACCAAATGCTACTTACAGCGGCATTTCAGTCATAAATGCATTGTTCACCTCCACCAGTGCAGTCTGCGTCACCGGGCTCGCAGTGGTGGATACTGGAACCCACTTTACCAGATTAGGCCAAACGATAATTTTGTTTTTGATTCAAGTGGGAGGTTTGGGCATCCTGACATTTGCGAGTTATTTCAGCTATTTCTTTAGAGGCGGAACTACCTACGAAAATCAGCTGGTCTTAAGCGATATGACCAGTTCCAAAAAATTGGGCGAAGTTTTTTCCACGTTGAAATACATCATTTTTATCACCTTGGGAATAGAATTTCTTTCTGGCTTACTGATCTATATCAGTTTGGATTCTGGTAGTTTCCCTTCTCAGGTAGACAAAGTATTCTTCTCAGTTTTCCACTCGGTTTCCGCTTTTTGCAATGCTGGATTTTCCACTTTGAGTGTAGGCTTGTATGATGATGGATTTCGTTTTAATTACTCGATGCAAATCGTCATTATTTTGACTTTTGGGCTTGGAGGACTTGGATTTCCTATTGTGGTCAATATCCTATCCTATTTCCAATACAAACTCTCCCGCCTTTTTTCATTCTCCGAAAAGAAAAATAAGTATCGTCCATGGATTCTAAATCTTAACAGCCGAATCACCCTTATTACTACACTTTCTATCACACTGATTGCATTTATTACTTTCTATTTCCTGGAATATAAAAATACACTAAGTGGGCATAGTGAATTTGGGAAAGTAGTCACAGCGCTTTTTGGGGCGACCACACCACGAACGGCCGGTTTCAACACAATTGACACAGCCGCTATGACTCTTCCGACGATCATGATGGTATTTCTGTTGATGTGGATCGGCGCCTCTCCCCAGTCTACCGGTGGAGGTATCAAGACCAGTACCTTTGCTATTGCTACCTTGAACATCCTAAGTCTAGCTAAAGGAAAAACGAGAATTGAGGTTTTCCGTCGTGAAATCGCGGATGTCTCTGTCAAAAGAGCATTTGCCATCATGTCGCTTTCATTAATTGTGATCGGATTTTCGATTCTTTTAATCGCATATTTTGATCCTGAGAAAACATTAATGGATATCGCGTTTGAATGTTTTTCCGCCTACAGTACCGTCGGGTTAAGTCTGGGCATCACAGGAAGTCTGAGCGAAGCAAGTAAATTCATCCTTATTGTGGTAATGTTTGTAGGAAGGATAAGTATGCTTTCCCTAGTCATCGCTGTGTTCAAAAAAGTCAAATACACAAATTACAGCTATCCAAAAGAAGAAATTACAATTAATTAAGACAAACGAAAAATGAAATATATCATCATTGGATTGGGGAATTTTGGCGCATCACTTGCTCAAAAGCTGACAGAAGAGGGGAACGAAGTAATAGGAATCGACAGAAACATGACCAAAGTGGATGCAACCAAGGAGAAGATATCCCACACCATCTGTATGGATTCCACGGACGAGTTTACTGTGTCCGGGCTTCCCTTAAAGGATACGGACATTGTTTTAGTTGCCATCGGTGAGGACCAGGGAGCAAATATTATGACCACTGCAATCATTAAAAATATCGGTGTCAAAAGATTGATCAGCAGAGCAATTAATCCTCTTCACGAAAAGGTTTTACAAGCCATTGGGGTTGACGAAATCATCCACCCTGAAGAAGAAACTGCCGAACGCTGGGCAAAAAAACTCTGTCTGCATAATGTGTTGGACTCCTTTGAGTTAAATGACGACTACAGCATCATTGAAGCAAAAGTGCCGACAGACTATGTCGGCAAAACTGTGCGAGAAATTGGTTTTAGGAAAAAATTTAATCTGTTGGTCCTAACCATCATTAAGAAAGTAGAGGTTAAAAGTAACTTGGGAAAAACTAAGATTGAAACCCGAATTCAGGGAGTAGCATCAGCGGATGATATTCTCGAGCCAAATGACATTCTGGCCCTTTTTGGTTCCAATAAAGATCTTCAGGCTTTTCTAAAACAGAAATTGTAACATGCCTTTGCTTTACTTCCAATCTATGGAGAAGTAGTCTTTTTCGCCCGAGCAATGGAATAGCTGCTCGATTTAAGCTTGCCAAGGAAAATGAGAACAATTCTATTTATCATCCTAATTTTAGCCGGAAGAAATGGTTTTGCTCAGAATCAGGCAGATAGTAGTTGGTCGAAAGAAGCAAGAATTAGCCTTTCTGGATTTGCCGATGTGTTTTATGTCTATGATTTCAACCAACCTGAAAGCATTGAGCGACAGACTTTTTTATTTAATCACAATCGCCACAACGAGTTAAATCTAAACTTAGGATTACTAAAACTCAGTCTTAACCACTCCAAGTACCGTGCAAATTTCGCTTTACAAGCAGGTACTTACAGCAATGATAACTATGCCGCAGAACCTGGACTTTTAAAAAATATTTTTGAAGCAAACATCGGGATTTCACTCACTGAGAAAAACAACCTCTGGCTTGATGCTGGGATTATGCCCTCTCATATTGGATTTGAAAGTGCAATTTCTACAGATAATTGGACTTTAACCCGTTCAATCCTAGCAGAGAATTCCCCCTATTTTCTATCCGGCGCAAAGTTAACTTTCTATCCAAACGATAAATGGGAAGTCGCTGGATTGATTCTGAACGGTTGGCAACGCATTCAAAGACTAGAAGGAAATTCGCTCCCCTCTATTGGAACACAACTGAAATTCAGCCCAACTGAATCCACAACACTGAACTGGAGCACATTCATCGGTACGGATGATCCTGATCTAACGAGAAGGATGCGATACTTCAATAATTTTTACGCCCAATTTAAACTGACAGAGCGATTTGGCTTGATTACAGGATTAGATCTTGGAATTCAGCAACGCTCAAAAGGAAGTTCTGAATTTGACTTTTGGTACAGTCCCGTACTTATTGGCCAATTCACGGTAAGTCAAAACTGGAAAGCGGCGATTCGTGCCGAGTACTATCAAGACCAAACAGGAATCATCATCCCAACCGAAACGATAAATGGTTTTCGAACTTCCGGCCTGTCTTTGAATATGGACTACTCTCCTACCCCTGCCATTTTTTGCAGAATTGAAGGAAGATGGATGACAAGCGAGGACGCCATATTTGAGAGGAATTCAAATCTTTCAAAATCCAATTTCATGATAGGAACCTCGATAGCGATTAGGTTTTCGGCCATTTTTAAATGAAAATAAAGAAATTCTTCTGTAGCTAATAATTAATTAAGTTCGTTAGGGCTTAGTCATCTAAAACAGTGATAATGAAAAAATTAATATTCCTTTTTGGTTTACCAGTATTTACTAGCCTCAATTCCTTCGGGCAAAATACTGGTTTTGAAGCTCAAGGTCCTCCTGATAATTCTATTTTCCCGGAATTTAGCTATGTGACAATCGACGGCGATTCGGTTAGTTCAACAGATTTAAAAGACAAAATTGTCATCGTCAACATTTGGTTTGTTGGGTGCACTGGCTGCAAGCAAGAAGAGCCCTATTTGAGAAAAGTGACTGAACACTATCAAGGCGATGACGATATTGTATTCTTGGGGTTTTGCATGACCAAACCAGACCGTATTAAGCGATACCTTGAAAAAAACGGTGAAATCGGTTTTTCCAATATTTCGCTAACCCGAGAGGAGGTAGAAGAAAAGTTCAAGGTGCGCTTGTCTCCCTCTCATTTCCTTATCAAAAACGGGATCCTAATAGCTAAATATACCGGTCCAATAACTCCAGCGGGCAACACACTTCAATGGTACGAGGAAATGATCAGGAATTTGAAAAATTGAATGGATTCAAATGAGTAAAAAATTAAGGTCTTATTGCTGACATGATAAATAATGAATATCGAAAAGACGGAATTTTAGAATTTTTAGCTCTTACCTATTGATTATGATTTTTTGAGTAAAATTTAGTGAGGTCCGGATTAACCTTTCATTTTATATTCATTTTTAATCCTCTGCTATTGGCTTCTTTTTTGCCTACCTTCCACCTGAAAAACTAATTAAATCGTGGCTAAACAAGGATTCAAGATAAAGCACCTTCCCAAGTTACTGAAGGAAACATTTACGCTTTGGAATCTGAACAATCCCTGGAGGTTAGGCGCAGTGGTCGCTTATTATGCCGTGCTGTCATTGCCAGGCTTTTTAATCGTGGTGATCAACTCTGTGGGGGCATTTTGGGGAAGGGAGATTGTACAGGGTGAAATCACCCAACAAATCTCAGATGCCATTGGCCCTGACGCTGCCAAATCTGTAGTGGAGATTATTGAGAATTCCAGAAATAGTGACAAGAATCTTTTCGCCACGATCATGGGCATAGTTATCCTGATTTTTGGGGCGACCGGCGTTTTTTATCAGCTGCAGATCTCCATGAATGAAATCTGGAGTGTCAAAGTGGATCCCAAGGCAGGGATTTGGAAGGTGATCAAAGACCGGGCATTGAGTTTGGGCTTTGTGATGGTCATTTCCTTTTTGTTGATCGTCAGTTTTGTGGCCTCTACCGCATTGACGGTTTTGAGTGGTTTTCTGTCCCGGCTTTGGGAACCCGGATTGGTTTATATCGCCCAAATCTTTGAGTTTGGACTTTCCACAGTGGTTTTAGGTTTACTGTTTGTACTGATTTTCCGCTTTATGCCGGATATGAAAATCAAGTGGAGTTCGGTCTGGCTGGGTGGTTTTATGACCTCCATTCTATTCAATTTGGGGAAAATATTGCTGAGTTTTTACTTTGGCGCAGCCAACCCCAATTCAGCCTATGGAGCTGCAGGTTCCGTCGTGTTGATT
The DNA here is from genome assembly GCF_900108085.1 of Algoriphagus boritolerans DSM 17298 = JCM 18970. Classification (GTDB taxonomy): domain Bacteria; phylum Bacteroidota; class Bacteroidia; order Cytophagales; family Cyclobacteriaceae; genus Algoriphagus; species Algoriphagus boritolerans. Next base: position 321,313 of record NZ_FNVR01000003.1, read on the forward strand.
TTGTTGTGGGTGTCTTATTCCTGTCTGATTTTGTTCTTTGGAGCCGCGTTTACCCGGATTTACACTGAAAAATATGAAGCAGAAATCCACCCTCAGGATTTTGCAATGAAGGTAGAAACAGAAGAGGTGATCGTCGAAAAAGGTGCTAACAATCCTCCGGAGGAAGAAGAGAAGAAGTAGGCTGCTGGCAGACCGAGGTCCGATGTGGGATGGCTGATCCGTCACTGCGTGCGGAGGCACGAAGCGAAGCAGTCTTTTTCCTTAGGAGTTGGAGACCGAAGCACCACCTGAACCTATTTCTCGTCCCGTCGTCTTGACTAGGGTCTGGACTATAGTCTATGGACTATAATCCAAGGTCTATAAGACTATCGATAATCCTCCAAGGTCTGGAATCCAATTTTTTACACTTTCGGTAATCAAAAAGTCTCAGGCTTGAGTTAGTTTCAAATCTTTTAGAAGCTACTCCCATGCGAAACACGAAAGCACTCTTATTCTTACTCACAGGAATCCTCCTTCCCCTACTCTCCTTTTCTCAGGACCGGGTCACCGGAAAAACCTTCACCACCCGATCCGAAGTCTTGGCTCAAAATGGAATGGCTGCCACCGCCCAACCGCTTGCCACGCAGGTTGCTCTGGATATTCTGAAAAAAGGCGGATCGGCCATGGATGCCGCCATTGCTGCCAATGCGATGCTGGGCTTGGTAGAACCCAATGCCTGTGGAATCGGAGGCGATGTATTTGCCATCATTTGGGATGCAAAGACCAAGAAACTCCATGGCTTCAACGGAAGCGGCCGTGCTCCTGAACTCCTGACGATGGAGGTTTTCAGGGAAAAAGGAATGAAAAATGTGCCACTTCTCGGTCCTTTGCCTATCTCTGTTCCGGGTTGCGTAGATGGTTGGTTTGAGATGCACAAGCGCTTCGGAAAGCTCTCCATGCAGGAGATCCTCCAGCCTTCCATTGATTACGGAAACAATGGCTTTCCAGTCACCGAAGTGATTGCCTGGCAGATGAACGGGAAGGTGGAAGAGATGCAGGATATTCCCGGTTTCCGAAAAACCTACATGCCTAACGGCAAGGCCACTCCAAAAAAAGGAGAAGTCTTCAAAAATCCCAACTTGGCCAGAACCTACTCCCTGATCGCCAAAGAAGGCCGTTCCGCTTTTTACGAAGGGGAAATCGCCCGGACGATCGATCGATTTATGAAGGAAAATGAGGGGTACCTCCGCTACGAAGACCTGCAAAAGCACAATTCGGAGTGGATAGATCCTGTCAGCACCAATTACCGGGGCTATGATGTATGGGAACTTCCGCCTAATGGACAAGGCATTGCCGTCCTTCAGATGCTCAACATCCTCGAAGGCTATGATATCAGGTCCATGGGCTTTGGAAGTGCGGAATACCTGCATGTGCTGACCGAAGCCAAGAAACTCGCTTTCGAAGATCGGGCAAAGTTCTATGCCGATCCGGCCTTCAATGAAATCCCCGTCGATCTCCTGATCTCCAAAGCCTACGCCGCCGAGCGCCGCAAGCTGATCGATCTCAATCAAGCAGCCGACTCCTACCCTGCGGGAGAAATCGAGAAAGGCAATACCACTTACCTGACCGTGGCGGACAAAGACGGCAACATGGTTTCCTTTATTCAGAGCATTTACGACGAGTTTGGGTCGGGCATGGTGCCGGATGGACTGGGTTTCGTCCTGCAAAACCGCGGTCAACAGTTCAATGTCCAAGATTCAAACCATTGGAATTCCCTGGCCAAGGGCAAAAGACCATTTCACACGATCATTCCGGCATTTATCACCAAGGATGGAGATCCTTGGCTAAGCTTTGGCCTGATGGGTGGATCGGTGCAGCCCCAGGGACATACCCAGATTGTGGTCAATCTGATCGATTTTGGCATGAACTTCCAGGAAGCAGGCGATGCTCCCCGAATGCGACATAACGGTTCGTCCGAACCTACCGGGTCCAAAATGACCAATGGAGGGTCCCTCAATCTGGAAAGTGGATTTTCCTATGAGGTCATCCGCCAACTCAAGGAAAAGGGCCATCGGGTAGAGTATAGCGTTGGGCCTTATGGAGGCTACCAAGCGATCTTTTATGACAAAGTCCGGAAAGTCTATATCGGCGCCTCGGAGTCCAGAAAAGACGGACAGGCAGCGGGGTATTAAGAGTTGGGCTAAAGCCCGGATAGTTTCCTGCTTAATCCGAAGAATGGGCTAAAGCCACATTCCACTTCAAATGAATAACCAGGTCTCCTTCAATTTTGCAATATAGAGGTTTTATCTCTGGATTTTAAATCAGATGGAGCGCAAGCTATTACAACCTATTGATTTCAAAAAGGGACAATCTTCGACTCATTCATCACCGGATGGGCCAGTCAAATTCCTAATCCATAGAAATTAAATTTATAGCCCTGTGCTGGCGATTTCCAACAAAAATATGGTCTCACCACTTGATCAAATCACCGAATTGCTTAATTTGACAACGGAAACAGCCAAAAATCCACTCCGCACATAACGGATATACACGACACTGGGAAGGGGAGTTAGATTTATTGGGATGTTGGGTGCAAGCCTAAAAGACGACACTACCGACAATTAACGAACAGTAAAACGACAGACAAAATGCCAACCCTTCGCAAAATAAAAAGAGCTGCAAGCCAGCGCACGAGCCGACACGAATTGCAGCACATTTTATTTTGCCCAACCGCACCCAAGCCCAGCCACCACCCTAATAAGTAGTTGACAAGTTTTTGCTAAACATTTTGGCTCTCAACAGAGATATTGCTACTTTTGACAAAATTGTCAAGGCGAAACATTCAAGATTATGAAAGAAACTTTTGGAGAATACATCCACAATTTGAGAGTTGAGCACGGTTTGACTTTGACTAAGCTTGCGGCTTCTCTTGATATAGACCAATCGACACTTTCTAAAATTGAAAATCAGAAACGCAGTATACCTGAAGAAATACTTCCAAAACTTGCAAAGATTTTCAAATTGGACATCAAGAAACTTGAAAACGAATTTTACAGCGAAAAAATTGCAGAAATGATTTATCGAGTTCCGAACTCAGCCGAACTATTGACACTTGCCGAAGAAAAAGCTAAGTATTATAGAACTAAAAAGGTGGAACAAGGAAAAATAAAGTTTTAACTATGATAGGAGCATCATTATTTTCAAGTGCAGGCATAGCTGAAACTTACTTAAATGAAGTAGGAATAGAGATTGTTGCAGCCAATGAATTAATACAAGAAAGAGCAAATCTTTACCAAGCATTATATCCGACATCTAAAATGATTACCGGAAATATTTTAGATGAAACCGTGTTTAAAACCATTGTCAAAAGCACCCCGAAAAAATTAGATTTTCTTATTGCTTCACCTCCTTGTCAAGGAATGAGTGTTGCAGGAAAAAATCGAAATACGGAGCAAATGCTCAATGACGAGAGAAATTACCTTGTTTTTAAAATAATTGATTTTATAAAATTAAAATCTCCTGATTTTGTATTAATTGAAAATGTCCCAACATTTTTCAAGCTTCTTTTACCATACAAAAGTGAATTTTTAAAGGTCATAGATATTTTAAACGATTTATTTGGAGAAGAATATAATATTGAAGCAAATGTTTATGATGCAGCTGAATTTGGTGTTGCTCAAAGACGAACAAGAGCAATTATAAAATTGTATCGAAAAGGTAAAAAATGGGGACAACCAAAAAAATCTGAAAAGCAAATAACCGTAGAAGATAAAATTGGTTTTTTGCCAAGTATTGAAGCAGGGCAAAAATCAAAAATCAAATGGCATTTTGCTAGAAAACATTCTGAAAGCCATATTGAATGGATGAAGCATACTCCAACTGGTCAAACTGCTTTTGATAACCCCAATTTTTTCCCAGTTAAAGCTAATGGAGAAAAGATTAAAAGCTACAATACAACTTACAGACGAATTAAATGGGATGAACCCGCACCAACAATTACTATGAGAAATGATGCAATTAGCTCTCAATTAAATGTTCATCCAGGAAGAAAACTGAAAAATGGAATTTATTCAGATGCAAGGGTCTTGACTCCATTAGAATTAATGTTGCTATCATCATTGCCTCAAGATTGGAATATTCCAGATAAAACCCCTGAATTATTAATCAGAAAATGTATTGGAGAATGTATTCCACCTTTACTAATTAAAAATATCGTTGCTCAAATAAATCAATAAAATGACTTTAAGAATAGATAGTAAGAAATGGATTTTGTACAGACACACAAGGGATTTTGATAAACTTTGTGTTGTCGCTGAATTTTTAAAGTCGTACACAAAAACAGGAATTTCAACAGACGAGAAAACGCAATTAAATTTAAAGTTGCGTGAATTAGGATTGTACAACGAGAGAAATCCTGAATTGCCGCTTGATGCAATTAATCACAAAATCAATCAACTTTCGTATTATATGTTTGGCTACCAAGCGAAAGTTGGAGGACAGGACAGATTTTTATTCAGTCCGCTCGGTAATTTATTTTTAAAACACGTTGAAGACAAAGAAAAAACAGCGAAAATTTTTCTCACAATGCTTTGGGCTGTTCAATATCAGCACCCACATAGCGGAACAGCCAACGATTTTCAACTGTATCCTTTTCGTTTGATTTACAAACTACTTTCCGAACCCAAACTTTCCAATAAACTTTATGCTTTTGAAGTTGCATATTCCGTTGTTTTCCTACAAGAAGCAACTAAGGATACTTATAAAGAATTAGTTAATGAATTATTGGACTTACGAAAACTTTCAGATAAAGAACTTGAAAAGAAATTCCAAGAAAACAAGCACGCCTTTGTAAACTCTGCTTACGAATGGGACTATTACGTTTCGAGTTTGTTTGAAAGTGCAGGAGTTTTGAATAAACAAGATGGTATTGTTATTACCAAACTGCAACACGGAACAACAAATACATTTAGAAAAATTACGAGAAACGAAGTTTCTATTCCTGATAATCTAAAATCATTGGTAGAACAACTACAAAACGAATATTCGTTTTTAGAAAAACCATTATTACTCAATGACCCTGAACGTCTGAAATTAGACGTTATCAAAGAAATTTACAGTTTTTATCCAAAAACACTTCTGGTTGAAATTGGCGAAGCTATTGATGACTTTAAATTTGAATTATTAAATCTTCCAAAACTCATTGAACAATACGCTAACAATAACGAAGGAGCAGAAGCATATCTTTTTGAAGATGCTTTGGCAGACGGTTTCAATATGTTCCACAATGTAGAAGCACAAAAAATCAGTGGAGCAGGAAACACAGATTTGGAATGTTTGTACATTCCAAGAAAGAAGAAATTTACCGTTGAAGCCAAATCAACTAAAAACAAACTTTCTAGCGTAAACGCAGGACGATTAGCAGGACACAGAGAAAAAATTGGTGGTGCTTACACAATAGTTGTTACGCCAAGATACGTTCCAGCGGTACTTCAAGATATTCGTACAAGTCCAATTGTGATAATACGTGCAAATACTTTTTCTGAATATCTATACAACTGTATTGACAATGATGTAAGAGAAATTGACTACGAAGATTTTGACAGCATTATTGTCAATAATCTAGGAAAAGACATCAGTAAAAACATTTCAGACTTGACTATTTCAAGGTTCGCAACTTCAAAATAAACTTGCTATGATTACAATTACAAGAGAAAACAATATGGAATTAATGGCAAGGTATCCCGACAATTATTTTGACCTTGCAATAGTTGACCCACCTTATGGAATATTAAATAAAACAAAACGAGGTGGTGACTATAAATTCAATATGGATGAATATAGTCAATGGGATGTAAAACCCAATGACGATTATTTCAATGAGTTATTTCGTGTTTCAAAAAATCAAATTATTTGGGGCGGAAACTACTTTGGGCAACTATGGACAAGAAGTGAATACAACAAAGGCTTTATCATTTGGGACAAAAAACAACCAGAAACACTAAATAATTTTTCAATGGCTGAAATGGCTTGGAGTTCATTAGACAAGCCTTCAAAAATTTTTGAATTTAGCGTAAGAAAAAACAGAAATAAAATTCATCCGACACAAAAACCTGTTGAACTCTACGAATGGCTTTTGAAGATGTACGCTAAACAGGGTGACAAAATTTTAGACACGCATTTGGGTAGCGGAACTATTGCTATTGCTTGCTACAAAGCAGGTTTGAGTTTAACCGCTTGTGAAATCAGCGAAACATATTATTCAAGTGCGTTAGAAAAAATTAAAGAAGCTGTACCTGAAAGTGCAATTCACACAAATGATGCAGATGCTTTTTCTTTAACATTTCCCGAACAAAAAACATCTAAAAACGGACTTCATAAATTGTATAAAGAACACGTTGAACAACTTAGATTATTTAAAGAAAGTAGAGCAAAATATTATTTAGAAACACGTTAAAACACCAACGCATTTGGTGGCACATTTGCAAAACCACACAAGCCACGCTAAAGCCAAGTTTTGCAAAAGAGCCACCAAGTCAACGCACGACAAACCAAATACTAAATGACTGACAAACAGACGACAATAACAGAAGGGCAGCACACAAAACAACTAGGTTTTCGTTGCGTGCGAAGCACGAACAATGAAACCGCTGTTGCACGAAACCGGTGAAGTGCTTATGGGGATTGAGTCGGTATTTTTGGAGGTAAATGAGGTGCCCACTAAGATTAAAAAGTAAACCCTACCAGCAGATTCCGTATCGAATCAAAAAAATTAGATCATTCTGAGCCTTTTCAGCCCCGTTTTGGAAGGGCTTTTTTGTGGCTTAGGCCCGCCTGAAGATCGGGCAGGCATAGCTCCGCCAGCCCGACAAAAATCAGGAATTAAAATTGGGTTGAGAGAGTGGGATAGACGGCCTTTGGTGG
>NZ_FNVR01000044.1 GCF_900108085.1 Algoriphagus boritolerans DSM 17298 = JCM 18970
GTGTTATGCCCCCGCTTGACCAAATGCAGGTAATCATTGATCCGGTCTGGATCTACTTCAGTAGGCAATTCATTGAAGTGAAGGGCGAGTTTGGCCAGATGACGGCCATAGTTGGTGAGGGTACTTTGACTTTTGCCAGCAACAGTAACTTTTTGCTCAAACTTGGCCAGTAGTTCAGCAAATCCCGCTATCTTGGAGCAAGCGGCCTGGAGGAGGTTCTCTTTTTTTTCATGATTAATAAGAGTTTATGAATGAGCTAAAAAGTTACCTCTTTCCGGCTGCTACTTGGTAAAACTACCGCAGGTTTAGTGCAACACGGGTTTTGCGTCAGGCGGGGTGAAGTGGTTAAATTCAAGTTCAGTTTTTCAATTGGGGTTTAGTGGTAGGTTGACAGTTTAGTGCTCCGAAATCCGCCACTGCGCCAAGCGCCAAACCGTTACTGGGAAGTTGAAGAAGAACCAAGTAAAATGAAAATCAGTTTTATGATGTAATTTAATATATTTATTAAAATTTAGGCTATGACACATGCAGAACGCCATATCATTGAAACTTATTCTGAGCTTTTTGAAAGTTTGAGTTCAGTAAGCAAATTAGAGCTGCTAGAACGGCTTGCGAAATCTATAAGGAAAGGGAGAAAGTCTAAAGAAAAGGATTTTTTCAGTTCCTTCGGAGGATTTGCTTCAGAAAAGCCAGCCGAAGAAATCATAAAGGATATTAGGGAAAGCAGGAAATTCAGATCAAAAGACTTGAAAATTTGATATATGCAATTTTTGCTAGACACGAGTATATGTGTATTTTTTTTGAGAGGTAAACTCCATCTCGATGAAATCATCAAGGAAAAAGGTCTTGAGAATTGTTTCATCTCTGAAATAACAGTTTTTGAACTGAAATACGGAGCAGAAAACAGCGATGATCCCCAAAAATCTCACAATTCGGTTGATAAATTTGTAAAAGGACTAACCATCATACCGATTTTTGGGATAGTAGACCAGTATGCCAATAACAAAGTCTTTCTAAGAAAAAACGGAACACCTATGCATGATGAATTTGATTTGATCATAGGTGTTACTGCACTAGCTAACAAAATGATTTTAGTAACAGACAATATTAAAGACTTCAGGTACTTAGAAAACCTGAAGTTAGAAAACTGGGCGGAAAGAAAATAACCTCTCTGTAACAGCACCTAAGAAAACATGGGGCGGCCGATGGCAAGGGAAAGGTTTATCCCCCGAACTAACTTTTACTATGGTGGAAAGGAATCCCTTCGAAATGCCCCACGTTTCTTAGCTGAATCCCGACGTGTGGGACTTGAATCGACTTAAAAGTAGGTCGAATGCTTTGAAATGGATGGAGGACTATGGAGAGATCAATAGAGAGGCCCTCCGATGGCGGCTTGCCGGAGCAGCCATCAAACTACCCTACGCTGCATGGTGTGGGAAAACACCGAATATTAGGTTGCACAAAACCGGTGGTGCTTTTGGGGATTGATTCGGAATTTGTGGTACATAAAAAACGTAGGAGTCCAAAAAGTAGAAAACTATCAACCAATGTGGCCAACCCCTGATGATTTATTTGATAGCCTTAAACACCAACTCAGTTAAATACTCCGTAATGCCATCTTCCTTGTCTTTAGGAATTTCCGTAAGAGAGGGTAAATGTCTGGCAAAGTATCGTTGGTCATAGGAGCTTTCTACAATTGTGGAAATAAGAGCAGTAGGATAGCCGTATTCAGGATTTATTTCCTTCACAATTGCTGCGGCTTTTTTACAAAGCCTTTTGTAACTGAAGAACAAACCTTTCTTGTTTTCCTCATCGACATTCTTTGTAAGATATACTTTTTGTGATTCTGCAATCACAATTCGGTATAGTGCGGCCTCATCCACCTGGGGTATGCGGAATTCCTGATCAAGAGGTGATGTTAGTAGTCGGATGGCAATTTTCAATCGTTCCTCGGGTGATTTAATGTTGGCTGTTGCCAGCGTGAGCCGGTATTCCATCCATGTCCAGTACCAAGTGAGATGGTAAATCAGCAACCTGTGTTTGTTTTCAAAATATCGGTAGATAGAAGCTTCCGTGCACTGGATCTTGTCGGCAAGTTTCCCGAAAGTAAAGGCCTCAAAGCCAAGTTCATCAATAAGGGCAATGCTATTTTCGATTATTTTTTTACCGAGTTCGGACGAAGAGGGGTCTTTTGTAAAAACATTCTCATCAATTTTTAATTGAATATGGCTTTCCATTTGATGCTAAGTTTATTGGTTAACCAGCAGTCCTTTAAACTGACCGGAAGGGGTTATAAGGACTGCTGGTTTGATGGAATTATGACTAGGCAATGGTTTCCTTAGCTAATGTCTCTGCTGTAACAATCTCATCGTCATAAAAATCAACGATTCCGGTTACAACATCATACATCCCACCGATAAGGGCAATTTCACCCTTCTCGATCATATCCCTTAGAATAGGACTGTTCTTCAGAATCTGTTTCTTGGTATTCCTTACATTGATTGAGGCGACTTTTTCTACAAACTCTGAATTTTTAGCATTGCGGTTTGATGTGACTGATGTTTCACTTTCAATAGCTGGCTTTAGTTTTTCCAATAGTGTAGTCAGGTTACCCATTTCTACATGATCGCAAGCACCCTTTACCGCTCCGCACTTCGTATGGCCAAGCACCACCACAACCTTTGCCCCAGCCACTTTGCAACTAAACTCCATGCTGCCCAGGATATCCGCATTTTGGATATTGCCCGCGATCCTTACGCTGAAAATATCACCTAAGCCCTGATCAAAAATGAGTTCAGCTGAAGTACGTGAGTCAATACAACTCAGAATCACAGCAAAAGGATGTTGCCCATCGGATGTTTCATTTACCTGTTGCAGCAGGTTACGGTTCATTTTCAGGTTGTTGACAAATCGCTCATTCCCCTTTTTCAGGAGATCGATGGCTCCCTGAGGTGTAATTAAATCCCGCTGTTCTTTTGTGAGTGTTTTCATGATTTTTAGTTTTTAGAAATTATAATAGGTTTTAATGTTAAGCCGGTTCAATAAAGTTGATTTTCTCGACCGTTATATTTTTGGTTTTGGCATTACTCTCGTAATTTTTTATTAACTCGACTACATCATAGGCGATTGATTTAGATTTTGAGCAATCAATAATCACTTTGGAATTTTCAGGAATAATATTCAACGCTTCTATGACATTTGCTTTATTAAAAAATGAAACTTCTTCAGCCAACACCAGTTCATAAGTTTGCCTGCCATCTTCGGTCGTAACTATTTTTTTCATGTGATGTGAGTTACGGTAACTGTGGCGTAATGTGTAAAAAATACCCACCAGTAAGCCCACGATAATCCCTCTTAACAAATCCGTTGTCAAAATAGCTACTACTGTGGCTGTAAAAGGAATGAATTGTTCCCAACCCAATTTATACATCTCCTTAAAGAGAGATGGTTTTGCCAATTTGTATCCCACCAACAGCAAAATAGTGGCTAAACTTGCCAGGGGAATCATATTCAAGACATCGGCTATGGTAACAGCGCTAATCAACAGGAAAAATCCATGAAGTATGGCGGACATTTTTGTTTTGCCGCCAAATGAAATATTTGCTGAACTCCTAACGATAACCTGTGTAATGGGCAGGCCACCAATTAGCCCGGAAACCACATTTCCCAAACCTTGCGCTTTCAGTTCTCTGTTTGTGGGTGTGATTCTTTTGTAGGGGTCAAGTTTGTCAGTGGCTTCTACGCAAAGCAGCGTTTCCAGGCTGGCAACAATGGCCAACACGATCGCGACTTTATACACTTCCAAATTTGATAAGATCGAAAAATCAGGCGACCTGAACTCGCTTAAGAAACCCGCTAAATTTTCCGGAACGGGAATACTTACCACCTGATCGGCAGCTAAAGTGAAATTCAATATTCCATTTTGGTAAAGATAGTTCATCAGAATACCCACAATCACCACAACCAGCGGACCGTTAATCATTCCGAAAATCTTATGTTTTTTCGTCAGTACCGTTTCCCATAGGATGAGTATGGCTAATGAAATTCCGGCTATAAGAACTGCTCCTGAAGTAAAGAACTGAAACGCATTAATAATTCCGGAGAACGTATTTTCTCCATCTGCTTGAAAAAACGAAACGTCTCCTTCAAAATCTTTATCCCATCCCAATGCGTGCGGAATTTGCTTCAGAATAATCAAAAGCCCAATGCCTGTAAGCATCCCCTTTATTACGGAGGAAGGAAAGAAGTATGCAATGAATCCTGCTTTGGCATAACCCATGATAAGTTGAATTATGCCAGCGAGAACTACTGCTGTCAAAAACGCTTCCCAGGAACCCCCAAGCGAAGCAATGGATGTTAAAACGATTACTGCCAATCCTGCGGCAGGCCCACTTACACCTAATGGCGAACCACTGGCTGGACCTACTACAATACCTCCGACTATGCCAGCGATAATTCCTGAAAACAGAGGCGCGCCCGATGCCAGTGCAATGCCCAAACACAACGGCACAGCAACAAAGAATACAACTATACTGGCAGGCAAATCATGTTTGATATTTTTAAACAAGTCTTTCATGTGTTTATAATTTGATTTTTTATGGTCACATGGAATGCTCCGAATAATCATCCTCCTGTGTGAGAATTTTTCTCATGGGCATTTCATCTGTTTATAATTTGATATTTATTGGTCAGATGGAATCTCGCATGCATTATAATCATCTTAGTGTGTGACGATCTTCGTCATGCTCGATTTCATTTTCTAAAGTGCATGGAGAATGAATTATTTTTTTTAGCACCATTGCTTTTTTTTAGATTACATTGACAAATGGTACGCAATGGAGAACCGACAGTCAATTCAAATTTAGACCTGAGTTCGGGAGGTGTAAATGGACGGCTGAGAGAGCTTGAAAGCAATGAATTCTTTAGATTATGAAAGGCGCACCAAATGGAATGGAGTGAAAGCGAAGTCGCCGAAAAGTCCATGATGTTTTCATCGTCTTCTGAAATATTGTCCTTAGTTTCTGAGGACGCCTCTGTTTCTGAGGACGCCTCCCCTGTCGAAAATGGGACGGTCAAAGGGATGTGATGCGTTGCTGTCGCGGAAAATGTTACCCTGGTAATAGTGTCATTTGAAACCTTTTTGCTAACGAAATGAACCTCCAGGCAAGCTACAAAAACCAGCACCAAAGGCATTATAACAGGCTTTTTCGTGACAGCTGTCAGTATTAGTTCTAAAGTAGTTAGTAAAACTATCATTATACAATACTAATACTTATTCTTGCGAATTACAATGGGTGCCGATGCTATCCCTACAAAATGAATAAGTATACTCCGCTGCTTGGAATTTGCAGTTCCGACCCATAATCTCTTGCATTTGCAATTCCCTTTCATCGTTAACCCGCATCTACAGAAGCCGGAAGAGAATTCCCAATCACCCAACCATACCACTTTTCAACCTTGAACCATCAGTGATTCAACCCTTAACTTCATTTTAAACTGCCAATTCATCTGTTTATAATTTATTTTTCAATGGTCAGATAGCCTGTCCCGATTTTTCTTCGGGAGAATCTCCCATGGTTTATAATCATCCCTCTGTGAGTCACCGAAGGGGGCATGCTCGATTTCATGTCCTTAATTGCCAATTCCTGATGCTTTGGATTAACTTTATCCCATGGAATTTGCCATCGTAGACATTGAGACCACAGGAGGATCTCCGCGTGGGGGAGGCATTACTGAGATTGCGGTTTTGATTCATGACGGAGAAGCGATTGTGCGAGAGTGGCAAACGCTGATCAATCCTCAACAAACTATTCCCAGCTACATCACCGGTCTCACCGGGATCGACAATGCGATGGTGCGAGACGCGCCTACTTTTGAGGAGATCTCCAAGGAACTTTGGGAGCTGCTGGAGGATCGGGTCTTTATCGCTCACTCGGTAAATTTTGATTTTGGCTTTATCCGGGAGGCTTTTCTCAAAATCGGAAAAGACCTCAACTCTCAAAAGCTTTGTACTGTCAGATTATCCAGAAAAGTGTTTCCCGGCCTTAGATCTTACAGCTTGGGAAGAATTTGTGAAAATCAAAAAATCCCGATTCTCGCACGACACCGGGCAATGGGAGATGCCAAGGCCACGGCTTTGCTTTTTGATAGAATGATCAAAGAGCGGCAGGATGTTATTTTTTCTTCCCTAAAACGAAATACAGGCGAGGCGTTTCTCCCACCACATTTTCCCCTTGCCAAATTCCAGCAAATCCCGGAATCCTGTGGGGTTTACTACATGCTCAACAGCAAAGGAAAAGTGATCTATGTAGGAAAGGCACTGAATATTCGGGAGCGATTCAAAGGCCATTTTTCCGGTCAGGTTTTGCCGCAACTGAAGCAGCAATTGAAAACGGAAGTAGTCGATCTTCAGTGGCAACTCACCGGTTCTGAATTCATGGCATTGCTCTTTGAAACCTTGGAAATCAAGCGACTTTGGCCTATGTACAACTCGGCGATGAAAATGCCCAAGACCCTTTGGGGCTTGTTTCATTACCAGGATGGATCGGGTTATTACCGGTTTCAGGTGGCCAAAGTGACCAAAAATATTCGTCCATTAGAGTCCTTCTTTTCGGCTGAGGAGGCCAATCAATTTCTCAAAACAGGGATAGAAACCTATCAGCTTTGCCAAAAACTCAGCGGCCTCCGAAAAGTAACCTGTGCCCAAATCCAAGATCAGACTTGCCTTGGAGCGTGCAAATCAGCTGAGACTCCCGAGTCGTACAATGCCCGGGTGGAAGAATTTATTTCGTTGATCAAAAAATCAAAACGAGACTTGATGCTGAATCTTCCCGGCAGAGAAGCAGGGGAGAACGTGTACTGTTATTTTGAAGGCGGAATGCTTAGTCGATACTCTTTCCTGAGAAGTGATGATTTTCCAAAACCTGAAGAGCTGGAGGTTGTACCTAAAGTTCCTGAGACTTTCTACATTCTCAGGCAATTTATCCATCAAATCGATCTGGGAAAGATGCGGGTTTTTTCTGTCAGTTAGCACAGATTTACATTTTCAGCTTTCTTACTTGAGTTTGCTGAATTCCAACGCTGCCAACTGAAAACTGCCATGCCTACTTTTTCAGCCATTCTCCCTCGATCACGCTGTAATAGATCGTGTCTCTTCTTCTGCCGTGTGTCATCAGGGTGTGGCTTCGGAGGATTCCCTCTTCTACGGCACCGAACTTAAGCAAGGCCATTCGGGCAGGCATATTCAGCACATCGGTCTTGATTTCGACCCGTTTTAATTTCAATTCACCAAAGCAGTAATCGAGCATCAGTTTTTTCATGGATTGGTTAATTCCCGTTCCCTGAAAAGCTTTGCCCAGCCAGGTCCAACCGATTTCTACCCGCTGATCCCGTACTGAATAATTCCCAAAAGCCGTAGCCCCGGCGACTTTTCCTGTGGATTTTTCCACGATGGTAAATTGAAGTCGCTCCTCCTGGAAGTGGGGTTCCGCCCATTTTTCAAACTCCTCAGGAATACTGAGATCATGCGTGAAATAAACCCACATATCCGGTTCTGAGGCAAGCGGCTGAAGCAACGAAAAGTCCTGCCAAGTCAGTGGTCTCAGCAGGACGAAATCATTTTCCAGAGTAATCATACGATCCATCATCAGCCAAGTACTTCCTTGATGGCTTGGTTGTAAAGTGCGATCTCCTCGATCGTTCCGGTCGAAATCCGGCACCAATCATTGAGCGGGGGAAAAGGCCTGCCAATTATAAATCCCTTTTGGGCCATAATATTTCCCAGCTCTTCGATATCTTTTCCGGATTGGAAAAAGACAAAATTGGCGTGAGATTCCAAGTAAGGTAGTTTCATCTCATCCAAAGTTTGAATGATCATACCTTTTGCTTCTTCATTTTTTAGAAGTGCAAACTTGTAAAAATCGCTGTCTGCCAAGGCTGCTTTTCCTGCTTCGATGGCCATGATATTGGTGTTGGCTACCACACGGTCTTTGAGTTTCTGTGCCAAATCGGGTTTGGCAATCAAGTACCCCATTCGTATTCCAGCCAAGCCATACACCTTGGAAAGTGTACGCGAAACGACCACATCATATCCTTTTTTGACCAACTCCACCATGGAGGGATAATTTGGTTCGGTGATGTAATCGTAGTAGGCTTCATCGCTGAATACTACGGTGCGCTTGCTGACGGTCTCACAGAAATCCATGACCCGATCTGCCGGCAGGAGTTTTCCGGTGGGGTTGTTTGGATTGCAGAGGAAGACCAAGCCAGTTTCATAGCTCACCCGCTTTTCGATTTCGTCCAGGTCAAAGTCAAGATCTTTGTTTAGCGGAACCCAGTTGATTTCGGTTCCCCAAAGTTCTGCATACTCCATCATGGAAAGGAATGTGGGCGTACAGCTGATGATTTCCCGACCTCGTCCGAAGGTGATCCCGGCTACTTTCAGACCCTCGGTAGAGCCTGCCGTCAGCACGATGTGATCCTCAGGAACGCCTTCCTTTTGGGCGATCATCTTGACGAGTGAAGCATTATATCCCCAAGGGTAGCGGCAGCCGTTGTCAAATGCGGCCGTCATGGCTTTCCGCATGGATTCGGATGGGCCATAGGGATTTTCATTCGAACCCAATCGGATCGGACCTGCCAAGGGTCGTGGATTATACTTCTTTATTTCTTCAGCACTGAGCGAAGAAACGATCCCCGTGCCTCCCAAAAGTGCCAATCCACTTCCAAGTGAAGTTCTTTTCAGCCAATCTCTTCTTGATAGTCCTTTCATTGAATTTCTGTTTTGATTGTTAAAATACTAAGCTTTCCCCAATAGTTTTAGAAAAATTACATGATTTGCTACTCTTTATTTAAAGGATGATTCATTGGGTAAACTTCTTAAAAAAAAATTTTTATTTTGAAAATTGATTTTTTACAAAATTAATTTTTAAATTATTCGAAGCACAATATACCCTAAACCCCAAATTATCATGAAAAAGTTTTTAGCGTTCTTGGTTGGTGGGTTGCTTTGGACAAGTGTACTTCATGCCCAGCAAACTCAGTATTCGGTATTCGAATTCATCAAGGTGGAGAAAGACCAGCTTTTTGACTACATCGAGTTTAAAGATTTGACAGAAAAGGTCTACAGACAGGCCCTAAATGACAAGCGGATCAAAGGTTGGGACTTTTGGAAAGTTCAGAGTGGTTCTGAGCAGGGAGAATTTCAATACATCATGGTGACCCATTATGATGATCCCGTGAAAATGATGAATGGATTGGATGACGAAGCCATGATTGAATACACGAAGATTGCCTATCCGCATCTTTCGGATGCTCAGGTCAGAACCCTCTACCAACAGTCCCTTGCAATCAGAGAATTACCGGTAAGACTTTATATGCGAGAACTTGCCTCTACCAATGACAACTTCCAGTATAAACCCGGAGTATTGGCGTCATTTGATTTGATGAAAGCAGTGGAAGGAAAGTTTTCCGATTATGAAAAAGCAGAGATAGAAGTGTTTAAACCCATCCACCAAAGCCGAATTGACAAGGGAATGATGGGGCATTGGAGCTTTCTTCGGGCCGCGCTTCCACAGGGTTCTGAGGCTTCATCCACTCACCTTACAGTTAATCTTTACAAGGATTATGTGCAGTTTTTCAACGCACAGGCTTATGAAGATATGAATCAAACAGAAGACCAGCGCAAAGCCGTAAATGCTGGTTTGAACTCCAGGGACCAAAAGTGGATTTACCTTGCCAATCTTGAAAATGTAGTTAGATAGTAGTCCGGTTAGACTTGCTAGCAAAGAGGTTCTCGAAAGAGGCCTCTTTTTTTTCATCCAACACCTAGCGTTGAGATTGACTAGAAGCAAGGTTTACTTTTTGAAGTGCTTCAACCCCCATATTCCGACTAGTGGCCCAATGACCAGCCAACCCAAAAACTGCCGTGGAGAAAAGTAAACACTTAGGGCTTGGCTGAGCTGAATACTTAGGATAGTCAAGCCAAATCCTATGGAATTTACAAGCGTCAAGGCCGTGCCTCGATATTCAGCAGGAACACCCTGTGCCACAAGAGTGGAGAATTGAGGCGAATCAGCAGTGACCAAAATACCCCAAATCAAAAGGAATGGAAGGACAAAACTCAACGGCATCTCGGGAAATAAAATAAGTATCAATCCACAGAAACCTGATCCTGCCAAACTGAAGAGCGCTACCTTTTCGCTCTCGATTTTCCCTGAAAGCAAGCCTCCAACAGCACAGGAAAGCCCACCTACAGCTATAATTGCAAACGTCCAAAATGAATCTGAACTGCTGAAGTCTGGCTCATTTTTTAAGTCTAAAATCAATAATGGGAGAAAAGCCCAAAAGGTGTAGAGCTCCCACATGTGTCCAAAATAACCGAAGGAGGCAGATCGAAGGGCTTTTATTTTTGAGAGTTTGGGCAAAAGTCCAAGATCAAAGACGGTAGTGGCTTTTCGAAAAGGACCGTTTGGCACCAAAAATCCAATCATCACTCCTCCGACCAACGCTAGACCCGATGTAACCCAAAGGATGACTTCCCAGGAGATTTTTGCTCCAAGTGCTTTGATAAGAAATGGAAATGCGGTCCCCAACACCAAAGCTCCAACCAAAAAGCCTAAGACTGAACCCAGTCCTTTTTCAAAATAATCCGATGCGATCTTCATCCCTACTGGATAGATGCCGGCAAGGAAAAAGCCAACTAGAAAGCGAAAGCCTAGTACAGAAAATAGGCTCAAAGGAAAAAGGATTATAAAAATATTACTTGCCGCCGCGAGGAGGGCGCAGGCAAAAAAGACCTTCGAAGGGGAATAGCGATCTGAAATTGACCCAAAGGCAAACAGAAAGGTGCCGATGATGAAACCCAATTGGACGGCGGAGGTGATCCAGGACAGGAGACCGCTGGATCCCAATAGCAGTTCCAGTTCCGGTGCAGCTACATTTCCGGCAAACCAAAGCGAAGTGCCCAAAAATTGAGCAATGACGATCAAAATCAGGGCACTTCGGGAGGTGATCTGTTTTGGCATTAGGCCTTCAGGATCGTTTTTATTTGATTAATTTCCTCAGAGCTGAACGTGGAGTTGTGAACAGAAGCCACATTGTCGTCCAACTGCTCAGGTTTGGATACACCGATCAGCACGGAGGTGATCCGTGGATCTTTCAGCAGCCAGGCGATGGCCATTTGGGCTAAGGATTGACCTCTTTTTAAAGCCAATTCGTTAAGCTTTCCGATGATTTGCAGTTTCTCAGGAGCCAGGGATTCAGGCTTTAGGTAGCGCCCATCCTTTGCGGCACGGGAGTCGGCCGGGATTCCTTTCAGGTATTTGTCCGTCAGCATTCCCTGCTCCAACGGTGAGAATGCGATGCTTCCGATCCCTTTTTGTCCCAAGACATCCAGCAGTCCATTCTCCACCCAGCGGTCGAGCATGCTGTAGCGAGGCTGATGGATCAGCAGGGGAGTACCAAGGGACTTCAGAATGTCGTAGGCTTTGGCAGTGTCTTCTGCGCTGTATTGCGAGATGCCCACATAGAGTGCTTTGCCCTGCCGAACCAATTGATCCAAGGCACCCATGGTTTCTTCCAGCGGGGTATTCGGGTCAGGTCTATGGTGGTAGAAAATATCCACATAATCGAGTCCCATGCGCTTTAGGCTTTGGTCGCAGCTGGCGATGAGGTATTTTCTGGAACCGAAATTTCCATAAGGTCCAGGCCACATATCCCAACCTGCTTTGCTGGAAATCAGCAATTCGTCCCGATAGGGGAGAAAATCCTTTTTCAGGATTCTACCGAAGTTTTCTTCAGCAGAACCAAAAGGAGGCCCATAGTTATTAGCCAAGTCAAAGTGACAAATTCCAAGGTCGAAGGCTCTTCGTAGGATTTTTCTTCCCAAAGTCAGATCCGCATTGTGACCGAAGTTGTGCCAAAGGCCAAGGCTGATTTCAGGGAGTTGAAGTCCACTTTTTCCGCAATAGCGGTATTGCATCTGTTCGTAGCGATCTGCGGCAGGTTGATACGGAAGGAGTGGATTGTGATCGTTGATCTGCATAGGTATAGGAGTTTATCATTAAGAGATCGAAAATAAGGCGATTATTACTGCCAATAAACCAATGCCCATAATTAAAAGCCAGGATTTCCAGATATAGGCCACCCAATGATTGAATTTTATATTTGCGGCAGCTAAAATCGCCAAAATTGTCCCATTGGTGGGGGTCATCATGTCCATCAGTGTGGCGGAATATTGGTAGGTAAACACGGCAATCTCCCGGGACATCCCCAAGAGATCTGTCAGGGGAGTCACCAAAGGCATGGTCAATACGGCTTGTCCTGAGGTACTCGGCACCGGGATATGAATGATCGCCTGGGACACAACTAATCCTACCACAGCAAGTTGATTAGGCAGGCTTTCTAAGGGTTGCAATAACCCAAAGATAATCGGATCGATGGCTTTGCCCTGCTCCAGTATCAAGTAGATCCCCTGTGCCAGGCCTATCACCACTCCTGAAAAGATCATTTCGCTAAAGCCTAAAGAGAACGTACGAGCCGTCCCATTTAGTCCCAATCCACCAACGATCCCACACACCAATCCAATCACAAAAAACATGACTCCCATTTGGTTATAATCCCAACCCTGGAAAGCCACTCCCCATATCATCAGACAAATGCCCAACAGCGTCAGGGCTAAAATAATGCGGTGACGAATAGAAATGGCTACTTTTTTGATCTCCACCGCTGGATCGCCGATACTTTTTTCCTTTCCAAACTTTGCATGGTAGCTAATCCATACCGACACAGCGAGTACAAAAAAGATCATCCGAAAGACCGCCTCCTCTGCCGGATCTACCTGTGCAATTTTCATGGCCAGCATAGAACCGAACGGATTAAACGGGGAAAATGCTGCCCCTATCATCGCAGATCCAACTCCAATCGAGAGGATGGCTCTCAGATCATAGTTTGTCTTTCGCGCCAGCAAAATAAAGATCGGAATCAATCCAATAAACTCCTCTGACATGTAAAATACTCCACCACAAATCGAACAGATAAATCCCAGCAAGTAAAAAAGCCAATAGGGATGATTCCTAAATTGGTAGATCAAGGTCTCTATCCCGACTTGAAGGGCCCCTGTCCGCTCAATGACAAAAAACGCCCCTCCCAGTAGCAGAATCAATACCAGTACATCTGCTCTAGCGATGATCCCTGCGGGAATGGCAAGTAGCATAGCACTCAGACTTACATTGACATCTTCGATCTGCCGGAAACTTCCGGGTATGACCACTTCCCGACCAGTCGCTTCATCCAAAACCCGGTCAAAGCTTCCCGATTGGATAAAATAAGTGGAAAATCCAGCTAGAAAAATAAACAGCAATAGGATGATAATGGGATGTGGGAAAGAGAGTTTCATTAGTGCCGGTTTATGGAACAATAATTTTTAAAATTTCCTCTGCCATAGTTCGTCGGAAATCTGACTTATCCCGTGCGTTGGAAATTAAAAATACAGCCAAATCCAACTCGGAGGAGTAAATTACCAGGGAGCTAAATCCACCCTGCTCACCAAAATGACCGATAAAATCTGAACTGTCAATTTTGATCTTTTGAAATCCCGCAGGTGTGGATTTGCCGTTTTTCAACCATTCCAGTTCATCTCCAAAGATCCCCATGTTTTCCCGACTCAGATGCAACAGCGCTTTGGACAGTTCCTCGGCAGTCACGACCAGGCTGGAGGAGGGCGAGGGAAACCGTTCGAATTTTAGTGTTCTGGCTTCCAGTCTTTTCCATAAAAATGTCTGCTGATAGCCGGATGCTGAAGGCGGATCTACAGGCCACTCCATCACAAAACCGCTCTTCTTCATTGCTGATGGAAGCAGGGTTCGGTCTCTTGTTACTTCCTCAAAGGTTTTCCCTTCAACCGCAGCCAATAAAAACCCGATCAGGTCAAAATTTACATCCGCATAGTGGACACCCTTGTTTTCAAGGTTTGGCACTTTCAGGAGTTTAGGCAGGTTGCTGAGTTTTCTGTTTTCTCTACTTGAAAAAAGTGTCCGAATGCTACTTTGATCCGTAAGTCCGGAGGTATGATTAAGGAGATCTGCCAGTGAGATGTGTTCAAAATCTGACGACAATCGTTGATTGCCCGGTAATATTGAATTGAAACTGGTGTCAATTGAAATTCCTTTTTCCACGGCATAATTGGCCAAAGTCAGCGCGGTAAAAAGCTTGGAAACCGATGCTACGGGAATGAGGCTTTGCAGGGTCAGTGAATCCTTGGTCTTGAGGTTTTGATACCCAAAGGCTTTGAGATAAGTCACTTTTTCATTTTTTATGATGCCTACCGCAATTCCGGGAATCAGATTTTCGGGCAGCCTTTGAGCGATCAGGGAATCGAGTCTTGCTGCTATGGACTCAGGAAAGGAAATCGGCGTGAGCCGGACTTTGGGATAACTACGCCACCATTCCCATCCCAAAAACAAAAGGAACCAAAAGGCCAGTCCCAGCAAGATATAGTTGATGGTTCGCTTCATCCCACTCAAGTTGAAACCATTTCTGAATCCATGTTCTGTTGCGGGATTTTTGAGACCTGAGATTTTGGAAGCGTTTTTCGGAGCGCTTTCATCAACAGGTGGTAATTCACCGTAACCGAATGGCGAGGGGAATTCACAGGCCGATAGTGGGCGGGTGTGACTTGCTTTTCACAGAGCTCACGGATCTTTTTGGGTCGCTTCCAGGTCCCCATCAGCTCCTGCGCCATGAGTTTACTTGGCAGTTCGACTCCGGGCCAAATGCATCCCAGCGGCTGAAACATGCCAATGAAGTAGAGATTGCAGTAGTCCGGATGAAACATTTTCAGGTAGAGCGGCACGGGACCCTCCGAATAATCAATGAAGTTTTTGTCAAAAAACGGATGACTCAGCCAATAATGAAGAAATTCTCCGCTGAATTCTCCTTGGTAATTAGGAAATCGGGGCTCCCGGTGATGACCGTTTGACACGACCAAATGGGGGGAGATGCCCCTGGTGTCCAACCCGTTTTTTTCGGTAGTGATTTCCCAAGTTTGGCTATCGATCCCTTTACAGTGCTTCACCGGCGTGCCCAATTGGATATGGGGATACAGGTTGAATTTCTCGGCATACGCTTGAAAGTACCCTCTCTGCCTGTGATGGTCCGGGTAATCGGGCGCTTCTGAGTCGCATTCGTCAAAAGTAAAATCCTCGTATTGGGAGAGGGTTTTGGAAGAAATGATAGGAGTCGTCTCAATAATACTGGAATGACTTTCTTTTTCGGAATAAATCCAATTGCCTCCCACCGCTTCATTTCTGTCAAACGCCACCGCCGGGATTCCCTGATCCGGTAGATTCTTCAAGGCGGTAATTCCTGAAGGCTCGACGCCAATTACGGCTACTATACATTGCATGGTTTTTTGGGTTGGTGAGGACTTGCTAATTGGAATTTTAATCTAAAATAAAAAATTGTGATTTTATCCCTGGCACTACAATTTAACCCGGATTAGCTAATTTTTTCGATAATTAATTGGGTAAAAAGGGCCATTCCTTCGGTTGCTTTCTTTTGAATAAAAGTCATATTCTCGGGAAACGAAAAATCCGGTTGGGCAGGATCAATCAAGTACTTGGGAGCAGGTTTTGGCACGTAATCGATCAGACTTGCCGCCGGGTAAACTTGCATGGAAGTCCCCAAAACCAGAAAAAAATCAGCTTGGGCCGCGATTTTCATCGCCGGTATCATCATGGGTACTGCTTCTCCAAACCAGACAATAAACGGTCGAAGCTGACTTCCCTTTTCGCAGAGATCCCCCTCCTTTATTTCCCAGTGATCCAATGGATAGACCAGGCGGGGATCCAAGGTGCTTTGCGCTTTGGAGAGTTCCCCATGCAAGTGAAGTACCTTCGTCGAACCGGCCCGCTCGTGCAGGTCATCCACATTTTGCGTGATGATCTGCACTTCAAGATGTTTTTCCAGTTGAGCCAAAGCCAGGTGAGCGGCATTGGGTTGGCATTCCCGGGCTTGTTTTCTCCGCTGATTATAAAACTCCTGCACCAACGCTCGATTTTTTCGCCAACCCTCAGGCGAGGCAACTTCCATCACGTCATGATTTTCCCATAGCCCGTTGCTGTCACGAAAAGTCCGGATACCACTTTCAGCTGAGACTCCTGCACCGGTGAGGACGACTAGTTTTTTTCGGTTCATTGAAATTGAGATATAATTGAGCCAGAAAAATAGCAAAATATCAGCACCTATCCCCGGTTGGAGTGGATCCTATTTCTGTGATTTACTGGTATCAATAGGAATGCGGCTTTAGCCCATTCCTTATAAAAATTCCGATGTATTGGGCTTTAGCCAAAAAGCTGTTGCAGTTAGGATTCGTAAAAGTTGGAAAAAAATCCCCGACATTTCCCGTCCACATTGAGGAAACTGCTATTCGTTTTCAGGCAAACTGATATCTTTAGGGATTGAGATTGCTCGATCCTTACATTGGTTCAAGTTTTCAAACTTGGACCTCTAAAAATGCGGTCTTCAGATTTCTACCCATAATTTTTACCACCCTTTTTTCATGACCACAGTCGATTACCTTTCCGCCCTCAATTCCCGATACCGCCTTGGCAATGCCACCGAACATACCTTTCGCGGAGACTTGCAAAACCTCCTCGAATCCCTTGCTCCCGGCATCAGTGCCACCAACGAACCCAAGCGACAGGCCTGTGGTGCGCCGGATTACATCCTGACCAACAAAAAAGAAATCCCCGTCGGCTACATCGAAGCCAAGGATATCGGAGATTCGGATTTGCATGGGGTGAAAAAGAACGGCAACAAGGAGCAATTTGACCGATACAAAGGTTCGCTGGACAACCTGATTTTTACCGATTACCTCGAATTCGTCTATTTCCGAAATGGCGAACTCGCCACCTCCGTCCGCATCGGAGTGATCGACCAAGGCAGAATCCTTCCCCTTCCGCACAACTTCCCCGCTTTCGAACTCCTGATCAAGGAGTTCACCACCCACATCGGGCAGACGATCAAAAGCTCCAAAAAGCTCGCCGAGATGATGGCCGGTAAAGCCCGACTTCTCGCCAACGTGATCCAAGCTGCGCTCGAAAGCGACGAAATCAATCAGGACAATTCCACCTTGCAGGAGCAAATGAATGCCTTCAAGGAAATCCTGATCCACGACATTACGCCTAAGCAATTTTCCGATGTCTATGCACAGACCATTGCCTACGGGATGTTTGCGGCGCGACTCTATGACAGTTCCCTCGATACCTTTAGCCGACAGGAAGCGGCGGAACTGATCCCCAAGTCCAATCCTTTCCTGCGAAAGCTCTTCCAATACATCGCCGGATACGACCTCGATCAGCGGATCACCTGGATCGTGGATGCGCTGGCGGATATCTTCCGTGCGGCGGATGTGGATGCCATCCTCAAAAACTTCGGCAAGTCCACCAAGATGGAGGATCCCATCATCCACTTCTACGAAGACTTCCTGACCCAATACGATCCCAAGCTTCGCAAGCAGCGCGGGGTCTGGTACACGCCGCATCCCGTGGTGAACTTTATCATCCGAGCCGTGGACGAGATCCTGGTCACTGAGTTTGGCTTGCAGATGGGCTTGGCCGACACCTCCAAGACCAAGATCAAAGTGCCCATCCCCACGCACGACAAACGATTCTCGGGAGGCATGCGGGAAGTCGAGCAGGAAGTGCATCGGGTACAGTTCCTAGATCCGGCCACCGGCACGGGCACTTTTGTGGCGGAGGCGATCCAGCAGATCTACGACAAGATGAAGGGGCAGCAAGGACTCTGGAACAGCTATGTAGAAAATCACCTGCTTCCCCGAATCAACGGCTTCGAACTCCTGATGGCTTCCTATGCCATGGCCCATCTGAAACTGGATCTTTTGCTAAAGCAAACCGGCTACACCGGAACCAAAAACCAGCGCTTCCGCATCTACCTGACCAATTCCCTGGAGGAATACCACAAGGACACCGGAACCCTCTTCGCTAACTGGCTATCTGCCGAAGCTTCCGAAGCCAATCAGATCAAACGCGATGCGCCGGTGATGATTGTGGCTGGAAATCCGCCGTATTCGGGAATATCATCCAACAATGGAGAATGGATTTCGAAACTGATCGATGATTATAAATATGTCGATGGAGTACATTTCAACGAGAGAAAGCATTGGCTCAATGACGACTATGTCAAGTTCATCCGTTACGGACAGCATTATATAGAGAAAAATGGAAGCGGTATCTTAGCTTTTATCAATCCACATGGATTCTTGGACAATCCTACCTTCAGGGGAATGCGCTGGAATTTGTTAAAGACTTTTGATAAAATCTATACGATTGATTTACATGGAAATAGCAATAAAAAAGAGACTTCTCCAGATGGTTCAAAAGATGAAAATGTTTTTGATATTCAACAGGGTGTGTCGATTACTTTTTTTATAAAAACTGGCTTCATAAAAGAATCAGATTTTAGTAAAGTTTTTCATTTTGACTTATTTGGCAAAAGAGAAAATAAGTATGATTTCTTAGTCAATAATGAATTGAAAACAGTTCCATTCAAACAACTATTTCCACAAAAGCCTTATTTGTTTTTTGTTCCAAAAGATGAAAGCGAAAAGCAAAATTATGAACAAGGTTTTAAACTAGAGGAACTATTTCAAGTGAATGTAACAGGAATAGTAACAGCAAGAGACCATTTAGTAATAGATGAAACAAGGGCTGACCTCTTAGAAAAAATAAGTCGGTTTTCAAATTTTAGGTATTCCGACGACGAGACCAGAATATTTTTCTTTGGAAATAAGAAGGACGGAAAATATTTGGCAGGTGATTCTAGAGGATGGAAATTGGTAGATGCAAGATCCTTTATTAGAAATTTCAATCACGATGAGTTCGTTAAAGAAGTTTCGCATAGACCTTTTGATAATAGATTTATTTATTATCATCCAAAGATGGTTGACTGGGGTAGGGAAAAATACATGAAAAATTTTCTGCTAGGTCAAAATATTGGACTGGTAATTCCAAAAATAAATAAAGAGGATAATTGCTTTTTTATATCTAAAAACCTTATTACCCATAAGCTTTGTAGTGCATATGATTCTAATTCAATTTTCCCCCTCTACCTCTATCCCGAAACTTCCGGTCAGTTAAGTTTGGGTTCGGCCGAGACCCGCACGCCCAATCTGAATATGGAAATCGTGGATCAGATTGCGAAAGGCTTGGGGTTGGAGTTTGAATCAGAAAAGACCGGAGCGGAAGGGAGTTTCGCACCGATCGATTTGTTGGATTACATCTATGCCGTGCTGCATAGCCCAAGCTATCGGGAGACGTATAAGGAGTTTTTGAAGATTGACTTCCCGAGAGTGCCCTATCCAACCGAAGCGGAAAAGTTCTGGAAGCTCGTCGCGCTCGGTAGCGAACTCCGACAGCTTCACCTAATGGAAAGCCCAACACTCTCACAGTTCATCACCCAATATCCCGTAGGCGGAGAAAATGAGGTGGAGAAGATAAGGTTTGAACCGAACCCAGACCTGACAGGTTTTGAAAACCTGTCAGGTCTAAAAGTTGGAAAGGTCTACATTAACACCGAACAATACTTCGACTCCGTCCCTGAAGTTGCTTGGAACTTCTACATCGGTGGCTACCAACCCGCCCAAAAATGGCTCAAAGACCGCAAAGGAAGAATCCTAGATTTTGAAGATATTATGCATTATCAAAGAATCATTAAGGCCTTGACTGAGACGGATCGAGTGATGGGGGAGATTGATGAAATTGATATCATTTAAACAAAAATTAAATTATTATGTCTGAACTAACTCCAGAACAACTTGCAAAATTATTTCCAGGTGTAGATCCAAAAAATATCAAAGTACTGGACATTAATAATCTAAGTCAATCTGATATTTACAGTTTAAAAAAAAAATATTAGAATATATGACTCATTAAGTGCTTCTATGGCATATGATTCATTTACAGAAGGAGTATATAAATTTGAAAAATATATTTCAATAGATCCAGAGATAGTTCAAGATAAGAATATAAAAATAGTGGGAGTTGGAACTTGGAAAGAGAAGCCGGAAAATGAGTATGAGAAAGGTTTTGAAGTTTTTACTAGAGTGAACCCATTGCTTTATCAATTGAATAGTGATGACTTTTTGAATCAGTTGCCCGGTGCTAATATAATATGGGATATAAATGACGGTACTGGTGATAAATGGCCAAAGCTATGCGTAGAGAATTTCAACAATCTAATCGGTAAGTAAATTTATGTTAGAAAGATTACTTTAGAAAAGAACAACCAAGGTCAAGATGCTTACCGAATAGACTGGATTATTCTTTAATGCCAAAATAAAAGACGACGAACATCCCCCCGGATTTTTTCCTTATGGCTTATACTACCTTATTATTTTTTGGAATTTGTAATTCCATTTCCCACAAGTTCAACCCTTTCAGGGTTGTCGTCCTCGTTATCGTTTACATTTTTCCCCAGGTTTCACCTAGGGCTATTGAGAAGTTCGATCCTTTCAGGATCGTCATTTTTTTCTCCAATCTTTTCTGATTCCAAATTTCAATTATTTCCAAATCGCCAGATTCCCGACCCCGAATGGGGTCAAACCTCTCAATAGCCGCGGGTGAAACCCGTGGACAAGACGATACCCACATGATTTCCCACGACCCCGAAGCGGGTCGAACTATGTCTGGATTACTAAATATCGTCCCTGCCTACGGTATTTTTTCTCCCAACTGCTAATGAAAGATTGGGCTAAAGCCCGGAGAGGCAGCTGCATATTTTCTTGCCTCCAGCTAAAGCAGGAGGCAATTCATTTTGAGGTAATTATCGGCTATGAATAGGAATGGTGCTTTAGCCCATTCCAAAAATTGAACACAAATATCACAGGGCTTTAGCCAAATCAAAAGAATCAAACCTTGGACTTCCGAACTACACCCCTCTAGGCTTAGACTGTTGCCTTTCCGATATAAGATTCAAATAATCCCACTCTGTGGTCATTTTTCCCAATAGCCGATAATCAAATTCCGACCCCGAACGGGGTCAAACTTCTTAATAGCCGCGGGTGCAACCCGTGGTAAACGACATAACGTGACCATCCCACGACCCTAAAAGGGTCGAACTTTTTCCCCACCTCGGCGTAGTCTATAGCCTTTCAGCTTTGAGGTTCTTTGATGGCTGGGTATAATTTGCTATTACACCCTTATATTTTTCGGAATTTGTAATTCCGTCCAAACCTATCGTTCATGCCTACGGCATTTTCAAAACCTATTCAAATCTTCTGATCCAGCCAATGAATTGGCTGGCTAACTGATCGGTCATGCCTACGGCATTATTGTTTTCCAGAACTGTATTCAAAGCATAATTTTTATAGTCCCATAGGGACGACCCATATTCTTGCCAGCCGTTTTAACGGTTGGATAAAAAAGGATAAGAACTAGTTTGAGAGTCCCATAGGGACGGTGCATATCATATCCTTTTTTCTATCCCGCTGGGTAATTCCGATTGGGAGGGGGGCTTCGCAAGTACCCCTTCCCACTTGAAAACCGACTGAAGTCAAGTCAAAATAGACTGCAGTCAATTCCAGATAGACTGAAGTCATATAAAAATAGACTAGAGACATTTCCGAACCGACTGGAGTCATATATAAGTAGAGCCGAGTCATTTCAAAATAGACTGGAGTCAATTCAGAATAAACTGTAGTCAGTTTAGAACCGACTGAAGTCAATTCAAAATAGACTGAGGTTAATTTTGGCTTGGGTAGGTGCTTGATTCTTTGTCAAAAAAACAGCCGGGCACATCGGCCCGGCTTAAGTAAGGGATTGAACAACTTCTCTATTCTACTCTTCCGTGCGACTATCACGGCTACCATTGCTCTCAAACCGCTTGCGCAGCTCCTCATAGATGGCTTTGGCACCGGGCACATTCATTCGGGCACCCATCTTCACGGTATTGTAATACACCAATGCGACGGAGTACGCTTCCGATCCTGCCAGCATCACCGTGTCGCTGAATTCATCGGACAGCTGCTTGGCTAGGGTGTCAAAAGGTTTGAGTTGAAAGTAGGCATCAAGATCCTTTTTTAGCTCGGCCACATCGATGTAGGGCGGGTTAAACTGTGGATCTGATCCCATAAATTCCAGGCTCTTCATGACGAAGGCTTCTGTACCATCGGACATTTTGGGCAGTTTCTGCCGCTGCTTTGGAGTCAGCGACTGAGCGTACGGTGCCATTAGTGTCCTTGCTCTGGTGAGGCATTCCCTGATTTCGTTCAGGACTTCCTCTGGAATCACAATTGAAATTTTGTTCTCCATGATAAAAATGAGTTTTGGTTAAACAATTATTTAAACAGTATAAAACTGTAGGTAAAAGTTAATCAATCGATTATGAAAAAACAATACTTAGTATTCGATTTTTACTGCCTATTTAAAATTTGTCAACAAGGAATAATAATGGTGCAGTCGCACAAGCTGCATTGATACCCCAAATCCTTTTGGTTCTGGAAACCAATACAAATCCCCACCTCGGCGTGGTCTATAGCCTTTCAGCTTTGAGGTTCCGTTGCCGCTAAGAGGCTGTCTCAAAAATAGATAGTTTAAAAGGCTAGTCGATTATTCGGCTAGCCTTTCTTGTTTAACTCAAAATTTGTATTTTGAGGTGTGGAAAAACAAGACTCAAATGTAGTCTTTAAGGACTACAATCCCAATCAGTTGATGCTTCTTCCCCCCACTTTGGAAGAGCTCATTCCCGTTCACCATCCTGCCCGGACGGTGAATTCGGTGATAGACCAGATCGATCTTTCTTCGATTACCCGGCTTTATTCGCCAAACGGAGCCAGTAGCTACCACCCCAGAATGCTGTTGAAGATTCTCATTTACGGCTATCTGGAAAATTGCTATTCCTCCCGC
>NZ_FNVR01000007.1 GCF_900108085.1 Algoriphagus boritolerans DSM 17298 = JCM 18970
AATGAATTAAATGAACAAGACCTGTCAGGTTTTGAAAACCTGACAGGTCTAACACCAACAGTCACCGTTTCCACCAAAAACCTTGGCAACAAAATCGAGATTTCAGTCTCCGACAACGGTCCCGGCATCCCCGATGCCATCAAAGACAAAATCTTCCAGCCTTTCTTTACCACCAAGCCAACCGGACAGGGGACGGGTTTAGGACTTTCTTTGAGTTATGATATTGTGAAGGCCCATGGAGGGGATATTAGTTTGGAATCCCAAGAAGGATTAGGGACCACCTTCCATATAACCTTACCGATTTAATCTTTAAGCAATGGCTATGCTTCCCACTAAATACAATACGTGAAGAAACTTTCATCCAACCTAAAACTTGGATGGATTGGCACCGGGCATGTATATGGTTCAGGTCAAGATCGGATACCCAGTGATAACCGAACGATTGTTAAAGAAAAAACTAGAAGTAAGACTCAATAATACAGGATAACCGCTGGAATTATTTCCGGCGGTTATTTTTTTGACCGTAAAACTAGAATCAAACAATCATTTTACTTTAGTATCAAACCAAAGGAGAATTTTAGATTAAAAGTCAACCAGTAGGTCTCCAGACTTTTCTTCCGCTTCGCGAAAAAAGGGTTCATTTACCCAGAGCGTGTCGTCAGCATCGAAGGCAATTACTTTGATAGGCATTATTTGTGACTGTTGGAATGGCTTCAAAAAGGAAAGTAAGTGGTAAGTGTTGAAAAGTGAGTGGTCTCACAGGAAAATACTACTTACTACTTACCTTTTACAAATTTCACATCACTGTTTCCTTCATCCACGCCAATAACACCTCTCTCCAGCCTTCTACAGCTCCTTTGCCCAAACCAAAAGCAAAGCCATGTCCACCGGAAGGATAGATGTGAAGGGAAGCTTTCACTCCGTTTTTGTGAAGGGCTTGGTAATAGAGGATCGAGTTTTCAACTGGAACGCCTTTGTCATCCTGTGCATGTACCAAGAAGGTTGGTGGGGTTTCAGCATTGACATTCAATTGAGCAGAAAAGCGGTCTTTTAATTCTTGGGAAGCATTTTCACCGATCAGATTCTTTCGTGAGCCCCCATGAACTGCATCATCCTGAAAGGTAATCACCGGATACACCAAAACTGAAAAATCAGGCCGGGCCGAAAGTGCATCAATCCCATCTTTTGGACGATCTACTTCATGATTGTATTGGGTGCTTGCAGTGGAGGCCAAATGTCCTCCGGCTGAGAAACCCATGATTCCAACCTTAGCCGGGTCGATATTCCATGCTGCGGCATTTTGCCGGACAAGACGGATGGCCCGTTGCGCATCGAGGAGTGGAACTTCCTTGGGATCAGTCAGGGATTTAGAACCGGGAAGGCGGTATTTGACCACAATTCCTGCAATTCCCTGTGCATTGAGCCACTTGGCAAAGTCGGTCCCTTCCCAATCGTAGGCTAGAATTCCATATCCTCCTCCGGGAAAAATGACCACGGCTTTGCCTGTTGAGATCTGTTTGGCAGGGAGATATACCTCGATCGTGGGAATTTGGACATTGTTGATTCGAATGATGCCTTCGGACACCACTTCTTCCTTCAGGTCCATTTCATTCTGAAGGGGAGGAGTGCCATTCCAAAGTGGAAGGGTGTGATTTTGAGAAAATGCCATAGATGTAAATAGGCTAACTAGGAGGGTTAGGATGGGTTTTTTCATGGGTTTTTTGGGCTAAATGCTTGATTTTAAATCTTCTCAACCAACCAGTGCACTGCTATTCCTGAAAGGATTGAAATGCCAAAACTGATCAAGGTGCCAATTAAAATATATTCTGTCAATTTTCTGTCCTTTGATTTCCTGAGATCTCCAAACCTGAAAACCGATTTGGCAGCCAATAGGAAACCGATAGCTTCCCATTTTCCGGTGATGACAAATACAAAGACGAACAAGCGCTCCAAGATTCCTATATATTTTCCGGCATTTTGGAGTGAAGCGCCCTCAGATAGATCCAATTTTTTTGACCAGCCTTCCAATAAGAGCTGTATTGTGATGCCTGCTGCTTGAGTGATCAGAATCAGGGCAGTCAGGTAAATCCAGAAAGCAGGTGATATTGACAGGTTTATTTCGGGTTGGAACCAAAGATACCATAAACCTAAGATTGCGGTGAGATGGGTAATTTGATCTGCAAAAAACCAGAAAACCCGGTTGTTGCTTTTTTGAAAGTAGAGCTTTATTAGGTCAATCAAGCCATGAATTAGCATTAAACACAGTGCCAAATCCCAAAATTCGATTCCAAGCAGAATTACTACGAGTGCTCCGTGAATCAGAAAGTGAAGATAGATTTTTGGGGATTTTACTTTTTTCTTTTCCTTTTCTGTAACCCACGATTTTGGTTGGAGCAAAAAATCTCCAATCAAATGAGCCAGTAGAAGTTTTAAAAGAATGATCATGGGATCAGTTTTTTGATTTTTTTACGGTAAACTTTTTCTATTTCCATTAGCTCAATCCCGTGGGTACGATTCCATCTTCCGCTGACTGAATTCTGCTTTATACCCAGTTTGGCTCCTATTTCTTCCTGCGTAATGTTTGGGTGATTTAGTACTACTTCCATTAGTTCAGCCGAGGAAATTGTCCAGCTATCCATTAGTATTCCGGCCAGCTTTAGATATAAATTGATTTCTTCATCCAATTCCTTCCAGGGGCTTTGGATAGCGAGGTTGATTTTCTCTTTTTTTAGCCGGTCAAATTTTTCCCCTGCAAACACAAATGCAGGTCCATTACTTTCGGATATTTTGCTTCCTGAATAGTTTTTTTCACCAATCCCTATCGCCATTCGGACATCTATGGGGCTGGAATTCTTTCGACTTTCCTCGGATTGGATCTTTTTTATCAAAATTTTGATCTGAATAGCCCGGTGTATGGCTTCTTCAGGATGATCAATTTCCAGCTGGAAAAAGTCTCCCCAAACTAACTCCCAGTTTTTTGGTGTCTCACCCCATTGAGAAAAAAGCTGCTGCAAGGGCTTTAGCCAGACTTCAGGATTTTTAAGTTTGCGTGAGTGAATGATGTCGCCTTTGATTACCGCTATCATAGCTGGGAATATCGTCTATTTAAATGATAATATCAAATATCGCTTAAAAATACGATAAATTACATTATCGTCTTTTTAGACGATAATAAGATTTATCTTTGAAATTGGCGATCCTTTGACTTCCAATCCGGATCGATTAGAATGGGCAGCTAAACGGAGAAGGTAGAATTCAACGACTTAACTATTAACTCTTAACAAATCAATTAAACCTTAAACTCAAATATTTTCTCCGTCAAAGCCCACCTCCAGTTTTCGGGCGTTCCCGGTAGGTTGGTTTGGTATTGACCGAGAAATGCTTCCCATTCCTGAACTTTTGGGTTTGCGTTATCGAGCTTAGCCTTCTGCTCAAAGCTAAAGTTTTCATCACCAACCAGTATCATGCTGAGTCGGTTTCTCCAGCGGTAAATGCTCATCTGCAATACGCCGGCCACTCGGATACTCTCCAGAATTTCCGGTGCCACGGCTTTGTGGCAATCGACATAAGCCTGAATCGCTTCGGGTTCATCTTTGAGGTCGCAGATGAGGAGGTAGGTTTTCATGGGTATTTGTTTACTTCGATATTCGACATTAAGTGTTCGATATTCGAAATTTTATTTATTTAATAATTCAGACTTTGTTCAGCTTTTAGATCAATATCGAATATTGAATGTCGAACACCGAATGATGAAGAAAGGCACCATACTAACTTTACCACTTTTCAACATTACAACCTTCCAACCTTCCAACTTAATTTTCCAATATTTCAATAATGAACACCGAATGCTGAATATCTAATAATGAAGTAATGAACCACAGCTACCTCCCAACTTCCTTCACCCTCATGGCAAACAACAGCACCATCAAGAAGCAAATCAGGGGCAAAACGAACGAGAAATTCACCTCAGGAACTCCAAGAATTATCACATCGGTGTAGCCTTTTCCTCCCCAGTCCAAAATCATTCCCTGAAGGATTGGCATAATCGCTCCCCCCACTATAGCCATGACCAAAAAGGCCGCCGCAAATTTGGAGTCTTCACCCAGTCCCTCAAGGGCGACTCCATAGATGGTAGGAAACATCAGCGACATCGCAAAACTGATCATGACCAAGCTGTAAAGCCCGGTCATTCCTGTTAGCAATATTGCTCCTAAGGTGAAAATCATCGCTAAGACACTGAATGCAGAAAGCAACTTTCTTGGCTTTACTACTCGCATCAAAAAAGTGCATAGCCATCGTCCTATCAAGAAAATCCCCAAGGAGGCATAAGCGTAATTTACCGCATCATAAGTACTGATTCCGATCGATTCCGCATATTGATAAATATAAGTCCAGACCATAATCTGCGCCCCGACATAGAACATCTGTGCCAAAGTTCCTTCGACAAAATTCCTGTTTTTCATTAGGCGCTTCATCGTCGGCCCAAAGTCAATTTTGCCTGTTGAATCCTTGCTTTCAGGCATTTTGACCATCAAAATCACAATAAAAATCCCGATCACGATCAAGCCGAGCATCACATAGGGATTACGGATGACCATGAGATCATTAGTTCGAATGACAGCTTTAGCCGTTTCATCCAAGGTGTCAAAAACGATGTTGCCATTTTCATCCACATGGTTGGATTGCAAGGCATTGAGGATAAAGGTTTTGGCAACGAAAAGCCCTGCCAAAGCGCCCATCGGATTGAAGGCTTGGGCAAGATTGAGACGCTGGGTAGCTGTGGCTTCCGGTCCCATGGACAGAATGTAAGGATTGGCAGTGGTTTCTAAAAATGCCAATCCAAAAGTCAGGATGTAAAGTGAGGCGAGGAAAAAGCCGTAACTCTCCCAAGCGGCAGCAGGATAAAATAGACAGGCACCAATGGCATAAAACCCCAATCCAAGCAGGACTCCGGTTTTGTAGGAGTACTTTTTGATAAAAAATGCTGCGGGCAAAGCCATGGTAAAATATCCCCCATAAAATGCCAACTGTACCCAGGAAGCTTGGGTGTTGTTTAGCTCCAAAACCCGCTTAAAAGCCGCTACCATCGGATTGGTGATGTCATTGGCAAATCCCCAAAGTGCAAACAGGGAGGTGACAAGAATAAAAGGGATTAACAGGTTTTTGGGGACTAGGGCTGGCTTTTGGGTCATGGATTGAAGGTCAAAGGGCTCGATCAAGATGCGTATATCCGCCGTCGACATACAGCTGCTGACCGGTGATGTGAGAGGCTTTATCTGAAAGTAAAAAGATGGCCATGGAAGCGATTTCTTCGGGTGTGGTCATTCTGTTCCCCAGTGGAATTCGGGCATTGATTTCAGCTAGTTTTTCATCAGGATTTGGGAAAGACTGGATCCAGTTTTCGTACATCGGAGTGAAAACTTCTGCGGGTAGAATGGCATTCACTCGGATTTGATAGGGGAGAAGTTCTACTGCCCACTCCCGGGTGAGCGCTAACTGAGCACCTTTGGCAGCAATGTAGCCGGAAGTGTTGCCTTGACCTGTTACCGCTGTTTTGGAGGAAATATTGACAATGGATCCCTTACTTTTTTTCAAAAAAGGCAAAGCAAAATGAGCTAAGTAATAGTAATGAAAAAGGTTTTTACCTACAGAATGGACAAAAGCTTCCGGTGTTCCATGTTCCAGTCCGACTCCGTCATTTGCTCCCGCATTATTGACCAATCCGTCAATTCGTCCAAATACCTCAACGGTCTTTTGAATCGCCAATCGAGCATCATCCTCGGAGAATAACCGAATGGGAATATGCAGTGCTTTTCCCTTGGACAGCTCGAAGATTTCCAAGGCTTCCTTCTCTGAGGGATCAATCATTACTGGAATAGCTCCTTCCTCGATCAATCCTCGGGAAATAGCTCCTCCGATGCCTTTGGCTCCACCGGAAATCAGGATGACTTTGTCTTGTAGGTTTAGGTTCATTTTTAGTGTTAAGTAAGCAGTCTTAGTTTTCAGTAAGAAAAGGCGCACGTATTTTTGTTCTCTTCGTTTTGCAAATTTAGTTTTTCAAATTCTTGTTAAGGTTCAAGAAAGGGCAATAGACGTCGGATTCTTTTGCTGTGGACAGTCGCCTGTGGTCAGTGGACGAAAATCCGCAACTTAATTTGCTCTTATTTATCTCCATAGCAGCATTGCGGATTTTCAAATCTTATAAAACTCCCCGGCAGTTTCGCCCATGATTCTCGCTTTTTCAGATGCAGAAAGTGAGTCCGTAAACTCTTCAATCACCTGCCAAAACCGCTCATATTCACCTGCCAACAAGCAAACGGGCCAATCACTTCCATACATCAGCCGATCTGGACCGAATAGCTCCAGGGCAATTTCCATATAGGGAATAAGCTGCTCCGGCGTCCAGGATTTCCAATCGGCCTCGGTGATCATACCGGAGAGTTTGCAGTGAACCAATTCCCGTTCTGAAAGGGGAGCCATGGTTTTTTTCCAATCTTTCCATTCGCCTGATTTAATGAATGGCTTTGCCAGATGATCGATCACAAAGTGCTGATCGGGGCATTTTTTTACCAACTCCAAAGAAGCTTCAAGGTGATTGGGAAATATCAAAATATCATACGGGTAGCCTCTGTCGCCTAGTTTACGGATGCCTCGAATAAACGCTTCCTGAAGCATGTATCTCGGATCTTTGGATTGGAGTACTTCCCGAAACCCCACTAATTTGGGTTGATCAGAATAGGTGTCGAGTACTTCGTCCAAGCTGTCACTTTTCAAATCTGCCCAGCCCACTACGCCGACTATCCATTCATGTTGATCAGCTAAATCCAGCAAAAAATCGGTTTCACGAAGGCTTTCTTCTGCCTGCACGGCAATACAACCCGCCATTTTGGCATCCTGTAAATGCGGATAAAGATCAGCAGGAAGGAAATTCCGTCTTATTCGGTTCATTTCGGGGGTGATCCAATCCTGTCTTTTGGGATCGTACTCCCAAAAATGCTGATGACCGTCAAGTCTCATTGTTCCGGATCTTTCATTGCCACCTGGCGTGAAACACCCAATCCTTCAATTCCCAGCTCCACAATGTCGCCATGTTCCAGAAAACGAGGTTCGGGTTTGAGTCCCATGCCTACCCCTGCTGGAGTTCCTGTCGAAATCACGTCTCCCGGCAATAAAGTCATGTATTGGCTCAGATGGGAAACAATAGTGGGAATGTCAAAGATCAGATCAGAAGTATTGCTGTCCTGAAGGATTTTACCATTGAGCTTGAGCCAAAGTCTGAGGTTATGCGGATCTGGAATTTCATCTTTTGTGACCAAAACCGGTCCAAGAGGAGCGAAGTGATCGGCACTTTTTCCCTTGACCCACTGACCTCCATGTCGAAGTTGAAAATCCCGCTCGCTGACATCGTTGTGCAGGCAGTATCCTGCGATGAAGTCATTGGCGTTTTCTACACTCACATACTTCGCCCGCTTGCCAATCACCACAGCCAGTTCCACTTCCCAGTCGGTTTGAACGGAATTTCTCGGAATGTAAATCGGGTCAAACGGTCCGCAAAGCGAAGAAGTAGCTTTCATAAAAATGATCGGAACTTCCGGTACTGCCATTCCGGCTTCCTCGGCGTGTTTTCGATAATTCAGCCCGATGCAGATGATTTTGGATGGACGGGCAATTGGAGAACCGATTCGGGCGTTTTTAGGAATTTCTTGGAGGGTGCTCTGATTCACAGCAAGCCAATCCTCTAGGCGTGCCAGGCCATTGTTGTT
Organism: Algoriphagus boritolerans DSM 17298 = JCM 18970; assembly: GCF_900108085.1. Taxonomy (GTDB): domain Bacteria; phylum Bacteroidota; class Bacteroidia; order Cytophagales; family Cyclobacteriaceae; genus Algoriphagus; species Algoriphagus boritolerans. The sequence goes on from NZ_FNVR01000007.1 coordinate 7,764, forward strand.
GAAAAAAGCTTCATTCCAATCCTCTCCAAAGCCGGAACAGTCTAGGTTGATTCCTGATCTATCCTGAATTCCGGGTTTTTCCTTTCCGGTTTCTCCAAATCGAATGAGTTTCATTTTTTTTAGTATCTAGTAGTGAGAATCAAGTATCAAGATTTATAGAACCAAGAACCAAGAAATTAAAATATCGAATTCGATAACAAGAATAATGAAATTGAATAGGAGTACCTGTCAGTCGACCGGCGGGAATTCGAGGTTTAATCCGAATATAATATGGTTATTGGTACCATTCCTTATATTCATAATTTAGCTTATTCTGATCTCCGGTATCAAATTTTACAATTTTGAAATTTTTCAATCTTCCAATTCTAGAATCACATCTTCAATCCCATAAATCCTCCATCAATATTAAAGTTGGCTCCAGTGATGAAGCTTCCAGCGTCGGAACTGATAAAATAGGCCAATTCGGCGATTTCCTCGGGAGTTCCCATCCGACCGATGGGTTGAGACGCGGCAAGTTTATCATACATTTCCTTTTCGTGTCCGGGATAATTTTTGGCTAAAAAGCCGTCTACGAAGGGGGTATGAACCCGGCCGGGTGAAAGACAGTTGCATCGAATACCCTCCTGAACATAGTCCCGGGCCACACTGAGTGTCATGGAAAGGACCGCTCCTTTGGTCATGCTGTAGGCAAAGCGATCCGGAATCCCGATTGTTGCTGCCACAGAGCACATATTGAGAATAGAGCCGCCTCCATTTTCTTTTAATTTGGGCAGAGCAACTTTGATGCAGTTAAACATCCCTTTGACGTTGACCTGAAATAAGCGGTCAAAGTCCTCTTCTGTAGTGTTATCCACTCTTCCGATGTGTGAGATTCCTGCATTATTGATCAATACGTCTAATTTGCCGGGAATCTGATTAATCAGCTGCTCCACTTTCGTGTAGGAAGCGATACTTCCTTCCAGAAATTTGACCGGATAGCCTTTTTCATGCTCTTTATCCTGGAGTTTTGTTCCTTCGACAGGATTGGTATCGATAAAAAAGACGTGCCAGCCCTCGGAGGCAAATTTTCGGACCATGGCAAGTCCAATTCCGCTGGCTCCTCCGGTGATAAGGACATTACTTGTTTTCATTTCAATAGGTTTGGGTCAATTGCAAATCATGGACTGGATCTTCTCAAGTTAATTTAAAAGATTAAAAATAGACGTGCTATTCCTTCTCTATCAATTCGAAGATTCGATGAATTTTATCAAAAGATATGGGTTTTTCAAAAAAATCGATCACCTGAGAATAATTTTTAGCAGTTTCTAAGTGAATCGGATTTACCGATGAGGTGAGAATAAAAACTTTGGATGCCGCATCATTTCTCTTGGTGAGTTCATCCAATAAATCCCAACCACTCATGTCATTCAAATAAATATCGACCAACAAAAATCTTTTGCCGGAAACAGAATGAGTATTGGTAAGGTGGTCGAGGGCTTTTTGTCCGGAATTATATAGGGTAATTTTGACATCAGACCGGACTTTTAAAAACATCTTTTCCAAGATGGTTAACAGAACTTCATCATCGTCCACCAAAACAAGTTCAAGCTTCATTTTTTTGGATGGATACAATATTTTCTAATCGTTGACTTATATCACGAATGATTTGGTCCAGTTCCAATGAAGAATCATTGATATGGCCGATAAGACTGGCACATTCTTCCGTAGTCTCCGGAATTTCGGTTTCAAGTAAGTTGACAAGAGCCAATAATCTTGCCAATGGAGCTCGGATTACATGCGATTGAATCCAGGCAATTTCGCGGAAAGTTTCATTTTGCTTCTCGATGGTGTTTACGTATCTCAATCGTTCGGTGATGTCATTCACCAATACGAGCACGGAACTCCTGCCATTGAATACCAACGGGTTGGTGGTAGCTTCTACGAAAATTACTTCTCCGTTCTTTTTTTTATGACGAAAGACCGTTTTTGGCTTCAACTCGATTCCCTTGCGTGTATCCGCAACTGCCTCTTCCATTAATTTGATGTCTTCTTCTGGCCGGATGTCATGGATCCGCATGCTTAAAAATTCACTTTCGCTAAATCCATAGTGAGCTATTGCAGCTTGGTTGATATTCAAAAAGTGAAAGGTCTCTAAATCGTAAACCCACATTGGCAATGGGCTGAGCTGAAATAGATCACTGTATCGCTTTTCTGATTTTTGAATTTGATCTACAAACTTGCTACGCTGAATCGCATAAATTATGCTCTTGTAGAGTATGATGGGAGTAAGCTCATCTTTCAGTAAGTAGTCTGAAACACCAAGTCCTAAAGACTTAATGCTAAAATCAAGATCTGAGAAGCCGGTAAGTGCCACTACAGGTGTCCCTACTGCTAACTCCAAAACTCCGACAATCAACTGTTCGCCCGAAAGATCCGGTAACGACAAGTCCAGAAAAATGATATCAAAGTGATTGGCTTTGTCCTCCAGGATTTTTTTAGCGGATAGAAAAGTCTCCGCGCGGGTGAGTCTTGGATTTAGGATATTCTCCGTCAAGTATTCCTCGATGAGGATAAAGTCTCCCAGATTGTCTTCAATGATCAGAAAATTGTAGGATTTTTCGTCCATTCTCATGCGTTTCAGTTATTGGGTAATATAGCGGTGCCAAACCAAAACTCCTCAATTTTGCAAGTAACATTTACAAATTCTGATACCTCAAGTGGCTTGATGATATAGCAGTTTGCATGCTCTTGATAAGCTTTGAATATGTCTATTTCTGAGGAAGATGTAGTCAGGATTATGATGGGTATATGTTTCAGATCTGGGTGATTTTTAGAGCTTTGCAGCACTTCATGTCCGTTTTTCTTAGGCAGATTAATGTCCAAAAGTATCAGATCCGGCAAGTCTTGTTTCTTATTGTGCAGGCAGTCCACCAGGAAGTTTAAGGCCTCACTGCCGTTTCTGGAAACCCGTAATTCATGCTTGACTTTGCATTCTTCCAAGGCTTCGGTAGTTAAAAGTATATCCCCTTCGTTGTCCTCCACCAAAAGGATTTTCATCGGTTTTTTATCCATAATTTTTCAGTGTAAATAAAAATTTACTTCCAGCACCAAGAGTTGACTCTACCCAAATTTTTCCCCCATGCTGGGTCACTATTTTCCTACAAGTAGCCAGTCCCATCCCTGTTCCGGGATATTTTTCTTTTGGATGCACTCTGTTCAATATACCAAAGATAAATTCTAGATACTCACCTTCAATACCAATTCCGTTGTCCTCAACAGAAAATTCCAAAAAATCATTTTCCACTCTTCCGGAAATCTTAATTATCAGTTCTGTGTCAGTTTTTCTGTATTTCAGCGAATTCCCGATAAGATTTTGAAATAAGATTTGAATCGGGGTTTTGATCCCCATGATCGCAGGCAAATCATCTACAATTATTTTTGCATTGGATTCCCTGATCAAATCTGATTTTAGCTCCAATACGCTCTTTACCAATTCGTTAGCATTTATTTTTTCCAACGAATTGGGATGAAATCCAACCTTGGAATATTCCAGGAGATCATTGATGAGGGTGGTTAGGCGTTTGGAACCGTCTATGGCAAAGTTGATGTATTGGTTGGCTTTTGCATCCAAATCCTTACTGTACTTTTTCTCCAGCAAGGACATAAATGAACTGATCATTCGGAGCGGTTCCCGCAGGTCGTGGGAAGCCAGAAAAGCAAATACTTTTAATTCTTCATTGGCATTGGCCAAGCTTTGATTCGCTTCCATGACCTGGATTTCAGCCTTTTTACGTTTGGAAATGTCCTGAGTGGCACCGATCATTCGAATAGGTGCTCCTATATCGTCTCGTTGGATGTAACCTTTGTCGATAATGTAGGCATAGGTATCATCAGCTCGTTTTACCCGGAATTCCTGTTCCCAAAATTGGGCATCACTTCGGAGTGTTTTTTCCAGATTTTCCGAAACCTTCACTGCATCCTCGGGATGGATTATTGTTTTCCAAAAGTCATGATTCTTTGTCCTTTCATCCATTTGGTACCCAAACATCTTGAAAAAGTGGGCTGACCGGAAGACCTTATTTGAAGTCAGATCCCAGTCCCAAATCACGTCGGATGTCGCTTTGGTAGCCAGCTCAAAACGTTCATTCGCCTCCAGTATTTCCTTGGATTGTTCTTCAACCTTCTTTCGCAAAAGGGCAGGTTGTCGAGCGAGGATCCAAGCTAAATAGCCCACCGCAAATGAGAGGATAAACCGAAGGAAAACAGTGAAAAGTCCCGCGGAAAATGCTTTACTTTTTTTGAGTTGAACTGAAAGTGTCCAGTTTCCAATATCAATAGGGGAACTGGCCAGAAATCCCGTTGCTATTGATTTATCATCTGATGGGATGTAGTTTTCCAACTCACGGGTGTTTGGATTGATTTTAGTTAGTTTGATTGTAAAATCCCCGTCCGGATCATCATTTAATTTCCCTGCCTCAAAGATCGTTTCCATGTAAATGATGATGGCAGACAGGCCTTTGAGTTTTTCGTTTTCAAAAATGGGATACCTTCCGACTATACCCACCCCGCCTTGTTTGAGATGAATTGGCCCTGAGAAAAAGACATCTTTTCTAAGGACGGCTTCCATTACTTCTTTGTTTGTCGTAGGATCAGCGAGCACATTGTATCCAATGACTGTCTCATTGCCGGCTAGCGGGTAAACGGCCACGATAGTACCGCTATCCAGGTATTGGATGACATCCACCAGTGGATTGCTTTCTAAAATTCCTTTACCGATTTTATCAAAATCATCGACGATGTTTTCCTGATTTTGAGCAAAAAATCCCAGCGTTTTAACTGCCGAGACGCCGTTGTTTAAGGCGGAGTACAGGTTATTTTCAAGTTCGTTCAATTTGAAGAGGACTTCCTCCCGTTCGATGGACAGCCTGAGCTTGTACTCTGTGTAGGAGAGGTACATGCTGAGCGTTAAGCTCAGAATAAAAACAATCCATCCGGTGTTTCTAGGGTTTGCAGAAAATCTGTTTTTCACCCAATTTTTCAAATTTTCCAAAAGTGCCATAGTTTATTTTGCTAAGGTGAAATAAAAATTGCTTCCGGCACCAAGTGATGATTCTACCCAGATTTTTCCTCCGTGTAGTTCAACGATTTTTTTACACAATGCCAGGCCAATTCCTGATCCGGAGTATTGCTCTTTTTGATGTAGACGCTGGAAAATGATGAATATCTTATCCTGATACTCTGGGTCTATTCCGATTCCATTGTCTCTGACCGAAAACTTCCATTCTGATTCATATTCGTGGCCTTCAATCCAGATTTCGGGTCTATTTCCTTTTTCCTGATATTTCAGCCCGTTTGAAATGAGATTTTGAAATAGCTGAATGATCGCGTTGACATAACAATGGATATCAGGAAGCGGGCCAAGATGGATAATCGCTCCTTTTTCTTTTATCAGTTTCCCATTCAGTAATAGAACTTCATTAATTAGATCAGAGGAGGCACTGAGTTTTTTGGTGCCGGCGATAGTTCCTATTCTGGAAAATTCCAATAAATCCAGAATGATTTCCTTCATCCGTCTAGCTCCGTCTATAGCAAAATGAATGTATTGAAGTCCTTTTTCATCCAAAATCGTAGCATATTTTCGTTCGATGAGTCCCAGAAAGCTGGAAATCATCCGTAGGGGTTCCTGAAGATCATGAGAGGCTACATAGGCAAACTGTTCGAGTTCTTTATTTGAAGCTTCCAATTTGCTATTGGCAAGGGCAAGTTCGGTGTTCAGTGCTTTCAATGATTCTTCATAGGATTTTCTTGGGGTGATATCCTGTATTGCCCCTACGACTCGTGTGGCTTTTCCTTTAGAATCTCTGAGAATTGTGCCTTTATCAGCTAAATAACGCATTGCCCCATCTTTTCTCAAAAAGCGATATTCAGCTTCAAAAAAAGTGTTCTCAGGACTGCTCAGGACGTTTTGATAAAGTGAAATTACCCGTTCTCTGTCCTCCGGATGAATATGGTCCCGCCACCTGTCGTAGTTGTCATAAATGCCCGCGATTTCCTCTCCAAAGAGAGCGTTGAAACCTTCTCCCCAATAATGCTCGCCGGTCTCAATATTCCAATCCCAAATCGCATCGTGGGAAGCTTGAGAGATTAATCTAAAGCGCTCATTGAATTCCTGGATTTGCTTTTCAGATTCTTTTTTGGAGGTGATATCTTTCAAAATCACGGAGAGTCCACCCTGTGAAGGGTAGATGGTCACTTCCAGCCATTTATTAATCCAGGAGTCGAATGCCTCAAAATACTGGGATTGGTTTTCCTGAAAAACGAGTTCATAGGCTTTTTTGAATTGCTCATTTTCGACCTCAACAAAATCCCATAGGCTCCGGCCGACAATACTTTCCCGCTTAATCCCGGTAAGCTTTTCCACTACATTATTCCAGTAGGTGACCGTGTAGTTTTTATCCAAAGCATAAAATGAGTCACCGATACTTTCCAAAAGTGAATCTCTGGACTCGAAGGCATCACGGATTCGGTCCAAATTCTGCTTTCGCTCTATGGCAAGGGATAAATTCGTGGTGACTGAAGCCAGGAATCCGATCTCATCTTCGGACCATATTTTATGAGTAGTGCAGTCATCGAATCCTATAAAGCCATAAAACTGCCCATCTACAAAGATTGGCATGATTAGGATGGACTTGATTCCCTGAGCTTCCAAAATTTGTTTCATGGACTCTTCTGCTTCCTCGGTTACCACGATTAATGGTTTCCCCTGGAGTACCGCCTGATAGGTGATCGGATGTTCCTGGAGTGGTATGGCCTGATATTCAGCATTATCTAATTCTGAACTCACCAGTCCATTTGTCCATTCATGGGTTTGTTGGGTAAAATGAAGCCCCGATACAGGGTCTTGGAAATTTTTAAAGAAATAAACCCGGTCAGCTCCAGAGGATTCTCCCATTAATTGAAGAATCGGGCTCAGCAGCTCTTGCCAATTTTCAGTTTCAAGAAGCGATTGGATAATGTAAGAGATGGCGGCTATCAGGTTGGTCTTTTTCTGAATCTCCAGCTCCTTTTCTTTTTCTTGGCTGATGTCAGTCAAGCTCCCGACCATTCGGTAGGGTTCTCCATCCGAATCCCTCAGAATGACCGTGTTTTCTTTGACGATGGTGTAGGTTCCATCAAACTTTTTGAAGCGGTATTCGCCATACCAGCGGTTTTGATTTTTATCGTTTCGGGCGATTTTAATGGATTCCCAAATGGCCGGCAGGTCCTCCGGATGAATCATAGTTTGCCATACATCCTCCGAAACATGGTCCATCTCTTCCGGATAGCCAAAAAGGCGGTGGTATCCTTTACCCCAAAAAATCGAATTCTTCTTGATATCCCAGTCCCAAATCGCATCTGATACCGCCTGGGTGGCCAAGTGAAAGCGTTCATTGCTGGTGATCAGCGAATGTTCCGCCCAAAAGCGATCCGTCTCATCCATTACCGTCGAGATCATAATATCCTGTTCGGGGAGCGGAATGTTCTTGGCAGTGATGATTTTCTCTTTCCCGCTTTGGGTCATGATTGGAATATTTTTCCAGATCATTCTCCCCGGATCCCCGCTTTGGATATCTTCTAATATCCTTTGTGTGATGGATTCCCGGATTTTTTGGTTCGGGAATACTTTTTGGTAAAAACTTTCAACATCGAGAAACAAATCAGCAGGCCATCCATAAATCTCACCAAAAGCGGGGTTGACATAGGTGGTTTGTCCCGTGCTGATTTTGTTTACTGCAATGCCTAAGGGGAGATTTTTGAGAGTTGATTCAATGAAGATATTTCGCTCAAGCAGCTCCCGCTCGATCGTCCTTTCCTTGGTGATATCTTGTGCGGTACCCCGGAATCGCTTGGATTTCGTTTTTGGATCAAATTCGATTCCCCCCTTTTCGTGAATGTATTTGATTTCTCCGGAGGAAAGTAGGATTCTGTGTACGGCATCCAAAGGTTCACCTCCGGACAGCGCCCGATTGTGGTGTTCAAGAAAACTGGCCTGGTCCTCCGGATGAATCGTATTAAAAAACAGTTCAAAGTTTGGATTGAATCGACTTTTGTTTATTCCCCAAATGACAAAGATTTCATCAGACCAGTAAATTTCTTCTGTCTGAACATCAAATTCCCAGTACCCGAGTTTTCCTATCTTTTGTGCAAGATTCAGACGCTCCAGCAGCTCGTTTTGCTTTTGTTCTTCCAGTATTAGTTTGGTGACATCCAGGCTATAACACCCCACTGCGGCGACTTTATTTTCTTCAAAAATTGGCTTAAAATAAACTTCCATGTAGCCGCCTTTTTGTATAAGAGAGACTTTTCTCACGACAGAAAAGGCCTCGCCTGCCAATGCCCGGTCGTACCAGGCTTTCCATTCTTGAATAAAAAAGTCTGGTAATGGGGTGTTAACGATCAGATTGTCACCTGATTTAATTTCCCAATTCCCAATTTCCTTCATTGCCGAAAGAAATTTGTCGTTTGCAGTGAGCAAACAATAATTGCGGTTAACTGCCCAAATGGTTTCCGGAGAGGAGTCCAGAACAATGGCAAGTTTTTGACGGTCTTGACGAAGAGTTTCTCTTGTTTGGACGAGCTGGGTGATATCTCTTGCGATGGCAAAAACGGTATTGGTGATTCGGTCAAGTGTGGCAGACCAATTCAGGTGAATGATTGACCCGTCTTTTTTGAAATAGCGATTTTTGAAATCAGCGGAAGGAATACCTGCCATTATTTGCTTCCTGATCTCTAGGGTCGCCTGAAAGTCATCCGGGTGGATAAGTTCCCGGAAGGATTTCCCGATGAGTTCTTCGGGTTGATAACCCAAGATCTTGAAACTGGACTTAGAAACCTTCTGATAGTAGCCCGCTTCGTTGGCTAAAAATATCAAATCCTGCGTTGTATTCAGGATGTTTTCGATTTGGAGATTGGTTTTTTGAAGTTCGATCTCCTGCTGTTTTTCTTGAGTTATGTCTTTGAATACGCCAAAAAGACGAGTTGCCTTTTTATCGGCATCCAACTCCACTATCCCTTCAGAAATGATATACCGAACTTCTCCATTGGAATGAATGATCCGTTTTTCAACTTTGAAAGGTTGACCTGTCCTGATCGAATTCATGTAGTGGGATCTGGCCAATTCCCGATCGTCAGGATGAACGACAGAAAGCGCTAAGTCTATCGAGGGCTTGACTTGATTCGGATCCAATCCCAAAATCCTGTAAAATTGATCCGACCACTTGTTTTCCCCTGTTTTTAGATCGATTTCCCAATGTCCAATTCCTCCCAATGACTCAATTTGCTTGAGCAATTCTTCAGATCGTTCTAAAGTTTGAGTGGAATTATTAAAAAACTGAGAATCTCTAGTCGTAGAGGATTTACCCATGTGATGATGACTTTTAACTCATGAATATAAGTCAATAGGATTTTGATACCTACCAAGTGCTTTTTTGTGTAAACCTACAGCCTTACTACTTCTCCCGTTTTCACAGATTCATCACAAGCAAAGGCGATTCTGAGGCTATTGAGGGCGTCATCCAAATGATCGGTTAAATTCATGTTTTCCCTGATGGCTTTTAGAAAATAGGCTTGTTCCCGATCGCAAAGGCCCTGATGGTCCGGTTCGTCAGTCATATCTACCCAAGTGTCCTTTTTCAGGAAATGGTTTTTATCATCGATGTCTGCATGATGGATTCGAATGGATTCGGTTTTGGTGTGGCTATCGACCTGGTCGGATTTTCCGGAAGCTCCCGCGTCTTTGGCTACGATGGAGACAGCTCCTTTGGGCCCAAACACATCTTTTACAAAAAAGGCAGTTTCGCTGATCATCGGGCCCCATCCTGCTTCATACCAACCTACCGAGCCATCCTCAAATCTGATCTGCAATTGCCCGTAATTATAATTTTCAGTAGCGATGTCCTCAGTCAATCTGGCACCGATGGCCGACACCCACACAGGCTTGGATCGGGTCATTTGGCACATCACATCAATGTAATGAACCCCGCAATCCACGATTGGGCTGAGTGACTTCATCAAATTGCGATGGACATCCCACATGTATCCCTGGCTTTGCTGATTCAGATTCATTCGCATCACGAGTGGTTTACCCAGTTTTTGAGCTTCTTCAATGAATCTGATCCAGGAAGGATGATGCCGAAGGATGTATCCTACCACTACTTTTTTTCCGGATTGCTTAGCCTTTGCAATGATTTTTTCACAGCCTGAAACTGTGTCCGCGAGCGGTTTTTCGATAAAAATATGACAGCCTGCCTCCAGCGCCTTCAATGCAAATTCTTCATGGGTATCCGGATAGGTAGAAATACAAACCGCTTCCGGTTGGGTCCTGGTCAAAGCTTCCTCAAAGTCATCAAAAAGCGGATAATTGGTGCCGAGCTTCTCGTTGAGTCGCACTTTGCTGGCTCCTCGGGCCACAAGACCACAAATTTCAAATTCAGGCATGGAATGGTAAGCTGCTGCATGGGACGCTCCCATATTGCCGCATCCTACAATGAGTATTCTGATGGGATTCATTTCTTGGGTTGATTGATAAGATTTGAGTATTCTATCTCGTTAAGATAAATTATTTCAATTTTTAGGGTAATCGGAGTTTCGGGTTCGTCTGCTTGATTTCGGGCTACATTTACCACCTGATCGACGATATCCATTCCTTTGATCACATGCCCAAATACGGTATAATCTCCATCCAGGCGATGAATTCCCTGGGGGTTTTGGACTATGTAAAACTGGCACCTTGCCGAGCGCTTGCCCGGATTATCATCTCTTCCGGCTCCTAGGGCCCCATATACGTGTGTCAGTTCGGGATGAAATTCGGGGTCGAGTAAGTATTCCGGATCAGTGAATCCGGCAGGTGTATCGGGACAGCCTCCCTGAGCGACAAAGTTTGGGATGACCCGATTGAAAGTAAGTGAATCCCAATATCCAGCTTGGGCAAGTTCAATGAAACTTTCGCGGTGATTGGGGGTACGGTTATCCAAGCTGATCCAAATATCTCCCAATGGGGTGCTGATTTTTCCGACAGGGATAGTTTCAAAGTATGAAAAAATGAAAACTAATATACTGAAATTTAAACTTGTAATCATGGGTTGGCTAGAATTAATCGATGAAATATGCACTTAATATACACAAGATAGTGACTGGTTTTTCTCATGAAAGAAAAGAAGGGAATCTTGTATCAGTATTGAATATTTGTGACTTGATTTGTTGAAATCGCAAGCTACCATGACTCAAGAAAAATCACCTCAATCTATCGATCTGGATCTTACCACGCCAATTCCCGAGAATGAAATGGATCGCTTATTGGCTCTAAGTGAATTGGATTTGGACTATTTGGAACTGAATGATTCTTTTAAGGATCTTACCAAGCTGGCCGCAAAAGTGGCAGGAACATCCATCTCTTTGATCAATCTGATTGACTCTTTTACGCAATGGAGCGCTTCATCTTTCGGTCTCGATATCCAGCAAATGCCGAGGGAAGATTCGGTTTGTCAATACACCATTTTACAGGAGAATATTGATGGTTTTGAAATAAAAGATCTGTCGGTAGATGAGCGATTTAAGGATAAGTTCTATGTCACAGATGCTCCTAAACTTAAGTATTATTATGGGGTGCCGCTAAAACTTGAAAATAACATCGCTTTAGGTGCGCTCTGTGTGATACATGATGGTGAAAAAAATCTGAGTGCTGAAAAAAAAGAAATGCTGGAGATTATTGCAGGGGAAGTGGTCAATCGAATCAAAATCCACCATGCTATTTCGAGTCTTAAAAGGAAAGTGCAAGAAACCAACTCGATAAAAAACCGGGTTGCACATGATATCCGTGGTCCGATAGGAGGGATCATTGGTTTGGCTGAGATAATCCAAATGCAGGGCGATAAAAATAAACTGGAGGAAGTGCTTTCCTTCATTTCATTGATTCAAAAAAGCGGAAAGTCAATTTTGGAACTTGCAGATGAAATCCTTTCCAATAGTGCGGACTCAGGGGAAGTCATCCACAGGTCCCCTAAAGAGCATGAATTTTCTCTTTCAACCTTAAAAACTAAACTGAAGGATATGTATAATCCTCAGGCAATATCCAAAAAGGTCGAATTGGAAGTAAAAGCCAATCCTCCGTTTGAAGAGATTCCTTTTCCTAAAAACAAGATTCTCCAAATACTGGGGAATTTAATTTCCAATGCAATTAAGTTTACTCCCACTCATGGCAAAATAGAGGTTCTGCTCGATATGGAAGTTTTGGATCAAATCAGGAAACTTGTTTTTAAAGTAAAAGACAATGGTGTTGGGATTGATCAAACTAAAATCGAGGAGATCCAGGCAGGAGGAACGAACTCTTCTATGGGAACTTCAGGAGAAAAAGGATTCGGATTTGGGTTGAATCTAGTTCACCATTTGGTAAATTCACTTAAAGGTAAGCTAAATGTAAAATCAGAACTGGGAAAGGGGACAGAATTCGAATTCATACTTCCTTTGGACTAAAGATTATTTAGATTTTAGGATTTTTCTTTAGCTTTCAGGCTATTATCCACAGGATAAGCATACATAGACAGGAAGCTTTTGAGTAAAACGGGGTCACTGGTATCTACTTTTCCGGTCATCCGCTTTTCAAATGCGTCTTTTTCCGCAGGAGCGTATTCAGCCGAAAAGGTTTCACTTCCATAGAGTAAGTCATGGGCGATATAATTGCTAGGCCAAAGCTTATATCCACTCCAGATCTTATGGTCAATCAGTGTTGCTAAATGGGTTAGTTTCTCTGATTGTGTAGTATCAAGGGAAGAAATGGCTTTTATTTCTTTATCCAAGATTCCGTTGACTTGAATATGAATGCGCTTTTTAGTGCCAATTATGCCACGGAGTAAATTCACAAAGTCTTCATTTTCATGTTTGACATACTTTTCGTCCCTGGATTTGGCCAGAAGTTCAGGCATTTTCAAACTGTCAGTCGGATCATATTCATAGGAAATGGAAACGGGAACCACCTGGATTTTTTCAAAATAGCCAAATGGATTTTCCCCTCCTTCGGCCAAAGTGAGCATTTTCAGGACTCCCTTCTGGGTGATGTCATTGCCATCCTTGGTTCTTCCTTCACGCTGGGCGGTCCATACAGACCTGTTTTCGTTCAAAAGAGATTTTCGTATGTATTCGGAAACCTCCAAGGAACTTTCAAACAGCGACCTACCGGACAGCCCTCTTCGAATGGCAAAGTTTCGATTCAACCGGGATAAAGTATGTAAAAATGGCTTTTTGATCAAGTTATCACCGATTGCCGAAGTGGTCATCACCAGACCTTTTTCATACAGGCAGGCATTCAGTAAGGAGGTGTCCAGAATAATATCGCGGTGATTTGAAATATAAAGGTAGGCTGTATTTGGCTTGAGTACCTCAAATCCTCCTGTGGTAAGTCCATCTGAGCTTTTTTCCAATACCTTCATCAAAGCAGGATAAATAAAATTGATCTGAAAATCCCGAAGGGAATGAGTGTGCCGCATCAAATCTTTCCAGTGTGCGGGGTTTTCGTGCGGAAAGGTGAAATTCATCATTGCCTCCATCATCGGATCATCTATTATCTGGCGGATAGCTTTATTGGCTTCCGCATCATAAAAAGGTCTTATTGAGTCAAATTTGGACATAGTGGGGTGAGTATGCTTCTGCAAAAAGCAAAAATTAGCTGAATAATCGAAGGAAATTTACCTTTGGGGTAAGATGAATCCAGAATCAGTCACGCTTCAGGTACCGGTCAAAAAACAGGAAATGCACAGGCAAAGCGGCTGTCCAATAGGGCCAAGTGTGGGCTCCCGGCCGCTCAATGTATTCATGCGGGGTTCCATTTTCCAGGAGCAATTGATGAATCTGTCGGTTGGTTTCTAACAGGAAATCGTCCACACCGCAGTCAATGATCAGTGCCAAACCGTTGGTTTTCATCCGTTCTACCAATCCAACAGCCGTGAAATTACTGAAAGTCGGTGCATCATAATTCAGGTCTTGCCCTAGCATATCCTGCTGCCCTTGCTGTCGCAAAACTCTGAACTCATCATTGACCTTCCACAATCGGGTATCAATATTCATGACACCACTCATACTGCCTGCTGCGACAAACAGTTCCGGATGCTTGGCTGACAGCATGATCGCACCATGTCCACCCATGGAAAGGCCGGTGATTGCGCGGGATTCCTTTTTAGCCAGCGTTCGGAAGGCCTGATCGATGTGAGGAATGAGCTCAGCGGTGATATAAGTCTCGTACATGACCGAATCAAGCATTGGGCTGTCGAAATAATAACTCGAAGGTCCCACACCCGGGGTAACAATAATCAGATTATATTCCTCTGCCAATCGCTCTACCATTCCCGGTTCGGTGACCTTTTGGTGCCAGTCACTGAATGCACCACTTCCTCCGTGAAGGAGATATACTACCGGATATTTCTCATATCCAAGCTGATACGAAGATGGCGTAGTTACAGCAGCCTTGAGATTCTTCTTCATTGCAGGACTGTAGACTTGAATGGTATCTGTTTTTACTTGAGCTACCGTCACAAACGGAAGTAACAGGAGGAAGAATAGCAGTGACTTTTTCATAATGCTTAGATGGAAATTTGGCTGTAAGAGAATGCCAAAGTTAACTGACCCTTTTAATTTAAGAAGTCAATTAAATTGAAATACGGAAGGTGTTTTGACTTTTGAAATTGGAATTTTTTTTTTCGTTTGCTCAATAATTGTCCAATTAAAATCAGAATTTGTGTTCGACTTAATCCATTGAAAATGTGTCACTTTTAGCAATGTGGCTATTCCTTCCCGGACCTATTGAGGCAGGGGGAAGCACTCCTGATTTTAATATGACAGGGATTATAAAACCTGATCAGGATTCTTTACTGATGACAACCTCATCTAGGTCAATTACACCCAATCTGCCGGCTTATTTTATAAAAACCAAGTCAAATTCAAAGAGGCTCTTTGCATATACAATCTATTCAAAGATTTGGAGTAGAGGATGTAGGTAAAAAAAAATCCATTTTAATAAAAAAACCATCCAATTTCTTGAATGGCTTAGTGGGCCCACTTGGAATCGAACCAAGCACCTACTGATTATGAGTCAGTTGCTCTAACCGAATGAGCTATAGGCCCCTGTTGAAACGTGAAATTTGTTGCTCAATTGGCCTTAAACCTTGGTTTTGGGAGTGCAATGTTACATATTTGAGTTCATATACACAACCAGAATTGCGAATGAAAAAGGCCATTGATGCTGAATTTTTGATCTTTGATCTGGGCAATGTGATTATTGATATTGATTATCAACGATCTCTGAATCTGATTAAGTCCCTTTTGCCAGCTACCTTCCATCCGAAAGTTGAATCTTTTTATGCTACTGATTTTCACAAAGCCTATGAAAAAGGCTTAATAGATTCTCATGCGTTCCGTAATGAAGTGAGGGCCTATTTTGAACAAGATTGGGATGATGAAAAAGTAGATGGTCTTTGGAACAGTCTGCTTGGGGAAATTCCAAAAGAAAGGTTGGATTTGATATCAGAATTGAAACAATCTTTCCGGGTAGGAGTACTTAGCAACACCAACCAGATTCACATTGATGCGGTACAGGACATGTTGAAGCGGGATTTTGGGATGGAACGATTTGAGCAATTGTTTGACCGGGTATTTTACAGCCACGAGATGGGACTAGCCAAGCCTACCAAAGAGATATATGTTAAGATGTTGGATGAGTTGGGAACGACTGCAGATCGGGTGGTCTTTTTTGATGATATGCAGGAAAATGTAGCTGGGGCAAAGTCCGTCGGCATCCACGCCATACAGGTGACTGGACCGACTGTGATTTTTGACTTTTTTGGGCATGTATAAAGCCAAAGAGTACCTGATTCACGGATTACTTCTGGTACTTACGCTCATCACTACCACACTGGCAGGAGGAGAGTGGGTGTATGGAAGATCGGTAATCGGAGAAGGCGATTCATTCCTTACTTGGGAGTATTTTCTCAAGTCGATGGCTTTTTCGATCCCCTTTGTTGGAATCCTTCTGATTCATGAACTGGGGCACTTTTTTACATCGATGTATCATAAGGTGAAGTGTAGTCTTCCTTTCTTTATTCCGGCTTGGCTGGGATTCATAGGTGCGCCGTCCATTGGTACTTTTGGGGCGATCATCCGAATGAAAGGTTTTGTCAACAGTCGTAAAAAATTCTTTGATATTGGAGTGGCAGGACCCTTGGCAGGCTTTGTAATTGCCCTTGGAGTGTTGGTTTACGGGTTTACTACCTTGCCGCCTTCAGATTTCATCTATTCTGTGCATCCTGAATATGCCGATCCTGATTTTAAAGGGTATGGAGAAGATGTCCTGGACTTCGAATTGGGAGGAAATCTCCTCTTTTGGGCAATGGGAAAAGTGTTGGCTGATCCAGACCGACTACCGGAGATGTCAGAAATGATCCATTATCCTTTCCTTTTTGCAGGATATCTGGCGCTTTTTTTTACTGCACTCAATTTGCTTCCAATAGGGCAATTGGATGGAGGACACGTGGTTTTTGGACTGTTTCCTAAGCATCACAAGCAGATTTCTATGGGAGTCTTTACGCTTTTCCTGGGGTATGCAGGAGTAGGAATGATCAGTCCCGGAATGCCAGTAGAGGAACTTATGATCCGGATTCCGCTTTACCTTGGGTTTTTATATATCTGCTATTCCCGGACGGATTTTACAGCCCAAACAAAAATTACAATTTCACTTTCCATTGCCGCAGTCCAGTATGTCTTGGCTTTTGTGAAACCTGAATGGGAGGGGTATCAGGGTTGGCTGTTCTTCGCTTTTCTATTGGGACGTCTGATGGGACTTAGACACCCTGAGGTATCCGGATTTCATACCTTGGATACCAAACGAAAAATAGTGGGATGGCTTGCAATCTTGATATTTGCACTCTGCTTTTCCCCGAAGCCATTTATTTTTGAGTGAAAAAAAATCCCGGGTTAAAAATTAAACCCGGGATTTGGTTTCAAAGAGATCTGTAGGCTAAGATGCCTCCCAAAACATTTCTGACTTGGTTGAATCCTTTGCTCTCCATGAATTTTTTGGCATTCCCACTTCGTGCTCCGGATCTACAATGGACGACGATTTCTTCATCTTTATATTTTTCAAGTTCTGAAATACGATGAGGTAGTTCGCCCAATGGAATGTTTTCAGCGCCAAGGTTATCCTCTTCATATTCCCATTCTTCCCTGACATCAAGAAAATGGAATTTCTCCCCTTTTTCGAGTCGGTTTTTTAGTTCTGATACGGTGATATCTTCCATGTTATTTGGTGACTAAAATTCGAAATGATTTTGAACTGGAACCTGAAATCAGGTTTATAACATAAATACCCGGTTTTTGCCCTTCAAAATTAACAATTTCCCCATCATTGACCCGCTCAATGGGCAACAAAATCTGCCTACCAAAGGAATCAAAAATGGCAAGTTCCACAAACTGACCTTGCACAAAGAGTCGATCCACCACTGGATTGGGATAAATTCTAAAACCTGAATCAGGTAGTAGGCTTTCCTCAAATGGTGGTGCTAGTGATACATGGGGTCGGATCATTAAGGCACCTTTTACCTCCTCGTTTTGGGCCCAAGCTCCGCCGACATTATAGAATATCTTATCCCCTCGATCATTAACCTTATCCAATCCCACATGGATGAAATCGTTGGAAAATTGAGTGAAGCCTATGAAAAATGTCCCTGAGACTCTGAGATTAGTGTCCAAGGGGTAGTAGATGAAATCCTGGCCGGGGATTTTTTCGGGGATCGATGACTCTTTTGAGAAAATGGGCTGCTGGTCAATTTCATCCCAGACTACAATATCGAGCGGCTGATTGGCTTGACTGGCATTGGTGAAATTTATAGAAATTCCTTTGAGATAAACAGATTCGGGAGAATTGTATGCTACTGCGAGCTGTCCGGACCGTTGATTAATTCCGGCAGAATAATCAGCGGAACCATTGTCATAGGCGAAAAAATCCCTGAGCGGGAAAGTTGTCTTTACCGTGTCATTTATTCGATAATCCACAGAACTGTATCGAGTAGTGTCGCCATTTTGAATATCAAACAATAGGCCATCACCCGAAGTGAGGGAGGAGGTGATTACGAGGGTTGTTTCTGTGGTAGGACGAGGGATTTCATTAAATTCTCTGCTTAGAAAAGTCCTTCTTTCGAGGGAATTTGGAACTGGATTGAAAGGGGTGTCATCATTCACGATCAAAGCGGGATTGCCGAGACTATCTTCGATCTGAATCGAAAATTCCATGGCCCGAAAGCGATCTTCAAGATTCAGGAATTCATTTTGAACTGGAGACCAAAATCCAGACTGATCTGTAGGAAGGAGCTCCAGGGGATAGGCACTGAAATCCCCAAAGTTGAGCAGATTAGGAAGAGTTAAAGCCCGGTCTCTGTAGGTCAGGTCATTTTCGGTTCGGTTGAAATTAAAATAAAGGTAATCAATCAGCCAACTGTCAAATGGCCCGATTTGACGGCCGGAAGAGAGAAACCTGAATTGAAATCCATCATGCTGCCATTCCGGAAGTATTTTGATGATTTCCTGAGTAAAAATTGTCCTGTCAAGATCGCTGCCCCCGTTTTGTTCCCATGCGTTTACCCACTCTTGATTAGGCGAAAATATCTGGAGGGTCAGGCGGTCGTTTGTATCCGGGGCTTCCGCATTTCCTCCTGCTTGCCAAAAAAAACTAAGGTAAAGGCTTTCTTTTTGAGCTTGGGTGAGCGTGCTTAAATCAAAAGGTTTGCTTGTCAGGTAATCACTTTCACCTTGATCTCCGATTTGATTTGAATAAGGCCTTCCATTTTCATCCACTCCGTTGAAAAGGATTGCTCCTAAGGAGGGGGCATTTTGTCCGATGGTTTCGGTGTAAGAGGCACCATCTATGGTCCACTTAAGGGTATCTAATCCTTTTGAAAAATCATCCCAAAATGGAAGTGCGTTGGTGTTTTGAAGTCTTGAAGAGCCGAAATTTGAAGTGTCAGCGAATTTTTGCCGGTGAATGGGGCCAAATTCAACAAACTGAGCAAAGGATTTCTGGCCTTGTAATGACAGGATCACAAAGCAAAAAATGAACGCCCAAGGTTTGTAGTTATTTTTCAACTGCCTAGTCTTTCGCTATCCAAATATTAATTAACTCACCGGTTCTGACTTCCATTCCCGCCGGTGGGGATTGTAAGAAAACTCTTCCCGTTGCAACCGAATCTGTCGAAGCGTAATTTTTATCTCCCACTCGAAGTCCTGAGCCTAAGATCAGAAATTCAGCATCTTCTTCTTCCATTCCATTGAGATCGGGTACAAATAACAACTGATTTCCCATACCATCGCCTACGACTAGGTCAATGGTTGCTCCTTTTGGAATTTCAAAGCCTTCTTTGACAGTGATTCCACGGTAACGCTGCTCTAACACTGCGTTGATAGCGATATCCGGTACGTAAATGATATCACCTCTGGATAAGCCGATATTAGATAGGATTTCCTGAGCATTCTTTAATTGAAGATTGACCAAGTTTGGCATTTTGATCAACGGGGCATTTCGGGCATTCAGCGTCAAATAGATTTTTCTTCCCGTTTTTACTTGGTTGCTTGCATCCGGAATTTGCTTGAGAATGGCGAGTGCAGGCAATTCTGTGCTAAAACCTGAGTCCACAGATACCTCATATTGGAGGCCCATGTCTTCCAACAGTTCACTTGCTTCGAGGTATTGGTAGCCGGACAGATCAGGTACAGTGACTGTTTCTCCATGGTGGGTGTACAGCGGGAGATAGACTTTCAAAAATACAAAACCAAGCAGGGCAGTCAGAAAAATGATGACCAGTAGGTTAAGAAGGATTTTTTTGACTGAGGAATTGAATGAATTCATTAATACGATAGGATCAGACTAAGTTAAGGGGATTTTTGATCGATCAACGAACAAAAATGGTAAAAACTATACGAATCCGCAGGCAAAAAATAAGCCGAAGCGTTCATCTTCGGCTCTTTTTTAAGATCAATTAATAAGCAATCGCTTCATTTCTTGCAATGTATCACTGCTGATTCGAATGATATAAACCCCTGATCGGAATAATTCTGTGCTGAACGTGTAGGTCTGGTTGAGAGTCCCGGGATAATCCACTTCATGAACAATAGCCCCTGTAGCGGAAATGATTTGAATGGTGATATTTTCGCGATCGGGAAGATTGAATGCTAGACTAAAGTAATCTCTGGCAGGGTTAGGATACAATACCGTCGAACCTTGAGCCGGAATTACGGGGTCGGGATTTGCATTGAGGAAGAGTTCCAGATTATCCAGATAAACCGGATCGTTTTCATTTCCTGTGATTTCCAAAACAAAGGCCAATCTCACGGCCAGCGCCTCAGAACCGGCAAAGTCACTTAGGTTGGCATATTTACGGCTGTAATCTCCCGGACTATTCGGATTAGCTTCTCCTGCCGTGACAGTAGCTAATTCCTGACCACTTGCCATCCAGACGGTATCGTAATTTAATCCTCCATCCCTGCTTGCCAATAAGGATAGCTTGGTACTTGGGTTCACTTGACCGGCTGCCAGATCAAAGAAAATACTGGCTTGTCGGCTTCCTGACAGATTGAAGACCGGACTGCCTAACCAATAAGAGTTTCCGTCTAATCCATTTTCCAGTCGGGTGGCATTATTTACCCCTGAACCGTTTGCAATGGGAGTTATAGTCCAAGTTTGTAAGTCATTTTCAGGATTAATCGCAGTCCAGGGAGTTAGTGTGGTGCTACTATTGAAATTTTGACGCCATGGAACGAGCACAGATTCGGTAGCTTCAAGATGATAGCGACCAACTGCAATAGATAATGTTGGGTTTTGATCAAAATTTGGCTCACTCACAGAAAATCGCAATCTATTTTTGCCATTGAAGGTAGACTTGTTGATGTCCAAATCCAGTTGTTCTTCGGGGGCCAAAGTTATTTCAGATACCAAATAAGTCTCCGGTAAATTGGAATTAGTAGTTCTGGTTAACAGGAATTTATTTAGAGACAGGTTCCCGGTATTGGTAACTCGGATCACTTCCTCTTCATGGTCGCCTGAACTGATAGCAGTTGGGTTCAAAATTTCTTCTACCCTGATTCCATATCGCAGTTCCTCGGAGGGTAAAATTCGGATATTTCTGAGAAAAATATTATTACCGTATGAGTTTCTTGCAGTGATGGAAACACGCACTTTCCCCAAGGATTGGAAATCGCTCAGATTGAATATTTCCGTTCTGAATTGCTCATTGGAAGTAGGGATAAACTCATCTAGTGTAGGAGGGGAGGTTTCGAGCCTTGGTCCTGATTTTTGATAGTTTACATCCACTAAATCAAAGTTGGATCCACAGTCCTCAGACACTGAAATGATCAATTCATCCTGATAGCCGGGTTGATCGTAAGGCGCATGAGCAACCTCAAAAACCAATTGCGAATTGGGATATTTAGTAAGATCTAGGATAGGCGAAATGAGATAATCCAACTCGCCGATTCCTTCATATTCGAAATGTCTGATATACACGGACTGCTGCGCCTCACCTCCGATGAAAATAGTCCTTCTTTCCCAAGTAAATGCTTGATCAGGATTGCTAATTACCCAATCACTTGGGAAGTTTTGGATATCAAAAGTGTAAGGCAAATCGATTTCACCCTGAAGTACCGGATTGGATAGTTTGGAATTGTTCTCTGAATTTTGATCAGCCTGATTGTTGACCTGGGTGATGCGGAATTCCACTTCATTATCTCCAGGGTCTAATTGAGTAGTAGCGAAGGTCAAGATGGCAGTTTCGCCTGTTTCGAGGTTTAGGGAGAAATTTTTATTTTCTACAATTGTTCCATTTTTGATATACTCGATTCGCGCTGAAGTGACGGTCATGGAGCCCGCGTTTTGAACTTCTATTTCGGGAGTAATAATCAAATCACAAATTGCATCCACGGGCTGAATAATCCGGTTAAGCGACAAATCAAGATCCAGCAATTGGGGTTCTTGAGTAGCTCTGTTGTTTACCAAGGTCACCCTCCGCGGACTATTTTCCAAAACCACATTAAATCGTTCGACCTGACCCCGAGTGAACAAATTCATACATGCATCCGGGGTATAATCCATGTAATTTTGGATCATGTCATTCGAGCCACATGAAAACCTACTTGGGTTGGCATTGCAGGTGCTGTTGGAATTGTCTTGCTCGGGAGTGTCAGTCACAAAATCATCAACCCCACATCCTCCATCTCCCCAAATATGCCTTAGGCCAAAATAATGGCCAACTTCATGCGTGGCTGTCCTGCCTAAGGACGAGGAGGTTGCATTTCCTCCAACTCCGAAAAAACGGTAATCGATAGTGACTCCATCGATGATCGCCGGGGTGGGTGAGAAATTCAAACCGGGTAAATCAGAGATCGGAAATGACGCATATCCAATAAATGGCTGAACCAAAGGAACTACATAGATATTCATGTATTCTGCTGGATTCCATTGACTTAATTGGCCAATCAGAACAGCATCAGAATTGGGATCATAGGAATTTTTGGTACCCTGAAGTCTTACAATTCCATTGGTAGGAAAACCATTCGGGTCCTGCTTGGCCAAGACAAACGCTATGTCGGCATCTGCAGCTACAGGGAGAAACTCAGCCGGAGTCCGAACGGCGTCCGCATTAAGCCTTCGGAAGTCCTCATTTAAAATTCTGATCTGTTCGAAGATTTGAGAATCGGGAATATTAGCCCCTGAACCAAGGGGAGTTCCATTATGAATTACGTGGACGACTACAGGGATCAGTCTGGGGCCTTCAAGGGTTTTTGCAAGAGGTATATTTCTGGTTCTTCTGTCCGTTATTTTTTGGTCGATCCAATCTTCAAAAAATGATTTGGAACCAAAATAGCCCATCTCTTTCTCGATTTTTGATTCGATCAGCGTATGAGCACACTTCTCTGAATGAGAATGGGACGCCGAGAAACCAAAGACTTGGGGTTGATCAATTGCTGTAGGAGTGATTTTCTGACCGAAAGAAGCGATAGAAAAGAATAAAAATCCTTTCAGAAAAAAAAGTACACCAAAAAACTGTAAGCCTTTTCTCATTAAATCAAATTAATCAGACGACGGTAAGGTTAACAGCTTCAACACGTATGATTTCTGGAATCGCACGCATGATTGCTTCTTCTACTCCTGCTTTTAAAGTCATGGAAGACATAGGGCATGATCCGCAGTTACCCGTCATTTCTATTTTTAGAACCAGATCTTCTGTCAGTTCTACGATGCGCACATTTCCTCCATCTGCTTCCAGATAAGGTCTAATCGTATCAAGTGCAAATTCAATTCTCTCTCTGAGTCCAGCTTCCATTTTATTTATGCTTTTACTTCTACTATGGATGTTTTTTGAATTGATGCGTTTCGGATGGCTACTTGTCGTGCTACAGATTCTGCCAATTCCATGTAAGCATCTTTGGTTAATCCGTTTTTCAAGACGGCCGGATATCCCGTATCTCCACTTTCTCGGATACTTTGTACAATGGGTACTTCTCCTAAGAACGGTACATCATATTTTTCGGCTAACTTTTTACCTCCCTCTTTGCCGAAAATGTAATATTTGTTTCCCGGTAATTCTTCGGGTGAAAAATAAGCCATATTTTCTATAACACCTAAGATGGGAACGTTAATTTGTGGCTGTCTAAACATAGATAAACCCTTGTTGGCGTCGGCTAAAGCAACTTTTTGAGGAGTGGTCACAATAACTGCACCAGTCACTGGGACTGTTTGCACCATGGTGAGGTGAATATCTGAAGTCCCGGGAGGTAAATCTATCAGTAAATAGTCCAGCTCACCCCACTCGACATCCGTAATAAATTGTCTCAGTGCGGAACTGGCCATAGGACCTCTCCACACCACTGCGCTGTCAGTAGGTGTCAAAAAACCGATTGACATCAGTTTGACTCCATATTGGGTAATCGGGATGATGATGTTCTTTTCTCCGACCTTTTTTACAGAAGGCTGTTCACCTTCTACATTGAACATGAGCGGTACCGAAGGACCTGAAATATCAGCATCAATAAGCCCTACTTTTGCTCCTAATTGTGCCAAGGCAACGGCAAGATTCACAGCTGTGGTGGACTTTCCTACCCCTCCTTTGCCTGAGGCAATCGCAATTATGTTTTTTACTTCAGGCAAAATAGGACCTGCATCCCGCATAGTTGTCACTTGGGAGGTCATAAAAATATCCCACTCCCAGTCACTGCCGTGGTCCTGTTCGAGCACTTCGAGGCAGTTGTTTTTAATTACTTCTTTGAGTGGACATGCCGGGGTGGTGAGGACTACTTTGAAACTCACTTTTTTACCTTCAATATGAATTCCCTGGATCATGCCCAAAGTCACTAAATCGCGTTTGAGATCAGGGTCTTGTACTTTTGATAGTGATTTTCTTATCGATTCTGCAGTCAATTGCATTGCTTTCTCTAAATTTTTCACAAGTTACTTTAAGAATGTGGGTTTCTAAAACCACATGCTAGTCTAGTGATTGTGAAACTCAGCGCTCTTGTAAATAGTTCTCGATTTTGTCCTTCTTAATCTAATCTCAGCGCTTAACTTTGTTTCAATTCGCTTCCTGATGATAAGTAAATTGACCTCTGACAAAGTAAAAGAACGCGCCGACATCGTCGAGGTAGTGGGAGACTATGTGCCGCTGAAAAAAAAGGGACAGAATATGTGGGCTTGTTGCCCATTTCATGGAGAAAAGTCACCTTCATTTTCTGTTTCACCGTCCAAACAGATTTACAAATGTTTCGGATGTGGCAAAGCCGGGGATTCGATCCAGTTTGTGATGGACATCGAGGGAGTTGGCTTTCAGGAAGCGATTCGTCATCTAGCAGGGAAGTACGGTATAGAAGTCGAGGAAGACGAGGCCCGCACACCTGAGCAAAATCTCGAGCAAAATGAACGGGAAAGCCTATTTATTGCCTTGAATTTTGCCAAGGATTTTTTTGTAAAAAATCTCCAGACTGAAGAGGGGAGGGCGATTGGTCTTAGCTATTTCAAAGAAAGGGGATTTAACCCGCAGATCATCGAAAAGTTTGATCTGGGCTATGCTATGGATGGCTGGGATTATTTTTTGAAAGCTGCCAAAGCAGCTGGTTTTGAAGAAGATATTTTGTTAAAAGCAGGGTTGATTCTTCAGAAAGAGGGAGATCCAAGTAGATTGTATGACCGTTTCCGTGGTCGGGTTACCTTTTCGATTCATAACATCAGCGGGAAGCCCATTGGATTTGGTGCTCGAATACTGACCAAAGACAAAAACCAACCCAAGTACATCAATTCTCCTGAGACCCCGATTTACCATAAAAGCGACGTGCTCTATGGGATGTTTCAGGCAAAGAAAGCCATTCGGGATTTTGATAACTGCTTTTTGGTGGAAGGATATACCGATGTCATTTCGATGCATTTATCCGGGATCGAAAACGTTGTTTCCTCCTCAGGTACGTCTCTCACCGATGGGCAGATCAAATTGATCAAGCGTTTTACCAATCAGGTGACAGTACTCTATGATGGTGATGCCGCTGGCATCAAGGCTTCCATTCGAGGGATTGATTTGTTGCTGGAAGGCGGGTTGAATGTCAAAGCGGTCGTTTTTCCCGATGGAGATGATCCGGACAGTTTTTCCAGAAAAGTAGGCTCACAGGCATTTCAGGATTACCTGAAGGAAAACAGTCGGGACTTTATCGGATTCAAGATTGGTTTGTATCAGGAAGAATTTGAGAAAAATCCCATCCGAAAGGCAGAAGTAATCCGGGAGATCGTTCAGAGCATAGGTAAAATTCCTGATCCAATTATTCGTTCTGTCTATACCAAAGAGGCCTCGGGACTGCTTGAGATAGAAGAAGAAATCATTCATACGGAGCTGAATAAGTCTCTGATAAAGAGTCAAAAAGAGCACTTTCAGAAAGCAAAGGAAGAAGCTGAAGCAGAGGAGAAACTGGAGGAATTGGTCCCTTCCAAAAACCTGCTATCAGTAGAGGACACACTCAGAATTCAGGAAAAAGAGACCATTCGTTTATTGCTGAATTACGGTTGGAAAAAGTTGGACGATGAAGACCTACACCTGTGTCACTATTTGATGTCTGAGACAGCTGACATCGTTTTTTTTACACCTGTCTATCAAAAGATTTTAAAAATTTATCGCGATAGCCTTTCCAATGGCACGATACCTACAACAGATTTTTTTGTCTCCTATTCCGATGCCGAGATTCGACAGGAAGTGATTGACTTGATTTCTCCGAGGCATGAGGTTTCAGTACATTGGCTTGATCGTCATCAGATTTTTATTACTACCGAGTCAGATGATTTGGCGGGTACAGCCTTCAAGTCCATTTTGAGACTCAAAAGAAGATTAGTCCATAAAATGATGGATGAGGCAAAACAAAAAATCAAATCAGCCGAACATGAGCATTTTGATGCGGATAAGGTATATGAGCTTCAGCAGGTTTATTTTGAACTGAAAAAAGTCCAACTCCAAATTGACAAGGAACTCGGAATTGTAATCGGATAAAACCAAACTTTCTTTGGCTTGATCCGGTTCTACAGGGAAAACGCCTAACTTGCGCGAGAAACTATTATTCCAAAAACTACCCCTGTGAAAAATTATCCCCTCGACCCAATAGAAGATGCCATTGAAGCCATCAAAAACGGTGAAGTAATCATTGTAGTAGATGATGAAGACCGTGAAAATGAAGGTGATTTTGTCTGTGCAGCCGAAAAAGTAACTCCAGAAATCGTCAATTTCATGGCCACTCACGGACGCGGATTGATCTGTGCTCCGCTGATTGAGGATAGGTGTGATCAGTTGGGACTGGAGTTGATGGTGGGTAATAATACGGCGGCATTTGAGACGCCTTTTACTGTATCGGTTGATCTGGTAGGGCACGGATGTACCACCGGGATTTCGGCTTCGGATCGAGCCAAGACTATTAAGGCGCTGATTGATGATTCAATTCATCCTTCTGAATTGGGCAAACCGGGACATATTTTCCCACTCAAGGCAAAGCGGGGTGGCGTCCTTCGAAGAGCAGGTCACACCGAGGCAGCGATAGATTTTGCCAGATTGGCAGGACTGCCTCCTGCGGGTGTTTTGGTAGAGATCATGAACGAAGACGGATCCATGGCCCGGCTACCTGACTTGGTTAAAGTTGCTGAGCGCTTCAAATTGAAATTGGTATCTATAAAAGACCTTATTGCTTATAGATTAAAAAATGAATCGCTAATCAAGCGGGAGATTGGTGTTGATTTACCGACTACTTGGGGCGATTTTGATTTGATCGCATTCAGGCAAACTAACACACAGGAAATTCACTTGGCGCTGATCAAAGGGACTTGGGAGCCCAACGAACCTGTTATGGTGCGGGTCCATTCTTCCTGTGTTACAGGTGATATTTTCGGAAGCTGTAGATGTGATTGTGGACCGCAACTGCATACTGCCATGGAGTTGGTAGAGAAAGAAGGTAAAGGCGTGGTGCTGTACATGAATCAAGAAGGCAGAGGAATCGGCCTAATCAATAAGCTCAAAGCCTACAAGTTACAGGAACAGGGGATGGATACCGTTCAGGCTAATCTTGCTTTGGGTTTCCCCATGGATAGCAGAGATTATGGTGTGGGTGCACAGATCTTACGCGATTTGGGAGTGAGTAAAATCCGACTTATTTCAAACAATCCTCAAAAAAGAGTTGGCTTGCTGGGATATGGTCTCGAAATCGTGGAGCAGATCCCAATCGAAATTAGACCCAATCCACACAACGAGAAATATCTCACTACCAAAAGAGATAAAATGGGCCACAACATCCTCAAGTGACAGAAACTTGCTAACTTAATTGAGAGTCGGAAAATCATTTAAAAAAACCCAAATAACTTTCCATCGTTTATTCTTAGCACAATAGTCACCATGAAAAAGGCAATAATCACACTAAGCTTTGTTTTTCTGGGCGTGATAGCAGTCTTCGCTCAGAATAGCCAGTTTCCGTCACAAGTTTGGCACAAAGGAAATATATACCTTAATGATGGTTCAACACGATCAGGTCTTGTGAAATACGACTTGGATAATAATCTGGTACAACTCCAAAATGAAACCATAGAAACATTCACGGCTTCCAATGTCTCCAATTTTGAGATATTTGACGAAATCTTTGGTGGCATTCGAAGATTTTACAGCCTTCCCTATGCAATCAATGGGGAATATGAGAGCCCAACTTTTTTTGAGGTACTCACTGAAGGCAACGACCTGGCACTGCTATGTAGAGAATATGTCGCCACGGATACCAGAGGCATGAATTATTGGGGGCCAATGGGGATGAATCCGCTGTGGGGGCCTCAGAACAGCTTTGGGTATCGACTTGCTTTCAACTATTATTTCTTCAAAAATGGTCGTTTGCAGCGCTATAGTTTGAAAAAGAAAGACCTTTTTGCGCTACTTCCGGGTTACGATGATGAAATAGATCTTTTCATGCGAAAAAACAGACTTGAGCATGACAAGCGGGGGGATTTGCTTAGAATTACCGCCTACTACAACGAATTGAAGAATTAATTTTTATGTCCAAACCACTTATCCTCGTCTCCAATGACGATGGAATTACCTCCAAAGGTATCCGAGTATTAGTTTCAGTGATGAAAAAAATCGGGGACGTCGTAGTCGTTGCTCCAGACAGTCCGCAATCCGGAATGGGCCACGCCATTACGATAGGAGAGACCCTGAGATTGTATGAAGAGGATATTTTTGAAGATGTCTTGGCTTTCAAGTCCAGCGGAACTCCAGCTGACTGTGTCAAGCTTGCCAAGCATTATGTCCTGAAGAACCGAACCCCCGACTTGATAGTCAGTGGGATCAATCATGGCTCCAATACATCTATATCTGTCTTATATTCAGGAACTATGTCGGCAGCGATCGAAGGAGCACTTGAAGGGTTGCCTTCTATTGGCTTCAGTTTATGTGACTATTCATCCAAGGCGGATTTTTCCCATGTGGAAGAGTGGGTTGAGAAAATTGCCCGTCAGGTCCTCGAAAAGGGAATTTCGAAAGGGGTAGCTTTGAATGTCAACTTTCCGCCCAAACAAAATGAGGCAATCAAAGGGGTCAAAGTTTGCCGTCAGGCAGATGCCAAGTGGCAGGAGGAGTTTGCAGAGCGCTATGATCCCACGGGTCGAAAATACTTCTGGATGGCAGGTAATTTTGTAAATTTTGACAAAGGTGAGGATAACGACGAATGGGCCATCGCAAATAATTACATTTCCATTGTACCCTGTCAATACGATCTCACAGCTCACCACGCAATAAAACAAATGAATAAAGATTGGGATTGGGAAAGTCTCCAATCCTGATCGGGGCATTTTATGATTTTTCCTTTTGATATACATTATCTTGTCTCTGATAATCTTTATTTTGCAGAGCATTTTGAATAAAAACGAATAGTGAGTCGCCCGATTTTCTACCTGATTACGCTTATTTTATTTCTTGGGCTTCCCTTGAGTGGATTTTCACAAGATTCATCCATGGATAGTCTCTATTCGCTCCTGTCTGGTAAAACCAAAGGGGATCGGGTCAATCTTCTGAATGAGATGGCCACATCGCTCCGCGAAAGCTATCAAAAGGAGGCGATGACATTTTCTTTCGAAGCGGATTCATTGGCTGAAAAATTAGGTGATTTATCAGGGCAAAGCAGAGCCTTGGAAAATATTGGTTGGATATATTATCGTCAGGGTCAATGGCAATTGTCCTTTGAATATTCAGAGAAAGCCTACAATCTGGCGGTAGAAGCCAAGGACGAGCTGCAGGCTGCCAGGTTGATGAATAATATGGGGGCTTTGTACTTCGAGCAACAAAACTACCCCATGGCTATTCAGCAATTCAAAAAAGGGTATGAGTTGGCCACCAAAGTCAATGATCTTTCCACCCAAATCCGGTCATTGAATAATGTTGCCCTCAACATGGTCCAAACCAATCAACTTGATTCTGCGATGGCTTATGCATCGCTATCCATCAAATTGAATGAAAATGCGGGTTCACCTTACCTGACATCTTTTGCAGATCGGGTTATAGGGGATGTCTATTTGGCAAAAGGAGCCTATGATTCTGCCCAGGTGATTTTTAACCGTTCTCTTCAAATAGCTCAGATTCAAGGAGTAAAATCATTTGAGGCCGGTGTTTTGCATCGATTGGGAAATGCTTACCTTAAGGACGGAAAGCTCGATCAGGCCGAGAAAATTCTTTTATACTCGATAGAACTTTGCGAAGAGAATAATTTTTTGGATGAATTATCAAAAAGTCACCGCTATTTAGCTAAGATTTATGAGGAAAATAATGACCTCCAAAAAGCATTTTTTCACCAATCCAAATTTTTGGTATTAAATGATTCACTTCTGAACAAGTCAAATCGTGACAGGCTTGGCTTATTGCAGGAGATGTTTCAGAGAAATCTGGAAGAATCTGAATTGGAACTTCTGAAGGCTCAAAATGAAAATCAGTCCTACAGGCTGCAAACTTCCCGACGATATACCATTTTCTTTGCCGTCACAGCCCTACTGATCGGTGCTCTTGGAATTCGGCTATTTTTCCTGAATAAGAACGTTTCCAAATTCAATGCTGATCTGCTGGAGCAGCAGCGCAAAATCGAGGAACAAAACCTCGAGCTGGCCAATCAATCCAATCAGCTCAAGGAAATGAATGATACCAAAAATAAACTTTTTTCGATCCTGGGTCATGATTTAAGGGGGCCAATTTCCCAAGTCAAATCGGTGATAGATTTGCTTCTGGCCGGGCATCTCAATCAGGAAGAATTCAACGAACTCCTGCTGGTCCTTAACAAGGATATCGATTCGGTAAATTTCACCCTGAACAATACCCTGCAATGGTCCATGGCTCAGATGGATGGATTTAAGGTTAACCTTTCAGTTTTTGACCTAAGAGAAGTAGTGGATAATTCGCTGAATTTACTCCAGGCTTCATTCAAAGAAAAAGAGCTTTCCATCTTCAACCAAATGGAATCCAGGGTGGAAGTCTATGCAGATCGGGATTTGATTGAAGTGGTGGTCAGAAATATCCTGAATAATGCGGTGAAATTTTCAAATTCCGAAGATGCTGTAACCATCTTTTCGGAAACGGATGGGGAATGGGCACATTGGTATGTCCTTGATCAAGGAATAGGAATGGAAGAGGCACAAATTCAGCTTTTGCTTTCAGACTCTTATTCCTTAACTAAATCCCGACCCGGAACTTACAAAGAAAAGGGTTCGGGCTTAGGATTACAGTTGGCAAAGGAATTTACCAGAAGATGCGGAGGGGAAATTTCAATCGACAGCCACCTCGGTCACGGAACCAAATTTTGTATCCGATTGCCGTTAGCAAACTCAATCTACCACCTGCAATCGGTCCGAAACGAGGAAGAGTTCAAGGGGTAATTTCTTTTGGAGCATAGCAAGATCTATCATCACCTCCATAGCTTGTAGCAACTCAGAGCGGGATACTTTTGGGGAAAAGCACCATTGAGTTTGTTCCAGCCATTTTTTCACTTCCTGTATTTCCAATTTATAAAAATCAGCCAAGACCGTAGCGCAATTTTGAGCTTTAGACAGCGATTGAGCTATTTTATACACTTCATCTCTCACCTCAAAAATCCAATTTCCAAAGTCTGTCAGAGCCTTGTCTGAAGCCACCATGACAAAGCAAGGCCAGGGGCTGGGTAGTTCACCAATTCGCCTCATGGTGCCGTTTTTAACCATCGGTGCGGTAGTATATTTTTCCCACAGGAATATCCCCTCACTTCCTCCTCGCATTGCCTCTTTAGCTCCATCCATATTTCCGACAATCTCAAAAGTCAGCTCCTCCGGTTTCCATCCTTCTCTTTTAGCCAAAACAAAGGCCATCAGATGAGATCCGGAACCCATTCTGCTGATTAAAAAATGCTTTTTATCCAATTCCGACAGCTCATCTACCGGAGATTTACTTCGAATATGAATCCCCCAATTTAGAGGTGTTTCTACATGATATCCGATCATTTTAGCCGGATTTCCAGCTTCTACATCCTTGAGAAAGCTTTCGGTCAACAGAACAGCAATATCAGCTTCATCACTTCTCAAGGCTTGATTCATTTGACCCGAACCTCTGGATTCATCAATCCACTGGATTTTTATTCCTCTTGCCAAGAATGGCTGGTTTTTTTCCAAAATCCGAAACGGATAATTGAAATGCTCAGGGACTCCGGTAATTCGTATGGTTTTCATAGAATTGAATTTTACATAAATGTAAAAAGCCAATTCCGAACGGAATTGGCCTTTGTGATGGTTTGTGGTTTTTTAGTCGTGGGTGGCTCTTCGATCGGTTACCAAAAGATTGGAAAAACCAGCCAAAATCAAAAGGGTCCCGGCCAAGAGCATCGTGTTGATCACAGCCTCACCAAAGAGGATTTTATACAGAAAATTGACGCCTCCAAGTGCTGCGATGATTTGAGGAATGACAATGAACATATTGAAAATACCCATGTAAACGCCCATTTTCTTTGGTTCAACTGAGCTGGATAGCATGGCATAAGGCATGGATAAAATACTTGCCCAGGCGATTCCTACGAGCGAAAAGCAAATATGGAGCATCCAGGGCTCTGATATGAAGTAGATAAGAATAAAGCCACTACCCCCGGCAATCAGGCTTACCATGTGGAGAAGCTTGCGGTTAATTTTGATTTTAGAAGCGACAAAGGCAAGAATCAAGGCATAGAACATGGAAACCAATCCATATGTCCCTAAATAATTCCCCACACGGTCAGCCGCATTGTTATATTCCAAAGAGGTGGTGTCTGTGGCTCCAAAAATATGTTCGGTGATAGCAGGGGTGGCGAAACTCCACATCGTAAAAAAGGCAAACCAGGAGAAAAACTGAACCACACCAAGCTGCTTCATGACTGTTGGCATTTCCGAGATGTTTCTTATGATCTCTCCAAATCCGCTGAAAAAGCCCTTTTTCAGAGATTTTTCCTTTTCAAATTCTTCCAAATCCTCTGGAGGGTATTCATCTGTGGTGAGAATTGTGTACAGGATTGAACAGAAAAGTACCAGCGCACCAATGGCAAAAGCATATTTTACCGAGTCCGGTACCACACCCTCCGCCGCCGTATTTGGCACTCCGATCTGAGTCATCATCAAAGGAAGATTGGAGGCAATCCAAGTACCAATCCCGATGATCAACGTCTGAACTACAAACCCGTAAGAACGCTGAGCATCGGGGAGCTTATCTGCCACCAATGCACGGAAAGGTTCCATCGAAATATTGATCGAAGCATCCAGGATCCAAAGCGCTCCCGCAGCCATCCACAAAGCGGAAGAATAGGGAGCGAAAAACAAGGCAATTGTGCTGAACACCGCACCGATGAAGAAAAAAGGTTTCCTTCGGCCAAATTTAGGATGCCAGGTCCTGTCACTCAAATAACCCACTATCGGCTGCACTAAAAGTCCAGTTAATGGTGCCGCAATCCAAAGGAAAGGAATAGCATCTTTGTCGGCTCCAAGAGTTTGGAATATTCTGGACATAAATCCACCCTGTAAGGCGAATCCGAACTGAATTCCAAGAAATCCAAAGCTCATGTTCCAGATTTGCCAGAAACTCAGCCGCTTTTTGTTTTGAGTCATTTTGGGAGGGAAGGTTAGGGGTATTTTGGATTTTAGTCTAGACGATTCCTTTGATCACAAAAGCCGAACTAAGATGATCCAGGTCCAGGTAGGGGAGATTATTTATTTCAAAATAAGGATGATCGTTTTCCGGCAGAGGATCAAATTCGGTCAGTTTCCCGAGGAATGCATAAGCTTCGGTTTTCAATGGATAACGTTCCTCATCAATACTTACCGAGTCTAGGGTGAACCCATGGAAATAAACTTTCAGCCTGTCGAAATTGCTTTGGTACAAACCCTCTACATTTCCAAATTCCAACGTTTCGGATTCTGGATTGTAGCTGATGGTTCGCTTCAAATATTCACCCGCCAGATACCCCAATCCCTCCCCGGCATCTTCGTAATGTAAGTATTCTGAACCCGTTTTGCCTTTATAAACGTGAATTCGCAGGATTCCATCCGTTTGTTCGGAGGCTGAGTTTACATCAGATTGTAAAGCAAACAACTGACCTCCTTTGACATAAACTGGCAAATAATTCAGCGGGCAATCCTGATAAATGACTTCCTTTCCGCTATGTTTTTTATCTGAGAAAAGGTAATACCAATCACCGGCAGGCAGGTAGACTTTCGTGATTTCTTTGGTGCTTTCCACCGGTGCAATCAAAAAGGCATCACAGAAGAGGTATTCATTTTGAAAAGCACTGAGGTAGATGTTTTCATCCAGAGGATACTGGATTGCCAGGCTTTCTGAAATTGGCAAGCCGCTAAGGCTACTTGAATAAAACTTACTGTAGATAGTAGGTAATAGTCTATATCTCAGCTTCATATAGTTTCTGCTGATTTCCTCTACTTCTTCCCCAAAAGCCCAGGGCTCCGCATCATTACTGTTGATCATGGAGTGGGCTCGATAGAAAGGGGCAAAAGCTCCGAGGCTCATCCAACGTGCAAAAAGAGACTTGCTTGCCTCAGCCGCAAAACCTCCCACATCATATCCGGCAAAGGAAACTCCGCTTAATCCCATACTGTTGACCAGTCTGATTCCTGCGAGCATGTGTTCTTCTGAGGCCACATTGTCACCGGTCCATGCAGCAGCAAAGCGCTGAATTCCTGCAAAACCTGATCGGGTAAGGACAAAGGGTCTTTTGTCTGGATTTTGAAAAAACGATCCTTCCTGAGCACTTCGGGCCATTTGCATGCCGTAGATATTGCGTGCCTTTCGATGGGAGGCTTTCTCTCCTTCATAGTCAAACTCGATCAAATTTGGCGTAAACTGTCCCCATGAGGCTGGTTCATTCATGTCTGTCCAAAACCCATCCACTCCGGCATCAGTGTAGAAAGCCATTTTCTCAGCCCACCAAGATCTTGTTTCCTCTTTTGTGAAATCAGGAAATGCACACCAGCCCGGCCAAACCTGACCTTCATAGGTTTTTCCATCCGGGTATTTTACAAAAAGTCCATTTTCAAGC
The DNA here is from genome assembly GCF_900108085.1 of Algoriphagus boritolerans DSM 17298 = JCM 18970. GTDB lineage: Bacteria > Bacteroidota > Bacteroidia > Cytophagales > Cyclobacteriaceae > Algoriphagus > Algoriphagus boritolerans. Next base: position 42,882 of record NZ_FNVR01000007.1, read on the forward strand.
CCTTCGTCGTAGGGTAAGTAACCCTGTTGCGTTTTGATGCCGGGATCCATGATCACTACGACTTTGAACCCTTTTTCCTTCAGGCGGGTAATCATGCCCTTGGGATCGGAAAATTTCTCCCCGTCAAAGGTGAATACTTTATACGCCTCCATGTGATGAATGTCCAGGTAGATGACATCAGCGGGCATCTTTTTATCCCGAAATGTCTGGGCAAGAGTGTACACCTCCGAGTCCGGATAATAGGAATATCGGCATTGCTGAAAACCTAAAGCCCATTTTGGCGGCAGTTGCATCCTCCCGGTCAGCCAAGTGTAAGCGCTGATGATTTCAGCCACTGTAGGCTGATAAATGAAGTAATAGTCCAAATCTCCATCTTCGGCACTGAAATAAACAAATCGATTGGTTGAAGCGCCGAAATTGAAAACGGATTTATGGGTATTGTCAAAATAGATCCCATAGGCTCCTTTATCATGAATACCTATGTAGAATGGAATACTCATGTAAAGCGGATCATCCCCTATGCCATATGCGAAATAGTCGGTATTCCAGTTGGTGTAGGCTCTCCCTGATCGGTCTAGATTCCCCGTTTTTTCACCCAAACCGATGAATTTTTCTTCTTTTTGAACTTGCTTGTAGGATGTTACCTCAGTTCCAATCCAAGAGGTTCCCAGCGAATCATCGGCGTTGAGCAGGTTTCCATTTAGGTCAAAAAATGAGAAGGTAAACTTATCCAAATCCACCTTCAATCGAATCAATGAGGTAGTCAGGTAAAGTTTATTGTCACCCTCTTCAAGGTTAAAATTAACTTTATCGGGCTCGGAGATGACTGAATAGGGATTAGATTCAAATGAATCATATCTACTTGCCTGGATTCTGATAATGCCTCCCTGATAAACCGATATTCTAAATCGACCAACCTCACTTTTTCCTTCAAGACCAATCTCTGTTTGCTTCCATTCTTGGATGCTTCCAAAACCCAAGTGTTGGGAAGAATTGCGAGAAGGATAAGAAATAGCGCTTTTACTAGTCATGGATGCAGGAAATCAAAATTTATAAATGAATTGCGCTAAAATAACCAGGAAACCGAATATAAAAACCGGGCATGAAGGGCTTTGTTATCCGTATTTTGAAACACAAAACTTCCAAAACCTATTGGAAATAAAAATTAGGGCTATTCAATCGTTTGCACTTCCAGTGTCTTAAAATCCAAGATTTCCGCTTTTTTTTTTATCTGACTGAAGATTTCCTGATGAGCAATTCTGTTTCAAGGACTACAGAATTCCCTGTTTCGTGGAGTTGAATCTTTTTTTCGATGAGATCCAAAAGAATTTCAGTTGCTTTTGCACCGATATTAAAACCGGGTTGGGAGACAGACGATAGAGAGGGATCTATCATGGAGCAAAACTGCCAATTGCTAAATCCTACGATTCCTACATCTTCAGGAACACGCAGTCCGGCAGCCTTACAGGCCAACATAGCCCCAACAGCTGCCATATCATTATTGGCAAAAAAAGCATCGGGTTTTATGGGGAAGGTTTGAAGGATTTCATTGACGATTTTTTGACTTTCGTCATCGGTTCCCCGATTACATTCTATAACAAATGAAGGATCTGGTGTAAATCCGTGGTCCAAAAGTGCATCCTGGTAACCTCTCAATCTTTCCTTGGATATTTTTAGATTATTAGGACCGGATAAGTGAACAATCTTCCGATACCCTTGGTGAAGAAGGTGCTTGGTAGCTTCATAGGCACCACTGTAGTCGTTGACTGTAACGGTGATTGCGTTGGAAATATCGGGAACCCGATCAAAAAACACGATCGGAAAGCCCTTGTCCAACAGACTGCTGAAATGATCAAACTCCGTGGTTTCCTTTGAAAAGCTCACCAACACCCCATCTATCTGATTGGAAAGCATGGTGTCGATGCTGGATTTCTCCCGAACCAATTTTTCATTAGTCTGTGTGAGAATGACCTTATATCCTCTGGCAAAAGCTACCTCTTCAATCCCGCTGATTACTGTGGAAAAAAAGAAATGAACCACTTCCGGTATGATGACTCCAATCGTGTAAGATCTGCCTTTTTGAAGTGACAGAGCAATGGCATTGGGTCGATAGTTCATCTTATCAGCTAATTCACGCACTTTTCGTTTTGTTTCATCGCTGATTCCGGGGTAATCCTTTAGCGCTCTGGAAACAGTAGAGGAGGAGACGTTGAGTTCCCTTGCGATATCTTTGATTGTGACTTGGATGATCTTCATAGAATTATACTATTCCCAGAATTTATTTCAGGTTGGCTAAAATACCCTGAATTGAGTTAGCGCAATCGATTTTCGAATAATTTCTAAAATACCAAAAAAAGAAATTATTGCAACTGAAAAAAAGTTTGGTTGTGCAAACGTCACCGCAAACGTGTGCATAAAATTATTCCCATTAATGAAAGATCAGCCTATTGGAAATGGACAAATACTGCTTTATGTTTTCAAAAATTGCTGGGAAAAAGTCTTGAAAAATAAAAATATAGTAAGACTTAGCGAACAAAAAATTTCATTAATCCAAGATATAACTTAATTCAAATTTAAACTCAAAATCTATGAAAGTAATTCAACGAATCGCTTGGGCAGTTGTGCTGATCCCAATGTTTTGGGGGTGTGACACTTATGAGATGCCTCCTATTGTTCCCCAGACCGCATCTTCACTTTCCAGTCCTGCTTCAGGAACTTCAATTGTCCTTCAAAAAGACGGTGCTGCGGAGTCTGATCTTGAATTCACAGTGACAGCTGCTGATTTCGGAACCTCCGGTGTGGTTAAATATAGCCTCCAAATGGATGTCCCAGGTTCAAACTTTTCAGAACCGGTCAATTTGGGAGCTGAGACTGAATCCAATATTATAGCTGTAAATGTGGAAGAACTTAATGATGCCCTTTTAGCTAAAGGACTTCCGTTTGAGGTTCCTTCTGATGTGGAATTCAGAGTTCGGGCAACTATCAATCAAAACCTTTCTCCAATTGTAGGTGAGCCAACCACACTTTCAATCACGCCTTATGACGCCACGGTTGCTTTCCCGGTGATGTATGTTCCTGGAGATTACCAAGGCTGGAATCCGGAAAATGAAATGACAGTGCTGTATTCTGAAAATTTCGATAACAAATTCAAAGGGTTTGTGCATATCATTGGAGGATCCAGAGAATTCAAATTGACCGAAGGTCCAAATTGGGATGTAAACTACGGTGATGACGGAGCTAACAATACCCTGGACCTTAATGGAGAAAATATTAAAGTTGCAGAAGATGGGACCTACGAGCTCAATGTGGATCTTGCTGCCAAAACTTACACCATCAGTACTGCCAAGAGATGGGGAATAGTAGGAAGCGCAACAGCAGGAGGATGGGATTCCGATACAGTTTTGGATACATTCGATCGGGAGACAAATTCACTTAAAATCACCACAGATCTTGCTGCTGGTGAAATGAAGTTCAGAGCAAATAATAACTGGGACTTCAACTACGGCGGAAGCAACGGTGAACTTACAGCCGGAGGCGATAATATCACAATAGCAGAAGCGGGTAATTATACCATTACTTTCTATCTCGGCCCTGCTGGCCTAGCCAGTTACACGCTTGTGAAAAACTAAATCTGCGGCCAAAGTCTGATTTTCAGTGTAAATTATCTACCGGCTTTTTGGGTTTGTCCGAAAAGCCGGTTATTCATTCTCAACAAATCAATGAAGAATTTCAAAATTGGTGTTTTTCTCCTTTTCACTTTTTGTTTTGGGCTGAAAGGTTTCTCTCAGGTTACTACCGAGCCTGCCGTGCCCAGCGCTTCGGCAAGTGTAAAAATCATCTATGATGCTTCCAAAGGCACCACAGGACTGAAGGATTGTAATTGTGACATCTACATTCACATTGGCGCAGTCACGGGTGGAGCGGCTTCTACTACCTGGACGATAGTTCCATTCGAATGGGGTACCTCCAATCCAGCTGCGAAAATGACCAAAGTCGATGGTCAACCTAATATTTACACATACGAACTTATTCCCAATGAATTTTTTGCAAACCCCAATAACCTGACCATTTACCGCCTGGGAATGGTTTTTAGAAATACAGATGGAACCAAAGAAGGCAAAACGGCTTCAAATACAGACTTTTTCGTTGACTTAGCCCAAGGGTTTGATATTTCATTTGTTTCCCCTCAGGCTGCAGCTTCAGTTTCACTTGAGCTAGGAGAGAGCTATGATTTCAAAGCTGCGGCAACAGAAGCAGCTGACCTTAGCTTTGAACTGGAGGGCGTAAAAGTGGCTGAGGCCCTTAATTCCGAAGAAATTATTTTCAAGTTTACGGCTTCAGAAGCAGGGAATTTTGATTTGGTAGCCAAAGCTAAAAAGGGAGATCAAGAAGATTCCCAGACAGTAAATATTTTTGTTTTTGCTCCTTCAGAGACCGCTTCGCTACCTGCTGGAGCGAGGCTTGGGATCAATTACCTATCTGATACGGAAGTTATTTTGGCACTTCAAGCGCCAGGAAAAAGCATTGCCCATGTAATTGGAGAATTCAATGACTGGCAAGTTTCACCGGAGTACCAAATGAAGCGCAGCCCGGATGGAGAGATTTTCTGGTTGAAAATATCCAACCTCGTCCCAAAGCAGGAATACATTTTCCAATACCTGGTCGATGCAACCATCCGAATCGGTGATCCCTATGCCGAGAAAACTTCAGACCCATTCAATGATCAGGAGATTATCGATCAGAATCGCTATCCCGGGCTGAAACCTTATCCTTCGGGAAAAACAGAATTTCAGGCCACTTACCTTCAGACATCCCAAGATCCTTATCCTTGGAAAAACCTTTCGTACGAGAAGCCTCAGCCTGAGGAGTTGGTGGTTTATGAGCTTTTGGTACGTGATTTTGATGAAAAAAGAACCTACAATGCTGTAATCGATCGCCTGGATTACCTCAAAGAATTGGGGATTAACGCGATTGAACTGATGCCAATAGGTGAATTCGAAGGAAACCTTTCATGGGGGTACAATCCTTCCTTTTTCTTCGCTCCGGATAAATACTACGGCACCAAAAATGACCTGAAACGCCTGATCGATGAGGCTCATGGTAAAGGAATCATGATCCTATTGGACATGGTGCTCAATCATGCTTTTGGTCAAAACCCAATGGTCAGACTTTATAATGACGGTGACTACGGGGCCCCAACGGAGGATAATCCTTGGTTTAATCGCGTGGCAAAGCACCCTTTCAATGTGGGCTACGATTTCAATCACGAAAGTAAATACACCCAGGCTTTTGTCGACTCGGTCAATAATTATTGGCTGACAGAATATAAAGTGGACGGGTTTCGATTTGATCTTTCCAAAGGCTTTACCCAAGTCAATACCGGAGACAATGTCAGTCTTTGGTCACAATACGATCCTTCTCGAATCAAAATCTGGAAACATATCTACGACCGGATCAAAGCCAATCATCCGGATGCTTATGTGATTTTGGAGCACCTGTCTGCCAATGACGAGGAAAAAGAATTGGCTGACTATGGAATGATGTTTTGGGGAAATATCAATTTTGACTTTCGTGAGATGGCAAAAGGTCAAAATAAGAACTTTGACTACGCTTACTATAAGAACCGAGGATGGAATAAAAGTAACCTGATCGCCTATCAGGAATCCCATGATGAAGAGCGGGTGATGTGGGAAACCTTGAATTTTGGCGCTACTTCACCGCTGAACCTGAGAAATCTGGAGAATGCCGTCAATCGAAATCAGCTACTCACCGCATTCTATTTTGGTATTCCCGGACCAAAAATGATCTGGCAGTTTGGGGAATTTGGCTATGACCAAGAACTCAATAACGATCGACTTGGAATCAAACCTACCCAATGGGAATATCTGAATGATCCCGAGCGGGAACGCCTCTTCAGGCTTTATCAGGAAATGATCAAGCTGAAAAGCGAGCATAAGGCATTCAATTCACCTGAAAAAACCACATTGAATCTCAGTGCCGGAATCAAATCTATCCTATTGGAACATCCCGATATGGACGTGGTGATGCATGGGAATTTCGGTTTGAGTACTGCAGGCAATGCCTCTGTTAGTTTTCCAAGGTCAGGAAAATGGTACAATTATTTTACCGGGGAAGAATTAACTCTTGCTGGGACCACGTTGACGATGAATTTCCGTCCCAGTGAATTTGTCCTCTACACGAGTGAAAAGCTCCCGACACCTGATCAGGATATTTTGCAGGAAGATTTTGTGACTTCCATCCCGGAACTTGTACCAGAGGGAGGTTTTAATGTTTATCCCGTCCCCGCTTCATCAAAATTGACCATTGAGCTACCCCAGGACATGATTCAGTCAAATTATCGGGTGATTGATATGGCAGGCAGGGTTGTTTTCGATGGGCAAACAGGCCGAGGTGAACAGATTTTAGAGCTTGATTTAAGCGGAATTCAGGCGGGTATTTATATCTTTGAGTCATTCAATACGAAACGAGTGCTTCACAAGCGCTTCATTAAAGAATAACCAAACCTAATTCAGATTATGAAATGCCCAAAAGAAATGCTTCTCGATTAGTGAGAAATTTTTTAGGGCATTCCATGTGAACAACAAAAAACAAATTACAAACACATGAAATTTAAACCTGGAGTAAAATACGGCAACGAACTTCGCGACATGTATGCTTACGCAAAAGAAAATGAATTTGCGATGCCGGCAGTCAATGTGATCGGTACCAATTCAGTGAATGCTGTGCTGGAAACAGCCAAAAAAGTGAATTCACCGGTCATTATCCAATTTTCAAACGGTGGAGCTCAGTTTTTTGCAGGAAAAGGCCTGGCAAACGACAAGCAGCAAGCCAGTATTGCGGGTGCCGTCTCAGGAGCTCATCACGTTCAACAAATGGCAGAAGTTTATGGAGTACCGGTGATTTTGCACACAGACCATGCAGCATTAAAATTGTTGCCTTGGATCGACGGGTTGCTTGAAGCTGGGAAAGCGTATCATGCAGCCTATAAGAGACCACTTTACAGTTCCCACATGTTGGATCTATCGGAAGAGCCCCTTCACGAAAACGTAGAAATCTCCTGCAAATACTTCAGAGAATTCGCTAAGCTGGACATGGCCATTGAAATCGAATTGGGAGTGACCGGTGGAGAAGAAGACGGTATTGACAATTCCGATGTAGATTCTTCCAAACTATATACCCAGCCTGAAGAAGTTGCTTATGCCTATGAGCATCTGAAAGAAATTGGTGATTTGTTTACCGTTGCAGCAGCTTTTGGCAATGTGCATGGTGTTTACAAGCCAGGAAATGTGAGCTTGAAGCCGATCATTCTGAAAAACTCCCAGGATTTTATCAATAAGAAATATGGAACTACAGGCAAGCCGTTGAACTTCGTGTTCCATGGGGGTTCAGGTTCTTCAGTGGAGGAAATTCGCGAAGCAAACAGCTATGGTTCGATCAAGATGAATATCGATACAGACATGCAGTGGGCAATGTGGGAAGGTGTTTTGAATTTCTACAAGAAAAATGAAGGTTATCTGCAGACTCAATTGGGAAATCCTGAAGGACCTGATGTTCCAAACAAGAAATATTACGATCCCCGCAACTGGTTGAGAAAAGGTGAAGAGAACTTTGTGAAGCGTCTCGAGCTTGCTTTTGACATGCTGAATGCCGCGGGAAGAAACTAACTTACTTTCCAATCCCTAATTGAAAAAGTCACTTGAAGAGGTGACTTTTTCTTTTCAATGAGTTATTTATGAAAAAGACCCTGTTAGCAGCCTCTCTTTTGTCACTTACAATAATCTCCTCCTGCGAAAAAAAGGAACTTCCTGAGGTTAAAAACTACTGGCCTGAGGCGGGTGTGACCTATGAGATTTTTGTCCAATCTTTCTATGATTCCAATGGTGACAGCATTGGGGATTTCAATGGAGTCACTCAAAAGCTCGACTATGTGAAGGAATTGGGTGCTAATGCCATCTGGTTTATGCCAATCATGCCTTCACCTACTTATCACAAGTATGATGTGACTGATTACAAGGCGGTGCATCCGGACTATGGCACCATGGATGACTTCAGAAAGCTCCTTGATGAGGCCCATAAGCGGGATATCAAGATCGTCATCGACATGATCATCAATCACACCAGTAACGAGCATCCCTGGTTTTTGGAAGCCAAATCAGGTCGGGATAATCCGTATCGGGATTATTACGTCTGGGCACAAAAAGATACCATAGCCGACTTTCTGAACAAGAAGACAATCACACTGGACTCAGACAATATCCGGCAGTGGCATGACCCCGGACAGGGAGAGGATTATTACTATGGATTTTTCTGGGGAGGAATGCCTGATTTGAATTTTGACAATCCGAAAGTGCGGGAAGAAATCTATGAAATAGGACGCTTCTGGCTGGAAGATATCGGTGTTGATGGATTTCGCCTGGATGCTGCCAAGCATATTTTTCCGGATGACCGACCGCTGGACAACCATGCTTTTTGGAAGGAGTTTCGTGCAAAGATGGAAGCTATCAAGCCGGATGTTTACCTGGTAGGGGAGGTTTATGATAAAAAAGAAATTGTCGCGCCCTACCTGCCGGGATTGCCTGCACTTTTCAATTTTGATTTCCACTATACCTTGCTGGAAACCGTGAATAAGGAGGATGGGATGCTGTTGGCTAAAAAACAAAAGGAGGTTTTGGACTATTATCAGGCAATCACACCAAGTTTTATCGATGCGACCTTTTCATCCAATCACGATCAGCCGCGGATCCTGAATGAGCTGGGATCTGATCCTGCTAAATACAAACAGGCCACAGCAATCCTATTGACCATGCCCGGAGCGCCTTATTTGTATTATGGAGAGGAAATCGGAATGCTGGGTCTGAAGCCGGACGAGCACATTCGAGAGCCGTTTCTTTGGGACCAAAAATCAAAAGACACCGGGCGGGCTCAATGGATTAAATCAAAATACTCCAAAGACTCGACAGTGACTCCTTTGGCTCAGCAGCGCATGGATCAAAACAGCTATTTCCACCATTACAAAACTTTAATTCAGCTCAGAAATTCTTATCCGGCATTGGCAATCGGCAAGCTGGAATTACCGGAAACTGCACTTCCAAAAACCGTGATGGCCTACCTAAGAAAATCCGATGATCAGGAAGTCTTCGTGATACATAATGTTGGAAAGGCGACAGTGGAAGTTGAGATTCCTGAAGGATTCGAAGCGGCAATTTTCAGCCTGGGAGAAGGGGAGCGAAGTGCTGGAAAATTGAAGCTTTCGGGAAATTCAAGTCGGGTGTTTTTAAAATAAGAAGTAGAAAAAAGCTCATAGGGGCCCAAAAATTAATTTTGGGCCCTTTTTTATTCATTTTTACCAAGTTTTCGGGAAATACCCAATCCAAAATTGTAGAATTTTCCTTCATAGCCCATTTCGAAAGTTACTCCTCCTTCGGGTCTTAAAATCCAACTTTCCCCGAGATTTATTGCCAATCCTAAGGGAATACCCAATAGCCCGTCCTCAAAATTGTTCCCTTTTTCCAGAGAAAAAGCATAATTGGGATTAATATTCAGTAAAACTTTTTCTCCAAGACTTATCGAAAAAAGAAAAGCAGGATTGGCCAGCCAACTGTTCCCATTTCCCTCAGAAAATGCAAATCCCACAGGAAGGTAAATGGCAAATAAGCCACTTTCTTCTGAAAATTTAGGGCCGGCCATTAGCGTGTTTAACCCTAAATCCATCCCTTCGGAGAAATATCCCAAACGATCATATTTGACCCTGATTTCTGTAAGGTCGGTAATTCCAAAACCTGCCATAAATCCGAGATTGTCAAAAACCTTTTCTGAAAATTCCTCACTGGAGTACCCAATATTGGAATAATGAAGTGTGAATTCTCCATTTCCTTTTCCTACAGATTTAGCGCTCTGAAATAAGGAAGAATACTGAGCAAAAGCCTCATTTGTAACTGTCAGAAACACTGAAACAAAAAAGCTTGCAATCAATACGTTGAATGATTTTTTCATGGTTGTTTTGTCAGAGATTATTGTGCTGACCCCGCACAGTTAAGTTTGATTTTTTTTAGATTGGAAAAGAAGGAATGAGGTCTGCTGATTTGGGCTTTCCCTTGATGATATTAAAAAGATCAGCCGGGTTGGACTTTAAAGGAATGATAATAAAAAATTGATTTTTAGCTGTTTAAGCGAAAAATCCGGTTTGGTTACTTCACTTTTCTGGAATTTTGCAAAAATTTCCCGGAGAGGCAGATGGAAATCGGTAAAACCCAAAAATGAAGTTCCTAGGAATGGCAGAACCCCTCTGTCAAAGTTTTATAGTTTGGTGTTAATGAATATTTAGTATTAAATTTCCCGGTTTTGTTTTTTGCTTTCTTTTGAATAAAGTTTAGATTTAATTGATTGTAAATCTTTGGCTTAGCCGGCAATTTATTGAGGTGTTCGATTTTTAAAGTGCCTTGGCAATTGCAGGTCTTTTTTATAAAAATGGATTTTTAAAAACCCAACACACCATGTCAACATTCAAAATCAAATTGAGGGGACAGGAGCTTCCCAAAGAAATCGCCCAACTTGAATATCAAGCCTTAGATTATTTTGCCGTTCGCAAATCCTTTACGGTGGTAAATTCGACCAGAAGTGATGTGCCAGAGCAAGTGTTGGAACTTGCCGAAGGTGAGATTTTAGAACTTGATTTTGAGGATAATACATTTTGGTTGGGGGATGCGGATTCCATCAGGCAGATTTTTGCAAAAGACCTCAAACGAAGTGGGGGAGGCGAGGAGGTTTATCTTTCAGAAATAGAGACGGATGAGCAGGATCGCGGCTTAATCCAGAAAGTAGCTATTAAGGGGGCTAAAGTTTTCATAAAAAACAAGGTCATCCGGCCCGGCATACGGAATCTTGCCACCAAATCAGAAAATGCTGCACTTAAGTATGCCGGGAAGGGATTTGATTCCGTCGGTGCTGCTACGGTGCTTTCGGTTTCCAAAGATTTTGATTTGGCGGATGCTGATTTTTCAAAATGGGATAAGTCGAAGAAAAGTCTTTTGCTTATCCATGGAACAGGATCATCTTCTTTGGGATCTTTTGGCGAGATGAAAGGAACGCCGGAATGGGAAAAATTGGTCGAGTTTTACGGAGAGACCAATCTTTTTGCCTTACAGCATCGCACGCTTACGTGTAGTCCACTCCAGAATGTGTTGGATGCTTTTCAGGCCTTACCAAAGGGAATCGAGCTGGATCTGATCACTCATTCGAGGGGTGGTTTAGTGGCTGACTTGCTCGCCAGATTTGCTGCTCATCCAGATGGATTTGGACCTGAAGAGCTGGATGTACTGAGAGAAAATGACCGTGAGTCTGACTTAAAGATGATCGAAGCGATCGCCAAAGTCGCCAAAACCAAATCCATAACAATCGATCGGGTAGTCAGGGTGGCTTGCCCGGCCAACGGCACTACGCTAGCCTCCAAGCGGATGGATATGTTCCTAAATGTGATGATCAATTTGTTGGGAGGAGCCATTGGAGGACTTACCAACCCTGTTTTCCTAACATTGAAGGAATTGGCATTGGCATCGATCGAAACAAAAGACGACGTTGGAGTACTGCCGGGAATCGAGTCAATGAATCCTGATTCGCCGTTTATTCGAGTACTTAATTTTCAGGGCACGGAAAAGAAAATCAGGTCCCAGCTCATCGTAATTGCAGGAAGTAGTGAGCTGAGCCTGACTTTCAAGAGTTTAGTAGTCCTAGTCGGGAAGTTCTTTTTCCGTGGGAAAAATGATCTCGTAGTGGATACTGCAAGTATGGAGTTTGGAGCCCTCCGGGAAAAGGGAAATGTCTACCTCTACTTGGAAGAGACGGGTAAGATTGATCACATTACGTATTTCAAAACCCCTAAAATCCGGAAGACCATACAAACCGGTCTGCTGGGTAAGTTAGATGAGTTTTCAGGGAAGAAGCGAACCGATGGGATCACTTTTGTTCGGGGAGGAATAGTCCTCGAGGGAGGCACTTATAATGGTTCCGAAGTAATCAGTGGCAAAAGGCCTATTTTGATCCTATTGCCCGGAATCATGGGGTCGAACCTAAGAGATGAAAAAGGAGGTAAGGAGAAACTACTGTGGATCAATTATATCAGGTTCTTAAGGGGGGATTTGAAGAACCTTAGGCCCTCCGAAAATGATGGGATTGATCCGGATTCGCTGATTAAAACCTCCTATAAAAACCTAGGCGATCACTTGAGTAGAAACTATGATATAGTGGCGTTTCCTTTTGATTGGCGACTCAGTATGAAAGGAAATGCTGCCCTGCTCAATCAAAAAATAAAGGAACTCCTTCCCTTAAATCAACCCATTAAAATGGTCGGACACAGTATGGGAGGTGTTTTGACCCGGGATTTTATGCTTTATCATCCTGAGACCTACCATGAACTGAATGCCCGACCGGGTTTCAAAATCCTTTTTCTTGGTTCCCCTCTTGGAGGTTCCTACAGGATTCCCTATGTGCTTTTTGGAAAGGATGGAATCATCAAACTTTTGTCAAAAATCGATATCAAAAATTCATCCAAGGACCTCCTGAGGATTTTTGTGAATTTTCCGGGAATCCTGGCTTTACTTCCTATCAATAAGTCGGGTAAACATGATTTTTCGGATCGTAACTTTTGGGAAAAATTGCGAAAGGCATCCGGTGATGATTCTTGGCCAATTCCAAATGAGACGGACCTGAGGGAATTTGGAGAATATCAGAAAATGATCCTGGAGAAAGAGAAGTTCATCAATTATGATACTATTTTTTACATCGCCGGCCAAAGTAGAAAGAAGAAATTCACGGTTTCGGACTTGGAGATAAAGGATGAAAAGCTGGTTTTCCATGCCACAAATCAGGGAGATGAAAGCGTGACTTGGGCAAGTGGAATTCCCAAAGGAATCATCGATCTGAATCACTTTTATTATGCAAATGTCACTCATGGAGGATTGTCCACCGAAAAGAAGATTTTTGGTGCAATTGAGGATATTTTGAATCAGGGTAAAACGGGCAGACTGCAAAATACGCTGCCGATGGTGAGAGGGAGCGAGAAAGATTTTGTGCCCAAAGAAGAGGAGATTTTTGACCTGAGTGAAGCCAACACGATCAACACTTTGCTTGGAATCGGTGAAAACGATGAAGCGATTGAACATGAAGCACCGATCCAGGTGAAAGTCTGTCATGGAGATTTGGTTCATGCAGAGTTCCCTGTTTTGGCCGGCCATTTTCATTTTGATGCAATTTTGACCACCGAAAAAGTAATCGATCGGAAGTTGGATGGTGAATTGACGAGACTTTTAAACTTAGGTCTTTATCCTGGACCTATCGGAACCCACCAAATTGTGCTTTCCAAGGATGTATCCAATGTAGACAAGGATTTCAAGGGCACCGTAGTAGTGGGAATGGGCGTGCCTGGAGAACTCACCCCTTTTCAGTTGATGACTACGGTCTCACGAGGTATTTGCAGGTATTTGACCATCAGAAATGTAAGGGAGGAAATAAATGAACCTGTAATTGAAGGAGACAAAAGGAAAAATGAACCAAGTCAGGCGACATCGGTGAATAGAGAGATTTTGGGTATTTCAGTGATTGCTTTGGCAAATTCCTATGGGGGTTTTTCCAATGAGAGTTCCATTCGGTCCATCATTCTTGGGATACAGGATGCAAACCGAAAAATCAGGGAGACTTACAAAGGAAAGGTTCAGGTAATAGAAGAAATAGAAATAATCGAACTCTATCATGATCGTGCGCTAGGTATCCTCCGTACGGTGAAAAACCTCGAACAAGATGAAAGCAGGGAGTTCAATATCAGTGTCCCGAGCCTTTCACTGAACAAAAAAGTGGGAAGGCTTTCCAGGATACCATCTGACAATACTTCAGATTGGTGGACTAGGATCAAGGTAACGGAGGGAAAAGAAAATTCCGAAAATAAAACCCAGTCCAGGAAAATAGTAATGGCAATTGCCACCAATGGAGCAAAAGAGAACGAATTGCCCTTATTGGCTAATGTGAAAAATATCGAATCACTCCTGGAGCAAATGACTCATAAAAACCAATATGAGCCGGAAATTGCAAAAACGATGTTTGAGCTTTTGATTCCCTATGGATTCAAAGAAGATCTGAAGCGACAAAATAACATTACATGGGTTGTGGATAAGCGTACGGCCAATTTTCCATGGGAAATGTTGCAAGAGGACTTAAATGGAATGCCCCTTTGCATCCATTCCGGAATGGTCCGCCAATTGGCTACTGATGATTTTAGAAGTAATGTCAGCAATGTATTGGAAAGGAAAGCTTTGGTGGTGGGAGATCCTGAGCTGAAAGGTTTTATGCCCCAACTTGTCGGGGCGGAAAAGGAGGCGGTTTTGGTGACTGAGTTATTGAAAAACCAGGGCTTTGAAACTCAAAGTTTGATCAAAAGTTCTGCTCCTGATATTATCCTGAAGCTTTTCACGCAGAATTACAAAATCATTCACCTGGCCGGTCATGGGGTTTTCAGTACAGATCAGAGCAAAGAAACCGGTATGGTAATAGGAAATGGTAATTTTTTGACAACCAGTGACATCGAGCAAATGAGTAAAGTGCCGGAGTTCGTCTTTGTCAATTGCTGCTACCTTGGGCAAATCAACAGTGATGCGGAGGAAGAAAATCAAAACCGAAATAAGCTTGCTGCAAATATTGGAACTCAGTTGATTAAAATCGGTGTAAAGGCAGTCATTGTAGCCGGCTGGGCAATTGATGATGCCGCTGCGTCGGATTTCTGTGAGGAGTTTTATTCTTGTTTACTGGGTGGTGTTGCATTTGGAGAAGCAACAAAATCGGCGCGAAAATTTGTTTTTGAACGGCATAAAAAGAGGACAAATACCTGGGGGGCCTATCAATGCTACGGTGATCCTTTTTACAAATTGGATGGGCTTAGCTCCGGACCCAATTCTTTTCAGAAATTTTACCTTCAAGAGGAGGTTGAATTGGAGCTTTTCAACATGGTTTATTCTTTGGAGTCCAAATCTTTGAAAAATGAGGATGCAATAAAAAAGTTAACCATTCTGGAAGAAGCAATCAAACAATCCAATTTTTCAGGAGAGAAAATCACCGAGTATCTGGCGGATGTTTACAGTAAGCTCGGGGATTATAAAACAGCGTTAGTTCACTATGAAAAGTTGACCAAGATTGAAAAGGCCGGATTCTCACTCAGAGCTTTGGAACAATATTGCAATGTCACCTGCAAATACTGGGTGGAAGAATACACCATAAATCAAAAGAAAAAGGTGGAAGCAATAGCCGGAATTCAGGACGCAATATTACGGTTGAACAGCCTCCTTGCTCTTGGGGAAACGGCAGAGCGGTATAGCCTCCTGGGAAGCGCTTACAAGCGAAAACTGATGGTATTGGAAACCGACAAGCAGGCTTTTGTCCAAGCATTGGTGGAATCTGGCAGGGCGTATTTTAAAGCTTCCGAAAAGTCGGGATTCAAATCAGCATATCCCATCAATAATGCGGTCCAGCTGGCTAAGGTATATGAGTTGATTACAGACGAAGGTTTTCCATTTGACGGAAAGACCAAGCTTAAATTCAGTTTAATTATTAATGACTTAGAGAACCTGATTCAAGCTAAGCCCAAGGAGAAAAAGGAATATTGGGATCTCGTAACCGACTCAAACCTGTTACTTTCCAGGATTTTGATCGGTAAAAAGCCGACGAAAGAAAACTGGCAGGAATTAACCGATTCCTATCAGGAAGTATGGAAAAAGGCTGGAAGCACTTCAGACAAAAAATCGGAATTAGAGCATCTGGACACCTTAATCAAAGGATTGGAATACTCAAAAACCGAAGAATTAAATACTTTGAGAGAAAGGCTGGAAAAGCTTAAAAGCGAACTTGCTGGAAAAAAAGAAAGCTAACTGTCATCAGCATTAATCTTAAAGTAAAAGACCCACCTCGATTCGAAGTGAGTCTTTTAGTTAAGTGGACAAAATATTGGCGACCCTCAGGTCATCTTCATCTACTTTTTTGTCATCAACAATCGCCTTGACAATAGGAGTGAAGACTACTTTGTGATTGATCAAACCGGCCATTACATCATACTTGCCCTGCATGAGCCCTTCCACGGCGGCCACACCAAGCTTCGATGCGAGTAATCGGTCAAATGAGGTGGGTGCTCCCCCACGTTGCAGGTGACCAAGGATCGTCACTTTGATATCATAGTAAGGGAGGTATTTTTTAACCTTATCGGCAATCTCCTGTGCCGAGCCGCTTTTTCCCCCTTCTGCCACGATGACAATATTGGAGGTCTTCATTGCTTTAGTTCTGGATTTTAGCTTTTCGACCAGAGACTCGATTGGCGTTTTATTTTCCGGAATCAATATTGCAGCCGCTGCACTCCCGATTCCTGCATTGATCGCGATAAAGCCAGCATCTCTTCCCATCACTTCCACAAAAAACAAACGATCGTGAGAGGTAGCTGTATCCCGGATTTTGTCAATCGCTTCGATGGCTGTGTTACAGGCCGTGTCAAAACCAATGGTGGAGTCTGTACCGGAGAGGTCATTATCGATAGTGCCGGGAAGACCCATAGCAGGAATTCCATATTCTTGGAAAAACAGATGCGCACCTGTCAATGATCCGTCGCCTCCGATGACGATGAGGGCATCTATTCCGTGATTTTTAAGGTTTGTATAGGCTTTTTTTCGGCCCTCAGTAGTTTTGAATTCTTCGCTTCGGGCAGATTTCAGAAATGTCCCTCCACGTTCCAGTATGTGGGTGATATTTAGGGAATTAAGCTTCTTGATGTCATTTTGAATCATTCCTTCGTAGCCACGATAGATTCCATACATCTCCAGGTTGTAATAAAATCCGGTTCTTACAGCTGCGCGAATCGCGGCATTCATTCCGGGTGCATCCCCACCAGAGGTGAGTACGCCAATTTTTTTTATGGTTTTGAGTTCCATTTAAGGTTGTGTTAAGGCTTTGAACATGAGGGCGGCAGAGGCAGGGTTGGTCGCCAACGGAATATTGTGAACATCACATATTCTCATAAGCATTTGTACATCAGGTTCATGAGGGTGTTTGTCCAAGGGGTCACGAAAGAAGATTACAGCATCGAGCTTTTTTTCTGCCGCCATGGCAGCGATCTGTGCATCACCACCGATCGGTCCAGAAAGCACACGTTCTACTTCAAATCCTGCCCGCTCAATATGAGAACCTGTGGTGCCTGTGGCAACCAGATCAATATCCACACGATGAAGGTCATCTCGGAATCCACTTAAAAAATGTACCATGTCAGCTTTTTTGCCATCATGGGCGATCAGGGCAATTTTCATGAATAGGAGCTAATAGGTTCTGGTCAAAGTTAGGAAAAATTCGGATTTCCCTTTCCAAGACTGATTTTTTAAGGTTTACTTATGTAAATGAATGGATAAAAACTTTGGTTCATTTTGCAACCACCTATTTCTCGATTTTGTCCTCAAGCATAAGGAGAAATGCATATTCCAGCGCCAATTCTTTCAATGCATTAAATCTACCCGAGGCACCTCCATGTCCGGCCTCCATGTTGGTGTCCAAAAGCAATAAATTATGGTCCGTTTTCAGGTCCCTCAGTTTGGCTACCCACTTGGCCGGCTCCCAATATTGAACCTGGGAATCATGAAGACCTGAAGTGACCAAGAGATTTGGATATGCTTTTGCTTCCACATTGTCGTAGGGAGAATAGGAGAGCATGTAATCGTAGTATTCTTTTTCTTTTGGATTTCCCCATTCCTGAAATTCCCCTGTAGTCAGTGGAATACTTTCATCGAGCATCGTGGTGACCACATCAACAAATGGCACGTTGGCAATAGCACCATTGAATAGCTCCGGCCTAAGATTAATTACTGCGCCTACCAAAAGTCCTCCGGCACTTCCACCCATGGCGTAGAGGTGCTGTGGCGAAGTGTATTTTTCAGATATCAAATGCTCGGCACAAGCAATAAAATCTGTGAAGGTGTTTCGTTTGTTTAGCAATTTCCCCTGCTCATACCAGTGTCTTCCCAAGTCTTCACCGCCTCGGATATGTGCTATTGCAAAAACAAATCCCCGATCTAAAAGACTCAATCGATTACTTGAAAAGTAGGCATCCATGCTAAAGCCGTAGGAGCCATAGGAATAGAGGAGGAGTGGACTTTGGCCATTTTTGACAAAAAGAGATTTTCTGTACACCAGCGAAATCGGAACCAAGGTCTCATCTGATGCTTTTGCCCAAATTCGCTCAGAATGGTAATGATCCGGATCATATCCTCCTACGACTTCTTGTTGTTTGAGCAAAGTTCGCTCACCGGTGATCATGTTATAGTCATAAACCGAACTTGGCGTCACCAGGGAGTTATACCCGTAGCGAAGAATATCTGTATCAAATTCAGGATTGATACCGATCCAAGCCGTGTAGGTGTCGTCATCAAACTTCAAAGCATGTCCATCCCTATCCCAAGGTTTGATTTGAATTTGAGTCAAACCATTTGATCGTTCCTGAGTCACAAGATATCGCGAGAAAAGGTCAAAGTCTTCCAAAAGCACAGCTGATCGATGTGTGATTACATCTACCCAATTTTCCTTTTCTGTGTTGGAAACCGGAGTTTTTACCAGCTTAAAGTTTTGGGCATTTTCATTGGTTTTAATCCAGAAAAATTCTCCGAAATGATCCGCTGCGTATTCCAGATGCGGTATTCTTGCTTGCAGAATTTGGAAGTCTCCGTCCGGCTGATTTGATTTCAGAAATCTCATTTCCGATGAAATAGTGCTTTCGGAATGAATGAATAAATATTCTTCTGTTTTGGATTTGTGTACCATGCAGGAAAATTCCTCATCAGATTCCTCGAATATCAATTGATCCTGAGTCGGGTCTGTTCCAAGTTTGTGTTTATAGATTTGGTATGAGCGGAGTGTTTCAGGATCTTGCTTGGAGTAAAAAAGCGTGGTGCTATCAGCTGCCCAGACAAGGTTTCCAGTGATTTCAGGTATCGATTCGGTGAATATTTCTCCGGTTTCCAGATTTTTGAAATGGATCGTATAGATTCTTCGTCCGACTTCATCCACTGCAAAGGCCAATATTTTTTGATCTGGGGTAGTAGAAGTGCCGCCGACTTGATAATAGGGTTTTCCCGCTGCAAGTTTGTTGACGTCAAGAATGATTTCTTCATTGCCGTCTTTGGATTTTTTTTTACGACAGTAGATGGGATATTCTCCCCCCTTTTCATACCGGACGTACCAGTAGTATCCGGATTTAAAGTAGGGGACAGTTTGATCATCTTCTTTGATTCTACCTTTCATTTCAGCAAAAAGCGCCTTCTGGAAATCCTCAGTGGGCTTCATTACCGATTTGAGGTAGGTGTTTTCTGAGTTGAGGTAATCCAATACCTCCGGGTTTTCCCGATCATTCATCCAATAATAAGGGTCTACTCGCTGGTGACCATGGATCTCTAAAAGCTGTGGTTTTTTTGAGGCGATAGGAGCTTGCATTCAGTATGATTTTGTCTGTAAGGGTAATGAAAAAATGTGGTGCTTGGTTCAATTAAATTTCAGGTTGTAGGTATTAAACTTTGATACTTAGTTGAATTAAATGTCAACTTTTGCATTTCAGCAATATTTTGAGAATCTTTAATTTTACTTCAACCAACCTTACACAATATGGGAATGCTAAAAGAGTTCAAAGAGTTTGCCATCAAAGGCAATGTAGTAGATCTGGCAGTTGCCGTGATCATTGGTGGGGCTTTCGGTAAGATCGTCTCTTCATTTGTCAATGACATCGTCATGCCGCCAATCGGAATTTTGATTGGAGGAGTTGATTTCAAAGAATTGAATATTATCCTGAAAGAAGCCACTACAGATGCCGCCGGTGAAGCAGTCGCTGCTGTTACCCTGAATTATGGGATGTTTATCCAGAATGTGATTGATTTTGCCATCATTGCATTCGTGATCTTTCTTGCGATCAAAGGAATCAATAACCTAAGCAAAAAGAAAGAAGAGGCTCCGGCACCGCCACCACCACCTGCGCCTACAGCTTCGGAGAAGCTTCTTGAAGAAATCAGAGATCTCCTGAAAAAGCAATAAAAAATGGCCCTGAATAAAATTCAGGGCCATTTTTTCTAGTTTCCCCCTCTTCCTCGCTGATAAAGTTGCCTGTTGAAATCCCGGGCGATATTGTTGAGCATCAGGATTTGTTTGGAGGACAGTACCTTGGATATGTCGCTTACAAACGCTTTTTCATTTTCCAGTAATTGTGCCTGATATTGAAATCGTTTCTGGATTCTTGATTTTGCCTCTTCTTCGCTGACTGATTCCATGTCCTTTCCAAGATCTGAGAGCTGCCGCATGGTTTTTTCCCGATTTTCATGGTATTGGTTGAAGATTGGCCAAAACTTCTCAGCCTGCTCAGGTTTGAGATCAATGCGTGTGGTGATGAAAGCGATTCGCGCAGCTTGCAGTTTCTCGGGATCCAAAGGGGGGCGTTGCCCAAAAGCATTGCTTCCAATTCCCAGAAACAGGAGAATCGCAACTAAATATGCCTTGTTCATATGATTATAAGTTTCTTTTCATCTGTTTATAATTTGATATTTATTGGTCAGATGGAATCTCGCATGCATTATAATCATCCCAGTATGTGACGATCTTCGTCATGCTCGATTTCATCTGTTTATAATTTGTTTTTCAAAGGTCAGATGGAATCTCGCATGGTTTATAATCATCCCAGTGTGTGACGATCTTCGTCATGCTCGATTTCTTTTGTGAATTAAAGTCTCAATCGGGGGAAGGTCATTCCCTGTTTTACGATTTTTTACTTATACATTTAATTTTTTTAAAACCAGTTGGGCTCCTCTTCTGCCCAAAGTTCTTCTGCCAATGGCAATTCCTCTTCGATAATTTGATCGAGAATAGCATTAGGATCTTCTGCCATACTTAGAATATCTTCAGCGGTCCAAACCTGGCTTTCGATATAGAGCAGAGCCAATTCTTCAGAAGAAAGATTCTGAGTTTTAGGAGTGAGAATTCCGCTTTGCCAGGCAATAGCCATTCCCAGGACAAGTACAGCGGCAGCAGCATACCCTATCCAATTTTGGGTTTTCTTGGTTTTTGTTTTGGCCAGTATTTGATCAGGTAACTTATCAAAGTAACCTTGGGGAGCTTCAAAATTTTTAAGTTTTGGTAATTGATTCATGGTAGGTTAGACAAGGATGGAGGGCAATAGTTTATTCCGATAGTACATATTGTTCGATTTTTTTGATTGCATGGTGATAGCTGGCTTTCAAAGCGCCGATGCTGGTGCCGGTGATTTCAGCCATTTGTTCATAGGTGAGTTCTTCCTGATATTTTAGGTGAAAGACAAGCCGTTGTTTTTCGGGGAGTTTGAGGAGGGCTTTTTGAAGGCGGATTTGGATTTGATCACCGTCAAGTGATCCGGGTTGATCCAGATAGGATTCCAGTTTTTCCTGATGGTCGTCCAGGGAAAATGAAAATCTTTTTTTCTTTTTCTCAAGAAAAGTCAAGGCTTCATTCGTGGCGATGCGATATAACCAAGTGAAAATGGAAGAATTCCCCTTGAATTTGTCAAGATATCTATAGGCCTTGATGAAGGTGTTTTGGGTGAGATCATCAGCGTCCTCATGGATGAGCACCAATCTTCTGATGACCTGATACACTCGCTTTTGGTATGTTTCGATCAATTGCCTGAATCCAAGCTCCCGGGTGATGGGTGAGCGGATCTGCTCCAGTAATTGTTGATCGGTTGGTGACATACTTGAGTCATTAGACTTAAGGAAGAATCCAGCGTTTAACGGAAATGAAAAAGAGTCAGAAATTCCGACTCTTTTAAAGAATTAAGTGAGACTAGATCTCAAGTATATAGTCCAATATTCCGGCGTTTTTCCCTTTTGGCCTGGTGACCAACAGGGGCAAGCTGTCATTGAATTGGATCAGTCGCTCTGCCATACTTCCAATGAAGAGTGCGGTGGCCGCAGTTCTTCCTTTTGCCCCGATGATGATACCATCTGCTTTGATTTCCAAAGCCTTGGAGACGATTTCTTTCACAGGGTCATCATCGTCGTCTTTGGTATAAATCGGAGTGATTTTGATGCCCTTGGTGTCTATTTTGCGAATGAATTTTTTATAATTGATTTCGGCATGCATTTTCATGATTTCGGTAAATTCCTCATAGCTTTTACCCGTGAAATGATATCCTGAGGGTACTGAAAATACATTTTGACAGACAATTTCGGTCTTACCGCCATACTTGGAAGCGATCATAATCGCTTCTTCGAGTGCATCTTTGGAATAGTCGGAGAAGTCACTTGGCACCAAAAGTTTGGAGACTCCTGGCTTGGATCCTTCCGGTACGATGAGCAGGGAACAGCTTGCCCTTCTTGCCAGTCTTTGAGCGGCAACGCCCGTTCCTGGAAGTTCTACTTTTCGTCCGATGATGATCATATCAGCAGATTTCTCCTCGGCCAGTTTCAAAATCTTTTTGGAGAGATTACCTTCTTTGACCACATAGCTTATGGTGGCCCCTTTTAATTCTCTGAAATGCTCATTCACCAATTTCTCCATGGCTTCTTTTCGCTCATTGATCATGTTTTCGATCAGATTCGGGAATTCTTCCAGTACTTCTTTTGGAATAGAAAGGTTTTTTATAATGTTCGAAAAGTAAATTTTTTTAGTCTGATTGACTTTGGCTATAAAAGAAGCATACTCAATCAGTGTCTGATCCAGAGGAGTCTGATCGAGACAAACAATTAATTTCTTAATCAAGTACATAGTAGCCGAGGGTTTGCGGTACAAAGTTAAGTTTAAGCCAATGAATCTTTCCAGTATTTCGCAAAATAAAATTTCGATTTTCAAGTACGAAATGGAGAGACCTTGTTTTTGACTCGATTTGAAAGATTTCTGGGAAAATTATATTTGGGGAAATTGAGGCATTATCAAAAACGCCATCAATTTATTTTTGCTGTATTTGCACCTATTGATGATTTTTTCAAACTGTCCCGCTTCGATCCCGTATATTTGCAGAGTCCGGGCCGCCGACTTGTTCAAACTTCACAATTTAATTACATATACGAGTGAAGCCCTTTCCAAAAACAGGCCTCAGCCTTTTCTTTACCGAAAAGGCCCTCGCCCAAAACGCAGGATAACAGTGGAAGTTTGCGGATTTAAGGCAGCTCAAATCTTGTCAGTACGGAGGTTTGTAACACTCTAAGGCCCGGACTTTTTTAATTTACTTTTTATCCAGTTCCATTCTTCCTGCCCCACATTGGCTATCCTAGACCAAAAGAAAAACATCCCTACGATGAGGATGGACTTGATTACCATCATTACCAAAGGATTGACGTTCTCCAAGTAAAAGTCCTTCAAAGCAAAGATTGTAACCCCTACAAAAAGAATTTTCAACGTTTCGTAGCTAAAAGGTTCCAGGTTTAGTTTGATTTTCAAATACCCGTATTTGACCAGGTTAAATGCCAGCATGACAGAAGCCGAGCCAATTGCGGCACCCTCGATTCCATAGATTGGAATCAGCCAATAGTTCACCGCAATGATCAAAATACTCATCGCAATGGTCAATACTAAATTGAACCTGTAGTACTGCGAAAAGACCAGAATTTCGCTATTGACCGAAAAAGCCACATCAAATATTTTTCCTAAGGCGATATAAAAAACCACCATTTTGCCGGATTGATACAGTTCGCTGTTTGGCACAAAGTGATAGATGCTGTCAATATTTGACCAAATCATCGCGAAAAGAAAAAGACAGATGTAAAGTTGTCGGTTCGATAGTTGCCGATAAAGCAGGTTGATTTCCTTGAGGTTATTTTTTGAAAAATGATCCGCAATCACGGGCATGGCTACCTGAGAAATCGCCCTTCGGGGCAGCTCCACGACTAAGGCCATGTAGAAGGCAATGGAATAAATTGCATTTGCTTCCAGACTCACCATCGAACTGACCATGATACTGTCGATTTTCATGATCAGCGTAGAGGCAGCAGTGGCCAAAAAGGTGATCAGACTAAATCGGATAAATGAACTTCTGAACCCCGGGGGGAAGTGTTTCCAGTTGAAGTCAAGTTGGACTTTGCCCAGCCAAATGAGATAAACCAAAACTCCCAGAAGGCTCAACCCATAGACTATCACCAATCCTACCATCACCTGATCAAAGTTGATCCAGTCCAAAAGGTAGATTCCAACTAAAACCGAGGTGAGAAACCGAAGAAAGACTTCTCTGAAAAAGGTAGGAATCGCTACTTTGAGATAGGACCGACTGTAAGCATCCATCACACTGCTGAGTAAAGCAAAAAGTGTAATCAGCAGCACCACTCCCAGAAAATTTATTATTTCAGGGGAGTTGGTAGCGAATAAGCCCATGATTTGAGCCTTAAAACCAAAGAAAATCAGACTGACCACAGCAAAGCCGACTAAGGAAAGTGCCAGGCTGTAGGTGAGAAAGGCCGATTGTTTTTGTTCAAGTTTTGGAAAATACCGCGTGATTCCATGTCCGACACCCAGCTGTGCAAATGGAACGAAAAGTAGTCCAAGATCCTGAATCGTCCGGAAGGTTCCCAATTCTGTGGCATCAAGGGCATAGGGATAGAGCCATAGTACATTGATATAGCCCAATATTACACCGATATAGGAAAAAGCGGTGGTTTGGATACTTTGCTGGGCGATTTTACTCATTGGTGAAAAGTATAAAAAAAAGGGGAATTCTTAAGAATCCCCGAGGTTTTTAGGGTTTAGCGCATTTGTCACAGCCAGCTTGCGTTTTGGGTTTTAGAAAATATTTTCTCACCAAATAAGCTAAAGCTGCCAAAACCAAAATACCGACTCCGATTTCTTGCCACATATCAGGAGAAAATTTGATAAGTTATGAATGCCATTACATAGGCCAATACGGTCATGTAAGCCGTCTGAATTAACGGCCATTTCCAGCTTTTCGTTTCTCTTTTTACAACAGCTACTGTACTCATGCACTGCATGGCAAACACATAGAAGACCATCAAAGAGAACGAGGAAGCAACATTAAAGGTCTTTTCTCCGGTGTTTGCATTGATTTGCTGATCCAGCTTTTCCCGGATTGTGAGGTCATCTTCGATATCTCCACCGATGCTATAGATAGTCGCCATAGTGGAGACAAAAACTTCTCTTGCGGCAAATGAAGTAATCAACGCTATCCCGATTTTCCAATCATAACCCAGGGGCTTGATCACCGGCTCAATAGCCCGTCCCATTATTCCTATAAAGGAATTTTCCAAAAGATATGAACTGGTCTCTGCTTCAATTTCGGCGATTTGAGCTTCATCACTGACGTTTTCCAACCTGGCTTCACCTTCCATCCGGATTTGATCCATTCGGCTTGGTGGACCGTAAGAGGCCAAAACCCAAAGGACAATGGAAATGGCTAAAATGACTTTTCCCGCTTCTACGACGAAGGTTTTGGACTTTTCGATCATGGTCAATCCAACATCACTCCATCGTGGAATTCGGTAGGGAGGGAGTTCGGAGAGAAGAAAACTTTTCTCAGTAGTCTTTAAGATGAATTTCAAAAGCAGTGATGTACCCAACACACCGAAAATCCCAAGTAGGTATAAGCTGAGCAAGGCCAAAGCTTGCAAATTGATAAAACCTAACACCACCTCATCCGGCACAGTCAATCCGATCAGAATGATGTAAACAGGAAGTCTTGCCGAACAGCTCATCAAAGGCGTGACAAGGATGGTAATCATTTTCTCTTTCCAGTTGGATATGTTCCTTGCAGCCATTACACCTGGAATAGCACAAGCTACACCTGAGACTAAAGGAACAATACTTTTGCCATGAAGTCCAAAAGGTCGCATCCATCGATCCATTAGAAAAACTACTCGGGACATGTATCCCGTATCCTCGAGAATTGCCAGAAAGCCAAAAAGCATAGCAATCTGAGGAATAAAAATCACCACACCCCCTATTCCGGGTATCACTCCTTCGGCCAGTAGTCTTGTAAGTGGTCCATCTGGTAGAAGTCCTGCAATACTTGAACTTATATCTGCAAAAAGTCCATCAATCAAGTCCATTGGATAGGAAGCCCAGGTAAAGATGCTCTGAAAAATCAGAAGCAAAATCCCAATGAATATAACATAACCAAATACTGGATGGAGAAATACTTGGTCTAGATTTGAGGTCGGCTTGGATTCAGATTGTTTGAAAAGTGCTCTGGTGACAAGGTCCGTGATCTTTTGATAGCGGATTTTGGTTTCTTCCAGTTGCGCCTCTTCCAGATCAAAATTTGACGAATGAATCAGATCCTCCAAATAAGTCCGGTCGGAGGCTGGAATCGCCTTGTCTTTGGTGCCAAAACGAATCATTTGGTAGGCCTGATATAAATTATCCAGGTCAAATTTTTCCTTGACACGGAGCAGCATTTCAGCGGGGACAACTTGCTGAATATCAATAAAAGGTTGGGCTTTGTTGAAATTCCGCTGACTGATCAGGTTTTTGACATCCTCCAGCCCTTTTTGATTCCGCGCATCGGTAGAGAGAATAGGTACTCCCAGCGACTTAAACAGCTCGAAAGTCTTGATTTCAAGGTTTCTTTTTTCTGCCAAATCTGCCATGTTAAGGATCAGGGCGAGATTTATACCTAAATCAATTAATTGAGTGGCAAGAAAGAGCCCTCTTGAAAGCTGCGATGAGTCGATGATCATCAACACATAGTCAGGCTTGGCTTCGAGTCTGGTTTGATTCAGGACCCGGTGCGCGATGATCTCATCTTCTGAATTAGGGAAAAGGCTGTAGGTTCCGGGAAGATCAAGGATTTCAAAAGATTCCCCGTTGATCTGTACCGAGCCACTTTTTTTGTCAACCGTTACCCCTGGATAATTACCGATTTTCTGGTTTAGTCCCGTCAGGTAGTTAAAAAGCGTTGATTTGCCCACGTTGGGATTTCCCACGAGGGCAATCCGTGTGGTTTTTGTTTTAGTTGAAAGGGTGGCTTCAGACATCTATTTATATCAATTCTACACGGATCAGGGCTGCCTCAGACTTTCGGAGTGCCAATAGGGTTTCGTCCATTAAAAATGCCATCGGACCACCGGCGGGTGCCTGATGCTGAAGCATGATTTGTCTACCCGGTAAGAATCCCAACTCCATAAGATTGATTTTCAGCGGAGAAGATAATATTTCAACTATTTTTCCAGATCTATTCAGCGGAAGTGTGTCAGCAGTCATGGGCTTAGGTTATCCTGACGACAAAAATAGGATTATTTGGAATGAATCTAATCAAAAATAGATAAGATTTTTGTCAGGTTTTCCAACTACCGGATAGTGAGAATTTGATCGGAAAGTAAAAATTCCTGCGCATCGTCAAAGACGAGCTGAATGGTGAACTTAAGCTGAAGTTCTTTTTCGGGATTTTGTAAAAGGCCGATTTTGTAGAAATCATCAAAGTTCAGGTTTGACCCCAATCGGGTAAATTCTTGGATGGGTACTAAGTTGGTTTGAAAAACATGGCCTATGCCAAACAGAGAATTCAAATTTTCGCCAACCCCAAATTCTCTACCGTCGGCCAACGTAAACTCACTTTCATTGATGATTTGAATCAATTGAAGCTTGTTTTTGCTTGTATCCGGAGCAGGGCTGCAAGCCAAAGCGAATCCTAGGCTCCAGGGGGTTGGCTCTTCAACCTTAATAGCTGAAAGGTATTTTATATCCTTGATTTCTATGGATTTAAAAATCTGATTGTAATTTCGACTTTGAGTCTCAGGGATTTCATTTCCATAACCATCCACTGTTTTGGTAGCAAAAGATTCAATCACAAACTCCCGAGGTTTGGGAACAGGACCGCATCCGCACGAATCGCTGCCGCAGAATAATCCACAGCTCATGGGCAGCAAGGCCAAAATTGAGAATAGAGTGAATGTGGTAAAAATTCTTTTAGACTTGCCTTTCATAGATTCCCGGGTTTAGAAGCTTCCTTTGATGCCAAACGTAAAGTTTCTTCCACTTGCTACAATTCCTGAACTGTATGATCGGTATTGTTGATCACTTATGTTTTCGATTCCGAAAGTTAAATAAAGCCATTTGGCAAATTCATAAGATGAAGTTACGTTAAAAATCGTCCACCCGGGAGCATAAGGATTGCCATTTTCATCGATAGCATAGATTGCCGGTTTTCCTTTTTCCTCTTCAGGCATATTCTCAAATCTGCGCTCAGCATTATAGATTGAGGAGATTTCAAGCTTTAATTTGCCTGAATGATAAGAAAGTCGGGTTAATCCAAATGCGGGAGCAGCATGTCGTGAAGGGCTGATCGATTCGTCTTCCAATTCTTCAACTCCTTTTTGCCAGTTATATCGGGATGTTAACAAAAGTTTTTTTGTAATAGCGAATTCCAGTCCCGTTTGGATTCCATAGACTTTAGCATAAGCTGCATTTTGCAAGGCTAAAACCTCACTGAGTTCACCGGCATAAATGATTTTCGATTGCCCGTCCAAAGTAGAAGGCCGCCTGACCATTGCCTGATCCAAAAGGGTATAGAAAGCCGTGAAATCCACGCTAAATCGATTTTGAAAGTGCTTGTTCAGGTTTATTTCAGCATTATAGGCATATTCAGGTTTTAAATTGGGATTGGGAATCATCACTGTACCCGGTTCTGAATCAAAGATTTTTCCGATATCGTCCACATTTGGAGCTCGAAATCCTGTAGACAACAATGGGGAAATGGAAAAGGAAGGTTCAGGTCTGAAAATCAAGCCGATATTTCCGGTAACTGAATGATAATGGTTTGTAGATTTATTAAATGGCAGCGGAAAGAAATCCTGGTTGTTGGTGAAGTCGGCGGATAAGCCAGTGTAGTTGTATCGGATTGCGGACTGAAATTGAAGGTTGTCTGAGATTTTAGAATGAAAGCTCCCATAGGCTGCAATGGAAGCCCATTCGGAATTGGGGTATCGGGCTGAAGTCGAAGTGATTTGATTCAAGACTACATCTGTCACTCTTGCTTCAGAATTTACCTTGTTAAAAACGGATTCCAAACCATAAGTCAGGTAACTTTCTCCTTTAAAATTTTTCAGAAAATCCACATTTAAAGAGGCCGCATTGACTTTTTCCCTGCGGTCAAATTCATCCGCCTGTCCAAATCTTCGGTTGATTCTGCTTTCTTCAAATAGCTGGTGTGCCAAAATGACTTTTACCTGATCAAACCAGTTTGAAGCTGAAGAATGGGTCAGTTTGACCGTATTCATCATCCAGATCTGAGGACCATAATTCCATCTGGCAAAACGCAAATTTCCCTCTCTTTTCTCAATTAATCTATCGTATCGTGGAATATCAGTTGATTTGCTGTAGTGGAACCCGTAATCCCAGGTTGTTTCTTCACTGGCCTTAAACCTTATTTTTTGCATCAAATTAAGTTGATCATAACCACTGCCAACCTGTAGGAGAGGATCCGGATTGGCTACCTGAAGATCAGTTCCGTTTTCGGTGGTTTGATAGGTTTTTCGCAAATAGGATTCCTGACCCTTGTTCTTACCCATTTTCAGATCTCCGTAGTCAAAATGACTGAGGCTACTTAAGAAGCTCCATTTTCCGGAGCCATAAGACAAGTCGGCATGGATTGTTTTTTCTGAATATGCGGAAGCGTACCTGCTGAAAATAGTACCGGATACAGCCTGCTCACCCAAATCAGGGGTTAATGTCTCAAAAGCCATCACGCCTCCAATCGCATCCGAACCATACATGACCGATCCTGTACCGAAGAGAATTTCGGTGGTCTGAAGGGTGAATGGGTCCAGCGAAATAACATTTTGAAGGTTGCCACTTCTGAAAATTGCCGTATTCATTCGGACACCATCTATGGCGTAAAGCAGACGATTGGCCGAAAATCCTCGGATCATGGGACTTCCTCCGCCAAGTTGGCTCTTCTGAACAAACACCTCTCCACTACTACCCAGCCAATCCGATGTATTTGAAGGGCTGCGTAAATTGAGTTGTTTAGAATCCAATGACCGGACTTTTCCGGGAACATCCTGAACATTTTGTCTCCATCGATTGGCTGCAATGATGGCTACATCCAAGGTGATTTGGCTGGGAGTAAGCTCAATGTTGAATTGTACGGCGAGAAGTTCAGCCCATGAAACGCTTTTTGACTCAAATCCCAAAAGTTGAAATACAATAGATTTTTGATCCTTGAATCCCTCAATATTGGCTTGACCTTTAGAATCAGTAACGACACTTCTTCCGGGATGAATTGAATAGATCAGTACGCCCCCCAGTGCTTGTTTATTGGATGAATCAGTGACAAGAACTTGCTGAGCGATCAAAAAATCGATTCCTAATCCAAAGAAAATCCCAAAAGCGAAGAGGTATTTTTTCATAAAATTCCAGTCACGGCAAATTTAAATGAAAGGGAAGTAATCAGAAGGGGAGAAATTGATAAGTGGTTTTTGGCTTTTTTCTGATTTCAGAATCAAACTGGAACCTGCCAAAATTAAAAATCCCGACCAAAAGGCCGGGATTTTTTACGTTTTGTTAAGCTTTGCCCCGCAGCATCAGATTCCAGTACATAAATGGGAGTCCGTATTTTTTAAGGAGCCACATACTATACTGCTCCTTAGTAGTATCCACAAATGTGGAAATCAAAGGGTCACTGTCCTTCACATTGTCATATTTGAATTCGCACAGGAGCATTTTGCTGTAGCCGGTTACGATAGGACAGGAAGAATAGCCATTGTAAGATTTCTGACCTATTTTGCCAGATTGGATCATTTTCAGGAGGTTTTCTACCAGTACGGGTGCTTGCTTTCGAATGGCAGCACCGGTTTTTGCGGTAGGCAAGTTGGCTACATCGCCAATGGAAAATATATTGGGGTAGCGCTTGTGCTGCATGGAATGGATGTCTACATCGATCCACCCTTTGCCGGGGCCTTCCTGTATGGACACCTTAGATTCCTGGATGAACTTTGGGGCCATCTGAGGAGGAGCAAGGTGAAGCATATCGTAATGGACTTTGATCTCGGTCGCACCGATGATCTCTTCACCAAGTGGATTTCCTTCCATGATGGTGCAGTTGCTTTCTCCTGGCTTGGAATATTGAAAATAGATTTCCTGCTTTTCTGCATCTATTTTGACTGGGGCGTAAAAGGGTTTGAAAATAATATTTCGCTCATGGATGATTTTATTGAGTGTTTTGGCAAATTCAGGTACTCCGAAAATAACAGTACCCGGGGTGGCAAAAAGGACATTGGTTTTAGCTCTAACACCGGATTTTCTGAAGTATTCCTCGGCCATATACATGATTTTTTGAGGTGCTCCACCGCATTTGATTGGTGTAGTAGGCTGAGTGAAGACAGCATTTCCACCCCTGAAATTTTTGAGAACCTCCCAAGTGTGCTCCGGATCAGTATAATTGGAGCAAACGACACCCTTATCCAGTGCTTCAGTCAATCCGGGTAAAAGCTCCGGAGCCATCACCAATCCTGGAACAGGGATCAGGTAATCGTAGCCAAAGTTACCGGAATTTGCAGTGGATACCTGATTGAGATCGGGATCGATCCCTGTGGCTTTATCCTGAATCCAATCCACACCTTTGGGTATATAATCGGCCTCATTTCGCTCAGTATCCTTAAAATCAAACGCCCCTGCACCCACCAAAGTCCAAGCAGGCTGGTAATAATGCTTTGAAGATGGCTCAATAATAGCGATCTGAAGGGTTGAATCTTTACGTTTCAATTGGGCAGCTATGGTGATTCCGGCCGTTCCTCCGCCGATGATCAAAATTTGATAGTGTTTCATCTGTTTATAATTTTTTTTTCAAAGGTCAGATGGAATCTCGCATGGTTTCCCCGATAGTTATCGGGGCATCCCAGTATGTGACTTTTTAGTCATGCTTGATTTCATGGTTTGGGTCGTTTGATGAAGAAATTTAGGACTAGGGTTGATTAAAACTTGTGATTAAAGTCACGGAGGAATCTGTTTTGATTCCTTTTAGTATTACATCAATTGAAAATGTATCCTTAAGTGATTTTTATCACTAAATTCAATTTCAATATGAAAACATTTTTGTGCCTTAGATCAATAAAATGACTGTAGAAAAACTAAAACAAGCACTTTCGAATATCACAGATCCAAAATTGCTACAAGCGATTTTGGATAAAGGACAAGTCATGAATCTTGAATCCGGAAAGGTACTGATGGAGCCTGGTCAATTCATCAAAGCTGTCCCTTTGGTGATCGAAGGCTCAGTCAAAATCATGCGAATGGATGATGATGGCAAAGAATTGTTTCTTTATTACCTGGACCAAGGTGAGACATGTGCGCTCTCCCTGACATGCTGTACAGCATCCAGACCCAGCGAAATCAAAGCAATAGTAGAAGATAAGGCAATAATCATATTTATCCCCATTGAGGTACACGAGCAGTTTTCCAATGAATTTAAGCAATGGAAAGATTTTGTCTCCAGTACCTATCAAATGAGGTTTCAGGAATTGCTCGTGGCGTTGGATGCTGTGGCCTTCAAGCGGATGGATCAGCGTCTGATGCAGTACATCGTCACCAAGATGAAGCAACACAAAGCCAACGAACTTCACACCACGCACCAGGAGATCGCTAATGAATTAGGAACATCCCGGGAAGTTGTATCGAGACTCTTGAAGCAATTGGAAAAGAAAAAATGGATCGAACTGGGCAGAAATGTGATTTATATTCGAGATGATTTTGAGGAATTGATTAGTAAGTGAGTAAGAACAACATATTTTAATAA
Organism: Algoriphagus boritolerans DSM 17298 = JCM 18970; assembly: GCF_900108085.1. GTDB lineage: Bacteria > Bacteroidota > Bacteroidia > Cytophagales > Cyclobacteriaceae > Algoriphagus > Algoriphagus boritolerans. Next base: position 75,652 of record NZ_FNVR01000007.1, read on the forward strand.
GAGCCTGAATCAGTCACAAGATTCAGGCTCTTTGACATTAACTCATGATCAACAAAGGAATGTGAGTATGATAGGCCATCTGAAGGGATTTACTTTTATGGATGATCTGATCCCAAAGGTTTCGATGTTCATGACACATTACCAATATCATATTTTCGTTTTCCTGCATATACAGATCAAGACCTTCTGAGGCACTTTCTGCATAAAATGTGTGAATTCTTACTTTTAGACCTGGGTATTTCTTTTGCAGATAACCTTCCAGACCCAGGATGGCAAGCTCTTCTTTGAATCCTTGGCTCGTCTGAACATGGAGTATCTCTAGCCCAAGTTCCCATTTTTCACTCATAAATATGATCCAGTCAATGAATTTTTCTTCATGGTTTGCAAATTCTAAGGCAAGGGTTACTTTATTGATTTCTGTCACTTTTGCCTGTGCTGGTACTACCAATACAGGACAATTGGCCTCTCGTATCAAGTTGACTGTCGTGGTTCCGATGAGCGCTTTTTTGATTCCACTGGCTCCTTGGGTACCCATCACTATCAAGCTTACCCCCAGCTCATCCGCAATCCTTACTATACTGATTGAAGGTACACCGTCTGTGATTTTATAGTCCATTTTCACGCCGGAGGCCTCATATTTTTCAATCAGTTTTATCAGGAGTTTCTCTCCGTCTTTAATCATGGTATCCAGTGCTATTGCTGCCTGGGAGGCAAAGTCATAGACGACCTCCACTACATGGACAAGGGTGATTTCTCCGTGTTTTTTATCTGCCATAAAAATGGCAAACTCTAATGCTTTGATAGAATTCTCAGAGAAGTCGATAGGAACGATTAGCTTCATGGCTTTGTGATTTTCTGAAAGTTAGATTATTCCAGCCTAAAAAAACAAGATTTAAATCACCTCCAATCCTGAATTGTCAGGATCTGAATTTTAATTTACATGCTTATCCTACTTGATTGAGTGTAACAATTGTCACCACTAAGGGCCATCTGACCCCCTTAATTTTGTAGCAAATAAAAACTAAGAAAAAAATGGACGTAGTTACCCTATTAGGTTTTGCCGCTGCTATTATTATCGGAGTAAGTCTGGGCTTGATCGGAGGAGGGGGGTCGATCTTGACTGTTCCGGTTTTGGTATATATTCTGGAAGTAGATCCTGTTTTAGCTACTGCCTATTCCTTATTTGTAGTCGGTTCGACTTCTTTGGTTGGTGCCGGGACATTTATGAAGAAAGGTCTGGTCAATTACAAAACGGCGATTGTATTTGCAATTCCCTCATTTCTTGCTGTTTTCCTGACGCGTAAATTTCTAGTGCCTTGGTTGCCTGATCCGCTATTTACCATCGCTGAAACAGCGATTACCAAAAATGTAGGTATCATGGTCTTTTTTGCGCTTATCATGCTGGCTGCTTCGATATCCATGATATCCGGAAAAAAATGCAAAAACTGCGATGAAAATGAAACCATAAAATTTAATTACCCGATGATAGCCTTAGAAGGTTCACTTGTTGGAGTCATTACGGGAATCGTAGGTGCAGGTGGTGGATTTTTGATTATTCCGGCCTTGGTCCTTTTGGCAAGACTTCCAATGAAGATGGCGGTGGGAACTTCACTTTTGATTATTGCAGCGAAGTCTCTCATTGGGTTTCTCGGAGACGTTTCCACTCAGACGATTGATTGGAAAATGCTCCTGATCTTCACTGCCCTCTCCATAGTAGGGATTTTTATAGGCAGTGCGCTTTCTAAAAAAATCAATGAAAAATTCCTAAAAACAGGTTTTGGTTGGTTTGTCCTTGTGATGGGGATCTATATTATAGGTAAGGAATTATTTGCGCTTTAAGGATCATGATACAGGAATATTTCCAAATCTTTCTTGATGGCTATTACGGTTATTGGAATTACCTCAGTTCGGAAATTCTCAAACCTTCCTGGCATAACTACTTTTGGTGGTTGGTGGGGTTGTCTGTGATTGTTTGGATGTTGGAATTGGTTTTTCCCTGGAGGAAAAATCAGGCCGCGATACGTCAGGATTTCTGGCTGGACGGTTTTTACATGTTTTTCAACTTTTTCCTTTTTTCTCTGATCGTGTACAACTCAGTATCCAATGTGGCTGTAGAGGTTTTCAATGATTTTCTTGGTCTCTTTGGTATTGAAAATTTAGTAGCTGTCCAAGTAGGGACCTGGCCGGTTTTTGCTCAGTTCCTTCTGATGTTCGTCATAGCTGACTTTATCCAATGGAATGTACATCGCTTGCTTCATCATAATGCATGGCTATGGGAGTTTCATAAAGTCCATCATTCTGTGGAGCAGATGGGTTTTGCAGCCCACCTTCGCTACCACTGGATGGAAACTGTTGTCTACAAGTCAATTCAATACATCCCTTTGGCCATGATCGGCTTTGGACTGAATGATTTTTTCATTCTCCATATCGTAACGATAGCTATCGGACACCTCAATCACGCGAACGTGAAAATCACTTATGGTCCCCTTAAATACATTCTTAATAACCCTGTCATGCACCTCTGGCATCATGCAAAGCATTTGCCGGCGGGGAGCCATGGCGTAAATTATGGGATATCATTGAGTATTTGGGACTATCTTTTTGGGACAGCTTATATCCCAAATGAAAATGAAAATGAGCCGCTCGGATTTGAGCATGTTGAAGAATTTCCCAAGACCTTTTGGTCACAAATCACCTACCCATGGAGCAAAAAGAACTAAACAAAGCCAATCCGCTCAATTCTTGGAAAACAGTCCTGTTATTCTGTATGACTCTTGGTTTGATGCCGTTCGTGCCCGAACCACACATCTGGGGCAAAATCAAATGGGTCGCAGGTGGAGCAGTCGGCATGAAACTGATGGATTGGGGTGATCTGGTATTTCATGGTTTTCCATGGGTTTTAGCGCTTCGCTTGGGATTACAGGAGATCAAAAATCGGTTTCTTACAAAAGAGGCTTAAGGTTTCAAAGTGACTTTTATTACTGATTTAAAGGCTGTTGAGCTGGTAAATTTGAAATAAAAACAAACGACCATGTTCAATTTCTTTAGTGCAAAATCAAAAAAATACGAAGATATTCCTTCGGGTACTTTCCACGATCTCATGCTACAGCCTGACACGGTAATTATCGATGTAAGGACTGCCGGTGAGTTTGCTTCAGGAAAAATAAGAGGTGCAAGAAATCTCGATATGATGTCCTCAGCCTTTGCCAGTCAGGTAAGAAATCTTCCAAAGGATAAAACCTATCTGCTGTATTGCCGGAGCGGTAACAGAAGTGGTCAAGCTTGCGAAATAATGGCGGAAATGGGCTTTGAAAAGTTAAAAAATCTTTCTGGAGGCATCATGAGTTGGCCTTTTGAGACGGTTTGAGTTATAGGAATTTTGGGTTTTAGATTTAAAAAAGTGGGTCAATCGATTCACTTTTTTTGTTTTTGGTCAATCCGGTCAAACCACCCGCTTCGTAATTTCAAAATCAATTATACTACAGTGAATAAAAGAACCTTTTGATCCGCAGGTTTTGCCATTGTTTTTTTCAATCACTCGATTTTTCTAAAATGATGATAAAAAATGGATTTGATATGGGGGGAAAATCCGATTTGCCCTTTGCTATTTTGACGGTAAGAAGTCAAAGCAGGGTTTGTAATATTCACCCGTTGACGGGGGCAGCCTCAAAAGTTTCAGACTTTAATTTCACTCCCAAAGCGATGGTCTTTGGGTTAGGTTTTTAAGAAAAGTAGTTTGGTTTGTTGAGTGTAAAGGGCCGGTTGTTTAATCGGCCTTTTATCGTTTTGAGATTTTGTTCAAGGCAATACCACGTTGCATTCTGGATCTGAAGGTATTCATCTCTTCTGGACATTTCTTCAGGTGTTTGGTGGATCTACCTTGGACGCGTGCACGCCACATGTTGAATGAACTTCGTTTCATATTTCTTCGCATAATTTCGATCGTTTCTCCTTCACTTATTCCAAATTGAACCTGGATGGCGTCAAAAGGTGTTCGATCCTCCCAAGCCATTTCGATGATTCGGTCAATTTCCACTTCTGTCAACTCTTTACTTTTTGTCATATTGATCAAACTTTCCGTATAGCTGAAAGTTTCCTTTTCGTGCAAAAAATCTCCATTATTTGGCTAAAGCGAGACCTTAGATTAAGCGATCATGAACCAATGTCGGAAGCTATCCGGTCAGGTTTTCCGATTTTGATGGTATATTGTTTTGAGCCAAGCCTGGTCGCGGCACCTCAAAGTGATGCGCGACACTGGCGGTTTGTTTGGGAAAGTCTGGAAGACATGAATGCCCGGCTGAAAACCTACCAAACCTCAGTTGCTGTTTTTTATGGGGAAGTAAAGGATGTGTTTGAGCAACTGATCAAAGAAGTTCACATTCAGAGCGTCTATTCTCATCAAGAGACCGGAATTAAAGTCACCTATGATAGGGATATGGAGATGGGGACTTTTTTCAAGAAACATCAAATCGAGTGGAAAGAATACCTTCAACAGGGAGTACAGCGGGGAAGAAAAGATCGGGATCGATGGAGGAATTCATGGTTTGGTTTTGCGAAGGCGCCCTTGAAAAATCCCGAACTGAAAAAAGCCAATTTTTTTAGTTTGTCTAAGGGATTTTTGAAAGGCTTTCCTCAAAAGGCAATTCCAGAAATATGGAAGGTTCCAAACGAGAATATGCAGCCGGGAGGCGAATCCAAGGGGCGTATGTATCTCAGAAGCTTTCTGGATGATCGGGTCAAAAACTACAACCTTCATATCAGCAAGCCTGATTTGGCCCGAAAAGGCTGCAGCCGACTTTCACCTTACCTGGCATGGGGATGTCTTTCCATTCGGGAAGTTTATCAGCTTTCAGAGGAAAAGTCGAGGACTGGCTTTCAAGTAAGAAACTTCACCAATTTCCAGTCCCGACTGCGCTGGCATTGTCATTTTATCCAAAAATTTGAAATGGAAAGTCGCATGGAGTTTGAACCTATCAATCGTGGTTTTTTCAAGTTTGGCTATCAAAAACGCGAAGATTGGATACAGGCCTGGGAAAATGGTCAGACTGGCTTCCCCTTGGTGGATGCATGCATGCGATGCCTTCGGGAGACTGGCTATCTAAACTTCCGAATGCGTGCGATGGTGGTTTCATTTCTTACCTATCATCTTTCACAGGACTGGCGAGCTGGTAAAAATCATTTAGCCAGGATGTTTTTGGACTTTGAGCCTGGCATCCATTATCCCCAACTTCAGATGCAGGCTGGTGTGACGGGCATTAATACCGTGAGGATTTACAATCCAGTCAAGCAATCACAGGATCATGATCCCGATGGAGCATTTATCAGAAAATGGGTGCCTGAATTATCCAAGTTGTCAAATTCTCTAATTCATACACCTTGGGAATTAACGCCTATGGAGCAGCTAAGCCTGAACTTTAAGCTAGGTGTAGACTATCCATTTCCGTTGGTGAATGCTGAAAAAGCTGCGGCAGAAGCCCGTGACAGAATTTGGGCTGCACAGAAAGATCAGGAAGTGGTGGCTGAAGCAAATCGAATAATAGAAAGACACACGTTACCCAATCGCTGGGCCTGATATGAAAAAAGAACATTTACCCGAAAAAACCTGTATCGTATGCAAGCGACCCTTCACATGGAGAAAGAAGTGGGAGAAAAACTGGGAGGAAGTAAAATACTGCTCTCAGCGCTGTAGCGGCGATGCCAAAAAGCAAAGAAAGAACTAGCGATAGGCCCCAATATAGAACCCTAGCCAGATCAAAAGTGGAATATAATAGGCTATTAAAACCACCAGCGTACTTTCTTCGACCGATCTTCTGCTGATCATATGATAACCCAAAACCCAAAATGCTCCGTAGATAAGTTCAAAGATATTCAAGACAGATAGCGGATAGTGAAACTTCTCGCCGACATTACCTGGCCCAACTAACCACAGAGCAGAAAGAGGCTCAAAATTTTGTATATCAAAATAGGTCACACCATTGGAAGGATTAAGATAGACGAGTAAACGAAGCAACTCGGGAAAAATAAACACAAACTCAGCCACTAGGGCAAATTTCCACAGTTCCTTGAAACTCGCCTTGTATCCTACCATTAGGCCCATTGACCAAAATAGAAAAGCGATAACGGTAAACTTCCAAAGCAGCGCAAAAGGCGTCCAGACATAATTTAAGGTGTTGAAAATATGGAAGAACATCAAACCGCCCTGGGATTCCAAAGTTTGGTAATCTGGAATGGATTCCAGGACCAGCGTGTTGGTGAGGTATCTGATGATCAAAAAGATCAACAGAATCGCGAAAAAATAAACCCGTTTATCGAAATCTATTAAGTCTTCCAGTCGTTGTGCAAGGGGCGAAGCGGTTTTTGCCATTTTCAATTGTTAAAGTGGCCAAATCTAAATGTTTGATTGGATTTCGCCTTAGTTTTGCATTCAGAACCAAAAGAAAGTAATGAACAGTCGAGTTGGGAAAGCGATTTTGAGTTTAGTGATAATCATGTTGCCATGGAAGATTTCTGCTCAGGCGGAAAATCCTGTTCTTTCAGACAATCCTTCCGGTTACCTTTTACTCGACAAAGGTTTACAATACCGCATTACCAAGTCTATAAACAGCATGTACAACTTCGATTTTCCGACAGCTGAGCGGGATTTTGCGGTGATCATGTACCAATATCCTGAACATCCCTTGCCTGACTTTTTGATGGCCTTGGGCTATTGGTGGCGGATCGAAGTAGACGTGACAAACACGCGATTTGACAATATTTTCATACAGTATCTGGATCGAGCAAATGAGAAAGCACAGCGGATGTTTGATAGGGATCCCAAAAACAAAGAGGCCGCTTTCTTTCTGGCAGCTGGTTATGGGTTTCAGGGCCGCCTTTACAGTGAGAGAAAAAGCTGGACCAAGGCAGCTTGGGCAGGAAGAAATGCTCTCAAATACATGGAGTTAAGCAGGGGAGAAACCGAGTTTAACCCTGAACTTCTCTTGGGTGATGCCTTATTTAATTATTTTTCAGTTTGGATTCCAGAAAATTATCCGCTTCTGAGGCCAGTAATGGCGCTTTTCCCGAAAGGAAATAAACAATTGGGGCTTCAGCAGTTGGAAACGGTAGCCACCAATGCCTTCTATACACGTGTTGAGGCACAGTATTTCCTGTTTCGATTGTATGCTTCGGAGGAAAAACGACCCTATGAGGCGCTGCAGATTTCAGAATACCTTCATTCCAAATTTCCCAACAATCCCTATTTTCATCGATCCTATGCAAGGCATCTTTACACCGTAGGCCGTTGGACGGAATCAGTAAAGCAATCCACGGAGATTTTGGAACGCATTGATCAGAGGCAGTATGGCTATGAATCCAACAGCGGAAGATATGCAGCATTTTATGTGGCTGAATACTATAACCGGATCGGTCAAAAGTCAGAAGCTAAAAAGTATTACCTCAAAACTGTAGCCTATGGGGAGGAATCCGAATCTCAGGAAAGCGGGTACTACCTGCATGCGTTGATTCAGTTGGGAAAAATGGAAACCGAAGCCAAAAATAAGGTGCAGGCCAAAAAGTATTTCGACCAAGTCAAAAAATATGCGAAGCGCAAACACCCCGCGCACAAGGAAGCCCGAGATTTTATCAAAAGGAATAAACTTTAATTAAATTTTTTTCGTAGAAGTCCGTTATAACAGGAGATAATTTGAATTTTTTTGCGCAGGCAAAGGCTTTCAGTTGTATTCTTTGTCTATTTCTTGTAAAAGATTAACAAAATTTTGATTTCCACTCATCAAAAAGGCTTAAATCGATTTAAAACATTCATCAATTATATTAATTTTGTACCACATAAAATTTTGTAAATCCGAAAGACATGGATAATAGTGTAAGAATAAAATTTGATAAAATAGATCGCAGGATACTGGAAATCCTTCAGGCGAATGCAAAAATCACCAATGCACAATTGTCCAAAGACATTGGCCTATCACCTGCTCCGACCCTAGAGCGAGTGAAAAAATTGGAGCAGTCCGGAATTATCAAAAGCTATCACGCTAAGTTGGATCCTGAACGTATCGGATTGGGAGTAAGTACATTCGTACTAGTCAGTCTGATTGGACATAACAAAGGAAATATTGATGCATTTATGCGTGAGATCAATGAAATCCCTGAAGTGATTGAGTGTCATCACATCACTGGAACAGGTGATTTTATCCTTAAGATCATCGCAAAAGATATCACCGCATATCAAAAGCTGATGCTGGAGAAAGTTTCCGAGATCAAAGAAGTGGATTCCATGCAATCTATGGTAATTCTCTCTACCTTTAAAGATTCAAAAGTGCTCCCTATACCTGCTTAAGCAAGGTTTTAAGTGTAAATCAAGGGCGGCTCAACCGCCCTTTTTTTTTGAAAAATATGACTGAAAATCCCTGGACAACCCTGAAAAGTACCAACATATACGAAAACCCCTGGATAAAACTTGAGCAACATGAGGTTTTAAATCCTGCCGGTAATCCAGGCATCTATGGCAAGATTCATTTTAAAAACCGCGCCATGGCCATCATCCCAATAGATCCGGAGGGAAATACCTGGCTAATCGGTCAATACCGATATCCCCTGGGAGAATATTCCTGGGAAATCCCTATGGGTGGTGGACCAATAGCATGCGAATTGTTGGAATCGGCTCAACGGGAACTCAAAGAGGAGACAGGACTTATTGCCGGAAAATGGACTCAAATCATGAAAATCCATACATCAAATTCAGTCACTGATGAGGTGGGATATGTTTATTTGGCAGAAGAGCTGACACAAGGAGAAACTGAATTTGAAGAGACAGAAGTTCTACAGATCAAAAAACTTCCTTTTCGGGAGGTTTTGGAAATGGTCATGGCGGGAGAAATCACAGACAGTTTAAGTATTGCCGGCATCTTGAAGGCTGCCCGGATTTTAGGTTATTGAATTTATGACGCTGAGGGATCATTTAAATACCACTTTTCATTTAGCATACCCCGTGATGCTCAGTCAGCTGGGGCAAGTGTCTGTCGGTGTGGCGGATAGTATGATGGTGGGTAGATTGGGAGCCTTGCCTTTGGCAGCAGCTTCATTAGGCAATAGTATATTTTTCGTTTTGATGATGTTTGGGATAGGAATATCTATGGGAATCACGCCTTTGATCTCTGTGGCGGATGGTAAAGGAAAGACTAAGCGCATCGCCAGTCTTTTCAGCCATGGGCTATGGATCAATGTCGCTACGAGCATACTCCTGACATTAATAGTTTTGGGCTTGTCTCAGGGGCTTCATTTTCTCAATCAACCCGATGAAGTAGTGGTACTGGCAATTCCTTACTTGCTTATTATCACAGCTTCTCTTGTTCCGATGATGGTGTTTCAGACTTTCAAGCAAATGGCAGAAGGGCTTTCCCAGACCAAGCAGGCGATGTATATCACGATTTTTTGTAATGTGATTAACGTCTTTCTCAACTGGGTGCTGATATGGGGATATTTGGGCGCACCCGCCTTGGGATTGAATGGTGCAGGCTGGGCAACGTTGATTTCCAGAGTCTTGATGATGGTCATGATGGGTGGATATGTTTTTTATTCCCAACGCTACCGAAAATTTCACTTGAGTCTTACCATCCGAAATGCCAGTTTACCCATGCTTGCCAGAATTTTAAAAATTGGAGTTCCGACAGGATTTCAGTTCATTTTTGAGGTTTCTGCTTTCAGCGCAGCTGCAATTATGATGGGCTGGATCGGAGTGAACGCACTGGCAGGTCATCAGATCGCTTTGAATTTGGCTTCCATCAGTTACATGATGGCCACAGGATTGGCTACTGCCGGCATGATCAGAGTCAGCAATCAGATCGGAAAGGGGAATATCAAAGCCATGCGAGAAGCGGGAATGGTAGTTTTTGGGATGGTCATTGTCTTTATGTTCAGCGCGGCAGTTTTGTTTATTGGCGCTCGATTTTACCTGCCCACCCTTTATATTGATGATCCTGAAGTAATCGCGCTATCTGCTTCCTTGTTGATCATTGCCGGTCTTTTCCAACTATCAGATGGGGTACAGGTGGTTGGTCTGGGAGTATTGAGAGGTATGGAAGATGTGAAAGTTCCCACCTTCGTCACCTTGATGGCTTATTGGATTTTGGGGCTGCCGCTGGGTTATCTCTTTGCTTTTGAATTGGGTATGGAAGAAAAGGGGATATGGTATGGTTTATTGATTGGATTGAGCATCACTGCATTGCTGCTTTTCTATAGATTTCATACCCTGAGCAAAAAAAGACTGTTGGAGAAACCCATTGTTTCAAAACAGGTTTCAATACTCTAAAACCATTTCTACTTTTCATTCTTAATCCTATCTTGGGTTCAAATCTAAACTGAATGTCATGAAGCGACTTTTACTTCTCTTTTTTGTGGTTTTTACCGCATTTACTTCTTTTTCTCAACAGCCTGCCGTACTCACGCAGCGTGCTCAGGCAGAGGTTATTGATCTCTGGCTGGAAGACCGGATACAGAATTTGTTGCCAACCTTGATGACGGAAACGGGAATTGACCTGTGGATCGTGATGTCCCGGGAATACAATGAAGATCCGGTAATTCGCACGCTATTGCCGGCTACCTGGCATGCGGCACGTCGAAGAACCATTTTAGTGATGTATCAGCCTGCCCCAAACGGTCCTGTTGAGACTTATGCCATTGCCAGGTACGATGTGGGCAAATCATTCAAAAAAGTTTGGGATCCAGAAACACAGCCAGATCAATGGAAGGCTCTAATGGAGCTCATTTCTGTAAAAAATCCTAAAAAGATCGGACTCAACTTTGCCAAAGACTTTGGACATGCCGATGGGTTGACGCATTTTGATCATGAGGAATTCATGAAAAATCTTCCTGACAAGCATAAAGACAAGGTTGTCTCAGCCCAGACCCTGGCAGTAAGATGGCTGGAAACCCGTACGGAAGCTGAAATGGCTGCCTACAAGCACATTCAGGAGTTGGCGCACTACATCATCGCAGAGGGACTTTCTGACCGGGTGATTACGCCCGGAGTGACGACCACGGAAGATGTGGTTTGGTTTTACAGAGAAAAAATAGTGGAAATGAAACTGGACACTTGGTTTCATCCCACAGTGGATATTCAAAGACCCGATCCTGGTTCTGATGAAGCGAGCCGGTCCTTTGCAGTTCGACCTAGCGAACAAGTGATTATGCCGGGTGATCTGCTTCACATCGATTTTGGGATCACGTATTTGAGATTGAATACGGATACGCAAGAATTGGCTTATGTCCTCAAAGCCGGAGAAACAGAAGTTCCTCAATACTTACAAAATGCCCTGGCTGTTGGTAATCGACTTCAGGATATTCTGACTTCAAATTATAAAACCGGAAGGTCAGGAAATGAAATTCTTGGCGAATCCAGGAAGCAGATGGAAGCGGAAGGGATTCGAGGAAGTATTTATACCCATCCATTGGGTTTTTACGGACATTCTGCCGGACCTACCATTGGCATGTGGGATAACCAAGGTAATACGCCCGGAGCTGGAGATTTTCCACTGCATGCAAATACCGGCTATGCAATTGAATTGAATGCAGTAGTTTTTGTAAAAGAATGGAACAAAGATGTGCGGGTAATGCTGGAAGAAGGGGCATTCTTTGATGGTGAAAAAGTAACCTATTACAACGGACGGCAAAAATCCATCTTGGCTATTCCAAGAGTAAGCGATTATTTGGGCTATTGAGATAGAGTTTTGTTCGATGTTTATTTAGAATCCAGAAAAAAGAAGGATGCCTAAATACACGGTTAATTTGTCCAAACGAGTTAAAAGGAATTGGATAAACATTCGGCCATCGAAAAGATATCCATGATTAATCTTTGATTGAAAAATTGATCGTACTAAAATCAAAAGAGGACGAAAAAATCCGTCCTCTTTTGATTATTCTTTATTTGCTTTTTCTTCACTCTGGGCGAGTAGGAAAGCTTTCATAAATTCATTCAAGTTTCCGTCCAACACTCCCTGAGCATCTGACGTCTCGTACCCGGTTCGATTGTCTTTTACCAGTTTGTATGGGTGAAGAACATAGTTCCGAATCTGGGAGCCAAAGTCTACCCGAAGTTTGGACGATTCGATTCGTGCGATTTCCGCATTCCGCTTTTCCAGTTCTATTTGATACAATCGGGACTTCAACATTAGCATCGCCTTCTCTCTGTTGGCAAGCTGGGATCGCTCGATCTGACAGACTACCACAATTCCGGTAGGTTTGTGAGTCAGCTGAACTTTGGTTTCTACCTTGTTTACATTTTGACCACCGGAACCACCGGATCGGGAAGTGTGAAGCTCCACATCAGCAGGATTAACCTCAATTTCAATGGTATCATCCACTTCCGGATAGGCATATACGGATGCAAACGAAGTGTGGCGCCTTCCTCCTGAATCAAAAGGTGAGATACGAACCAATCGATGAACTCCGGTTTCGGATTTCAAAAACCCGTAAGCAAGTGGTCCTTCAAATTCCAGCGTAGCTGATTTGATCCCTGCTATTTCACCTTCTTGCACATCCACTTCACGGACCTTAAAACCGTTTTTCTCACCCCACATGATGTACATTCGCATCAGGATCGAAGCCCAGTCATTACTTTCTGTTCCTCCTGCACCGGGGTTGATTTCCAGGACTGCATTAAGTTGATCTTCCTCATTGGAAAGCATCTTTTTCAGTTCAAGTTCCTCTACGGCTTCCTTTGCTTTCAGATAATCAACCTTCAATTCTTCTTCGGAAACTTCTCCTGCATTGTAAAATTCATACAATACATCCAAGTCCTGAATTTTTTGGTCTAGGTTTTCAAAAGATGAGGTCCAGCCTTTTCGAGCCTGGATTTGTTTCATTGTTTTTTCGGCTTCCTCTGGATTGTTCCAGAAGTCCGCTTGAGCCGATACGGCCTCAAAGTCATCTATTTCTGCTTTCTTACGATCGTAGTCAAAGATACCTCCTCAAAGCCGAAGTGCGGGCTTTCAAGTCTTTCAGTTGTTCTGAAGTCATCTGTCTAAGTGAAAATTTAAGCTGCAAAAGTCTAAAAAAATATCCGCTTTTACCAGCATAGGTCCATTATTCCAAACGCATTATAATGATTTGGATTCCGTAGCCACTTGTGTTTTTGAACGTTTTGTAACGTAAAGGCAACAAGGCCAGACCAGTTCCGACCAAAATCCCCGAGGTGATTGCTACGCCTTCGTCGATTCGGAGTCGATCTTGTTGATAGACACTGTTCACTGCTTCGACAGTAAGTAATATCCCGCCCGCACCAAGAAAAAGTGCTGTCAGATTCTGTAGTGTCCGATTTCTTGGATCTTTATTTCTAATGTCCAATTCCAGAATATCCGATGGGTTCAGGATATTTTCGGTTAGGTAGATGTAGTCTGTGTCAAGACTCACAATCTGATCCGTAACAAAATATCCCAGCTTTTTACTTTTGTAGGTGATGTTTTCGCCGGGGTAGTAGCGTAGTTGGGTTTTCTGATTTCCACCTCTTTTGACCAGAATGAAATCCTTGGATTGGGAATAGGACCCAAGTACTATCGAAAAGAAAAATACCAGACTTAATACTAATTTCATAGCTGAAAATAGCAAAAACGAGAAGGAAACTTCTCGTTTTTGAATTAGATTTTGACAATCCAGCCTCTGCTGTCAGGAATAGTTCCGTATTTGATTCCGTCGAGTTCGTTTAGGACTTTATTTGAAAATGCGTCAGGGCCCTTTTCGGGAAGGTTATAATCCTTACCATTTACATTGATTTTAGCAATATGTGCAATGGTAGCCGCAGTTCCTGTTCCAAATGCCTCCCGCAAAGATCCGTCTTCCAATGCTTCCTGTAATTCGGACACAGTAAGAAAGCGCTCTTCCAGGGGTTTTCCCCAATCCTTAGCCAATTGAATTACGGAGTCTCTGGTAATGCCCTTGAGTATGGTTCCGGTATGGGTAGGTGCAGTGATCAGCGTCCCGTTGATGTCAAACATTACGTTCATTGTCCCACTTTCCTCTATTTTGCTATGGGATTTTCCATCCGTCCAGAGTAACTGATCATATCCTTCACGCTGTGCTTGTAGTGCAGGGAAAAGCGAAGCAGCATAGTTACCAGCGGTTTTTGCGGCACCGGTGCCGCCTTCCGTGGCTCTTGTAAACGCTGTCTCCACTTTTACATTGACTGGCTTACTGTAATAAGCACCAACAGGACAGGTGAAAATGATAAACTTATAGGTGTCTGATGGCTTTACGCCGATGTAATTATCCATCGCAAACATGTATGGACGGATGTAAAGGCTAGCCCCCTTACCACTTGGAACCCAGTTACGGTCCAAATCCAAAAGCTGAAGTAGGCCTTCCATAAAAATTTCCTCAGGAATTTCAGGCATGCACATTCTCGTTGCCGATTCATTCATCCTTCTGGCGTTAGCATCTCCTCTGAAAATCAGAATTTCCCCCTTGTCATTTTTGTAGGCTTTCATGCCTTCAAAAATTGATTGCCCATAATGAAGAGCTGCATTGGCGGGATGGAGGTCCAAAGGGCCATAAGGAACAATTCTCAAATCCGTCCATTCCCCATTAACATAATCCGCCACAAACATGTGGTCTGATATTGTTTTTCCAAATATTAAATTTGAAAAATCGGTTTCTTGAATTTTTGATTTTTCGATTTTCTGAACTGGGATAGCTAAGGACGTCTTCATACTCTTTTTGATTGAGGATAAATAAAGGGGGACTTTTGTATTATTTTATTGCCCAGGAGGCTGTTTTTTGAAAGAGCCGAAATTTACCAAAAAACCGATGTTTAATCACAATCGAGGCTTCCAGGTAACTTCTTCTATCTCGAGTTCCTTTGCCATCATTCTTCCCAATACAAAGAGGTAATCAGAAAGTCTGTTGAGGTACTGAATAACTAGGTCAGAAACTGGCTCTAATGAAGCAAGCTCCACTACGATCCGTTCGCTTCGTCGGCAGACAGTCCTGGCTAAATGACAAAATGAAACCGATTGGTGTCCGCCCGGTAGAATAAACGCGCTGAGCATAGGCAACTGGGAATCCATTAAATCCATTTCCCGCTCCAGCGCTTCTACATCTTCTAAGTAGAGATCAGGTTTTTTGACTTTATCTTTTCCCGGGACTGTAGCCAAATCAGCTCCGATGGTGAATAATCGATCCTGAATTTCCTTCAAAAAATCGGCTCTTTTCGCATTCACTTTCTGATCTCGGAGTAGACCTAAATAAGAATTGAGTTCGTCTATTGTTCCATATGCGTCTATCCTTAGATCGGATTTTGGGACACGCATGCCTCCAAGCAGTGAAGTAATTCCTTGATCTCCGGTCTTAGTATAGATTTTCATTCTGCCTCGTTTCGTTCAGGGGCAAAAATAAGAATCTATTTCAAATTACTTGGATAAATCATACCGGCATCATAATGCCTCTGGTGGGGTTTGGATTGATTTTATCTGTTTCTACCAATCCGTCTCGCAGACGAATCACTCGATGGGCATAGTGAGCGATGTCATCTTCGTGAGTTACCATGATGATGGTATTTCCACCGGCATGCAGTTCATGGAAAAGCTCCATAATGCCGTACGAAGTTTTTGAATCCAAGTTTCCGGTAGGTTCATCGGCTAAGATGATGCTCGGGTTATTTACCAAGGCTCTTGCAATAGCAACCCGCTGACGCTGACCACCGGATAGTTCGTTGGGGCGGTGCTTCGTCCGATCTCCCAAGCCAACATCGGAAAGTGCCTGAAATGCCAACTCCTTACGGTCGGACCGGCTATACCCTGCATAGACCAGTGGAAGAGCTACATTGTCCAGGCAACTGGCTCTAGGCAGTAGGTTAAAAGTCTGAAAAACGAATCCGATTTCCTTATTTCTAATTTCAGCAAGCTCATTCTCGCTCATGTCACTGACATCTTTGCCGGACAAAATGTACGTACCGGAAGTAGGCGAGTCGAGGCATCCGATGATATTCATCAAGGTAGATTTGCCAGAACCGGAAGGGCCCATAAATGCGACATACTCACCGCGATCCACAGAAATGCTTACAGACTTGAGTGCTTCAATAATTTCTGAACCCATTTTATAGGTTTTATTGATATCGTGGGTTTCAATGACTTTGCTCATGATAGAAAATTCCGTTTAAGTTAGTGGTTTAGTTTATTTACCCTCTAAGGCATTGCTCTAAAATACGTGAAAAAAGATCAATAGTTGGTGCCTTGCAATAATTCAATTTCATCCCATGTTAGCCAATTGCTCATCTCCTGCAGGGCTGCTGTCGCATAATTATCCAATCCGATTCGCTTAGCCGCCTGAACCTTACGGATCCAGAGCATCGGATCTTTACTAAACTCACTTGCTGTATTGAGCAATTCATACTGATCAAGTGGATCTGCAAGCCTGTCAGCAGCACTCAAGACAAGGGGAGTTTTGTAGGGGTTGGCAGATAGTTCTTCTCCGACCTGAAGAAATTGAAGGTAGGATAGCAAGGACTCCTGATTTGACCAATCTGGATTTTGAAGGAATGCAGTCAGCTGCGCTTCATTTTCCACTTTTCCTTTCAGAAAATCTCCCAAGGCATTCAATTGGAATTTGGTTAGTCCATGCGCTTTTCTTTCCAACAGCAGGAAAGCGAGGGTTGACTTCCAATCCTCAGAAGACAGGGAAATCCATTGATCAAAAAGCTTATCTGGAATTGACTCATTGAATTTGGAGAGTAAGACAAGAAATTCGTCAGGGGAATTGGTGCTTGGGGCGAGATATTTACCTTCCAATTCCAAGGCCTTTTCCGCAAATCCACCTAAGCGCAAAATTACGAAATGATATGGGCGAAAGGCTTGAAAGCCCTTTTCTTCAGCAAAAAGGATATCCTTTGAAGCTTTTTCAAAATCCAGATTTTGAGCTAAAATCCCTGCAGTAAGATTCAAATAGAACCCTGCTTCACCGGGATTTCGAAAGGCCAAGCCATTCAGGTTTTTTACAGCTTCTGTCACTCGACCGGCTGCCAGGCTTCGGATAGTGGCAGTTTCCTGCAACTGCATCAGATAATCGAGCAATTCTTCCTTTTTGCTGAGGGAATCCAGCCAGATTAGATCTGAAGTGGTGTTAGAGAAGTTTTTATTTGAGAAAAGATTCCGTATGCCGGCATTCAACAGCATTGGCGAAGTTTCTTTTTCCAATGCTTCTCTCAGCTTTTGCAATTCGTTGAGATCGGTAGGTTCTCCGGCCAAGTTATTACTTGCCAGGTGGTTGATTTTGGTGATCAGACCCTCTCCTGTGCGGGTTTCGACTTGTTTTTTCTTCAATTTGCTTTGCAATGCAATCAAGTTGGAAGTAAGTACAGGATCATTGGGATTAATTCCTGAAAGCAGTGCCAAGGCCTCCTCAGGTTTTTGGATTTTCACATAAACCAGCGCCAGGTTATTGATCAAATACGGGTTTTCGGGAAATCGCATCAATCCGTTTTTGAGATAGTATTCCGCCTCAAATGGCCTGTTCTCCCGAATCATTCGGGAACTTTGTAGCATAATGTTGTCCACCTGTGGGACTTCGGCAAAACTCTGATCCAAATGTTCTTTGGCCAGTGTGGGCTGGTTGAGATCAAATAGAAGGTGTGCCGTAGCATTTTTCGCTTTTTGGTTTTTCCGATAGGCAGCCCAGGCGTTTTCATAAAGAATACTCGCTTCCAGCTTTTGATTGGTTTGGTAATAATAATCGCCCAGGATGTTGGTTGTCATGGAGTTGGCCTGTGGAGCAAGCACTGCATCCATGTAGATCGTGACTACCAGAATCGAAATCATTCCACCGATTCTAAGATGATAGTAGGGAAGTGAGTAAGGCTTGAAAAGAATCTTGTCCACAGCCTTTCCTGAGTCCATCACAGACAGGAAGTTACTCACAAGGTAGACCACAAAAAACAGGGAAAAACCAAACTGTGAGTAAATGATTAAATGCTTCAAAAACTCCCCTGCGGCTTCATTTCCTGAAATCTCTAATTTCCAAATCATCCAAAAAGAAATCCCAAAACCCAACAAAAAGAATGCTTTGAGGAATTTTGGTTGGGAGGCGATCTCTTCGACTTGCCTGAGTTTCTCAGCCGTCGACAGCCAGCCTAATAATCCTATCGGAAGGATCAAAAACAAGGGAGAAAATGTTGGGAAGGGCAGATTTACCTCGCCTTTTAAGTCCAGTAGAAGAAAAACCAAAGTCATCAGATAAAGCCCGGAAATCCCCACAATCTGCCAGGAGATCTTCATGCTTACATTTTGATTTGCCCTGGCCAAAAGAATATAAATCCCTGAAATTACCCCGTGCCCTTGCCAAAAAATCCAGGATATTACCATCCCGATCCCGATCACCAGACTTTGTTCTGCCAAATAAAGCGGAGGATTAGCGATAGGACTGAGTGTGATCAAAGAAAAAACTGCTACTCCCGAAGCCAAAAAGACGGCTATCCACCTGATGCTGAAAGCAGCTTCAGGCTTCCAAACATGAAAATAAATTACCGGTAAAAAAGTCCCGATAATCAAGATTATTAGCGGCGTGTTTGAGCTGGGTGATCCAATATTTAAGCCGTTGGAATTGGTGAGGGTCAAGAGAATAATCCAAGCTGCACCGAAAATCAGGAAAGGTATTTTTTTGAACGTACTCGCCAGAGCAAGTACGGAGACAGCAACCAAAAACACAATTCCCCCGAAGAGGTAACTTTCATTCAAGGTAAAACCCGGAGGTGTGGAATGAAATTCCTGAAAGACTAAAAAGTTATCCACTTGAATGGGAAATGAAAGTGTTCCGAAGTTTGCCCAGTCCAAGTTAATCGCGATGGAATCCAGAAAGGCAGCGGGGACGATGTTTGGGTAATAGGATGAGCCGTAAAGGAAGGTGTAAGCAGCAAAAAAAACTCCTGTAACTAAAAACAGGAGGGCAGAAAATTTTCCCAAAGTATGGAGAGTAGGAGTGTTTTTCAGCATGCCTATTCTAAAACCTTAGGTACGCGAAAGAAATCCGAGTCTCTTTTAGGAGCATTTTTTAGACCGGCTTCATGATCCAAAAGCGGGCCGACTTTGTCCTCACGAAGGTCATTGACTTCCGAGGACATGGTAGTCAATGGCTCCACATTGGAAGTGTCCACTTCATTGAGCTGCTCCACCCAGTCCAGAATTTGAGACATGTCTTTGGACATTTTTTCAGCGGAACCTTCGTCAAATTCCAACCTGGCTAAGTGGGCGATTTTCTTTATGGAATCCTTATTTATTTTCATTGACTTGTAAATCTAAGATTGAATTAATCGGTTATCTCTGTCCAATTGACCTTGAATTACTTGGAAGCAGGCTAATTTCAGTTGTTCGTCTGTTTCAAAATCCTTGGGGTCTAATGCCTCGTGAAGAACCATCTTAGCTGTGCTGCGGTGAAGCAAAAGCGGGCTTTTATCGGGTAAAATTAGGTGATTAAAGGATAAAGTGACAGGGATGACGGGGATTTGTTTCTCCATAGCCAGCCGAAATGCTCCGTTTTTGAAAGGAACCATCTTGGGAGGATTTTTGGTATAGATGCCCCCTTCGGGGAAAAGTACAATGCCGCTTCCCCGGTCCAATGCTTCTCCTGCTCTCCGCATGGTCTCCGCCCTACTTTTCAACCGATCCCTGTCCACCGCGATGTGCAGGCTTTTGAAATAATAACCAAATAGCGGAGCCTTTCTGATCGAAGCTTTGCCTACGAAAAGCACATCACCCGGTACAAATCCCATCATTGCTACGTCTAAGTAGCTGAAGTGATTTGCCAGAAAGATATGTGGTTTGTTCTTTTCAAATTTCCCGAGAATTTCAATTTTCACCGGAAGAAAGATCATTGAAAAGTAAGCTCTTGCCCAATAACGGTTGATTTTCCGACCGTATTTTTTCCACCCGGGTATCCAAATACAAATCAGGATAAATGGAAAAATCACTAAAAAAATCAGCAGAAACATAACCGCCGCATACGCAGAGTGGAGTCGGGGAAGTATGCTACTCATGATTGATCATAGGATTGGCTACTTGAATGAAGTATTGCGTCATCAGCTCCTTGGCGTTTTGCTCCGGCTTGAGCTTGTCAAGTGCGGTCAGCATGGCGTTCAGCCAGTGATCGCGCATGACCGGATCAATTTCCCAATCTAAATGTCTCATTCTCAATCTGGGATGACCACGCTCAACAGAATAAGTTTGTGGCCCCCCAAATACCTGAAGTAAAAACAGAAAAAGTCTTCTTTCGGCTGGTTTGAGATCTTCGGCATAAAGTTTTCGCAAAGCCGGATTTTTTGCCACTTCCTGATAGAAATTTCCGACTAGTTTCCGGATTTGATCCTCTCCAATAGCCTCGTAGATCGACTGAAATGGGTTCATGCCGCAAACTTAGTGAAAAATATTCCCGGTCAAGCTTCGAGTTTTTTCACCTTTAGGGACGTTCCTTCTGTGGAAACGACGATAATCTTTTCACCCTGATCAATAAAGTCACCACGTGAAGAGGCATCGTAAATTTCTCCCTCGATCTCCACTCGGCCGCTTGGCCTGAGTCGGGAATGGACTATTCCTACTTTGCCGAGAAGTGAATTGGAATAGAAGCTGGAAGTATATCCCTCGCTTCGCTCCTGTGTACTAGCTAATGTTATGGTTCTAAAAGCTCCCCATTGATTAACCTTTGGCGTGAGCCAAAAAACCAATCCTACGGATGCCAAGGCTGCTAAAATCACCGTCAGCAAAGCTGCAAAAAGCTGTGATGCCGGAACGAAATCAAAGTTGAAATTCTGATTTGGTAGCATTCCTAAAACTAACCCTCCCAAAATGAATATAACTCCCAAGACTCCAAATACGCCAAAACCCGGAATAACGAATAATTCTACCGCTAATAGCACAATCCCCACGATGAAGATGAGTATTTCCCAGTTTTCAGCGAGTCCGTTGAGATAATAGGGTATAAAATAGAGCAGTGTGGCAACAACGGAGGCTAAAATCGGGAATCCAACCCCTGGGGTCTGAAGTTCAAAGTAAATTCCTCCAATAATGATAAGAATCAATACACCACTGATCGCAGGACTTAAAAAGAAGGCGATAATCTTGTCGATTGCATCTTCTTCGTAGGCTATGACAGCTGCTTCCTGAAGGTTTTGAGCTTCCAGGATTTCATCGATTGAATTGAATTCTCCTTCACAAAAACCATATTTAATCGCTTCTGAAACCGAAAGCGTGATCACTGAACCGGACTCCGAAATACCTTCAATTTCTATTTTTTCGTCTACCATGCCTTCTGCGATTTTTGGATCTCGACCTGTGGCTTCGGCTGTACTCCGCATCATCGATCGCATGTAAGATTGGTATTTATCAGGAGCAGCTGCCCCATCGGCTCCGTTAACCACAGTAGCCGCACCTATACTTGCTCCGGGGGCCATGTAGATGCTGTCAGAGGCAATGGAAATCAAGGCTCCGGCGGAGGCCGCGTCTTTGTTTATAAACACATAAACTGGAATTTCAGATTCGAGTATCATCGTTCGGATATCATCCGCATCAGTAACGGCACCTCCGTAGGTGTCCATTTCGATGATGATCAACGTGGCTTTTTGGTTTACAGCTTCCTCCAGAGCAATTTTTACGCGTCTGTTCATCGCCGGATCGATGTCTTTGTCGATTTTGAACGTGTAAATTTTAGCTGGTTTCTCCTGTGCTTGAATTGATAGGGACAGGAAGAAAAGCAGAAAAAAGAAGATAGAACGAAGTTGCATTTTGAATTTCAAATTATACGGAAAAGATAGGGATCACAGAATCAATACGCCAGTTTTTTTATTTTTTGATAAGCAAGCAATTCAACTTTTACAGGAATGAAGGAATGAAAATGCCCGATTTTGGCAATTCTAGCATAATTCTTGCAATTTCTATCGGTAATTCAATTCAACCAGAAATGCTTTCATTACTATGTTCTTAAAACCCAAATTTATAAGCTCATTAATTCTTGTTTTGTTTTTTGCAATGTCTTGGGCTGAAGCCTCAGATTTCGTGGCAGGAGATTCAATTGGAGTGGAGCGAATAGGGGACAAAACCTTCATTTTGCACAAAGTAAGTCCACAGGAAACACTATTTGCAATTTCAAGGAAGTACCAAGTTCCTGTGGGAGAGATTCAAAATTCCAATGAAGTTCTAAAACAAGGACTAAAGATCGGTCAGACCATTCGAATACCCTACATCTCAAAAAGTGAATTGGACGAAGGAACCTCACTGCACAAAGTGGCGCCAGGAGAGACACTTTTCTCGATTTCTAAAAAGTATAATATCACGGTAGATTCACTGAAGCAATGGAATAAGTTGCTGGGAAATGATCTCAGTGTGGGGCAGGCTTTGATCGTAAAAGAAACAGATTCACGAAATCCAGTCACCACGCCTTCGCCCCCGATTGCAAGCGCTACAACTGTAGTGACTACTCCAAAAACTCAACCTGAAGTAGTAAAAGAAAAGCCAAAAGTAGAGCCAAAGGTCATTGATAAAAAGATTGAATCCGAAGAGCCAAAAAGAACGCTGCCTGAGCCAGCTCAGGTTCCAAGTTCCAGGGTAGAACCTGCTGTCAGTTCGACACCTATGGCACCCGGAGAGTGGATTTCACATACCGTCAAATCAGGGGAGACGCTTTTTTCACTTTCTACGCAATATGAATCCAGTGTAGAGGACTTGATTAAATGGAATGGATTGACTTCCAATAACCTTCGCTCAGGACAGGTGATCAAAGTAGGCAGAGCAGGCGAAGGTCCGGTAACTGTTCCAGTCATCGGAACACCTAATGTGGCTCCTTCCACAGCAGTATTGACTACAGAACCTACCCCCGAGAATACATCCGGAGGTTTTAAAAACATCAAGGAAAGTGGCCAAGCCGAACTGATTGAAGGTACAGGAGGACATAAAAAATATTTGGTTTTGCACCGTGAGGCCCCTGTGGGAAGTATCATGCGAGTAAAAAATGAGGAAAATGACATTACGATCTTCGCCCGGGTGGTTGGCAGACTTCCGGAAACCGGCGACAATTCCAAATTGGTGATTAAGCTCTCCCAAGCAGCATTTGATCAGTTACGTGCTGTAAATCAACGTTTTCCGGTAGAAGTACTCTATTAAAACCTCCAAAAATGACCTAAAGGAGAGCCGGCGAGAGTCGGCTTTTCTGTTTTTTTAGTCAACTGATGAATCTTTGTCATTGTAAACTACCGAGAGTACCTTTGTGACATCAGTAATTCAAAATGAACATAGTCCAGCTACTCTTTCACCATACTTTCCGGTTTATTTGGAATTTTATTTTTATCATCTCATATCCGATTTTGGCGAGTTTTGGGCTACTGTTCTTTGGCTTCACGATTTTATTTTCCAAGCTTTCCTTTCTTTTGACTCAGTTGAGACCGAAAGGGAAATCCGTTGTTTTAAATGAGGCTGAATGGAAAAAATTGGATCATTCCAATCAACTTAGGGAAGCAAAAGTATGTCAGCAGATAATATTTGGTCCTGCAGGATTCAAATGGAGGAGAAAGGTAGGAGTGCCTTCGATTTTGGAGGATTTTGTCTTTGGAAATAAAGTCAGGTTCCTGGAAGATGGATTTATTTTGGAGAAATGGAACACGCAGGATCCAAAAGAAATGCCTGATTTTGAAATTTACCTCTACGACCCCGATCGGGATTCACAACGTTTCTTGACTCCCATCAAAAGCTATGACTGGCATGTGTCGGAAAAAATCGACAAGGAACTTTATTTCAAATGGTTTGACAGGACTCAGGGTGGAAAAGTGAAAGTGGCAATTTGATGCAAGGGCTAAAGGAGTTTTTGGATCTGAAAGTCGTGCAGTATAATCAACCAGGTTTCATCCCCAACGACCCGATTTCTATCCCACATCGATTCTCCAAAAAACAGGACATCGAGATAGCAGGTTTTTTTGCGGCAATTTTGGCATGGGGACAGCGAAAGACCATCATAAATAAATGTTTGGAACTGTTCCAGTTGATGGATAATGTTCCCTATGATTTTTTGCTCAATCATCACGAAGGTGACTTAAGTCCTTTTTTGAGGTTTAAGCATCGAACATTCAACGATGTTGATACGCTTTATTTCATTTATTTTCTTAGTTGGTTTTATCGAAATCATGAAAGCTTGGAAGAGGCATTTTTAATCGGTCAAACCGGTCATATCGATTCGATGGAGTCGATTTTGACAGCGTTTCATCAGGTTTTCTTTAGCCTGGACCCGGCTCCGAATCGAACGAAAAAGCATATCGCAACACCATCCCGAAAGGCTGCCTGCAAACGGATTAACATGTATCTCCGCTGGATGGTGAGATCGGATGATATGGGAGTTGATTTTGGACTTTGGAAAAATATTTCACCTGCTCAGTTGATTTGTCCCTGTGACCTTCATGTCGATCGGGTAGGCAGGAAGCTGGGCCTGATTACCAGAAAGCAAACGGATTGGTTGACAGCTTTGGAGCTGACTCGAAAGCTTCGGGAATTCGACCCACTTGACCCGGTCAAATACGACTTCGCACTTTTTGGATTAGGGATTGAAGAACGGTTTTAATAATCCTTATCTCAACCAAAGATTACGATTGGAGTTAGAGATTCAACTCTGCTTTTAATTGAATTAAGTCAGACAAAAGTTCGAGATCCATTTTTTGGGTATAAATCCTGTAGACATCCCCATAATTCTGAAATTCGATCAATCTTTCGAAATCCCGCATCCTAGCTTTCCAGGTAATCCCATCAGTGACTAGCAAAAAGTAAGTATCATTTCGCTTTTCCAAAATTATTTTTTGCACATCACCAATCACATCACTCTGTTTACTTCCTGTGGCACCATAGGCTTTGACTTCGATGACTATACTCGGATTTTGAGTTGAGGGAATACAAAAATCTGCTTTTGCAGTTGTCAGACCTTTTGCTCCCCTAAAACTTTTTCGGATTTCATAATTTTCAAATACCTGAGATACAATAGACTCAACAAAGTCTTCAAGATTTTTGCCTCTTTTTTGACCTTTGATGGCACTTCCCCGTCCCATTTTGAGCCTTTCCTGGATAACTTCTCTCCAAGTATATTCTCGGGAAATCAAAATATTTATTGCATCGATAAGACCATATTCTTTTAAAATCCTGATGTATTCTTCAGGATTTGACAAAAAACAAGTTTTACCATAACCCAAACTTGAATGAAAAAAGAGTGCTTTTAAAATCTCAGTAAACTCATCCTTTGATTGTTCTAGAACTAACCTAAAAAATGTGATTCCAGCCTCAAAATCTTTTTGGAGTATTTGTATAAGGTGAATTTCTGAGACATTATTCTTGAAATTAAAACTCGATACTAATTCTAGAAAGTGTACAGAAAAATCATCTTTCCAATCACTTTTAACTTCTCCTAAACTTTCAATCAACTGGGTTTTGGTTTGTTTATGTCTGATCATATTTAATCTCTACCAATAATTAAATACTCCATTACGTTTGACCGTAAAGCCGTTGCATGATTACCAAAATGGTATCTGTGAGGTTTGGATTTTATTTCAACATTTGATTTTTCATTTTTCATTAAGGATACCAAAGTCTCTAAATCCGGGAATGCATTGGATGAGTATGATAATACCAAAGTGCTTTCTGAAAATTGATCAAACAAGGATTCAAAGGCTTGAATAGCAGTCTTTTTGTATGAAAAGGGAGTGAATTTTTTTTGAATTTTTTTCACTTTTGTTTCTTTCATTATTTTTTCACCATGCCAGTATTTGGATAATCCTTCAAGGAAATGATATCTTTTCACATAGCAATTATCATCTGAAGGTGGTACATAGGGCGGATCAAAATATACCAAATCTGGACTTAAATTAGGATTCTTTAATTCAAAAATATTTTCATTGTAAGAAACATTTCTTTTAGAATTATCAAAAATAACTTTGTTGTTGAGTTTTGTTTGTTCTAAAAAATGCTCTTTTAATGATAATTTTAAATCCCTCCTTCCATCGTCATACTTTTCCAGATTTCCAGATATTGTAAAAACACCTCTTGGTTGCTTTTTTAGGCAAGATCTAAATAATGCAGTCAAGGCTAAGGCTTTTTTATATGGAGACGTTAGCTCTGAAATATTTTGGCTTATTTTATCTAAAAAGATTAATTCATCCCTAGTAAAGAAAATATTTTCAAATGTGGTCTCTATGAAATTATCTGATTTCACTTCTAAATTCAACAGGAAATCAATATCACTTTTTTCAATTAAGGTCGAATTGTTTTCGACTAATGCTTTTGTAATAGTAGCTGAAAATGTCAAAAAATCGTTCGAATGAACCTCCTTACCCATAGATTTAAGTAAGTAAGAAACTACGCCAGAGCCTGAAAATGCGTCCAATGCGGAATCGAATTCTAATTCACTAAATGTTTCATGTAACCAAGGAATTAGCTTATACTTACTTCCCATATACCTCATCAACGGGAATATTTCCATTCTTTTCATTGCTTTTGGCTCTAATAACAAAGGGAAGGTTAGTTGTTTCATTTTTTATTTAAATGTAAGGCTTTAATTTTTTTTGAGTTCAATTCCTTGAGATTTGGTCATTATTTGTCGGATTTAGAAATAAGTCTATCGAAATAAAATCAATGAAACTTCTTCAACTCAGGTGCATCTGCGCTGGTAGATAGATCCCTTGCAAATCGCTCTGCGTAGCTGTCCAATAAGTCCAATACACGTTTTTGCTTTGGAGATTTCACAATCAGACCGGCATGGTAATCCAATGGTACTCTGAAGCAAACTTCGGGATCATCGAACGGACTGAGGTCAGGGTGCTGATATTTGGAAAGGGTGAGTACGATTCCGGCGTAGTTTTTGGCTACCTTGGGTAGGGTGTATTTTTCGTTTTTTGCTACGGCATTTTCAATCTTCGCCCATTCTTCCCAGAGATTGATGTCTGTAGCTGCCTCGACCATTTCCGCCAAATGTGCCCCGCCTACGCGTGAGGCGGTTTCCAAAAAGTAGATCTCCCCGTCTTCCCGGCATTTGATAAACTCCGTATGAGAAGCCCCATGCTGGAGACCGAAGGCGTTCATGATGGCTTCATTTACCTTTTTGATAGCTTTGTCATCCTCTGAGCCGTATTCGATATTGGCAGACCGGAAAATCCCTCCTCCTTGAGAGATTTCCATCGGAGTCGTCAAATACTTCGAAACGGTCAAAAACAAGGTCTTTCCGCCCAATTGAAGCCCATCTGCATGATACACATCACCGGGCTTGAATTGCTCCACCAGGTAGTAAATCCTGTTTTCTCCCAATTCATCAATGTGCTTCCAGAGATCTCCCTTGGTATGTACTTTGATGATTCCATTAGCAGAAGCTTCTGATCGAGGCTTCAAAACCCAAGGAGCCTGTACCGTATCAGCGAACCGATTGATTTCTTCGTTATTGAAAAGTGGCGCGAAAGGAGGGACGCGGATTCCGGCATCTTTTGCCCGCATTCGCATGGCAAGTTTGTCCCGAAAATACCGTCCCGTAGTCTGCCCCATTCCAGGGATACGGAGGTTTTCTCTGAGGAAGGCTGCCTTTTCCACATCATAATCGTCCAATGAAATGATGGCCTCGATCTTGTGATCTTTCATCAATCCCCCGACCCCCTTCAGTAGCAGATCCATGTCCCAATCCAAATCCTGACCCGGCATGTAGAATACCTCGTCGATGTACTCAAAGGCCCAGGGCTTTTCCCTCAGTTTCTCTGTAGTGATGAGGAAAACCTTGTTTCCTTGTTTTTTGAGTGCGGTCAGAAAAGCATTTCCTTTGAAATAGTTAGAAATACAGAGAAAAGTTTTGGAGGAGTTCATGAAGAATGGCTTTGATTTTCAAAAAGTGAAAAAAATTCCGACAAATCGGAAGACTTGTCGGATAAATTTTAAAGTTGATTTTCCAGGTAACGCAAGAGAAGACTAACGCCGTATGCTGTCCCGGTTTTAGTTTTCGAAAACTCACTGTCTCCAAATGCTACTCCGGCTATGTCTAAATGTGCCCAGGCCGGATGCTCATGAATAAATGCCTGAAGAAATTTGGCAGCGGTGATTGCTCCTGCAAACGGTTTTCCATTAAAATTTTTAATATCCGCTATCTCGGATTCCATCTCTTTCCCATAAGTCTCCCACAGCGGCAGGGGCCAGGATTTCTCTCCGATTTCCTCTCCAGCCTGTTGGAGTCCATGGGAAAGGTTTCCATCATTACTGAATAATGCGGCACATTCATAACCAAAAGTTCCGATGCTGTTTCCTGTCAACGTGGCCAGGTCAATGACTTGGTCTACGTTGTAGTTTTTGATTAGGTATGAAAGTCCATCCGCCACGATCAACCGACCCTCAGCATCGGTATCAATGACTTCGATAGACAATCCGGCGTGACTTCCAATTACCTCGGAAGGCAAGTAGGCGTCTTTATCGATCGCATTTTCCAAAGCAGGCACTATGACAGTAAGGTTCACGGGCAATTCCAGTTCGGCAACAACTTGCGCAGTTGCCAAAACTGCTGCGGCCCCGCCCATATCGGATTTCATGTAGTGCATTCCCTGAGTTTTTACATTCAGCCCGCCGGTGTCAAAAGTCACCCCTTTACCCACAAGTCCAAGGTGGAGTTTGGCTTTTGGCTGACGGTACTCCAGTATGATGAATTTGGGGTCTTTTGCCGAAGCTCTACCAACCGCCAAAAAAGCATCCAAACCCTCCGATTTTGCTTTTTTTACATCAAACACCTTTACCTCCAGCGTTGATTTCTTCCCAAGATTTTTTGCCCAGTCACCCAGGTATTCTGGCGTGATTTTATTGGGAGGAAGATCTACCAATTTGAAAGCTTCCATCTTGGCTTGAGCGATTTTTTGGGCCCGATCCGCCAAAGATTTAGCTTTATCAATTGTCATGGAAACTTCCACTTTAAGCTTGGAGTAATCTTTTGCTTTTTCTTTTTTGTAAAAGCCAAGGGAATATGCACCAAGTTGAAAACCAACTAATGCAGCTTCGATCTGTTCCCGGGAAAAAGAATCCGGAAAGTCAATCAAAACTTCCTTCTCAACCAATTCGGAACTTTTGGCTAAAACTCTTCTAAATGAAGTTTCCATGGTTTTGTAATCAGGATCTTCACCAAGACCGAGAAGTAGGACCACTTGACTTTCGATTGCCAGAGAGTAGTTGGTGTCTTTTTTTCCCGAAAACAGGTTTTTGGAAAGGCTTATATTCCCAAGCTTGTCTGAAATTAGTCCTTCAGCATTACCTTGAAGGACAGGGATAACTCTCAAAGCTGTTGTCGAGAGATTTTTTGGATTAATTTTGAATTGCATAGTTGTGTAGGAAGTTTTTATTCCTTTTTGTCATTGAAAAACAGCCATTCGATGGCTTTTGGGAATTCATCACCCCAATAGGATTCGTTGTGTTTACCCTGTTCGTTGATGGAAAGATGTACTTTCATCTTCCCTTCCAGGCTTTCTCGCTTGAGGAGTCGCTTTCGGAGTTTGGTCACGTGATTGACCATGGTTTCGCTTTCGTCACCACCCGCATAGAGGTAGATTCGGGTTTCCTGCGGTTCAAAAAAATCAAAAAAGCCGAGTTTGATCTTTGGGATCACCCAAAGGGAGGGGGAGAAGACCATCAGTTTTCCAAAAACTTCAGGATAAATCAACCCGGAAAAGATGCTGACCAATCCACCCATCGAGCTGCCTCCGATACCGGTGTGCTCCCGATTCGGATTGGTGCGGAAGGTTTTGTCGACAAAAGGCTTTAGGGTATCGGTGATGAATCGAATGTATTGTTTGCCGTTTCCTTGTCCCAGTAGTGTTTTACCTACATTATATTCAATCAACCGCTCTTTTTCTCCATGTTCTACTGCGATGACAATGATTTTGCCAATGCCATAGTCAGACATGACTGCCAGCTTTTTATCGATTTGCCAGTTACCGAATTCCGCATTTTCGTTGAAAAGATTTTGAGCGTCATGGAGGTAGAGAACGGGGTAGTTTTCGGTGCTCGTATCGTAATCGTGCGGCAGTAGTGCCCAGATTTTCCGTGTTTTGTTCAGCTGGGGAATCTCAAATTCCTCGGAAATCAAATGGATTTTTGGAAGCTGAGAGGGGCGATAAGGAAGCCAGTTTTTTCTCCATTTTGCCACTTTCTCCAGCTTGACAGCCTTGTCATCATTCCAATGACGGTTTGGCGTACGGTTGCCATAGCGATCGATTTCCACTTCTGACCAGTCTCCTTTGGTGAATTTGTAAATCAGTTCTCCCTCAAATTTGGGTTCTTCCGGAAAATTGAATTCATACTTCCCGGTTTCGAGCTTTTTCATGCGGAAATTAAAATCCTGTGTCGCCCAATTGTTGAAGTTGCCGGAAATGTAAACGGGCCTGTCGTCGTCATCCGGAGTTTGAAGGACGATTTTTTTAGTAAGAGTAGGTTTGGCTGGAGACCTTGAGACTTCTGAAATCATGGGTTGAGGATACGAATTGGGTTAACCCGATTAGTCAAAAATAAGCGTTGTACTGCTAAGAATGAAACGTTGTTTTGCTATACAGCCTCCTCCGGTCGAAATCGAATCTCATCAGGATAGGGAAAAGCATGGATCAACTCACCTTTTTGGATTCGTTCCTTTAAGGAATTCCAAAAGGCAGGATCAAACAAATCTTGGTGATAGCTCAAAAAATGAGGCTTTAGATCTGCCCTTCCTATCATCCATCTCCTGAAATCTTCAGGAAAGACATCATTCTTCCTGATTTCATACCAAGGTTCTGAAGCATAGATCTGCTCATAATTTTCCGGCTTGGGTTTTTCCCGAAAATTCATGTCTTCCAGAAACTCAATTTCATCGTAATCATAAAAAATGACTCGTTTTTGTCGTGTCAAACCAAAGTTTTTGGTCATCATATCTCCAGGAAAAATATTGGCCTGAGCCAATTGAAGGATGGCTCGTCCATAGTCTTCCACGGCCCGCTTACCTTCTTCCACAGTACAGGATTCAAGAAAAATATTGAGTGGAATCATCTTTCGTTCGGTGTATAAATGTTTGATTATCAGGTAATTTTTATTTATCTGTAAAAGTGAATTGGTAGTGTTTCTGAGTTCTTTCATCAGTTCAGAACTTATCCGATCTAGTGGAATTTTGAAATATTCAAATTCATGCGTATCGGCCATTCTGCCCACCCGATCATGAAGTGAGACCAGTTTGTATTTTTCTCTGACTTCCTGCCGGGTCATGCTTTTGGGTGGTTCGAAGTGATCTTTGATCAGCTTGAAAACAATATTTAGAGACGGAAGTGTGAATACCGTCATCACCATTCCTTTTATTCCAGGTGCCACTACAAATTCGTCTGAACTGTTTTCCAGGTGATTTAGGAAATCCCGGTAAAAGAGTGTTTTACCATGCTTGTTGAAGCCTATGGCATTGTAGAGTTCATGGATTTTTTTGTGTGGAATCACTGAGCTCAGAAAACCGATAATCTGTGAAGGCACTTCTGCTTCGACCATAAAATAGGAACGGGTGAAGCTGAATAAGTGACTCATTAAATTGGGGTCAAAAATCAGTGTGTCGACAAAGATTCCTTTCGGGCCATTCATGAATGGAATGATAAATGGCATCCATTTTTTACCGACAAAAGTCCTTCCGATCAGATAAGCTGCCTTATTCCGGTAAAAGACGGGTTTTAAAAGTTGGGTTTTCGTGCCTACTTCCACTTGGTAACGGGTAAGAATGACTTTTTTGACTCCCTCTACCAAGAATTCCACATCCTTTTCCTTATCCATAAAATCTCCTCCAAAATCGTAATCTTCAAGGATTCTCCGGATGATCTGTTCCAAACCTAAGGAAGCAGGATAGGTGTTTAGAATTTCCGAGCTCTCATGGATCGAAAAAAAATTATCCTCCTCGGTCACGTACATCAGATCCTCATCGAGTGGATTATTGGGAAAAGTTTTTCTGAAAATCGAATTGAAAAAAGTTTCCGCCAATTCTGCATCTGGACGTCCAGTGATCATTTGACGGTATTCCTTTTTGATCAAACTCCAAATGGTACGATTTGACGAATCAGAACCTAAGATTTCCTGAAAAGATTTAGCCAGTTGGAATAAAATATCCTTGTATAACCTAAGTCGCTGTCTGTGGTTCACCTGAGTGGCCTGCCAATTTCTTTGGGCGAAATAAATTGGGGCAAGCCGGGTATAGGAATTAAAAGCTTCGATGTAGCTAAGGTATCCTTCAAAGAGTTTTTCGGCGATAGGCAGTGCGCGCTGTGACATAGGTTTAAGCAAGATGAATTTTCTCAGAAATTTTTTTCAAATAAAATTTAAAAAGCACTTGATTTTCTGTGATTTATAAATGGAAAATTATGACCGAATAAAATTTTGAATATTTTTCGCAATCGATTGTTTGGAGGGAATGAAAACATTTTATACTTTTCGAAGGTATTCATGAATTGAATATCTACAATAGGTTTAATAGGTTTGAGAGCAGGAAAAGGCCGGGATATTATCCAGGCCTTTTTTTTAATTTTAGCCAGATTCCATTTCTATTAAATCATAATCTGATGATACGCTATTCTCCCAGTAGACGAATATACCCTTGATTTTGGGCTGGGAGACCGAAGTCGGTAGACCGAAGAAGTCCAAGAATTGGCATTCACTAGTTCATTAGAACTTAGAAGTAAGCTACTGGCAAAGTTCCGAATATCCGTAAATCTTAATGAACGCAATGCGGTTTTTCTTTTCAATCCAATTTTACGAATCCGTTTGATTTTTCGATCACTTCACTTAGCTTCAACGTTCAAATTTTCGCTATGAATGTGTCTAAGAAAGTGAAATTCCAAGTTTGGGCTGGAATGCTATTTTTTTTACTTGCCTGTGAATCTTCGGAATCCACCAAAACGGAGATTTCCAAGGAATTGACTCCGGACGAAGGAAAATTGGAAGTCATGCGCAATCAAATTAATCTTGGAATAGCCCAAAATTCAGGCTGGCAAAAACACTGGGCGACACACTTAGGAATTTTTGATGCGGCTAATTTTGAGTTGGTATTGAACGATTCCATAGATCCGATGGAAATGCCGGAGAAGAATCCGATTTTGCCTCAGGATCCACTTTTTCCCTATCAATTTCCTCATCCCGAAGACAATGGTACGATAGACATTTATTCCTATAAAGTAGAGGCTCAGGAGAGCTTGGACCGCCCTTATTTAAATCCGGATTCAGAGGTGATCTGGTATCGGTCGGATGGGATGAAGGAGCGTTTGCTTTTTATGGGACCTTCCGGAGTTTTTGAGGAAGGAATGTGGCTGAATGCTGCCGAATTCATGGTTTTGGGGTTTTTTCAGGAAGAAGAAGGCTTTAGACCGATGATCTGGATCATCAATATTGAAAATCACATTTTTAGCCAGTTCAAATTGGATCAGGTAGTCATAGATTATAAACAGGAGTCCTACTTGGATGCCAAGCTCAAGACGGTGGATTTGATCTAAAATGGAATTTGATATTCTTATTCGGCGACTTGAGCAAGAATTACAATCCCCTCTTCCCGGAAAACGAGCTCATTTACTGATGTCACCAATTCCGATTGACATCAGGCGTTTTGAGCCAGTTCTACCGGCAGATCATCGCAAAAGTGGTGTGCTGATTTTGTTTTATCCCGATGAAAGGGGAGCGTTTTTCCCATTGATCAAACGACCGGAATACGTCGGTTTTCATAGTGGTCAAGTGGCATTTCCGGGAGGTAAAATGGAATTAAGTGATGCGGATATCATTCAGACGGCACTTCGGGAAGCTGAAGAAGAAGTAGGAGTGGATCGAGACCAAGTTCGGGTCTTGGGCAGATTAAGTGACTTATACATCCCGACGAGCAATTTTCTGGTCAGTCCGGTGGTGGGGTTTTTGGAAAAAAGACCGGAATTCATTCCTGAGGCCAACGAAGTCTCCAGAATCATCCCGACTGCGGTGCCGTTGCTTTTCAATCCGGAAATAAAAAAGAGAAAGATGCTGACAATAGGTAAAAGCATGAATTTGGATGCACCCTATTTTGAGATTGATGGTGAGATCGTATGGGGAGCGACAGCGATGATTTTAAGCGAATTAATTCAGATTCTTTACCCGAGGATGAAGTGATTGGTCTTTTTGGGCTTTTGGTCGTATCGTTGTACTTCAAACAGATAATCCGGAATGGAAGAAAGTGCTCCTTTGTTTACTAATGACGCAGTAGTTTTTGGCTTACTTATGGCAACCCTGGCATTGGTGTTTGCCACTTCAGCCAGCAAAAAACCATTCTGGGTTAAATTTTACACTTATGTACCCACAGTGTTGTTGTGTTACTTTATCCCCGCAGTTTTTAATTCCTTGGGATTGATTTCGGGCGAATCTTCCGGGTTGTATAAAGTGGCCTCGAGGTATCTTTTGCCCGCTTCTTTAGTATTGTTTACACTTAGCATTGATTTAAAGGGTATTCTTAAACTAGGTCCCAAAGCCCTTACCATGTTTTTGGCGGGTACAGTGGGAATCATGCTTGGGGGGCCATTGGCTTTGTTGACAGTCGGCTTCCTGTTTCCTGACATTTATTCGGGTACAGGTCCGGATGAGATCTGGCGGGGATTGTCTACCATATCCGGAAGTTGGATAGGTGGAGGAGCAAATCAGACAGCCATGTTGGAAGTTTTCGGAGCAAGTCCGACGCTTTTCGGGCAAATGATCGCAGTAGATGTTTTGGTAGCCAATCTTTGGATGGCTTTTCTACTCTACTGGGCGGCCAATTCTGAAAAATTGGATAAGCTACTCAAGTCCGATACGTCTGCCATTTATGAACTTCGAGACAGAATAGCCAAACACCGGGAGGGAATCATGAAAATTCCAAGCCTGGGTGACACCATGTTGATCTTAGGTTTTGGATTCGGGGTTACAGGTTTTTCCCATTTGTGTGCGGATTTTTTGGCGCTGTGGTTTGAAACAAATTATCCTAATCTGAATCAATACTCGCTCAATTCAGCATTTTTTTGGATCGTAGTCATTGCGACCACGGCAGGGCTGATTCTTTCATTTACGAAAGCGCGAAACCTCGAAGGCGCAGGAGCTTCGCGGATGGGAAGTGTCTTACTGTATGTATTGGTAGCCACGATCGGTATGCAAATGGACTTGGGTGCCGTGCTGGATAATCCGATTTTCTTTTTGATTGGGATTGTATGGATGATTTTCCACATCCTCATCATGTCATTGGTGGCTTTTGCAATCAAAGCACCATTCTTCTACGTAGCAGTGGGTTCCCAAGCCAATGTAGGAGGAGCAGCTTCTGCACCCATCGTGGCTTCTGCTTTTGATCCTTCACTTGCTCCTGTAGGGGTTTTATTAGCAGTCTTGGGTTATGCCTTGGGCACTTATGGAGCCTATTTGACCGGTTTGATGATGCAGGCTATTTCTGGAATGTGATGCGGTACAATCGAAAATTGGTATTTATCTGTGAGGGATCGGATTGTAAAAAAGCCGGTTCCAAAAAAATCCGAAAAGAGCTCAAAGAAGCGGCTACAGAAGGTTCACTAAAAGGACATTGCAAATTTTTCCAGACTAAATGTATGGATATGTGTAAGTCAGCTCCGGTAGTAATTGTGGAAAATCATTTTTGTAAAAATGCAGATACCAAAATGATCATGGAGCAAATCAAAAAAGCCTGAGGATTTCAGGCCTTTTTGGATTACAGTTTGGTTATTTTTACAGCCGTTCCACTGACAGTTACCATCAGCATGCCTTCCCGGATTGTTTCGTAGTCCAAATCAATTCCTACGATCGCATTGGCACCGAATTGCCGCGCCTGCGCTTCCATTTCTGAGACCGCCGTGGCTTTTGCCTCGCGAAGTACCTGCTCGTAAGTAGAGGATCGCCCGCCCACGATATCAGTGATACTGGCAAAGAAGTCTTTGAAAATATTGGCACCGATGATTGTTTCACCTGAGACAATTCCAAGATATTGGTCAATTTGATAACCTTCCAGAGAAGGTGTGGTGGAAATGATCATAAAATTGGTCTTTAGTTGTTGTTATTTGAATTATAAATTCGTCACGGTTTTTTAACAGAAAATGTTTGACCTGATCTTGAAAAATAAAAGACAGGAATATGAGCTGGTGATCCTGGTTACTTGAAAAATAAAGGTAATCAAGGTTTGTGTTTAAGATTTTCTTTTCAAATATTACTGTCCGATTTGGTACAAACTGTTCGTTGTACTAAAAAATCTCGCGAAAATTCATGACCCATTTCCAGCAGTTTGATATTTCTGATTTTTTTAATGAAATCCAGGAACCGCTGTTTTTGATGGATTCTGAGGATATCCTGTTTTTCAATCGGTTCTTTTTGGAAAATTTCAATCCCATTTCAGATAATTGGAAACTATTTTTTGATTCTCCAGAACTTACCCGTGCACTGGATGATTTTTTCCGGACAGGATCAGTTCCTTCTCTTCGAATCAGCAAATCGCTGCTTTCAAAAGCAGGATCCCTACAGCAGTTTGACTGGGGATTTATCAATCTTCCGTCGAGTTATAATTCACGCTTTTTGATTGCAAAAGGGACGGAATCAAAAGGCGCAGTAACGAATAAAGCTACCCTCGGGCGATCAAAAGGGGAGGTGATTTCCGGGGAGTTGCGCTACATGCAGAGCATTCTGAACAACAGTCATGATATGATTGCCATTCTGGATAAGGATGGGAATTATAAGTTTATCAGTGACTCAGTGACTGAAAAATTGGGTTTCGTTCCAGCTGAGATAATCGGGAAGAATTTTCGTGACTTTGCTGCCTTAGGTTCAATTGAGATTGTCAAAGGGGATTTTTATGAAGCCCTACGGACTAAAGAAGAAGTTGCCATAGACTTCTGGGTGAAACTGCGGGATGGAAAACGGATTTATCTGGAAAGTTTCGCCAAAAATCTTCTTGATCACCCTCAGATCCATGGGATTATTTTCAGTTCAAGAGATGTGACCGAATATGTGCAGACCGAAAAATCACTGCAAAGAAGGTATGAAATTGAAAATCTGATCATTCATTTGTCAGCCCGAATCATAGGTGGGAATTTCAGTGAAATGGAATCCGAGTTTTTCGTAGGATTAGCCAGGTTTGGAGATTTTCTTGACGCCAGCCATGCTGAGATACTTGTTTTCAACAAAGAAACCGAAGTATTGGAGGCCTTGACTTCCTGGTCTTCCTCCAAGGTGGAAAACTCGAAACTTTTGCCTGACAACGACGAATTGAAATTGATTTTTGAAAATCAATCTTTTCTGGAAAAAGGAAAAGTAAGGCTGATAACCAGTGAAATAGGGCCTGACCGAGCAGTCAGGAGCTTAAAAAACTCCAGGATTTTGATTCCTATGATTTCCGGAAATAAACTACTGGGATTGATCCGCTTTGAATCAGGTCCTGCTGATTTCCCATTTGAGGAAAAAGAAATCCAGGTGCTCCGTCAATTGGGAGATGTTTTGGCAGGTTCCTATCTGGGAAGCCTGATGAATCGAAAAATAGAGCGGAATGAGAACCTGCTCACTCAGACCGAGATGCTATCCAAATCCGGCTCATGGAGGTACAGTACCTTCAAAAACCGGTTTTATTGCTCCGGTGGATTTGCCAATTTATTTGGTTTGGGCTCGAAGCCAATTTCAGAAGAATTCTCTTCCTTGATTTTTAGAATTGATAAACCTTTTAGATCCGAGTTTGTCAAAAATTTGAGAAAGGCAAGTAAAGAATTGTCCCGAACCTCGGGAGAGTTTACGATCTCGGACTCTTTGGGCAAAACGAAGCATCTCAGCTATGAAATAGAAGGGAAGCGGGAACTCTTTACACAGGGCTTGGAAGTCTATGGCTTTTGTACTGACATCACACATTTAAGAGCATCAGACAGCTATTTAAGGCTTCAGTCACAAATTTTGGCTCAGGTGAGTGACCCAATTTTGGTCACTAACTTAGAATTGGAGGTAATTTACCTCAATGAAGCCGCTATTCAACTTTGCTGTCCCGAAACTGCCAGAGATTATGAGGGGTTTTTGGGAGACTTAGTCACCATCTATTGGAATAGTGATGAAAAGCTAGTTGAAATTTGCCAAGATCTTCAGGTTGGCGAAGTGAAGAATCTGGTCCGAAATATCCAGACAAAGCATACCCATTATTCTCCGTTTGAAATCTCAATTCAGGCAATTCACGCAGAGGGGAAGGAGAAAATAGGTTATTCTGTGATTTTAAGAGGTCTGGAAGAAAAGCATAAATCAGAACAGATCGCCAAAAGGGCTCAGTTGATTGTGGAAAATAGTCCTGCGGTGCTTTTCAGGGTTGATCCCAATGACAATTATAAAATTCATTACATCTCCGAAAACATCAATTTATTCGGATATGATGCTTCTGATTTGGTCCAAAAGGGGACTTCTTTCCTGGATTTATTGCATCCTGAGGATAAGGATATTCTTTTGGAGTATTCGAAAAATAAATTGTTGAAAGTAGGAATACCCTCGTTTTCAGGGGAGTATCGGATCAGGACAAGTCTTGGAGAAATTGTCTGGGTAGAAGATCGAACCCGCGACATCTTCTCAGATTCCGGTGAAATTTTGCTGCATGAGGGATTATTTCAGGATATATCCGACCGCAAGAATCTCGAAATCTTAAAATCCCAACGCGACGAACAATACCGCGTCCTAGCTTCAAATATTCCCGAAACAAACATTTTCTTACTTGACAAGGAAAGGCGATATATCCTGGCTGAAGGTACCAACTTTGAGAAGTGGGGATTGAGACGGGAGGATTTTGAAGGCAAGAAACTCAGCGAATTTCAACTCACCCCCTACGAGGAAATTAATGCCATTTTGGATCGGGTGTATTTCAATCAAGAAATCGTGGTGTCCGAGTTTTTGTTCAATGAGAGACATTATAATCGTACCATTAGACCTATTGTAGAAAATGGTCAGGTAGAGTATGCGCTGAGTATAGTCAGAGACATTCAGGATGAATTTCAAGCCAAAAAGGATCTCCAACAGTCTGAAGAGAAATACCGACGCCTGGTGGAGGATTCAACGGAAATAATTTTCTCTCTTACAGAGGCATTTTTGCTTCATTATGTTTCTCCCAATGTTAAACAGTTCTTAGACTATGATTCGGAAGAGGTAATAGGACGGAGTATTTTTGATTTTATCAACCCGGATGATTTGGGTGTTTTCCAGGAAATGCTCGGAGAAGAGAAGGATTTTCTTGCTCAAAATCAGTTTCTTGAGTTCCGATTAAGGCATAAAAACGGGGAGTACCGGGTTTTCAGTTCCAATGGAAAATTAATCGAAGACAAGGAAGGGATTCATCGCTACTACACCGGAGTCGCCCGAGATATCTCTAAGCTCAAGGAGACCCAAAAAGAGCTACTTCTTGCAAAAGAAAAAGCGGAACAAGCCTCGCAAATCAAGTCACAGT
This sequence comes from Algoriphagus boritolerans DSM 17298 = JCM 18970, assembly GCF_900108085.1. Lineage (GTDB taxonomy): Bacteria > Bacteroidota > Bacteroidia > Cytophagales > Cyclobacteriaceae > Algoriphagus > Algoriphagus boritolerans. The sequence continues at coordinate 115,078 of NZ_FNVR01000007.1, forward strand.
TTTTGTCAGTGATGAGTCATGAGATTCGAACCCCCATGAATGCAGTCATTGGATTGGCTCACTTTCTCATGGAGGAGGATCCGAGACCAGACCAATTGGAAAACTTGAAGACGCTACAGTTTTCGGCAGAAAACCTCATGGCACTGATCAATGATATTCTTGATTATAACAAGATCGACTCAGGCAAGGTGGAGTTGGAGCTTGCTCCATTTGATATTCGCAATATCACCCACAGGATCGTTCATTCTCATAGTTTTCAGGCAAATGAAAAGTCGCTTAAAATTTCCTGTGAAATTGACGAAGCAATCCCCCAAACGCTGATCGGCGATTCACTTAGGATTGGTCAAATTGTAAATAATTTGGTGTCCAATGCAATCAAGTTTACCGAAACTGGATTTGTGAGGATTTCAATTTCCAGAGAATTTACGAATGGCAATCACACGGATATCAAGTTTGTATTTGAAGATACCGGAATTGGCATTCCGGAAAACAAGCGAAAATCCATCTTTGAGGCATTTACACAGGCATCTTCTTCCACAAGTCGCAAATACGGAGGTACCGGATTGGGCCTGGCTATTGTCAAGCGATTGGTTGAGCTTCAGGGTGGTGAAATCGAAGTCAGACCAAGAAAAGGGGGTGGAAGTATTTTTGAGTTTGTCATTTCGTATGAATTTGTGGACTCCAGGCAACTCGAAACAGATCGGGCAGGAAAATTGGCAAAGCATCGCTCACTGGAAAATACTTCAATCCTCGTGGCAGAGGACAATGCCGTAAATCAAATTTTGATTCGAAAATTCTTGACCAAATGGGCTGTGGGTAATTTGATTATTACTTCAGATGGTAAGCAAGCCTTGGAGCAGTTCAATTACGAAAACTTTGATTTGGTGCTCCTGGACCTTCAAATGCCTGAACTTGATGGCTTTGAAGTGGCAAAAGCAATCCGTAATCATCCTGATCCACAAAAATCTGCCATACCGATATTAGCCTTGACAGCCGCTTCTTTGAACGAAATAAAAGAAGAGATGAAAGCCAGTGGAATGAATGATTTTGTACCCAAACCATTCACTCCGGAACTACTATATGAGAAAATTCTGAAATATCTCAACCCAAAAGATCAAGTTAAAACTGAGGTTTAGCATTAATTTTGCCAAGGATAGCAAATCTTAACTGCAGCTTTTCAACCCGGATTAAATGACGCGAACCAGAGGGTACACTCTTCTTCTTTTTCTTTTGGTATTTCCATTCCTCCTTCAGGCGCAGGGATTGCTTAATAAGCGATCCTCCTTGTATGGATTTACGGGTGTTTCAGGAGCTAATCTCCGTCAGTTTAACGAAATGCTATCGCTCAGAGGACTTTCTCCTTTGCAAAACAGGTATCGTACTTATGGGATTGGTTATCAGGCTAGAATTAATGATTTTTTGGCTGGTCTTGAGCTTTCCCACCATCAAAGCAAAGCCAGTAACTTTGATGGATATGAGATCAGATACAGGACGACAAGAGCCCTGTTGAATGTCGGATACGCCCTGACAGAGGAGGGGAAATTCCAGTTGATACACTACATGTCACTGGGGGTAGGATATTTGAATTTTGAGATGCTTCCCTCCGAAAACACCCGGAATTTGGCGTTCTTTCTTCTCGAACCGGAAGAAGGTTTTATCCTTCGGGAAAATAATATTCATAAAGGCACACAATATTTTGGGGATTTTTTGACGGAAATTGGATTTCAGTTGAGCTATGATTTCGATTTGCCGGGTAGAAAAGAAGCCATCGAAATTCTGGCAAAATTCGGCTATTCTTTTAGTCCTTTTGAAGGCAAATGGCAAATGAACGGAATGTCTTTTGACAATACCCAATCCGGTGCTTTTTTAAGGTTGGGAGCAGGAATTTCGCTTCCGGACCGTAATTTCTTCTACAAAGATGCTTCCATCGGAATTTCACTTTTCCGGGGATTTCATTTTCGAAACCCGGATATCCTGAATGCAGAGCTTAAAAAATCTGGATATGTGCCATTCGATGGTAAACCTGCTAATGTGGGCATAAGAATCCTGGGTGAAACTGATGGGCTACTTTATGGAGTTGATGTGTTCAATTCAGCCTTGGAGGGAGGAGCCAATACTGGTAAAAGTCATTCGCTGAATAGCCTCAGAATCTATGGAAATGCAGGACTGAAATTTTTTCAGCTTAAAAATTTTGCAGTCGGATTACTGGCCGGAATCGGTTACGGAAATATTCGATACACGTTAACTCAAAACCAAAAACCGGATTTTCCCGAGCTATTTGAGCGAAGGAACTTTGATGGATACTTGCGAAATTCCGGTATGATGGCAAAGCCTGAAATAATCTTTGAATATGGAATACCCGTCACGAAACGGAATTTTTTCGACCTGGTCGTCAGCGCCTCCGCCGGTTATGAATTAGCCATGGGAAACTATCGTCTCGGTGAGCTCGGCATGAGCCGATATATGACTGGGCCTATGGTTGGATTGACTCTTGGAGTACGACCTTGATTAAGTTTTTATTAACTTTGGGTCAAAAAACCACCTGAATTTCAAATAATAGGTAAACTTTTTTATCGAAATGCTATTACCTTTGTACAGCTTATCGAGAAAGACTGAGGGAAGGGCCCTGCGACGTCTTAGCAACCTGTAAACAAGGTGCTAACTCCCATTCCGGGAATGACCGGGAACAGATGAGCGGACAAGTTACCTGTAACTCTTCTCCGTGTTTTGCTCGATTCGCTTTTTGATTTAATTACCAATCGATGCAAAACAGAACAGAAATCCTACTTCAGGCCATTGAAAAGCGAATTTTGATCCTCGATGGAGCCATGGGGACCATGATTCAGCGCTATAAACTCACAGAAGAGGATTTTAGAACCCCCGAATTGGCAGATCACCCAAAATCACTTAAGGGTAACAACGACTTACTTTCACTAAGCAGGCCGGATATTATTCGACAGATTCATCGGGAATATCTTGAAGCCGGAGCGGATATCATTGAAACAAATACATTTTCTGGGACTGCCATTGCTCAGGCGGATTATGAATTATCCCATCTTGCCTATGCGATCAATTATGAGTCGGCAAAGCTGGCAAGAGCGGTGGCAGATGAATTTTCCGAAAGGGAGCCTGACAAACCGAGATTTGTAGCGGGAGCAATCGGCCCCACCAATAGAACAGCTTCGCTTTCTCCGGATGTGAATGATCCGGGTTATCGTGCGATCACATTTGATCAACTCGCTGAAGCTTATGCTGAGCAGGTGAGGGGTTTACTGGACGGGGGGGTAGACCTTATTTTGGTTGAGACGATATTTGACACCCTGAATGCCAAAGCTGCTTTGTACGCCATTCAGGATGTGTATGAGGAGCGAAATATTCCTTTAGACCCGAAGGAAGGAGGGATTCCAATCATGATTTCAGGGACTATCACCGATGCGTCCGGTCGAACTTTATCAGGTCAGACAACCGAAGCGTTTTTGATATCAATTTCGCATGTTCCCTTGCTTTCTGTAGGATTAAATTGTGCCTTGGGCGCAAAAGAATTGAGACCATACCTAAAAGTATTGGCTCAAAATGCCCCCTTCTATGTATCAGCATATCCCAATGCCGGATTACCCAATGAGTTTGGTGCTTATGACCAAGGGGCAAATGAAATGGCCGATCAAGTCCGTGACTTTTTGAAAGAAGGAATGCTGAATATTCTGGGAGGTTGTTGTGGCACTACGCCTGAGCACATTTCTGCTTTGGCAAAAATGGCAGCTGAATTTAAGCCCAGAAAAATCAACGAAGTATTCGAGGAGGAGGGAAGCAATGTATAACAGGAACTATATGAAACTATCGGGCCTTGAGCCTCTAGTTTTTACCTCAACTATCAATTTTGTCAATATCGGGGAACGGACAAATATCACAGGTTCCAAGAAGTTTGCCCGGCTGATTCTGAACGGGCAATATGACGATGCACTCGAGATCGCTTTGGATCAAGTGCGTGGAGGAGCGCAAATTTTGGATGTCTGCATGGATGAGGGAATGTTGGATGGAGAGTTTGCGATGGTCAAATTTTTGAATCTTATTGCCTCGGAGCCTGAGATCAGCCGGATTCCGATCATGATAGACAGCTCGAAGTGGAGTATAATTCTCGCCGGATTGAAATGTGTGCAGGGAAAAGGGATCGTCAATTCCATTTCCCTGAAAAACGGGGAGGCGGAATTTATCCAACAGGCCAAGACGATCAAAAAGTTTGGTGCCGCTGTGGTGGTAATGGCTTTTGATGAAAAAGGTCAAGCCGATACCTACGAGCGCCGAATTGAAATTTGTGAACGAAGCTATCGAATTCTTGTCGATCAGGTTAAATTCAATTCTCAAGACATCATTTTTGATCCGAATATTTTCCCGGTAGCCACTGGGATGGAGGAGCATCGCAAAAATGCCCTCGATTTTTTCCAAGCAACCAAATGGATCAAGCATAATCTTCCAGGTGCTAAAGTCAGCGGGGGAGTGAGTAACGTTTCCTTCTCATTCCGTGGAAATGATCGGGTGCGTGAAGCGATGCATGCCGCATTTCTTTACCATGCAATCAAGCATGGAATGGATATGGGGATCGTAAATCCTTCCATGCTCGAAGTCTATGATGACATTCCAAAAGACCTTTTGGAGCGGGTAGAGGACGTGCTTTTTGACAGAAAAGAAGATGCGACTGAGCGACTGCTCGATTTTGCTGAAACGGTAAAAGCTGCCGGCAAAAAAGAAGTCGTCAACGAAGCCTGGAGATCAGATCCTGTGGCCAAACGAATTGAACATGCACTCGTGAAGGGTATTTTGGACTTTATTGTAGAGGATACCGAAGCAGCCCGACTGGAGTTGGTCAACCCTTTGAAGGTGATCGAAGGCCCGCTTATGGACGGGATGAATGTGGTTGGTGATCTTTTTGGCGAGGGAAAAATGTTCCTTCCTCAAGTGGTGAAGTCCGCGCGTGTAATGAAAAAGGCTGTGGCCTATCTTGAGCCATTCATGCCTTTGCCCGAGGAGGGTCAGGAAGCTTCCTCATTGAAGAAAATCCTGCTTGCCACAGTCAAAGGTGACGTGCACGACATCGGAAAAAACATTGTCGGAGTGGTCTTAGCCTGTAACAGCTACCAAATCATTGACCTTGGGGTGATGGTGGATTCTCAGAAAATCATTGATGAAGCGATCAAAAACAACGTGGATATCATTGGCTTGAGCGGATTAATCACACCTTCACTGGATGAGATGGTCAATGTCGCTTCCGAAATGGAGCGACAGGGACTGAAGATTCCATTGCTGATCGGGGGTGCGACGACCTCGCGAATCCATACTGCTGTCAAAATCGATCCGATGTATTCCGGTATCGTGATCCATGTGACCGACGCGAGTAAGTCTGTTCCGATTGCCGGTGAGGCAATCTCAGAAGAAACTAAAGATGCGTACCGACTTCAAATCAAGGAAACTTACCGGCAGCTAAGGGAAGAGCATGAAGCAAAGCAATTGGTCAAGCAGCTGGTGAGCTATGAAGAAGCCAAGGCCAATCCGGTAGAAATAAACTGGACGACCTTTGAGCCGGTGAAACCAAAAGTGCTGGGACGAACCATCCTAGACGACTTGGATCTTTCTGTTTTGCGAAAATATATCGACTGGACTCCATTCTTCAGTACCTGGATGCTGAGCGGGAAATATCCAAAAATCCTGGAAGACCCAATAGTAGGCAATGAAGCCAAAAAGCTATTTGCCGATGCGCAGGAGATGCTTGATAGATTGATTGCTGAAAAGTGGCTTTCTGCAAAAGCGGTTTTTGGGCTTTTTCCGGTCAAACGATCGGAAGATGATGCTGTAGTTTTAGGACCCGATGATGCCAACTTGGAAATTGCCAAATTCCACTTTTTGCGACAGCAGGGCAAAAAAGGAAAAGGAGTGCCAAACAGATCCTTGGCGGACTACCTTCATCCTGAGAAAACCGACTACATGGGCTGCTTTGCGGTGACTTCAGGTTTGGGGATGGAAACCAAACTCGCGGAGTTTCAGGCAGCAGGTGACGACTATAATGACATCCTATTCAAGGCTTTGGCAGATCGACTTGCCGAAGCAGCTGCTGAATATGTCCATGAGCAAGTGCGGAAAAATTACTGGGGCTATTCGACCGAAGAGGGTTTGGACAATGATTCCCTCATCCGAGAAGAATATCCGGGAATCCGACCTGCACCAGGCTATCCTGCCTGTCCGGAGCATTCTGAAAAAATCACGATTTCGGAACTCTTGGATTTGGAGAAGTCCATCGGAATCTCCCTGACTTCCAGTTTTGCCATGTATCCGACAAGTTCGGTATCCGGATTTTACTTTGGAAATCCGGAGAGTAAATATTTTGGTTTGGGTAAAATCGGAGAGGACCAAGTGGCAAGTTATGCGGAGCGAAAAGGGATCACGCTAAAACAGGCCGAGCGCTTATTATCTCCAAATCTGGCCTATTCACCCATTCAGACCGTAGCAACTTCAGTTTTATGAAATCGAGCCTGACGAATTACGTCATCCAAAAGGATAATGCCCATATGGCGAGATTCCATATGGCCTTTAAAAACAGATAATAATCATATGAAAATAACCGAACACCTAAAAAACGCCACTTCTACACTTTTTTCTTTTGAGGTTTTGCCTCCGCTTAAAGGCCAAAGTTTAAAAGAACTTTTGGAAGGAATAGCCCCGTTGATGGAATTCAAGCCACCTTTTGTAGATGTGACCTACCATAGGGAGGAATTTATTTACAAAAAGCATCCCAACGGCCTTTTGGAGAAGGTGAGTACCAAGAAGCGTCCCGGGACAGTCGGAATCTGTGCTGCGATTATGAGCCGCTTCCAGGTGGATGCAGTTCCGCACATTTTATGTGGGGGTTTTTCGAAGGAGGAAACCGAAAATGCGCTGATAGACCTGAATTTCATTGGAGTGGACAATGTGCTCGCCCTGCGTGGTGACGCGCCTAAGTCGGAGGGTAGGTTTATTCCAGAGCCAAATGGTCATACTTATGCAAGTGAGCTAGTGGATCAAATCGTCAGAATGAATCATGGCCATTACTTGCATGAAGAGACCGAAAACAGCTTTCATACCGATTTTTGTGTGGGAGTTTCAGGTTACCCTGAAAAGCATTTCGAAGCGCCGAGTATGAAGTTTGATTTGAAATACCTCAAAGAGAAAATCGATAAAGGTGCAGAATACATTGTAACTCAGATGTTTTTTGATAATCAGAAGTTCTTTGACTTTGTGAAAAGAGTGCGGGAGGTGGGTATCGATGTTCCGATCATTCCGGGAATCAAACCGATAACTACCCTGAGTCAAATTACCATGCTTCCACGAACGTTTTTCCTCGATTTTCCGGATGATTTGATGGATGAATTGGAAAAATGCAATACCAATGCGGATGTCAAAAACGTGGGAATTGAATGGGCTATTCAACAATCCAAAGAGCTGGTGGCTGCCGGAGTTCCATCGCTTCATTTCTACACGATGAGCAAGGCAGAGGCTACTTACAAGATTGCCAAGGAGGTGTTTTAGCATTAAAAAACCCGCTGATTTTGAAATCAGCGGGTTTGGTATTTTTTGAATGAATTAGGATTTTCCCAGTTCGTCAACAATTTTATTATACTTTTCTTTGCTGTCTTCGCTGAGGTTATTGAAATTTTTCTCCAACCAATCCAGACTTTCCCTAGTTGTGGATTCAATATTTGCAATGGTTTTAGCTCTGGTGGCAGTAGGTTCCTTGGAAGTGGTTTCCCACCACTTTTCGATGTTTTGAAGATGCATTTCGGCAGTTTTTTGGAAGTTTTCCTCTATTCGCTTGGCGTTTTCAATTGCTGTTTCATAGCGAGTTTCGATTAGTTCGATCTCAGTGATCTCCATTTTCAGGTCTTTGTAGACTTTGTCTGCTCTAGATTCCAAGCTATCAAATCTTGAATCAATTGCACTCCAATCGTGTGTCGGGGTAGTCTTTAAAGAAGTTTCCACGCTGTCTACAAAAGCATTCAGGTTGGCAGTTGCTGTAAGTCTGTCCTGTTCGGTATAGGTATTGGTTTCACACGCAATAATGCCGATACAAGCAGCACCTATCAGTAATGTTGATTTGATTTTCATAGTTGAATTTTGTTAAGTGAAAGAATTGATGGTACTATCACTTTCATTTGCAATTGGTCAACCAATTTTGAATTAAGTGGAAAAAGTGCCTTCTTTTTTGAAATAGCTTCATTTTGAGCAGAATGCCCCCTGTTTTTCTTGATTGTTTAATTCGCACATTATGGATTTAATGCCCCAAATTACCCCATTTGAGATGTTTGTTACCAGTGAGTAAGCACTTATAAGTCTGGTTTTCCGCAGGAATCGATTTTTTGCTTCAGAAGGAAAATTTTAAAGCAGCTCACAGGAACTTTATTACTTTCGGACATGATTAAATTGATCGAATGTCCCAGGGATGCGATGCAAGGAATTCCCGGATTTATAGATACTGCCATCAAAGCTGCTTACATCAATCAATTACTGGAAGTGGGATTTGATACGATTGACTTTGGAAGTTTTGTGAGCCCAAAGGCAATTCCACAAATGCGGGATACAGCCGAGGTTTTGGACTTATTGGATTTTCATGATTCCAAATCCAAATTATTGGCAATAGTTGCCAACCTCCGAGGGGCAGAAGAGGCACTATCATTTCCTGAAATTGACTTTCTGGGATTTCCACTTTCTGTTTCAGAGACTTTTCAGCAGCGAAATACTCATGCAAGTATTATGGAAGCTTTAAAAACAGTGGAAACAATTCAGAATCTTTGCGAAGTAAAAGGTAAAAAGCAAGTGGTGTATCTCAGTATGGGCTTTGGTAATCCATATGGCGATCCTTACTCACCGGAATTGGTGGCCGAATTCGTAGAAAAGCTTGCCCAATTGCAGATAGAGACGATCTCGCTGTCTGACACGATTGGTATAGCTACCCCTGATTTGATTACTCAACTTTTTGAAGTGCAGATCCAGGCCTTTCCGCAAATTGAATTTGGCGCACACCTTCACAGCAGGCGAGAGTCTATCGCTGAGAAGGTTTTAGCGGGATTGAGAGCAGGTTGTAAACGATTTGATGGAGCCTTGAATGGTTTAGGTGGCTGCCCCATGGCCAAAGATGATCTTGTAGGAAATATGGCTACTGAGGTGATGATTGAAACATTGGAGTCGGAGGGTTATTCCCTAGGTTTGAATAAGTCAGAACTTGTTGAGGCCATGAAACTTACTCATTTTGTGTTCAACTCCTAATTGATGACTGAACGTAGAATTCAAAGTAAAGTAAGATCTTTACGTTGGCTTAGAATACTGCACCGGTGGATGGGTGTTCCATTAATCGTGTTCTTTTTCATCATTGGAATTACTTCAGTTCTTTTAGCATGGAAGAAAAAGGCCGAATTGCTTCCTCCTACACTCCAAACATCGGTTGAGGATGGTTCTTGGATTTTGCCAGCTCAGATGATCCAAATCGGGGAAGGGGAAATGCGGAAAATGGGAAGGGATCCGGAAGTGGATCGGATAGATATTCGACCAGACAAAGGAGTAGCCAAGGTGACGTTCAAAACCCATTTTACCGAAGTTCAATTGGATGGATTATCCGGTGAGGTATTATCTATAGAAACACGCCATTCAGACTGGATCGAAAAGGTGCATGATGGTAGTATCGTCGATTTTTACCTTGGAGGTGATGAGGCGACCAAATTGACTTACTCCACTTTGACTGCAATGGGCTTGATTTTGATGAGTTTGAGTGGGTTTTATCTCTGGTATTATCCGAAATTGATCAGGAAGATTAAGGGGAGGTAGGGAACTTTAATAGGCTCTTGTCCACAAAATGGTTCAATTGATTTTATCTAACAAATTTGAATTTTTTGTAGGTTTAAGTTATGGAAAATGAGGGCAAACACCTTGTAAAAGAGCCAGATATAGAATATAGACGCTACACCTATGCTGATTATTTGACTTGGGAGATGGAGGAAACGGTGGAATTGATCAAGGGAAAATATCAGTCGTCAAAACTATTTGTATCTGGAGATACAGTTGGATCTTCCTGCATTGAAGGATTCAGACTGAATTTGGAAGATATTTTCGAAGGAAAGCTTTCAATTTTTAAACCATCAACTTAAACTTTTTTCCCGGCAGGGACTTCACGATTCCCTCAAATTCAAGTGATAGCAATCTGGAGGAAAGCAAGCCTAAGGGAATCTCAGTCTGATAGCTGATTTGATCGATTTCAGATTCTCCTTTTTCCAAAAGTAACCTCAATATGGCAGTGTCTTCCTCATCCCGACCAGCCAAATCCAAGATTGGTTTTTTTATCTTTTTTTCTCCGGGTTTGGACCAGAATAAAGTCTCAGCGATGTCATTTGGTCCGGTGTAAATGGATGCTTTCATTTTTCGGATCAAGTGATTGCAGCCTTCAGAAAATGGGGATTGAAGGTTTCCAGGTACTGCAAATACGTCTTTATTGTAGCTGTAGGCGATTTCAGCAGTGATTAAAGCCCCACCTTTTTCTGCTGCTTCCACCACGATCAAGGCATCGGAAAGGCTGGCAATAATCCGATTTCTGGCAGGAAAATTTCCCGGCACCATTGTGCTTCCCGGAGCATATTCACTCATTAATATTCCGGTCTCCTGAAGTTGTTCCGCTGTTTTTTTGTGAATTGCCGGATAGATTTGAGTAATAGGCGAACCCATCACTGCAATGGTAGGCAGTCCAACCTGTAGCGCTGCCCGGTGGGATTCGATGTCGATGCCATAAGCTAAACCGGAAATAATTACCGGCTGATAGGGAAGAAGATCTTCCACGATTTTGCGAGTGATCGATTTGCCGTAAATTGTTGCACTGCGGGTACCGACGATTCCCACGCTTCGCTCGAAATTCAGCTCCCCTTTTCCCTGCACAAAAAGAATAACAGGACCATCCTCCTGCATTTTGAGTCTGGAAGGGAAGGCTGGTTCGGTGGAGATAATGATTTTAAATCCCTTTTTTTCGCTGAGGTTGATCAAGTCATCTGCTTTCTCAAGAAGCGATTCCGCTTGTTTCTGAATGGCTAAAAGTTTTTCTCCGACACGGGGGATTTTGGCTGCTTTGGCTTTATTCAGGCTGAAAAATGCTTGAGCGGATCCACTGTAAGCTAATATTGCCTTGAAAATGGCTGGGCCGACTTTGGGAGCCTGAGAAAGTGCCAAATGATAGCGTAGGTTTTCAGGATCTGTTTCGGGCTTTAAGTTCATTCTTAAGATTAATTAAAAAGTCCTTGATTTCCTGAAGCTTCTGAACAGCTGCTACCTTGTCAAATCCTTGGGTTTTACCTGCAGCAATGACTTCCTGCGCACCCTGAAGGGTATATCCCTTTTCTTTTACCAAATGGTAAACGTATCGGATCTTTTGGATATCATCTTTAGTGTAGCGCCGGTTACCTTTTTTATCCTTTTTGGGACGGATGATATCAAACTCACCTTCCCAATAGCGGATCAGTGATGGCGCTACCTTGAACATTTCCCCAACTTCCCCGATGGAATAATATTTTTTCTCTATTTCTCGCTCTTTATACGGCACAGCTTTTTGTTAGAAGTAACCTACCAAGGATTTTTAAATCGTTGGTGGGTTGGTTTTATTCAAGATAACTAAGTTAAAAAAATGCTCGTGTACTTCAAGATTTACTTTAATCTCTACAAAGAAAAACAACGATGATTTCACCGATTTAGTACCTGAAGCATCTGAACCGCGGCTAGTCCTGCTGTTTCGGTGCGAAGTCGGCTTTTTCCCAGTGAAACAGGTTGAAATCCTGCCTGAATAGCTTCTTTGATTTCTTTGGGGTCAAAGTCACCTTCAGGACCGATCAAAATCAGATACCTTCCTTTTGGATTTGCCACATCCATCAAATGGTTTTCGTGGGTCTCATCCACATAAGCAATGAATTTCTGGAAGCCTTCGAAATCTTTTGAGCTGATCAGCGCTGATAATTTTACCGTTGGATGAAGGACAGGTATTCTGAATTTCAAACTTTGCTTGCAGGCTGAAATTACTTTTTTGTGAAGTCGGTCCGTTTTCAAAAAGCTTCGCTCGGAGTTCATGGTCTCGATTAAGGATAATTCATGAAATCCAATCTCGGTGATTTTCTCCACCATCCATTCCATTCTATCAGGACTTTTGGTTGGAGCGATTGCAAGATGAATTTGAAAATCGTCTTTTGGAATTTCTTTCGAAGTCAGGACTTTCAGACTGGATTTCTTTTGATTTGCCTCCAAAATCACACAATTAAAGACCTGCCCATTTCCATTGGTAAGTCGGACTTGATCACCTTGTTTTTTGCGAAGCACCTTGACCAAATGCCGGGATTCTTCCTCGTCGAGATAGGTGATGGGGATTTCTATTTTTTCCTGAAAGAAAAGCTGCATGCTAAAACTGAAAGATGAGGACACAAAAAAAGCACATTCCGAGAAGAAATGTGCCTTTAAATTATTTTAACCTTAAACGAAATTAACCTTTTGAAATTTCCATGTTGACGGACTTTCCTTTGATCGTGTTGTTTTTCATTACTTTGATCACATGTTCTGCGTCTTTCTGAGGAACGTCCACGAAGGAGAAGTTGTCAAAGATGTCGATGCCACCGATGCTTTTGCCCGGTACGCCAGTTTCACCTGCGATTGCACCTACGATATCGTTAGGGCGGATTCTGTCTTTGTTGCCAAGGTTCAGGAATAAGCGAGTCATATTTGCATCGCGAGTTCTTTCTACTCTTGGAGCACGGCTTCTTTCTCCGTCTCTAGGAGTAAATTCTCTACGATCACCGAATCTTCCACTGCGCTCGCCGCCTCGCTCAAAGCGACCACCACTTTCTCTTTCGCCACGTCCAAAGCGGTCAGATCCGCCTCTTTCGCCACGTCCAAAACGATCACCTCTTCCAAAGTCACGTCCTCCGTCTCTTGATCCTTCCCTTCTTGCTCCAAACGTATCAATTCCGAAATCCTGCTCTTTCAATTCTTTCACGGTTTCACCCATGTTCATTTTGATCAAACCCAGCGCAATCTGTTCGATAGTCAAGCCTTCAGCCAGCATCTGTCCGATAGTTGCTTCGAAAAGCTGATTATCTTCCTCCACTGCCAATACCCTGTATACGTCCTTTACCAGTTGTGCTTTTTTAAGCTCAACCAATTCAGCTACAGAAGGAGGCGTCATTTTATTGATGGTAGCCTTGGTGAAACGCTCCAAATCTCTAAGTTTCATTGATTCTCTTCGACCTGTGATGAACGTTATCGCAGTACCTGACTTACCGGCACGACCTGTTCGGCCGATTCGGTGTACGTAATATTCCTCGTCCAATGGAAGATCGTAATTGAATACAGCCTCTACATTGTCCACGTCAATACCACGGGCAGCTACGTCAGTTGCTACCAATACAGAGCAGAGTCCCTTACGGAATTTACCCATTACTTTATCCCGTTGAGCCTGCGACAGGTCACCGTGAAGTGCCTCTGCCAGGATGCCTCTCGCCCCTAAGCTTTCGGTCACCTCATCCGTCATTCGCTTGGTATTACAGAACACTACACTTAGCGCGTAATTGTTGATGTTCATCAAGCGAGTCATCAGTTCCATTTTCAAAGAAGGTTTCACTTCGTAGTAAACCTGCTCGGTTTGGGAAACAGTCAGCTCGTTTTTGGCAATTTTGATGATCTCAGGATTGGTTTGATACTTTCTGGTCAAGTCCAAGATTGGCTTGGCCATCGTTGCAGAGAAGAATACCGTCTGTCTTTCCTGTGGCATTTCCTGAAGTATTGCCTCGATATCGTCTCTGAAACCCATGTCCAGCATTTCGTCAGCCTCATCCAATACGATGATTCCGATGCTGTCAAGTTTCAAGGTTCCTCTATTGATGTGATCCTGAACACGGCCCGGAGTACCCACTACGATCTGAACTCCTTTGCGGAGTACTCTGATCTGCTTGTCTATGGATTCTCCACCGTAGATTGCTACGGAGTTGATGCTTCTGTGATACTTGGATAGTTTTTGGATTTCTCCTTCTACCTGTACAGCAAGTTCACGGGTCGGGCAAAGGATGATAGCCTGGGGCTTGTTCAATTCTGAATCGACCAGATCGATAATAGGAATTCCAAATGCCGCAGTTTTACCAGTACCGGTTTGAGCCTGACCGATTAGATCTCGACCCTCCAATATGAAAGGAATAGCTTGTGATTGAATTGGGGAAGGGGTTGTAAAACCCATTTCTTCCACCGCCCGCAAGATTTCTGACGAAATCCCCAGGTCTGAGAATTGTGTTGTAATTTCCATGAATGTTTTCCTTACTTTTTCTTGCCATGTTATCCTAAATCCCAGACAAGCGACAGTAAGGATTCACGGCTCGAAAAATAGCTGTGTCAAAATTGACGATGCAAAAGTAGGATTAATAATTTGGAAATCCAATAGCTGTGTCAAAGATTTTAGAATATTCTGAATGATTGGAGGGTTAAAAACGAAATAAATTTGGTTTCAATCGATTTCGGAGGTTAGTAAGGGAGATTTGTTCTGCTAAAAAAATAAAATTACCTCTCACAAATCCTTCTTTGCTTCTTCCTCTCCTTAAGAAGACAACCAATCTTTGGTCAGAGATTTTTCTGATAGCTTGTTTGTTTCAACAGGTTCATTTACTTCGTATTTCGAAAGTTCGGATTCTAAAAATGAATGAATTTCTTTTTTTTTTATTGAAAAGTTTGCTTGATGACTTTAGCAAGTCCCCTAAAGATATATTTAGCGCAAGTGTTGTCATAAGCTAAAGTTAAGTTTTCTCTTGTTAGAAAATTGATTTTTAGGATCCAATGAAAATTTGGCGCTTAAAATTTTCCAATTTTCCAATTTTTCAATTTTCCAATATCCATTCACAAAAACGACCGATCCATACTTGCCTCCTTAGTCATATTCTCCGCCAGTTCTTTGCCTAAATACCGATCAATCAATCCATGACCGACATAGAGAAGTGGCGTCAGAAGTATTGCTACAGTAAACTTGTAGGCATAATTGATCAACCCAACAGCTATAATCTGACTGATACTCCAATTTCCAAAAACATAAAAGGCGATTCCGAGGACAACAAATGAATCAATAAATTGAGAAACCAGAGTCGATCCAGTTGCTCTCAGCCAGATCATCTTTGGTCCGGTCAAAGCACGGAGACGCTGAAAAACAAACACGTCAATCAATTGCCCCAACAAAAATGCCGTCAGGGAACCGATAATTATCCCCAAACCCTGTCGGAAAATGGTGTTGAATGCGTAATTAATATCAAAATCTTCCCCGGTGGGAGTTTGAGCATTGACATCCATCCAGAAGTCAGCGGGTACCAAAACAGTAACGATACTAATGACCAGGAAAACGTAAGCAATTAATCCCGCAGTGATATAACTGATTTTTCTAACGCCTTTTTTTCCAAAATATTCATTGATAATATCTGTTGTGATAAAAACAATGGGCCAAATCACAGCCCCTGCGGTCAGATTAAAGTCCAGTACATACTCTCCGAAAAAAGTCCAATTGACAGGCTCAAAACCCAGCGTTTTTTCTCCTGAAAAAATCTTTACCCCGATAATTTCTGCCAAGATTGCATTGGTTAGAAAAATTGATCCCAGGATAATAAATAGGTTGGTTTTTCGGCTTTGCTGGATTTTATTCATCGGTCAGGATCAGGGCAAGATGGAGTAGGTTTTTCCTTCTTCACTCAATTCAGATTCGGCAAAGACAGTTTTTGCCTCGTTCAGCATTTCATCCAATCCCACATAGCGGGAGGAAAAGTGACCTAAAAGCAAGGATTTTGCCTTTAGGTGATTTGCCATTTTTGCTGCCTGTTTTGCAGTGCTATGTAATGTCACTTTTGCTCTTTCTGCATCGGATTCCATAAAGGTTGACTCGTGATATAGTAAAGTCGGACTGTCCAGATAGGAGCTTAGTTTTGGTTCAAAACAAGTATCTGAGCAAAAGGCATAACTCCGTAGTGGCAAAGGCGGAATGATATATTCTCTGACCAGGTAGTTGATTCCGTTTTCATCTGTGAAATCCTTACCGATTCTCAGGCTTTGGATGGCTGAAAGCGGAATTTTCTTTTCCTGTAGTTTTTCTTTGTTCAGATTTCGAAGTCCTTCTTTTTCCCGGATCAAAAAACCGGTGGTAGGTAATCTGTGAGTCAGTGGGAAACTATGGACTGTAAATCGAGGATGATTCAGGAGAAGATTTAATCCGTCTGTTTTGGTTTCTACAAAAGTGAGGGGGTAAGTGAGCCTCGTATTGCTCCAGCGAAACTGAGTGGTGATAATCTCATCCAGCCCTTTTGGGCCAAAAATTGTGAGCGGTTTGGTCCGTTTGGAAAGATTGTTACTGGATAAAACTCCCAACAAACCCAAGTAATGATCACCGTGTAAATGGGAAATAAAAATATGTGAGATTTTGGAGGATTTAATTCGATACTTCTGCATCTGAATCTGCGTGCCTTCACCACAGTCCAGCAATAAACACACCTGCCCAAATCTGACGACTTGGGCAGTATGATTCCTTCCATGCACCGGGATGGAGGAAGTGTTTCCTAAAATGGTGATTTCAAAATCAGGGATCAAGCCTTTTCTTCTTCTTTGCCGCCTTCAATTTCATGGATGAAAATTGCTTCTCCTGCTTCCTCAAGCGTAGTTACCAGATTCAATTTTTTGTCCAACATGGAGATTTTCAACAGCTTCATTACATGGTCCTGAACTCCTGAGATGATAAAAATACCACCGTTTCGTCCAAATTCTCTGTCACCTACAAGTAGTGCGCTCAAGCCGCTGGAATCCACATATTTCACCAGACTCATGTCGAGCACGATATTGGAGTGCCCTTCAGCGTGAATGGTCAGCAATTCGGATTTTAATTTGGGAGCAATAAGAGAATCGATTTTCTCCTCAAGTGGCTTTAGCACTACGTATTGCTCTTTCTTATCGATGGTGTATTTCATTATAGTTGGATTTATAGGCCTAAATGTGCCAGAATTGCTTTTTCTATTCTATGTTCAATTTGTTGTGTATCTGCTTTCTCGAATTTTTCTCCGGTGATCTGTTCGAAAAGCTCAATATAGCGATCCGAGATGCTTTCTACAATTTCATTTGTCATTTCCGGGATGGTTTGCCCTTCTTTTCCCTGAAATCCATTTGCGATGAGCCACTGTCTCACAAATTCCTTGGACAGCTGCTTCTGGGGTATTCCCTTTTCCTGATTTTCTTCGTAGCTATCTGCATAGAAGTACCGCGATGAATCCGGTGTGTGAATTTCATCAATAAGAAGAATTTCGTCTACAAACTTACCAAATTCATATTTGGTATCAACCAAAATCAATCCTTTCGCTTTGGCCATTTCCTGACCGCGTTGGAAGAGCGCCCGGGTGTAATTTTCCAATACAAGATAATCCGCCTCACTTACAATTCCCTGAGCTAAGATATCTTCCCTGCTGATGTCCTCATCATGACCCTCCGAAGCTTTGGTAGTTGGTGTAATTATCGGCCCCGGAAAGGGATCATTTTCCCTTAACCCTTCTGGCATTGCAACTCCGCATAGCGTTCGCTTGCCTGCTTTGTACTCCCTGGCGGCATGTCCAGCCATATAACCACGGATCACCATCTCTACCTTGAATGGTTCGCAGCGCTTACCAATCGTGACGCTCGGATCCGGCGTGGCTGTCACCCAATTGGGAACTATATCTGCGGTGGCTCTAAGAAAAGTTGCCGCAATCTGATTTAATACCTGCCCTTTGTAAGGAATGGGTTTAGGTAGAACTACATCAAATGCAGAAATTCGGTCGGATGCTACCACTATGAGCTCTTTCTCAAAGATATATACGTCTCGAACCTTTCCTTTGTAAAAACCCACCTGGCCGGGAAAATTGAAATGGGTTTCTTTAATGGCGTTGCTCATGTGATATTCGTTTCGGCAAAAATATAAAAATGACTTTCCTCTGTGTTAGACTTCGGATTTATTTCTTGATTTTATTTCCGTTTTCCCAAATTTCAGTTTTTGTCAGCTGACCAGATTCATCAAACAGCTCACGGGTTCCGTTTAGCCTTCCTTTTGAATAGTTTCTGATTTCCATTAAGTTACCATTTTCATTAAAAATCTTTACTTCACCCTCCTCCAATTCATTCACAAAGCGGATGGAAGAAGCTAATTGTTCATTTGAAAAATAATTTTCCTCCAATACTTTAGCTCCTTGCCCGTTATAGGTAATCCGTTGACGCACTTTTCCATTCGGATGAAAATAGACGATAGGCAGTGACGGAATTCCTTTCTGATAAATTGCCTTCATTCTGATCGATCCATCCGGAAAATACTCGATCATCTCGCCTTCAGGTTGGCCTTTTTTGTAGGTAGCCCTTCGCTCTGGCTTGCCGTCAGGGTAGTTTAATTCATAGCTTCCATTTAGTTCTCCGGAGCGAAATTCCCGTACAGCCTTGATGGTGCCTTCGGGGAAATATTGCAGCTCTTTGCCGTCAATTACTCCTCGGGAATAATTGGTGCTGAATACCAATTGCCCGGATTCATCAAACTCCTCGTAGGTGCCATGGTATTGACCCATGGAGAAATTTATTTTAGTTTTTGGATTCGCATTTGGATAAAAAGCTTCCGATAGTCCATCCGGCTTGTTGTTTTTGAAGATGGTTCGATCTCTGACTGTCCCATCTTCAAAATAAGAAGTGACTGGACCTTCGAGTTGATTATTGACAAAATTTGACTCTTGACTCAAGCCCCCACCCGGAAAGTAACTGAGCGATTTGCCTTCCCGTAAGTTGTTTTGAAAATTCACAATCCGAAGGGTATCTCCAGTTTCAGGATTTAAGTCATAAAATGGGCCGTTTCGTTGATCATTTTTGAGATTTCCGATCAAAATCAAATTTCCGTTGATATCAAAAAGGCGAACCTCACCTTCAGCTTTTCCATTGATTTTGGTCAGAATCTCTTTGATGTGGAGAGACTCCTCGTCGTAATAAGTCCGAATGGTATCTTGACCAAAACACAGTGAAAAAACACTCTGAATAATCAAAATCAAAAAGCTTAGTAGAAAAATATTTTTAGAATAATGGATCATGATTTGGGCAATTGGAATGGTGAGAAGTGGCTATCCAAAAGTTGATTGTTGGACTGCATGGGAAATTAACGGTGAAGGAAATCAATTTGATTATTTTTGAGCAAAAATTCTATTTCACGCTAAAGTAGACTTCACTTTTATTTACCAAATTATTGACTATGCGATTCACCCTGAGTTATTTACTGATCGTTGTTGCAGCTCTTAGCTCCTGCGGAGAAAAGGAAAAAGCCTACAAAACGTACGAAGGTGAGATTTTTGGAACCTATTATCGGATCCAGGTAGCCGATTTGGAAAAGAACCTTCAGCCGCAATTTGACTCGGTTTTCAACTTGATCAATATCGCCGCCAATTCTTATGTACAAGATTCGGAGATCTCGACTTTTAATCAAACGGGGAAACTCCTCAATCCTTCTTTGACTTTCAGGGACATGATGGATTCTACCGTAAAATACCACCAAATGTCAGAAGGTTATTTTGAGCCAACCTTATACCCACTTTTGAAGTCCTGGGGATTTTCTTTTGAGCAGCGGGAGGAAATGGATTCTGTGAAAGTCGCTGGTTTGGCTGGGTTAATTGGGTTTGAGCAAATGATTATTTCTTCTGATTCGGGGTATTTCGCCGCCAAACCGGGAGTCATGCTGGATATTACCGGTTTAGGAGAGGGCTATGCGATTGACAAATTGGTGGAAGTGCTTGAAATGAATCAAATCACCGACTACATGGTAGAAATCGGAGGAGAGATGAAGGCTAAAGGTAAAAATTCCCGCCAAACCACTTGGACAATCGGTATCGAGGATCCTTCAAAAGCTGAAATGGGGATAACCAGCACGATGCTGACCAAGGTTGAGTTGGATAATCGATCGATCAGCAGTTCGGGAAATTACCGGAAGTTCTACATCGATGAAGCAGGAAATCGACGTGCGCATATTTTGGATCCAAAGACCGGGTTTCCGGTAAGCCATTCCATGGTTTCAGTCTCGGTATTAGCCCCCTCGGCTACACAGGCGGATGCTTTAGCGACAGCTTTTATGGCCATGGGTCCAGAGAAAGCTAAAATCCTTGCGGAAAGTCTTCCGGGAGTAGAAGCGATGTTTGTGATCGGAGGAAAGGAAAAACTGGAAATGGAGTTTACTTCAGGGTTTCCAAAGTAGGAAACTGGTGACAAGTCTGAGTAGGCATAAAACCAAAATTCAATCTCTTCGGGATTGAGGAAATTATTTAAATAAAATCAATAACCCCGCATTTCATACGGGCTATTGAAAAGTTTGATCCCCTCAGGATCGTTATTTCAATTGAATATTCTTTACGACTGCGAAGCAGTCAAACCCTCATAGCCATGGGTGGAACCCATGGAAAAGAGTTACGGTAATAAAGTCACCAACCTCAAGGGGGTTGAACAATCAGCTTACATCTTCTCAATCACAATCGCAGACGCTCCACCGCCACCGTTGCAGATACCGGCTACCCCGATAGTTCCGCCTTTTTGGTGAAGTACGGAGTTGAGCGTGGTGATGATTCTGGCACCGGAAGCTCCAAGAGGATGGCCCAATGAAACCGCTCCTCCAAAGACATTGATTTTATCATTGTCTAAGTTCAATTCCCGCTGGTTTGCAATCGCAACTGCTGCAAAAGCTTCGTTGATTTCATAATAAGAAACTTCTTCAGCAGAAACGCCGGCATGCTTCAATGCTTTTGGAATAGCCAAAGCCGGAGCTGTAGTAAACCAAAGTGGATCGGTGGCTGCGTCTGCGAAGCCCCGGATTTTTGCCAGAGGCTTCAAGCCCAATTCCTCAGCTTTTTCTTTACTTACTAAAATCAGAGCAGAAGCTCCATCATTCATAGTGGATGCATTGGCGGCAGTCACGGTTCCGTTTTTGTCAAAAACAGGCTTCAGCGAAGGGATTTTATCAAACATGACGTTTCTAAATTCCTCGTCTTCTTCGATCAGGATCGTCTCACCTTTTCTGCCAAGCATTTCTACAGGAACGATTTCATCTTTGAACATGCCTTTGGCCCAGGCTTCGGCCGAGCGCTTGTAAGATTGAATGGCGTAGGCGTCCTGTTCCTCGCGCGTGATGTTCATTTCCTTGGCAGTGTTTTCTGCACAGTTGCCCATGGGGAACTTGTAATACACCTCAAAAAGCCCATCTTTTACCAAGCCATCGACCATTTCGGCATTACCATACTTGTAGCCAAAGCGTGCTTTTGGAACGTAATAGGGGACATTGGACATACTTTCCATTCCACCTGCAACTACCACATCGTTGATGCCCAGCATAATGGATTGTGCGGCAAGCATCACTGCTTTCATACCCGATGCACACACTTTATTGACTGTGG
The DNA here is from genome assembly GCF_900108085.1 of Algoriphagus boritolerans DSM 17298 = JCM 18970. Lineage (GTDB taxonomy): Bacteria > Bacteroidota > Bacteroidia > Cytophagales > Cyclobacteriaceae > Algoriphagus > Algoriphagus boritolerans. Next base: position 136,554 of record NZ_FNVR01000007.1, read on the forward strand.
TGCAAGGGACGTTGTATCCGATGCCAGCACCAATCGTTGCCTGACGGGCAGGAGCCTGGCCTAGATTTGCCGAAATTACATTACCCATGAAAACTTCATTGACAGCTTCTGAGGGAACTCCTGATTTTGCGAGCGCACCTTTGATTGCGGTGTTTCCAAGCTCAATAGCTGTCAGGCCTGATAGCTTGCCTCCAAAGCTTCCTAGTGGAGTTCGAACAGCTGATACGATATAAACTTCTTTGCTCATGTTTATTTGGGTTTAGTTTATGCTAGATGTCAGATGACCGATGTCCGGTGTTGTTAATCAGTCGCGCGATCTACTTGATTATTCACTATTCAGAATTCGGCGTTTGATATTTTTTTGAACTATTTCCGATAATGTGAATGGGTTTTGGGGATTACTTCGTCATTCAAACGATGTTTTTGATGTGTGTTTTCAAAGAATTTAGATAATTTTTTGACAGCGTAATAGAACGAAATACAATGATATCCAGGACTTCCGTCTGCCTGTAAATATCGGACCAGTCTCGAGTTGCGCCAATTCATCGGTCACCAGTCATCCGACATCGGACTTTTTACCAGTCCGGAAGGCCTCTTTTTGGCCGTTGTGTCGGTTTCTTTTTGTTCTCCTGAATGTATCGAAGCTCGGCAGCATTGAGGGATTCCAGAATTTGAGCGGCTTGTTCGGGGGTGAGGTTCATGCTTTTCAGCTTTTCGCGCATTGCTTCCATACGCTTTTGCTGATCGGCTAGGTTGGCGTCCATTTGATCGTTTGCATTTTCCCCAGCTTCTTCACTTTGTTGCGAGGGGTCTTTGCCTTCCTGTCCTTCTTTAGCCTTGTCTTCTTCGGATTGTTCCCCGTCTTTTTGCTCGGATTGATTATCTCCCTGTTCTCCTTCGCTGTCCTGACTTTGATTTTGATCGTTTTGTTGCTGTTGATCCTGCTGTTGTTCCTGCTGTTCTTCCTCTTGCTCTTTTTCCAACTTTTCTTTCAGCGCTTTCAGTTTACTGTCATTTGGGAATTGCCCCAAACCTTGATTGACTTCCTTCAGCGCATTTTCTTTGTCTGATTTCACATAGGAGCGAGCCGCACGGTTGAAGAAATCTCCGGCTGTTTGTGCTGTTATTTCATGGGTCAAAAACAGAAATAAAGCAAGGGTGAGTAGGGTTAGTTTATTTTTCATCGATCTCCACTACCTCCTGAAGTGTGGTTATAAAGTCCTGGTATGCAGCCACAGTTTCGTCCTGTGTCAAAGCTTCTTGCATGATAGTTAAAGCGTCTTTAAATCGGAATTGTTCCACCAATCGGTCAGCCTCAGCCTTCTTTCGCTTCGCAAATTCCGAAGGCTCAGGCTTGTTCTGCTCCTGATTTTTTCGCTCTTCATCTCGCTGGAGCCAACGGGCAAGCATTTCGTAGTTGTGACGGGCTTGTTCATTGGTCGGGTCTTTGATCAGTGCAGACTGGAATTTGCTGAGTGCCGCTTCGTATTCTTTTTTGTTACCTAAAATGACTCCCCCTTGATTAAACGCGAAGGAAACCAGGGTCTTGTTTGGGCTTTGGGTGACCTGATCATACCAAGTCTGGGCTTCTTCCAGCTTTTCGGAGTACTGATGGCTCAAACCCAAATCAAAACTTAATTCGGGTGATTTGTATTCGAAATCATTGACTAACACCAGATGATTGGCTACCGATTCTTCATATTTTGCTTCGGCGTAGCTTCTTTCTGCGGTCTCGATGGCTGTATTCAGCCTGGAAACTCTGGTCCAAGAACTTGGGATGATCAAAAACACGGTCAAAATCCAGTTGCTCCAGCTCATTAGAGTTTGATTGTTTTGATGGGTAAAATCATATCCAACAAGGCTAGACTCAATGCCGCCAACAAAAAGTAAAAATACTTATTTGAGCTGGCTTCTACCATTCTGGTATTTGCCACTCCGCCTTCCATACTTTCAAGGGTCGCTATCAAGTCACCGATTTGCTGAGACTCATCTGAGATTTCGAAGTATTCACCGGAAGTTTCAGAGGAGGCCAGGCGAAGTGATTGTGATTCCAATTTTGTAATAGCAGGCATACCTGTGGCTGGGTCAATGACCACGCCGTTTCCTCTGGGAATTTGACTGCCTTGCTTAGTGCCGATTCCGAGGGAAAAGACTTTGATATTATTGTCTGCCAAATCGGATACAATACTTTCGAGATCGTCTCCAAAATTTTCGCCATCAGAGATTAAAATGATCGACTTGGCTTTGATTTCCTGGCTTTCATCTTTGAGAAAACGATCCAAAGCCATTCGAAGGGGTGCAGTCAAATCTGTCCCTGCATTAGGTACCAGTCCGGTATTCAATCCGTCGATGTAAAGCTGGATAACAGCCTGATCAAATGTCAATGGACACTGCATAAATGCCTCCGAACTGAAAATAATCAAACCGATGCGATCTGAGGGAAAGCTTTTGATTAGGTTTTTCAATTCAAATTTGATCCTTGACAGGCGGCTTGGGCCAATGTCCGTGGCATTCATTGACTGGGAAAGATCTACTGCAATGAAAATGTCTTTGCCTTCTTCTTTGACTTCTTTGAATGAATTTCCGATGGATGGACCGGCAAAAGCAATTAAGAACAAAATAAAATAGGCTGACCTGATAATCAATTTGGTGAAAAGACGTTGCTTCTCCACTTTCAACCGACGGTTGATGGACCAAAATTTGATTAAATACAGAAAGTAAAACAAAACAAAGACTCCTGCCAACACTAGGGTGAGTCTGATGTCAGGATATGCCCAAATCATGGCCTGAAATTAGGAAATTAAACCTAAATTGAAAGTCAGGATTTTTTCTAAGACTTACAGTTGATGAAACTTTTGGCAGAATTAACAAACATTAATTTTACGAGGCCGTTCGCCTAGCATATTCCGATCCAATTTCTGCTGCATGTCCCTTTTCAGAGTTTTGACATTGTTTTTTCTTTCGATCGTTGGCCTTCAGGCTTATCCTCAGGATCAGAAGTTTATTACCGGTGAGGTAATGGATGTCAGTAATTCGGAGCCATTGATCGGGGCAAATGTGTATTGGGAGGGAAAAAGTACCTCAGGGGTAGTGACAAATTTGGAGGGGAAATTTGAATTGGAATTGATTCCACTTCCTGCCAGGCTGGTCATCTCATACGTTGGTTTTGAGCGATCTGTACGAGTGATTAATCAAAAAGACGCTGAAAAACCCATCAGGTTTTACCTGAAGCAGGAAGAAATGTCGCTCGATGAAATTATCATTCAGGAGCGAAAACCGGATGAGCAATTGAAAAACATGGAAATGGGTAAGGCTTCCATTCCAATTGAAACCATTAAGAATATTCCGGCACTTTTTGGTGAAGTGGATTTATTTCGAAGTCTGCAACTCCTTCCGGGTGTCCAAACCGCGGGAGAAGGGACGACAGGGCTATTTGTGAGAGGAGGATCCGCTGATCAAAATCTAGTTCAGTTGGATGGGGCTCCCGTCTATAATCCCTCTCATTTTTTCGGCATATTTTCAGTTTTTAATCCGGACGGATTGAAAAGTGTGGATTTGTATAAAGGCAACATGCCAGCCTCATTTGGTGGACGGGCAGCGTCCTTGATCGATGTTTCACTGCGCGAAGGAAATAACCAACAGGTTCGTGGCGAAGGGGGCATAGGAAGTATTTCTTCAAGGCTGACAGTGGACGGACCGCTTTTTGGAAAAAACTCCACATTCATCCTCAGTGGAAGAAGGACTTATGCGGATATTTTTCTCAGGCTTTCTTCAGATGATGCCATCCGCAACAATAGCCTGAATTTCCATGATTTGAGTGGGAAGTTTGCTTTTGTTTTGGGAGAAAAAGACAAAGTATCCATTTCCAGTTATCAAGGCAGTGATTTTCTGGGTTTGGATGTAGCTTTTGGTTTGGGCTGGACAAATTGGGTGACAGCGGTTAACTGGAGTAGGGTAAAGTCGGACAAGTTCTTTTTTGACCTCCAAAGCTATCATTCCAGATACAAGTACAGTGTGGAGTTTGATGATCCGGAGAATGGGTTTGAATGGAGCAATAAACTTTCCGAATCTGGAATTAAGGCGATTTGGACTGCAATTCCCACTGATAAATTCCAAGTCAATTGGGGAGTGCATTCCCAATTTTACAATTTTGCACCCGTGGATTTGGATCCTGCATCGGGTAGTGCGATTCGGCCCATTGTCACCAATCCTAAAAATGGACTTTTAAATAATTTATTCGTAAGCGGTAATTATGAGATTTCCCCCAAGTTAAGCGCAGAAGCAGGATTAAGATGGGGACTTTTTAATCAGGTGGGAAGAGGAGTAGATTATCTCTATGAAGGTGAGGTGCCCGGACCGCAGGTAGAGCTTACCGATTCATTAAAATTTGGCACTTTTGAAAACATGCATTTTTACCAAGGACTGGAGCCGAGAATTGCTTTTCGCTATCGGATCAGTGACTTTTTCACTGTCAAGACAGCTTACAACCGAAATTTCCAATACATCCAAATCGCATCCAACAGCTCTGCAGGACTTCCAATAGACCGATGGATTTTGTCCGGACGGTATGTTGAACCTGTGAAAAGCGATCAGATTTCCTTGGGGCTCTTTCACAACTTTGATCAGGATCGCTGGGAGTTGTCCGTCGAAGGGTATTACAAAGATCTCGATAATGTAATCGACTTGCGCAATGGCGCACAGGTACTTTTCACCGATCAGGTGGAGACGGAATTACTTGCGGGTAAAGGCTGGGCGTACGGAACTGAATTTCTTCTACGTAAGAATATCGGAAAAACTACGGGTTGGCTTTCCTATACTTGGTCCCGTGCATGGCGAAAAATCGCAGGGGTCAGTAAAAATCAAGCGTATAATCCACGGTTTGACAGACCCAATGATGTAACCTTGGTGCTGAATCATGAGTTCTCACCGAGCTGGTCCGCAGGATTGACTTTCGTCTATACCACCGGACAGGCTGTTTCTTATCCTGTCGGATCCTATCGGGTAGATAATCAATCTGTGCCCCTATATTCCGAATTCAGAAATTTGGACAGATTTCCGGATTATCACCGAATGGATGCCTCTGTGACCTGGAAAAATTCTGATAAAGGCAGAAAATGGCGTGGCAGTTGGAATTTCAGTATTTATAATCTATACGGAAGGAAAAATCCGTTTGCATATGAGTTTCGGCAGATTTACAATGAGGATATTACATTCGATGGAGGATCTGATGGAGAAATCATCTCTTCGCGTCCTGGTGTAGTGATGACCTATCTATTCACATTTCTTCCCTCGATCACCTACAACTTTCAATTCTGATGAACAGGCTCTTTTTGGTTTTACTTATTTTTTGTTTCTCCTCGTGTCAAGAGGAAGTAACTTTACCATTGGGCACCAAATCAGAATTGGTTCCAACCATAGAGGCTTATTGGACAGATCAGGGGAGTTTTAATGAAGTGAAATTTACCCTTTCCAAGGACTATTATGATTCTTCCGAAGTGGTAGAAATTGCTGATGCAGAGGTTTTTATTACAATTCCTGGCACTGAAAAAGTTGTTCCTTTTGGCTATTTTGGGGGAACAAAGTCTTATAAACCCATTAATCCACTGGAAAAAGCCGAAGTGGGCGAAACCTACCAGCTCAATGTTCGATGGGGAGAAAACACCTATATTTCTGAAGGTGTCATGCTCGAACCGCCAACGGTAGATAGTATCACTTGGAGTTTTGAAGAGGAGCGGTCTTTTAGGGAACAAGGGTATTACGTGAAAGTTTATGGCAAGATTCCCTTTGAAAATGACAATAATTACCGAATACGAGTCATTGAAAACGATACGCTTAAGAATCAGCGCGAAGATTATTTGCTTTTTGATGATACGTTTGGATTGGCGTTTTTTGAGGAAGGGCTGGAGCTGGGATATTCCTTTCAGGAAAATGACCGCGTTCGACTGGAGCTTTTCAGACTCAATCAGGATGCCTTTGATTACCTCAATCAGTTGGTCAATTTGCTCTTTAGCGATGGAGGCCTGTTCAGTCCACCTCCACAGAATCCGGACACTAATATCCGTGTCGTCTCCGGTAATCCAGAGGTGCTGGGCTATTTTATTGTTTCTCCCGTCTTGTCCCGATCTTTGGTCATTCAGGCCAAATACGACTGATTCCGATTTTTTTGAAAAAAAAATAAAAAAAAGTTGTCTTGTAAATTTTAATCATCGTAATATTGCAATATAATTATGGGGATCACGAAAACAGAATTATTTACGACCCAGCAAAATGAGCTGGCTCTCATCGCAAAGGCTTTTGCACATCCGGCAAGGATAGCCATACTTCAATATTTGGTAAAAAGTAAAAGTTGCATCAACGGCACGTTGGTCCAGGAACTCGGGCTTGCCCAGGCTACCATATCCCAGCATCTGAGAGAGCTGAAAGAAATCGGACTGATCCAAGGATCCATAGAAGGTGTCTCGGTCAGTTATTGCATCAATCCGGAAAAGTGGGAGCAAGTACAAGGATTGTTCAACGGACTCTTTGACGAGTTGAATAATTCCTGTGATTCAGACTCCTGCTGTTAAAAAAATTTGAAATGATATATCGTAATATTGCAATAAATAAATCCTTTTGAAATCTAGCCTCCCTGAGGCCGGCTGAAACGACAAAATCAAAATCCAAAGGGATGATAAATTACTTATGAAATTTAACCTAATCATTTAAAAATTAATTATAATCCTATGAAACTTTCAGAAATCAAATCACAACTTCCCCAATTGAGCCAATTGACCTTCTTTTTACCAGATGGAACATCAGTTCCGGCTCATTTTCACATCACTGAAGTAGGGCAGGTTACCAAGCGATTCATCGACTGTGGTGGCACACTTAGAGACGAGAAATCAATCAATTTCCAATTGTGGGAAGACGGAGATTACGATCACAGATTGGGAGCCAAAAAATTGTTGGATATCATTCAGCTTTCTGAAAAAGTTCTTGGACTCGAGGACTTGGAAGTGGAGGTAGAATACCAGGGAGATACTATTGGTAAATACGGATTGGATTTCAATGGAGAAGCTTTTGTCCTGACCAAGACCATGACAGATTGCCTTGCAAAAGATAAATGTGGAATTCCCGCTCAAAAGCCAAAACTTAAATTGTCCGAAATCCAGACTTCAGCTGCCGGATGCTGTGCACCTAATTCCAAATGCTGCTAATCTTTACTGACCTATGAAGCATTCTTTTTTTCCGGCTCTTCAGAAGACAATTTCCGCTTTGCCTATCACACAGATTCCCGCAGAACGATTACCTGCAATCGAGCTTATGGCAGATTACATTTTGGGGAAAATCAAGTCAAATGAGGAAGTTCGGCTGAATTTCATTTGTACTCACAACAGCCGGAGAAGCCAATTTTCGCAGATTTGGGGGCAAACAGCTGCTGATTATCACGGGATAAAAGCCCGTTGCTATTCCGGTGGAGTAGAAGTTACGGAATTCAACGAACGTGCCGTGGCGGCGATCAAGCGGGATGGCTTTAAAGTAGTGCAAAAAGGGGAAGTAAACCCCGTTTTCTTTGTGTTTCATGGAGAGGAGTCAGAACCAATCGTCACCTTTTCAAAAGTTTACGATGACCCGATCAATCCTACGAGGGGTTTTTCGGCGGTAATGACCTGTGACCATGCGGATGAGAATTGTCCTTTTATACCAGGAACAGAAAAGCGTATTCTCTTGCAATTTGAAGATCCAAAAGTATTCGACGGCACAGAGCTGGAAGAGAAAATGTACACTGAACGATCCCATCAGATTGGTGCGGAGTTGTTTTTGATTTTCCAAAAAGTAAAAGAGCGTCTATGACAGTATCAAAAAAGAAACTGAGTTTTCTCGATCAATATTTGACCCTTTGGATTTTTCTCGCCATGGCAATCGGAGTGGGTCTGGGATATTTTCTGCCTGAATCAAGTGAGGTGATTGATTCGTTGAGTTCGGGTACAACCAATATCCCGATTGCGATTGGATTGATCCTGATGATGTATCCTCCTCTGGCAAAAGTTGACTATCGTCTATTACCGAAGGTTTTCAAAAATGTCAAAATTTTGAGTATTTCTCTGATTTTGAACTGGGTGGTAGGTCCGATTCTCATGTTTGTGCTGGCGATTACTTTCCTGAGAGATTATCCGGAGTACATGGTTGGGCTGATCCTTATCGGATTGGCCAGATGCATAGCCATGGTGTTGGTATGGAATGATCTGGCAGAGGGAAGTTCTGAATATGGGGCGGGATTAGTCGCCTTGAACAGTATCTTTCAAGTGTTTGGCTATAGCTTCTATGCCTGGCTTTTCATCACTATCCTTCCTCCATATTTTGGATTTGAAGGCGCGATAGTGGATATTTCTATTGGCACGATTGCAGAAAGTGTGGCGATTTATCTAGGAATTCCATTTTTGGCGGGATTGCTCAGCCGATTGATTTTACCCAAGCTAAAAGGAGAGGCATGGTATACGAACGTATTCCTACCGAAGATAGGACCCATCACGTTGATTGCTTTGCTTTTCACTATTCTGGTGATGTTTTCTCTGAAAGGAGAATTGATCGTGACAATTCCGATGGATGTGGTCAGAATTGCGATTCCTTTGTTGGTATATTTTGTGATCATGTTTGTTCTGGGATTTTTCTTCAGCAAGGCCATGGGTGCACCGTATGATCAAAATGCCGCCGTGTCATTTACTGCTGCGGGAAACAATTTCGAGTTGGCCATCGCGGTCGCAATAGCGGTTTTCGGGCTGAATTCAGGACAGGCTTTCGCCGGAGTTATAGGGCCTTTGGTAGAAGTGCCTGCTTTGATAATTCTGGTTCGTGTCGCCTTCCGCTGGAGGGAGAAATTCTATTGATAAGTTCGAAATTTTCAATTCTATTCCAATAAACTGAATTTTGATTCTCAGTTTATTGGGATTTTTTTTTGATCTTAAATGATTTTAAATCAAAAGGTTAAATGAATATTGTTTTGAAAGATTTAATCTTTCTAAAAGAATATTTTAATTTTTTTTCGTATTTCTACGACAAAGGCGTAGGAAAATACAATTTGCTTTTTTAACTTTCAATTATGGAAGAACTTAACCAAAACGAAGAACAGATCATGTCAATCTTCTGGAATCAGGGAGAATTGTTGATCAGAGATGTATTGGACCAATTGCCGGATCCAAAGCCACCCTACACCACCTTAGCCTCAACGATCAAAAATATTGAGCGTAAAGGATATCTCACCCATCGGATGTATGGTACGGTAAATATTTACAAACCAGCTGTGAATCAAGAAGATTACAGTAAAAAGAGCTTTAACAGGCTTGTAACGCATTTCTTTGGAGGATCCGTCGGGAATTTCCTTTCCTTCATGGTCAAGGAGAAAAACATTTCCGATAAGGAAGTGAAAGAGCTTCAGGATATGATCGACAAATTGGATAACTCCAAGAAGTAATGAATGCGCTCTTGATTTATCTTGTAGAGGTTTCCATTTGTTTGGCAATCTCCTTGGTGATCTACAGAGTTTTGCTGAGTGGATTGACCTTTTTCTCCTGGAATAGGTCAATCCTCCTCGGTCTACTTTTTCTATCGGGTTTGATTCCGCTACTCCAATTTGAGTTTTTCGGTATTGGACCGGAGGTTTCAGAGATTATTTTACCGGTTTTTCTGGTCGGAGATCAGGACGGTGCAGTAGGAAGCAGTTCACTCTCCTGGGGTCAATTGTTAATTAGGATCTATTTTATCGGGGCTGCTTTTACTGCCTCACGCTTGATTTTTGGTTTTATGATTTCTCAAAGACAAATCGGAAAAGCCCAAAAAATCTATTATAACAAACATTTCATTGCCATTCATCCGAAGTTTGTACCCGCCTCATTCTTCGAGTACATTCTGATGCCGGACTTCAATCCGGATAGCCCGGAACAAAAGCAAATCATCCTTCATGAATCCATGCATGTCAGACTTTGTCACAGCTGGGATTTGTTGCTGGTGAATTTTGCCAAAGTGCTCTTTTGGTTTAATCCGTTGATCTATTTATTTGAGAACTCTCTACGTGAAGTACATGAATATCAGGCGGATCAAGGGGTCACCTCTTCTTACGCTCCGAGAGAATATGCAACGTTGCTATTGAGCTTGATCACTGCTAAGCCGGGTTGGCAGTTTATGAACAATTTCAACCAGTTTCAGACCAAGAAGCGGATCATTATGATGGGTAAATCTCAATCTTCTGCTTGGCAAAAACTGAGGTTTTTAATCTTTATTCCGGTGGTAGGTATGTTGCTTTTTGTTTTTTCCTGTGAAAAAGAGGATATGAGTCCACAATTGGCTGTGGTAAGCGATTTTCCGGAAATCCTAGAAGTGCCAATTACTGATAAAATGCCTCCAATTCCTTCCAATTTGGATCTGCGAAATATTGTAGAAGTTCCAGCAGATGAAGTATTTGACGTAGTGGAAGAGCAGCCTAGTCCTCAAGGAGGGATGAACGGTTGGAATCAATACCTAGCTAAAAATATTACTTATCCGGCGCAGGCGCGTCAGTTGGGAATCGAAGGGACGGTGATCGTTGTCTTTGAAATTCAAAAAGACGGATCAATTCGAAATGTTGAAATCCTCAGAGGAATAGGAGGTGGAGCAGATGAAGAAGCAGTTCGGGTAGTACAAAATGCTCCAAAATGGCAACCTGGTAAACAGCGAGGTAGAGAAGTCATTACGCGTATGAGGTTGCCGATTCGATTTAAGCTGGCAAGCATTTCGGAATCAAATCTCATATCTGCTAAGTCTATTGAAGAACCAAAAGTTATTCCTTCGGAACCGCTTCAGGAAATTGCAGAGATTGCCTATTAAGCTCAGAGCAACTGATCTCACATCGGTCCTTTGACTTTAAGTCTTGGATAATTATTGAAGACTAATTTTTAACTTAAATCCACAAAGTATATGAGATATTCTATTTCAAGTAAAATTATCCCTTTCACTTTGATGTTTTTGAGCACTTTGTTAATGTCTTCAGAGTCTTTTGGACAAAAGGATAAAGGCGGAATTAAAGTAGAAGGTTCTGTGACCGATACTGAGGGACGAGTCATTAAAGGAGCAACTATTTTAATCAAAGGGATCACCTCGGGGACTGTTACCACTATAGAAGGAAACTTTGCATTCACGGTTCCGTCAGAATTTATCTCATTGATTAGTTAACTCTGGGGAAATCTTAGAGATAGAACTTTTATTTCAAATTTTAACCAATAAATCAAACAGTTATGAAAAACAATGAATTGAAAATCAGTAAAATAACAGGAATATTGGCAATTTATCTGATAATCGTTTTCTCAGCTTGTGACATCGCCACCGAACCGGAAATCGAAGGCCCTACTCAAGTGGAAGCCAAACAGACGCTGGGTTCCTCCAATATTTTATCCCGTGTGAATGATGTAGCAAAAGATGGAAATAAAATATTTGATGTGACCGAAGTCCAGCCAAATCCTCCCGGAGGCATGGAAGGTTGGAATAAATACCTTCAAGAAAACTTGGTCTATCCAGCAGAAGCCAAAAGTATGGGTATTGAAGGGACAGTGATTGTGGTATTTGTAGTCAATTCCGATGGGTCCATCTCTGATGTTGAAGTTCTGAGAGGAATAGGAGGCGGTGCAGATGAAGCTGCTGTACAAGTAGTCCAAAACTCTCCCAATTGGGAACCTGCAAAGCAAAAAGATCAGGTGGTCAATTCCAGAATGAGATTGCCTGTCCGATTTAAGTTAAGCTAAATCAATTCCTGTTTATTTGAAATCTAAAAAGCCGCTAAGCATCCACTCAGCGGCTTTTTTTTAGATTTCAGACTTTAGCCTTCTGATGTCAATCCATGTTGTCCCCGTGGAAAATTGCATTCAAGAACAGCTTATTCGTTCCAAACCACGTTCCCCGGAAGTTTGGGCTGTCGAAGAAATGAACGACCCGACCTTGGCCTGAGGATGAAATAACCACTCCAGCACTTAGCTTGAGCTTTTCCAGATTGGTCTTGGAGATGTAGCCACCCAAATGAGGGTTTGCGGTGTATTTCACCGGCGTAAGGTATTTGTCAGCAGAGGGTGCAATGAAAATATCTGTATTGCGGTACACAGGAAGGTTATTGCGGTGATAGCCGTATGCGATCGGATGTGTCAAATCCAGTTCGGCCAGATAAATACTTCCACCCACTTCTTTTGCACCTTCAAAATCATTTCGAGTATCAAATGGGAGCACCTCTGGATCTTTTGGCGCATCCGCCAATTCTACGGCAGCTTCCTTGGTGATTCCTTTTTGATTGAGCCAAAGGGATGCATTTTTCATGGCAATGATGGTTCCACCGCGATTAACCCAGTCCTTGAGGTGATTGACTGATCCTTCGGATAGTGTGTTGTAATTCCCTGAAGGCATGATCAAGGTGGTGTAATCGTGAAGATTTACTCGTCCAAATTGCTCCGTATTGATTTTGGTGAATGGCATTCCCAGCTGCTGATCCATCAGATTCCAGATTTCTCCTGCCTCATAAGAATTGATACCAGTGCCTACCACCATCAAGACTTTGGGCTGCTGAATTGCTGAAACTTTATTCGAACCCAAGTCAATTCCGCTGAGGTTTAATCCCGTCTGAACGGCATAAACTTTCTGTCCGTTTTTGGCAGCCAGTTCTTTTAGTTTGGAGGATACCTCCTCTGCTTTCAATTTCTGAAAGCCCATAGGAATCATCATCGTACCTGCGGCAAATTCCACCTTGCCATCTTGTGTTTGGGAAGAAAATGCTCCATGAATTGCCTCGACATGGATTCCTGTTTTTTGCAATTCAAAAAGGATCTTTGGAGCATAATAATCTGACCAATCGATCAGATAGGCATAAGCTTTTCCCTCCGGGAAAGTAAATTCAGGTGTTGCTACCGTGGTGATCTCAGTTCCGCTTTTAGCTGTGGCAGCTGCTGCAAAAGGCATCCCGTAGGCAGCTGCCATGGTCCACGCAGAAGCATCATAAAACACGGAGTCGGCAAATTCCTTTACGTATTCAAACATGGTGCGTACCATGCGATACTGGGGCTGATTTGTAGGAACTACCCAGGATTTCCCTTTTTTGAATGCCTGTCCGTCTACAGTCAGGTCTGCAGAATTTTCATAGACTTTGATCTTGTGATCAAGCAGAAACCTCACAAACAATCGATTTCTACCGTCGTCAAATTCGTCCCCAAAGACATAGCTTTTGGCGGCATCTTTTCCACCTTCTGCCGCTGCACTTTCGAAGAATTCCCTCAAATAATCGTGCAGATACACTCGGTTGTCCAAGGCCGCCTCCATGGTCGCCAAGGAATTAACGACGTGATTTCTTATGGTGAAGGCAAAGGAAATATCACCGCGCTGACTGGCCTGTAAATGACCCCTTGAGCTTGCGGTTTCGAATACCAAACCCAAGCCTCCGTGAATGTCAGGATAGGTCGAACCATAACCCGGATAGCTGTTGTCAAAGACCTCTTTGGTCCAGTATAAGCTTCCTATCTCGTCCATATACTTAGCGAAATACTTCGCAAATCGGGGATTGATGTCATCGTAGTTTTTTCTTGGGACAACGGGGTTTTCCGAACCAAAAGGTTTGGTTGGCTCGAAGAAATAGGTGCTGTTGGTTCCCATTTCATGGAAATCCGTAGTCACATTTGGATACCACTGATGATACCACTCCACTTTCACCCGTGATTCAGGGTGAGCCAGCGGCAACCAGTCCCGATTCAGATCAAACCAATAATGATTCGTTCTTCCTCCCGGCCAAGCTTCATTGTGTTCTCGGTCCAGCGGATCCGCGACCGGGGGGAAGCCCTTGTTGGAGTTGGCCCAAAGGCTGTGTCGGTCACGTCCATCCGGATTCAAGGTCGGATCGATGTGGACGACCATATTTTCACGGAGATTTTTCGCCAAGTCAGATTGGCTAGCCATAATCCAATAAGCGGTCAGTATGGCTGCCTCTGCAGAAGAAGGCTCATTCCCATGAACTCCGTAGCCGAGATGAACAATGGAAGGCATGGTGCTCACATCCGGTTTGGACTGGGAAGGATCAGCTAATTGAAGCTGTTTTTGACGGATCTGCTCCAGATTTCCCATGTTTTTGGCAGAAGCGATGGTCAAAATGACTTTCGGCCGGTGCTCATGGGTATAGCCGATAGTTTGGAGTTGAGCCGTTTCACTGATCTGATCGAGCTTTTCGAAGTATTTTACGATCAGATCATACCTTGTATGCCAATCACCAATGGGATATCCCAGAAATTGGGATGGTGAGGGGATATTAGGATCGAATTTTTCTCCCGGAAAATAGTATTCTTCCTGAGCCAGAGCGAGATTACTCAGAAAAAGGGTGAAAATCAGGTAGAGTATGGTTTTTTGCATGGGGATTAATTTTGTGAAAAGTAAAAAAGGAATCGGGCATTTCCAGCAAAAATCCATCAGCGGCTTTCGCATTCACGTCTTTTTTACTGTAATTTATCGGGTTATCAATCAATTCCTAAAATAATCTATTGTATATGAAGAAGCAGTTAGTAGCTATCCCTTTCTTGGTGGCAGGACTTTCGGTATGTTCCTTAACCCAAGCCCAAGACCAAACTCCTCCTAAGTTACCTCCTCAGGCAACTGAATTTTACACGCCTGTTCCTCCCAAAGTCACTCCGGGTGCAAACAACACCGCACCTCCTTCGGACGCAATTGTGATTTTTGACGGATCGAATCTGAATGGTTTTGTAAGTGCCAGAGACGGTTCAAGTCCCGCAGCATGGACTTTGGAAAACGGTGAATTGGTTGTCGCCAAAGGAAAGGGCGATATCCAGTCAAAACTTGCTTTTGGAGATGCACAATATCACGTCGAATGGTCAGCACCTACGGAGATCGTAGGCGAAGGACAGGGTCGGGGAAACTCCGGTTTTTTCCTGATGGGAATCTACGAAGTGCAGATTTTGGACAGTTACGAAAGCAAGACTTATACCAACGGTCAGGCAGGAAGTATCTACAAGCAGCATCCTCCATTGGTCAACCCCCTCAGAGCTCCCGGAGAGTGGAATTACTATGATATCATCTTCAAAGCACCCCGCTTTGACAAAAACGGAATGGTGACCTCACCCGCTACGGTTACCGTCTTGATCAATGGGGTGTTGGTACAGAATAATGTAATCCTGAAAGGGCCAACTGAATACATCGGTATTCCAAATTACAAGGCTCATGCGGAAGAATTGCCGATCAAACTTCAGGACCACGGCAATCCGGTTCGGTTCAGAAATATTTGGGTCAGACCGCTTTAATCAGTTGGCAGTGGTTAGTTTTCAGGAGGCAGATCTCTGCAAACTGCCTACCGTAAACTGCCTACTTTCAATAAAACAGTAATCCAATAACCAATTAACCATCATGACTTCAAGAAGACGTTTTATCCAAAATACCATGCTGCTCGGAGCAGGCCTAAGCATGCCTACCATCCTGACAGCTGCTGATTTCGGGAAATATACCCGAACTATCGGTGCCAATGACCAAATCAACTACGGCGTGATCGGATGCAAAGGAATGGGTTGGTCCAATATGAATGCTCACCTGAAAAACGCTCAAGTCAACTGTGTCGCTCTTTGCGATGTGGATCAGAGTGTATTGGATCAGCGCACGGAGGATGTATTCAAGCTCCGAAATACCCGCCCCAAGCAATACACCGATTACCGCAAAATGCTCGAAGATAAGGATATCGATGTGGTGATCATCGGTACCCCGGATCATTGGCATTGCCTCAATATGGTGGATGCAGTCTCAGCTGGAAAGCATGTCTACGTCGAAAAGCCGATTGCCAATACCATCGAAGAGTGTCAGATCATGGTGAAAGCACAGGAGCGTTACGGCAAAGTGGTACAAGTAGGGCAGTGGCAGCGTTCGGGTTCCCAGTATGATGAAGCCATTAACTATGTGAAGTCAGGAAAACTCGGTCAGATCCGCCTGGTGAAATGCTGGGCTTATCAGGGATGGATGAAACCGGTCCCTGTAGTGCCAAACGGTCCTGCACCGGCTGGTGTGGATTACAACATGTGGCTCGGTCCGGCCCCTATGCGGGAATTCAATGCCAACCGATTCCATTTCAACTTTCGTTGGTTTTGGGATTATGCAGGTGGCTTGATGACAGACTGGGGAGTGCACGAAATCGACATTGCGCTCTACGCTATGGGCGTAAGTGCGCCTAAATCCGTGATGGCTTCCGGTGGTAAGTTCGCCTATCCGGATGATGCTTCGGAGACTCCGGATACGCTACAGACCGTGTATGAATACGAAGGATTCAATATGCTATGGGAACATGCCACTGGAATTGACGGCGGAAATTATGGAACGACAGAAGGAATCGCTTTTATCGGAAACAATGCGACGCTTGTCGTGAATCGTGGTGGCTGGAAAGTGATCCCGGAAACCGAAAATGTGGATGGTCAGCGAAAAAATAAGATCGAAGAAGTGCCTCATACCCGTCCAAGTGGACCAAGCGCACTAGACCTTCATGCGGTCAACTTCATCGAAGCCGTTACGGCTAATGATCCAAAGTTGCTCAAATGCGCCATTCAGACGGGATCAGTTGCTGCGATCAATGCTCAAATGGGAAATATTGCCTATAAGACCGGCAAGAAAGTCTATTGGGATGCCACCAAAAATATGTTTACCGATACCGATGCTAATGCCCTGATGAAAGCCAACTATCATAATGGCTGGAAAGTGCCAAATGTATAAGATTTTATGTCAAACTGAGTCTTAACTATTCTGCGAACATACAAAATGGAAATGACTGTGGTTTAATGTAAAAGCAAGGGTATTGTCATCTTGAGCGGAGTCGAAAGGTCCTCGGCTCCGCTCGGACTGACGCCCCTTCTAGCTTATCAAAATCAATCTGTCATCAGTAGCGAAGTCGAAGTGTCAGCACCAGGATTTGAAATTGCCCTCCAGAGAGATTTGGGGGGCTTTTCTTTTGAGTAAAATCTTTGCTGATCGGTTTCCGGTAAATCGTCCTAATTTTGTGGAATTCTACCAACAAAAATTATTTAACTATTCCAGACCAGTGATTATGAAAAAGATATTTATGAGTTGCCTGTTGGTTTTCTCCTTTATGGGAATAATTCTAGCTCAAAATGAATCAGAAAGCCTGATTGATGGCTGTTCTTGTGCGATTGAGGAAGTCTTGCTTGAAAATCATCCGCTAAACCAATGGGAAAAAACGCCAACAATGCTTAGCAGACCAGAATTTTATCCCGTTCGCACTTTCCTCGAAAGTAGTGCCTTGCCGGCTGGGCCATCGGGTTATACTACCGCAATTGGAGTTCGTGGTGGCTATACCTCAGGTCTTACGCTTAAGCACTTTGTCAATAATAAAGCCGCTGTAGAAATAATAGTAGGTGCCAGTAGATGGAGGGGAACTTCCCTTACGGGGATATACGAATGGCATAAAAAAAATGCACTTGAAGTTCCTGAATTGAGTTGGGTTTATGGAGTGGGGGCAAGGCTGGGCTTTTACGATGGACGTGACTATTATGACGGATATGGTGGGAAATGCAATGATCCCCGAAATCCAAAATGCCCGGCCTATTGGGGTGATCGGTCTTTTGCGGCCATTGGAATAGTGGGAATCGGAGGTCTGGAGTATAAATTCAGAGACGCTCCCCTGACTATCGGAATTGATTTGATCCCATATTTCTACTTTCAGCACTATCGGGGCAATTTTATCGATGGAAGTCTTTCTCTCAGATACGTATTGAAGTAAAGTGCACTTGATCTAAAAGGAAATGTCCTGAAAATTATTTGTCGGAAAAACCAATTCTAAAACCCTTCGGGAAATGGATATTCTTCCAAAGCTCGAAGGGTTTTTTGCTTGGGATCATTCAGGTGTGATGTGAAGCTGAATTTGTAGACTTCCCGGATCCATCGAAATTCCCCGGATACTAAAGTCTGCCGTGGCTAGTTTCTCTTTTTCCGGAAGGAAAGAAAAGGGATTGATTTCAAAACGCCTTTGTTTCTTATTCCAAATAATGCCTTCTCTCTCGAATTTGAAAAGCCAGTTTACCACCAGATTTTTCCAAAATCCCAAACTATACCCGATCACGATAGTCCTGTCCGTAAATCCCAGAATTTCACCTGAAATAGTGGCCTTCGGATGGTGAATTATAAACTTGTCTTGACCAGTTATTTCCAAACTAACCCCTGCCTCCGAAGCGGTATCGACTAAAAATTGAAGTTCTTTTTCAGTTAATTTTATTTCCATGAAATTGATGTCAAAAATGAGAATGAAACTTCCTCGATTGAACTACTGATGAGTAGGAATTGATTTAACGGGAAAAATGATATGATGGAAAGGTTTGCATCTTAATTCTTCTGGAAAAGGCTCGAAAATGTGACAAGCTTTTCCAAAAATCAAATGTTTTTTTTCTTCCTAAATCTTAGTTTCATTGATTTACAATTCTGTACGACTCAAACTCACTGATAAGTAATTGATTGATAAAAATCCCATAATCTGATCATTTAGAGGGGTTTAATTTTTTTTAGAAATCGTTGTACAATTAAACGAATCTTTCATTTTTCCATAACCAAAGCCTTTTCCTGTGGGTTACTTTTTCATACCAACTTATTAACTAACCTAATATTAACAGCTATGATGAATTCAAAATTCAACCCGTGGAGATCATTTGCTCTGCTGGTTTCGCTCGGATCTGTTCTGAGTTTTTCCGCTTGTGAGGATGAAGTGGATCCTCCGATGGTACCTGAAAGTGAAACTATTGTAGATGTTGCGGCAGCAAACCCGGATTTTTCTACGCTTGTAGCGGCAGTAGGGGAAGCAGGACTGGTAGAAGCCCTATCTGGTCCGGGACCTTTGACCGTATTTGCCCCCAATGACGATGCCTTTGAGGAATTTCTTGATGACAATAATTTGACTTCCGATCAATTGTTGGCAAATCCTGATTTGGAAGATATCCTTACTTATCATGTGGTAAATGGAGCCGTGGCATCAGCTGATGTCGCACCCGGCCCGGTTACCGCCTTGAATCAAAGTCAGTTTTACGTCAGTGAAGATCCTTCCGGCAATCTTTGGATCAATGGTAATGCTCAAATCATCCAGACAGATATTGCAGCAGACAATGGAATTATCCATGTGTTGGATTATGTAATTACGGCTCCCACGCAGAATATTGCGGAGATTGCCCTTGCCGCCAATGAAGCCGAAACGCCCGAGTTTACCCAATTGGTAGCGGCATTGATTCGTGCAGACTTAGTCGAAGCTGTCAGTGGAGATGCGATGGATAACCTGACCGTATTTGCGCCCACCGATGAGGCTTTTGAATCATTGTATGAGGCTTTGGGAGTGAGCGGAGTGGACGAAATTCCGGTTGATCTGTTGACTGATGTGCTATTGTACCATGTTGTGCCTGCGCGAGCTTTCTCCCAAGACCTTCGTCAGGATGCGAGTCTTCCTACCTTACTGGATGGACAGGAGTTGAGCGTGGATCTTGCAAACCTTGAAATCAACGATAGTGGTTTGATCAGTTCGGCTTTGAATATTCATGCGACCAATGGGGTGATTCACGCCATCGATCAGGTATTGCTTCCGCCAAGCGATAGCGATGCTTCGGCTACAATCACTTTGGCGAACGTTGGTACTTCGGCTTATCGGGTTGTATCAATAGATGGAGTAGGTGCTTCTGCAACCTTGGATGCTGATAATGCCGGAATCGAATTGACAGAGGGTTTGAGATATACTTTCATCAATAATGGCGGTGCAAATCATCCCCTTGATTTCAGAAATTCCGATGGAGACATCCTCTTATCTGAAGACGCAGCGGATGGAAGTTTCGAGGACGATGCTGACGTAAATTTTGTGGTAGCTGGAGCCAATATCAGCTTTACCCTTACGGCTGAACTAGCGGAAGAACTTGCCACTTACAATTGCACGATACATTCAGCGATGGAAGGAGCGATAACCATTGCCGATTAAAGACTTGTTCATAGTTTGTTTGATTGGTTGGCTACTTCTGGGAGGGGGTAGCCAATTTTTTTTGGAGTTTAGATGAAGCATATAGCTAACAGATGCTGAGTTTTTGGGAATTTCTCTTTCTCCTCCTTGCCGACTATCGTGAGAATCCCCGACAATTCCCTTCCATATCTTAAAAACTGTCGATGATTTGGAAGAAAGAGGGGAGAATACATCTAATTCACAAAAGAATGAACTCTGTAAGAACTCTAGTAGGAGTCCGTTTTCTCCCAGTGCTTTCATCGCGCGCTTTATTACTTTTACAAAATATTCCTGTCCTTTGCGCTTGGGATCCACCCGCTATTCTTAAGCCATGAATTTTAATAATACACGTAAAAATTTTGAAGAATGAAGATTTCAGCCTATCCTTTGATTTTTGTGCTGCTTTGGCTCATTTTGTTCCCTTTGGGTGAAGCTTTTTCACAATCCAATTTTTCCTACCAAGCTCAGATTATTGACAAGGAATCAGAACTACCCCTGGTTGGAGCAACCCTTCAGTTGATTAATACCCCATTTGCAGCGGTTGCCGATGAGGAAGGGATGATCCGGTTGGAGGCCGTTCCTAATGGGTCTTACACTATTGAAGTTAGATTTTTGGGCTATAGAACAGCCCGGTTTGAGCGGAGCTTTCCCAATGAGAGTGATGAAGTGGAATTGATTGCACTGCATCATGATGAGGAGGAGCTGGAAGCCATCGTAGTCCGATCCATGAGATCCAGTCGGGTAATTGAAGATATTCCTAGCCGTGTGGAAGTCATCGCCGGGGAGGAACTCGCCGAAAAAGGCAATATGAAACCGGGTGACATCCGCATGCTCCTCAATGAAAGTACAGGAATCCAAACACAACAAACCTCCGCCACGAGTTACAATTCCAGTATCCGAATTCAGGGTTTGGACGGCAAGTACACGCAACTTTTGCGTGATGGTTTGCCCTTGTATTCGGGCTACTCTGGAGGGTTGAGTTTGATGCAGATTCCACCTTTGGATCTGGCGCAGGTAGAGGTGATCAAAGGCTCCGCGTCTACGCTTTATGGGGGTGGTGCAATTGCGGGCTTGGTGAATTTGATTTCAAAGCGACCTTCGGAAGATGGAGACTTGGACCTGATGGTCAATGGGACTTCAGCATTGGGATTGGATGTCAGTGCTTTTTATTCCGAGCAATTTGAAAAAGTTGGTACCACTATTTTTGCCTCTTTCAATAAAGGAACTGCCTACGACCCTTCCTCGGTAGGACTGACCGCTATTCCTGAATTTGATCGGATTACGGTCAATCCCAAAATTTTTTGGAATCCTAAAGCTGATACTGAATTGATCCTGGGGTTCAACTGGACGACAGAAGATCGACTGGGAGGAAATCTGGATTATATTAAAGGGGAATCGGTATCGGATCCTTACTTTGAACGAAATGAAACAGACCGCTTTTCCACCCAGATAAGCTATCGAAAAAACTGGGGAGAAGATCTTGTTTTGGAGTTCAAGAATAGCCTAAACTTCTTCAATCGAGAGATTACGCTGCCGGGTTATCAGTTTGGGGGAAAGCAGTTTTCTTCTTTTTCCGAGCTCAATTTCCAAAAGCAAAATGCCAATTCAGAGTGGACTTCGGGAGTGAATCTATGGACAGAAAACTTTGACCAAAGCCAGGGAAACCTAGCTGACCCGCTGGATTATGAATTGAATACGGTAGGAGCTTTTGTCCAAAATATCTGGAATATGACCGAAAAATGGACTTTGGAATCTGGTTTTCGACTCGATTATCAGAAGGATTACGGGCTATTTCCTTTGCCAAAAGTCTCCTTGATGGTGGAGCCTTCGGAACTCCTAACAATGCGATTGGGAGGAGGATTGGGATACAAATCACCGACCGTTTTTTCGGAAGAAGCGGAGCGATTGTCTTTCAGAAATGTACTGCCTATCGATCCTTCCCAGTTTGAAGCTGAGCGTTCGGCTGGTGCCAATTTCGACATCAATTACAAGATAGCCATTGGAGAAGAAGCCACACTGAATACCAACACGCTTTTTTTCTACACCCAGATCCAAGATCCGCTGATGCTGGTCGCTGCAGGGTCAGGGTATGAATTTCGTCAACCCGAGGGTCAGATTCGGACTCAGGGAATGGAGCTCAATCTGAAGTGGACTTATCGGGATTGGAAATTGTTTTTGGGCTATACCTATGCGGATGTAGAAGAGCGTCAAGGAGGAGTCAGCAGTCAATTTCCGTTAGTCGCGAAGCATCGATTGAACAATGTGCTGATGTACGAAAAGCATGATAACTTTTGGATAGGATTGGAAGGCTATTATTTCAGTCCTCAGCTTCTTAATGACGGTCAGACAGGCCAGTCCTACTGGATTCTGGGTTTGATGTCAGAGAAAAAGCTGGGGGAAAACTTTTCGGTTTTCCTAAACTTTGAGAACTTTCTTGACACCCGACAGACTGCTTTTGACACGATCTTTACCGGTTCGATCAGCAATCCACAGTTTCGGGATATCTATGCACCAGTGGATGGATTTGTGATCAATGGGGGATTTAAGCTGCATTTGTAAGTGAGCGGGTCTTGATCGCTCAATTCGCTGAATTTAAAATCCTTCGTCTTTATCCTGATTCTCCAGAAGTCTGACGATTTGTGATAGTCAAATTACTAGTAACCTAGCATGTCATATTTTCGTTTTTGAATTACTCTTTTTAAAGGCAAAACCACATGAACTGGATTAAGTATTACCATACCAAAAATCTGTTGATTTTCATTTTTCTCCTGTTTTTTGCTCAAGGCTGCCAGGAGTTTATTCATGACAGTTTTGATACTTTTCAAGGAGTGATCGTGGATAAGGAGGGAGATCCTGTTTCCAATTTGAGGTTGAATTTTTATTCCAATTCTTCTTTAATTTATTCGATCACCACAGATAATCTTGGCGCATTCAAGGTTGTGGTACCCTCCAAAAATCTGGATGATAGTTACAGGTTGACCGCTCCATCCCCATTTTTATTTGAGGTCAATCAGAATGAATTTATTTACACGGATAGGGATTTGATGCTTGATCCTTCACTAAGGGATGCAAATGGGGTGATTGATTTGGGAACAGTGATTTTGGTATAACCATGAAAAAATTAATCTTTTTAATTCCAGTCTTATCGTTTCTGAGTCTAAGTATTTGTCATTCCCAAGAAGCGAAGAAGTGGAAAAAATTCGAGAAGGGCATCTTTTTTTCGGATTTCAGTGCAGAGTTTCTTGGGAGAAATTTTAAGGAGGGCAACTTTCTGGGGGATGCATACCAGGTATCTTTAGGATATCAGATCAATTTTGATTTGGGAGTTTCAGGATATCCGGGTTTGGGATTTTATGCGAGTGGAAATGGTGCTAAAGTTCTTGAAAATCAATTTTTGGGTGGCTTTTTTACCGAGGCTAGATTCCGGGAAGGAGGAATTTTCATCTTTTATGATATCCCTTTGGGAGATCGCTTGGTGATTCGACCGGAACTGGGCTTTGGGAACTTCAGAGTAATTCATGGATTTTCTCCCGCTCGTTTTATTCTGAATTATTCTCATTTTTTTGGGAAAGCAAATGTCCAGTATCATTTAGCCAAAATTTCTGAGGATTTCATCTTAAGTGCCACATTAGGTGCGGAATATGGATTTTACAATGGCAGAAGCATAATAATCAATGATCAAGATCGAAATTACCTTCGTAGGTCATCTGGGCATCAAATCTCAACAGGTCTCCTTCTAAAAATTCATTGAGCTTTTATTACAGTTTTACTTCAGGATGTTTTTGTAAATTACTCCGTCCTTTATGACCAGCAGGATGTTTTTTTCAGGTTCGGTGATCAATTCCAGATTCTGTATCAAATTTCCATCCACCAAAATCAAATCTGCCAAAGCTCCTTCTGCTATCACTCCCAATTTGCCGGAATAAGGGCTTCTTTTTCCGGACAATTCGAGTAATTGGGCATTGTTTGCAGTGGCCATTTGGAGGATTTGAAAGTTGCTAAACCAACGCTTCATTTTCACCAGTTGAAGGCCAGGTTGTGCAGCTTTCTGGGCATCAAAGAGCACATCTGTGCCATAGGCGATTTTCATGTCGTACTTTTTGGCCAATTCAAACGCCGTATCTGTTCCCTGATACATTTCCAACTGCTTGGCACGACTCTCGGGACTGAGCACACCTTTGTCCCCTTCATCCACAAAAGGTTGCAAGCTCCAAAAAATGTTCTTTTCTACCATCATTTTCACTGTTTCCTCATCGATCAGCTGTCCGTGATCGATGCATTTGACACCGGCACGAATGGCTTGTTGGATTGCCTTTGGTGTGTAGGCATGGACAGTGACATAGGTGCCCCAGTTTTCCGCAGCTTCCACCGCTGCTCGGATCTCGGCTTCCGTGTATTGGGTTACATCCAGGGGATCGTAGATGGAAGAGACCCCGCCGCCTGCCATCAGCTTGATTTGGCTTGCTCCAAGCATCAATTGCTCCCGGACACGAAGTCTTACTGCATCGGGACTATCTGCCAGGGCGGCTGCATTGATCCGTTCGGCATAGGTCAAACCATTGGAGGGATCGGATGGAATCTCATTGGGAAGGCGGAAATCTCCATGTCCGCCTGTCTGTGAAATAAAGGCTCCCGAGGGCCAGATTCTCGGTCCAGGGATGACTTTGTTGTCGATTGCCTGCTTTAAACCAAAGACTGGCCCACCCAAATCCCGGATGCTGGTAAATCCTTTCATCAACAAGTTTTCCGCATTTTTACCGGCAACCAAGTTGACAAAGCCAATATTCGAGGTCAGTAAGGCGATCTGGGAAAGGCTTGAAAACATGGCGTGATAGTGCGCATCGATCAAACCCGGCATTAAAAATTTACCCTTGCCATCAATGAGCTGAACGTTTGCGCTTTTGTTGGTTGGAATAGGAGCGGTGGAAATCCTGGAGATGGTGTTCCCTTCGATCAGTATGTTCCCTTGGATTGTATTTTCAGATGATCCATTGAAAATTTCCACATTATTGATCAGGAGGATTTTGTTTTGAGCGAACAGGTTTTGAGAAAGTGTTACCAAAACCAGCGTAAGGATCCAGATGGAGCGTTTAAAAGTTTTCATAAAAATGGGTTTTTGCTGAGGTTGAATTTTATTTTAAGTTAAAAACAAACTGTGGAGAATTTGTTTTAATCTGGGTCATCCTACAATATGTTTCCCGACCTCCAAACCTCCTTACTTCCAAACTTCCATACACCCCTCACTTTAAAATTTAGATAGAAAATGTCCGCTTTCGTATCTTGCGAAGACCAGCTTTAATTAAAAATACACGTCCAAACCGAATATTTCCCACCAATTAAACCCATTTACCGCCATTATAACAAACCCGTTGAAAGCATTGGAGAATAGGATTACATTTAGCTCAAATGAATTTGACTTGCCAAAATCTGACAGCATTTTGAAAATCCAACTTATTAGCTCAATATTCTGGTATTTGGTTTTCTTCGGTATCCCGTCTTCGGTCTTCCGTCCAATCAACCCAGAAAAAGGCAAATTGACCTTTGAGCATGCATACAAATGAAAAAACATAACCTAACCATTAAACAAGCGATATTTTGAAGAGAAGAGATTTTATTCACCTTTCAGGGCTTGGATTGGGGGCAATGATGACTCCCGGTCTGGTTGCCTTCAGCCAGCCTGTCTCTGCTGAGCATTTGCTCACGCCCGGGATGGATGCAGCTGCCAAAAAACTCCTGGCAGATGTGGCTTTGAACACCGCCAAATCACTTGGTGCTACTTACACCGATGTCAGAATCGGACGGTACCTGCAGCAGTACCTTTTCACCCGGGAGAAAAATGTACAGGGAATCACCAATGCCGAATCTTTCGGTGTCGGTATCCGGGTCATTGCCAACGGAACCTGGGGCTTTTCGGCTACCTCCGAAGTGACTCCAGATGGAATCAAGAAATGCGCAGAAACTGCCGTTGCCATTGCAAAAGCCAACTCCAAACTCCAAAGTGAGCCGGTTGTCTTGGCACCCGTTCAGGCTTATGGCGAAGTGAGTTGGAAGACTCCAATCAAGAAAAACGCGATGGAGGTTCCGGTTAAAGACAAAATTGACTTGCTCCTTTCTGTGAACAATGCGGCCTTGGACAATGGCGCTGCCTTTGTCAATTCGGCGCTTTTCATGATCAATGAGCAGAAGTACTTTGCTTCGACTGATGGTTCTTACATCGATCAGGACATTCACCGCATTTGGCCAAACTTCACCGTCACCGCGGTGAATAAAGCCGAAGGAAACTTCCGCTCCCGACAGGCCCTAAGTGCGCCGATGGGCATGGGCTTTGAATATTTGGACGGCTTGGCTGCTGACAAGTACATGAATCCAGCCGGATTCAACAGCTATAAAAACAGCTACGACATGGTAGAAGATGCCGTGGCCGCTGCCAAACATGCCAAAGAAAAACTTACAGCCAAATCAGTATTGCCGGGCAAATATGACCTGATGCTGGATCCGGATCACTTGGGTCTTACCATTCACGAGTCAGTCGGTCACCCGCTGGAGCTCGATCGTGTATTGGGCTACGAAGCCAACTATGCAGGAACCAGCTTCGCGACCTTGGACAAGTGGAAATCAGGTGATTTCAAGTACGGTTCGGACAAAGTGACTATTGTGGCAGACAAAATCCAGCCAAATTCCCTCGGAAACGTGGGTTGGGATGATGAAGGGGTAAAAGCCAAAGAATGGGAACTGATCAAAAATGGTGTGCTTGTCAATTACCAGGCGATCCGTGATCAGGCCAAAATCATCGGCGAAAAAGAATCTCACGGTTGCTGCTTTGCTGACAACTGGTCTTCGGTACAGTTTCAGCGTATGCCTAACGTGTCCCTGAAACCGGGTGAAGAGAAAATGAGCCCGCATGAAATGATCAAGGATATCGAAAAAGGAATCTACATCATCGGTCGTGGATCCTATTCCATCGATCAGCAGCGCTACAACTTTCAGTTTGGAGGTCAGCTTTTCTACGAAATCAAAAACGGAGAAATAGCAGGAATGCTGGAAGACGTGGCTTACCAATCCAACACACAGGAATTTTGGAACAGCTGTTCAGCAGTGTGCGACAAAGACGACTATCGTCTTTTCGGCTCATTCTTCGATGGAAAAGGGCAGCCTTCTCAGTCCTCAGCGGTTTCTCACGGCAGCCCAACTACCCGTTTCGACGGAGTCAATGTCATCAACACAGGTAGAAACATTTAATTCTGAACATTATTATTATGGCTATACTAACTCAAGAAGAAGCAAAAGCGATTATAGATAAAGTTTTGTCTTATGCGAAAGCTGATGAAACCGAGGTCAGCATTCGTGGTGGCCGGACCGGCAACATCCGCTATGCAAGAAATACAGTAAACACCAGTGGAGAAACCAATGAGATCAATCTCAGCATCACTTCGGTTTATGGGAAAAAATCAGGCTCTGCCAGCATCAACGAACTGGATGATGAATCTCTGAAAAGAGCCGTGGCTCGTGCAGAGGAAATCGCAGTTTTGGCTCCCGAAAATCCGGAATACATGCCCATGCTCGGTCCGCAGAATTATGGACCTTCCAAAACGTTTGCAAAAGCTACTGATTCCATCAATCCCGAGTACCGGGCTCAGTTGGCAGTGGACAGCATCAAGCCCTGTGCAGATAATAACCTGACCGCTGCTGGATATCTGGAAGACTTCACAGGTTTTGTGGCAACCGGAAACAGTAAAGGGTTGTTTGGCTACAACCAGAGTACGAGTGTGGATTTTACCGTGACGGTCCGTTCGGCGGATGGTACAGGTTCAGGCTATGCCGGACGGGATTTCAATGATGCAGGCTTGCTGAAGGCGGGTGAAGTGACCAATGTTGCCGTCCAAAAAGCAATGGCATCTGTCAATGCGCAGGCCATAGAGCCGGGAAAATACACCGTCATTTTGGAGCCCATGGCTGCCAATGACCTGCTGAGACTTTTAGCTTCCGGTATGGATGCACGGAGTGCCGATGAAGGCCGAAGCTTTCTGAGTAAAAAAGGCGGAGGAACCAAGTTGGGAGAAAAGCTCTTCGACGAGCGGGTGAATATTTACTCCGATCCAGCTCATCCGGACATTCCTTCAGCACCTTGGTCTGGAGAAGGTTTTCCTTTGGAAAAGACCACTTGGGTAGAAAATGGAGTCGTGAAGAATATGTTTTATTCCCGTTATTGGGCAGAAAAGCAGGGAGTGCAGCCAGTAGCGAGACCTCAGGGATTTATTTTTGCCGGAGGCGATCAGTCACTTCCGGATATGATCAGAAATACCGAAAGAGGAATCTTGGTCACACGTTTCTGGTACATCCGCGCCGTGGATCCACAGACCTTGCTATACACTGGACTGACCCGTGACGGTACCTTCTACATCGAGGACGGTAAGATCAAATTCCCGGTGAAAAACTTCCGTTTCAACGAAAGTCCGATCATCATGCTCAACAACATTGAATCCTTGGGCAAACCGGAGCGAACAGGTGGAAACATGGTGCCTCCGATGAAAATTCGTGACTTTACGTTTACTTCATTGTCGGACGCTGTTTAATTTCTTGATTGTCTTCCTCTATTGTAAGTGGTGAGTGGTAATTTGTGAGTAGTTACTGCTTACTGTTTACTACTTACTACTTACAGAGGAAGTACTAAGACCAACTTCCACAATGTCTACATTTTTCTTCACCCGCCTCAAGTATAACTCCGGTAATTGGGATACGGATCAGCGCATGCCGTCCAATCTTCTCAATAGTCTGGTCGAGTACACGACGATTCCGGTGGATGAAAAGGAAAAAATTGTGGAGCTCAGCAGTGCCGAGATTTTCAAAAGTCCCTTTTGCTACCTGAGTGGACATAAGTTGGTGGAGTTTTCTCAGCAGGAGCGCAGAAACTTCAAAACTTACGTGGAGCAGGGTGGATTTGTCTTTGTAGACGACTGCAATCATGACATTGACGGGCTTTTTGCCAAGTCATTTGAGGAGGAAATGAGCCGGACTTTCGGTTCAGATGCCCTTCAAAAAATTCCCAATGACCATTGGATCTATCGTTGCTTTTTCACTTTCGAAGACGGTCCTCCTGCGACTTCCTTTGAACTGAATGGTTGGGGAGATGATCTGGTTCACGATTACCTCAAAGCTATTCAGATCAATGGCCGAATCGGTGTGCTCTACAGCAACAAGGACTACGGCTGCGAGTGGGATTACGATTTTCGAAATAAGCGATTTCTCAAAATTGACAACACCCGTTTTGGAGTAAACATCGTGGTGTACGCTTTAACCTAATACCTATTGGAAACTGACCTAAAACACTACCAAAACCTGGTAGATAAGCTTCCCAAGCTGAAAAAAGAAATTGCTAAAGTCATCGTCGGACAGGAAGAAGTGCTGGATGAGGTGATCATTACGCTGTTGGCTGGCGGTCACTGTCTGCTCGAAGGTGTTCCGGGTTTGGCAAAAACGCTGATGGTGAAAACCCTTTCGGAGGTAATGGAAATGAGCTTCAAGCGCATTCAGTTTACACCGGATTTGATGCCCGGTGACATCATCGGAACGGAAATTCTGGAAGAAGATCACAGTACAGGAAAGAAGTTTTTTCAGTTTTCTCAAGGGCCCATTTTCGCAAATATGGTTTTGGCCGATGAGATCAACCGAACTCCGCCCAAAACCCAAGCGGCTCTATTGGAAGCGATGCAGGAAAAAGTGGTGACTTATGGTGGAAAAAATTATCCTTTGCCCATTCCGTTTTTGATCATTGCTACGCAAAACCCCATCGAGCAGAGCGGAACCTATCCACTTCCTGAAGCGCAATTGGACCGCTTTTTACTCTATATCAAATTGGGCTACCCAAGCGAGCAGGAAGAACTGGAAGTGCTGGAAAAAACAACAGGAACTTACAAACCGATAATCGATAAAATCATTTCTGCCGAAGAAATCATTCAACTGCAGCAATTGACTCGAGAGATTCATTTGGATTCAGCGCTTTTGTCCTACATCACCAGGCTGATTCGGGCGACTCGATTGGAGAATTCTACGGTACCCGAAGTCAAATCCTATGTGGAGTGGGGTGCAGGCACGCGTGCCGGTCAGGCTTTGATTCTCTGTGCCAAAGCTCGGGCAATCCTCAAAGGACGCTATGCGGTGATTCCTGAAGATATCCAGTATTTGGTGTATCCTGTGCTCAGACATCGGATTTCCCTTCATTTCAAAGCTGAGGCGGAGCAAATTGACACGGATTTTATCATTTCAAAACTAGTCGAACAAGTACCGGTTCATGCCAAGTAATCTGGAGATCATCAAACTCAACGACCTGAGACTTTCGGCACGGCTGATCAGCCAACAGCTGAGGCAGGGTATCCATTCGGGCATCCGGGTGGGAGTGGGGAGTGAGTTTGAGCAATACCGACACTATCGTCCGGGCGATGATCTCAAGCGGATCGACTGGAAGTATTTTGCCCGATCCGGCAAATACATGGTCAAGGAATCGACTACAGAAAGTACTCTTCACATCAGCTTGATTTTAGATCTTTCTGGATCAATGAATTATGTGGAAAATGGCTTTTCCAGATTGGATTACGCGAAAAACCTCCTGGCATCCTTAGCTTATCTTGCTTATTTACAAGGTGATTCTTTAAGCTATTTTACCTTGAAAGAGGGGCAGTTTACTCAAAAAGTCGCTCCGACTCCCAAGAGTTTTCAGCGGATATTGTACCACTTGGAGTTAGAAAGGGCGATTGGCACCTGGCCTGGGGACGTACCAATTCCACTTCTTCCCACAGGCCGAAATCGTGAATTGATCGTGTGGGTTTCGGATTTTCTTCAGAAAAATGGAGAGTGGGAATACCTGGTGGATCAATTTCGCCATCCCAGAAAAGAACTTATGCTTATCCAACTTTTGGGCGAACAAGAACTCGACTTTAATCTTCAGGGAAATCTGCTTTTTAGGGATTTGGAAACCGGAATGGAAATGGTACGCGATGGGCAGGTGTTGAAATCCGAGTTCAAGAAGAACTTCCAGTCCTATTTGGATCAGTTGGATGCAAAGTTTCAGCAACCGCAAGTCCACCTTTTGCGGGAATCCATCCAGACTCCCTTAGCCACGCTTGCCCGCAAGATATTAAACCTTAAACGAATGTCCTGATGGAGTTTCTTCAGCCGATTTTCTTTTGGGGTCTATTGGGAATTTCAGTTCCGGTCCTGATTCACCTTTGGAATGGGCGAAAAGGAAAAGTCCTGGACTGGGCAGCTATGAATTGGCTTAACGCGCAGGCATCCCAATCCAGTCGATCCTTCAAACTGGAGCAATTGCGGCTTTTAGTACTCCGAGTTCTGATTTGGACATGTTTGGTTTTGCTTGCTGTCGGACTTTGGTTTGATTTTTTGGAAAAAAGCGAATCCAAACCCATTGTTCACCTCATTCAGCCAAATGCTGCTGTTGAGTCTGAATTTCGCTTCGAAATTGAGCAGGCGCTGGAAAAGGGGGAGCAAGTAATTTGGTTTGCAGAAGGATTGCCTGACTATGAGGTTGGACAAATCTCTGAGGGAAATTTGAAAAAATTTGATGTTCAAAAGGCCTTGGATCTGCTTCCCAAGCACTTGGATTCGCTACATTTTTATGTCTCTGGACTGGAAAATGACTTTGGTTCAAAATTGCTTTTTGTTCCCGAAATTCCACTTTTACATAAGTCGACCTCGGATAAAAGGACCTATTCCAAAGCCAAAATTGGCATCGATTCGACTCGATTTCTTTCTGTGAGTGAGCTTGGTTTGCTCCAGCTCGACACCGCCGAAAAGATTACTGATCCGGTATTTTCCGGACCGATTGAATTCAGTATTTCTTTAAGCAACCAGGAGAAAAAAAACCAGCTTTTGGCCGCTTTTGAAGCCATAGAGGAAGTTTATGGGCTTACCTTTTCGGAAGTTTCCGAAGGAGGTAAATTGATCTTAACCGATCAAACCCAGGAAGTAATTTCAAAAGAAAAGCTTTATTTATTGGTGGAATCCGGGGATGGTATTTTACCTCAAAACGTCATTCATTTAGAAAAGCAATCCGGTTTGACTTGGGAGGAACTGATCGAAAAGGGTTTGCTCCCGGAATTGATCCTGGCTCCTCTGGTTCACTTTCTTGGAATTCATTCCCAAGAAAAAAGGTTAACAATCAATCAACTGGCACAACGATTTGTCCAAATTCCTGAATCGAAAAGGACTGCATTACCCAATACAGCAGTGCTTCTTCTGGTTCTTTTCCTGATCCTTTTTGGGCTGGAACGTTTCTATGCTTATCGCCTTAATCTGTGAACAAACTCAAGCAATCCATTCGGGCTCTGGAGTTGCAATTGCAACTGAATGCCTTGGCAAAAGCCTTGGTCTTGGGGATGGTTCTTGGATTTTTGGCTTGGGTTTTTGGAGCCGCACTGTGGATCATCGGTGGACTTTTACTTATCGGGTTTATTGGTTTTTCCTGGTTTTTTGGAGCCTTTCGAAGCCAACGAAAATGGGCTGTCCAGCTTTTACATCAGGAAGTGAGCGATCTGGAATTCAGTCTTGAACTCCTGAATAAATCTTCCTTTACCATTGCGGATCAACTTCAAATTGAGCGGATATCAGGTCGGATACCGCCCAATTTGTGGGTAGTTCAACGGGGTTTGATGCCGTATTTTTTTGGCTTGATTTTGCCGGTTTTGATTTATACCGGAAGGGGATTTTTGGATTTTTCAGGAAATCAAATCAACCAAGAGGGGCGGTTTAAAGTAGTCGAAACCGCTGTTTCTACAGCAAGTGATCAAACGATCAGCTTAAGCCAAACCCGATTGACCATTCAGCCGCCGGCGTACACCAAAATTGCAGGATCTGTTCAACAGGAACTTGAAGCAAAAGCAATCAAAGGGTCTCAATTGACATGGGAAATCGGCTTTACAGACAGTTCAGATTTGGATGTTTTTCTGCTCAATTCGGTAGGGGAAAAGCTTCTGTTTTCCCAAAAGAATCAATATTTTGAATTGAGGGAGGAGTTAAATAATTCAGGAATATATTCGATTCAGGCCTTTCGGGATAGTGTGAAGGTTTTTGAAAGTGATTTTTACACGCTCGAAGCGATTTGGGATCAAAGCCCTCAGCTCATTCCTGAAGAAAAGGAAATCTACCGTTATCATTTTCCGAAAAATCCTTCTACACTAAATCTGAAGGCCAAAGTCAGTGATGACTTTCAGGTGAAGGAAGTTTATCTAGTTGCGACTTTAGCAAGAGGAAAAGGTGAAAATGTGAAGTTTCGGGAAACGCGATTCCCTGTTTTGACTCAAGCTTTCAAAGAAAAAGAAGCAAGCTATCTGTTGGATTTCAAAACCTTGGATTTTCAGCCCGGTGACGAACTCTATTACTATTGGGCTGCAGTGGACAATAGACAACCTGTCGCGAACCTTTCCCGCACCGACACCTACTTTATCCAATATGTGGATGAAAACGACCAAAGTGATGTAGCAATGGAGGGAATGGTAGTTCAGTTTCTTCCGGAATACTTCCGCAGTCAGCGGCAGATCATCATTGATACTGAGAAACTACTCGCTGAGAAGTCAAAAAAGACAGCTAAGGAATTCGGATTTACTTCCAATGAAATCGGATACGATCAAAAGCTCCTTCGCCTTCGCTATGGACAATATTTGGGTGAGGAGTTTGAATCGGATGCCGGAGGAGGAACGATTGAAGAAGGCGGAGATTTACTGAGCGGATACATGCATTTGCACGATCAGGAGAGCGAAAATGAAGTTGAGGTAGGTGAGTCTCATGAAGGTCACTCCCATGAAGAGGAACCTGCAGAGGAGTCTTCCAAAGTAGACGGAGGAATCGAGAGTTTGCTGAGCGAGTATATGCACTCGCATGATTCAGAGGAAGTGAATACCTATTTTGAGCAATCCACAAAAGGTGCACTGAAGGCTGCCTTGGAGCAAATGTGGCAAGCAGAGCTTTATCTGAGGCTTTTCGAACCTGAGAAATCGCTTCCATTTCAATACAAGGCGCTGGAATTACTCAAAACTGTTCAGCAGAAATCAAGGGTTTATGTGAAGCGTACCGGCTACGATCCGCCTCCCATTAAGGAGCAGGAAAAGCGTCTTACGGGCGAGTTGAAAGACTTGGATGCCCGAATGAAAAAGGAGTTGGTTGAGTTGGAAAAGCAAATCGAACCGCTGGCGTCTAGGGTGTTGGGGATGCTACCCAAGCCAACTTTGTCAACCCAAGACCGTGAAACTGTCCATGAACTCGGAGAAATATGGAGCAGACGCATGGAATACACCGGGATGAACGATTTGAAATTGCTTTTGCATCTGCAGGAATTGGAATCGGGAAGATTGGAGGAAAAGGGTAGGAATGAACTACGGGAAAAACTCTATCCTTTTGCAGGAAGCTATAAAAAAACTGACGCATCTTATTTGGCTCCAAATTCATTGAAAGAAGCATTTCGGAAGAAAGTACAATGATGGAATTTAATCCGATAACTTCTTGGCCCATTCTATTGGGAATTATTTCCCTGGCTGCACTTGCAGGTGGGATTCCTGTTTTTTTTCAATTCAAAAACGGAATTACAACTCAAAGAATCTGGATTAAATCAGGATTACTCATTCTTTTTCTTTTGTTTTTCGGATTTTTCCTCCTCCAGCCAAGCCGACCAGTTTCTGAAAATGATAACTCGATTCTGGTTTATTCAGATGAAGTAAATCGGGATCTTGTGAGGTTTTGGCAGGATAGTTTGGAGGTCAAAAGGACAGTCTCTATTGAAGATTATCGGGAGTCAGGAGACCAAGTTTTTCTTTTGGGAGAAGATTTTTCAAAGGAATCAATTTATCCGTTCCGTAATCAATCAGTCAGCTGGATTTTGCCTGAATCGGATCGACAAATCAGCGATTTATCCTGGAAAGGTTATGTGAGAAAAGGAGAGCTTCAACGGCTCAGTTACCGCATTTTTTCAGAAAAAGACAGTGCTAAACTCAATTTGCAACAAGGTGAAATCGAACTGGCCAAAAGCGTTCTGGCCAAGGGTTGGAATGCTGGTGAACTTGAATTTCAAACCGCAGGGCAGGGGAAAATGGAAGTTCCACTTCTGATAGATGGAGATTCCGTGGCAATGTTGCGCTATTTTATTGGACCGTCAGTTTCCAAGATATACCATTTTCAGTTTTCATTTCCGGGGCAGGAAGTTCGGGTGCTGAGTCAATGGCTGGAGAGCAAGGGGGAAAAAGTAAGTCAGGAAATCCGACTATCGAGAGCTACTGTTTTGGAAGGAGGAATTCCTAATTCCGATTCCCTGCAAATTCGCCTGATCGATCCTCAGCAATTGGAATTAAAGTCACTTCAGGATTGGGTAAAGACTTCTGAAGGAGCTTTGGTAGTCATGAACCTTTCCAAACCAGAAGAAACAGTCGGTCAAATCAATCGGATGTTTGGGACGGATTTTCAATTGCAGCGGACAGGGCAGGGGGAGAGTAGAACTCTTGAGAATCAATTGGAAGCAGTTCCATTTAATTGGGTTGAGAAAAATGGTCAGAAAGTGCCTGGAGATGCAGCAATTGCAGTTCAGCGAGTTGGGGGTGTACAAATTGCGATCAGCTTGTATTCGTCTACTTTTCCGATGCTTCTTCAGGGAAATGAGAAGGGTTATGAGGCGATTTGGGGAGGGTTATTTGGAGTTTTGGAACCCGAAGAACCTCAGTCTTGGAAGATTTCCGCTCCGGTATTATCGGGAATTTCGGCAGAACTTCAATTGAATAAAACCGACAGTATTCCGGAGTGGATTTACAGTGCTGTGGATTCGGTGAATCTTGTTGGAGCTTTGACCAATCCGTATTTGGCAAAAGGAAATTTCCAGTCAGATTCTGTGGGTTGGGTGGATTTTGGAGATGATTTTTCGATTTATGTCTATGGCCAAAATGAACTGCCAAGCCTTTATGCAGGTGCTTTGGTTAAGCCTTTAACTTTTCGGGTGGAAGGTGAAAAAGGTACTTCCGAGGACAGTTACATCAAGATTTCCAATTGGTTTTGGTTGATTGGGATGCTATTGAGTTTGGGTTTGATATGGTTGGAGCCGAAGGTTTATTTGTAAATTTTTTTACCTCGGAGTTCACAGAGGAAAAATAAGAGGGCACGGTGTTTTTTTCTTTATGAAACTGTTGGTTTTTCAATGATCGTATTTTGGGTGTTCGGATATCAGCACGTAGCCAAATAAAAAATGGCTAGATCACCAGTTTAACGTTACTTTGTCCGATAGCTGTCGGCCAGTGGATCGTCGTCTGTGGGCGTGTATCAGCCCGGTTTATACCAAAATTCTTTCAACGTGCATCTTTGCGGATACACATGTTTTGTATTTCTATTTTACCTTAAGTTCAACCCGCTTCGGGGTTGTTGTAAACCATCTCGATCTTCAATTCCCTAGGTTTCACCTTGGGCTATTCAGATGTTCGTATCCCTCCGACGAACTGCATCTTGATGCGCTTTGAATTCTGAGCTAAAGTTGCGGGATGAAAAAGACGAGTATCGAAACCTACTATGAGCTGTTTTACAGGTGGCAGCGATCCGGATTGAGTAAAGCAGCTTTTGCAGATCGAGAAGGGATTTCAAAAGTGAGTTTTTATGCTTGGTGCAAAAAGTTTGAAACCAAGCCCGATTCCCAGGATGCTTCCACCGGTTTTACCAGAATCGAACTGGCTGAGTCCGCTTCTCAGTCAGCGGTGGCCAAGATCAGCTATCCAAGCGGAATCAGTGTGGAGCTGTTTGGGTCTTTT
>NZ_FNVR01000009.1 GCF_900108085.1 Algoriphagus boritolerans DSM 17298 = JCM 18970
CCCAAACGGGGACCACCAAAGGCCGTCTATCCCACTCTCTCAACCCAATTTTAATTCCTGATTTTTGTCGGGCTGGCGGAGCTATGCCTGCCCGATCTTCAGGCGGGCCTAAGCCACAAAAAAGCCCTTCCAAAACGGGGCTGAAAAGACTCAGAATGATCTAATTTTTTTGATTCGATACGGAATCTGCTGGTAGGGTTTACTTTTTAATCTTAGTGGGCACCTCGTTTACCTCCAAAAATACCGACTCAATCCCCATAAGCACTTCACCGGTTTCGTGCAACAGCGGTTTCATTGTTCGTGCTTCGCACGCAACGAAAACCTAGTTGTTATCGGCTGTTCTTCTGTCCGTCCGAAGTCGTGTCGCTTCAAATTGCATGTCAAGCTAAATTTAATTCGTGTTCACCGATTTGCAGAAACTCAACGAACAATATTTTTTTCTTTTGGTCAAAGTTTCCAATTCTCATTTCCCATCTACGTTCCATAAAGTTCAACATTTTTACACCTCGTTCCAATATTTCCTTTGCTGTCCAGTTAGGATAAGCGTTGACTTCAATTTCGCTGTGAGAACCATTAAAGTAACCTTTGAATTCGTTTGGATTATTTGTTGTCGGATGCCTTTTCTTATAGTCAAAGCACTTGTTCTGTAAATGAGCGTTTTTAGGAACTGATAATAGTAGTAAGTTCCCTAAAGAGTTTTTAAGTTTAACTCGTTGTTCGTTTGAATATGTGTCAAATGCTGTCTGCCAACACTCATCAACTGCGGTCTGTGGGAAAATGTGCTCAATAGAATTTCGCTTTACGAATGTGTCATAAGTTATTTTCTGCTCCTCATTTCCTTGTAGAGAAAGTTCATACTCATATAGAAAATAATGAATTCCGTTCCATGCGTAATAACCTTTTTTCTCTTTTACATTTTGAAAGATTTCGGAAAGGTAATTTTGAAAAAGGTTAATGTCGTATTCTTTTGTATCGCTGTCTGTTCGTGTTTCAATAAGGCGTTTCAATTCCCAAATGTCGCCTGTTTCGTAAACCCCTTTTGCTTTTGCGTAAAATAGATTTTTACCCATGTGCTGTCTGCTCTGGAAAATCTTGAAAACTAAAAACACATATCTGTCCATCGCTTTCAAAAGTTTAAGCATTGCATCTGCTGGTGGATTACTTAGAAGTGCTGCCATAATATTTGGTTCAAATGGAGCATACTTTAATCGGTTGATTTTATCAATCCACTCTTTGAGATTATTGTCCAGTGTTGAAACAGTATGAAAAGGGAAATTTATTTCAAACCATTTCTGAACGCTTTTTTGAACGCTGATTACATAGTTCTCTATTGTCGCAAGACGAACAACTCTGTCCAAAACATTTTTGGTTGTGAAATAGTCGTCAAGAAGATACTCGGAAAACAAATCTGCTGTCTTGTCCATGTAACCGAAATACATGTAGGTATGATTTTTCAAAAAGTCGTCATCGTCTAATGGCTTCTCTTTGTTCTTGCCTAAGAATGTGTAAACCGTTTTCCAGCTTTCATTTATTTGGTTACGAAGTGAGTTTATTTCCTCCTCGCTGTTGTCAAGAATTGTTGAAAGGTAAATCAGACGATTTTTTAATAATTCAAGTTTTGAAAGAGGTTTGCCTCTATTATTCATTGTTTCAAACATCACATAAACATCTAAGTCCTCATCAACTT
Organism: Algoriphagus boritolerans DSM 17298 = JCM 18970; assembly: GCF_900108085.1. Taxonomy (GTDB): domain Bacteria; phylum Bacteroidota; class Bacteroidia; order Cytophagales; family Cyclobacteriaceae; genus Algoriphagus; species Algoriphagus boritolerans. The sequence goes on from NZ_FNVR01000009.1 coordinate 1,688, forward strand.
CATAAAGGTTGAATTTGATATTGTGAGTTAGTTTAGAGAATAGCGTTTCCAGTTGGTGAGGATTGAAATCTTTGACTTTACCGTCAAAATATTTTTTGGCGAAGTCTAAATTTTTTGTATAGAGAGTTTCAGGTTCATTTAGTGTGTTTGCTGCATTCTCTTTGTAAACATTTGCTTTCAAAAATTCATAACTCGGGTCGTCTTTCTCATAACCGAAAATGAATGTCTTGCCATTAGTGTTTTCAACTTTAATGTATTTCTGTGCAACGGACTTTTTTGTCAAGCCTGAAATTGTTGCTTCACTATCTAACCTGTCAAGAATTGAAGTAATAAGAATAATTGCAGTCGTAACTCGCTGTTGTCCGTCAACAATGTAGTAGGGAACATATTTTGAGTTGTCATCAGCATTAACAAGAAACAAAGTGTCATTCCATTTGGCAATGTTGTTGGCAAGAATTTTAACTCTTTCAATTGTCAACAAACCTGTGTAGTGGATTTTGCTTTGAGAAACTTTTTCTAAGTCGTCCCAAAAATCGTCAAGCTGTCTTTCACCCCAGGAAAATCCCCGTTGAAAGTCTGGGATGCGTAAAACTCGTTTGTCAAATATTTCAGAGATTGAATAAAGTTCTGCCATGTCTTGTTTGTCTTATAGTTATTGTTGTCAAAGTTAGTTTTATGTCTGTCGGTTCAAGTTCGCACTGTCGTCATAGAATAGCCGATAACGATTGGCAGCTACCCGAAGGTGGCGATTTCGAAGCAATTCACTGTCAACCAAGTACAAACTTTGATAGAGACCCAAAGCTTGATTTAACCACTGAACCGCAACTTTTGGGTAGGTGCTGTTGGGTGCTGGCTTTCTATTTGATGTCATACTTTTTCTCACGTTGTTTAAAAGCTTCATTACCTCCTTCGAGTATTTCGCAGACGTGTTCTTTAATCCCTTGTCTCTCAAGGATAATTTCAATTTTTTCATCAGTTTCTTTTGTATTTTCCAAACTACCAGTGATGTATTGAAATTTAGTTCCATTTCTATTCTTAGTGTCAACTCCATTTTGATTAGCTACAATTACTTGCTCTGAATCAGCACCTACCACGATATTAGGATTATGCGTAACAACAATTATTTGTCTTTCTTTTTTCTTCTTTTTCAGATACTTAACCAACTCTTTGTAAATTGCTCTATTATCTAAATCGTCTTCTGGTTGGTCAATTAATATCGGACAATCTTTATCACTAAAGTCTAATAACAACATAAGAACGACAAATGCTTTTTTTCCTTCCGACATTTGGTTAAATGTGTCTTCATAAAGAATGTTGTAGGAAATTTGAAAGTAATTTGTAGCCATTAATTTTAATGCTAAGCCCAAATGTTCATTTCCTCCCTTTAATGTTATGGTGCCGCTTAAGAGTTTTTCAAAAATCTCATTAGTAAGTTTAAAATAATCTTCTACCTTATTTTCAATAGATGTATTCACTATCCTTTTACCTTCGTCACTTTGTTGATTGATACTCCAATTTAAAAGTTCTTTAAACTCATTCGATTTTAGTTTTGGGAAAGCTAATATTTCTAATTTACCTTCTGAAATTTTAAGACTTTCTTTTATTTCTTCAATTTTGATATAGAAGTTCCTATGTGCTTGTTTTATTGAGGTTTTAAAACTGTCAATTTGTAAAATAAACTCTTCTATTTCCTTTTTAATTAAGGTTATGTCAGCAAGTTTGTCTCTTTGTATTTTGAGCTTCTCTTCAACTTCTTTGTATTGGTTATTATTCTTGAAAGCTTCAATCCCCTTTATGTAATTTTGATTTTTCTCAATCTCGGTAATTACTTCGCTGTTTGCTTTTACAATTACAGAGTTTTTTAAAGAAATTTTATCGACTTCAGATTCCCATTCCTTTTGAAACTTTTCTTTGAGCTTTTCAAAAGAAGATTTAATATAGCTTCTGTTTGACTCTGAAAGTGAAACTATATCAAAGTCTATGTCTTTATTAAGGAAAAATTTTTCCTTTAATGCTTGTATTTTAGAGATTTGAGTATTATAAGTTTCATTTGTTTTTGTAAGCTCCTCTAGTTTTAATTTTAACTTGTTATATTCTTCAAGCTCTTGTTCGGTTATTTGAATTTTTAGTTTTAATTCCGAAAGCTCTTTAGTCAGTTTCTCTATTTCACTTCTAATTCCTTTTTCATCTCCCTTTTCCTTAAGTTTTAGCTTACGCTTGACTAGTTCTTCTTGTAATTGAAAAAGCTTGTTGATTTTTGTTGTTATATCAGAGTTGTTTTCGCTTGAAAAGGAATCGTAGTTTGTTATTAACTGATTTTTTACAGCATCCTGCTTAATAATTTCCTCGACTAATTTATCCAGTTCGCCATCCTTGTTTTTAGCTAATTGATACATATAGCTTTGAGGAAAATATTCGATATTTCTATCATTGTTTTCAACACCATCTTTCCAAGCGATAGAAAGACCTGAAACTATTGCGTTTACAAAATCGGTGTATTCTTGATTGCCAAATTTTACAGGTTTATCGCAATTTAACTTCTTTGCAATTGCACCAAGCAAAACGGATTTACCAGTTGACCTTCCGCCTATTATACAATTTAGGTTTTGATTTAAGTATAATGTCTGATGTGTAAAATCGCTATGAGTTATGGTTACAGAATCGATTGCTTGATAACCCGCTTTTTCTTGTGGTTTAATTTGCTCAATTGAGACTCTCTCATCAGGTTCGTAATCAATTTGTTTTATACCATTAAATGTTGGGTCTGCTTTTATCCAAGTATGGCAATGATAATTATCTATTGGCTTTTTATTTCCATTTTCTTCAAATTCATATGTATCTAAATCTTTGAATGAATGTATGTCTAGTGAGTGAAGTAGTTTTTTATTTCCAAACTCATTGAGCCAATTTTGGTTTTTCTCATTGGTTTCAATATTATTACTGAAAAAGGCTTTTACCTGTGAATACAAATGGTCTTTTAAGGGTTTGAGCTGTTGGTTTTTTTCAAGATTGCTCCATTCTTTATATCCAAGAAATAGAAAAGTTTTGTCTTTCCAGGTGGTTGAATTTACAAGCTCTAAAACTTCTTCTGTGGATGGAATTAGTGATTCAAAACCGTCTTTTAATGTTCCGCCTATTTCAGAAAAATTTTCTTTTGAGAGTTTTTTAGTTTTATGAGCTTCTAATTTCGAAATTTTTATGTTGTCGATAAATTCTTCACGAATTTTCTTTATTTCAGCCTCTAGTTTTGATTCATCTATATCGAATAGAATATGTAAGTTAATTTTTTGAAGCCTGTTTTCATTTCCGCTTCCAAAGGTGTCAATCCGAAACTCAAGAATTGGAAATATTTTTTCAAGGTTTTTCAATCTTCCTTTGGCTTTATAAGCCATTACTTTTTCATACCCATCAATGAAATAATAATCAGTTATACCAATCACTTTAACATCTTCTGGTAGGTTTTCTAAGCAGTTTATAAACTTGTCCCAATTCTCAGGAGTATTTTTATAGTCTTGACATATTGATTCAGGAGTATGGATATGTAAATCCCAAATTCTCCATTCTGAACCCCTTACAATTTTTGTCATAATTTATTTTTTACGGTGTCTTTTTAAGCTTGCACCCAACGTTTTGGCGCTTGGCGAAGAAGCGGATTTCGAAGCACTAAACTGTCAACCCAGCACAAAAGTTGATACGGTGTAGAATGTTCATTTAACCACTGAACCCGCTTTTTTGCCAAACGCCTGTTATAGCCAGTTTTTCTTTCGTTAGTCGCCATATTTTCTATACCAATTTTGTTTAATCTTCCAGTTGTCGTCAGGACGTTCAGCAACTTTTTTATCTAATCTTTTTATCTCTTCTGGGTCGTTCGTGTAAACAAAATGTGTCGAAGGCGAGTCGAAAAAATTGCGAAAAACCCAAAATGTCACTGTCGTTCCATTATTTTCTTCATTTCTTGATATTCCAATGTCGTTTCCTCCATTTGAAACTATTGGAAATTCAAAAGGTAATTCACAAACCCATCCATTCCAGCTTACATTTGGATTAAGTTCTTTGTTTTTCACTTTTTCTACGATTTCATTTCTTTTGTTTTCAAGAATGAACCAGTCTACTTTTTCTATAGCAAGATTGGTTTTATGTCGGTAAAGTGTCAAAAGAAAGAGTATCGAAAATGTCACAAGTTTTGCGATACGAAGTTTGGTTAATATTTTCCTTTCTTTAATTGTCTTTACTAATTGAATTATTGTCAGTATTAATAATGTCAAAGTCAGTCCTAGCCATATAAATGCTAAAAAGAAAAAATTCATATAGTAGTAGTTTATTAGGGTCAAAATAACCCAAACTACAATTGTCCATATAAGTCCTTTTTTTGTCACGGTGTCGGTTTTCTAAAATTGGCTATAACATCCCAATAAATCTAACTCCCCTCCCCAGTGTCGTGTATATCCGTTATGTGCGGAGTGCGTCTTCCGGCTGTTTCTGATCTCAATCTAAGCAATTCGGTGATTTTTTAAGCTTAAAAATGATAAATAGTTGATTTTTTCTCTATAAGGTTTCTCCGTCCTTGGAATTTCCTCAAGAAGGATCCATCCATCTCCTTTCTTCGAATCGAAGAATAACAGATTTGACAACTTTCACCTATTTTCTTCTCGAATACCATTTTTTTTCCCAACCAAAAAAACACCATCCAGGCCATCCAAGCCTAATTATCCGACAACAAACGACTACAATCGAATACAAACGACTAACTACCGACTACTTTTTGCGCCTCCTCCCAACTTTGGTTCATCAATTATCCTCTGGCGGAAATTGTTAATGAAATCTTTCACACTTAACATCTTAAAATCATGAACACGCTACGGAACAAAGTTCAGCTCATCGGTCACCTGGGTACCAAAGTAGAATTGAAAACCCTCGAGTCAGGCAAAGTCGTAGGCCATGTCACCCTGGCGACCAATGAAACCTACAAAAACCAAAAGGGGGAAAAAGTCACCGAAACCACCTGGCATAACCTGGTCATCTGGGGCAAGCCGGCGGAGACGCTCTCCAAGTACACAGACAAAGGTTCTGAAGTCGGGATCGAAGGCAAAATCACCAACCACTCCTACACCGACAAGAATGGCGAGAAGCGCTACATGACCGAGATCGTGGTCAGCGACTTTCTTCTAATGAGCAAGAAAGGGAAGGAGGACTAAGTATTCTCATGAAATTTGTAAATGGTAAAAGGTGAGTGGTGAATGGGTAAACATTGCTCATTCACGCCTTACCTTCCTACCCCGAATAAAGGATTTTATCTTTTCAAGAACTAACCGCTCCTCAAAGCCGCTGAATTTGAGTTTTTAAAAATCCGGGAAAATCTGTGCGCTTTGCTGTGAAAATCTGCGGGAAACCTTTATATCCAGGAAAGGAAAGAGGACTAGGTTTCTTCGGAAATTTTCTGTAAAAGGTAAGCTGTAAGCGGTGAGTGTGCAAAAAAACCACTCAACACTTACTACTTACTTTTCACGCTTCACATATAAAAACCAACTACCGAACCATCTCCTTTACAGCCGGAAAGGCTTTCGGATCGGGATATTCCATGCCCAACAGCTGAAAGATCGTGCGCGCGATCATGGCAGATTGCCATTGACCCGGAGTTTTCATTTCACCACCCGGCGGAGTATCAGGCCCAATAGCTGCAATCCAAATTTCTCCCGCGATTGGAATACTGGAACCATGACTTCTCCAAGAAGATTTGTTGGTGCCACGACCGTGGTCTGTTGTGATAATCATTGTGGTTTTATCCTTATACTGGGGATCAGACTGGATGAAATCCCAGATTTCTCTGATATGGGCATCGGTTTGTCTGGCTGACCAGAGATATTGGTCGTATTCGTTGTCGTGCGCCCAGTCGTCAGTTTCTCCATAAGCGATGTAGGTTACACGCGGTTTGTGTTTTTTCATTGTCTCCATTGCAAAGTGATGGGTAAACGGATCCAACCTCACTCCACCCCAAGGCCCGCGGATTTCTGACTGAAGTCGATTGATTGTTTTCTCCACGTCGGTCAAGTCATTTCCTTCCGCTTTGTCAAAACCGGCATTTACCGGTACACCGCTTCGCTCTTCATTGACGATGTATGGAAACACATCCCAACTTCCAAAAGCAAAGACTTTGCCTTGATATTCAGGATTTTGATTTAAGTATTCGAGAAAAGTGACATTGGGATTATTGATTTTAGCATTGGAGTTGATGCGCTCATCATCCGCAAAACCGCACAGGACTTCATTGTAGCCCGGAAAGGAAAACCACATTGAATTGGCATTATTGACCCTATTTCCATGGGCACGATTACCATAAATCTGCCCTTGTATGGCAATCGTATTCCAGAAAAAAGGAAGCAACAGTTGCCTCCGCACCATTGGGTCTTCATGCCAAAAGTCACTTAATAGCGAACCTGCGGATTTGATCATCCCTGTATCATCAATGAACAAGGAATCGGCGCCTTTGAAAAGCTCCTGCCATCTGAGTCCGTCCAAAGTGATCAGGACGACATTTTCAGTCTTATAGGTTGAATTTTGTGAGAAGGTCGGTTGGAAAGCCAACACACCCATTACCAAAAAAAAGAAACGAATTCTCTTCATATTTCCGGAGGATTTGGTTCAAAATGTGACTATCAGCGACAAATACTCTACAATTTACCGCTAATTCACAGACATCCTAATGCCCTTTTCAGCCCAGGTTTTTACTCCAATATCCGCATAAAACACCAGTTGGAAAGGTTTTGCCAAAAGAATCAAAGCAAGTTAAATCCCCCTCGAACCAAAACCACCGAGGTCTCGTCCAGTCCATCAACCGGCTGAATCTCAATCATCCCTTTACTTTTTGAGCCCGGAACTACTTTAATGCGTGCCAACTGAAAGCCCCGTTCCGTTTTTCCTTTTTGTACCAATATAAAATACTCCCCTTCCAACTCAACCAAGGCATCTTCCGGTAAAGCCCAGGACTCCTGTGGGTCAAGTTGGATTTGGGCCTGTACAAACATGCCCGGAAATAGATTTGCACCTTCTTTCTCATCCTGCAAGTCCGCATGTACAAGAATTTGACGATTTTCGTTTACTACCTGACCCACCACATGAATTTGAGCCATAATCTCTTCGGATGGGCTATCCGGAGCCGAAAAAGCCACTTTCTGGCCTACCCGGATTAGGCCGGCGTCTTTTTCAAAAAGAATCAGTTCAATATGTAAATGATCTTTGTTTATCAAGGAAACGGCCTTGCCTGAGACAGGTAAAAATTGACCCGGGACGGCAAATACTTCGGCCACAAATCCCGAAATCGGTGAAAAGACCGGGACTTTGGATCGGATAGTTTCGGGTGTCAGCTCGTCTGCATTGATGTTGATGAGGCTGAGTTGCTTTTTCAAACTTTGGCTTTTTGCCAAAGAGCCCAGGTAATCCGCCTCGGCTTTGAGGAAATTCTTCTGTGCTGAAATCTGCTCTGAGGCCAGGGTCTTTTGCCGCTCAAACTCCGACTTCAGATAGGTTAATTGGCTGCTTGTCTCCAAATAATCCTGCTGCAGGCGTATAAAATCCGGGTTTTCCAGGTAAAAGAGTGTCTGTCCTCTTCGCACCGGCTGACCTTCAATCAGCTCCAGCGCACTCACATATCCACCAAAATAGGCTGAAATCTCCTGCATGCCTTCTACCGGTACTTTCACCGTGCCCTGAACCGAGATTCCTGTCGAAAACGCTCCTTTGACAGGACTCCCCCACTCCATTTTCATGGTGTTGAACTGAATTTCGGTAAGCAAAATTTCATTTGATCCATCCGGAGCTTCAGAAACTTCAATTCCTTCTGCATCGGAATTTTTGGAATTTTCGCAGCTGGAAATTATCCCAATAATCACGGCCAGAACGCCAAACGGGTAGTATTTTGATAGAATCGCTCGCATCAGTTATTCAGGTAAATAAGTTCTAATTGGTTGAGTTGGTAATCCAGTTTGGCCTGCAAATACTGCAGGGTGATGTTTCGGGAGTTTTCGATCAGCTGGACGTATTGCAGAAAATCAATTTCGCCTTCTTTGAACGAGCGAATGGCTTGATCGCGAAGTTGTGCCGACAGGCTTTTTCCTTCAGTTTCATAATAATGGATCACCTGCTGATTTTGAGCCAGAGCATTTTGGATTTTGAAGTAGTTGGTTTCGAGCTTTTGTTTGAAAGCCTCCGATTCCAGTAGAATTTGCTCTTGATGAAACTTTCCGGCTTTTACTTTTGCAGTTTGTGAACCAAAAAACAGTGGAATTCCGATTCCGGCCTGAAATCCCGGATAGACTCTGGCACCTGGTTCCGGATTGGTACCTCGAAAGATGTCCAGATTCATATCCGGAAGCAAAGTTCGCCGGTCTACGTCCGTTTGACTTTTTGCCTGGAGATATGCAGCTTGATACAGCTGCAATCCGGGATGATGATCCAAATCAAGTGGATTGGGAAAAGTTAAATCCTCATCAGCCAAAACGAACTCCCCATCAAAATTCAATAACTGACGAAGCAGATTTTTTGAATTCTCACTATTCCTGAGCGACTCGGCTCTTTTCAGGCCGATCTCCCGCTGTTTGCTTTCCGCGGTAAGCTTTTCCAAAAGGTTGGACTCACCAGTCTCCAGCCTTCGAGTCGCTGCCCGGGTAAATTCTCCGTAGAGACTGTCCAAAAATTCATAATTCGTCACCAACTCCTCCCAAAACAAGGCAGTGACAAAAGCCTGGCTCACGTCTTTCTTGAGTTGCCTTACTCCCAACAGGAAGGAAGCGTTTTCCTGCATTTCTTGGGCCTGAAGGACGTTTTTTTGTGCAGAGTAGACCGATGGAAACGCGAAACTTTGCCTCACTCCCCAGATACGGTTGTAAATACCATTCTCGGCAATATCGTTTTTGTCAAAACCATAGTACACCTGAGTTTTATCGATATTCAAAGAAGAACGAGTCCGTTCGGTAGCAGATTGTAGGCCTTTTTGGGCCGCAAGAATCCCGATGTTTTGTTCTTCAGCCATTTCCAAGGCTTGATTAAGACTGAGTAGTTGAACTTGATTTTGTGCAAAGGCAGGAAATGACAAGCCCAGGAATAAAAGCAAAAGTGAGCCGGCAATCTTGGAAATCCTGACACCTCCTGCTTTTCTCGAATTAAATAGTACATACAAAACCGGCAAAACCACCAAAGTGAGTAAAGTCGCTGAGATCAGACCGCCAACGACTACTGTTGCCAGAGGACGCTGAACCTCCGCGCCGGCTGAACCTGAGACCGCCATTGGTAAAAATCCAAGGGCCGCTGCTGATGCAGTCAAGAGGACAGGACGAAGACGCTCTTTGGCCCCCACCATCACGAGCTCCCGAATGGAAGAAAATTTAGCTTTCATAGATTTGAAATGTTCGATCATCACGATACCATTGAGGACAGCAATACCGAAAAGAGCAATGAAACCGACTCCTGCAGAAATACTAAATGGCATATCTCTCAGCCAAAGCAGAAGAATTCCCCCAATTGCCGAAAACGGGATTGCAGTGTAAATCATAAAAGCATCTCTGCTGGATGAAAAAGCAAAATAAAGCAGGATAAAAATCAGGATCAGCGCCACCGGAACGGCGATCAACAATCTGGATCTAGCCTGCTGAAGGTTTTCAAATTGTCCCCCATAATCGACCCGGTAGCCTTCAGGAATGTCAATTTTGGAGACTATCCCCTGAATATCATCAACCACCGACTGCAAATCCCGATTTCTCACATTGACACCGATCACCACCCTGCGCTGCGTATTGTCCCGGGAGATTTTTGCGGGACCTTTAGTGTATGAGATTCTTGCCAGCTCCTTCAGCGGGACACTCCCACCGGTTGGTAGCTGGATAGCTGCATTTTCGAGGTTGAAAATATCCCTGCGGAAAGGCGCTGCAAACCGAACCACCAAGTCAAATTGCTTTTCCCCTTCGAAAACTGTCCCTGCACTCAATCCGGCAAAACCCATGGTCACCACTTGATTCAAGTCCTCGACGTTGAGCCCAAACTTGGCGATTTTGGCACGGTCGTATTCAATTTTCATTTGGGGAAGCCCATCCACTTTTTCCAGAATAATATCTGCCGCACCTTCCACTCCCTGGATCGCGGCCTCGATTTCCTCGGCAGTCTCCAGTAGCACATCCAGATCTTCCCCAAAAACCTTGATTGCCAAATCCGCACGGACCCCTGTAATCAATTCGTTAAATCTCATCTCAATCGGCTGGGTAAATTCATAATCCAGTCCCGGAATCGCTTCGAGCGCTTTCTTAAATTCCTCGGCCAGTTCATCTTTGGTATCGACAGTGGTCCACTCAGAAGGCGGATGAAGGGTCACGATCACGTCACTTTCCTCCATCGACATGGGATCAGTGGGGATTTCTGCCGCACCAATCCGGGTGACCACCTGCTTTACTTCCGGAAATTTCATCAGAATCTCCTCCATTTTAGTCACTGTTTCGACCGTATTGGAAAGAGTGGTTCCGGTCTTCAAAACCGGCTGAATCACAAAGTCCCCTTCATCCAAAGTCGGGACAAACTCAGACCCCATCGTTGAAAACAGAAAAAATGCAGCAAAAAGGATGACAGCAGCCCCTGCCAACACCAGTTTGGAGTGGTCTAAAGCCCATTTAATAGTGGGTTCGTAGATGCGATTCAAAAAATTGATCAGAAGGACTGAGATGTTTCTTGGACCGGGAGCTTCAGACTTTAAGAAAAGTGAAGAAACTACAGGCACATAAGTCAAACCCAAAATCATGGCTCCGATCAGCGCAAAGCTGAATACCTCGGCCATGGGACGGAACATTTTTCCCTCCACGCCCGAAAGCGAAAGAATCGGAATAAATACGATAATGATAATAATCTGTCCAAAAATGGCAGAATGCATCATTTTCGAAGCTCCGGAGAAAGCGATTTTATCCTTCTCAACTTGCTTTTCGCTCTGCGAAAGCCCTTCAAAAAGCGCAGTGGATCGCGTAAAACGGAAGGCGATGTATTCCACAATGATCACTGCTCCGTCAATGATGATCCCAAAGTCGATTGCTCCCAAACTCATCAGGTTGGCATCGACCCCAAAAATGTACATCATCGACAGCGCAAAAAGCAAACTCAATGGAATCACCGAAGCGACGACCAATCCGGATCTGAAATTCCCCAAAAGCAAAACCACCACAAATACAACGATGAGGCAACCCAAAATCAGGTTTTCAGCAATGGTAAATGTCGTGTTATCGATCAGTTCAGAGCGATCCAAAAAGCCGTTGATCATCACGCCTTCAGGAAGCGTATTTTCCATTTCAGCAATCCGCTCCTTTACCCGGTCGATGGTGCCCTTGCCATCTGCACCTTTGAGCATCATGACTTGACCGAGGACTTTCTCCCCTTCCCCATTGGCTGTAATCGCTCCAAATCGATTGGCATGACCGAAGCGAACCTCAGCTATATCGCGGATGAACACCGGGGAGCCGTTTCTGACGTCGACGACGATATTTCCGATGTCCTCCAAGCTTGTCACCAATCCCTCGCCACGAATGAAAAAGCTTTCATTTGTCTTTTCGATGTAGCTACCTCCAGCAACGGAGTTGTTTTTACTCAACACATCATAGACTGAAGCAAGATTGATGTTCATCCCCTTCAACTGATCCGGATTGATGGCGACTTCGTACTGCTTCAGAAATCCACCCCAAGTATTGATTTCCACTACACCTTGAATTCCAGCCAACTGTCTCCGCACCACCCAATCCTGAATCGTCCGAAGATCTGTGATGGAGTACTTGTCCTCATAGCCCGGTTTGACGTCAATGATGTATTGGTAGATCTCTCCCAATCCCGTGGAAATCGGCCCCATAAACGGAGTCCCAAATCCCTGCGGAATCCGCTCCTGAGCCATGATCAAGCGCTCGGAAATCAGCTGCCGGGGCAGATAGGTTCCCATCTCTTCCTCAAAAACGATGGTCACCACTGACAATCCGAATTTGGAAATAGAGCGAATTTCCACCACCCCGGGAAGATTGGCCATCTCCAGCTCAACGGGATAGGTCAGGTATTTCTCTACGTCTTCAGTGGCAAGATTGCGGGAGGTGGTGATGACCTGAACCTGATTGTTGGTCACATCCGGTACAGCGCCGATCGGCAGGTGTGTAAGGGCGAAAATCCCAAATCCCAGCCAAATGGCGATAAAAATGAAAACAATGAGCTTATGCCCGATACTCCACTGAATGATCCGGTCTAGCATGAAGGTGCAGAATTTTGATCCAAAGATCCATTTCCTCCCTTAGTTCAGGCTTAGGCCTTTCTTAAGATTTGCTTAAGAAATGGGTAAATCCAGTCTAAATGTGCTTCCAACCCCTTTTTCACTCGATACAGAAATCTTGATTCCGGATTCCTGGGCAAGCTTTTTTACAATAGCCAAACCTAGTCCTGTACCGGGAATCAGCTGATCCACGACGGATTTTTCCCTAAAAAATGGATCAAATATTTTGTCCAAATGCTCTCCTAAAATCCCCGCTCCCCTGTCACAAATCTCAATGAAGGGTAAAGCGTGAGTAATTCCAGTCTTTACCACTATTTCCGAATCCTGGGGTGAGTATTTCACCGCATTTTGGATCAGATTACTCAGAATCATCTGCAGGGATTTTTCATTGGCTTTGACATAGATCGGAACTCCGGATTGGGACTGAAATATTATCTTTCGATTATGCTCAACCGCAGCTTCATCGACTATTTCTTCCAGAAAAGTGATCAGTTCGAGTTCTTCTTTGACGAGATTTTTTCCTTTTTCCTCCCGTGCCAAAGCCAAAAGTTGATCGATCGTGGCAGACATTCGATCGATCGTAGCGAGGGAAGTTTTGATTTTCTCCACATATTCATCCGAAGTACGCGGTTTACGAATCAGGACTTCCAAGGTCCCACGGAGTACCGAAAGTGGCGTCCTTAACTCATGGGATGCATCCGAAGTAAATTGCTTTTCCCGATTGAGGGAAGCCTCAAGGCGCTCCAGCAGTTCATTGATCGATCGGGTGAGTTGGCCGATTTCATCATTGGGTTCCGCTTCAGGTACGCGTTCGTTGAGGTTGCTTTGGGTGATTTGATTGGTTTTTCGGATGATCTGCCGGATCGGCTCTATGCTTTTTCCAGCCAGATACCGCATCGTCAAAAACAGGGAAAGAAGAATTATCGGGTAAAGAATCAGCAAGACATTCCTCAAATTATTGAGCAATTCCCGAGAATCCTCAAAAGATTTAGCCAGCAAAAGGTATCCTTCGAGTTTTCCTCCATTGAAAAGAGGAATCTGCATCTGCCGCACTTCGCTAGCTCCAATTCTGAGTGTCCAGGCTTCCTTTTTCGCTGATTTTTCAGGTGAAAAGCTGAGGTGATTTTCGCGAAGGTTAGGAGACCGATCCATGGATTTGCCTTCCAAGTCCACGATTTCTATAAAAATCGGATTGAGCTGAATCTGGCTGTGTTCCATTTCCTGCCATTCGTCTTTATGAAGAAATCGGATTTCACCATTGATCAAAAAAATCTGTCCTTTATGCTTGTCAGTTTCCAAGCCCAACTCCCTGTCGATATTACTGATGACGGTGTAGTTGGCCACCAAATAGATAATCCCAAAAACTACCAGTATAATCAGGGAAGTGACCAGGGTCAACCTTCCGGCAATTCGCTCCTTATAGGCAAGTTTTTTCATAGTTCTTTGGCCATATAGCCCACACCCCGAATGGTCTGAATGTAATCTTCGTCCTTCTGCAGATTCAACTTTTTGCGAAGCGAGTTGATAAAGACATCGATCACTCCGGTGTTGTAATCAAAGTGGATGTCCCAGACACTTTCTATGATCCGAGTGCGACGGCAAACCTTGTTTTTATTTCGCACGAGATATTCCAGCAAGGCAAATTCTTTTTGCGTCAGTTGAATCTCCTCTCGCCCCTTTCTTACCAAATGCCGATCAGGGAAAATAGAAATCGGCCCAAGGCTCAAGTTTTCCTCTGTACTTGATTTTCCCCTGAGTTGAACCCGAATCCGAACGAGAAGCTCCTCAAAATGGAAGGGCTTTTTGATGTAATCATTGGCCCCGGATTGAAGTCCAAAAACGGTCTCGTCCACCGTATCTTTTGCTGTAAGAAAAATGATCGGAGTCTGGGGAAAATCCTTGCGAAACAGTCTGGTAAGCTCAATCCCACTGATTCCCGGAAGCATCCAATCCAACAGTAACAAGTCGTAATGGCCTGAAAGCGCAAGGTCAAGCCCGGACTTTCCGTTGTCAGTGACATCCACTGCAAAAGCTTCCTCTTCCAATCCCTGCTTGAGGAAATTTGAAATTCCGGGTTCGTCTTCTACTATCAGGATACGCATGGGATTGGAATATTAGGACAAAATTCAGAATTGAAAGTTAAAATCCAGTCAGATTTCCCTTAAGATATTCTTAATAATCAAAAAGTGAAGCCCGAGATTGATATCGAATCGGGTTAGAATTAGAGTCTGCGAAAATCAGCGGCATTTTCTGCGGAGAGCTGCGGGAAAATAGGACGATAAGCGGGTCCAGCTTTCGGAGAAGCAGGACAACTAGCCAAGTTAGCGTAAGAATAGTATATCAAATGTCTAACAGTTTCAATTTTTAGTTTCGCCATTTATCGAATTTATTGTTGGATTTTACTCCCTTCTTTAAATCTTAACCTCTTAGTCGAACTCACCACTCCCACCATGCTATCCGCAGTGCCGTAGTAAAGCAACCATTTTCCCTGAAAATAGACCAAGCCTTCTAAAAAAGTCGTCCCCTCGGGATACTGTCCCGATTTCTCAAAAGGCAATTCGGGTTGAATGAAGGGTTGGGTCACACGATCCAGAAGCTTCCAGGGTTCGGCCGCATCAAACAGCGCCTGGCCCCCTGTATACACTCGATTTCCCAGGTTTTTCACGCCTACTTGCTGAGAATTACCGGCGTTGTAAAGCACCACGATCCCATCCTCGGTAAGCAATGGCGGAGGACCTGCCTCTACCAGCCAAGAATCGAAAAATCCAGGGCGTGGACTTAAGACCGGAACACGATTTCCCTCATGGTTTTCCACTGGCACCCAATTCACCAAGTCATCCGAGGTAGCCAGCCAAATATGAGGCACGCCATAATACATCCAGTATTTACTGTTGATTTTGGCAGCCATGAGCTTGCCGTCTTTCAGTTCGGTAACGATCGCACCTGACTTGGATTCGGTATGGTGGTATTTGCCATCTTTCCAGTTTTCGAAAATCGGCCCATGCTTTTCCCAAGTTTTCAAATCCCTGGATGTGGCAACTGCCAAGCGGGGAACGTCCCGATTCCACTGCGTGTAAGTGAGCACAAAAAGCCCATCTTCCGTTTCTACGATGCGAGGGTCTTCGGTACCTCCTGTCCATTCAAATTCCTTTTGAGAATCCTCCTGAGGATAAAAAAACGGCACTTTTTCCCGCACGAATTGAAAACCATCGGAAGAAATCGCCATTCCCAAGCGAGAAGTGTGGCCTCCGATTTCTTTTTCACCCAGCTTTTCTTCAGCACGGTAGATTACATGAACTTTCCCGTTTCGGACAATTGCTGCGGGATTAAATGTAGCCATAGATTCCCAGTTGACGATTTTGCCGGACATCGGGTCTTGAAACTGGGTATCGGAAATCGGTGAAATAATCGGCTGAGCATTTTGAGGCCGTTCAAATGGACCGAGCATCCAGGATTTTTCTTGGGCAAAAGCTAGGTTGCTCAAAACCAAAAGTGCGGCTGCGAGTAAGAATTTGCTTCTATTTTGGGTCATGGCAGCAAAATACAGCTTAACCTTGGAGGTTTTCTCACCATGCCTGTTTTTTTACCACGAAGGACAAAAAGTTCCGCAAAGGAAATCTGTGAACATACGTGCCATTTGTGAGTTTTTTTACCACAGAGAAAAAGAGAGATGGCTAAGGCAGTTCTTGAATACTTAAAGTTCTGAAGGAGTATTTGCCCTGCTCAAACTTTTTTGAGAGCACGGAGAAAAGCTAAAGCTTTTATTTTTTAACCAGTAAATGAATTTAGGGAATATCTGTGCGTTTTTCCCCGGGAATCTGTAAGAAATAATCTGCGAATATCAGCGATCTTTTCTCTGCGGTCATCTGCGGGAAATATCTTGGCTTGAAGCACAAATTTTAGAAAAAAAATCTGTGAAAATCTGTGTTTTTTTCTGTGCTAATCTGTGGGCCACCAAAACACCAGAACAGAAAAGTAAAAAACCTTCAAATTTCGCTTTGTGCCCTCTGCGTCTCTGCGGTAAAACATAAAAAAAGCTCCCGGAAAATCCAGAAGCCCTTTTTGAAAAATTGAACCTTTTGTTTATGCCAATTCAGCCCTAGGAATTACTGCCCTTTTTGGCTTTGAATGCTTCTTCTTTTGATGTTTGTTCCACCAGATTAGGGTACCTGTGATCGGAAGTGAAGTGGCTACCACGCAGGCCAAAAACCAAAGGAATTTGGTAAACTGCCCGAAGATTTCTCCGGTGTGAAGTGATTTGACAGATCGTCCGATTTGCTGTCGGGTTGATAAATCAGAAAACAGTTTTGCTTCCTTTACATCAAGTGTTTCCGGGTCTAAAGCCAATTGGTCCGCTCCAGCTTTTGCAAAAAAACCAGTTCGGGATTTGCTGATCGAGATGTTATCCCCCGGCTTGGATGGAAGGGAAATTCTCAAATTACCTGCATAGTCCAATTTCGAATTACCTGCCGCTACTACCTGATCCAAGGAAAAAACCGAGAATTCGGACGGAATTACTTCTGCTGACTTTTCGACAGATTCCTTGCTTTGATTTCCACTCTGAACAGGTGCCTGATAAATGTCCCAGGTTTTTTGCCAGCCTTCTTTATACCACTGATAGGACCAAAATGGACCCGTCACAGCCATGATCAACAGGAAAATAAGAGAATAGAATGCGAGTGTATTGTGAAGGTCATGATTGACCCGCTTCCAATTGCCGGACCATTTGATTTTCAGGCCTTGCTTCCAGTTTTTAACTTTCTGAGGAAACCAGATGAATATCCCGGTAATTACACCGAGCAAAAAAAGTAAAGTCGCCACACCATTGATAAATCTACCCAACTCCATATTGGTCTTGGATTCGAGGATCGGTTTCTCGATCTTATCCAAAAGCAACCAACGGTGAAGCGAAAAGACGTAACCCATAAATTCTTCAGTTCCTGTTTTCTCAATGTTATTTGCGAGAATTTCCCCTGAATACGGGTTAACAAAATAAGTAACAGGCCGCTCTGCACCTTCAGTTTTGACTCCAAACTGAACACTTCGATCCTCCGATTGGAAGACATTGACGCTGACAATTTCACCTTTTAGGGCTGCTTCTACCTCTGCCTTCAATTCATCCAAAGACATCTTTTCTCCGAAAACCTCCACAAAATAGCGCTCAGAATCAGCTGTTTCACGAATTTCGGTATTGTATACGTAGATCGTCCCACTCAGACAAACCACGATCACAATCAGGCCACAGGTCAGCCCCGCATAGAGGTGAATGTCATTCAAAAATTTCCGGATAGGTTTCCACATACGGCAGCTTGTTTTTAACTGGAACAAATCTAAACAAGAGTTTTAACTATTTAGAATTGATCTAAGAAAAATATTTTCTGATTATACGCATTCTGCCTGTAAGTAAGCTGTTTGATTTAGAAGTTGCGGCTAATCGTCCAAAGAAGACAGCCGACAGTCCGATAGCTATCGGACAACAGCTCGTTCTAATGGACTTCATTCAAAATTAACCTGTGACTTTGTTTCGATTAGAAGCAGGGAAACCTTCGTATTGATGGTCTGAATAATAAAAGCTAGAGGCATGCTGATCCCATGGATTTTCTCAAGGTGATTTTGAGTCCTTTTGGTATCTTTCAAAATCAAATCACTTCTAATGAAAATCCAAAAACTTCTCCTTGTAACCCTGGCTTCTTTTTTCTTTGCCTGCGAGCAAAAAGACACCACCCCTGACCCGAGATTGGACCAACCGGCGGATTTCAAAAAACTACTGGATGCACATGGTGACTGGAGCAAGTGGATTGAGGCCAAAGCCTTTTCCTTTGCGATGATACACGAGACAAATCTTGCCTGGGAAAATCACTACATCAACCTGAGCGACCGCAAAGTCAGAATCGATGCAGATACCTGGCAGATCGGTAATGACGGAGAAAAGGTCTGGATCAGTCCCAACAGACAGGCATTTCAGGGGAATTCAGTTCGATTCTATCACAACCTTTACTTCTATTTTTTCTCGATCCCCTACATCTTCACAGATCCTGGAGTCAAGGTCCAAAAAACAGAAAACAAGCTGGTAAATGGGATTTCTCACGAAGCGTATGAGGTGAGTTTCGAGGCAAATATAGGCGATAGTCCAAATGACCGATACTACATGCTCGTCGATCCTGAAACCGGAAAATTGGCATGGGTACTCTATTCGGTGACATTTTTTGACAAAAGCAATACAAAAATGAATGCGCTCAAATATGAAGACTACCGTGATGCTGGAGGATTGATATTTCCAAGAATCATGACAGGCTATCAGTTTGAAAATGACTCTACGCGCAGGATCAGCTATCAAGTGAGCTTCTCGGATGTTTTTCTCGTGAATGAAGCTATGGATGATGACTTGTTTGCTATGCCTGAGAAAAATGCTGTTGCAGCAAACTAGTCAATGGACAATGCTCAATGAACAATTTTCAATGTTCAATTCTCAATTTGCAAGGGTTATTCCAATAACTAAAAATTCAACATTTTACACTTCATTGATCATTGTCCCGATAGTCCAGATAACTATCGGGATCGGGATGAAATGAACCTTGATCATTGAATTTGAACCTTGATCATTTACTTTCCTTTATTGAGCAATTTCATATCCACAAAGGTTTTGAGATCGGAATGAGCCTGACCTCCATAGCTCCCCTGCACAGGCAAAGTCCGTGTAGGATCGGGATGACAAGCCAACGGAATGTAACGATGATCTGTGAGTAAGCCCAGGCTTGGATCTAAACCAATCCAACCCGCCCCGGGAAGAAAAACCTCTAGCCAGGCGTGGAGTTCATGGCCTTCGTCCAGATCCGGATTGAAAGCATATCCGCTCACAAAACGGGCCGCCAGCCCCAATTCACGCAGCATTTCCATTTGCATCAGGGAAATATCCCGGCAGGAGCCACTTTTTTTCGAAAACGTGAAATCAGCCTCCCATATATTTTGCTCCTGACGGATTTCATGCTTCCAATTTTGGTAGATCTCTTGGGTCAAATTCACTAAAAAATCCACAAGACCCCTGGATTTTTTCTTTACCTCAAAAAGGAAGTCGGTAAAATAATTTTCTGATTTATCAGATAAGAAAGGAATCAAAAAAGCAGTTCGCTCCTCGTAGCTGAATTGAAAGGAAGTGTGCTTCCATCCCAACTCTTCGAAACTTTGATCTATGATAAAACCAAAGGGATTGAAGGAATGTAACTTAAAAATCCATTCATTGGTGATGTCCAAAGAAACAGTTGGAATTGAAAACCAGGCTAGTTTGTACCAATTCCCAGCTAGATCCTGTCGGTAATTCTGTCCATCCGGATCAGGAAGAATGGAAAATTTTTGATGCTCTATCCTGAAATAAGGTCGATGCTGAGGGATCAGATAAATCTTGTGCATCCCCAGAACAACTTCTGAGCTGTAATCATATCTTGATTGGTGGGAAACTTGTATTAGCATAACTTAACCTTCCTGAGAAACAAAATCAAAATCCTCAAAAGCACTGCTTAGAACCTCAGAAGGAAGTTCGGCGATAGCATTTTTAAGGCGATTATTCCAAAAAGCCGAGACGTGCTCGAGCTCCTTTTGTTCAAATCGCTTCTCTTTGATGTGATATTCATCATTTTTCAATACCACCGTATCGATGGGAAAATCGACATCGTTTGCCGAAATTCGGGTAGCGTCAAAAGCCAAAAAGGCACATTTAAGCGCGTAATCCAGAGAGTCCTCAAAATACAGCGAGCGTCTCAGTATTGGATTCCCAAAGCCGGTATTGCCAATTATGACAAACGGGGTTCCTTTTCGAATTTCAATCCAGTTGCCCTGAGGGTAAAGCAAGTAGAGTTTGGGGTCTGAATCATCCTCCAGCTGGCCCCCAATAATTGAAAAGAGATTGAAACTAAATCCAGCTTCCTCCAAGTAGGATTTATCCTCTTTGGCTACGATTTTGACTTGATTTCCAAATTCATTTACGGCTTGGTAGAGTTTGGAAAAGGAATCATCCTGGTGGTCGATTACCTCTGAAAAATAAGTGATGGCTTTATCTCTGACTGATCTCAGGCCTGAGGTCATAATAAAGAAAGAGTGCTTTCGCTTATTTACGGTGAAAACTTTTTTGGAGGTAGTGGTCTCACTACCGGAGGTAATTCGGGTATCAGATAGTCCGACGATGCCAGTTTTGGTTTTTATTCCCAGACAGAAAGTCATGATTGTGATTGAGATTGAGTGACAGTATTTTCCTTGATCCGGAAATAAGTGATGTCTATAAGGTCAGAAATATGGTTGATTTTTAGTTGAGTTTTATCTAAATATTCATGAAGTCCTTCAGAAATTATATCATCTACATCGGAATATTCCATCCGGGAGCGCATTTCACCCATGGCCTTCTCCACAGAATTTTTAAACCCATCCGTAGGGGTACCGGAAATACAGTGGAGACAGCGTTCGGCTTCTTTGATACAATAATAGATAGACCGAGGGAAATACTTATTCAATACCATAAATTCTACCACTCCGGATGGATCGATATTCCCATAGAGTCTCCGGTAGGTATTGAATCCCGTCACGGACTTCAGCAGAGCCATCCAATGAAGAAAGTCCATGGGTGAACCGACTTCGTAGACCGAGGGAAGCAGAATATGATATTTCACATCCAGAATCCTGGACGTCTTATCCGCCCGCTCCAACAGCTGTCCAAGCTGCCGAAAGTACCATCCTTCCGTCCGTGCCACAGTAGAATCAGCCAACCCATAAAGCAACAAAATCTGATTCTTAACCTGCTCGTAAAACTGCCTCGGGTCTTCCCTTTTCCAGACTTTTTTCTCCAATCCCGTCTGCATCATATAGTACAGCTCATTTACTTTTTCCCAGGTTTCCTTGCTCAGATTTTCACGGATAATCCGTGCATTTTCCCGTGAATTTTTCACTGCATTCAGCATGGAATTAGGGTTGTCAGTATCGAATGTCAGGAAGAACATGACTTGATGCCGCTCGAATCCGGTGTATTTTTTCCGATACAATTCCAGGTCTCCGGTAGCTGCGACCAAAGGTCCCCATTGTTCTTTGAGATCCATGGGAAGATCCTGCATCAGATTGAAATTCACATCGATAAATCTCGCGTAATTCTCGGCTCTTTCCAGATATCGTCCCAACCAATAAATATGACTTGCTACTCTACTCAGCATAGTTTATGAGATTAATTGTATAGTACCCAAGTATCTTTACTGCCCCCACCTTGGGAGCTATTGACTACCAGGGATCCTTTTTTCAGCGCCACTCGGGTAAGGGCACCTGGGATCACTTCTATTTCGTCACCATACAGGACATAAGGTCTCAAGTCTACATGCCTTCCGGAAATCCCCTCATCGGTCAAACACGGCACTGTGGAAAGCGACAGGGTAGGTTGAGCTATGTAATTTGTCGGATTTCCTTTGATCAAAGCACGGAATTTCTCGTGCTCTTCTTTGGTGGATTTTGGCCCGATCAGCATGCCATATCCCCCGGCTGCATTGGTTTCCTTGACCACCAATTCATCAATATGGTCCAACACATACTTTCTGTCCGATTCTTCCCTACAGAGGTAAGTTGGCACATTATTCAGGATCGGTTCCTCATCCAGGTAGTACTTAATTATCCGGGGAACATAGGCATAGACGGCTTTATCGTCAGCCACACCTGTACCCGGTGCATTGGCAAAAGCCACGTTTCCGGCCTTGTATGCCTCAAAAATCCCGGGAACACCGAGCATGGAGTGGGGATTGAATGTCAAAGGATCCAGAAAAGAATCATCAATCCTGCGATAAATTACATCAATCTGCTGCAGGCCTTTAGTGGTCTGCATGTAGGCAATCTTGTCTTTGACGATCAGATCCACTCCATTGACCAGCTCCACTCCCATCTGCAGTGCGAGATAGGAATGCTCGAAATAGGCAGAATTATAGATTCCAGGAGTCAGTACACCCACTACCGGTTTTGACTTATCGGATAAAAACTGGAGCATTTTGAGCAGCTTGGTCGGGTAGTCTGAGACAGGCATCACGCCTTCATCATTGAAAAGCTGAGGATAGGCCCGCTTGATGATTTCCCGGCTTTCCAGCATGTAGGACACTCCCGATGGGCAGCGGAGGTTATCTTCAAGGATGTAATATTCCCCGTCCCTGTTTTTGACCAGATCTGTCCCGGTGATGTGGCACCAGATCCCTTTTGGTGGCGTCAAACCCATACAGGGTTTAAGGTAATCTTTGGAGCCAAGAATAAGCTCAGCCGGCACTATTCCGTCTTTTAGAATTTTCTGCTCATTGTAGACATCCTGCAGAAATAGATTCAATGCATGGATGCGCTGCTTCAGACCTGCCTCCAGTTTCCTCCATTCGGCATTGGCGATGATTCGGGGAATAATATCCAGGTGAAGGATCTTTTCCAATCCCTGATTATCATGGTAGACGTTAAAGGTCATCCCCATCGCCTTTTGAGTTCGGTTGGCAGCCTCTTGAAGCTGCTTCATCTTTTTGGAAGTCACCTTACTGAGGAAGCTGTTGAACTCTTCATAATGCCATCTTACTTTTCCTTCTTCGGTGAACATCTCATCGTAATGTTCATTGCAGGAATACCCTTCTGTCTTCATGGTTGGCTTTTTTAAAAATCCAGAATAAGTTGAAAATAAACTTTTGAATCATATTTTTTCAAAAAAAATGAAATTTACTGTTCATTTTTTTACTAAATATGATAAATCAGTGCAGTTTTCCCAAAAAACAAGTCAAAATTAAGACTTACTTTTTTGACTTGTCAATCCAGAGCTAAGGCTTTGCGAACCAAATACTCCTCTTCGCCTGAGTTGATCATCACCATCAGCTTATCTCCCGATTTCAGTTCTGTCGCACCGTTTGGAGTGATGTACTTATTATTTCGGTTGACCAGGACAATCAGCGAAGTCTTGGGAAATTCCAGTTCAAGAATCTGTTTTCCGTCTACCCTTGAATTTTCAGGAAGATTCACTTCCACAAGGGCGTTTTTGAAGTCATCGGATAATTCGAGGTCCAATAAACTTCGTCGTTTGAGTCGCCCCGGCACAGCCAGGTGTAGCCATTCTGCGACTTTTATCAATGTGGTAGCCTGAAGTGCCACAGAGGTGAGGACAATAAAAAACACAATGTTGAAGATCAGATCACTTTTCTCTACTCCAGCAATTAGCGGAAAAGTAGCAAAGACGATCGGCACTGCTCCCCGAAGACCTACCCAACTGATAAATGCCTTTTTTCTGTTTGAGAAGTTGAAAAAAGACATCGAAGCCCAGACACCAAGCGGTCGGGCGACAAACATCAGAAACATCGCAATCACAAATCCCAATCCAGCCACCGGCCAAACCTGGGTTGGGTAAACCAGCAATCCCAAAGCGATGAACATGATAATCTGCATCAGCCAAGCTATTCCGTCAAAAAACCGAACCAAGCTTTTGTGATGCAGCATGCGGCTTTGATTCATCGTGATGGCAGAAAGGTAAACCGCCAGAAATCCATTCCCTCCTACCAAATCCGTCACCGTATAAACCAACACCACCAAGCCCAACATCAAGACAGGATACAGCCCATCGTATTCAAGATTGATTTTATTGATGAGAAAAACGATTCCCTTACCCAACAAAAAACCAGCCACAGCTCCAAAAATCATTTGTTTGAAAAACATGGGAATCAGATCCACTGGACTAAATCCCTCCACACTCAGCCAAGAGGTCATCCCGATCGTAAGGAAAAATGCCATCGGATCATTACTTCCGGATTCGAATTCCAAAAGTGGTCGCAGGTGACCCTTCAGCCCGATACTTTTCCTTCGCAAAATGGAAAAAACCGCTGCGGCATCTGTGGAAGACACGATTGCGCCGAGCAGAAGCCCTTCCTTCCAGGTCAGATCCACAAACCAGCTCGCAAAAAGACCCACTGATACAGCTGTAAGCAGTACTCCTATTGTGGATAATAATAAACCGGGTTTGAGGACAGGCTTAATGGACTGCCATTTGGTGTCCAGACCACCTGAAAAAAGAATATAGGTCAAAGCCAAAATCCCCAGAAACTGAGCAGCCCCAGGGTCATCAAATGCGATTTTTCCAATCCCATCGGTTCCTGCCAGCATGCCTACCCCTAAGAAAAGTAACAAGACCGGAATCCCAGCTTTCCCGGCAGTTTTGCTGGCAATGATGCTGAGGATCAAGAGTAATGAGCCTATCAAAAGAATGTTTTCAGCAGTGATTTGCATAAAAAAGATTGGGGTGATGTGTTTCTACTAAAAAAAGTAGAGTCCATTAAGGTAAGAAATTTGAGGTAAAAATGGTTCGGAACTAAAACCAAAAAAATCAGAAATGAGCAATAGGAAAGTGTCAATGATCAAATTCAATGATTAATTATCAAGGTCAAAAAAATCGCACATGTTTACTTCACTCCGGATAAATCCCGCACACTCTCCGCCAGCAGATTTTCTCGGTCAAGCAATTCGGCTGGACTTCCAATGTCAACTAGTTTTCCGTGATCCAAAATCAACACCTCATCGGCTATCAAGGCAGGTTTAACACGGTGTGTGACAATCAAAACCGGAATGGATTCTTTGACTTTCAGAATTAAATCAAGCATCACCTGCTCCGTATTCCGATCCATAGCCCCAGTGAATTCATCCAAAAGTAAGAGTTTGGGCTCCTGAATCAATGCCCGTGCTAATCCTATCAACTGTTTTTGACCACCAGAAAGATTGATTCCTTCTTCACCCACCACTGTGAAATATCCTTGTGGCAAACTTTCAAAAAACTTGTTCAACCCCAGAGTCTGACAAATCTTTATTGCTTTGGCGAACATTTCCTTATCCTGCGCCAAAGTCAGGTTAGTGATCAGATTGCCATTGAAAAGCTTGATCTCCTGTGGTACATATCCTACTTTTCGTCGCCAATCTCCAGCCGAAAAAGAATTAAGATCCAGCGTACCATTGACTCGGATATTCCCTTGTTCAGGTAAATAAAAACCCATCAAGAGTTGAAGCAAAGTACTTTTTCCTCCTCCTGATTCACCTAGCAGGACACTTAATTTTCCCCGTTTTAATTCAAATGAAATATTCTGAAGCAATAGTTTCCGGCCGGGAAACCGAAAACTGATATTCTCTAACTGAATCAAATCGATCCGGTCTGGGACGATTTGCCCAAGATTTTCGGACTCCCGTTCTACTTGGATAAATTCATACAGCCGATCCAAGGCAATTTTAGCTTCCTGAATTTGAAGGTTAGATAAGGCGAGTTTGTTGACTGCTGGAACAAGCATTCCCAGCATCCCGCTGATCGCTACCAAGACTCCCAAGTCCATCTGCTCAGTGGCCACTAAATAGCAACTTCCACCTAATACCGAAACTAAAAAAAGTACCCCCGCAAGCTGAGACACCAAACCCAATCGATTACTTACTTGACCTAATCGAAAAGCCTGATCTTGAAAATCATGGTAAACAGATTGGTTTTTTTTCAGAAAGTCTTCTTCTCGGCCAGCCCCTTTGATCGCCCCTATCCCTGTCAAGGTATCAATAAACGAAGATTCCGAACTCCCATAATGAACCATTAGCTGCTGCTGACCAAGCCGGATAGGATGGTGATAGCTATAAACCAACCAGAAATAAACAGGAAGGAATCCGGCCACAAGCAGCCCTATTACTTTTGAATAAAGGAGAATGGAAATCAAGGTAACTACTACGACAAAGGAATCCACCATCAACTCAGTTGTCAGTACCGAAACAGCTCGCTGAATCCGACGGGAGTCATTCATACGAGCGGTAATGTCACCCACTCTGCGGGAGTCAAAAAAACGCTTGGGCAAATAAATCAATTGTTCAAAAAAACGGGAAATCAGCCGCAGGTTGAGTTCCTTGCTTTGTCGGATCAGCACAGTGGATCTAAGATATCCCAAAACACTTCGGCCAACCAATAGGATTGCCAGAAGGACTAATCCTAAAATCAACTTTTCCCATTGCTTGTCAGGAAGAATCTCATCGATCAGCTTCTGAGAAAAAACTGCTACCGAAAGCCCTAAAATAGTCACAACTAAGCCCAGAAAACCAGAAATCAATAAAATCGGAAGATCCTCCTTGACTAACTCAAAAACCCATTATTTCTTCTTTGCCAAAAAATCAGACTTAAGCTGAAATTCTGAATTCGGTTTGGCCAAGACAAGTGACTTGCTTTGCCAGATCCGGTCAAGAAGCTCAGCGGAGAGAATTCTTTTGCCTTGTGCAGGATCCATCACCAAATATCCTCCTGCTACTAGACCATAGCAGACAATGTAATGACTGAATTTCTCCTCCATGACTACATGAAGGATAGCAGGTCCATCTAGAGTATTCAGTCTACTGACTGAATCCACCTTAAAGGCATCCGCATCCATTCCTATTGCCTTAGCTGACTCCATCAAGCCCAATACAGTAGTTCCCTGAATAGCCGTACCGCTCAAAACCCTTAATTGCTCCAAGGTCTGATGCCCACCGAAAAAACGGATCACTGAGGACAGACAAGCTACGCCGCAATCAGAACTAGCCTGCTGCAATACTATCGGCACTCTATCTGGAGCTATCATGAGTTTTTTTTACAGCTGCTTTCAAATCACTCATAGAGACCGCACCTCTAAAAAACTCAACCAATGCTCCCTTGGAGTCATAGACAAGAGTAGCAGGCACAGTAGTTAGCTTAAACTCAACAGCAAGTCTGAAAAGCGTATCAGATAAAAAAGTATGATTTGAAAGATTCGCAAAATCATACCTATCCCTAAAGTCTTTTACTTCAGCCACAGTCTCCGAAGAAATCCAGATAAAAGTTACCTTCTGCTCCTCTGAAAAAACTTTCCTGATCAATTCCGCTTCTGATTGACAAATCGGACAAGTAGAGTTAAAATAGATAAGAATCAAAGGAGTACCTATTTGTTCTCTCAAATAAAATGAACGACCTTCCATAGAGGATACTTCAATCGAAGGTAAATTTACAACCAAAGAGCGCTGTTCTAAATTTGCAGAATATCTAGAAAAGCCAAACCAAGCACCTGATAATAGCAGAACAAGAAGTATAATAGAAAAAAGTAATGTAATTCGCATAGCATTAACTGTTTCCAAGAGAAATAAACATTACAAATACTACCCAACAGAAAAGAAAGGGGACATAATAACCTAACACAACTTTTAACATTGAGTCTAATGAGCGATTTAAATACTTAGCAAGCAAAAATGATAAAATGATCCAATATAAAATCTCATATAAACTGAATGTAATTAATAAAAACTTCAAAATCCCTTCAATGGGTAAAAAATAAAACAAAGAAAAATTTTCAATTCGAAATAAAGAATTGTCTAAAATAAATAAACCATCCGACAAGAGAAAAATACTCTCAGCAAAAAAACAAACATAAAATACAATATCAAATTTAATATTTTTCAGGTTAAACCATAGCCCCAAATATATTAAGCTCGAAACAATAAGTATTTTCAAAAAACGAAAAATTAACGAAAACAAAAACAGAAGAAAAAAATTGTATTTTTTTGCACCAAAAAAATTCTGGATCGATAAGTCACTTCCAAAATAATTAAATGAAAAATATAATTCAATAAAAATATAAAATATTAAATAAATAGAAATTAGGACTGAATTAATTTTCATTTTTTCCTCAAATAATAAGAAGTTAAGTTTGAATTCCTTATCACAAGTGTATCTGCAGAAAAATTATAATAATCTACATGTGTAGCAAAAATTTTCCCATGTTCATCGATTGCCCTTATCTCAATTTCACCATTTTCAGCTTTCCATTTAAATCTTGGAAAATCGATAATCCTAAGATTCAATTCAGAAGTTTGCTGTCTTACAATTCTGATATCAAGAATAAAGTCTCCATTTTTTGCATAGGTATAAGTATAACCTTCCCTTATTGAATCGTCAAAGAACTCAAATCCGTCTTTCTCGGATTTGACCATCACCCAAACACCAATTAAATTTGGCTCAACTTGATTATACACTATTTTTTTGGCTGTATAATTAGGATGAGATCCTATTTTCGGAATTGTCCAATTAATTATAAATCCGATAAGTAAAAGAGTTATCGCTTTCATCTTCTGGAGTTAATATTTAAGGGTTGGGATTTCACTCCCAACCCAATTTGTCCTTAAGCCATCGCACATTCAAATAGCCGAGCTTCTGCAAGTGCAAATGCGGTAAAAGTTCTAGCTGTAGGATTATCAGTGTAATTTAACCAAGCTAAAGATGATGCCGCAGCTTCATCAAAGCAGGTCCCAAATGATCCACCCACCAGATTTTCCATCTGGTCAATTGTTAATTTTTCCATGATTGTTAATGATTAAAGTTTGAAATAATTAAATGAATGATTGATTTTAGACAATGTTTTTCACTCTTCCAAATCACTGATCATCAGTAAATTGACAATAAACCTAAAATTGTATTATTCTTAGCTTGAAATTCAGAACTATATTTTGTTTTTCGCCCCCCCCTTTTTTTTCATTAAATCATTACATTATTCGTTGAAAATCGAACTAGCAAAATATTTAATTGAATTTCAATTAATTTCAACTTTTTTAAAATTCTTTGAAAAATACAACGAAGAAATGAGCAAAGCTTAGTAGCAAGACGTAAATATCAAGACCTATGACAGATGAGTCTAGAGTTCAGATAAAAGATTTTAGTCGCGGTAACTAATGGGCAACAACTTCATAAGAATTGCATTCGACCCTTGCCCACCCACAAAAAAACCTGCCCCGTATTTTCCACGCTGACAGGTTTCTAAAATCTGAGCTCTTTTTTCTTGACACTAGGAAAAGACTGCTTCGACTCGTTCCTCTTCTCGCAGTGACGTAGACCTACGAAATCGTCGATCCATTTGCGGTTCCCTCATGGGGCTGGAGCAACTTCAGCTTTCCGTCTTTATCCTCTGCCATCAGGATCATTCCCTCCGAGTCGGTTCCCATCATCTTTCGAGGCGCCAAGTTGATCAGCATCGTGACTTGCTTTCCTACCAGGAATTCCGGCGCAAAATGATCGGCTACTCCACTCAGGACTGTTCTGTGCCCCAACCCAATATCTACTTTTAGCTTCAAAAGCTTTTTGGATTTTGGCATTGGCTCAGCCTCCAGAATAGTGACCACACGCAAGTCCAGCTTGGCAAAGTCATCGTAGGTGATGAGTTCCTTCATCGGTGCGACAGGCGCATTGGCGGCTTCATTCATCTTTTTGGAGTCAAGGAGTTTTTGAACTTGTTTTTCTACGGTTTCATCTTCGATTTTCTCGAAGAGCAAACCCATCTTACCTAAAGTTTTTCCTTCTGAAAGCAGTTTGCCATTTCCGGCATGAGACCAGGAGACCTGATCCATTCCGAACATTTCAAAGAGTTTGGAAGCAGTAAAGGGTAAAAAAGGCTCGGAAACGATCGCCAAATTCGCAGCAATATTCAGTGCTATATTCAGGATGGTTTTGGTGCGCTCGGGGTCAGTTTTGATTTCCTTCCAAGGTTCGGTATCTGCCAGGTATTTATTTCCCAATCGGGCAAAATCCATCACGATGGACAAAGCCTCACGGAAACGATAGCGCTCGATGGAAGCGGCAATTTTCTCGGGAAATTCCTCCAAAGCGCTTAAAACCCCCTTGTCATAACCACGCAGTTCACCTCTTGCCGGAACTTCGCCTTGATAAAACTTCTGCGTCAGGACCACTGCCCGGTTCACAAAGTTGCCGTAAATGGCAACAAGCTCTGAATTGTTTCTTCCCTGAAAATCCTTCCAAGTGAAGTCATTGTCTTTGGTTTCGGGCGCATTCGCGGTCAACACATAGCGAAGCACGTCCTGCTTACCGGGAAATTCCTCGAGATACTCATGCAGCCATACCGCCCAATTACGCGAGGTGGAGATTTTTTCCCCTTCGAGATTCAGAAATTCGTTTGCCGGGACATTTTCAGGAAGGACGTAGCCACCGTGCGTTTTCAAGATTGCCGGGAAAATGATGCAGTGGAATACGATGTTATCCTTTCCGATGAAGTGTACCAACTTGGTGTCCTGATCTTTCCAGTAGGGCTGCCAGTCGATTCCTTTTTCGGCTGCCCATTCTTTGGTCGAGGAAATGTATCCGATCGGCGCATCAAACCAGACATAGAGCACTTTGCCGTCAGCACCTTCCAAGGGTACTTTGATTCCCCAGTCCAGATCCCGGGTCATGGATCGCGCCTGCAAACCGTCACCGGCTTCCAGCCAGGAGCGGCATTGTCCTAGCACATTATTTTTCCAATCATCTGCGTGATCTTCGAGGATCCACTTTTTCAAAAAAGGCTGATAGCGGGCCAAATCCAGGAACCAATGCTTGGTTTCTTTCAGCACCGGAGTCCTTCCGCTGAGTTTGGATTTTGGATTGATAAGATCGGTAGGGCTGAGTGAGGAGCCACATTTTTCGCATTGATCGCCATAAGCATGCTCGTTGCCACATTTTGGACAGATTCCCTCGATGTAGCGATCTGCCAAAAACTGACCAGCTTCCTCGTCATAATACTGCTCAGTAGTCTGCTCCAGAAATTCGCCTTTTTCATACAAATCCGTAAAAAATCCCTGGGCAGTCTCGTGATGAACCTGTGCAGACGTGCGGGAATAGTGATCAAAACTGATCCCAAACTGCTTGAAACTGCCCTTCATCATCTCATGGTATTGATCTACAACTTGCTGGGGAGTTTTACCTTCTTTGACGGCTTTGATGGTGATCGCTACACCATGCTCATCCGAACCACAGATATAGGCAACTTCTCGCCCCTGAGATCGGAGGTAGCGGACATAGATATCAGAAGGCACGTAGCATCCCGCCAAGTGACCGATATGAAGCGGTCCGTTGGCATAAGGAAGTGCAGCGGTGACGGTGTAGCGTTTGAAATTCTTGTTGTTCATGGAGAAAATAGACGGAAGACGGAAGACCGGAGACCAAAGAGGGTATGGAAATCCGTCAAATCGAGGCCAAAGATAGGGAAATCATGCGAAGGCAAAATCAGGCATTTTGAAATTCATTGCGGGCTTCATCAGTCAGAATTCCATTGTAAATAATGCTGATGGCCTGATCATATATTTCGGATGGGGGAATTTTCATGCCCTTTTGGATGGCACTTGGAAATTGCCCTGAAAATTCCGGATCCAAAAGTGACTGCACAGCAGCCGCATACAGCATGACCACCAGACTGGTGTTTAGTCGCGGATTGACAAGACCTTGTGCTACTCCCTGTTCGATCAGCCTTGCAAAGCGGAGGTAAGCAGACTCATTGATATAAGTGGTCAATTCCTCCCATATTTCCGGCGCGTGGTCCTTTAGATCCTCGAAAAGTTCAGGATTGATCGGCGCCAAATGCGTGGCAATGACTGAAAGCATAGATTTCAATTTGAGGGGAAAAGAGATGTACCGGTTATCCAAGATTGCCTCCACTTTAGCGGTCATCTTGGTTTTCAGCACCTCGAATGAGGCAGATAAAAGCTCCAATTTACCGGGATAATACTTGTACAGGGTCTTTTTACTCATTCCGAGATCCTGGGCTATATCATCCATAGTGGTATGACGATAACCTTTGCCCAAAAACAGGCGGTAAGCAGCATCCAGGATTTTTCCTTCTGTGGAGGTCTTTTTGCTCATTTTTTAGGTTTGTATAGCAAATATAGAAAAACTAAAACCTCTCAATATTGTTGCTGAAAACAGATTTGAACTTCTGCCTTATTCAAAAATACCTCTGGTCAAAAGGAGAAAAAAGGTCTTCCCTAGAATACTTTTTCCAACATATAAACTCTCAGCGATTTCCTCGATTCAAAGCCCAATTTCCTGTAAACTTTAACAGCGGGTGTGTTTTCAGGATAGACATGGAGAAAAGGTGTTTTTCCTTCAGCTTGAATTTCGAGGACTACTCGCTCAATGACCTTGGCTGAAAGGCCTTTGCCCAAGAAATCAGGATGGGTACACACCGCACTGATTTCTGTAAAAGAATTCGGACTCAGTCGTTTTCCAGCCATAGAAATCAGTTTTTCTCCCTCAAAAACCCCAAAATACCCTCCAAAATCAATCGTCCTCGAAATAAACGGCCCCGGCTTAGTCAATTCCGTCAATTCAAGCATGGCAGGAATATCCTTTTCTTCTAGTTTGATCAGGGGAATTGAAGTGTTTTCAGTTTTGGTACCCGCCTCACATACCATCTGAAGAAGTTCGTGATCATTTCTTACAAGCCAGCTACTATGCAATTGAATAGGTCCAGGAGTAAAGAGGATGACACGTTGTCCGATAGTGCATGCCGCATAAAGTCGTTGAATGTCATCCGGCTCATAGCTTGGCAAACCGGCAAAGAAACCCATCGCAGGATCGATGAATTTGCAATGCTGATCTCCTTGAGCGAACATTGCACTTCCGGTGTTCAGCGCATTCCAAATGGGGTTATCTAAGGGATGAGGCATGCAATTAGCAAGTAAGGCGGTAAAAATAGCAAAAATAGATTGGGTCAGGTGGTTAAACCCGAAAGTTCAAAAAGGACCAAAGTTTAAGGTTTATGATTTTAGCCGTCTGACTTTATATTTCATAATTTTTCAACCTTTCAATCTTTCAATTCTCCACCTAATACTCTTAATTTTAAATTCGATTATTTAATTTCCCAATGACCCATTCAGAAGCTGCTGCCCGCATCGCCCAACTCAGCAAAGAAATCAATCACCACAATCAGCTTTACTATCAGGAAAGTCGGATTGAGATCTCTGATTACGAGTTCGATCAGCTGTTGGAGGAATTGGTGAAGTTGGAGCAGGAGTTTCCGGATTTGCTGCAGCCTGACAGCCCAAGTCAGCGGGTCGGAGGTACGATCACCAAGGAATTTAAGACGGTGGAGCACAGCTCGAGGATGCTTTCCCTGGGCAATACCTATTCCAAAGAGGAATTGATCGCTTTTGATGAGCGGGTTGCAAAGGGCCTCGGACACACCAATTACGAATATTTCTGCGAAATGAAATTTGACGGTGTGGCCATCAGTTTGGTGTATGAAAATAGAAAACTCGTCCGCGCGGTCACGCGAGGTGACGGGTTTAAAGGCGATGATGTGACTGCCAATGTCCGTACGATTCGAAATATTCCTTTGACAGTCGTCGGTGAAAATATCCCAGAACGATTTGAAGTCCGAGGAGAAATCTTCCTTCCTCTGAAAGAATTCCTGAAGATCAATGCAGAAAAGGAAGCCGCCGGGGAGCAGCTTTTGGCAAATCCAAGAAATGCCGCCTCAGGTACGCTGAAAATGCAGGACAGTTCGGTCGTGGCCAAGCGCCGGCTGAACTGCTATTTTTATCAACTTCTAGGCGATGAAATCGGCGTCAAAACGCATGCTGAAGCTATTCACTTGATCGAAAGTTGGGGATTTAACGTCTCCCCTACCTATCGAAAAGTACGCGGGATAGATGGTGCGCTGGAATACATCGAAGAATGGAGAGAAAAACGCTTCTCCCTTCCTCTGGACACCGACGGCATTGTCCTCAAAATCAACGACTATGATCAGCGGGAAGAATTGGGCTTCACTGCAAAAATCCCCCGATGGGCAATCGCCTACAAGTACAAAGCTGAAAGCGCAGAAACCGAACTCCTGTCCATCACTTATCAAGTTGGCCGAACCGGAGCCATCACACCGGTAGCAAACCTTTCACCTGTTCTTCTTGCAGGAACGACGGTCAAGCGCGCTTCCCTGCACAACGCCAATGAAATCGAGCGCCTCGGCATCCATATCGGAGATTTTGTATTTGTGGAAAAAGGCGGAGAGATCATCCCAAAAATCACTGCTGTAAATGAACTTCGGAGAAAACCCGGTGCCCAAGCCGTCCGGTATATCGAAACCTGCCCGGAATGTGGAACAAGCCTAGTCCGAAAGGAAAGCGAAGCCAAGCACTACTGTCCCAATGCCGTAAGCTGTCCGCCTCAGGTCTTGGGCAGGATCGAGCATTTCGTGAGCAAGCGTGCCATGGACATAGACTCGCTAGGTACCGAACGGATTCGGGCGCTGATCGATCAGGGTTTTATCCGTAGTTACGCGGACATCTATGATTTGGAACTAAAACAAAATGACCTTCTCGGCCTCGAGATGAGCCAGGATCAATACGAGCGGGAGGAATCTGGATTGCTTTATATTTCTTTGGAAAAGGTACTTTTTGCCTTGACAGAGACTATTTCATTTAAGCAGATTCAGGACTTTTTGGGGGAGTTTTCTCATCTTCCCCTTCGGGAAAAGCTCAGGAAATTTCAGGAGCAAATAAGAATCTGGAAGAAAAAAGTCCCTGCCAATGTAGGAATGATCGATTACTTACTGGAGCATTTGAGCAGGCACAGCCAATTGGCCCAATTGGAAGATTACGTACCGGCAGCGGTCGTTTTGGAGATTTTCTTGGGAAGACGAATCCAGTTTGAGCAGATTCTGGAAGCCAGCAAAAAGCATGGCACCATCCACATGATTCTGTTGGATCTCAAGCTGGACCTACCCGCTGAGGTGAATGAGCGGATCAAAAAACTGAAAGCCAATACCTTCCAAGAAGGCGTAATTTCCAATATGATGGAAGGCATCAAAGCCTCCAAAGATCAGCCTTTCGAGAAAGTACTTTTTGCGCTGGGAATTAGAAACATCGGGGAAAACACGGCACAGCTTCTGGCCCGGCACTTTGGCAGCATCGAAAAACTTCAAGCGGCAACAACCGAGCAACTTCTGGAAATCAATGGAGTCGGCGAAACGCTGGTCCAAAGCATGAAAGAGTTTTTTGCCCAAGAAGAAAATCTGGACATCATCAGCCGTTTGAAAAAGCACGGGTTAAAGTTTGAGATCGAGCAAGTTGAGTCCAAGCAACTCGGATCGGCCTTGGCAGGAAAACGGATTTTGGCATCAGGTAAACTACAGAACTTCAAGCGGGACGAGATTGTGAAGTTTGTGCAGGCGCATGGGGGTCAGTACATTTCCTCCGTCTCCAAAAACATGGACTTCATCATCGAGGGCGAAGAAATGGGGCCAAGCAAAAAGGAAAAGGCGCAAAAGCTGGGAGTTCCGCTTATTTCTGAGGAAGAGTTTCTGAGGATGGTGAGTTCGACTCCGCTCACTCACCGTTAAGTCGATTCCGCTCACTCACCGGGCCACCGATGTTCCCGGTGGCTGAGCGGAGTCGAAGCCAGATGCTGGATTTTAATTCTTGGATCAATGCATTACAATTAAATCCCATTTCCTGATCTGCTCAATTTTTAAAAGGCTTTTGCCTATTTTTCCGAGGTGGTAATCAACCAAATCTTATCAAGTGACTCCTGAACAAACCCTTATTTCTGTTTTACTGCTTCTTCTAGTGGTGGGTGGAGTCATTATTTTTTCGCTTTCTAAAAAGCTGAAAAAAGTCTCCCGCGACAACCAAAATGCTGCGGTAACACTTCAATTACTTGAACAAAAAACAGATTCCCTCAGACTGGAATCGCTGGAATCCAAGCTCAACCCCCACCTCTTCAAAAACATCCTCAATTCCATTCAATCCCATGCCTACCAGACTTACTTTGCTCTGGATAAGCTGGCCAATGTCCTGGACTACATCCTCTATGAAAGTCGCCAAAAATATGTTAGCCCCAAAGACGAGATTGATTTCGCGCTTAATCTGATCGAGATCAACAAAATCAAACTCAGTCCACTTTTTGAACTGAGTGTCAAAACCAAAATCCAAGACAATGACCCGTTTTACCGGTCAAAAATTCTGGCTCCGTTAATTTCAATCGACCTGATCGAAAACGCCTTTAAGCATGCGGACCTTCAAAGCGGGGATTCCTTTATCCGGATCAATCTAGAGCTGAAGAATGGCGTGTTTTCTATCCTGGTTTCGAATAAAGTTTCAGGTAAATCGACGCTTCAAAAATCGAATAGCGGGCTGGGTACCGAAACGCTGGACCAGCGGCTGAGCATTCTTTATAAAGGAAAATATTCCCTTGAAAGATTCAGGGAAGGCGATGTTTTTTTGGCTCAACTTAAAATCGACCTGAATGGAAAGGGAACTTAAATGTCTGCTACTTGACGACGAACTTCCCGGCCTGACCTACCTCAAGATGCTTTGCGAGCAGATTCCGGGCCTTTCGGTCGTCAAATCCTTCAATGATCCTTCCCGATTTTTGGAAGAATTTCCATCCTTAGAGTTTGACTTTTGCATCATCGATATCGAAATGCCCCAATTTAACGGGCTTCAGATCGCCAATTTACTCCAGGGCAAGCCAGTGATTTTTTCCACTGCTTATAGCGAATATGCGGCGGAGGCTTTTGATCTGAATGCGGTAGATTATATCCGGAAGCCCGTTGCTATAGACCGACTCAAAAAAGCGGTAGACAAAGTCCGGATACAGCTTAATGCAAAGCAGGAGGCCTCCCGTTTTTTCACATGCAATACCGACAAGGGGAAAGCCCTCATTCAGATTGAGGACCTGGCCTGGATCGGAACATCCCTGGTAGACAGCAGGGACAAAGAGGCAAATCTGAAGGATGGCACCTCGCTCCTGCTCAAGAATATCTCATTTGAATCTCTGCTAAAATTGCTCCCAGAGGAGTCATTTGTAAGAATCAACAAACAAGAAGTCATTAATCTGGTCATGGTACGCTATTTTTCACACGACCAAATCACCACGCTTCTGGATCAAAAATCCGGAAAACCAATCATTCTCCAACTTGGTGAACGATACAGGGAGAATTTTCTTAAAAAGATGAATCCCTAAACTCATTACAAAAAAATCCCAGTTTGGTGCATTTCAAATTCGAATCATTACATCCGGATAAATTCTTAACCTGAATTGATTCAACTTAGCGTAGAATTGGACGGCTGAGAGGCCGGTTACCTCCGGGGATGATTTGCCTGATCCAAGTCAGGCCAGGTATCACTTCAAGACAATCTATGGATTCTCATAGATCGGTCGAACGTGTACCTGCATCGCCCGGGCCAAATGCCAAAACAACCTGCAGAATGGGAAAGAACCGAAATGCGATATTTTATCTGGCAACCATTGGCATATTTTCGGCCTTGATGTACTTTATCTCCATCAAAGGAAAACTCCTTGAAGAAGGAAGAGCGATTCAGATTTCTCAATCCGAAGCAAGCCAATGGACCGAATTTCTGAATTCGATATCTTCTAATCTTACACACCCATTGGCTATTCTTTTAGCCCAGATTGTGACCATTATTTTGGTAGCGCGGATTTTTGGATGGCTGAGTAAAAAAATCGGCCAGCCTACCGTTATCGGTGAAATCATCGCGGGAATCGTATTGGGTCCTTCGTTACTGGGATGGATCTTTCCTGAGTTTTCGTTGGCACTTTTTCCGCTTGAATCACTAGGTAACCTCCAGTTTCTGAGTCAGATCGGATTAATTCTTTTCATGTTTGTGATCGGAATGGAACTGGATCTGAAAGTACTTCGAAACAAGGCCAATGACGCTGTAGTCATCAGCCATGCCAGCATTGTCATTCCTTTTGCATTGGGAATTGGACTTGCCTACTTCATCTATACATCCTTTGCACCTGTGGGAGTGGAGTTTTTATCTTTTGGCTTGTTTTTGGGGATTGCGATGAGCATCACCGCTTTTCCGGTTTTGGCCAGAATAGTACAGGAAAGAGGCCTTCAAAAAACCCGTCTGGGAACGGTCGTCATCACCTGTGCAGCAGCTGATGACATTACAGCTTGGTGCCTTTTGGCCGCGGTCATTGCCATTGTCAAGGCAGGGTCCTTTGTAAGTTCACTTTACGTGATCGCTTTGGCAGTCGCATACGTTTTGGTGATGATTAAGCTGGTACGCCCGTTTCTAAAGCGAATCGGCGATCTGCATACCTCCCGTGAGAATCTAAGTAAGCCTATTGTTGCTATCTTTTTTTTAACCTTGATTATTTCGGCCTATGCCACCGAGGTGATTGGAATACATGCGCTTTTCGGCGCATTTATGGCCGGTGCCATCATGCCTGAAAACACAAAATTCAGAAACATCTTCATCGAAAAAGTAGAGGATGTTTCTTTGGTGCTTCTACTTCCACTCTTCTTTGTCTACACCGGGTTAAGGACCGAAATTGGACTGCTCAACGATCCTTATCTCTGGAAAGTGACGGGAATGATTATCCTGGTAGCAGTGGTGGGCAAGTTTATAGGCAGTGCGATTGCAGCACGGTTTGTAGGCCAAAACTGGAAGGACAGCCTCACTATTGGAGCTCTGATGAACACCCGCGGACTGATGGAGTTAGTAGTGCTCAATATTGGCTACGACCTGGGTGTTTTGACTCCTGAGATTTTTGCGATGATGGTCATCATGGCATTGGTGACTACTTTTATGACTGGCCCGGCGCTTGATTTGATCAATTGGTCATTTAGGAAGAAGCCTTCATTAATCCCCGAGGAGATTATTCAACAAAGTAATTACCGCATATTAGTTTCCTTTGGCCATCCTGAGCGAGGCAGATCACTGGTTAGGCTGGCACATAGCATGACCCGGAAACTCAAGGGAAACGCCTCCATTACTGCGATGCACCTGAGTCCTGTCGATGAACTAAATTACTTCAATCAGGCGACGTACGAGCGGGAAAGTTTTGCCCCTTTGATCCAGGAATCACAGCAGCTTCACCAAAAAGTGACTACACTGTTCAAGGCATCATCCAATATTGAAGAAGATATCGTGGAGGTAGCCAACAAGGGAAATTATGATTTGTTGCTTATCGGAGTCGGTCAGTCGATTTTTGAGGGGAGCTTATTAGGTAAGGTGTTGGGATTTACCACACGGATTATCAGTCCTGACCGAATATTAAACCAGGTGACAGGGAAGGAGAATCTTTTTGAAAACCTGCCTTTTGATGAACGAACAAGAAGTATCATACGAGCTTCTCAAGTTCCAGTCGGAGTCTTGATAGATAAGGGATTTAAGCAGGCAGACCGGATATTTATTCCGATATTTTCCTCTAAAGATGACTTTTTGGTAAAGTACGCACAGAAATGGATTTCAAATTCCGGTGCTCAGATCACCTTAATCGATACCGGAGATCAGGTGAAGAACAGGCCGGAAATCAAAGAGGCCATTCGTGCAATTGAACATGTAGCACCGCATCATATCCAATTAAGTCCCGAAACTTACCTGAATACAGACTTTTTAAAGACTCAGGATTTGATGGTAGTGTCCTTTAAAAGCTGGAAAAAACTAGTTGAAAGCAAAAAAGAATGGCTTTCAGAAATCCCGACAGTGCTAATTTTAGCAGATAAAACCACAGAAAAAGCTAAATCAGAAAACCTAAGCAATTAGACCTAGCTTAAACAATTTCACCCATCATTCATTCAGGAATCGAGTGGAATGAAAGCAATTCTAAGTTCCCTACCAAATCGCGATTATGCCGGTACGCATTTTCTCTTTTTCCTGATTTTTGAATAAATGGGCGCTAAAAACCGTTCAAGACCTTATCTTTGGTGCCTTAACGTTATCCAAAAATGAACGCATTCAAAGGCACAGGAGTCGCACTCGTTACTCCTTTCCATGACGATCAATCCATCGACTTTGGGAGTTTGAAAAAATTGATTGATCATGTCGTTTCCGGTGGAGTAGACTATTTGGTGGTCCTCGGGACCACTGGAGAAGCTACAACATTGACTTCCTCGGAGAAGAAACAAGTGCTCAAAGCCTGCTTGGATTACAATGCGGGACGTGTGCCTGTGATGTTGGGAATTGGAGGCAACAACACCTACTCAGTAGTGAATGAAATCAAAAACACGGATTTTTACGGAGTAGCAGCCATCCTTTCAGTTAGTCCCTATTACAATAAACCGAGTCAGGAAGGAATCGTGGCCCACTACACTGCGATCGCCGATGCATCGCCAGTCCCCATAGTGCTCTATAATGTTCCTGGCCGCACCATGTCAAATATGACCGCGTCCACCACGCTGAAGCTTTCTCATCATCCCAATATTGTGGCGATGAAAGAGGCCAGTGGAAATCTGGAACAGTGCATGCAAATCGCAGCTGCCATGCCAAAAGATTTTTTATTGCTTTCCGGTGATGATATGCTGACCAAAGCGCTGATGGGTGTTGGCGGAAGTGGGGTAATTTCAGTTTTGGCGAATGCATTTCCTGAAAAATTTAAGACAATGACTCACGGATCGGATCAAGACTCGCTGGCGGTGACATTTTCATTGTTGGAATTGAACAGCCTGATGTATTGGGAAGGAAATCCTGTTGGGATCAAAAATCTACTTTTTCATTTGGGAATCATCAAAAGCGATCAGGTCCGGCTTCCCATGCTCAGAGCCAGTTTGGATCTGAATAATAGGATCAAGGTGGCTTCTCAAAACTGAAATAACCATGTCCCCTATTTCAATTTCCCAACTCACAGAGCAAATTCGGTTAACGCTGGAAAATGAACTCGAACCAGTCTATTGGGTAGTCGGGGAACTGGCCGACTTCCGACAGGCACCTCAAGGGCATGTGTATTTTGAATTGGTAGAAAAGCAAGGAAATCAGGTACTGGCTAAGATTCGGGCCAACCTTTGGCAGTTTACCTATCGATCCGTTGCAGCTAAATTCCAATCGGTGACAGGCACCACTCTTAAAAATGGGATGAAGATTCTTGCTCAAGTTGCAGTCACATTTCATCCGGTTTACGGGCTGAGCATTAATGTAAAGGACATCGATCCTTCTTTTTCCCTTGGGGAAAGGGCAAGGTTGCGGCAGGAGACAATCAATCGACTGACACGGGAAGGACTCCTTCAATTGAATGCAAGATTTCAGCTACCTCCAGTCGTCCAGCGGATCGCAGTCATCTCCAGTGCGACAGCGGCGGGATATGGGGATTTTGTAAATCAGCTCGAAAAAAATTCCTTTGGTTACAAAGTTTTCCACCGGCTTTTCCCTTCGCTGATGCAAGGAAACGAGGCTGTTTCGAGTTTGATTTCAGCAATGGAGTCGATCAGAATTGAAATTGATCGCCTGAAACTCGAAGCTGTGGTAATTATTCGAGGCGGAGGAGCACAATTGGATTTGGATTGCTTTGACGATTACCGATTAGCGGCGGCAATGGCTAATTTTCCCTTGCCGATTTTCACAGGAATCGGCCATGAACGGGATGAGACAGTAGCTGATCTGGTAGCACACACACGACTCAAAACTCCGACAGCTGTCGCTGAATTTCTTTTGTCTGGTTTCAGGGAATTTGAGGAGAATCTGACCATGTTGCTCCAACGGCTGGACAGATCGACCAGGCAACAACTTCGGGCAGAAGAAAACAGGATACATCAATATAGTTTGCGGGCCAAATCGCTTTCAGCCAACCGGATTTCTTTGGAAAAAGAAAAAGTGAAAAACCAAGCCATGCATATATCACTTACCGCCAAAAATCAGTTCAGAAATCAATACGCCACTCTGGAAAATCTGGAGAAAAGTTTGAAAAAAAATCTAACCTTGTTT
This sequence comes from Algoriphagus boritolerans DSM 17298 = JCM 18970, assembly GCF_900108085.1. Lineage (GTDB taxonomy): Bacteria > Bacteroidota > Bacteroidia > Cytophagales > Cyclobacteriaceae > Algoriphagus > Algoriphagus boritolerans. The sequence continues at coordinate 43,431 of NZ_FNVR01000009.1, forward strand.
TTGATAAAGCAAAGCGAGAAACTCTCAAACACCGAAAATTTACTGCGTCAGCTTGAACCGAGTTCCATCCTGAAGCGTGGATATTCCCGCACAGAATACGCCGGAAAGCCAATTCATCTAACAAGCGTCAAACTTGGAGACCAAATCGAGACAATCACCCAATCCCAAAAAATCAGCAGTACAATCATTGAAATCAAAGAAAAATGAAGGATCAAACTTACAGCGATGCAATGGCCAGATTGGAGTCTATTCTGCTCCAACTCGAAGAAGGAAGCAAATCAGTCGATGAGCTTTCGGACTTGGTGAAAGAGGCCGCAGAACTTGTTAAATTTTGTAAAACAAAATTAAAGACTACTGAAGCAGATATTCAGGCAGCTTTTGACGGGGCCTGATTTTCCGAAAAACCACTATTTTTCGCTGGCTTCCGTTAAAGCAATAGCTGGTCAAATTCGCTTGGCATGTTTGTTGTAAAACCTATTCTTTGATTTCTTTTCACACATTATCAGGACCTTACCCCATGAAGCTCTTTTTAAAAACAGCCCTATTAATCCTCGTTTCCGGAAGTATTTCTGCGCAAAACTTTTACAAAGAGCGAATCTCACGGGATAATATTCTGACTATCGGTGTCGGACCATCTTTCGCCTACCTGGATAATGGAGGCCAATATCGCTCGTTGAATTTTGAAATAAGGCCGTCCTTTTCCCTTGGACTGACTAAGCGGTTAAATCAAACTTTCGACCTAAGAAGTACCGCAGGATTCCAACAAATCAACAGTGGTGGAAATCCGCCCACAGTACTCAGGGATCAGTGGTTTCAGGATTTTGCCTCCTTTACTGCCAAGGGTACTGTTTATTTTTTTGATTTAGTTCCAAGTGTCAACCTTATCCGTTTTTCCAACCACATGAACCGGAGTCTTTTCAATCTTTATGGTGGATTTGGATTGGGAATAATGAATGCCCGTACCAAACAGACTAAATCCTTCAGCAGTGAGGAAGAACCAACTACGCATCAGGTATCAACAGGATATGTCCCTGTTCGTGCCGGATTGAGCTTACGAGTTGGACCCTACTCTGACATCGCCGGAGAAGGTACCATGCTGTGGACATTCTCAGATAATCTGGATGGAAATGTGGGAAACAACCGCTATGGAGATCATCTATTTCAGGCACAAATCGTCTACAGAAGATATTTTGTTCCAAAGACAAGAGATTAAAAACCGCTTTAAAGCGGTTTTTTTATGCGGGTTGATTTTCGATCACTTGTAAAAACTTCCTTTCTATCGTGATCATCATGTTTTGCATGATTCCCGGAATTCTGATTAGGAAATAATCTTTGTTGCCTTTTTCGACACACTCACCGACCATATCCTGTAGCGGTCCTCCCAATACCTTTACTTTTTCTCCCGGCTCAATTTCGCTTCCGTCTGTCTCAACAGCCACGCCGGTAGTCACTACTCTCTTGATTATTTCAATTTCCTCATCTCGGACGGTAGCATGTTGACCGGAAAAATGAACAAACTTCACAGCCCCGGGTACTTGCAGACATTCCCAAAGTTTATTCCGTTCGGTTTTGACGAAAACATACCCATTGAACAAGGCACGCTGAACTTTCTTCTTCCGATCAGACCATTGGCGTAGTTCTTCCACTATGGGCAGATATACCTCCCAGCCTTTTTCCTGAAGTCTTTCTGCTACTTTTTTTTCCGCACGTGATGTGGTGTACATCACATACCATTTCAAATCCGACATTTCTACATCCTATTTATTTAGGAAAGCAAAAGTACAAAAACCATGCAGTATTGGTGGATCAAAAAACAAAAAACCCCCGGAACATTGTCCCGGAGGTTTCGTCAAAAAAAACCACCAACCTTAAATCAATCATGCTTTGATTCGGCGGATTCTCATTTGAAGTTTATCCGCCAGCAAATACATAACTGGTACAATCACTAACGTAATGACTGTGGCAAAGGTTAGCCCAAATATTACTGTCCAAGCCATAGGACCCCAAAAAGCTGCGTTGTCGCCACCGACGTAAAACTGGGGATCAAACTCCGTCAATAAAGTTCCGAAATTGATATTCATTCCAATCGCCAGGGGGATCAGACCTAGCACTGTGGTGATTGCTGTCAGCAATACCGGACGAAGTCGAGTCTTACCGGATTCGATAATGCTGGACAATAAATCCTCGTATTCCAGAAATTCTCCGGCTTTAATTCCCTTTTCCTTACGTTTCCTAGCCCTGACCAAATCGGTATAATCGATCAATACGATTGCATTATTCACCACGACACCGGCTAAAGAAATAATTCCGATTCCGGTCATGATCACCACGAAATCCATATTGAATATTACCAATCCGAGAAAAACCCCGATGGTACTCAAAAGCACCGAAATCATGATAATAAATGGACTGATCACGGAATTGAATTGCGCTACTATGATCAGGAAAATCAACGAAACTGCAATCGCCAAGGCATTGATAAGGAAAGCCAGAGACTTAGCCTGCTCTTCCTGTTCGCCGGTAAATTTGACAGTCACACCATCCGGGATGGTGAAATTTTCCATCAAGGTTTTGATTTCCCCGTTGATTTCCGTGGGATTGTACCCATCAAGTACATTTGAAAAGAGCGTAATCGCTTTTTCGAGATCTTTTCGTTTCACCGAACCATAGGTAGAGCCATACTCGATATCGGCCACTGCAGAAATAGGCACTTCGCGTTTGTCTCCAAACTTATCCCTAAATCCGATCTTCTTGTTAATCAAAGTATTGATATCATATCGGTAGCCTTCAGCCAGGCGAAGCTGGATAGGGTAATCCTCTTCCCCTTCCTTGTACCTGGACACCTCTTGCCCGAAAAGTGAAGTCCGTAATTCAGTTGCAATCTGCGAGGTAGAAAGTCCAAATCTTCTGGCCTTGTCACGGTCGATCTGAACCACTACCTCAGGACTTCCCAAGGACAGGTCAGATTTCAATTCTTCCAAACCGGGAATATTGTTAGACTCCAAATACTCCTTAGTTTCACCAACGAAAGCGATTAGTTGCTCATAATCTTCTCCTACAAACTCAATATTCACAGCTTTTCCTACCGGAGGACCATTTCGTTGTTTATCTACTGTGATCAGTACACCCGGATATTTCTCCACAAGATCACGTATCACTTCCATTGCACCATTGGTGTTTATTCCTTGTCTGTCAATGTAGTCTACAAATCCGATGGTTATTTTAGCCTTGTGAGGGGTTGCTTGTTGACTTGGTCCCTCTATTGGATCTCCTGTGCCCTCTCCTACCTGGGAAATTACCGATTCCAGAATATCGCTGTAGGGTTCCAATGCCAGCAACATCTCATCCTCCATCCTATCTACAAAGCTGTTGGTAGCGGCGATGTCTGTTCCTATTGGAAACTCGACAAAAACATTGACTAGCTGAGGTTGATTATCCGGAAAGAAAAGCACTTTAGGTGCCCTGATTTCCAGCAAAACCAAGGATAAGAACAGTAGTCCAAACATGCCCCCAAAAAAGAAATAGGGTCTTTTTCCATGTAGGGCGTATTGAAGAGTGGATTCGTATGCGTTTTCCAACCTTACCAATAATACGGATTGGAACCAGCCGATGGCTTTTCTAAGGAAGAATACATTAAAAACAGTCAATACAGAAGCAACTAAAGCCAATGACCCGAGTGCGGTCCAACCTATCAAAAAGAAGATCGTGGAAAGGATAAGGAAAACACCTGCGGTGATGATCGACTTCTGCTTGGGCTTATTTTTTCCTACTTCATCAATTTTCATAAACATTGCTGTCATCACAGGATTGATGACCAATGCAACGAAAAGAGAGGATGATAGTACAATAATCAATGTAATTGGCAGAAATTTCATGAACTCTCCCACCAAATCATCCCAAAATGCCAAAGGTAGAAATGCCGCCAAAGTCGTCGCAGTAGAGGTAATAATCGGCCATGCTACCTCTCCCACTCCTTCTTTAGCAGCCTGAATGCTAGGCTTCCCTTCCTGCATCAGGCGGTAGACATTCTCCACCACTACAATTCCATTATCCACCAACATCCCTAAGGCGAGAATCAAAGAAAACAACACCATCAGGTTAAGTGTGATCCCGAATGAATTCAAAATGAGGAAAGAAATAAACATGGAAATCGGAATAGCCGATCCCACAAACAGAGCATTCCGGAATCCCATGAAAAACATTAAGACCAACACTACGAGAATGATCCCGAAAATGATGGAATTCTCCAAGTCACTTACCTGCGTTCGCGTCTGCTTACTTTGGTCATTGGTAATCGTGATTTCAAGATCTTGAGGAAAGCGGTTGGCTTTGGTCGTCTCAATGATCGTTTTGATCTTATCCGCTGCATCGAGGAGGTTTTCTCCACTTCGCTTGGTCACATTGATCGTGACTACAGGCAGGTTTTTGCTACGGGCATAGGAAGTTCGATCTTTGTATGTGTCTTTAATTTCGGCTACATCTCTCAGATAAACGATCTTTTGCTGATCCGTCTTAATGATGATATCGAGGAGGTCTTTGGGATCGGTGAATTCACCGTCTACCCGTAGTGAACGTTCAAAATCTCCACTTTTTATACTGCCGCCAGAAATAGTTATATTCTCTGCCTGAATAGCACCGGAAATATCTCCAAAGCTCACCCCTACAGCCTCCATTTTGTAGGGATCAGCATTGATCTGAATCTCCCGCTCGATAGTTCCGGCAAGATCCGCTTTTGAAATCTCCGGAAGCTTTTCGATCGCATCTTCCAGATATTCTCCAAACTTTTTCAATTCTTGCTCAGAATAAGGCCCGGAAATATTCACGTTCATGATTGGAAAATCTGATGTATTTACTTCCAATACATTAGGTTCCTGATCAAGGTCTGAAGGCAGTTCGCTTTTAGACTTATCGACAGCATCCTTCACATCCTGAATCGCTTTCGAGATTTCTATACCAGGGGTAAATTCGATTACAATGGAAGAAAAATCCTGAACCGAAGTGGATTTGATGTCCTTCACGTTGTTGAGAGATTTCAGTTCTTTCTCGATAGGGCGAGTGATCAGGTTCTCCATGTCCACAGGCGAATTGCCCGGATAAGGTGTTCCGATATAGACCGTCGGGATCACGATCTCAGGAAAACTTTCCTTGGGCATGGTACGGTATGCTCCCAGTCCCAGGACGGTGATGATCAGGGTCAGGATGACTACCGATGTGGAATTGTCCACACTGAAACTGGACAGTCCAAATTCCCGAATTATAGAGGTTTTAGAAGTATCTGCCATGGCTTAAAGCTGTGCGATATTTACACTGAAATTATCCCCGACTTCACGAAACCCTTTGTCCACGAGCGTTTCAGATCCGGTTAAACCTTCCAATATCTCCGTTTCATTATTTGCAGTAAGACCGCGTTTTACGTATTTCTTTTTAGCAGTTTGATTTTCCACAATAAATACATAATCGCCCTGGTTATCTGCCAAAATCAAATGTGCAGGTACCAAGACACTGCTACTATTCTGATAATCCTTGATTTTCAATACAGAGATCATGTTTGGCTTTACATCAGGCATAGTTGGAAGCAAAACCTCCACCGTGAATGTCCTGTTGTTGGGATTAATTACTCCACCAACCGCTGAAACCCGACTGGTAATCGACTTTTTGAGGGAAGGGAAATCTACATTCACCGTATCCCCTTTTCTCAATACACCCACAAAACTCTCTGACACATCCGCCTGAATGTAAAGGTCGCTTTCGCCTACAAATTCAAACATCGGAACGCCAGGCTGCGCCAATTCTCCCATTCTCACTTTCACAGACTCCACCGTTCCATTAAACGGGGCTCTGACGTAGGCCTTGTCCAATTGGGTTTTTATGGAAGCGAGGTTTTTCTCCAATCCTTCCTTTCGGTTTTTTGCTTCCAAATACTGGATTTCTGTACCGATTTTTTGATTCCAGAGGCGTTGCTGCTTTTCAAAAATAGTGGTCGCTAAGTCCAGCGAATTTTCCAACTCTTCGATGTTTCGCAAAATGGATTCCGCATCGATTCGGGCAAGAATTTGTCCTTTGCTCACCCGGGCTCCTTCCATGACAGGCACTTCGAGGATCCTGCCCGCAGTCTCTGCACTGATACTCACGTTCTTTTTGGAAAGGACGGAACCAGTCACTTCTACAAAGTGAGCAAATTCACCCTTCCGGGCTGCTGCAGTAGTGATGAGTATTGATTTTTTATTTGCGGCTGCAAATTCAGGGTCGAGTTTTGCAATCTCTGATTCCAGTGTTCTGATTTCAGTGTTTAGTTCTCCAACCTGACTTTTTAGCTCGGCTAGTTTGGTTTTCTTGGCTTCCACTCCCTCTTCCTGCGCACAAGAAGTCTGGAGAATTGTCGCAAGAATAATCGGTAAAAATTTAATTAACGGCTTCATATAGAGAAGGAAATTTTGAATGTGAAATAATGAGTTGGTTTAGTTATTCAAATCGGCTTTTAATATGCCAAGGGCTTTTTCCAGATCTACTTTGGAAATCAATCCGTCATACAGCGCCGCCAGGTAATTGATCTCAGCTTCAGTCAATGCTGCATCTGCGTCAATCACTTCGAGATTTGAACCGACACCCTCTTGGTATTTGATTTTGGCAATGTCAAATACTTCTTTGGCCAATTCAAGGTTTTCGCGCTGCACATCCAGGATGTTTAGGTCGTTTTTAAGGTTTGATTTGGCAGTGAAAATCTCGTTTTGATAGGCATCACTTAAGTAAAAACGCTGGTTTTCAAGTTGGTTTAGTGCGTATTTATTTTTTTGGATCCGGGCGCTTTTGCTAAATCCATCAAATATTGGAATGTTCATACTTAGGCCCAGCAGGGAGCTTGTAAACCAGTTTTGTTTGTTGAAAACGGTGTTTAATTCATTTCCTGCTCCACTTCTACGGATATTACCGACAAAATCGATGGTTGGCATGTATTGAGAGGTGTTGTTTCTGATATCAAGTTGTTGCAGTTCAATTGTTGTTTTTAGTTGGTCCAACTCAACTCTTCCTTCACCTTCGCGCAACAAAAGCTGATTTATCTCCTCGCTTGAATTCAACTCCTCAAGCGTTTCGGTAATTAAGACATCGACAGTAAGTGGCATTCCCATCTGAATTTTTAGAATTTCTTTGCTAATCTCCCAAGCCGTCCTACTTCGTTCAACCTGGCTGTACGTATTGTTGCGCTGGACCTGAATTCTGGAAACTTCGATTTTCTCTGCGAAACCGGCTTCGTTGAGTGCTTTAGCTTCTTTGAGCAAAGAATCTACACGAGCTAAGTTCGATTCGGAAAGACGAATTCTTTCCTGATTCACCAGCACTCCGAAGTAAGCCTTTTTCACATTTTCGATTACATCGTTTTCAGCCTTCACCAGATCAAAATTTGTCAACTGTGTCAAGGTTTTTGCGGCACGCAAGCCCACAAAAAACGATCCGTCAAAAATCATCTGAGTCATATTGACTCCCAGTCCGGAGGAATAATTGACTCCAAACCGAGCAGGAATCACTTCACTTGGATTGGAAGGATCTCCAAATGGTGGTTGATTAGGTAGAAAAACAACTGGTATCAAAGGATTGTAATCCAGATTAAATGTACCATTGATCTGAGGCAAACCCTGCGCTGTGGTTTCCTTTACAGTAGCTTTGGAAATAAACGTTTCCAGCCGGGCATTTTTGGTTGTTACATTGTTTTCGATAGCATACAAGATAGATTCATTCAATGTCAGTTGAGCGATTTCCTGCGCTTGTATGCTTGAAAAAGCGAGTAAAAATACCAAGGCTGTAAAAAGGTATTTATTCATAGTTGGGTTAGTTTTCAATCTTCTATTGCCTGTTGTGAAGTGTAGGCCAATCGCCCCTTCTCCGTGAAAATTCCATGAAGAAAATGATCCAATAACACCATCTGCTCCTCGGCCAAATTAAAATTCGGATTGGTAAAATTGACCGGGTCAAATGCTGAAGTGATCTGATTGACACGGGTTTTAGCCAAAATTTCAGAGTCAATTTCTTCCCTGAAATACCCCAGCTTTTTTCCCCTTTCAAGGACATTCTTCAGATCATCCATAATTACCCGGGCCTTGAAATCCTCAAACATTTTCCATGATTCCGGGAAGTATTTTTGGATTTCCATGATCGCTATGGGATTCATATTCTGCAATCGGTCCCGCATCATCTTGGATGTTTTAACCAAATGCTCAATCACACCATCCTCGCTTTCCAGAATGAAGGCCATTTTGCACCGATCCTCTTCGAGAATATTCTCAAATGCTTCTCTTACCAAGTCCTTTTTATCCGCAAACTCCTGATAAATGGTTTTTTTTGATACTCCTGCCAAGCGGGCTAAGTCCTCCATCGTCACGGTCCTAACTCCATATCGCGAAAACTGCTCTGTCGCTATTTCTAAAATTCTTTTTCTCGTCTCCAATTTTCCTTAGTCTGCATTTCGGGACAAAACTATGGAAACTTTTTATTAGCAAAAAGTTTCCAAGGTTTTTTTTCAGATTATTATTTCATTAACACCTGATTTAGTGTTCAAAATCGTACATGGATAAATTTTTTCCCTATAAAACAAAATATTATTCGGCATTTTAATCAGCCACACTAGATCAGGAATCTTAAAGGATTCTCTGAGTCTTTCCTCAATTTGCTCAATTTCAGTCAGTAAGCCTACAGCATTCATCCACACACATTTTCCCAATCTTTCGATAGGCGACTTTTCAATCTATCACCCAATTCCTTACCTTTGCGACTTACCAGCCCAAGGACATGATTTTCTTCTTTGAATCACCTCAGAAACTCGTTTACGGAGTTCAATCCCCACAGCCCCTATCACCTGAAGACGTCGAAAAACTCACCTGGCTTTTTGGTGAAGCCAAAGCCATCCAGGGACTGAGATTAGCCGGAAAATACTCCGGTTCCCGCAAAGAAATGATCACTCCCTGGTCCACCAACGCGGTGGAAATCACGCGAAACATGGGAATCCTCGGCATTCAGCGGATTGAGGAATTCACCCCACTTGCTGTCGGAGATCCAATTGACCCCATGCTTCAGAAAGTTTATGAAGGACTGGATCAGGAAATCTATGACATTCGTCTGGAGCCGGAGCCAATCAAGGCTGTCACTGATATCGCCGCTTACAACAAATCCGAAGGACTGGCCCTCAGTCAGGAGGAAGTTGAGTACCTCAATAATGTCGCTACACAACTGGGACGACCGCTGACTGACTCGGAGGTTTTTGGTTTTTCGCAAGTGAACTCCGAGCATTGCCGTCACAAGATCTTCAACGGCACTTTTGTCATCGACGGCGAGGAAAAACCAATGACCCTTTTCCAACTGATCAAAGAAACTTCCAAGAAGCACCCCAATCGAATCGCATCAGCTTACAAAGACAATGTGGCCTTCGTCACTGGTCCAAAAGCCCAGCAATTCGCTCCAAAGACACAACATCAAGCAGATTTTTTTGAAACACGGGAGATTGATACGGTCATTTCCCTAAAAGCCGAAACGCATAACTTCCCGACCACCGTAGAACCCTTCAACGGCGCTGCAACAGGTGCAGGGGGAGAAATCAGGGATCGTATGGCGGGAGGAACGGCTTCGATTCCTTTGGCTGGCACCGCAGTTTACATGACTTCCTATTCCCGTTCGGAAAAAGGAAGAAGCTGGGAAAAAAACCTCGCCGAACGTCCTTGGCTCTATCAAACCCCGATGGATATCCTGATCAAAGCATCCAATGGAGCTTCTGATTTCGGGAATAAATTCGGCCAACCGCTGATCGCAGGCTCAGTTTTGACTTTTGAGCATGAGGAAGATGGAAAACACCACGGTTTTGACAAAGTCATCATGCTGGCAGGTGGAGTGGGCTTTACCAATGCCAAATATGCCAAAAAAGCTGAGCCAAAAGCTGGCGATCAGATCGTCGTCATGGGCGGAGAAAACTACCGCATCGGAATGGGCGGATCGGCAGTTTCTTCCCTGAACACTGGCGAACTTTCCAACGCCATCGAACTCAACGCCATCCAGCGCTCCAACCCGGAGATGCAAAAGCGGGTATCCAACGTAATCCGCGCCATGGCCGAAAGCGAAAACAATCCCATCATCTCTATCCACGATCACGGAGCCGGAGGACATTTAAACTGTCTTTCCGAATTAGTCGAAAGCACGGGCGGAACGATCCACATTGATAAATTGCCTGTGGGAGACCCTACTCTTTCCGCCAAGGAAATCATCGGAAATGAATCCCAGGAAAGAATGGGATTGGTCGTAGGGAAAAAGGATGTGGATACCTTGAAGCAATTATCTGATCGTGAACGCGCACCATTCTATGTGGTAGGCGAGACAACCGGAGACATGCATTTCAAATTTGAAAACAGCAAAACGGGAGAAAAGCCTGTAGACTGGAACTTGGCCTACATGTTTGGATCCTCACCTAAGACTATTCTTGAAGACAACTCCGGGAATGCTTCTTTTTCCGAAGGCGAATACCAACCCGAACTTCTCAAATCGTATATTTCAGAGGTGCTTCAGCTGGAAGCCGTGGCTTGCAAAGATTGGCTGACGAATAAAGTGGACAGGTCTGTCACCGGACGAGTAGCTACCCAGCAGACAGTGGGCGAAATCCAACTTCCGCTAAATGATGTGGCTGTCATGGCCTTGGACTTTACCGGAAACAAAGGAATCGCTACTTCCATCGGACACGCTCCTGTTGCCGCTTTGGCAAATCCAGAAGCGGGAAGCCGATTGGCAATCGCAGAAGCCTTGACGAATTTGGTTTTTGCACCTATTGCTGAGGGGCTGAAGGGCATTTCCCTCTCTGCCAACTGGATGTGGCCGGCGAAGAACAAAGGAGAAAATGACCGACTCTATCGGGCAGTTCAGGCCGTATCTGAGTTTGCGATTGAGTTAGGTGTGAATATTCCTACAGGAAAGGACTCCCTTTCCATGACTCAGAAATACAAGGACGGCAAAGTGGTCTATTCCCCGGGAACGGTGATTATCTCTACAGTTGGCGAGTGCTCTGACATCAAAAAGACAGTGAAAGCTGCACTTCTTCCTCAGTCTGGGACTAAGGTTCTTTACATTGACTTCTCCGGGGATTCTGCAAAACTCGCAGGTTCCTCTTTCTATCAAACTTTAAATAAAATAGGGACTGAAACACCAACAGTCACAGATTCGGCCTACTTCGCAGCCGCATTTACAGCGGTACAAAACTTGATCGAAAAAGGGCTGGTACTTTCCGGCCACGATATATCTTCCGGCGGAATCATCACGGCTTTGTTGGAAATGTGCTTCCCTTCCAAAAGTGTCGGGTTGCATGTGCGGGAGTCCAGACTTGCCGAGCAGGATCTGATCAAAGCCCTTTTCTCCGAAAATCCGGGCATCTTGATACAAGTTGCGGATGATCACAAAGTAGAAGACTTCCTCACCGCATCGGAAATTGACTTTGTGGAATTGGCGGAAGTGACCTTAAACGGTACGCTAACCTTAGAAAATCAAAGTCTCAACATCACCGAGATGCGTCATCTTTGGTACAATTCCTCCTACCTGCTTGATAGAAAGCAAAGTGGAGAGAAATTAGCCAAGGAGCGTTTTGAAAATTATAAAAACCAGCCCCTATCCTTTGAATTTTCAGACGGTTGGAAAGGCAGCTTTGCGGCGGCAGGACTGGACCCCTTCCGTACGACTAAAGGAAAAGCGAAAGCTGCCATTATCCGTGAAAAAGGCGTAAACGGCGACCGGGAAATGGCCTACTCGCTTTGGTTGGCAGGATTTGAAGTGAAGGACGTTCACATGACTGACTTGATTGCCGGTCGTGAAAATCTGGAAGACGTACAAATGATCGTCTTCGTCGGTGGCTTCTCCAACTCAGATGTTTTAGGTTCAGCCAAAGGCTGGTCAGGGGCATTCCTTTACAATCCAAAAGCAAAACAGGCTTTGGACCACTTCTATGCAAGAGCTGACACCTTAAGTCTTGGCGTTTGCAACGGCTGTCAACTCATGATGGAATTGGGTTTGGTTACGCCAGACCACGATCAAAAGCCAAAAATGCTCCACAATGCGAGTCATAAGTTTGAATCTTGCTTTGTGAATGTGACTGTGCCGGAAAACAACTCGGTGATGCTGGGTTCACTCAGCGGACAGCGACTTGGTGTTTGGGTAGCACACGGAGAAGGCAGATTCTCCCTTCCAAAGGGTGAGAACGGGTACAATTTCGCCATGAAGTATAGCTACGAAGCTTACCCTGGAAATCCAAACGGATCGGACTTTGCGACGGCAGGGATCGCATCCGAAGACGGTCGCCACTTGGCCATCATGCCACATATCGAACGAAGCCTGAAACCTTGGAACTGGGCACACTATCCAAGTGAACGAAATGATGACTTCACGCCTTGGATGGAGGCTTTTGTGAATGCAAGGAAGTGGGTGGAGGGGCAGCTCTAATCTTCGGCGTTCATTATTCGACGTTCGGAGTTCGATATTTTTTGATTTACGAAGTGTAATTGAACTGCCATCGTGAAACATGAAATTGACCTCTTCAATTTTAAAAATCTCAAAACGTAAATCCTAAATCTCAAATCAATAAAATCCCTCGGAGCAATCTGAGGGAATTTTTTTGTAGAAATTGAATCAAGTGCAGGTGAGCCATTCAAGGAATGATAATGCGGTTTTCTAAAAAAAATTATAATAACTCTTTTTCCCTGACTTTGGGAATCGCGTCCCCTACTTCTCATACTCAATCTTCCTGATCCTCCAGAGAATTTGCATCGTTGGGGTTTGGACGAGAGCCTCATCCCCTACTTCCTTTTTGAGCAAGGCTTGGGCCATAGGGGAATCGATCGAAATATAGTCTCTTCGTTCAAAAATCTCCTCACCTCCCACTATGCGGAAGCGGATCTTCTGTCCTTTTGTGTTCTCGATCTCGACCCAGGCTCCAAACATCACTTTTCCTTCCTGATAAGGTGTGTAATGGATTACCTTTAAGTCATCGAGACATTTGCGGAGGTAGTGAACTCGTCTGTCAATCTCCCGTAGCCGCTTTTTGTTGTAGTGGTAATCGGCATTCTCTGAGCGATCTCCCAGACTTGCTGCCCAAGCGACTTTTTGGGTAGTCTCCGGACGCTCCACTTTCCATAGGTGATCCAATTCGGCCTTTACCTTCTCCAGGCCTTCGGGTGTAATCCACATCGTTTTCATTTCTGCAAATCAGGTTGTTTGTCTTGAAATTACTAGTTCGATCGAACTTTGCTTTTTTTTCCCCAACGCTTTCAGGCTTTATAATTCCTGTCAAAAATAAAAATTCTACCTTCCGGTGGTATAGCGTCTATTTGCTCCGCAAAGAAAATTTGAGGATTAATTAAACCCTCCTGTAGCGAATAGGGTAGTCAACCACACTAAGAGGCAAGAGAAAAAAATACCAATGGTATTGGCTAAGAATGCTTTTTTCCTTTCCAAGCCAAAAAGATAACCTGCAATGGTCCCTGCATAGACACCCGTGCCGGGAATCGGCACCAGCACAAAGATCATTAAACCCCAGAAGCCATATTTTTTCACGTTATTGCCAGCACCAGCTTTGGCTCTCCGTCCTACAAAAATTGCCGCTTTTTTGTAGGATCTCCATTTCATGAAATATCGATTTACCACATTTAAAAAAAAGGACATGATAGGGAATACCAGCACATTGGCTGCAAAGCAAAGACCAAAGGCCAGATAAATATTAATATCATTTAGAATAGCATAGGGAATGCCAACTTTCGCCTCTCCAAAAGGAGACATGCTCCACAGCATGGCGATTAAAATGTCGAGAAACATCGGGTGTTGATTAGAAGCAACAAAAGTAGTGAAATTCGGAAGCGCTACCACTTGGTAGAACTTCGAATTGAGGATAAAACGCGTTCACGGGCAAAAGGATTTGGATTTCTTTACGCCCTACTGATCAATCGGACTTCTTGGTCTTTCCCAGCCCAACCTGGTCGGAAAGCAAAACCCGCGGCGCATATCAAAAACTTACTTCATGGACGATTTACAACTGGTGTTGGGCTGATTTAATAAAAATTCTCCTATGATCTGTTTAAATGTTGATTACGAATAAAAACGACTAGCCTTTAGGATAAGAATCGCACCTAGGAGGTAACAGTCCCGGGAAAGGGATCAGGAAAAACTGTAAGGTTATGGTTCGATCAACACAAGAGTGGAATGAATTATAGTTTTCCAGTGTGTGAATTTCTCCTAGAACAATCGCTCGTGCATAAATCGCTCACAATTCATCACCGGAATTTTGGAGAAATGGAAGCCACCCGAATCCTCAGTGATGATCACCTCACAGTCAGAATTCAACGCCGAATAGTACTCCAAGCCATCTTCAAAATCATACACTCGCTCGTCCGATGCAGTCAACCGCACGGTATCCTGATCGACTAAGGTACTTTTAAGCTTGGTGGAAAGGATTTCAAGCTTCCTCTTAGCTAGGGCAGTTCCGCTTTTTTTCTCAGAAAAATAAAAAACAATGGCCAGACAAATCGGAGAAGTATAAAGCTCAAAACCGGGCTTATCCGCCAAACTTAAAATCCGGGATGAGTTTGGAAAAAGTGGATACTCCTTGTTCAAGACCGAAACCAACACATTGGCGTCCAGAAAAACTCTCATTTTTTACTTTCAAAAAATTCATTCTTGAGGTCATTTCGGCCGGGAAGCTTTTTGTATTCCATCGGTCCAACAGATACCTCATTGATCCAATCCGAAACAGGCAATTCTTCCAAGGATTTATAATTTTTGGAGGTGATCTGAGTGTAAAGATATTCCGTCAATCTGGATAGGCTGATGTTATTTAGCTCTGCAAAATCCTTGGCCTTTTCGATGACTTCTTTATTAAAAGCGAGGGTGATTTTAGCGTCCATACCGATTTAAGTTTACTGTAAAATTTATACGTAAACAAAAATAAACCTATACGTATTGCCAAGGTTTTCTCAAAAAATTTCTCCGAAAGATTTGAAATTTAACCCATTACGTACAGCAACTATGCCAGTTCACTCCCTGGTAATTAACTGGAAAAAAGATTGAAGTTCACAAAAACCAGGTGTGTACCCCGCCACCGCGGACAAGTATGGACTGTCGAGGAATTTTGACCATTGTTAATTGACCATTTGCTCATTGATAATTGCGCATTGTCCATTGACAAGTTAAACCCCTCTCCTCCACCGTCCCTCAATCTCAGCAATTTCAGCTTCTGTTTGTGCCTTATTCTTCTTGTTGGTTTTTTCTTTGTTCAGATCAGTGGCATAGAAGTGAGTATCCTGAAAATAACTCACCCGGGCTTCGGATTCTCCTTTGGCTTTGGTCCACTTTTCACCCTTGAAAAGTTTCACCTTTTCCTCGTGTAGCTCCAGTAGTTCATCATATGGACCCCGAGCAGAGATCAGCTTGACGAAGATCGGTGCGGTCTCGATCGCAATGAAAAGCAACATGATAAAAATATTTGCCATTGCCATGGCCGAACTTTCCCTTGTCAGAACAGACAATGCATCCATTCGGGCTGCCAAACCGTCGAAACCTTCGATTCCGGGTAGCTGCTTTTCAAACTCCGCTTGACGTAAAGTGATAAATTCCCGAATTTGAGCTTCTATCGTATCCACCCGAACCTGATTTCTTTTGCGTAGCTCATCTAAGGCAAGCTGTGCAGCATCGAGTTGCACTTCCTTCTTTTTGGCATGGGTACCTAAGCCTACGATTCCGCTGGTTCCCGATGTTTTCTCCCCAAACCGCTCGGAATCGTATTCGGTTTGAAGTTGATCGCGAAAGGATTCAGCTTGAGAAACTTCACTTTTCAGCGAGTCGATTTTGGCTTCCAGTTCTTGAATTTCGGGAAAGCCCTTTGCCAAATTGGCCTTGGATTGGGCGATAAACTCCGTCTTTTTCTCATCCAATTTACGGTTGATTTCTCGCTCAAACATCTTCAATTCTATAGGTTTGGAAATCACCAATGCCAGCAAGACTGCCAGAACGAGTCTAGGAATGGCAAGCTTCCACTCTGTCCATGCATTTTCCCGTTTTCGCATACTGGAAACAATAAACCGGTCCAGATTGAAAATCATCAATCCCCAAAGCAGGCCAAAGAAAATAGCCGGAACGAGGGATTGAAAGACGGTGAAAAGCGCATAGCCGGCAGCCAAAGCAGCAAAAACTCCGGTAAAAAAAACCGTCGCCCCGATCCCGAAATATTTGTTCGATTCAGTTGGGGCACGTTTGAGCAGGGCAAAGTTTGCGCCACTGCAAAACCAGAAGAATCGGGTGATATGCTGCATGTCGGTTGAGAGATGGATCCGATCATGATAGCGCTAAAACACTACCAATTAACTCGGAGCATATTAAAAAGGGACGAAATGCGGCTTTTAAGGGGTAGAAAAGCACTAATTATGCAAACGGAAAGCATGGAACAACACTGGATTTCGTCCGACATGTACGTATTCGGTCAATTGTTGAACGGTTTTGGTTCAGGTGAAAAATCGACTAAGTTTGAAAATATGAATAAGCAGCTAATCCTCCTTTTACTGGTTGTCGGACTAATTCAACTCACGGCATTTTCCCAAACAGTTCCTTTTGAACAGGAAGTCAGACATATTTCTGCGCGGATTGACAGTTTAGGTTGGGAAAAGGGCGGTACGGTTTTCACCGGAAGTTCGACCATTAGAATGTGGAAAAGCTTGGAACCCTCATTTCCGAATGAAAACATCCTAAACACGGGGTTTGGCGGTTCGAAGGCTTCCGATCTGGAAACGCACCTTTTTCCTTTAGTTATAAGACTGCAGCCCAGCCGGGTATTTATTTATGAAGGAGACAATGATATTTGGGCGGGAGTCGAGGTAGCTGACATCATGACAAGCTTGGACAATATTGTTAATCGTCTTCAGCTCATTGACCCAACTATGGAGATTTACCTAATCGGGGCAAAACCAAGTCCATCCAGATGGGAAAAGAAAGCAAACTATGAGGTCTTGAATCAGAAGCTTAAAGAATACTCCCTATCCAAAGAAGGCGTAGAATTCATCGATACTTGGGCTGCGCTTATTGATGCGGAAGGAAATCCAAGACCTGAGTTATTCTTGGAAGATCAGCTTCATTTGAATGAAAATGGATATGAACTCTGGACGAGGATTTTTAAGTCGTACTTCTAAAAAGTAAGAGTTTCAGGTTTTCTTTCTTAACTTTTTCTCCCAAACACTGAGCGGAAGATTGCCTCCAATTGTCCAAGAAAAACCCTCCCACTTTCTAGCGATACGAACCGGAGAATCATCCGCTAAAGTAAACTCATAAAGTCGATTCGCTCCCAAAGTAAAAAACTGACCTACCTCAAGATTCAAAAAGGATGATTTAAAAATCCTGATCCTGGAATGAATGCCAGTTTTAAAGAAAAATGGATTTCTTTTTATCAGCTCAATTTTATAATTCAGCAACTCTCCTTCCGAGGTTTGGATCTGTCCAGACCTGTTTTGTGATTCTTTGTCAAAGCCAAAAACTGCCATATTAGCATTCAAAAATGCCCCAATTCGGATGTTTTGTTCAGCCCCGGTAGGAATATCATACCGAAATGTGAAAGGTAAAACCAAATTTGTTGACCCAGCCCCTGAAACATCCAGAAATCTTCCATAAACTTCAAGATATAGTGGACTTGAATCATGGTGAAAAAATGAAAGCCCTGATTCCAAGGATAAATTATCTTTTCTAAACCCAAAACCCAGTCCATAATAGAGACTCAGGTCTTCATTTCCGCTTAACTGAGAATCTTGATTAACTCCATATCTCATACCAAAAAATGGCAAAACGTAGTATCCATTTTCATCACTTAAACTCTTGTAATTTTCTCCCTTGGTTAACCTTTTAGCTTTTTTTAGGGCATTGGTTTGAACTTGAGTAAAAGAAGCAAAGCTTATGGATAGGAGACAGATACAGATGATTAACCTTTTCACTTTAGAAAATATTCAGCGTTAAAAATATCAGGTAAAACTAAATAATAGCTAGAAAATTGTCTTCCTTTCAAGTTTTATTTTATTCTTTGGTAAAAACCTCATTATGAAATAAAAGCAAAAATCGACTTTTAAATGACTTTTCAGGGTTTGGACAATAGACTTTAAAATGCTCTTTTGGACATCGTTCAACAGACCAATCTCCAACTTGTCACTGTAAACTTCACAGAGCGATAACCTTACTCCCAAATAAAATTCTTACTTTTGCACCCTCAATTAGGCAAAACCATGCAGAATATTCGGAATATCGCGATCATCGCTCACGTTGACCACGGTAAAACAACCCTTGTGGATAAGATCATCCACGCCTCTCAAATCTTCAGAGAAAATCAACAATTCCAAGATCTTATTTTGGACAGCAATGACCTTGAACGCGAACGAGGCATCACCATACTTTCAAAAAACGTATCCGTACGCTACAAAGACGCAAAAATCAATATCATTGACACGCCTGGTCACGCCGATTTCGGCGGTGAAGTAGAGCGCGTTTTGAAGATGGCTGATGGCGTTATTCTTTTGGTCGATGCATTCGAAGGTCCAATGCCTCAGACCCGTTTTGTATTGAGCAAAGCGTTGGCGCTTGGACTTATTCCAATCGTGGTAGTCAATAAAGTAGATAAAGAAAACTGTCGTCCAGATGAAGTACAAGAGTCAGTTTTTGACTTAATGTTCAATTTGGATGCGACAGAAGATCAGCTGAATTTCTTCACGCTTTACGGTTCTGCAAAAGACAACTGGATGGGACCGGATTGGAAAAATCCAACCGATTCCATCTTCCCGCTTTTGGATGCAATTTTGGAATACATTCCTGCACCAAAAATTGAGGAAGGTAGCCTTCAGATGCAAATCACTTCTTTGGATTATTCCAACTTCGTAGGTCGTATTGCTATCGGCCGTGTGAAAAGAGGAAAAATCGTTGAAAACCAACAGATCGCGCTTTGCAAGTCAGATGGAACGATCAAAAAGATGCGGGTGAAAGAATTGCAGGTGTTCGAAGGATTGGGTCGGGTAAAAGTAGCTGAAGTCCCTGCCGGCGATATCTGTGCGGTGATGGGTGTGGAAGATTTCGAAATCGGTGATACCATCTCCGATCCGGATACGCCCGAGGCACTTCCAAGAATTTCGATTGATGAGCCGACGATGAATATGCTCTTCACGATTAACAATTCTCCTTTCTTCGGTAAAGAAGGTAAATTCGTGACTTCCCGTCACCTAAGAGATAGACTTTACAAGGAAACTGAGAAAAACCTTGCGCTAAGAGTTGAACCAACCGATTCGGAAGATAAATTTTTGGTTTACGGACGCGGTATCCTTCACTTGTCCATCTTGATTGAGACCATGAGAAGAGAGGGATACGAACTTCAGGTGGGTCAGCCTCAGGTGATTTTCAAGGAAATTGACGGAGTAAAGTGCGAGCCAATCGAATTGCTCGTAGTTGACGTACCACAGGAGACTGCCGGAAAGGTAATCGAGCTTGCTACCCAGCGTAAAGGTGAATTGACCGTCATGGAGCCTAAGGGTGACCTTCAGCATTTGGAGTTCAGAATTCCTGCCAGAGGATTGATCGGCTTGAGAAACAATGTGCTGACCGCTACTCAAGGTGAGGCGATCATGAACCATAGATTCTCTGCTTACGAGCCGTTCAAAGGGACTATTCCTGGTCGAATCAACGGCTCGCTGATTTCTATGGAAAACGGACCTTGTACTGCCTATGCCATTGACAAACTTCAGGACAGAGGTGTATTCTTCGTAGATCCGGGAGATGATTTGTATGCAGGTCAGGTAGTGGGTGAGCACTCCAGAGACAATGACATCGTGGTAAATATTCAAAAAGGTAAAAAACTCACCAACATGAGAGCCTCAGGTTCTGATGACAACGTGAGAATCATTCCCGCAAAAAAATTCTCTTTGGAAGAATCCATGGAATACATCCAAAAGGATGAATACCTGGAGATCACTCCTAAATCCATCCGAATGAGAAAAATTTATCTGGATGAAAACGAAAGAGCCAGAATGGCAAAAAAAGAGTCTTAAAAGCTCTGATTCTAAGGATATTTAATCTTCAAATTGAAATCCTCCAGCTACTCTGCCGGAGGATTTTTCATTTCCATCTGTCATAAATCTTCTTCTGATTCCCAACCAATTCTCGAATCTTTCGTGTTTAAAACTAAATCCAAATTCCCTCTTATGAACAAATCATCCCTGCTCTTTTTGATCGATCTGACTCTTTCTACTTTTCTTACGCGCGGAGTAAAAATGATGTAATTCACCTAGCTGAAGGCCCAAAGGAAGTTCAAGTCATAGAAGTCGGATTCAATACGATTAAATATTCCTTTCCGAATGAAAAAACATTTTACAGCATCAGCAAACATTAAGTCAATAAAATTGAGTATGCCAGCGGAAGAGAAGAGGTATTTGAGAGTCCTTTTAAGAAAATTAATGGACTTGACAAGGCAGAGGATATATTTGTAACCTACAATCCTGATGAAGTTGCTGGACTTCAAAATATAGGTCAGCTTTTCAGCAAAACTACAGGAGTCACATCTCTTTCATCTATGTATAATGTCAAAAATCGTGCGTTTGACAAAATGAAGATGGAGGCTGCAATGCTAGGGGCAAATGTGATTTTGATCGGAAATTCATCGTCAAGAGGGAATACCTATGGCAACGAGAATGTTCCTTCAGTATCTACTCAAACTGTACTTTTTGGTCAAGCGTACAACTCCTTTCCCTTGAATATTGAAAAACTTAAAGAAGAACTAAAAAATAAAAAAGTCCATTATTATTTGACTTATAGACTAAACAAAAGAATGGACTATCCCGAAATGACTGTCTCCACCAAATATGATTCAGATCGAAATCATTTGATGACAGAAATCACAGAAGTATTTGAAAACAATGGGAAGCTTTTTGTAAAAATCAATGATTTCAAAAGCAAAACTAACGCTTTACAGGTAATTAGAGCAAATGAAAATCAAATTGTACTAATGAAACAGTTAAACAATAAAATTTATAATTACATTTTACTAACTGAAAAAAGTGACGTTCTTAAAAATCCTTCTACGATCCGTAGGGTTATTAATTAAAATTTAGGTTAGAAGAAATCTACCAATAGCTTTAAAATTGGATATACCTTACTCATTAGTCATTCTCACTTTCCAACAGAGCCGTATTAATTTCAATTCATCCCTTTAATTACCACATTTCCAGTACCACCAGGCAAGCAGGGATACTGAAAATCAATCTTTGCACGCTTTGGTGAAGTGATGGTCGTATAAAACGCATCCAAAAATTTAAATGATGATTTGATGTATTTTTCGTCCAACAAATCGCTGTCAGCATACAAAGAATAGACAGCATCTTTTTGGCCAATAAATTCCTTGAAAGTATTCTCAAAACGGTCCATATCATCGATACAAAATCCACGATACCTTCTGTCTGTAATCGAAGGCAGCTTCAGTTGGGGTGCAGGCATGGCATAGGGGGCTCGGACTATACCCGCGTGGTCAAAATCATACGGCACTGCCACCGGTTTGCCAAGATTTGGTGAACTGATCAGCTTTATATTTTGACGGTACTGAACGGACCAATCCGTATTTCCGATTAGATATTGGAATACCGCCATCCTCAGAAAGTCCTCTTCTTTCACAGTTTCCGGCTGTACCAAATCCTTGTCCAGAGATTCCATCAGGTTCCGCTTCGCCATTTGATCTTCCTCTTCGATCAAGAATCCGATAAATGGTCCAAAACTTTTATCAAAATCGCTTTGATCCACTAGTGTTAATCTCACCAACCTAACTTTAAAACTATTGGGAGTCAGCAGATTATATAACCTATAGGCATAATACTCCCTTATGACATACTTTTCACCCCGACAAGGCATCACCAGTTTGATCTTATCCTGAGCTGAAAAAAGAGTGCCTTTAGTACTTTCTTTTGCGAAATTCAAGAGTATAGGGGGGTATTCGCAAATGTTCATTTCTCTTCTAAAATGTCCACGTGTCCTAAGCCGAAGTGGTATAACTTTTTTATTATCAGCGGATTCGGAGTAGGCAATTAAAAAATCAAAGTATTCAGGCTCTCCTTTTGTGTTTTTTAACAGGTTTTTAACATCCCCCTTCAACTCTATTTCCAGGATTTCCTCGTCCTCAAAAAGACCCTCACTTTGCCCAAAACTAAGAGGAGTCAAGATCAAGAATGACATCAAAGAAGGGATTACTTTATTGAATTTATTTAAAAGAGTCATAGTTGATCAGGAAATAAGTTTAGGCAACATCAAAAAACGGCACATATTGCTTAATCACAGTTTGGAACATTCATTTAGCTTCGATCTATCCCCAATGTTATTTTAAAGTAATTTAAATTTTTATCTTTAAACTTTGGTCAGAAAGATCAATTCAAACCGAGTTAAACTCAGCAGAAGCTGAATCAACCTATGACTTCTCGACGAAAAGTAATTCAAACCCTAGGCTTGGCGAGTGCCGCTGCCTTTATACCTATTCACACAATCGCATCAATTATGCCCACACAAAAAATGATTCACCAGGTCTATTTCTGGTTGCACAAAGACTCCGATTTAAACGAATTTAAAACTGATGCAGCACCCATGCTGGGTCGATGCAAGGACGTCGCAAGTTTTATCATGGGAACTCCAGCTCCGACGGAAAAGCGTGAGGTAGTCGATCACAGCTTTCACGTATCCTGCACCTTGTTTTTTGATTCTCTGGAGGCACAAGCTGCCTATCAAACTGATCCTCTTCACCTGCAGTTTATTGAAAAGTACTCCCACATGTGGAAAACGGTGAAAGTCTACGACATAGCGATTTAATTAAAACCCGCATCGCCATAATTTCCGTAAATGAGTAAAGTCAAATTGTAAAAGTCTATGAAAAAGTTAAGTTGGATTATCGGATTGGGGATTTTGATTGTGTGGGGATGTGATCCAAAAGATGACCCAACCCCTACGATTCCAGGCCAGGAAGTCAAGCAGGCCATCTTCGACAGTATGAAGGAGTGGTACTTTTGGAATCAGGAACTGCCCGCTACCGTGAATTTAGCCAACTTTGATTCCAACGAAGCCCTTTTGGACGGAATCATTTTCAAGCCTTTGGATCGATTTTCCTATTTGACCACCCAAGAAGCGTTCACCAACGCCTTTGTCGGGAGAAATGCAGGTCACGGATTTGGGTTTGCTTTCACTTCAGATGAAAAGCTTTTCATATCCTTTGTTTTTGACGAATCTCCTGCCGGAAAGGACGGTTGGAAACGTGGCTGGGAAATCATCCAAATCAACGGAAAACCAATCGCTGAATACAAAACCTCCTCAGGCGGATACGACTTCAAACTAGGTCCTCCAGATCCAGGAATCAGCAACTCATTTACGTTCAAACTTCCTGACGGAACCACTACAACCAGAACTAACATCAAAGCGGAGTACCAATCCAATTCGGTTCTGGAACAAAAAGTATTCGATGCTGGTGGTAAAAAAGTGGGTTATTGGGCTTATCAGAGCTTCAAAGCTACGGCTGGACTTAACCCAACCCGAAGTGCTGAGGTGACCTCTTCCATGGAATTTTTCCAAAGTCAGGGAATACAAGATCTGATCATCGATTTGAGATATAATGGAGGAGGTTCGGTAGCCGTTGCAGAACAGATTTCAAATTATTTAATACAAAGTTCCAATTCTGGAAAATTGATGTACACCAATAAGTTGAATGCAACCAAATCCAGCCAAAACAACTCTAAAAACTTCTCTAAAATCGGAACCTTAGCCCTTTCCAGAGTAATCTTTATTACCTCACGAGGCTCGGCATCTGCTTCCGAATTAGTCATCAATAACTTGGACCCGTACATGGAAGTAGTCCTGATCGGAGACAATACCTTTGGAAAACCGGTAGGTTCATTTCCGCTTTCGCAGTTTAACAGGCTATTGAAAGATAACAACGTGGAAGTGGTTCCGATCACCTTTGCTACCGCCAATTCGGAGGGCAAAGCAGAATATTTCGACGGATTTCCCGCCAATTTCAATGTTGGAGACTCACCTCAATTCGAATGGGGAGATCCCCAAGACCTCAGGCTAGCCGCTGCACTTCAATTTGTGCAAAACGGAAATGTATCAGGAAGAATGATGGACACCTACTTCAAACCCAAGTGGGAAATGATAGATGCATTTAAAGGATTGCAACAAGAGTTTCCATCGTACTAAAAGATAAAAGCCCGATCGTCTGATCGGGCTTATTATTCAACAAAAAACTGGGATTCCAAACCTACTTCAAGCATGAAATGCGGTTTGAATTCTAATTTTCTTATCTACTCCAACTTTTTACTAAATAATTCTAAAAGAGCACTATTAGATACATTTCCAAGATTTACTTTTATGAGCTTAAGAGGTTTCTTTTTGATAAGATAACTTAATTTGAAATCAGGATCTTTTGAAATCAACATAAAGTCATTTCTATTTTAAAGTTAACCTATCCCTTCAAAAAACAGGCATTTCAAAACATTGAATCCTAGATAAATACGATAATACGGTTCATTTTTTATGCCGCTCAATCAACACCTGCATCACCTCATCTAGCTCATAGTTTTTGGCCTCGAGCAAAACCAAGTAGTGAAAAAGTAAATCTGCCGCCTCACCCAGGAACAAATCCTTATTATCGTCCTTGGCTTCGATTACAAGTTCTACCGCTTCCTCTCCCACTTTCTGTGCGATTTTATTGATGCCCTTGGCAAAAAGAGATGCGGTGTAGGATTTATCTGTAGGATTGTTTTTCCGGTCTTTAATGATCGCCCGAAGTTGGTCGATAAAACCTGTCTTGGACTGGTTCTTTTCGTTAAAACACGTATCTGCACCCGTGTGACAAACCGGGCCACGCGGATTTGCTTTGACCAAAATCGAATCTCCATCACAATCCACAGCCATAGAAACCAGCTCCATGAAATTCCCTGAAGTCTCCCCCTTGGTCCAGAGTCGATTTTTGCTTCGGGAGAAGAAAGTCACCATGCCACTTTCCTTGGTTTTCGCCAAAGCCTCCTCATTCATATAGCCTTGCATCAAGATTTTTCCACTCAGTGAATCTTGTACAATTGCCGGGACGAGGTTGTTCATTTTGTTGAAGTCGATATTCATCGTAATTCTAATTTTTGATCTTATTTATAATAAAAGATAGCTATGCAGACATTTGTTAAGATATGGCTAAAGCCGAGACATTTACAGAAAGCTAACTGGAAGCTAAATCTTATTCACCATCGATTATCCCTGTTTATCTTGCGAAGCTTATCTTCTCCAACCTATCTCGCGAAGCATATCTTCATTTTACCCGAAGCATATCTTATTTCCTGACACTTATCCCCTCCCCATCCAAATACCGCTTCAAATCAGGAATCGAGATTTCTTTGAAGTGGAAAATACTGGCCGCCAATGCGGCGTCTGCCTTGCCAAAGGTAAACACATCCTTGAAATGGACCATCGTTCCTGCTCCTCCCGATGCTATGACAGGAATGGACAATGCCGATGAAATCTCCGCCAGAATCTCATTGGCAAAACCCGCTTTGGTTCCATCATGATCCATGGAAGTAAGCAATATCTCTCCAGCACCACGGTCTGCCACTTCCTTGGCCCAAGCTTGTGTCTGAAGCAAAGTTGGCTTTCTTCCTCCATGGGTATGGACAAAGTCCAAGCCATCCACATTCCGGGTATCAATGGCTACGACGATGCACTGAGATCCAAACTCCCGAGCCATTTCATCAATGACACCCGGATTATTTACCGCAGCCGAATTAATGGAAATCTTGTCCGCCCCGGCGTAAAGCAGGACCTTCACATCCTCCACAGTAGAGATCCCACCACCGACGGTAAAAGGAATATTGATTGCTTTGGCCACTTTTGTTACAAGTTCAGCCAACGTCTTCCGCTTATCCACCGTAGCCGTGATATCCAAAAATACCAGTTCGTCCGCCCCTTCGTCAGAGTAGATTTTTGCCAGCTCGACCGGATCTCCGGCATCACGTAGCTGGACAAAATTAACTCCCTTGACCGTGCGACCGTCTTTGATATCGAGGCAGGGGATGATTCTTTTCGTTAGCATAATATACTCTTCAAAACTTCATTATTCACCATTCGGCGTTCGTTATTCGATATTGAAAATTTACGATTTACGGATGACGATTAAAATTATCAATGACCAATTACCAAATCTTAAGGTTTGACTTCCTTGATCATTGACCATTGAGTTTGCTAATTGATCATTGAATGACTCTTATCCAAAGCTCGCCAGTTCCTCCAGCGTCACCCTTCCTTCATAATAGGCCTTTCCGACAATCGTTCCGTAAACACCGATTTTTTCAAGCTCTTCCAAATCCTTGACAGAAGAAACTCCCCCACTGGCGATGAGCTTCAAATCCGGAATTTCCTGCAAAATCTCACGATACAAATCCATAGAGGGCCCTTGAAGCAAACCGTCTTTGGCTACATCTGTACAGATCACATAGCGGATACCTTTTTCGAAATAGCTCTTGACAAACGGAATCAAATCCACCGAGGTAGTCTCCTCCCAACCACCAACTGCGATTTTCTTGTTTTTTGCGTCAGCACCGAGAATGATTTTCTCTGCTCCGTAGGTAGAAATCCAAGTTTCGAATAAACTGGGATTTTTCACCGCAATGCTTCCACCGGTCACTTGCGTAGCACCAAGAGAAAAAGCCTTTTCAATCTCATTATCCGCTTGAATTCCTCCACCAAAATCAACCTGCAGGCTCGTCCCAGAGCAAATTCGCTCCAAAACATCGGCGTTGATGATTTTTTTGGCCTTGGCTCCATCCAGATCAACCAGATGAAGCCGCTGAATCCCTACGCCTTCGAAGCGCTTGGCCATCTCGAGCGGGTCGTCATGGTATTCTTTTTTGCTGCTGTAGTCGCCCTGACTGAGTCGGACGCACTTGCCTCCGATGAGGTCGATGGCTGGAATGATGTGCATTTGAAAGATTGGAAAATTTTAAAATTGAAAGATTGGAAAATTGAAGTTGGAAAGTCGAAAAGTTTCAATTCGGTAAAGTTGGTTGGTTATTCCTTCGTATTTCGTACTTCTAACTTGGTATTTCTAAATTGAAAGGAAATTTGCCAACAGCTTCTCCCCCACCACACTACTTTTCTCCGGGTGAGCTTGAATCGCCCAGTAATTATCCCGATGCAAGATCGCGGTGAAATCGTGAATGTAATGTGAGGTGGCGATGGTGTAATCGCTTAGCTCGGCAAAGAAGCTGTGGACGTAATACACAAATGGATTCGCTGGAAGATCTGTCAGTAACGGATTTTCAGCCAGGTTTTCGAGTTCGTTCCATCCGACATGCGGCACCTTGAATTCCTGAGAATTCTCAGGAATAAACCGCTTCACTTTAACCGGGAAAATCCCCAAACATTCGGTATCGTTTTCCTCCGAATGCTCGCAAAGCAACTGCAAACCGAGACAAACTCCAAGAAATGGCTGCTTCAACGCTTTGATCAACTGATCCAGCTTTCTGGCCTTAAGATAGGACATCGCTGTACTTGCCTCACCCTGACCGGGAAAGATGACTTTGTCGGCAGCCCGGATTTTCTCCGGGTCATCTGTAAGTTCGGCAACCACCCCCAATCGCTCTAGGGCGTAAAGGACAGATTGGACATTGCCCGAGTTATATTTGATTACGGCTATTTTCATTTTTGAAGTATCAAGACACAAGAATCAAGACGCAAGACTTTTTAAAATCTAGTGTCCAACATCTTAAGTCTTTTGTCTTATATCTTGAATCTAATTTTTCGCTTCTTTCTCAGCCAACATCTCCTCCAACACTTCCTCTATCTCAGGAATAGAATTGAAAAGCTGCTCGTAGCTGTCAATCACCCAATATTTGTCTTGGAAGCGATCTTTCCAATATTCAGTACTCATGATTTGACGCACGTTGTAAGGGAAATGGGTAGGCTCGTCAGAAAGGGAAAACTTCGTCTCCCCTGCCGAACTCAATATTCCGGCTCCATACACCTTTAACTCACCATTTTCCCGAATCAATCCAAACTCAATGGTAAACCAGTATATCCGGCTGAGCAACTGGATGGCCCAAGGATTCTGAATATGCTTCAGTGCAATCCCACTCAGCTTTTCCAAGAAGTCTACATAAGGCTGATTTACCAGCAAAGGCATGTGAGCGAAGGCATCGTGAAACATATCCGGCTCCTCTAGGTAGTCAAGTTGGTCCATTTTGCGAAGCCAGGTGGACGAAGGAAAACGCTTGAGATTCATCAATCCGAAAAACAAATCGTTATCAATCAATCCCGGCACAACTTCCACTTGCCAACCTGTTGTGTTTGCGAGAACCTCATTTAGTTCTTCGAAATTGGCAATCCGATCAGCTGTAAACTTTACAGCTTTCACCCCTTCCAAATAAGCCTGAGAAGCTGCTTTGGGAAGATTGGGCATCTGTCGCTCGAAGAGTATTCTCCAAACTTTGAAATCTTCCTCTGTGTAGGCAGCATAGTCCTGCTTCAACTCTTTTAATCTCGGGTCATTAAAGACCCAGTCTTTGGGTTTGTCAGTCATTTTATACTTGGGTTTATGGGTACTCTCCAAGGGTTTGGAATCCCTTGGAGAGTTGAAATTTCCTAATCTCAACCCTCCAAGGGACTTGGACCCTTGGATGATTTCTATATAAACTAAAAAAGGCCTAAACCGGATACGGAATAGGCCTTTTATATTTCTTCAGCAAAAACCAAAGCATTCCTATTCCCTCAATGGAAGAGACGATAAGAATGATGCACATAGGTTCTTGGTGTAGGATTCATGCCGTGAAGTTAAGCAGGTTATTTGCTAGGCGCAAACAAATTTTACAGGAGGTCAGAAGTTTTCCTAAAGCAGTACCGGCGAAAATCCACTCAAGACTTCACTTGCTTATTGCTTTCCCAAATTTCTCATAAATCAATTCCTGATCCTTGGGAGAAATCAGCCCTTGCGGAATTTGAAGCTTCTCCTTTAAGATCCACCGGGAAAGTGTCTTGGCGGAAATCCCAAATTCCTCGGCGATTTCCTGACGGGATTTGGCTTTTTGGGTCATTTGAAAAAAAAAGTAAAATTTCAACTACAAAGTCTATTTAGCATTAAGGATAACTAATCAATTTAAAAACACCAAGAAAATTTCAAAAAATGTATTCAAAACACAAAAATCATAATGAATCAAGCTATCATTTACATGAAATAGACTTTTACAAAGATTATTTTGTCCAATTTTGTCCAATTTTGTCCAATTTTGTCCGATTTTGTCCGATTTTGTCCGATTTAATAAAATTTCTATTCTTTAATTTTATTCATTAAAATTTTTGAAATGGAAAGGGAGAACTCTTTGAAATTTTCTTTTTTGAGCAGTGAGGTTTTGTTAAACCGGAATGTTGTCTTAGGGTTAGTTTCAATCCTAGCATTTTTCGTGTTTTCACCTACATTCTCCAATGACTTTCAGCTAGCTTGGGATGATACCTGGCAAGTCCTGGAAAATCCGCTCGTTCACGATTCTTCATTGGAGGTAATCTTATATCATTTCACCCATTTTTGGCAAGGACAATATTCCCCGGTCAACTCTCTATATTACCTCTTGATCGATCTGCTTTTTGGAATGAATGCCACCGCTTTTCATACCGCATGCCTGTTGATCCATCTGATTAATTCCTGGTTGGTCTTTTCTATTTCATTACGTTTCATTTCGAGATTTTTACCAAGCACTGGTTATTCCAGAACTCAAGGTTACGCTTTTTTTACAGCTTTGCTTTTTGCTATCCATCCTATCCAGGTAGAATCTGTCGCCTGGATCAGCGCTTCCAAAATTATCCTCTATGGACTGTTTACCCTTTTCGCGATCTGGGCTTATTTCAGGTACATTCAGAACAGTAAACCGATCTGGTTAATCATTACTGCCTCAGCTTATGTTTTTGGATTTGCATCCAAGGAACAGGCAATCCTTCTTCCACTGAATTTACTGCTTATTGATTTTGCCTGGGGCCGGTTTACAGGAATAAAATGGAGCCAATTCCTTTCCTCCCGGGTCGTCCTGGAGAAAATCTCATTTTTCCTACTGGCTTTAGCCTTCCTCTTTTTCACTTGGGCCAACAGTCTCGGAACGGTTCAACAGGAAGCAGGGTATCCCATCTATCAAAGAATTGTCTTTGCCTTTTATAGCTTGGTGGAATATGTTTTCCGGTTTTTGACTCCTGCCAAACTGTACTTCTTCCACCCCTATCCGATGACTCCAGGAGAATCACTACCCCTATTCTATTGGGGATACCTACTTCTGGCAGTAATCATCGGGTATTTTGTTTGGGAGCATTATCGCAATGGGAATCCCATCGTACTGATCGGCTTTTTGTTTTTCCTGGTCAATTTGGTATTGGTCCTCCACATTATTCCCCTACCCCGACCAGTCATTACAGCCGACCGCTACATGTATCTCAGTGTGATAGGTCTCGCTTGGGCATTGATTGGCTGGGGACAAAGCTGGATTACTTCGGTCAAGTCCAAAAACCTGAATATTATCCTTCTTGGTGGCTTGGTTTGGATGATCTTTTTGGGAGTTCAGACAAATCTACGAACCGCCGAATGGAAAGACACCGAATCCACCAAATCCAATGTGATCGAACTCATTGAGAAAAAACGTGAGGCGGAAGAAACTGATCCACTCTTTAACCTGATCGAGCATGAATGACTTTTTGATATCCGTAGTCGTACCCTGCTACAATGAGGCTGAAAATATTCCGGTTCTCATCAATCGCCTCAAGCTTGCCTTAGCTGCCTATTCCTTTGAAATCATCCTGGTCAATGATGGAAGTACGGATACCCAGCAGGAATTGGAACTGGCTTCCACTCTGGACAGCAGGGTTTCTTATCTGAGCTTTTCGAGAAACTTCGGCCACCAAGCGGCTCTCAAAGCTGGGATAGACCATGCCCAAGGGGACTGCATCGTAACTCTGGATGCCGATATGCAAAAACCACCCGAGATCATTCCTGAAATGATCATCCTATGGCAAAAGGGGAATGAAATAGTAACCGCAGTCAGTAAAAACGAAGGGCAGCCCGGCAGATTTAAGCGATGGACATCAGCTTGGTTTTACCGGATGTTAACCTGGTTAGCCGAGCATCCAATCGTACAACATGGAGCGGACTTTAGGCTGTTCGACCAGAAAGTAGCGAATGTCATCCGGGGAATATCCGGTCAAAACCTGTATCTGCGAGGAATTTTCGCATGGGCAGGCTATACCCAAGCCACAGTTTTCTATCGGGAAGAAAAAAGAATGGCCGGAACAACAAAGTACAGCTTGATTAAAATGTTGAATCTGGCAAGTAATGGCATCACATCACTAAGTATCAAACCCCTACGAATGGCCTTGGCTATGGGGGTAGGCTTTGCTTTTTTGGCCACAGTATATGGCATGTACGCAATTACCATTGTTTTCCTGGGAATGACCGTCCCCGGATGGGCCTCTCTAGTGGCCAGTATTGTGTTTCTCTCCAGCATCCAATTGATTGTCCTGGGAGTAATCGGAGAATATATCGGAAAAATCTACCGGGAGGTGAGTCAGCGTCCCACTTACCTGATATCCAAAACCAACTTGGATTTATCACAAACTTACCAACAGGTAGATCAAGTCATTTCAATACAAACAGAGAGGAGGAAAGCCATGACTTAGTCGAAACACCCTTTTGATAGTTCGAAAAGAATGATCAAAACGTATCGGGGAAACGAAATAACCCTATTTCAAAACAACAATCACTTTTAAAAACTAAAATCATGAAATCATTTATCAAAAAAATCGCAAAACCCCTTGCCATAGGGGTATTCTTTATGGCACTGTTCTTCAATGTGAAGGTGAGCTTGACAGATCCATTTATAAATTTAGACAATGCTGCATTGGCACAATCAAGCTCTTCCGTATACGACGCTTGCCCAGGAACTGACATTGCCCTGCATTACCAATACGAGTTAGGGTATTCGGTAGGAATGTCCCCAATAGGCGTACCCATTTATACAAGAAGATACGAGTGCAGGGAAGGCGGTTGGTGCTGTCCAATGCAATATGCCTAGTCAATATAGTTAAATCATCAACTGCCATGGGGTTTTTAGATAAAGCCCTATGGCATTTATTTATAAACAAAATGAAATACATCTATCTAATATCTTTAGTAATACTTTTCAACTTTTGTCAAGAAAAAAGCAGACTCGATGATCAATTAGTTATTTCACACCTGATTGACCCAATGCAGGGAGAAAGGATCTCTCTATCTCAAATAATTGAAAGCATCGAAGTTATACAGCCTAACGAGATGGAAATAGTAGCTCATGTAAGTAACTATTTTGTCTATGAGGAAAAGCTCATCATTATAGATAACTATAAACAAAAAAAAGTTCAGGTTTTCGACACACAAGGAAATCACCTTTTTGAGATCAAAGCATCCGGAGCAGGGCCTGGGCAGTTTAAAACTCCTAATCTAGTACGAATAAATCAAGTTGGTGATAGGATTTTAGTTTATTGCTCATTAACAAAAAAAATACTGCAATTCGATATGAATGGCAATTACATCGAAGAAACTCTTATCAATGAAATCGGACTAATAGGAGACTTTATAGAGAGAGATAAAGAAATTATATTTCTCAATGTGATGACAGTTGAGGCAGACAAAAGAATTGGAAAATTAAATCTAGAAACATATCCAATAGATAAGAATATATCATATTTCACAAATTACCCAGGTCAATACATTAAAGTCTTATCAAGCAAATCACAATTCTTCTTCGGAACTCATGGCTCCGAAAACTTCTATTTCCTTGATTTGTATTCAAGTAATATTGTGAAAATGGATTGGAACGGGAACTACTCAATTCAGCAATTCAAATTTAATGAAAACCAACTAGAATTAAACCCGGAAAAAATACATAACCCGGTTGACATCATAGATCAACTACATATATCCGAGCCTTTTCATATAGGAAGTCACCTCAACATCAGCCAATCAAATCTATTGATCCCAATCGAAAAAGGGATGAATGCCTATGGAACAATAGTATTCGATACAGAAAAAAAAACTACCAAAATCATATCGACTTTTGAAGATGGCCTAGAGGAAATACTTCCAAATCAAGCACTATCTGCTCCGGGAGACATATACTCTCAAACTGCAATAATAAATATTGACCCTGATTACGCCTATGAAAAAATAATATCCATGAATCTAGAACAAAATGAATTCACCAAAAAATTAAAAAAACTGAACACTCCAAATAATCAAAACCCTGTATTTATAATTTACCATCTAAAATAATGGCTGGCGACCAATGCAGAACTCGACTATACTCAATTTGCTTTCGAAAGTGGAA
This sequence comes from Algoriphagus boritolerans DSM 17298 = JCM 18970, assembly GCF_900108085.1. Lineage (GTDB taxonomy): Bacteria > Bacteroidota > Bacteroidia > Cytophagales > Cyclobacteriaceae > Algoriphagus > Algoriphagus boritolerans. Next base: position 76,847 of record NZ_FNVR01000009.1, read on the forward strand.
TTTCTCTTAACAAATTGCCAGCTACCAGTTGGTGAAAAAAATATCTCAAATCAACTCAGCCCCTTCCGCATCGCAAAACTCTCCTGTATCCATGCCGCCAATCTTACACTTTGCTCAAAGTCCAAAGTCTGCTGACCATCAGAAAATGCTTTCTCAGGAATCTCATTAGATTCATAGACGATTCAGTCCGCACCTGCCATCACGGATAAAAGGTTTGAACTTGATTTGCTTTTGGTGTATAATTACATCAAACCAGATTCTTATGGCAAAACAAAGTATCTCTTTCACCCCACCCAACGACGAATGGCTAAAATCACAAGTGGACAACCAAGAATACTCCAGCAAAAGCGAATTGGTAAATGATCTGATCAGACTGGCAGGAAAACAAGAAGCTGAAATTGATTGAATTAGAATCAAACTCGAAAAAGTCGAAAAAAGCGGATCCACCACCAAAACCAAAGAACAAATTTTAGCAGAAGCTAAGGCCTTGGTGAATGGATAACTATAGATTAGGTGAAGAGGCAAAGGAAGACTTGATCCGAATCTACCAGTGGGGTGTAAAAAGATTTGGGATGATCCAGGCAGATCGGTATTTCGACAATTTTTTCAACTGCTTTGAGATGATTGCAGAAAGACCCTTTTCCTTCGAATCTATCGATCACATCTAAGCTGGATACAGACGATGTGTCTGTGGATCTGTTAGCATTTACTTTAAAATAAATCAGGAAACTGCGCAAATAATGGCTAATGTTGGGAGGCAAGATTTATCTAAAATCTTGTGATCTTATGGTTTATTTCTTCTCCTAAAACGAAACCTATTTTTCAATCCAAATAAAAACGGGCTATCTCATAAGTTTTGATTTTTCAGTTGGGAAGTTCGAAATGTAGCCCCGTTTAAAGCAAATGGCCTTCGACTCCGCTCAGGCTGACACATAAAAACATATTTGGACCGCCTCATAATAAACATATCGGTTGCCAGATGCAGCAACCGATACGTCAATGTTATTAAAGTAACTCAAACGATTTCCGCATCGCAAAGCTCTCCCTGATCCAAGCCGCCAATCTTGCACTTTGGGCAAAGTCCAAGGTTTGCTGCCCATCAGAATAGGCTTTCTCCGGAATTTCATGCGATTCGTACATGATTCCGTCAGCACCTGACATCACCCCTGCCAAAGCCATCTGAGGCACATAGGATCGAATACCGATGCCATGCGAAGGATCTACGATCACAGGAAGATGGGATTTGGCTTTAAGGATCGGAATCGCATTCAGATCCAACGTATTTCTGGAAGCCCGCTCGTAGGTTCGGATGCCCCGCTCGCAGAGGATCAGCTTTTCATTTCCTCCGGAAAAGACGTATTCAGCAGACTGAAGCAGTTCCTCAATGGTGCCGGAAATTCCCCGCTTGATCATTACCGCCTTATCAACCTTGCCGAGTTCGTCGAGTAAATTGAAATTCTGGGAATTTCGTGCGCCGACCTGATAGACATCCACGTAAGGATACATTTCTTCAATTTGAGAAGTCTGCATCACTTCGGTCACGATCTTGATCCCAGCAGCTGAGGCAATTTCATACCAGAGTTTTAATCCCTCCAACCCCAATCCTCGGAAGGCATACGGGCTGCTTCGTGGCTTGAATACGCCGCCTCGCATCATTTTAATTCCGTTTTCGATGCAGTGAGCGACGACTTTCCGGATCTGCTCTTCCGTTTCGATGGAGCAAGGACCCGTGATGATGGCCATTTCTCCGTCTTTGATAAAGACTCCATCGCCGAGATCGACAGAAGTGGGTTTGGCCTTCCACTTTTTGGAAACCAGCTTGTACTCGTCAGACACAATATGAATGTCTTGAATGCCGTCCATTTGGCCGATTTTACGGATGTCAAATTCATTCTTTCCGATGCCGATCAGGTAGTCTCCCAACTGGGTTTTGACCTCGGTAGTTTTGTAGCCGATTTCATTGACCTGATTGATCAATTTTTCCTTTTGGAGGTCGGAAATATCGGGTTGAAGTTGGATAATCATTTTGATTTACGATTTACGAAATGTGAATTACGAGATTTTTGGTACACTTTGAGATTAAAGCAAATTTTGGGAAATCCCCCGACCCTTATTGAAAAGGTAGAGCAGGCTTTTTACTGATCTTTTTGACCTTAATCCATGAATCAACGCTTTACCAATAACCACTTACTGATAACTATTAACTAATAACTGATTTAATATAATCTTGAATATCTGCACTCAGATCCTTGGCCTCTTTTACTTTCTTGATAAAAGCCGAACCAATAATGGCTCCATGACTATAATTCGAGGCGGTCGTGAATGTTTCGGAATCTGAAATCCCAAAACCAATCAGCCTCGGATTCTTCAAGTTCATGGCCTTCACCCGCTCGAAATAGGCGATTTGTTCTTCACTGATTCCTGCACGGGCTCCGGTGATGCTGTGTGCCGAAACCATGTAGATAAATCCGTTTGAGTTTTGGTCGATTTCCCGGATTCGCTTTTCAGAGGTCTGGGGAGAAATCAGAAAGGTATTGAACAAGCCGTATTCTTCGAAAAGAGCCTTAAACTCATCCTGATACTGCTGCATTGGGAGATCGGGAAGGATCAGGCCGTCGATGCCGACTTCTTTGCATTTTTTGCAAAAAGCCTCCATTCCATACTGCATGATCGGATTGAGGTAACCCATCAGAACTACGGGAAGATGGATTTTGGCACGAAAACCTTTCAACTGCTCGAAAAGTTTCTTCAGACTCATTCCATTTGCCAAAGCGATCATGTTACTGTCCTGAATCGTAGGCCCATCAGCAATCGGATCGGAATAAGGCACGCCAATCTCGATGATGTCTGCTCCTCCGGCCTGAATCGCCTCCATGATCGGTAGTGTATCCTCCAACTCCGGAAAACCCGCGGTGAAGTAGATCGAAAGCACCCGTTCTTTTTTGGTGTTGAATAAGTATTGTATGCGATTCATTTTCTTATTTGAAAGATTGGAAAATTGGAAAATTAAGTTGGAAGGGCGTAGCGAACTAAGGTTGGAAGGTATGTGACTTCGATATTCAGCATTCGATATTCGATATTCATTATTTTACTATCCTGGAAAATTGGAAGAAAATGAATTGAAATCCCTCAATACCTTGTATTTCCTAGTTCGTCCCTCGTACTTCCCTCAATATCCTCCCCACTTAATATACGTCTCCAGATCCTTGTCTCCTCTTCCGGACAGGTTGATGACAATCACATCATCTTTTCGGTATTCGATCAAATTCAAAGCGTGAATGGCGTGAGCAGTTTCAATAGCGGGAATAATTCCTTCTGTCCGACTGAGCAAAATACCCGCCTTCATGGCGTCCTCATCCTCCACCGCGACAAACTCAGCTCTACCAATGTCAAACAAGTGCGCGTGAACCGGTCCGATTCCCGGATAATCCAAGCCTGCCGAAATGGAATGCGGCTCCACCACCTGGCCATCTTCTGTTTGCATCAAAATCGTCTTCGATCCATGCAAAATCCCCGGAGTACCCAGAACCGTTGTGGCAGCGGACTTTCCGGAATTCACTCCCAATCCTGCCGCCTCGGCAGCAATCAGCCGAACTTCCGGGGTATTATAATAGTGGTAGAAAGCTCCCGCAGCATTAGATCCGCCACCCACGCAGGCGATGACCGCGTCGGGATTTTCACGCCCTTCCTTTTCCATCAACTGCCACTTGATCTCTTCGGAAATCACCGACTGAAATCTGGCAACCATTTCAGGATAAGGATGCGGACCCACCACCGAACCGATGATGTAATGCGTATCGACTGGATTATTGATCCACTGACGCATGGCTTCGTTGGTGGCGTCTTTGAGTGTCTGCGAACCGGAAGTGGCCGGAACCACTTTAGCTCCAAGAATTTTCATCCGCTCCACGTTTGGCTTTTGGCGCTCGATGTCCAGCGAACCCATGTATACGGTGCAATCCATACCCATTAAGGCGCAAACAGTAGCCGTTGCCACACCATGCTGCCCGGCTCCGGTTTCGGCGATGATCCGCTTTTTCCCGAGCTTCTTTGCCAAAATGATTTGCCCGACCGTATTATTCACTTTGTGCGCTCCTGTGTGGCAAAGATCTTCCCGCTTGAGGTAAATTTTGGCTCCAAATTTCTCAGAAAGTCGTGAAGCAAAGTACAAGGGCGTCGGGCGACCTACAAAATCCCGCAGGAGCATCTGAAACTCAGTTTGATATTCCGGAGTGGCTATGATCGCTTCCCAATTTTCCCTTAGCTCCTCAATATTTGGATGAAGCATCTCGGGGATGTATGCCCCGCCAAACTTTCCATAAAAGCCCTTTTCATCTACACGTATCATGGCTGTGAGTTAATAGTTAAATGTTTAATGGTTAAGGGTTTTCAGTGTTCAAACCTTAGCCAAATCGGTACTCTAAATTTGAGTTAACTGCCTTTTAAAACGGGTTAACTTTTCAATATTTTTTAGACCCGGAGCATCTTCAAATTTCGAGTTGAGATCTACTCCTTGGAGTTGGGGGAGTCGCTCGCGCAAAGCCAAAACTTGGTCCACACTTTCATCATCCAACCCGCCACTCAGTAGGAAGCTTTTGTCGAAGGGATAAGTTTCCAAAATCTTCCAGTCAAATTTCCTTCCTGAGCCTCCATGAGTCGTCGTGGCGGTATCAAACAGAAATTTACTCACAAATGGCAGGTATCCCTCCAGACTTTTCCAATCGATCTCCGCTCCTACTGAAATCACTTTCCAAAGGGCACAATCGGTCTTTTCTGATAAACTTTTGACGAAGTCTGGGGATTCATTTCCATGAAGTTGAACAACTGAAAGCCGGAATTCCTTCACCTTTGTCATGATTTCTTCCTCAGATTCATTGACAAAAACCCCGACTTTTTTGACCGGAGTATCTTTCAGTTCTGCAGCCTTTTCATCCGAAACAAAACGTGGTGACTTGGAATAAAAGATCAACCCCATCCAGTCCGGCTTCACCTTTGAAATCAGACTCCGGATATTATCCGGATCACGCATGCCGCAGACTTTGATCTCCATTATGATTTGCTCAGCTCGGTTGCGGCCAGAAGTTTTCGGTATTCTTTAATAAAATTGTAAGCTGCCTGATCAGGACGGGCTGATTTCATGAATCTTTCTCCTATAAGAAATCCATCATATCCGGCTTTTTTGAGCTCAATCAAGGTTTTGGAATCAGAAATCCCGCTTTCGGAAACTTTCACAAAATTGGACGGAATCTGATTGACCAAATCCAAAGAAGTGTCAAGTGAAACCTCAAAGGTCTTCAGGTTTCGATTGTTTACTCCAACCAGGTCGACGTTTTCGTTGAGGCTTTTTTCAAGCTCTTCTCTGTCATGCACTTCCAAGAGAACTTCCAAACCAAGACTTTTTGCAAAAGAAGCCAATTCTTTCAGTTTGGCAGGTTCCAAAGCCGCAGCGATCAACAAAATGCAATCAGCTCCGATGGACTTAGCTTCTATGATTTGATATTCATCCACCACAAAGTCTTTCCTTAGAATTGGGCAGAAGTTGAATTTTCGAGCAGTTTTCAAGTCTTCATTGGTCCCTCCGAAATATTCCTTGTCAGTGAGGATCGATAATGCTGATGCGCCTGCCTGCATGTAGCCAATACTGACTTTTTCGACGGAAGCTGACCCGTTGATCATTCCCTTGGAAGGAGATTTTCGCTTAAACTCGGCGATGATTCCTGACTTCTCAGGATTGGTCACATACTTTTTAATCGAGACCACTTTCCCTTCGAAATAAATGCTTTGCTCCAACAACTTCACAGGAAGTATGCTGCTTTTCTCGGCTACTTGGCGTCTTTTGTCCGCGATGATTTTTTCTAAAATATTCATTGATTTGATTAAGCTAAAGAAACTGTGGTTTTTGGATTGACTAGACCTTGGAATACACGAAAAGCTTTTCCGCTAAGTAGAACTTCCTCAGCCTGAGCGACTGCATCATGGAAACTCAAGGTATCGCTTGCTGTCACCAGGGCCGCGGCGGCATTTGCAATCACTACTGAATTTTGACTTGGGGTCCCCTCACCTTTTAGGATGTGTTCAAATATTTTTGCAGACTCCTGGACCGTATCTCCGCCGGCAATACTGTCAGCTGATAATCTGCTCAGTCCAAGATTTTCAGGAATGAGCAACTTTTCACCTCGGTTTGAAATCATCTTAAACGGTCCGGTCAAGGATATCTCATCGTAGCCATCCAGCGAATGAAGAATAGAAAATTGACCTTCCATTTCCTGATAGAGATACCCATACAGCCGGGCAAGTTCAAGACTAAATACGCCTACTAATTGTTTTTTGGGGAAGCTTGGATTCACCATTGGCCCAAGCATGTTGAAGAATGTTTTTACACCAAGCTCTTTACGGATTGGAGCGACATTTTTCATTGCCGGATGAAAAAGCGGTGCGTGCAGAAAGCAGATTCCTGCCTCATCCAAAGATCTGCGAATTTCACTGATGTCATTCGTAAAATCATAACCAAAGTACGCCAGAAGGTTGGATGAGCCACAGATTGAAGAAACACCTGTATTTCCATGCTTAGCAACATTTTGTCCTGCTCCCGCCACGATAAAGGATGCCAGTGTAGAAATATTGAAGGTGTCTTTGCCGTCTCCCCCTGTACCACAGAGATCCATGGCATCGTATTCTTGGATCTCCACAGGAATACACAACTCCAACATTGCCTCACGAAATCCCTTTAGCTCCTCCACAGTAATACTACGCATGAGATAGACGGTCATAAAAGCTGCGATCTGACTCGAATTGTACGAACCAGTAGCGAGGTTTTTCAACACGTCCCGTGCTTGATCCTGAGAGAGCGTTTTATGTTCGATCAATTGGTTAAGAATTTCTTTCATTGTAGGTGGGTGGGATGATCATAGATTAGAAATAGGTCTCAAGATTTCAGCCAGTTTTGCATGATTTTGACTCCGTTTTCGGTGAGGATACTTTCCGGGTGAAACTGGACACCTCTTACGTTAAGCTTCTTATGACGTACAGCCATGATCTGCTGATCAGGCGTTCTGGCGATTACTTCGAGATCAGGCGAAAGGGTGGATTCGTCGATGACCCAAGAATGATATCTTCCAATATTAAATGTATCTGGGATTCCTTCGAAAAGCAAGTCCTTTTGAATAGTCACATTGGAAGCCACCCCATGCAGCACTTCAGAAAGGTTGATTAAGCTACCTCCAAAAGCTTCACCGATTGCCTGATGTCCTAGGCAAACACCAAGGATTGATTTAGTTTCGGCATATTGCTTCAGCAATTCAGGCATGATCCCTGCTTCGGATGGAAGCCCGGGCCCTGGGGAAAGGATGATTTTATCATATTGGTCTATATCCTCCAAACTGATTTTATCATTTCGAAAGACATCCATTTTAGTGCCGTACCCCAACTGACGCACGATGTACACCAGGTTATAAGTAAAGGAGTCGTAATTATCGAGGACGAGGATTTTCATTTTTTTGGTTGTAAAGTGTCAAGGTCAGAAAGTTGGAAAGTTTTCCAAAGTCGGGCCTTGTTCAATAGGTTAGGTTTTACTCTTTAAGAATTTGAATTGTTGAAACCTTATTTTTTCAGGGATTAGCAAAATTTAAAACAGGCTTCTTATTTAATCTTTTTTGTTTTTAGATAGGTTACCAAAGCTTTGATTTGTCTGGAAAGTCCAATTAGCTCTTCCTTCAGGATCAGATATTTCTCTTCAGAAACCCGGTTTACTTTGACAAGGAGTGCTAATTGGCTTCTTAACTCTCCGGCTGAACCTTTGGCATATCCAAGAAATTTGACAAACTGAACGCTATTGTTGTATTCAAAACCCTCTGCAATGTTGTTGGAAATAGAAACTGCACTGCCAATCAATTGGTCTCGAGACTTATAGTCATTTTTGAGCGGAGACTGATCAGAGATATTATAAATTTCCACACCTATTTCTATTGCCTTTTGCCAAATAACCAACTCTTCAAAACTATTAACTTTCATATCAATGTCATTTAGGTCATATTCTAAGACAATCGACAAACTCTCCAAAACATTACAACTTTTACACTTTACAACCTTACAACTTAAATCCCTTCCGCCGCTCGCAACGCCACTCGCAACGCCTCAAGTTTATTCGCCACCTCCTGCAGTTCAGAAGGAATCGAGCTTTTCGCTACGACCCCTGCCCCTGCCTGGAATCTGAGCTGATTATTTTCTGAGACAAATGATCGGATTAGAATGGCATGATTGAAGTCTCCATTAAAGCCAAGATACCCGATCGCTCCGCCATAGAATTGCCTGCTGGTATTCTCCAATTCATCGATCAGTTCCATCGCACGGTACTTTGGCGCTCCGCTCAAAGTCCCAGCAGGAAAAGTGTCTGCTACGAGTTGAAGTGGATTGGCTCCTTCCGGAAGATGGCCGGTCACTTTCGAAACGAGATGAATCACATGGGAGTAGAATTGAATTTCTTTGAAAACATCGACCTCCACCTTATCAGAGGATCTGGAAAGATCATTTCTGGCCAAATCCACCAACATCACATGCTCAGAGTTTTCTTTGGGATCGTCGAAAAGCTTTTTGGCCAATTCCGCATCCTCGATATCATTACCGGTTCTCCGGAACGTACCTGCAATCGGGAAAATGGTTGCCTTTTGGTTTTTGACCACAATCTGTGCTTCAGGTGAGCTTCCGAAAACTTTGAAGGATCCGTAATCGAAATAGAATAAATAAGGTGAGGGATTAACAGAACGTAGCGCACGGTAGACATTGAATTCATCCCCTTTGAAGTCGGTAGTGAAGCGTCTTGAAAGCACAATCTGAAAGACATCACCACGAAAACAATGCTCACGACCCTGATTGAGGATTTTGAGAAATTCCTCATCGGTATAATTGGATACTTCTTCGCCGATTTTTTTAAATGAATAGGCTGGAATATTCTTGTTATTGAGCAAGGTCTCGATTTCATCCATGTATTCCGGTTGATCCGCTCCTGCGACACGATGCTCGAACAGGTGTAATTCATTTTTGTAATGATCGACTACAATGATGTTTTGGTACATCGAATACTGCATCATCGGGGTCTCGTTCGGTTTGGTATTTTGAAGTTTGATGTCTTCAAAATAAGCCAAGGTATCGTACTGTATGTATCCAAACAGTCCGTTGGAACTGAATTTAAAAGTATCAGAAGCCGGGTCAAATTTATTCCCAAAAGCTCTCAGGCAGTCCATCAATCGCTTTTTTTCGGAAACCTCATACTCCAAATCCTCACCAACTGGAAGTGTTTCTCTGACCTGCCCTGCATTGAAACTGAAAGTGGCAATGGGATTAAAACAGATAAACGAATAGCTGTTTTCCTGGCCGTGGTAATCGGAGCTTTCCAGCAGAATCGGATTTGCAAACCGATCTCTAATCTGCAGGTAAATGCTCACCGGAGTGATCGTATCCGCCAATCGCTTGCGGTAAGTAGTCAGAATCGGGAATTTTACGTGGCTCATTTGGGGTTGATTTTTTGCATTAAAAAAGGCTTACCGGGAAATCCAGTAAGCCTTTTACTATGTGTTGCACAAATTTTAGGCAACGGCTTTCTGAGCTTTCCCTTGGAAAGTTAAAAAAGACCACCACCAGTACATATTTGCGCTTGATTTCATATTGTAGCCGCAAATTTAGAAAGGGATTGGAGTTTGCAAAGAATCATTTCATTTTTTTCGAAAAAATATTCGATTTCCAAAATACTTGACAGTAAAGTTCGAAACCAATTTCTCAAATTCTTCGTTGAAAAATTCGAAATAACCCAATAAGACATGAAAAAACTTACGCTTTTCTTTTTCGGAATTATTTTCTCCAGTGGAATAGTAAAAGGACAAGAATCCGAATGGAAAACTCCAATGCATGAAGTGAAATTAACTTCCGGTGAATCCGAGGAAGCAGTATTAAATATTGATCCTAGTTTCCGTTTTGCCGATTTGCGCCAGGATGATCGAGTATTTAGATTGTTTTATGATAACAACAACGCAATAATTAAAAGAGCAAGGATAGTGGATCAGCATTCCAACTTAATGGTAGCAAGAGGCCGAGGAAGTTACTTTTGGGGAACGGCAAGATTTGAATTTATCGGAGGGGAAGTTTTCAAAGTAAAATTGGACAGGAACAGAAATGGCTATGAAATTATCGGTCCGAATGGCCCCCTATTCAAAGTGGAAAATTTTGGAATCAGTCCCGTAAAAACCCTAAATGAAAGAGACTTTCTAGCCCAAGCATTTTTTGTTTTTGATCGGATTAAAGTCACTCAAAAACCTCAGGTAAATGTGATTCATTACGCACCGCCAATCACTACATTCAATAATAATCAGTGATTTATTAGCTTTGCAATAAAACAATGGCCAAAGCAATTTCGCAGTATTTCAAGCGAATCTTCGACGATTATCAAGTACTCGTGATGGTCAATCCAACGGATTATTCCGGTATCGAACTCATCGTTCACCCTGACGGAAAAATCGAAAAAACGGAAATGGAGTTTGACGAAGAAATTTTTGATGACTTGGAAGCAGATGAATTCAAACCTTGTGGAGCGTTGGAATTTCAACTGACTTTGGCTAAAGCCTAAATCACAATTCAACTTGTTTTAAAAATTTAAGACAGATTCCAAAAAGAAATCCCGCATTTCGAAACCCTCGAAATGTGGCATCATCTTAATGTAAGTGTGGGTTTGGTCTATTCCTTTTCGAGCTTCCTGTTGAAAAATTGCCTCCGACGAAAATACCTAAATTCAATTTTGAGGTATCTAGCGTAATGTTTCCTGCGGTCGATTTAAGCCCACAATTTTAATGGGCTTAATTGTATTTTTATTCTTGAATTTATCATAGTTTTAGGTGCAATTCGGAATAAACAAGCAGGTATATAAACAAAAAAAGACAGCTCAATAGCTGTCCTTTTTATAATGGTTTTAGAATCAATTAGCTTTTCAACCAATTGATAAACGTCTGATAACCAACTCCAATTTCTCTAGCGAAGGCCGCTTTGGTTTTCTTTCCGGCTGCTTCTACTTTTTTCCATTCTTCTACGATCTTGTTCTTTTCAGAGTCTGAAAAAGATCTTCTCTTACCTGCACCTTTTGAGCTCCCGCTTCCACTCAAAACACTGATCAGATCATTCAATTCATTGACGAATTTACTATCGGTCAAAAACAAACCAGCAGCTTCCAGTTTTTTAATAACTTCATCTTTAGGATTAACAGGTGTCACTGCAATACCTCGTGCAGCTGCTTCATGAAGTTCAATTTTCTTACCCTCTGCCGTAACGTAGATAAATCCATCTGTCTTTTTAAGATCAACGATGGCTTCTTTGATTAATTCTCTCATTTTTTTATAGGATTTATTTGTGTTAATTAAAAATCCTTGCAATATATAAATTGCTTTCTATTCATTAAATAGAATTAAAGAATATTTGCAAAATAAATTCTCCAAAAATAAGCCCTTACTTTAATTCATAGAACCCTTACTTTAATTCATAGAATAGGTCATCAACCAATTTTCAATAAGATTTTTGGTTTTGAATTCCCTGGAAAGAATACTGAAATATGCTTTTTCTAGGCTTCCATCCACAAATCTGGATTCGAAAAGACTCAGGTCACTCTCTTTCAGCAATTTCTTTAGCATTTCATTGAAGGACGCAAAGGATTCGATTTGAAGATCATCTTTACCCGAATAGTCAACTGGGCTCGGAATCAATTCTAAGAAATCCGAATCGGAGGCATAGGAATACCGAATAGTTCCGTCTTGAACCAATTTGAATAAAATAATAGTTTCTTGCTCCGACTTTAATGTTGCTATTTCATCAAACTGTTCATTAAGTCGGATATCCTCAAACAGCGATTCAATTAAAAAATGAATAAAACTTTTCCAGGAATTGAGAATTTCCAAATTAAACCCATACGTTGAATCTTCTATAGAATTGGATTTATATAATTCAAGCTCATAGGAGTTAGCCTTACATAAGGAAGAAAGATTAGACCATTCTTCTCCCAATTGCTGTGCAAGGGGCCAAAAACAAACCAACTTTTTATTATTCATTACGACCTCTTCAAAAAGACGTGAATAAATTTTATTAATAACCCGAACATCTTCTTCATACCATGTCCAGTCCAACTCTGAAAATAAACTAACAGGATCCAAAAGCACAAAATCCGATTTCTGAAAATCTACTTTTTCAAGCCAATCCGAATTCCTATCAAGATGCTGATCCACGAGTACGATACTTTTGATTTTTGAGCTCATAGTTTTTTTGTTAACCGATTAATTTTCATCCATTAATTTTTACCAAAGACCTGAAGCAAGTGTATAATAACCCACAAGAATGCACTGTAGTTTTTATAAGAAATTGCTTCGGTTTCTACGATACTAAAGTACGTTTTAACCTTTTAATAAAATACCTTTTGACACATATTGTCTCAATTTACTTTTTCCTTAACTTTTAAACTAAAAAATCAAAAATCATAGAAAGCCAAAAATCAGTAAAGAGATCAGAAGGCAAGTCGGGAAATTTCCCTAATTTTGAATCCCATAAGATTCCAATTAAAAACACCCACTCTCCATTCTTATGGGCTCATCCACCAAATACGTTTTCATTACCGGAGGAGTCACTTCATCTCTAGGCAAAGGCATAATTGCGGCTTCGTTAGGCAAGCTGTTGCAGTCCAGAGGTTTCAGTGTGACTATCCAAAAATTTGATCCATACCTCAACATTGATCCGGGAACACTCAATCCCTATGAGCATGGCGAATGCTATGTCACTGATGATGGTGCGGAAACCGACTTAGATTTAGGTCATTACGAGCGATTTCTTAATGTGTCTACTTCTCAAAGCAACAACATCACCACAGGCCGGATCTATAATAATGTCATAACCAGGGAGCGAAAGGGTGAATTTCTGGGAAAAACTGTTCAGGTAATCCCTCATATTACAGATGAAATCAAGAGCAACTTTTATAAGCTTGGCCAGGACGGAAAATATGACGTTGTCATTACGGAAATAGGCGGTTGTGTCGGTGATATAGAATCTTTACCTTTTATAGAAGCAGTGCGTCAAGCCCGATGGGATTTGGGCCCAAATAATTTTTTGGTCATTCACCTGATACTCATCCCCTACCTGAAAGCTGCCAAAGAACTTAAAACCAAACCAACTCAGCATTCTGTAAAGCAATTGTTGGAGGCAGGAATTCAGCCTGACATTTTGGTTTGTAGGACAGAATATCATCTTCCCTTGGATGTAAAGAAAAAGTTGGCTCTTTTTTGCAACGTCCAACTCAACAGCGTCATAGAAGCAATGGATGCCGAATCCATTTATGATGTGCCTCTTTTGATGAAAAAGGAAAAGCTGGATGAGCGGGTAATGAATAAGTTAAAGCTTTCGACCAAAACATCCCCCGACCTCGAAACTTGGAAAGATTTTCTTGGGAAATTAAAAAACCCAACTCAGGAAGTGACTATTGGATTGGTTGGAAAATACATTTCGCTTCCGGATTCCTACAAGTCCATTATCGAGTCATTTACCCACGCCGGAGCTTCCGTAGAGTGCAAAGTAAACCTGTTACTCATCTCATCAGAAGAAATTCATCTGGACAACTATGAAAGTAAATTCAAGGAGCTGGATGGAATTTTGGTGGCTCCGGGATTTGGTGAGCGGGGATTTGAGGGGAAAATTGAGACAGTTCGATATGCCCGTGAACATAATATTCCATTCTTCGGCATCTGTCTAGGGATGCAAGTTGCAGTAGTGGAATTTGCAAGAAATGTCTTGGGGTTAGAGCATGCAAATTCGACAGAAATGGACCCTTTTACTCCTCATCCGATTATTGCATTGCTGGAGGAGCAAAAGAAAATTGATCAAATGGGCGGAACTATGCGATTGGGTTCGTATGCTTGCGACCTCAAAAATGGAACTAAGTCCGCCATCGCCTACGGAAAAACCAAAATTCAGGAACGGCATCGGCACAGGTATGAATTTAACAACGCCTACCTCGAGCAGATTCAGAGCAAAGGCATGATCGCAGCCGGTAAAAATCCTGATACAGGCTTGGTAGAAATTATTGAACTCAAAAACCATCCGTGGTTTGTGGGCGTTCAGTTTCATCCAGAATATAAAAGTACGGTACTAAATCCTCATCCTTTGTTTGTGAGATTTATTCAGGCCGCCATTGACAATAAAAAAGTAAAGTAATTGACTTGCACCCTATTGATGGTGTGGAAATAACTAATTATGGATAAAAATCAAGCAACAGGTTTGATCCTTTTTGCAGCGGTCATTTTAATCTACTCCCTGTTTTTTGCGAGTGGACCGGAAGTTCCGCCTATCGAAGAAACTCCGCAGCAAACCGAAGCTCCTGCTTCAATCCTTAACCAGAAATCTGCAAGTGAAACACTTCCGGATAGCCTGGTAGATATACAGCGAACCGCACAGTACGGTGTGTTGGCCGTACTGACACTTGGCGAGGATAAAGACGTGACTCTAGAGAACGATAAGGTATTAATCACCCTATCCACCAAAGGCGCTCAGATAAAAGAAGTGATTTTGAAGGACTTCAAAAGTTGGAACAGTGAGCCTTTGGCACTTTTGGACGAGAAGAGTTCAGTTATGGATTTTTCTTTGGAGACCTCCAAAGGCCCGGTAAGCTTGTCGGATTTCTACTTTACTCCGAATCTCACAGAGGAAGAAGTCGAAGGGGTCAAAACTCAGGTATTAACCTTCACGGCCGGATCTGAATCGGGACAGATTATTAAGAAATATGCGATTGCGGACGGAAGTTATGAAGTAAAAAAATCACTTGAAATTGACCGTTATCAAGGTGTATTTTTAGGAAATTCCCTAAACTTCACGTGGGAGGATCAGGTAGTAGCTCAGGAAAAAGATCTGGCAGAATCCCGACGTCAGACAAAACTCAATTATTTTCTTGCCTCAGAATCCTATGACAACCTGGGTGCAGGAGATGATCCTGAAGAAGAACAAATTTCTGAGCCCGTGAAGTGGATTGGCTTCAGTCAACGATTCTTCACTGCCGGAATTATCGCTGACTCCGTCTTCCAAAATGTAAAAATAGCCCAGTCTACACCTGCGGACTCTTCGATAGTCCGGATCATGTCGGCCTCCTTGACTATACCTGTACAAAATGGGAAAGCAGATCTCAGCTTTTATTTTGGTCCGGATAAATACAAAACCCTCAAAAATGTCACAGAAGGATTTGAAGAAAATGTAGATATGGGATACTTTTTCGTCAGTTGGGTCAACAAATACATCGTTGTTCACCTGTTCGAATTCTTGGAAAAGTATTTCAACAACTATGGAATCATCATCATCCTGATCGTATTGATCATCAAACTTGCACTCACGCCCCTGACTTATAAATCCTACATCGGAATGGCAAAAATGCGGGTGATCAAACCGGAGATCGACGAGCTCAAAGAGAAATACGGTGATGATGCCACTAAAATGCAACAGGAGCAAATGAAGCTCTTTTCGCAGTTGGGGGTAAGTCCAATTTCCGGATGCCTTCCACTATTACTTCAGATGCCTTTTCTGTTTGCGATGTTCTTCTTTTTCCCCAATGCAGTGGAACTTCGGCAGGAATCCTTCCTTTGGGCAAACGATCTCTCCACCTTCGATGAGTTTATCAAGTTGCCGTTTACCATTCCTTTTTATGGTTCTCATGTCAGTTTATTCACTTTGCTGATGACCGTATCACAGATCATTTACACCCATTTCAACAATCAGTTGACAACCGCTACGGGGCCAATGAAAAACCTTGGCTACATCATGCCGGTCATGTTTATGTTCATACTCAACTCTTACCCTGCGGGACTTAGTTTTTATTATTTCGTGTCGAATGTGGTGACATTTGGACAGCAGGCAGTCATTAAACTATTCGTAGATGACAAAAAAATCAGAGCAAAAGTGGAGGAAAGCAAAGCCAAAAATGTCAATAAAAAGAAATCCAAGTTTCAGCAAAGGCTGGAGGACGCAATGAAAGCGGCAGATAATACCCGTAAAAAATAATTCTAAAAAGGAGCTTTCAACGGCTCCTTATTTTTTGTTCTTTTAGGTATTGTCAAAAATCATAATCAGCCCTCCTCGCTGAAAATGAAGGAATTAACGATTTTTCACTTTGGTTCCTTTCCAAAAAAGCACCACCTTCCACAAGTTTCGACCTGAATTTGATTAATATTGAATCAAAATACCCCTTAATTAAACCATGGGAAAAATAATTGCTATAGCCAATCAAAAAGGCGGAGTGGGTAAAACTACCACTGCAATGAACCTTGCGGCCAGTTTGGCTGTCTTGGAGTTTAAAACCCTGGTCATCGATGCTGATCCTCAGGCTAATACTACTTCCGGACTGGGCCACGACCCTAAGTCAATTGAAGCCAGCATCTACGAGTGCATGGTGGATGGTGTCAAAGTCGAAGAAATAATCCGAAAAACTTCACTCGAAAACCTGGATCTAGTTCCTTCACACATTGACTTGGTCGGTGCTGAAGTAGAAATGATAAATCTGGAAAACCGGGAGGAAAAAATGAAGGAAGTGATCTCTTCCCTCAAGGATCTTTATGACTTCATTATTATCGACTGCTCCCCTTCACTGGGATTGATCACGATCAATGCGCTAACTGCGGCAAATTCGGTGATCATTCCTGTGCAATGTGAATATTTTGCCTTGGAAGGGCTGGGCAAATTGCTCAATACGATTAAAATCATCCAAACCCGACTTAATCCGGACTTGGAAATAGAAGGAATCCTACTGACCATGTATGATGTCCGCCTCAGATTGTCCAATCAAGTAGTGGAAGAAGTGAGATTTCATTTCAAAAACATGGTCTTTGACACAATTATTCCCAGGAATGTTCGTCTTTCTGAGTCGCCTAGTTTCGGATTGCCTGTAATCTCCTTTGATGCAGACGGAAAAGGATCAATTGCATATCTCAATCTTGCCGGCGAAATCGCTAAAAAAAATGGTCATCAAAAAGTGACTGAGTAACTATGTCAGAAAATAAGCCCAATCGAAAAAACGCATTAGGAAGAGGCCTTGGGGCACTTTTGGAAGACAGCCCCGCAAAACATAAACCAAATGAAATCCTTCCCGAAATCGCCAAAACAGGAATTTTTGAGATTCCTCTCAGCGAAATTCAGGTAAACCCCTACCAGCCAAGGGTTCATTTCGACAAAAATACACTTCAGGAACTTGCAGATTCGATTCTTGTCCAAGGGATCATCCAGCCTATTACCGTAAGGAAACTTGCACCCAACGAATTTCAGCTTATCTCAGGGGAGCGCCGATTTCAGGCATCCAAACTTGCCGGATTGACGCAAATCCCTGCCTACGTCCGAACTGCAAATGATCAGCAAATGCTGGAAATGGCACTGATCGAAAACATTCAGCGTGAGAACCTAAATGCACTCGAAATTGCTAATTCCTATCAAAGATTATTAGTAGAGTGTAACCTCAAGCAGGAGGAACTTGGTGATCGGGTAGGCAAAAACAGAACAACGGTCAACAATTACCTGCGCCTTCTGAAGCTACCACCCACAATTCAGGCTGCGATTCGGGATCAGCAGATTTCGATGGGACATGCCCGCGCTTTGATCAATATCGAAGACGTGGAAAAGCAGTTGGCTATTTTCAAAAAAGCTGTCGATGAAGAACTAAGTGTGAGAAATGTGGAAGCACTGGTCAAAGCTCTTAATTCCAGAAAAGAAGAAAAGGAAAAGCCTTCAAAGGGTCTTGATCCCGTCCGGAAATACGAAATGAACAAAATACAGCAACGGTTGGCAACTCATTTTGGAACCAAAGTCGCATTAAAAGCAGACGGGAAAAACAAAGGAGAAATCAAAATACCATTTAACTCTGCCACAGATCTCAATCGAATTCTTGAAATTCTCGAAATCATCTGAAAATTTGAGCCGAATTCATTTCCATTCAAAAATCAAAAACAAGACCCCATGGATTTCCTTGGGGATTTTGCTTTTGTTATTTCTGTGGTCAGGCCCAAGCTTTTCTCAAAATCAAGAAGAAACCGAAGAAGTGGAAACACCGGAAGTGGAAAGGCCGGATCTTTCTTCATTACCCAAAAACCCAAGGAAAGCCACTTTACTCTCAGCGATTTTGCCGGGTGCAGGCCAAGTCTATAATAACAAAGCCTGGAAAGTACCCATTCTCTACGCAGGTTTCATGGCTGACATCTATTTTATCAATTTCAACAACAAGCGATACCAAACATTTCGGACAGCACTTTTTGCTTTTGATGATGGGGATAGAAGCCAGTTTCCTTCGCTAAATCGAGAAGCTTTGGTCCGGAACGTTGATTACTGGAGACAAAATCGAGATATGACGATTCTGCTTCTGGCCGCCATCTATGCACTTAATCTGATCGATGCCAATGTGGATGCACACCTTTCAGGGTTCGATATTTCTGATGACATATCCATGAAAATTGAACCTAATGTGGGTACTTTCGCAGCCTCAGGCAATACAATGGGCCTGTCCCTCAAATTTCAACTTAAATAATGAACATTTTAATCCTCGGTTATGGCAAAATGGGGAAAATCATCGGCGAAATCGCTGAATCCCGAGGCCATACCATTACAGCAAAAATCAACATCGATAATCGTGAGGACTTGAATACTCTGGATCCTTCCAAAGTAGATGTGGCAATCGAATTCAGCCAACCTGAAGCGGCAGTGGACAACATCACCTGGGCAATAACAAGAGGAATTCCTGTCGTCTCCGGCACTACCGGCTGGCTTTCCAGAAAAGGAGAAATCGAAGCCTTGACCAAAGCTCAGGATGGTACTTTTTTTTACGCTTCCAATTATAGCATCGGAGTCAATATTTTCTTCAAAGTCAATGAATTTTTGGCCAAACTGATGAATGAGACGAGTGGCTATTCTGCCTCCATTGAAGAAATCCATCATACTGAAAAAAAAGATGCTCCCTCCGGAACTGCAATTACCCTCGCTGAGGGAATTATTCAAAATATGGATAAACTGAAAGAATGGCAATTGAGCGGACACTCGTCCGAAAACGAACAAACTTTACCTATCACTTCAAAGCGGATTGACCCAGCACCCGGAACTCATATTATTCGCTACAGTTCTGAAATTGACCAAATTGAAATTAGCCATACTGCTCACAGCAGGCAGGGGTTTGCCCTTGGCGCAGTTTTGGTCGCAGAGTGGATCAAGGGTAAAAAAGGAGTACTTTCCATGGATGATTTTCTATCTTTCTGAAATTAATTTGAGCACATGAGTCAATCTAAAAATAAAAAATCAGCTACCCGGGAATGGGTTGATGCTTTGGTTTTTGCAGTTGTTGCAGCAAGCTTAATCCGTTGGCTTTTACTTGAGCCGTTTACAATACCTACGGCATCCATGGAAAAGTCACTTTTAGTCGGTGATTTTCTATTTGTAAGTAAAATGCACTACGGCACCCGAATCCCCAAAACCCCACTACAGGTACCCCTGACCCATCAGAAAATCTGGGGAACTGAAATCCCCTCTTATTCTGATGCCATTCAGATTCCCTACCTCAGGCTACCGGGTTTTAGTGATGTGGAGCGAAATGATGTGGTAGTATTCAATTACCCTGTTGAGTTTGAATACCCCAGCGATTTGAAAACCAATTACATCAAGCGGGCCGTTGGCATTGCGGGGGATATCGTAGAAGTCAAACAAGGGCAACTGATCGTCAATGGAGAGAATGCCCCAAATCCCGAGGAAATGCAATATTCCTATGATTTGATCACCAATAGACCATTGACAGTGGATTTTTTTGCGGATTATGACATCAATCCGGAGAGTTTTATGTCCTTCACCAACGGAGCCGGCTATTTGGTCTTCGGGACCGATCAGATGATGGAACGGCTCAAAACCTCTCCGGTAGTCGTCTCGATAAGTAAACGAATCGAAGAACCGGGGGCAAATGACACCTTGATCTTCCCCAAGGGAGCAAATTACGGGTGGAATAGAGATAATTTCGGTCCCTTACAAATTCCTGCTGAGAATATGACCATCG
Organism: Algoriphagus boritolerans DSM 17298 = JCM 18970; assembly: GCF_900108085.1. GTDB lineage: Bacteria > Bacteroidota > Bacteroidia > Cytophagales > Cyclobacteriaceae > Algoriphagus > Algoriphagus boritolerans. The sequence continues at coordinate 96,915 of NZ_FNVR01000009.1, forward strand.
AAATGACTCCTGACAATGTTCAGCGGTATGGTTTTACAATTGAAAAATATGAAGGTCATGATTCGGTTGAAATTCAGGAAGGCACGCTTTTAATCGATGGACAAAAAGTTGAAAGTTACACCTTCAAGCAGAACTATTATTTCATGATGGGCGACAATCGCCACGATTCGTTGGATTCAAGATTTTGGGGGTTTGTCCCTGAAGACCATATTGTGGGCAAGGCTTGGTTCCTTTGGCTCTCTCTGGACAAATACGAATCAATGTTCAATAAAATCAGATGGAGTAGATTCCTGAAAGGAATAAATTAAGCACTAAAAAATCCCGATTTAATCGGGATTTTTTTTACCAAATAACAGGTTGGAGATTCTTTTCTACAAGGTATTGATTGGCTTTAGAAAAGTGTTTGCAACCCAAAAATCCCCGATGTGCTGAGAGTGGGCTGGGATGCGGAGCTTTCAGAATCAGATGTTTGTTTGCATCTATTAATTCCGCTTTTTTCTGAGCGTAGGCCCCCCAAAGCATAAATACAACATTACTCCGCTGGCTACTGACGATCTTAATCACCTCATCCGTAAAAGTCTCCCAACCTTGATTTTGATGGGATCCGGCTTGATTTGCCCGTACAGTGAGTGTCGCATTCAACAAAAATACGCCTTGATTGCTCCACCTTGTCAGATCACCGTTTGGAGGCATGTCTATTCCCAGGTCCGACTTGATTTCTTTAAAGATATTTAAAAGACTGGGAGGAAAGGGCACTCCAGGTTTCACAGAAAATGAAAGCCCATGGGCTTGACCAGGACCATGATACGGATCTTGTCCCAGAATGACTACCTTCACAGCGTCTAAAGGGCAGTGATTAAACGCATTGAAAATTTCTTTTCCCGGAGGGAAAACCTGATTGACCTGATATTCGTCCTTAACAAAAGAAACTAATCGTTGGAAAAAGTTCTTTTCAAAAACATCGCTTAATGCTTTTTTCCAACTATCTTCAATTTTGACTTGCATTTATATTGATTTATTCATTTTAAAATGTAAATTAACTCCCTTTTTAATTCATCATCCAATGGTTATTTCAGTTACAGAAGGAATTAAGGTATGCGTAGAGGTCACTTATCAGGCGGAATTTTCCAGTCCTCATCAGCATCATTACGTATTTACATACAAGGTAACTATTGAAAATAATAGCCAACATACCTATCAACTCTTAAAAAGAAAATGGCAAATTTTTGATGCAGCCGAAGAATCCAAAATTGTAGAGGGCAATGGTGTAGTCGGTCAACAACCCATTCGCGAACCCGGTGATTCACATTCCTATGTTTCGGGATGTAATCTAAAATCCGGACTGGGAAAAATGAAGGGGTCCTATACCATGGAAAAGCTTTTTGACGGAAAATCTATCGAAGTAGAGGTTCCTGAATTTCAGATGATTGCAAACATATTCCATAATTGATTTGAGGGATTGGTTTTTTTTAGCCAAGGCGTATTTTGGCTATTGGTTAAAAAAAGAAGATCGGTTCAGTCAGCAGTCGCCTTTTGTTTTTGACCTATACAGCGGATTGATCCAATTTTTAAAAGCCAAGAAAAAAGGAAACCTTGAGCTCGAACTGTTCAGGAATTCCCTATTGAAGGACTATACCAAGATTGAAGTATTGGATCTGGGTGCAGGATCAAAAAAAGCACCTCATTCGGTTCGGCAGGTAGCAGAAATCACCCGATTTTCAACCAGTGGAATTAAATTTTGTCAACTCTATCAGTTTTTTTGTAGGCTGACTCCAGCTGAACAAGTGATTGAACTGGGCACCTGTGTGGGTATTTCTACCAGATACCTTAGCAAAGTTACCAAAGGCAAACTTTATACTTTGGAGGGTTCGCCGGAAATCCAAAAAGTAGCCACTCGCAACCCAAAACCCCATCATACTGAATTTATCTTGGGACCTATCCATGAAACGCTCCCCACCCTTCTATCCCAAATACCAAAAGTGGATTTCGCATTGATTGATGCAAATCATACCTACGAAGGCACAATTTTCTCTTTTAATTCTATACTTAAAAAAGCACATCCCAAAACAATAATAGCAATCGGTGACATTCATTGGACACCTGAAATGGACCGTGCCTGGAAAGAGATAAAAACTAATCCCAGCGTCAAACTTACTTTTGACTTTTTCGAGTGCGGGATAGTTTTATTTGAATATCCGGGGGGAAAAGTAGATTTAATCTTAGATATCTAACTTTCTCAACTTAATAAAAATCTCAGAACCCATCCTCGCAGGGATGGAATTATAGCAAAGTTCAAATTTTTCAAACTCAAAATACGGTTCAAAATACGCCTTATATTCACCTTCACTACCTCCAAAAGGAGGGCCTTCCGTGCTGAACGTTCTATTAAACAAAACCCCAACCAGCCTTCCATTTGGCTTTAATAATTGATGCATCTTTTTCGCATAGTTGCCCCTAAGCTTGGGATCAAGTGCACAGAAAAACGTCTGTTCCAAAATCAGATCGTAGCTTCCTGTGTGATCAAAGAAGTCCTGATGAAAAACTTGATTGGCAGGGAATGAAGGGTTTTTATCGATAAACTCCTTAATCGGAAGGATAGAAATATCCAGAAGATGAATGTTTTGAAAGCCCAAATCCCAAGCTGAGGCTACTTCATGGGCATTTCCGGCTCCGGGAACGAGAATAGAAAGGGTTTTAGTATCAAGTTGGCAAAGATATTGATAAAGTGGAGGGGAAGGAAATCCAATGTCCCATCCGGTATATCCATTTTGGTAACGGGAAGACCAGAATTCTTCGTCTAAGTTCTGCATATCACAAGCCCTTAACAATTTTAAATTATGAGCACTAATTTCGAAAAGGAATCCGGTTCAAAAAAAGATCAGAATAAGAACATCATTATTATTGTTCTTGTTTTATTAGTCATTATCAGCGGCATCAAGCTCTACACGGACTATGTGGACCGGACAAAAAAAACCGAAGAAATACTTCTCCTTTCAACAGAAAATAACGAGTTGAACCAAAGGCTGGATTCTGTAACCTATCAACTCAACCTCAGAATCCAAGAAATTGAAAAACTTGGGGGTGATATCCAAGCTTTGGAGGCAGTGAGAGACCAATTGATCGCAGAGCGAAATTCTACCCGCCAACGAAGTTCCTCCGAAATTGCAGCTTTGAATGGGAAAATCACAAATCTAAATGGCTTGATTGCTCAGAAAGATCAGGAAATCCTGGAATTAAGAGCGGCGAACCAACAGCTGTTTGCAGAGAACGAGGATTTGAAAACCACCCAGGCTGAAATTGAAGAAGAAGTAGTCCAACTCAATATTCAGAAACAAGACCTGCAAGCCAAAGTCGACGTTGCTTCGATGCTGAAAGCTGAAAACATAACCATTGCAGCTGTAAATTCACGGGGAAAAGAACGAATCGAAACGACCAAAGATTTCAGAAACCGACAAATTGAACGACTGAAAGTGAGCTTTAACATCGCAGATAACAAAGTCGCTGAGAAAGGCCCAAGAAATGTCTATGTACAAGTATTGGACGGTAACGCCCAGCCGATTTTCGATGTGGCAAAAGGTTCAGGCACCTTCATGATCGATGGAGTAGAACAATTTTACACCGTAAAACAGGACATTATTTTTGATAATTCGGAGCAAGAATTAACATTCTATTATGAAAAAGGATCTGATTATTCCTCAGGAAACCATGAGGTAAGAATATTTGTAGACAACTATCAGGTTGGTTCAAAGACCTTTACAGTAAAATAATCAAAAGCGCCCCAAAAAAGCCTCCTTTTTGGAGGCTTTTTTGATTTATAGCTATAGGGAATCGCGACAATGATTTGGATTACAGCGGCATTTACTCTACTTTTGCGGTCTGTTTATTCAAATTCCTTAAACACATTAAAAAAATGTTCCAAAGAAATTATGAGACGGTATTCATTTTAACTCCCGTTTTGTCTGATGTTCAGATGAAGGATACCGTCGACAAGTTTGTAAGCTTGTTAAAAGAAGAGGGGGCAGATGTTATCAATGTGGAGAACTGGGGTCTTAAAAAAATGGCATACACCATTGAAAAAAAGACAACAGGGTTTTACGTGCTGGTAGAGTTCAAGGCCGATCCCACTATCATCCGCAAGTTTGAGCTTGAGCTTAGACGCGATGAGAAAGTGATGCGATTCTTGACTACTGTGTTGGACAAGCATTCAATTGCTTACGCTGACAGAAGAAGAAAAGGAGAGTTTAACAAAAAAGTAGAAGTTAAAGAGGAAGCCTAATGACACTAGTAAACGAACCCATCAACAGAGGCGAAATCAGGAAGAAATATTGCCGATTCAAGAAGCACGGTATCAAGTATATCGACTACAAGGATCCCAACTTCCTTTTAAAATTCGTAAACGAGCAAGGTAAAATCCTTCCGAGAAGACTTACCGGTAACTCTGCGAAATACCAGAGAAAAGTAGCCCAAGCTATCAAAAAAGCAAGACATTTGGCTTTGTTGCCATTCGTAACCGATGGTTTGAAATAATTCGGTCTTGTATCGTTCAATCACAAAAGATCATTACAAATGGATATCATTCTAAAAACAGACATAAAAGGTCTTGGATACAAAAACGACCTAGTAGTAGTAAAACCTGGGTATGGTAGGAATTACTTAATTCCTCAGGGCTTTGCAGTCTTGGCTACAGACTCAAACAGAAAAATTCTTGCTGAAAACATCAAGCAGGCAGCTCATAAAGCTGAAAAGATCAAAACTGAAGCTGAAAATATTGCTGCACAGCTTGCTGATGTTACCCTTGACATCAAAGCTAAAATTGGCGATTCTGGAAAAATCTTCGGAAAGGTAACTACGCTTCAGATTTCTGATGCACTAGCTACCCAGGGTTTTGTAATTGACAGAAAGAAAATATCAATCGGAGTACCTGTAAATGGTGCAGGTGAATTTTCAGCTGACATTGATCTTCACAGAGAAGTAAAAACAAAAGTTAAGTTTATTGTCTCCGGAGAATAAATTAATCTTAAAACCAAAAAAAGCTCGCTGAAACAGCGAGCTTTTTTTGGTTTAAGCCAACGCTTTTTCCAGATCTTCTACCAATTTTTTCGATACTGACTTTGCATTTTTCTCCCGAGCCCCTTTGAATGCAGCCAATGCTTGGGATGCCTTTTCAATGACTCCGACAGGATTTTGGTCATTTTGAAAACTTACCCAACACCAACTGAGATCAGCCGCCAAATCTGCATGCTTTAATTTCCCTAATTTTTCAATGACTTCAGCCACCAGTTTTTCCATTTTTTCCGCCTTCATAGCACAATATAATTTTAGTTTAGTTTTCAAATTTGAAACAAAACAATACAAATATTTTCATTCAATCAATACAACTAGATAAAAGTTAATAAAAAGACAAATTTCAATCGATTTCGTTCTTAATATATTCGTAGGTCTTACTTCTCCTAGGGTAAATTTCTGAGTTATACTAATCGCTTCCCCAGAAACACTTTTTCTACCTGAATGCAAGTAAATTACGACTCAACTTCAAAAATCTTTAACAGGCCATTTGGAAAAAATAAGTCAAGAATCTACCTTTGTGACACTTTAAGAAAAACGATGTTTTTCTAATGATCAAAATTGGCTGATGGTGTAACTGGCAACACGTCTGATTTTGGTTCAGAAGAGTCCAGGTTCGAGCCCTGGTCGGCCAACAAAAGCTTCCCGTTCAAGGGAAGCTTTTTTATTTTATCGGCTTTACCTCAGTTGAATCAATATGGTCTTGATTCATTTTTAAAAGTCTCAACCGATAGGCATTCATGGCAAATTGACCTAAGTGCTCGGTAAGTTTATAATTGGCGATTGCCCCCACTCCTGCTCCAATGATTGGAACCAGCTGAGCAAGCTTAGCCAAATCAATGTAATCCCGGTAATCCAATTGAAATGTCCTCCAGTCAAAGTCTTTCATTTCCTTGGGCAAGTCGTTTCGGAAATCCTCCCAATTTTCAATCAACCCCACCAGTTCATTTCGTCGTTTTTGGTCTGAAAAGCTGAGCTGAAAGATGTAAAGCAGAAACAAGCGCTCATGATAATCTTTGGTATTCGCACCATAGAGCGCTGCAATATCAAACAGCATTTTCATCTTGATTGTCAAAAAAGCAGGGAAATCCACGAATCCCAATAAAATCCCACCTGCGCCGGTAATTGCCCCCTCAGCAGAAGCTGTATTTCGATACCACTTGATTCGCTCCCGAACCCTATTTTCACGAATCATAAGATTCAGGCTTTGGTCTGCTTTTGGAACGATCCAAGCAGAACCTGTGATTACGGCTTTCACCATATTTTCAATTGCAACTGTTATGGCTTTATGGATCTTTTCAGGGATGATCGAATTGATCTTGCCTTGTACCCCATGAGTCATCCGACTGAATAAGCCAGGAGGTTTTTTTAACTCATACAGCCAAAGCCCAACTTCCGCATCAATGTAGTGCTGATATGAATCCATCCTTTTCATTCTATAGATAAATAAATCTTATTTTTGGTGTTTGCCAATTCTTGAATACTTCCTCATCTTCATCACTGCCCGTAGTAAGCTAAAGACCTATGCATCTTTTTTCAAAACGCTCTTTAGGTTTCCTTGTAAGATTAATCCGATATATGAATTAGGTTTTGTATGAGTCTATCCCGACGAATATCGGAAAGAACCTTTGGCGCAAAAAATCAGGCTTTTTGGATACCAAGGCTAGCATATCCAAGCTGACTCCTATCGTAGCGACTGAATTTGAAGCAGTTTATCTTCATTATAGAGTCTCTAATGGTTTGACTAAGCAGTGACAGAGTCTTTTCTGCCTTTAACAAAATACATTTCCAGTTTACCTTTATTTTTAGCATCTATCTCGCCTCTATATTCGCATTCAAAATTATCTTTGATCAAGTTATAGGTGGAATGAGAAATGTTGATTTTGCCGGCTTCTCCACTTTGTTCCATCCTGGCCGCGGTATTCACAGTATCTCCCCAAATGTCAAAGGCAAATTTTTTCATCCCCACAATCCCAGCAACCAGAGGGCCAGTATGGATTCCTATTCTTAATTCAAAAAAACTTCTATTTTCTTTTAATCTTGCCTCTTTAAGTTCCAACATGAAGTCCATAATATCCAATGCTGCAAGAATAACATTGTCAACCGAGCCATCGGCTATTTTTGGAATTCCCTCTACGCATAAGTAAGCATCCCCTATCGTCTTGATTTTTTCAAGTTTATGCTTTGTGATGATTTGATCAAATTTGCGGAAGCAAAAATCAATTTCCGCGACTAGTTCCTCTGGCTTTAGCATCTCGCTATGCCTGGTAAATTCTTTGAAATCTGTAAACATCACGCTCACCTGGTCGTAACTCCTTGCTTTGGAATGTCCTGTTTGTTTCAGCTCATTGGCAATATCCTGTGGAAGAATATTCAGTAAGAGGTCATCAGATTTTTTCTTTTCTTCCTGTAGTTCCTTTGTCCGTTCGGACACTCTTTGTTCTAATTGGTCATAGAACAGGGCGTTTTCGATGGAAATGGCAATTTGGGCTGTGAGCAGTTTGAGTAGAGCAAGTCTTTTTTCAGTAAATGCCCCAGTTGTCAGATCATTTGACAAATAAATAATCCCTTGAATTTTGCCATGGTTAAGAAAAGGAGCACAAAGAATGCTTTTGGGTTTATGGGTTTTGATAAATTCATCATTGACAAAAAGAGTACTTTCGAATGCATCATCCAAAATCACTGTTTCCTTAGTAATAGCTACATATTTGACGATAGATTCAGCAAGCTTTCCACAATTCTCCAAGGGCTGAGCATGTAATGTTTTGACTTCATCAGATTTATTTGAACTTTCCGCCTGCAGAAACAGCTTTCCATTGTTTTCTAAAAACAAAAAACCTTTCTCAGCCCCTGCATTTTGATTTAATAGTACCATCAACTTCCTCAGGAGGTTTTCCAAGACAATCTCTCCTGAAATAGTCTGGGAGGCTTTTATTACGGTAAGAATATCCACTCCTACCGCATCTGTGGTCGTATCAGCAAAAGTGGTAGACAGGGAACTTTCTGAATATCTTTTTCTAAAGTCAGAAGTAGACTTGAAGGCTAAATTGATTTGTTGTTGATATAACAAGTCCAGTTGATCGACTTTAGCTTCTGCTCCCCATTTCAAATACGTATATCTTGACCTGATGATGTAGGTCAGAGCTATATCTTTTTTGTATTGGGAGAGATAATACTCTGCAGCACATTCCGTGGCGATCGCTTCGTCATTGAGGTATCGCTGGGTATGGGCATGGTCAATAGCTTGGCAATAAAAATCTTCAGCTTTAGCCTTGTGTCCCCTATGTCTGTAATATTCGGCCATTACCAGCTCATATTTATGGAGATAGTTAGTTGGTGAATCTTTAGCCCACTTTTTCAGCTTACCACTGTATAATTTGAATTTTTTTGAAAAACTCTTGGGATAGTAATCTGCTGTTTGGATGAGTGTCAATGCTGCGAAAAAATAAAATTGAGGCGTATACTCCATTCCTACGACCGACTCAATCAATGGATCTGCCTCATCAAAGTACCTTCTTGCCTGATCATATCTCCGAAAATAATAATTACACATCCCCAGCATGAGGTTTCTTTCAAAAATAGCTGTGGTGTATTTCAACGTTTTAAACACCGGCATCAGATGGTCAGTAAAGTTCTCGGAGACCAGGCTTTCTTCAGGTGTAATATTTCCACTCAGTGATTTCAGAACAGGTATAAAAACATCGATCAGTAAAGTCACCTGATTTACTCCTAATTTTTCGCTTTGCTCTCTCATTGCTAGGAGATTTTGAGAAGTTATCTCAAGTGCTTCACCTGCAAAAAATGCATAACTGCAATAATGGTAAGCGTTCCAACCGCCGTATTCAAAATCTCCGGTCTCCAAGCCACTTTTATAGCCTTCGAGCAGGAATTGCTTGGTGTCCTTCAGGGGATTTTTCCATTGATAGATAAAGGCGTAAAAAACAAAGTATACCTTGGCCATCAATTCCGATGCGTCATATTTCTGCATCAATTGAAGCGCCAATCTTCCAAATTCATTTCCACTTTGCATATCACCCAAAGCACCACAGGACACCAATCCATAGGTGGCATACCCATAGGTGGAATACTTAGAATTGCCATAATTGAGTGACAGCTTCACTAAATTGAAAACAATAAGTGGAAACATACTGGGCATGGCAAGAAAGGCTGACGAAGTAGTACTAATGAGGATCCGCATAGCCGCCAGCTTTAGAGGATCACTCATCTCTGGCAATTCCAGTAGCTGCTGTGGTTTTTTCCTGCCTATGGCCCACTTAGCTTCGATCAGTCCCTTCATAATATCCAATTTGCCCGGATTTTTGGGCAAATTCACTCCTAAAAGTGCCAAAACTGACGTGGCTTCTTGAATGGCTTCCAACAGTTTGGATTCTGCAGCCAGGGCTTGGATTTTAATTTCAAGTGAAGGGATTTTATCAATCAGTTCTTTAGAAGATTGCTCCACTACTGACAGCTTGTCTTCCATTTGAGAAAAATCTTTATTCAGAAAAGCTGCCTCTACAGAAGCTGCATACAATCCATGTGCGAGTTCATAATGGTTGTTCCAGGCATCTTCCGGCAAAAGTGAAACCCCTGTATTAAGGTATACCAGCGCTGCTTCATAAGCATTGGAAGATTTTGCTTTAAATCCAGCCTTTCTGTTTAAGGCAGCTAAATCTATTCTCTCCTTTGGGTCTATGATAAGGGATTTGGAAAAATTTAAATGGTTTACGATGTCAAATAGGGCTTCCTCTTGTTTAGGATTGGTCGTTTTCAGGAGGAGCCTTCCGATTTTATAGTGGGTCGTTAGCAATTCATTCGAATCGAGTAAAATATAAGCAGCTTGCTGAACACGATCATGCAAAAACTTATATTTTGAAATTTCTTCTTCCGAATATGCATTTGGAATAACCAACCCCTCCGCAACAGCGATAGACAAATCACGTTTTACCTCCTCTTCTTTTCTACCCAGCAATTCTGAAATCATATTGACCTTGAAGCTAAGCCCAATCGTAGAGGCAATTTTCAGAACATTCTGTGTAGTAAAATCCAGTTTTTTTATTTTGGCAGACATCAGGTCTATCACATTATCTGTGAAACCTTTTTCTTTAATTCTTTCTATATCCCAAATCCAAGTGGCAGTTTTACTGTCAAATGAGAGCAGTGATTCGTCATAAAGTGAGCTAAAAAATTGGTTGATAAAAAATGGATTACCTGCTGTTTTATCAAAAATAATCCTGGCAAGCGGATTTATTTTATCCATCGAACTCTCAAGGGAATCAGCTACGAGTTGCTGAAGGTCTTGGTAGCCTAGTGGTGATAGTGTAATGTCATTTATTTCTACTCCGAACGCTCTGACCTGATCAAACATGAGACTCAACGGATGCGCCTCCGTCACCTCATTATCCCGGTACGCACCAATTAGAAAGAGATGTTTGGTTTCTTCGTGAACAGTGACGTGAAGTAAGTTTTGGATCAGGTTGATTGTAGCACTATCCGCCCATTGCATATCATCCAAAAAAACCACAAGCGGATGCTCAGCAGAGGTTAAGCTTTTTATGAAATTCCGAAAAACAAGTGTGAATCTATTCCTTTCAGCCTCGCCTCTAATCACAGGAGGTGGAGTTTGCTTTCCAATTATGAGTTCGAGCTCAGGAATCACATCAATGATCAATTGCCCATTTGGTCCTAAGGCATTCAAAAACTTCTCTTTCCAAGCGTCCAGACTTTCTTTTCCTTCTGTGAGAAACTGTTGAATCAGCTGTTTGTAGCTAGCTATCAAGGCACTGTAAGGCAGATTTCGCTGGTATTGATCAAATTTACCACTGATAAAATACCCTTTACGAGCAATGACAGGTTTGTGAATTTCCTGAACCAATGCAGATTTTCCGACGCCTGAGTACCCTCTGACCATTAAGATTTCCCGGCGACCTTCACACACCCTGTCAAAAGTGTCCATCAAAATTTTGACATCCTGCTCTCTTCCGTACAATTTCTCAGGGATGTAAAACCTGCTCGAAATATCCTGTTGCCCCAGTTCAAATAGTTTGTTTTTTTTGTCCGAATGGAGCGCTTCTTCACACTTTTTCAAATCTTGTAATAGTCCGAAAGTACTCTTGTAACGTTTTTCAGCTGTTTTTGAAATCAGCTTAGAAACGATTCGAGATAGCATTTCCGGAACATTGGGTGAAACTTTATGAATCGGTTTTGGCTCTATCGCTAAGTGAGCATGGATCAACTCAAGTTTGTCCTTTGAGGAAAATGGAGTAACTCCGGTGAGCATTTCATAAAATGTAATTCCAAGTGAATAGTAATCACTACGGTAATCAATCGTGCGATTCATCCTTCCGGTTTGTTCCGGTGAAATGTAATCCAAAGTCCCCTCCAATAAATTAACAGCACCTCCTTCTTGATTTTCCCTTTTCATTGAGGTGGAAATGTCAAAGTCAATGATTTTGATCTCACCTAAAGTGGGTAAATACAGAATGTTGGTAGGGTTAATATCTTTGTGGATCACATTCTGGGCATGAATATCACCTAAAGCCTCAGCTATTTTTTTTGAAATAATTAGAAACTCACCCAAGTCCATCCCATGCTTACCGATGAGGTTTTTAAGGACTATTCCATCGATATCTTCAGAAATAAGGTAGTACGTATCATTTTGAAAAAGGAGTTCGAGGTAGTTTATAGTGTTTGATCCCGAAAGCAATTGCCCAATGCTGAATTCATGCCTCAATCGATTGGTTTCCCTGGAAGAGTTAAAACTCCTGCGGGTTGTTTTAATTACCACTGAAAGGCCATCGGTATTTCTGACTCCTCGAAAAATCTCAGAATTTTCGCTTTTATATAAACTATCCTTAAAAGTATACCCTTCCAAAACTTCCATTATACCTTGATTTAATTAATAATAAAAATACACCTCATTGAGCAATTTAGACCTACTTAGACTATTATTCTTTGCCTGTAAAATGCACCTTGACAAGATTTTCCGAATAATTTAATATAGGCTCAATCAATTCAAAAGCCATCAATCCACCTACATAGAACGTGTTATTTTTGCCTTGCATCGCCTCTAGCTCGTCATAAAACCCCTCTTTGATGGCAAGGACAGGAACATGAGGGAAATAGGTCCAGCGGTCATGAGTGAATAAATCATCCTCCGAAACGACTCTACCCCATTTTAAAATTAAAGCCTCAGCCGCAGCGATGATCCCCTTTCTGTCAGGTTGGTCCCTTTCCGTAGTTCTTGAATAAAATGAAACCAAGGGATTGCCCGGAAACTGTTGAGTGACGACATAGGGATACCCAATTTTCTGAACTGGAAGAATATTTATAAGTCTCCTTTTCAAGGACAAATCTTTGATTATAAACGTAGTCATACAATATGGATTAGTGACTACTTTGCCAAAGAGGCGCTTTTCCTGATCAGTAAGTGAACAGGGTTTCCCCAGGTCTAGCTTATCTGAAAAAAGATTGGATACAATATTGAAGGTCAGTGGGACTGCTACGATCAAATAATCAAATTCCCGTACTTCAGTTCTTGTATTTTTATCATTCATATTGTGCTCAGGGACGTCAAAGTGAATAATAACCTCATTGCCCCGTTCTATTTTTTTTATTTCGGCGCTTTTGATGACTGTCAGATTCCAACTTACTTTCTGCCAAAATCGCTGAAAACCATAGATAAACCGTTTTGGCCATCGGGTGGGCAATCCAGCCCCGAATACCAGCATATTCCAGAATGTCGGAATACTCATGTAGGTCAAGGCATAGGGTGCAGGAATCTCGTCCAACCTCCCATATCCCATCAAGGAAATGGGAATCTCAAACAAAGGCTCGAGTGCTGTTAGCTTCTTATCCTTCAGCCATTCTTTAAATGTACAGGCGATCTCCGGATGCTGGCTTACCCCTGCAAATCCCGCTACGGGCAAATGCTTTTGAGCCCTTTTTCGTTCTATAAAATACCGTAGGGATTGCCATGCAAAACTGAAAAACGATGCATTCTTTGTGACATGCTGGAGTATGGTTCTGTATTTATCAGTTTTGGGATCATAACAGATTGCTTTGGTCTCAGTGTAAAGTTTCGCTCCTACATCCTTGGCAATTGCTAAAGTTTTTTTGTAGGCAGGAGTCAGGTAATTTGCTCCCAGGTCAAAAGATTTTTGTTCATACGTAATGGAGTTGCACAATCCACCAACTTCTGGAAGCTTCTCCAGGATGGTCACATCCGTGTAGCCGGCTTTTTGCAAATAATACCCAACGGATAATCCACTGGGACCTGCCCCGACTATACAAATTCTGCTACTTTTTGAAATTTTTGCCATGGTTGAAATAAAAGGTAAAGTCTGCTATCTTAACAAAAGTGAAATGGAATACTTCTAAACAGAGCCGTCCTCGGCTCGGGTATTTTGTCTATCGATTCAATTCTTTGGTTCAATAAACAGTTGAAAATAGTTGGCTTGAATTATTACAATAATCCTATAGAAAAATACATATTTTTATCTAATACCTATGGAAATCGAGCGAAAATATCCTTTTGAGAATGTAGTTTTCGAAGGTGGAGGTGTATTGGGAACTGCATACCAAGGCGCCTGGAAAATTTTGGAAGATTACAAGATTGCTCATCAGATCAAAAGGGTCTGCGGAACCTCCGCAGGTACTATTTCCGCCACCATGATTGCACTGGGTTACTCGGCGGAAGAATGTAAAACCATACTGATCGATGCTCCTTTCAACACATTTAAAGATGGCGGCCTATTGGGACTTTGGCGCTTTTTCTTTCGTTTTGGGTGGAACAAAGGGGATAAAATGGAGTCTTTTTTTGAAGATATCATCGAAAGAAAAACAGGTAATAGAAAAAGTACCTTCAAGGATTTTAAAGAAAAGGGATATAAGGATCTCCGACTTGTGGGGACAAATCTAACACAGAACAAGTCAGTCATTTTTTCACATACATGCACTCCAAATATGCCAGTAGCTGAAGCAATGCGAATATCCTCCTCGGTTCCATTATTCTTCGAAGCCAAATATTACAAGGGTGATCTTCATGTGGATGGCGGGTTGATGCGCAATTACGCAATCAGTGAATTTGACAAAAAACATCCTCCGCAAAACACCATTGGATTTTTCCTGACTGATCCTGAGCGAAAGGCGAAGCCTATCAAAAACTTGATTTCGTATAAAGAACACTTTATTGCATCCTTGAAAAATGGTTTGTATGTACAGATCAAATCCGAACCCCTGGACGATAATCGAACGGTCTTCCTCGATGATCTTGGAATCGGCGCTTTGGATTTTTCTATCTCAAAAGAACAAAGATTGGCGTTAATGCAACAAGGCGAAAATGCTACTGAAGAATTCTTGAAAAACTGGCCCGATAAAAAACCTACAACCAGCCTTATGCTATCGGAATGCTCCTAGGATTTTTGAATTTCCACAATGTTGCCATGAAAATCATACTCGATCCTTCTTGGTAAATGGACCGTGGCGATTGGCCCTTTGTCTACTTCCATGGCATCAAATATTGTCAGGCGGCTTTTATTCTCCTTCGTGTCGTATACGACATTCATCAAATACCCCTCTCCCTCAGGAGAATCAGCGTGTTTTGGAGTGAACACCGCTTCCCCGGTGTAGCAATCCTCACCAAACCAGTAGCGTTGTTCTTTGCCAGTTTCAAAATTATGATGAATCAACGTATTCCAGAGTCCATCATTTTGCTCCCCATTTTCCAATCTGACATAATAACCATGCGCATGTTTTTTTGTAGCAAATCGCTCATCCATGTTGGGGAATTCTACTGGCTTTTCAGTAAGAATCTCTTCTTTCAACTCACCGGTAAGTCTATTCAAACGCCATCTCACCAAGATTGCTACAGGATCCAATGAAAACGGGGGACTTGGATTTTCCGTCCCTAAATCAAGAAGTGGAATTCTGGAATATTTGGCCACATCTGTCACCAGCCAATCTCCCTCCTCGTACATATTCATATTATGAAAAACCCAACATAGGGGAATTTCAAACCATTTAACATCCGAATTTTTTCCATTTCTGGGCATGACACCCAACCGAGCACCTTTCTCCGGCATCCATCGAAATGGCTCTCTAGTTCCGACATTCTTAATGTCAAATAAAGCCGGCATATGATAAAACATGACAAAATTTTCACTCAATCCAAAAGCATGCATCATCACGCCGTAAGGAACATCGATTGGCTCATAGCTGATGATCTTGCCTGCAGCATCTATTTTATAATATTGAAAAAAGGGAGGGAGGGCATTATAACCCATTGTGAAAGTCTCATTGGTAAAAAAATCCGTGAGCGGATGTGCGATAGAAGGGCCTTTGAGCTTGTTTTCGTAATTATAGATCCCTATAGTCTGCATGTCAGCGTTGATCTCATAAGGCTGACCAATCTCATCCAAGGCTAATAGCCTATCTCCTTGCTTCAATACATTTGTATTGGCTGCGTTTAGAATACTGGCAATGCTTTCATATTGGGATCGATTGGGCCCTTTTCCCAGAATGGTTCGGACACCAAGCTTGAGCAGGTTAAAAAAGCCAAACTTCAGTGCAATCCACCCTGAAAAAGAAGTTGACATCCCGGATCGGATTCCACCAAAAAGCGCTTTCCCGGCTTTATCCTCCAGTTTCCATTTTTTTGTTTGCACAAAGCGGTTTTTATACCTCACTTTTCCGTTTTCGAAATAAAATGCATTCATCATTCCATCCCCATCAAACCAATGATAGTATTTCATATCACGTGGCTTAAACCTTGGATTTGGGCCTGTTCGGATCAGCATTTTTCCGTTCAATTCGGGAGGAATAATCCCTTCAATTCTTAGATCATTAAATTCCTCCTCATGTACTTGGGGAGAAAAATTACCTTTGAGATAGGCATTTGAAGTTGGACCGAAAGACTGGATTACAGACATATTTTTGTATTTATAAACCAATATACTCTTTTTGAAGAAATAGTATTTTGGGAATAGTAAAACCGCTAAAAAATCAACTACTTATTATTTCAAAAATCCTTAAGAGATAAATTCTGCTACAGCGCTAATAAAATAGTCCGTTCTAAAAATGTTTTTTGTATGATTCCTAAAATAGGAATAGGCTGCCTTTTTCAAGACAGCCTATTACTTTGTTTTTCTATTTGGAATTTACTTGTACAATCCATTGAAAAGCATTTTGAAGGTCCCATGAGACTGGCCTCGAAAGGTAATCTCAGGACCAAATGCATACAACTTTCCTTTTCCAATCTGAGCTTCAAAGGCAGTCACACCATTTTTGAGGTATTGCTGACCCCAAGCCCATCCACTTTTTAATGGCTCTTCGGTTCCAAACCAAGCCAAAGGCTTTACACCCTGTAAAGCCGCATCGGGAGAAAGCTTAAAGACTGGACTATTATTAAAAAGCACATTTGCTTTCTCACCCATGCCATAATTAGCAGGAGAGGAATTGTCCACGTACATTTCTAACACACTTCCGGGAATATAATATTTATCTCCCGTCAATAACTTTTCTTTACCATCAGCAATCTCTACTAAGGCATTTGAAACAGGAAGATCTAGGTGATAAGCAAGCGATGTGGCTGCTCCGACAGTAATTACTTGGCCCCCATTTTCTAAAAAGGATTTCAGTTGAGGGACGGATTTGTCCATAGACAGTCTGCCAATCATGTGATGAAATTCAGCAGGAATCTCCTCTTTTTTTGGCTGGCTACCGCTGCCATATCCACCGGATGCGCCCGGTATTCCTGGGCCAATAAATAAAATCACATCGTATTTTTCATTCAGATCCCCTCCATCTATCTCTTGAGGGAATATTTGCTGGTAGTCAAAATGATACTGCTCCATCATCCATCTCACCCAGCCGGATGGCATCGAACCTCCATAGTAATCGTAAAGAGCAATTCGAGAAGGCTTAACTTCCTTAGATCCAGCTGGTATACCTTTTCTTACCACGGCTTTGATACCGTAGCTTTTTGTGATCGTCTCCAATTCTTTTTTACCAGAGGCGGGAACATAAAAAGATCCCGAAGGAAGTCTATTGCTAAGCTCATTAGTTCGATAGACTTTTACTTTCGCTTTAAGCAAATCATTAACTGCCATATAGGAATCATTTACCCGAGCATCGAGTAGATATCCTGAAGCATTTGGTAGAGTCGTTGGTTCTGGTGAAAGCAACTGTCCATAAGCGACTCTTTCAAATGGTCCGTCAAACCCTTCCATAATTCGATCCACGGCAACGCCCATCTGCAACGCGAGCGTCCAGCCAGCTGCGTCATACGGCCGAATTGGAGGACCTCCTGGATAAAGGAAGTCATTTGGATGATCCTGGGGTTCAAACATATCCAAAACGTGTGGTCTGAAAGCCTGGGCAGTCTTGACGACATAAGATCCCTTTGGATAATTTTTTCCTGCTACAGAAAAATCTGCTGTTGCCTTGTGAACCGAAATACCGGATTTGATCAAGGCATTCAAAAACTTAATCGCGGTCGAGAAGTCCGGCTGATCCGCAGAAAGAATATAGCCACGTGGGTCTCTTTTCGTGGGGTCTTTATAGACAGAATCATAAAACTGAATAGGCAAACCTGATCGATTGCCAAAATATGCTTCTTCAGCGTCATCGTCAGCCTTTTTCCTCTGCGAGGCATCAAATGTATCCTGAATCGCCTGCGAGTTTTTTGGATATCGGGTCCAGGTATCGGTATTTCCCCGATCAATGGATTTTTTACCCATCAAATAAAAGTTATACAAAAGCTCATCTCCATGTCTTACGGCGTGATTCAGAATTGCATAATTGAGTGAGACAGAATAATCGATTGATCTTCGAAATGGCCAAGGACCAGGAGTCACAGGATAGGGCGTACCATTATTGGGAATTAATCGATCCGGAACCAATGGAATCGAATAGGGAGAAGGGCTACCAACGATTTCGGTCAAAATCCCGATCATGTTGTGATAATATGGGGTTGTTCTCAAGCCACCGTTCCACCAAGTGGAGAATACTGAACCATCCAGACGGGTATAACCTGGCTTATCCTCCACATGCAGCCGGTTAATCATAGCAGCACCCACAGCATCCAGACTTGTAATAATCAATGGATCAAATACATGATTAAAAGGATCACGGTACGGAGGCCCAGCCACGACGGTTCCCGCAGGACCGGACTGATGATGATTGTAAATGATCTGTGGAAGCCATTCCACATATTGTTGCAGCGAAATATTGGTCGACTCAGACATATTGTTCATGTAAAAGTCACGGTTGTTATCATGACCTACATATTTCTGATAAAGCACAGGGATGTTTTGTGCTCTTTTTGTCTTGTCTTCATTTCTCATGTACCAATCCGACATGATTTCCATTCCATCAGGATTGGCATGTACCAAAAGAATGATGACCTCATCCAAAATTTTCAGAGTTTCTTCATCATTTCTCGATGCCAATTGATAAAGTGTTTCGATCAGTTGTTGAGCACCCACTACCTCATTCGCGTGCAAGCCTCCATCGATCCAAACTACCGGTTTACCTTCCTTAGAAAGGGCACGAGCCTCAGCTTCGGTGATTTCCGCACGACCCAGTTTCTGGGATATTTCCTTGTATCGATCGATTTGGTTAAAATTTTGGGGAGCGGTGATAATCATCATAGGCTGGGATCTGCCAAATTCAGTTTTCCCGATTTCGACGAGTTTCACGCGGTCACTGGCCTCATCCACTTTTTTGAAATAAGCTTCAGCTTGACTGAAATTCGCCAGCATGTATTCATCTCCGATATCAAATCCGAAATGGGATTGGGGAGAGGGAACAGTTTGGGCTTTCGCCAAGAAGGGAAAGGTCCCAATGAATAGGAATAGAAATAAAATTTGTTTCATAAAGTCGGGGTTAAAACGAGCTTTTGGTAAAAATAATCTTTAACCCAAGTATTCAGACCATAATTGAATCCTTAAGGAAAAAAATTACAGGATCGGTCAAGTTTTGGAGATTAGTTGATCTGTGTTTTTAAAATAAAAGAAGTCTCGTGGGATTTTTTTCATTATTGCTTTGATCCAAAGGTTTGATTTTAGCCTGTCCGTCAAAAATCCTTACTTTTGTCATTAATTCCTTTCTTTTAGCTCCAAAAAAAAATCCACCATGTCCGAGGTCAAAATCTTTGCAGGTACTAACAGTCTTCGATTGGCAGAAAAAATTGCCAAGAATTATGGAAAAAAATTAGGCGATCTGACGATGTCTAAATTCAGTGACGGAGAAATGTCGCCGAGTTTCGATGAATCAATCAGAGGTTGCACGGTATTCATCATTCAGAGTACCAACCCTCCAAGTGATAATATTTTGGAGCTCTGCCTGATGATCGATGCCGCCAAGCGTGCCAGTGCTTACAAGGTTTGCGCAGTTATTCCCTACTTTGGTTATGCCCGCCAAGACCGTAAAGACCGACCCAGAGTTTCGATTGCTGCAAAATTGATTGCGAATATGCTGACCTCTGCCGGAGCGGATCGAATCATGGCCTGCGATCTGCATGCCGGTCAAATTCAGGGTTTTTTCGATATTCCCTTGGATCATTTGAGTGGATCTGCTATTTTTGCACCCTATTTGAGCACGCTCAAGCTTCCGAACATGATTTTCGCAGCTCCTGACGTGGGAGGCGTAGCAAGGGCGAGATCTTTTGCGAAGCACTTTGAAGTAGAAATGGTCGTCTGTGATAAGCACAGAAAAAGAGCCAACGAGATTGCTTCCATGCAAGTAATCGGTGATGTAGAAGGAAAAGATGTCATACTTGTTGATGATTTGGTCGACACCGCGGGAACACTGTGTAAGGCTGCTCAAATTATCATGGAAAAAGGTGCCACATCTGTCAGAGCCATTGTCACACATGGCGTTCTTTCAGGCAAAGCCTATGAAAACATCGAAAATTCTGTTTTGGAAGAACTGGTCATCACTGATACCATCACACTCAAACAGCAATCCTCAAAAATCCGGGTATTGTCGGTAGCGGAATTATTCGCGAAAGCCATTCACGCTGTCATAGGGAACACTTCGATCAGTTCTCTTTTTATTTAAAAACCAATTTAAAAAACAAATACTTATGAAAACACTAGAGATTATAGGGTTTAAAAGAGCAAATCTCGACAGTGCCGCTTTGAATGAAATCAGAGAAGCCGGTAATGTACCCTGCGTAGTTTACGGACCTGGCATCCCTGAGCAAATTCATTTTTACTCTCCTGCTATCTTATTCCGCGATTTGATTTACACTCCTGAAGTTCACTTGGTTGAGCTGAATATCGAAGGAACGATTGTAAAGGCAGTATTGAAGGAAGCACAATTTCATCCGGTCAGTGAAGTATTACTTCATGCTGACTTCATGGCTTATACAGAGGACAAAGCAATCAAATTTGAGATCCCGGTAAAAGTGACCGGTAGCTCTCCCGGTATCGCCAAAGGTGGTAAGCTGGAATTCAAGACCAGAAAACTAAAAGTAAAGGGTACCGCTTCAACTTTCCCTGATTTTATCACAGTGGATATTTCAGATCTAGACTTGGGTAAATCTTTCAAAGTAAATGAGCTGAAGCCTCAAGGTTTTGAAATTCTTACTTCTCCTAATGTATCCATCGTGACTGTGGGAATCCCAAGAGCACTCAGAGGCAAAAAAGGAGAGTAATCCAGCTAGCTCCAATTATCAAATCCTGCTCCAAACCGAGCAGGATTTTTTTATTTTCGAAAATTTCTAGACCTGTCAGGTATTGAAAACCTGACAGGTCTATATCCGCTTAAAATTCAAGTTTAAAATGAAATATCTAATCGTTGGATTGGGAAATATCGGCCCGGAATACGAACTCACCCGGCATAACATTGGCTTTTTGACCCTTGACAGACTTGCCGAAAAAGCAGGTGTGACTTGGAAAAGTGACCGACTGGCTTTTAAAAGTGAAATCAAACATAAAGGAAGAACGCTACACCTCATCAAGCCTACCACTTACATGAACCTGAGTGGAAAGGCTGTCAATTATTGGATAAAGGAGCTTGGG
This sequence comes from Algoriphagus boritolerans DSM 17298 = JCM 18970, assembly GCF_900108085.1. GTDB lineage: Bacteria > Bacteroidota > Bacteroidia > Cytophagales > Cyclobacteriaceae > Algoriphagus > Algoriphagus boritolerans. The sequence goes on from NZ_FNVR01000009.1 coordinate 118,004, forward strand.
ATTTCCAAAGAAAATATTCTTATCCTTGTCGATGACGTAGCTATTCCTTTTGGCAAACTTCGGATGAGAGTCAAAGGAAGTGCTGCCGGTCATAATGGGCTTAAAAATATCGAGGAGCTTACCGGTGGGCAGGATTATCCCAGACTTCGAATGGGAATTGGCAATGATTTTCCAAAAGGCAGACAGGTGGATTATGTCTTGGGAAGATTTACTCAAAGAGAATTTGACGAACTTCCGATGATGATGGACAAAGCAATTGAGATGATTTTGAGCTTTTGTACCATCGGTATCGCACAGACTATGACACAGTTTAACGATTGATTATTGAACAGATTTGGATTTGATCCAAGCAACCCATTTCTTTGCATCACTTCAGGAGACTGATTTATAAAGAAGAGGCGAGAGAATAGGCTCAATGACCCTCTGGCAACCATCACAAACTCGGGTGAAAGGTGCCAAATCCTACCCTCAGCGGGAACTATAAATTGGCAACATCAACTGCCTTACTTACTGGTTCGAATACTGTCTTTGGGAAAAATCTTTTTCAGTCCTGAACGTCAAAACTGTATTCAAACCACTGCTGTATGAGCCATTTCGAGACTGACGCTATCCGAATCCAAAACCGATCCAACGAGCGGGAGCACTCCTCCCCGATTTACCTGACTTCCAGTTTTACTTTTGAATCGGCCGAGGAAGCACGAGCGATGTTTGCGGATGAAATCCCCGGTAATATTTATTCCCGATATGCCAATCCCAATTCTTCTGAGTTGATTGCCAAAGTTTGTGCGGCAGAGGGAACTGAAGATGGCATCGCAACAGCCTCCGGAATGGCCGCCATGTTTGGAAGTATTGCAGCTTTACTTCAGCAGGGTGATCATATTTTAGCTTCCAGATCTTTGTTTGGTTCCACCCATCAATTGTTGACCCGCGTTTTTCCAAAATGGGGAATCACTTCGACCTATGGAGATATTTCAGATTACCTCAACTGGGAAAAACTCGTCCAGCCCAACACCAAAATGCTCTTCCTCGAGACACCATCCAATCCCGGACTGGAAATCATCGACTTGGAATGGGCAGGAAAGTTTGCAGCAGCACACAATTTGATACTTGTAGTGGACAATTGCTTTGCCACACCATACTTGCAGCAACCTGCCAAATGGGGTACACACATCGTCACCCATAGTGCAACCAAATACATCGATGGACAAGGGCGAGTCTTGGGGGGCCTTATTTTGGGTAAGCAGGAATTGATGAAAGAGGTACAGTTTTTTACTCGACATACGGGCCCTTCGATTTCCCCTTTCAACGCTTGGGTCTTAACCAAAAGCCTGGAAACATTGGCAGTCCGGATGGATCGACACTGCGAAAATGCTTTAAAAATAGCTCAATACTTCGAGGGAAATCCAGAATTGGATGGCGTAAAATATCCTTTTCTGCCCTCCCACCCACAGCATCATTTGGCAAAAAAACAAATGAAAGCAGGGGGAGGAATCATTACGCTCACGCTTAAAGGTGGATTAGCTCGTGCCCAGCGCTTTATCGATCAACTTGAGATGATCTCGATCACGCCAAATCTGGGGGATAGTCGCAGCATTGTCACGCATCCCGCGTCTACGACCCACAGTAAACTTTCAACGGAAGAAAGAGCTCGTGTGGGTATCAGTGATGGATTAATTAGACTTTCGGTAGGCCTGGAACATCATGAAGATATTCTGAGAGATGTGGAACGAGCCATAGAAAAGTCGAAGTGAATAGACAGTAAAAAAATATAAATCTTTCAAAGAGGACTATCTTCAAAAGCCATTTCCAAATTCAAATATTAATGATTGTGTATATCCGCTTTGTTACCAGTAGCCAAATTAAGTAAGGTTTGAAGTTCGATAAACCGTGCTGTGAACTGTGGACTGTCGTCTGTGGACGATTATCCGCCCCCATCCAAGCTCATTTTGATCTACTGGCAGGATTGCGGATAATCATATTAATGATTGACAAATTTGAAACATTAAGTAAGTTAAGGTCATTAAGAATAAAGTTTCATCCTCGCCGATAAAAATAAAGCCAAAAATGGCATTATAACCAAGTTCTTAATTTTCTTAATTTCTTAATGTTTTATTAGATCATTGGTTCAGCAATAGTTTTGATACAAACAACTCTTTTCAAACCTACAAAACCTTAGTGACGATTTGGTCAGACGAATTTAAGTACCGGGATTTACCAAGTCGTATGTTTGAGTTTGGGAAATGCTCGAATCACGTCACTTAAGCTTAATTGCCCGACCAAATGTCCGTCTTTTAAGACGGGAAACCTTCGGATTTTATGTTCCAAAAATTTCTGTGCTGCATCAAAAAGTGACATTCCCGGATCCAGTGAAATAACATTGGTACTCATGTATTCTTTTACTTTAGCCGGAAATCTGACCGTATTACTGTACTTACCCTTAATAATCTCTCCAAGGCAATCTACTTCTGAAATTATACCCACCAACGCTCCAGACTCATCCAACACCGGTGCTCCGGAGATTTTTCGTTTGGCAAGGACTTCCAGAACCTGATCAATCGTATCCTCTTCCAGAAAAGTGACCAAATTGGTACTCATGTGGTCTTTGACCAGAATCTGCTGAATCGGGGCTTTGGGTTCAACCTCTCTGACCCCCTGAAAACTTTTTACCATAGCTTAATTATTTCGGGAAGATAATAAGCTACTGATTTTTTAGAGAAAAAGAAATTAAAAAGTGAACATAAAATTATTTTCAAACTTTTATTTTGAATATATCAGATATACAATCATTTATTACTCTGGTTTCTCAAAACAACAAATGGCCTCCAATCTGAAGTTGGCTGTTTGTACAGCTCATCAAAGGCAAAAGTCCCAACTACAATATCGTGATCTCCATCACCATCCAAATCGCCTTTGGTGAGGGTCAACCAATTAAAATCCGGAGCATTGGCCAAGATAAACGGCTCAAAATCCGATTGCTTTTTCTGTCTGAAATAAATTAAATCCTGGCGGGGAAATTCTTTTCGGCTCGGAAAAAATGCAATGACAAACAAGTCCGGCATCCCATCCGCATCAAAATCCCCCACTTCCAATCCACTGGCACCATGAAGGGGATAAAACCAGCTTTCGGTGAACTTCCCTTTACCCTCATTTTCAAAAATCCGAACTCCATGGTAATACTTCAAAATCTGGGATTGATCCGCGTTGTCTCCGTTCACAAGAATCAAATCCGGTTTGCCATCTCCTGTCATATCCTCATAACGAAAATCACTCGACCCAAACGCAGGTTGGAATGCCAATAACACCCGCTCTCGAAATTTCCCGTTTCCTTCATTTTCAAAAAGAATAATGGACTCTTTGGCCTGAGTCATCAAAGCCAAAATATCCAAGTCACCATCTTCATCGAAATCCACCCCAATCGTCCGCCTTGCTCCGGGATCACTTTTCAGAATCACTTCTTCAAAACCCGTTGAACCGGAGAGGTAAAGGCTCAATTTGCCAAGATGATTTCCAAAGTGGGCGATTACCTGATCTTCAGTACCATCTGCGTTAAAATCCGCGAATTCGACATGTACTGGGCGCATGAGCTTTTCCCGGAGAGGATTTGAAGCCCAGGTCTTATTGAGCGGAGTGTAAGTCTGTAAAACCCCTATGGAATCGTTGGCAGGATCCATCAAACCCATAGACAGAAGTTCAAAATTCCCGTTGGACCTCCATTTTATTTCCACAGGCGCTACAGGTGTAGCAATGGAGTCCAATTGCTTAAAACCCTGCTTTGAATCAAGGACAAAAAGCGAACGAAAGCGATGTCCAAGCCATAAATTCCCGGTTTCAGGATGCACACGAACCATCGTGGTAAGACTTGGCCTGATAAATGAAAAGTCTGGGATTTCGAGTTCAAACCCCGGCATTCCACTTTTGGGAGCCACCTTTTCAGCTTGAGGAAGTGGTGACTCCGGTGCATTATCCAAATAATAGTCCAGGATTTTTGCCCAATTTTCTCGGGTAATGTATTGTGTTTTGGAATAAATCCCAGCCGGCACTCCCTCGTCCTCCGGAAGTGCAGTACCAAAATCCTCCTCCAAATACAGCCCCATGCGCTTTCGCATATCCGGCAGCACTTTGGTCTCCCAAGTGATTTTATCCATGACATCCGGCTCAGGTTTGACATGGCAAGCGGCACAATAGCCATTTGCCAATTGCTCCCCTGTCAAATCCAAGTCAGACTGAGCCAGTTGTTGCAAACTCGGCGGTGGCTGCTTTCGCTCTGAAATCGGCCCACAACTCCCACACAACAACCCAACAATCCAGAGATACTTTCGCATTTTTTAATTAGAGTACTGATCTAAATTCATTCACAACTTCCGGATCCACTCCAAATCGAAGCGAAAAATCCAAAGGCATGCCCGAAAAGGACAAGCCATCATTTATAAACTGATTCGGAGAAGATTTGGCCACTTTGCAGGATGCGTGGACCTCTTTCAAATAGCCGCTTTCTCTCAAGATCGGAACATGTTCTGCTTTAGTTCCTCCTCCAGGCATGATGATGATTCTATCTTGAGCCTTTTCCAAAAGATCTAAAACTACAGGTAGTCCTTCGGTCAGGGAGTTTTTTCCTCCTGAAGTAAGAATCCGCTGAAACCCCAGGTCAAGGATACGCTCAAGAGAATCCTCCAAATCCGAGGAGGCATCAAAGGCTCGATGAAAGGTACAAGGCTTACTCCCCGCAGTCCGGAGAAGCATTTTACAAGCCGACTCATCCACTTTTCCTTTCTCATCCAATATTCCAAATACAAACCCATCCGCTCCCAAATCAGTCAACAACTGAATATCTTGCTTCATGACGATTTGCTCATTTTGAGTGTACACAAAATCACCGCCTCGCGGACGAATCATCACAAAGACCGGTATAGCTACTTCACTTTTCAGGAAGCGAAGCATTCCAGCACTTGGGGTTTCTCCCCCTTCGGGAAAATTGGAACAAAGCTCCAATCGGTCAATTCCAAACTTTACAGCCTCTAAAGCAGCCTCTAAATTAAAAACCGGAGCTTCTAATAAAATCTTCTCCATCACTTAAAAATGACTTTTGGAATCCAGCAAGACATTTCCGGCAGCAGTGGCCTTGGCAAAGTTGAAACCTGGATGCACCGCGTAAGCACCTGTATCTCCATCCTTATTTATCGCCAGAAAACCGGCCTGAATGTCCTGAATATTTTTGCTTTTCCTCACCAGTCTCCGAACAGCTTCTTCGCAGGCTTCCTGCGGTGATCTCCCTTGACGCATCAATTCCACGATCAGGAAACTTCCGCAGATCCTAATAATCGTCTCACCCAAACCTGTGGCAGTAGCCGCACCTACTTCATCATCAACATATAAACCCGCCCCGATGATCGGGCTGTCCCCTACCCTTCCGTGCATTTTATAAGCCAAGCCACTAGTCGTACAGCTTCCGGCAAGTTTTCCATCGGCAGCTAATCCGATCATACCAATCGTATCGTGATTTTCGATATTGATGATGGGTTTGTATTGGCTAGTCACCTTCCATTTGTCGTATTCAATCCGGGCTTTTGGACTTAATTTTTCTTCTTCTAATGTAAATCCCTGTGCTATCGCAAATTGTCTAGCTCCTTCCCCGACCAGCATGACATGGGGAGTTTTTTCCATCACCGCTCTTGCCAATGTAATCGGATGCTTGATCTGACGGACAAAAGCCACCGAACCACAAGCCCCATCCCCCCTCATGATGGAGGCGTCCAGTGTGGTGATCCCCTCCCGATCCGGCAAGCCTTGTAGTCCAACGGATAAGTTTTCCATATCCAACTCGGTATCCCGAACGCCTGCCTCTACTGCGTCTAGAATACTGCCCGTTTCATTGAGTTTGACCCAAGCTGCTGCATTTGCAGGAACGCCATGATTCCAGGTGGAAAGTAGAAGTGGTTTTTCTCGCTGTGGGTCGAATTTTTCCAAGGATTGAGAAAATGCCCCGGCCAAACCGGGAAAAAATACGGCAGAACCCATCAGGCTTTGCTTAATAAACTTTCTTCTTTGAGACATTGAGACTATTTTTAGAACCGGGTTTCAAATTATCAATTTTGATCCAAAACAACCCACCATCCGTCCAAATCCTAAAAACTAATCCCATGCGCCCCTACCTTCTAAAAGAAGCCACCTGGAAAGATCTTAAAACATTTCGCTATGACTTAGCGGTCCTGCCATGGGGTGCTACGGAAGCCCATAATTATCACATGCCTTATGGCACAGATATTTATGAGGCGGATGCCATGAGCGCAGAAGGTGCAAGAAAAGCTTGGGAAAAAGGATCAAAAGTCGTGGTGCTTCCCACCATTCCGTTCGGTGTCAATACCGGTCAAAGCGACATTTACCTGGATATCAACATCTACCCAAGCACTCAGCAGGTTATTTTGACCGATATTATTGAAGTCCTTAACCGTCAAGGAATTAAAAAATTGCTCATCCTCAACAGCCATGGCGGAAATAATTTCCAGCCCATGCTTCGGGAATTAGGACTTAAATTTCCAGAAATGTTACTTTTTACTGCCAATTGGTTTCAGGCATTGGACAAATCCAAGTATTTTGAAGAAGCCGGTGACCATGCCGATGAGATGGAAACTGCTTTGATTCAATACTTACACCCTGAACTAATTTTGCCCGTAGAGGTGGCAGGAGATGGTGCGGAGCGAAAATCCGTGATCAAAGGGATTCGGGAAAAATGGGCCTGGGCCGAGCGAAAGTGGTCTCAGGTAACCGAAGACACTGGTATCGGAAATCCAAAAAAAGCCTCCCCTGAGAAAGGGAGGAGGTATTTCGAAGATATCACAGACAAAATCGCAGAATTGATCACCGATATATGCGACGTTAAACCGGGAGAACTTTACAAGTGATCAATTCCTGGTGAATATTCCAACCGGAGTCATTTCCCCTTTGTAATCAATCATAACGGCTGATTGGGTTCCCTTCGGCAGAATAACCTCCCTTGAAGATTGGGATCCAAATCCGGAACCTAAGCTCAAATCAAAGCGCTGCCGTTTTCCATTTTCAAGTTCGAGAATGAGTGCCATGGCTTCTTGCCCAAAAGAGAGCGTTTTGGCCTCTTGGTAGGTTGATTTGAAGGTGAGTAATTTTCCTCGATTTTGTGAAGCAAAATAGAGTGGTGCTCCTTGGGAAAAACCCACTTTTACCAGAGCTTTAGCGTCACCAGGCACTACAAATCCACTATCTCGGGCATTGACGGGCTCAAAATTCCCTTTCCCATCTCCGAGAAGAAGTAGTCCCACAGAAGCATCCAGCCTTCCAATGAAAATTTCATTTCCATAGTCATTGCCTACCATAAGAATATCAGAAAAACCATCACCGTTGATATCATCCGTGACAACTCCATAAGTTGGGGCTATTTGAGCGATTGTTGGTAATTCATGCACCTTAAACTTCCCATTGCCAAGATTCTCAGCCCAAATGGTCCGATCGTAATTTCCGGTAAGTATCACCACGTCCTTCTTTTCCTCTTCCGTAAAAAATGAGGCTTCTGTACTCAATGCAAAGTACTTATACCGATCAAATTTTCTTCTGAACATCGGGCTTTGCCCATTCAGGTCATCCCAAAAGTGACTGGGAAATGAATTATAAGTCCCTCCCTGTTTGTCTTTGTAATAAGCAAATGTCACTGGGTCTACACTCCCGTTGTTGTCAAAGTCTTTGGCATAGACTTTCACAGGTCTTTCAAAAGTAGGATGATGCGCATTATTTGCCCCCAAATTTCCTACTACAAAATCAGAATCCCCATCCTGGTCAAAATCCGCCGTCGCTATGGAATTCCACCAACCAAGATATTTTTCGAATCCGGTATCCTGTAGCTTTTCAAACTTATCTCCTTTATTCATGAAGATTGTAATGGGCATCAATTCACCCACGACGATAAGATCGACTTTTCCGTCTCCATCCACATCTGACCAAACTGCATCTGTCACCATTCCTACGTTCCGCAGTTCTGGGGCGATTTGATCGGTTACATCGGTCAACCGTCCATTTATATTTCGTAGCAGAAAGCTTTTTTCAGCCAAAGGAAACTTGCCAATAGGCGATCTGCCACCTACGAAAAGGTCCATAAATCCATCCCCGTCAAAGTCCGCACCTCGAACGGCACTGCCATTAGCTTTCACCGCTGAAAAGGTTTTATCCAAAGTAAATTGGCATTTTCCATCGTTTAGATAAATCCGATCTAGGTATTCTGCTGCATCTGGCAGGAATTCCGAACTTCCACTGACCAAATAGAGATCGAGGTCACCGTCATTATCCAGATCAAAAAGAAGAATGCCAGTTTCTTCAAAAATCGAATTCTCACCCGGGAGAAGCTCTTTTTGAATAAACTTACCGCCTTCCTGCTGTGCATACCAAACCGGAGCAAATCCTGAGGAGGAACCCACTACCAGATCTTCCAAGCCGTTCCCATCCAAATCTCCAACCGCCAGAGCGGGTCCAAACTGGGTCAATTTGTGCGGCAAAGTCCGCTGCACGTTGAAGTCAATTTTATCTACCTCCTGATGAATAAATGAAATTCCAATCTCATCAGCAACCTCAGTTAAGAATTTGGGAGAAGACTTTAAAGTCAATATGGCCACCGAATTACTTCCTCGCTGAGCAGAAGCGTAATCCACTTCAAGTACTTGATTGGATTTGATCTTGGAAAGTTTAGACTCCATGCCATCCGGCCAGATCACTGTTAGCTCTGCCACAGAACCAAGCGTATCCAGGCCAAAGTGAAGTATCGGTTCAACAGATGACATGTATCCTCTCGCCACTTGCATTTCCTGATATTGCAGGCTTTCAGCAGTTGGATTTAAAAGAACTTTTGCACCTAGCCCCTGAGGATTAGAAATAGAACCTTTCAACTTAACCCGCAGATAGTTTGGCTCCTTCTTTCCTGCATTCAATTTATTTTCAAAAACAAAGGCAGGGTCATTGATATTATTGACCACGTAATCCAAGTCCCCATCGCCATCCAAATCTACCAATGCTGCTCCGTTGGAAAAGGAAGGTTTATTTAATCCCCAAATTTCCCCGGCATCCTGAAAAGTTAAATCACCGGAGTTTTTGTACGCATAGTTTGGAATTTTTACAATAGGAATAGAATCCAACAATTGCCTTGTTGAGGCGATGTTTCCCACATCTGCCCGGTAATTGGCAAAATCCTTATCTGTAATATCACGTGGGAATCCATTGGTGACCAGCAAATCTCTAAGTCCATCATTGTCCACATCTCCGAAAAGCGGTGCCCAACTCCAATCGGTCTGGTAAACTCCGGCCATGAGGCCAATTTCTGAGAAAGGAATTCCCGGCCCATTGTTCAGATGAAGCATATTTCGGACATATTGATACTCATACCCGAATTGTTCATTGTTGAGGTAAGTTTGATAGACGTTTTTGCCAATGGTGGTCTTTTTTCTATAATTGTCCTCACCCAGCATGTCTATGGTAATCAAGTCCGGAAGACCATCATTATTAAAATCGGCGATATCCGAACCCATCGAAAACTGGCTTTGGTGCCTTAAATTCTCTTTAGTCTGATTGGAAAAAGTCCCATCCTGATTATTGATGTACAGAATGTCGTTGGTAATGTAATCGTTGCTGACATGGATATCCGGCCAGCCATCGTTATTTACATCCGCGACCAGCAATCCCAGCCCGAATCCTTCAAAGGTGATTCCGGCTTCAATCGTGACATTGGTGAACGTACCATCCCCGTTATTTCGATAGAAGCTGTCATTATTGATCGCCGAACCGTCCGTTACTTTTGGTCTGAAGTTGGTTGGCTTTGCGGTAAGCTGCTCATTGTTTAATACATAAAGATCGAGGTCACCATCCAAATCATAATCCACAAAAGCGGCCCCCATACTATTCCCGGGATCATCTAATCCGTATTCAGCGGCCGTTTCTTTGAAGGTAATCTGACCTGAAGCATCTTTGCCCTGATTGACAAACAAAAGGTTGTTCCGCTCTCCGGGACCTTTTTTCATTGCAGCAGCCACATAAATATCAGGCCACCCGTCATTGTTAATATCTACTATTACGCTGCCTGTACACCATTTATCTGCGGCCATTATACCTGCACTTTCGGAAATATCCTTGAATTTAAATTCGCCCTCATTCAGGTAAAGTCGATTGGAAACCTGATTTCCTGTAAAAAACAAATCAGGCAATCCATTTTGGTCAAAGTCCGCTATTGCTACGCCTCCTCCATTAAAAATATATTCATCCGTAAGAATATTGAATGAATCAGATTCGATGATTTCATTATTAAAACTAATTCCGGTTTGGTCAGGGGACCTCAATTCAAATAAAGTGGAATCTTTTTTACAGGAAGAAAAAAGAAAAACAAAGCATACTACTATTAAAATTAGACGGTACTTCATAGCGATTTTGGGAGATTTCTAGCAAAGTTGAAATTAGCATTTTCCGACTTGCAGAAAAAAGGTAAAGAAATAAAAGGCACAAAAAAAGGGAGGCAAAAGCCTCCCATTTAACTGTCTGATTACACTCAGAATATTAGAAACCTGGATTCTGAATTAATATATCAGGTTGAAGATCAATTTGGTTTTGTGGAATTGGCACCCATTTATACTTATCAGTGTATTTAGAACCACCAAGTGGCGCAGGAAGCTTCACTGCATCATAAGCAAAATAGAAGTCCAATTCGGCCTGGGCAGTACCCCAACGCTGAAGATCGTAGAATCTGTGACCTTCCATACCCAATTCAAGCAGTCTTTCATGTCGGACAGCTAGTCTTGCAGTATCAGCGTTAGTCCATGGTGCATCGTAAGTATTAATCACATAATTAGCAGCCATAGTACCGTCAGCTCTCATAATTTTAGAATTGATTGCTCGGGTTCTTACGCGGTTTACATATTCACGGGCTTTTTCCAATCCACCAGTTTCAATTTCTGCTTCAGCAGCCATCAAAAGCACATCAGCAAATCGGATAATCATAAAGTTGATACCGGTATATCCTGGAGTCCAAGATGAATTGTCTTGGAAAGAACCTTGCTCAGATCTGGCATAAACATATTTCTTTGGGGAATATGGTCCTCCATTGGCTTCATTACGAATCCAAGCATTTCCTGGGTGATCTTGCCAATCCAAATAGGGGATACCTCTTCTACCAACCGTATGATCCAACCGTGGATCCAAAGGACCGGCATCAGGAGTAAATGGCGCACCTGAAGCAATTCCAAAATCATTCTTCACTTCATTTGCAGGAGAATTGTAGGATTTATCCAATAATGGAAGACCATTGGCAGTTCTGAATGCATTTACAAACGTAAAGCTTGGCTGGAAGAATCCGCAGCAGTTGCCTGGACCAGATGGTCCGGTGTTGTAAGGAAAATTCAAATCAAACTCAGGATTTGCATTCAATACAGAACCTGTACCTGCCGCAGACTGATATGCCCATACAGACTCCTCATGGTTATCATTTGCTCCCCGGAACATATCATCATAGTAAGGAACCAGATCATACTTCAATCCATTGGAAGTAACGCCGTTTTCAATGACATCGGTAAACAAGGTCTTTGCCTCGGCAAACTTCTTCTGATACAAGTAAACTTTTGCCAAATATGCCTTAGCAGCCCATTGATTTACACGACCTACTTGAGGCTGTGTAGCTGGAAGGTTTGCAGCTGCATATTCGAAGTCTGCTTCAATAAACGGCCACAGTGACTTATCATTTTTAACTTCTTCCAATCCACTACCATAATCTACCGTCTCATCGATATACGGTGTTTGGTTGTAATCTCGAGCAAGTTCGAAATAGTAATGGGCTCTTAGGAATCTTGCCTGAGAAGATAGTCTAACTTTATCCGCATCGGTTACATCTGATCCTGCTTTTGTCAGCAACCTCAACACATTATTGGCTCTTGCAATCCCTTCGTAACAAACAGTATATTTTGATCCCATTTCACCACCAGCGGCATTGTTTTCGAATCGCTGGATTGGATTAATGGTACTAAAATCACCAGGGTCGGTTCCTTTGTTTGCCTCTCCCCCTCTGATACTCCCCCACACCCAGTTGGAAGGAGATCCTAACCTGTTTCCACGACCATTTACCTGGGAGTAGGCTGCGATCAAAGACGCATCCAAACCTGCCAATGATGACAATTGGGCTTCTGCCAATTGCCCCACCGGGGGCACTTCCAAGAATTCGTCGCTACAACTCACTGCTACCATCATCGCTGTGGATGCTAGTAGGGCGCCGATTTTTAATTTAAAATTGTTCATCTTTTTTAATCTATTATAGTTTCTATAACTCGATTCAAATTAAGTTGTTTGGATTAGAAGCTAAGGTTCAAACCAAACGTCCAACCACGGGTAACCGGATAGTTACCTACGTCAATACCGAATGTCAAATCGGCATCACCACCTACTGCCGGATCCAATCCTTCATAACCTGTCAAGGTAAACACGTTGTTTACAGAAGCAAATACTCTGGCTCTTTCCATTTTCAACTTAGTAAGCAAGCTGGCAGGCGCAGAATAACCCAAAGTAAGGTTTTGCAATCTCAAGTATGAACCGTCTTCCACGTAGAACGAGTTAGACACGTCAGAGGTAGAGAAGTTTGCAGTTCTTTCTACCACAGGGATTGTTGCATCTAGATTTTCAGGTGTCCAGGCGTCCTTCAAGCGATTTGAAATAGCGGCACCTTCGAAAGTCTGGAAGAAATCTGTAAACCACCTAGACTGGTTGAAAATTTCGTTACCAATTGAAGTATAGAAATACGCAGAAAGATCAAATCCTTTGTATCCAATGGTAAAGTTCATACCTCCGGTAAAATCAGGAACAGGACTACCCATGAATACACGGTCAGCAGCAGTAATCTCTCCATCGCCGTCTACGTCTTCAAATTTGAATCTGCCTGGTCCAGCTCCTGCTTGAGTAGCATGGGAGTTTACATCTTCCTGATTTCTGAACAATCCAACTACATTATAGCCAAAGAACGAAGAAAGTGGCTGTCCAACTGCATTTCGGATGGGCTCAATTCCCCTAAAACTTGGATTGACAGAAGTGATGAACTGCAAATCATTTGCAAGCGATACAATTTCATTCTTTAATATCGAACCTGTCACAGTCATTTCATAGGTGAAGTCTCCAGTCAAATTGCCTCGTGTACTTACCAAAAGGTCAAGACCACGATTCAACATTTCGCCAACGTTCACAGCCGGAGGTGCGGCATTAGAACCAGCAGTCAAAGGAATTGGAACAGTAAAGAGCAAGTCCTTGGTGTCTTTTTTCCACCAGTCAAAGATGACGTCCAAGCGGCCGTTGAAGAATGTACCGTCAAAACCGATATTTTGCGTAACGGCAGTCTCCCACTGAGCATTTGGGTTACCAATTCTTGATCTTCTGAAACCGATTTGAGCACCAGAGTTAGAACCTGTGATATCGTAAGATGATGCTCCGATATCTCCCGCAAACAGCGAGAATTGGTTGTTAGGATCTACGTTATTGGAGTTACCCATTTGACCCCAACCCCCACGGATTTTCAAATCATCAATCCAAGTTGCGCTCTGCAAGAAAGACTCCGAAGAAATTCTCCAAGCGGCTGAAAATGCAGGGAATACACCATATCTGGCGTTTTCACCGAATCTGGAAGAACCGTCACGTCTTACTACAGCACTGAAAATATACTTATCATTGTAGGTATATCTCAGCTGACCGAAGTATGAATTAAAGTTTACTCCTTTGAATTGGCTTGAGTTTACTTGTCTTGTTCCAACCGGTAAGTTAGAAATCGTGATGAAGTCAGGATCTTCTGAGAATGGATTTTGACCTACGGCGTTTATATTTCTACCTGCACCTGAATTCAAAGCTTCCTGACCCAACAAGACATTGAAGTCATGCTTGTCAATTTTCTTTTTATAGGCAAGAGTATTGGTAAACGTCCAACCAAAGGAAAATCCTCCACCTTCACCATATCCGAAAGCTGAGTTGTTCTCAGAGTTCTCATATTGAAGACGGGTATAATTCCAGAAGTAATTGTTATTGTACTGTCCACCTGCAGAAGTTCTGAAGGTTAAGTCGTCAATAATATCCCATTCTGCATAGACGTTACCAAAAGCAGCGGCATTAAATCCTCTGTTGTTCGCTTGTCCATCTCTATTTGCAATGGGGTTTCTTGGATTATTGAAACCTCTAGAAGCTGTACCGGCATAACCACCGAATTCGTCATATACCGGAATGATCGAAGGCATACGGAAGGCTTGAAGAATATCATTCTCATCGCGGGCGACTCCCCGTCCACCTGCACCACCGGTCTGACCTAATACCTGACGATAAGTACCCTGGAAGTTTTGACCTATTCTGATTCGTTTTGTTAAATCAAATTCAGAGTTGGCTCTCAGGGAATACCTTTTGAAATCGTTACCGATCACAATACCTTGTTGCTCCTGAACACCAAAGCCAATATAGAATCGGCTTGTCTCAGAACCACCGTTGAAGCCTAACGAATGTCTGTGCAATGCTGCTGGTGCAGTAAGTGCATCGTACCAATCCGTTCCTTCACCCGTTGCTGCTCTAGTTAGTTGTCTCACAGTTCCTTTTCTAGGATCGATGTTATACCACTCTCGCTGCTGCTCAATTTCAGCTGGTGTAAGTGGACCAGGCTGACCTGAAGCTACACCAAGTGCACCTGTTGTAGGATTTCTGGTAATCAAACTTAAATAATACGGCATCACTGGTGTAGAACCGTTACCAAATTGAGGGTGTCCGTAATTTAATGGTCTGTTTTGCAAAGTGGCAGTATTCCTTTCTGCCAACCATGTGTAGTCGGCATAATCCTGAGGATTCATCATATCCAATCCTGTACCCGGACCGGTCACCCCATACATGCCGTTGTAATCCACTCTAAGTTTCTTGTTTCTCGCACCACGTTTGGTAGTGTAGACAATCACACCGTTTGCAGCACGAGCACCATAGATAGAAGCAGCTGCAGCATCTTTCAATACCGTAGTTGACTCGATATCATCAGGATTCAAGAAGTCAGTAGAACCTGTAGGAACTCCATCCACGACATACAAAGGCTCGTTACCACCGAAGGCACCGAAACCACGAACGCGGATAATAGAAGTAGTACCCGGTTGACCGTTAGTGATCACGGTCACACCCGAAACACGTCCTTGAAGCGTCTGCTCAACGTTACCTGTAGGAATGACCGTCAGATCTTTAGGATTGACAGTAGAAATCGCACCCGTTGTTTCTCTTCTTGAATCGATAGAGTAACCCGTAACGACTAATTCTGTAAGCGTTCTTTCATCCGGTGCCATAGTTACATCAATGACACTTCTGGAACCGACCACTTGTTCGATGGCCGTGTATCCAATGAAAGAAAATACCAGGGTTGCCTGGTCATTTGGGACACTGAGGGAATATTTTCCGTCAATATCTGTTGCAGTACCTGTGGTAGTACCCTTGACAAGGATCGAAACCCCCGGAAGGCCTACTCCATATTCGTCCAGTACCGTACCCGAGACAGTTTTCTGCGCATAAGCAGCACTGCCGGAAAGTACCAAGAGCGTAAGGCACACACTTAGAAACTTGTAAACATTTTTCATAAACATAGATAGATTGGGTAACAAGATTAATCTCAAAAACTTGTTTGTTAATAGATTATGCAATCGTTTGCGATTATCCTTAAAATAACGACGATAAGAATTGCTTGATTTTCAAGCTTCGATCGCGATTTACCATGGCCAAAAGGACCTGCTTTTTAAAAACCAATAGGTTTGGTTGCATCGGATGATGCAGTTTGAGAGTAGGAAGAATTCTAAGTAAAATAGATCATAGGCTTGAATTTTGGGTTTAATTGTTAATTCTAAACCCTCAATGTTAAATAATCTAAAACAAATTTCAAACCTACTTGTCCAAATTAAAATTTGAATTTTTTCTGCCTAATGTGAATTCAGTCTTTCATTAGCTTATAATCTCTAATAAAAGGGTCGTAAAAATGTAAATTTTCGAAATTAAAAGTTGTTTACTTAAAAAAATCACAAAAAATAGGGCGATTTGTAATTTATCAAGAATAATTACAAATTCATTTTGACGAAATCCAAACAAAAAAATCTTCGCTTTCCCGAAGCTCTTCAAACAAGGGATCCTGAAAAGCCCGCTCCGACAACTGTCGATTCGCTTCAATAGCTTTTTTCAAATGGATCACTGCTACCTCTCGTTGGCCACTTGCCGCTGCAATCATCGCTAGTCCATAAAATCCGTAACCAAATGCTCTTCCCTGAACCACGGATTCCTCAAATGCAATAGTGGCATTTGCATAATCCTGAATCATAAAATAAGCTAGGCCTTTGTTGAAATAATCCTTTGGATCAGAGAATTGATAATCAAATCGCAGAGTCGCAAGTTTGTAGTCCCCTCTCAAAATATCCAAGGCGCCTTTCAAAGCTTCATTACGCATTAAAAAATCAGGATCTTTAGTTAAAGAAGAAGCCTCGGACAGCTTCAAATAGGCATCCCAAAAACTCCCTTCCAAAGCCAAAATTTGGCCTTGATTGTGAATCGTATATGGATTGGGTTCTATGCGGTAGGCCTGGGTCAAAAGCCGCTGAGCTTCCTCCCATAATATTTCCTTTGATTGCGGATCCAAAGTGCGCTGGGCCTGTCGCATTCTGACTACAGCCATGTTATTGTAAGGAAGTGCGGATCGGTAAAACTCGGTCATTTTTGAATAAATGACTGCCTTCTCTTCCAAACTCTGGCTCGCCTCGGCCGCCAAAGTCCACTCTTCAAAAGAAAGGGAATTAGTACCGTCTGATTTGGAAAGGGCTTCTTTTAAAAGCATGGACTGCTGCATATCCAAGCCCGCTCTTGGTTTCGCTGAAATTTCAATTTTAGCTACCCGAAGTTTAGGAAATAGGTCTTGTGAAACTTGAGCAAAACCGGGTACTTTTTTGAGCCTTTCATTTTGTTCCAAAAAGGATTCCTGATTCATCAGGATAGCATAGAGCTCATCTTTTCGGCTGGTCGATATTCCCTTGTAGTCTCTCAGGAGCAATCTCAGATCAAACCAATCATTCCGACGGGAATCGACCTTCAGCTGAGATTCCGGCAAGGAATTTAATCGAATACCGAGCGCTTCTTTTACAGACTCAGCCCGATTCATTCCCAGCGCACTATTGTTGCCTTCCCCGTTTTCCGGTGACTGAATTCCCGTGATTCTCATTTCTTGAATAGTTGGATTTGCTTCCAGAAAGGCATCCAGCTCTTGCAAGGTCTTCTGATTGGTCGAAGTTGACTTATAAGTTGAAGAACCCAAATCGAATTGAATGGAGAATTCCTGCTTACGAACAATTTCCCGATCTAAAATCCCCGAAGTAATAAACAGGCCTACAACGGGGATCGGTTCGTCGGGATACACTTCCCCCAACTTGACCATCAGTTGAGGTGTCATCACACCCCGGGCTAGTATTTTTTTCTCAGAGGGAGCATTGTTTTCTTTTCTACCCTGAAAAAAAGACAATTCCAAAACAGCACCGGACATCCAAGGCTCATATTTTAAAGCCACTCGCTTCTCATAAGCATAGCTTGAGACATTTTTCTTCAGATCAATTATTCCTAAGTCAACATTATTTTGCTCAGCCTTAAAAGAAAGACTTACCTTCGGATTCTTGGGAATTAGTACGGATTCAATCGGGATCAAACCTTTGACCGTAAAGCGGACTGAATCGCCCTCCAACTTTAATTTTTGGGGAGTTAGTTGCACTTCCTTCAAAAATCTGTTTTCAGGCACTATAATTGGTTTCGCTGAACCAGCGTACGAAAACATCAAAAACAGTAAACTAAGGATTCTAAACATTTCGCAGGAAAATTGAATTATAGCACTTGAAATCAAATTGTTTTATTTTTGCATTATCAAACCGCCACACTACCATGGAAAAACTGAAACTATTCTTCGAAGAACGTGCCTTTGGAGTATGCTCCCGTCTTGGAGAAAAACTAAACTTCCCGATTGATAGCATTCGTTTGTTTTTTATCTACTCATCTTTTGTGACGATGGGTTCGCCGATTATTCTCTATGTAAGTATGGCTATGATGATGAAAATCCGGAAATATTTCCGAAAAATGAACAACCCCGTATTATTTGATTAAAGTTGGCTAAATCGTCGCTTTCTTAAAATCAAGTAATTCCAAAATATAAACCGAACCGGACCTGAATTGGCAATTTCCATTTCAGGCTTTTTTAATCCTTTTTCAAGTAACTGACGTCCGTGCCAGAAGTCTATGTACCCATTAATTATGGCCATTGCGTATTTTTTCTGAGATTTCACCAAATATCCAAGAGCTGCTAAGCTCTCCAATATCGCCTTTGCCAAAATTATTCCAGTATACTTTAACCCTTGAACATTTTTATAAATCATACTGAGACTGTTTCTGATATTCAGGTAAAGTTTGCGCGGATTAGACCGATCCAACGTTGCTCCACCTTGGTGAAAAACGGTCACGGATCCCAAATACCCGATTTTTCTACCGGACTTTCTCATCCTCCAGCATAGATCCACCTCCTCCATGTGTGCGAAAAAATGGGCATCAAACCCACCCTGATCAAAAAAATCGGCCGTTCTGATTATTAAACAAGCCCCCGACGCCCAATCCACCTGAATGGCATCATCGTATTGTCCGTGATCTGTTTCCAAAACATTCCAAATTCTTCCCCGGCAATAAGGATAGCCTAAATCATCCAAAAATCCACCACCGGCACCGGCATAATCAAAGGTCTTACGATCTTGCCAGGATAAAATCTTGGGTTGCAGTGCCGCGAAGTCCGGATTCTTTTCTAACCAAGCGACCAAATCCAAATCCCAGCTTTGAGTCACTTCTACATCGGAATTCAAAAGAATGAAAAATTCATACTTCCCTCTCAGCTCCTCCAATCCCCAATTATAACCACCGGCATAACCAAAGTTGGAGTCAAGGGTAATCAATTTGATCTCCGGAAAATTTTCTTTTAAAAAAACAACCGAATCATCTGAGCTTGCATTGTCAATAACCCAACAGTCAAACGCACTGTACATGAGCACAGAAGGTAAGAAAGTAGGCAAAACCTGCCTCCCGTTGTAATTTAAAATGACGATTGCGGCCTTGTTCATACACTTATGAATTTTTCAACAATGACCAAACCTGCAAGGAGGCAGACAAGCAGAAGTCAGAGCGATTGCCAACCATTCTAAGGTTGATTTTTTCCGAATTTATCCAAACATACTTCCCAAATCCATTCCCGGGATATTTGGGATCATTCCTTCGGTAGCTGATTTCATTTCAGCTTTGATCTTGACATCGATCGCTTCCATCGCCTTGTTGGTAGCTGCGACGATTAGGTCGCTGAGCATTTCTTTATCGTTGGCGTTGAGAAGGGACTCATCCATGTCTATCTTTAAAACTTTTCGATCCCCATTGACAAGGACCTTGACCAGTCCGGCGCCTGACTCCCCTTCTGCTGTCAGATGGACTAACCGCGCCTGGGTTTCCTTTATTTTCGCTTGGGCTTCCTTCACTTTGCCCATCATTCCCATAATATCAAACATAGCTTATGTATTTTATTTTAAATTCTTTACTGATTGTAAGTGTTAATGACCCAATAATAACTGGTGTTTACTAATGGATTTTTTTAGCACGCTTGAACCTTCTTCTCTTATTCTTGCAACATTTTCGAAATCAAGTAAGTAAGAAGTATTATCCAAACCCAACAACACCATGAAAACGATACAACTAATCGAAAAAGAAAATATTTCCAATCTGACTTTTTCAAAAACAGACGTGATTTTCGACCCAGATAAACAAAAGAAACGAATGTCCGACCTCTATAGATCTCAAACACTGGGAAACCTACTCCAGACAAAGGTCAAAATCACTTTCGAAACAGCAGACCATCAAACCTACCAGGTTGAAACCACAGTTTGGGCCGTGGGTGACAGTTTTGTAGCACTGAAAGGAGGCAAGTACTTACCCATTCGATCTATTATTCAAGTTGATTAACAAACCAGCTTTATTGCTTCATTTACAGACAGCTTCTGTTGCTCACCGGAACCCATATTTTTAACGGAAACCCCACCGGAGAGAATTTCATCCCCTCCACAAACTCCTACAAAAGGAATTCCTTTTTTATTGGCAAAATCAAACTGCTTCTGAATTTTTGCCTGATTGGGATAAATCTCTGTCTTGATTCCCGCTTTGCGAAATTGATTCAGTAATCCAAGGGCATATTGAAAACCACTCTGATCAAAATAGGTCAGGAGCAATCTTGTACTCGTGTGACTTTCCGCAGGAAACAAATCCAACTCTTCCATCACGTCATACAATCGGTCTACTCCAAAGGAAAAACCAACACCTGACACCCCGGAAAGCCCAAATACACCCGTCAGGTTATCGTATCGTCCACCTCCACTCACCGAACCAATAGCAACATGATGAACTTTCACCTCGAAAATCGCTCCTGTGTAGTAGGATAAGCCCCTGGCCAGCATGATGTCAAAATCGATATGATCAAGATTTTCTCCCATTTGGGAAAGGATCTCAAAGGTCTGTTCGAGCTCTTCCACTCCTTTCAGCCCTGTTTCGGAGGTTTTCAGAAATTGTCTTAAAAACCCAATTTTTCCCGTCAAATCACTTTCCAGAGCAACCAGGGGGGCCAGTTTATCAAGAGATTCTTCACCAAATCCACGGAGAGTCAGTTCCTCTTTGACCTTTTCCCAGCCTATTTTGTCCAATTTATCAATCGCCACGCAAAGCGGACCTTCTTTTCCTTCTTCTCCTATCGCTTCCGATATTCCTGTCAGAATTTTCCGGTTGTTGATTTTGATGCTGTAGTCGTCCAAGCTGAGTTTTTCAAAAACCCGACGGATCATCAGAATGATTTCTGCTTCGCATACGAGGCCATCTGTCCCGACTACATCGGCGTCACATTGGTAAAATTCCCGGTATCTTCCCTTTTGTGGACGATCTGCCCGCCACACAGGCTGGATTTGGAAACGTTTGAAAGGAAAGGTCAATTCATTCCGATTCATTACCACATACCGGGCAAAAGGAACCGTCAAATCATAGCGAAGGCCTTTTTCAGACACTTTATTCAAAACAGAGGCAGACCCCTTTTCCAAATCCAGGGTACTCACATCCTTGATGAAATCCCCACTATTTAGGATTTTGAAAAGCAATTGATCTCCCTCATCTCCATATTTACCTGTCAGGGTACTGAGATTTTCCATGGCGGGAGTCTCGATCTGCTGATAGCCAAAAAGCTGAAAAGTATCCTTGATTGTATCCAAAATATAGGTTCTTCGGGCCATCTGCAAGGGCCCAAAATCTCGGGTGCCTTTTGGCAAACTCGGCTTTTGCATGGGTGATTTTTGGTAATTGAAGTTCAAATTTATCTAAAAATCACCAAACACCTGATTAAATCCTGCTCGAATAAAGGAATAAAATCCAAAGTTTTGTAGGCGGAAAAGAATTGTTTCTTTACATTTGCACTTCGTTTCGAATTCGAGAAAATTAAAACATATACTCCCATGGCAGTAACTACACTGAAGAGAAAACTGAAAAGAAAAAGACAAGGACAGACTGCACGCGTGATTAAAATCAAGCAGTTAAGTGCTAAGCCAGTAATTAAAAACGTAGACGTAGAGGCTATCAAGGCTTCTTTCGCCAAGTAATAAAGTCTTTTTGAAGATAAAGATAAAAAAGGCGACCGACGGTCGCCTTTTTTATTGCCTTTATTCTCAAAAAGAAACCTATTTGATTCGCTCTTTTTGAAGTCTTTCATACTCCTCAAGCAAAGCAATAAGCTTGATCCGGACGTGTTTGTCCGAGATATCCAAGCCCATAGCCGAGAATTGGGATGTGATAAATTTCAGCGCATTGTAGGGTGTCACCTGAACTTTGTTGAATGCGGCCTCCTCCGGGGTTAAGATATTATTGTACATGTCCATCAGCACATAGCCACGGTCAGATGTTCGCAAGACTTCAAGAGCCTTGTCGATTACGGAATTCCAGTTCATCGGTAGTATTAGTTTAGTCTGGGTAAAGCCTGAAATATCGGCTCCATGAAATGAAATGAATTAAGCGGATTAAAATTAACAGGATTAATCACTTTAATTGTATCTACTCCCTGAACAATCCTCAAAAAGAACCAAATCAGTCATCTTTTTTACAAATCCTCATTCGCAAACGCCTGATTTACTTAAAATTCATATATTTGTCACACTAACTATTGGTATGACACAAGAACTGTTTGCTCGGTATTCCTTCCTGCTCGATCGTACTGCTCGAAAGGTGAAGCAATATGCCCAACATCAGTTTAAGACTGGAGAATTCGATGTTACGGTAGATCAATGGCTGGTATTGAAAAACCTTTCTGAAAACGAACTGTTAAGCCAAACGGAATTGGCCAATCTCGTTTTCAAAGATCACCCCACCCTAACACGGATCATTGATTTGCTCTGCAAAAAAGGATACGTGGAGCGGATTCCACATCCCCAGGACAGGAGAAGTTTTCAGCTTCATTTGACTAATTCAGGCTTGGAAAAAGTCGGTGAACTGAAACCTAAAATTCTAGAGATCAGGGAAAAAGCTTGGGAAAATCTGACCCCAAAAGATTTTGAGGAGTTCAAGCGGATTTTGGATACCATTTATAAAAATCTGGATGGGCATCCCATCGAAGAATAAAAATATTTAGCATACTAATTATATTTGTACGAACAATTTGGAATTTATGTGGGTTAAAGCCCAAAAATCATGAACACTAACACAATCCATACTGACCTTTGCATAATCGGAGCCGGCCCGGTTGGGCTGTTTGCTGTTTTTGAAGCAGGATTGCTCAAGATGAGATGTCACCTGATCGATGCCCTACCACAGGTGGGAGGTCAGCTTTCCGAGATTTATCCCCAAAAACCGATTTATGATATTCCGGGATATCCTGAAGTGAAAGCGCAGGATTTGGTTGACAACCTAATGGAGCAGGCAAAGCCATTTCAGCCTACTTTCACTCTTGGCGAGCGTGTAGATCACTTGGACAGGCAAGCAGATGGAAGTTTTATCGTAACTACCAGCGATCGAACACATGTTCATTGTCAGGTAGTCATCATTGCGGGCGGATTGGGTTGCTTTGAGCCCAGAAAGCCTGTTTTGACCAACTTGGAACAGTTTGAAGGAAAAGGAATCAGCTACATGGTGAAAAATCCGGAAACTTTCCGGGACAAAAATGTGGTGATCGCCGGTGGTGGAGATTCAGCGCTTGATTGGACCATTTTTCTCGCAAAAGTATCAAAGCGCGTAACACTCGTGCACCGAAATGAAACCTTCCGAGGTGCACCTGATTCTGCTGCCAAAGTATTCGACTTGGCAAATCGTGGCAAAATCGATTTGATCCTGTCGGCCAACCTGAAAGAAGTAACAGGAAACGGAAGTCTTGAAAAGGTGATTTTAGAGGACAAATACAAGCAAGATCTCAGTATCGATGCAGATTACCTGATTCCACTTTTTGGGCTTAGCCCAAAACTGGGACCCATCGCTGACTGGGGCTTGAGTATTGACAAAAATGCCATTGAAGTAGACACTCGTGACTACTCAACCGGGGTGGAGCGAATCTACGCCATCGGGGATATCAATACCTATCCCGGCAAGTTAAAGCTCATTCTTTGCGGATTCCATGAGGCGGCCATCATGATGCACTCAGCCTTCAAATACGTTTATCCAGACCAAAAACTCAGCTTCAAATACACCACTGTCAACGGTGTAAACGCATTCTAACCATTCCTCCCCAGCCATGATCAAATTCACTGTAGAAGACCAAGAAGGCAATCGCCAAGAAATCGAAGCGCCGGATGATATGGGCTTCAGCCTGATGGAAATCCTGAAGGCTTCCGAATATCCAGTTTTGGCAACCTGTGGGGGAATGGCCCTTTGTGCTACCTGTCATGTGGAAGTGTTGGAAGGCAAAGACGGTTTAGGCGATGCCACAGACATCGAGCTTGATCAACTGGAAAACCTGCCGGAATACTTCCCTACCTCTCGCCTTGCCTGCCAGATCCGAATCGGAGATATTCTAGAAGGTGCAGTGGTGAAGCTGAGAGGGGAAGACGTTGTCTAAAAAGTATCAAGTAACTAGAGATTAGTATCAAGATTTAGAAACGAGAAACAAGAGACTAGATTAAAGGAAACCACTCTGAGACGAGGCCACTGAAAAAGTAGCTAAAATTGAAGGTAAAATTTTGAGAGCGATTAGGTCACGGACAAGAGTGACTTAGTCGCTTTCTTTTTTTTCGCCGCTTGCTTTTAAATTTTCTCTATAAAAAGCCTATACTGAGCTAATTTTGATGATTTTCAGCGATTGTAAACTATTTTTTGATTATAACTGGGCTAGTTTTAAGATTCTTTTAACATTGACGGTGAATAAAGCTATGGCGGCTTGCATTTCCATGTTATTTATCCCGTAAGCTATTGCCCTTCCAAATCCATGTGCGTTTTTTAACTCTCCG
>NZ_FNVR01000025.1 GCF_900108085.1 Algoriphagus boritolerans DSM 17298 = JCM 18970
GCCGCCACATTATTCAAAGCCTCCGGAGAAATCCAGAGGCTTTTTTGCGTTTAAACACTTCTAAAAAAAAAATCTAAACAAAATACATTTTCAACCAGGTTAAAAATGAAAAAGGCAAGCCGGAAGCTTGCCTTCGTGGAGGATAACGGATTCGAACCGATGACCTCTACACTGCCAGTGTAGCGCTCTAGCCAACTGAGCTAATCCCCCTTTAAATTATTTCGGATTCGAGAACTGATGACCTTCCTGCTAGCTAGCGGGACACTCTAGTCCGGAACGCTTTCAGAAAGCTAATCCACCGAATCGGAGTGCAAATATAGAACGGGAATCCTTCCTCGCAAATAAATCTTTACTCCTACCCGTAATTTATCCGAGTTAGGATACTTCGACCAAGCGTGACTTCATCTGTAAACTCCAATTCTCCACCGACTGGTATCCCACGGGCGATTGAACTGACCTTAATGCCGGAATCTTTTAGCCTTCTACTTAGATAAAAAGAGGTGGTGTCACCTTCCATTGTAGCCGAAAGCGCCAATATTATTTCCGAAACTTCTCCCTTGTTTACACGGGTTATCAGCGATTCAATTTTTAGTTCTTCAGGTCCGATTCCCTGAATCGGAGAAATCACGCCGCCCAATACATGATAAAGTCCCTGGTATTGATTTGTATTTTCAATCGCCAACACATCCCGAATATCCTCTACCACACAGATGATTGATCGATCTCTCCGATGGCTTTTGCAGATACTGCAGGTAAGATCATCGGAGATGTTGTGACAGGTCTGGCAATATTTTATTTCTTCCCGCATCCTGGTGATTGCCAAAGCCAGAGCTTCTGTCACTACCTCGTTTTGCTTCAGAAGGTGAAGGGCAAGTCGCACGGCTGTTTTTTTTCCTATTCCAGGCAGGCGGGATATTTCCGTCACCGCATCTTCGATAAGTTTGGAGGGGAAGTTCAAGAAATTAGCATTTAAAGGATGGTTGCCTGGATACCTGAATCCAGGATTGCTTCACACATGGGCTTAAGTTCTTCCATAGATCCTTTCTTTACAGCACATTTTCCCTTATAATGAATTACCAGGGTGCACTGCTCGGCTTGTTCGTGTGAATGTTTGCAAACTTTCATCAGAATATTGATGACGTGTTCGAAGGTATTGAAGTCATCATTGAAGACCACCAGATCCAATTCCTCTTGGTCTAGTAGATCCTCCAGGAGAATTTCCGACTCTTCGATGTAGGGAAGGGTTGTGCTTGAATGGTTCATTTTGCAAAATTAAGAATAATAGACAACTTAGCGCGAAACCTTACTTTCCTTTATGAATTTCCAAATCGTCTTACTGGTCATTTCGGCTTATTTTCTTTTACTTTTTTTGATTTCCTGGTATACTTCACGAAAAGTAACTGTCGATAGTTTTTTCACAGGAGACAGGCAATCACCGTGGTTTCTGGTGGCATTTGGGATGATTGGGGCCTCGCTTTCAGGGGTTACATTCATCTCGGTTCCAGGGGAAGTAGGTAATAGTAACTTCTTTTACTTCCAGGTTGTTTTGGGTTATACGCTGGGATATTTCACGATTGCCAAGGTTCTCCTTCCGCTATACTACCGGCTCAATCTGGTTTCCATTTATTCTTATTTGGAAGATAGGTTTGGATTTTGGTCGTATAAGACAGGCGCTTTTTTCTTTATACTTTCCCGTGCGCTGGGCTCCTCGTTGAGACTTTATTTGGTAGCCAGTGTGTTGCAGTTGATTCTTTTCGATTCGCTGGGAATCCCATTTTGGGTTTCGGTTTTAATTACAGTGGGTTTGATCTGGCTTTACACACATCGAGGTGGAATCAAAACGGTCGTGTGGACGGATACCTTACAAACGTTTTTTATGCTTGCTGCTGTAGTGATTACCATATTTTTCATTGGAAATGAACTCGGGATCAAAAGCCTGGGAGATTACTTTTCATCTGTCGCAGATGATAACCGGTCGGAGATTTTCAACTGGGACTGGAAGGCCGGCACAAATTTCTTCAAACAGTTTATTTCAGGGGCATTTATCACCATTGTGATGACTGGTCTGGATCAGGATATGATGCAGAAAAATCTAACCTGTAAAAATATCGGCGATGCTCAGAAAAACATGTTTTGGTTTACCACCATTCTTGTAGTGGTAAATCTGCTTTTCCTTTCTTTAGGTGTCCTTCTTTATTTGTACGCAGAGAGTAAGGGAATACAACTTCCGGCAAAATCGGATGAACTTTTTCCATTGCTAGCCACCCAATATTTTTCTCCTTTCATCGGAATCGTCTTTGTATTGGGAATCATCGCCGCAGCCTACTCAAGTGCAGATTCCACCTTGACGGCATTGACGACTTCTTTTTGCATTGATTTCCTTCAGATCGAGCGGAAATTCGCGCCGGAAAAGCGGATCCTCGTACGCAAAAAAGTTCATCTTGTTTTTACCGGATTGATGTTTTTTATGATTTTGGGATTTTATTGGCTCAATAATCAAAGTGTTATCAATTCGGTATTCATAATTGCGGGATACACCTATGGACCACTACTCGGACTTTATTCTTTTGGGCTTTTTACCAAAATGAAAGTCAAAGATCGTTTCGTTCCCTACCTTGCTGTGGCATCCCCGATCATCACTTTTATTATCAGCCAAAAC
The DNA here is from genome assembly GCF_900108085.1 of Algoriphagus boritolerans DSM 17298 = JCM 18970. Lineage (GTDB taxonomy): Bacteria > Bacteroidota > Bacteroidia > Cytophagales > Cyclobacteriaceae > Algoriphagus > Algoriphagus boritolerans. The sequence continues at coordinate 2,660 of NZ_FNVR01000025.1, forward strand.
TCAGAGAAATGGCTTTGGGGTTATAAATTCGGTTTTGAAGCATTGATCTTAAATGGAGTCTTGATGTTTTTGGGTCTTTATCTGCTGCGCAAAAAAGACTAAACCCCAAGCTCTTTCCCGGGATCCCAGAATACCTTTTCAAAGTCCTGAACTTGGTCATTTTCCACGTTTATCCCATCGGCTATCAGCAATTCCTGCATTCGGGTCGGACTTTCGAAATGGTGTTTTCCGGTCAGGAGTCCTTGGCGATTGACCACTCGCTGCGCAGGGACATCCGGCATAGCATGGGCAGCATTCATGGCATATCCCACCATCCGGGCACCACTTTTCAAGCCGAGGTAGTGGGCAATTGCTCCATAGCTGGTTACTCTTCCTTTTGGAATTTCGCGCACGACCTGATAGACTAAGTCGAAGTAGTTAACCTTGCCTGTGTTCATGGTTCCATTGAATCAAAGCCTGGTTGATTTCTTTTTTTACGAGAATTTCTGTTGGCTTTTCACCTGTTTTTATAGGGAATTGAAACCTCACCAAGAAGGTTTCTGCTTTTCTTTCGATCACATTCAACTGGGCGCCTTCGGCAAAAACAATGTCAGGATATTTTTTAATTCTCTCCGTGAGGGTTTCCTCCAAAGCATCCAAATGGATTTCATTTTTAGAAGAAATCTCGAAATCGAAAATGACCTGGTGTGTATTGTTTTTTGAAAAATTGACCACATCCTGAGTTAGTGCCAGCGTGTTTGGAATCAGGATTATTTCCCCGGCATCATTTTTCAAGACCAAATTGATCAGGGTAATATCCCGAATAAAACCAATATGCCGTCCAATTTGGATTTTGTCTCCGATCTCCAGTTGATCCGAAAACATCATAATCAACCCATTGACAATGTTGGTGATGTAATCCTTGGTCAACAGGGCAATCGCTGCTGCGACGATGGTAATACTTGTCAAGAATTCCAAAGGCTTAATCCCAAAAACCAACATCAAGCAAATCAGTAAGGCAAAGCTGGTGAGTATTCCTGCGATTCGGTCGATACCAAGCATGAAGTTAGGCTGTACCTTGGCGTCTTCCCGCTGTCTCAAATAAATTTGAAGCGTAATAATCCGGCCAAGAGAAATGATCAAATTGGCACTGAGGAGAAAAATCAGTGTCTTGACCACTCGGTTAATAATTTCATATTGCTCAAGAAATGGACTTAAAAAAGTGTTCCCTTCATAAATGATTTCCAGGATGATCAGTAGGAATAGTTTTATCACAAAGTTTCTTTTGCGGACATTCTCCCTAAATCGGATACTGCTTTTGAGGTGATTCATGTTTCAATCGAAAAATAAAGCCTAATTTTAGCAATTATCGAAACAAAAACAGAGAAGACATGAGTAGAAATATAATCGTAACCGGTGCAGCGGGAGGTCTTGGAAGGGCTGTTGTGGATAAATTCAAGCGGGAAGGCTATCATGTGATTGCATTGCTGAGACCTAATCATGGTGAACCGGTCGAAGAAGCTGATGATAACTATGAAGTGGATGTCACTGACGAAGCTGCTGTTCTGGATTTTGTCAGAGAGTTTCAGATGCAGTATAATGATTTGGATGCCTTGGCCATGCTGGTTGGGGGATTTGCAATGGGCGATTTGGAATCTACCGCTGAGAAAGATATCCAGTCGATGTTTCACCTGAATTTTTTCAGCGCTTACCACATGGTTCGCGGATTTTTGCCAATCATGAAAAAGCAGCAAAAAGGAACATTTCTATTTGTAGGAGCAAGGCCTGCCTTGGAGTTGGATAAAGCAAAAGGGACAATTGCCTATGCCCTCAGTAAAAATTTGGTGGTATCCCTAGCGGAAATCCTGGCTGAAGAGGTGAAAGAAACACCCATCCGAAGTCATGTTTTCATACCCAGTATCATTGATACCCAGGCCAATCGGGAATCGATGCCTGATGCTGATTTTTCCCGGTGGGTGAGTCCTAAAGATATAGCAGAAGCAATGCATTATACCGTCAATAATCCAGCTCTGAGAAATATGACTTTCAAACTTTATGGAGGGGTTTAATCTGGAAGTGTATGACTAAAAGAATTCTATTTGCAGGCCTATTGGGTCTGCTTTTCTGTTTCCCTGCCTTCTCTCAGACTGAAGAAGAGCAGGTCGAAGCCGTGATTAAAAGTCTTTTTGAAGGAATGCGGGCCAAAGATGTCGATCAGGTAACTGCTGCTTTTTCCAAAGATGCCCTGATGCAGACCGTGATCGCCAAGCCCGAAGGGAGTGAGGTAGCAAGTAATGCCGTGGCGGACTTTATCTCCCGGATTGCCTCCACGCCGGTAGAGACCCAACTGGACGAACGAATTTTAGCATATCAAATCAAAATCGATGGGACTATGGCTTCAGCCTGGACACCTTATCAATTCTATACCAACGGCACTTTCAGTCACTGTGGAGTCAACTCCTTCCAACTCGTAAAAATGGCTGAGGGCTGGAAAATTGTTTACATCATCGACACCAGAAGAAAAGAACCCTGCGAACGCTAAAATTTATGAACGAATTCAAATCAAAAGTCTATCAGACTGCACTCAGGCAACTTAAAGAAAAGGAGGCCTTGCTCAATGAGGAGCGAAAAAATATGATTGAAAGCATCCTAGAAGAAGAGAAAAACAGCGCAGGAGATAAATACGAAACCAGCCGAGAAACAATCACTCAGGATCTTAATACCATCGAAAAGCAGATAAAGCAAAGTAAACTAGACCTAGAGGAACTTTATCGTCTCCAAACGATCAAAGATACGCCAGCCTCCGTTCAGGAAGGTGCCTTGGTCAGGCTGGGCGCAGATTGGTTTTTGATGGCGGTCAGTATCGGACAGGTGAAAATAGAGGATACAAAAGTGTTTCTGATGAGTAAAGATTCCCCTCTGGGTGAACTTCTCATTGGAAAGAAAAAGAAAGATCAGGTCAGTTTCCGTGGAAAAATACAGCTGATCGAAGAGTTGATTTGATCAGAAATTAATCCTTTTGGAAATAAAGCTCATCAGTTCTGTGGTAAAGTCCAGAAGGATGAGCTTTTCTTTTCCTACAAGCTAAAAAAATACTTTTACCTCGGTTTCTACCCGAATTCTGATTCTGAAAGTTTCCAGGTTAAATTATCAAAAGGTTAACATTTTGAGATTAATGCTGTGAAAATTTTAGAAAAATCGGAGTTCTCTATCACTTTGTTTGGTCAATCCGTTTTTTCGCTGTAAAATTGTCAAGTGAATCTTTCCGTCATGGTTCTTGCCTCAATTTCTTTTTCACTTATTTCAGGTCTATCAGAAATGGTAGAGAGTGTAGTTGTATTTTTTATTTTTACCACAGGAATGACCACCATGATTACGGGGTGACCCGTCTTCATCTTTAGTTACTCGCCCCAGAGGTCGTTTCGGCCAATCATTAATTTCCAGCATTAATTTCCAAGTCATTTATGAAATCGAGCAGGACAAAAACGTCAAAACCAGCAGTGATCCTAAGTCACCGGTCTGCTAAAAGGTAGGCTCGAAATCTCAATGATCTTTGAATAAAAATTATAAAACTATGAAAATCATCAAGTTTGGAGGCTCATCCGTAGCGACCCCCGAAAACATCCGAAAGGTATTTGCAATCCTTCAAGACAAGCTGCAGCAGCATGAGATTGCTGTCGTTTTTTCGGCTTTTGGTGGGGTCACAGAGAATCTCTTGACCATTGCGAGATTATCCAGAGAAGGGGATCAGGCCTATCGGGATCTTTTACAGACCTTGGAGGAAAAGCATCTGGACATTGTTCGCCAGCTAATTGCTGTTCAAAATCAGTCCACGGTGATGACTTATGTAAAAGTTCGCTTCAAGGAATTGGAGGATCTTTTTCATGGAATATACCTGATCAAAGAAAATTCTGCCCGCACGCTGGACTATGTCGCCAGTTTTGGTGAGCGGCTTTCAGCTTTCATTTTGGCAGAAGCCATGGCCGGCAAAGGCATCAAGACCCGATTCGTAGACGCGCGGGATGTCATCCGGACCAATGATCGATTTGGACAAGCCAGAGTAGAATTTGATGTGACCAATGCTCAAATCAAAGAATATTTTGCCAAGCATGATGGGGTCAAAGTCATTACCGGATTTATTGCCTCCACTGCCAAAGGTGAAACGACTACTCTCGGTAGATCTGGTTCGGATTACACTGCGGCCATTTTTGCAGGTGCTCTGGATGCACAGGACTTGGAGATCTGGACGGATGTATCGGGAGTTTTGACTGCGGATCCGAAGTTAGTGTACACGGCATTCACCATTCCGCAGTTGAGCTATAATGAGGCAATGGAGCTTTCGCATTTTGGTGCGAAGGTCATCTTCCCTGCGACGATGCAGCCTGTGATGAGGAAAAATATTCCCATCTACATCAAGAACACCTTTGAGCCCGAAAATGCGGGCACACTCATCAATGGGGAGGTCAGTCACGGGGCTTTGATCAAAGGGATCAGTTCCATGTCAAATATCTCGATCGTCAACGTGCAGGGAGCTGGACTCATGGAAGGTGGCGCAACAGTCAGCCGGGTGTTTAAAGCTTTGGATGAAGCCAAAGTCAACATTTTACTTATTTCTCAAGCCTCGTCCGAACACAGTCTGTGCCTGGCGATCAAAACGCAGGAAGCATATTTAGGGAAAGAGGCTATAGAAAAAGAGTTTTTCTACGAAATCAAATCCGGTGAAATGGATGAAGTCTCTCTGCTTCATGGATTGGCGACCGTGGCAGTAGTTGGAGAAAATATGAAGCAAAATCCCGGAGCTTCTGGACGTATGTTCCGTGCTTTGGGAAGAAACAATATAAACGTCGCGGCGATTGCGCAGGGAAGTTCGGAATTGAATATCTCAGCAGTGATTCCGCAACCAGATTTGCAAAAGGCACTAAATGCACTCCACGAGGCATTTTTCCTTTCGGAAAATAAAGTGCTTCACGTCTTCCTGGTGGGTACTGGCCTAATTGGCCAGGCATTGATCAAAATGATCAAATCCCAGCAGAATAAATTGCTTCAGGCAAATGAACTGGACATTCAGATTCACGGCCTGGCCAACAGCCGATTTATGGCGTTCCACGAGGATGGTTTTGATCTGAAAAACCCACATCAACTAAGTGAATCTGATCAGAAAATGGATCTGGACAAATTCATTCGGACTATGGAAGAGATGAATTTCTCCAACTCGGTATTTGTGGATTGCACCGCAAGTTTGGAGGTAGCTGATACCTATTTCCGCATATTGGAAGCAAAGGTTGGAATCGTCACTCCGAATAAAAAGGCCAATTCCGGTTCAATGGATCAGTATCGCGCATTAAAGCGAATTGCCAAACGTCGGGGAGTGAATTTCTTATACGAAACCAACGTAGCAGCCGGACTGCCGGTGATCAATACCCTGCAGGATTTGATGCTATCGGGCGATCGGGTAATACGGATCGAAGCGGTATTGAGTGGCTCAATGAATTTTATTTTCTCTGAATTGGAAAATGGAGCTCCATTCTCTGAAGTCGTGAAAATTGCAAAGGAAAAAGGCTATACTGAACCCGATCCCCGTGATGATCTCAGTGGAATGGACGTAGCTCGAAAAATCCTCATCCTTGGTCGTGAGGCTGAGCAGGAACTGGAATTTGACGACATCACCATTCAGAGTATGGTTCCTGAGGATTGTAAGGTGACCGCTTCGGTAGAGGAATTTTTTGATAAGCTGAAAGGTCACGATGAGGCGTTTGCAAAGCTTTTGGCTGATGCTAAATCAAAAGGAGAAAGACTCCGATTTATGGCGACACTGGAGGATGGCAAAGCCAAAGTAGGCTTGAAGTCTCTTCCGGAATCGCATCATTTCTCAAGCCTGAAAGGTAGTGATAACATGATCCTGCTGACTACTGAGCGCTATCATGACCGTCCAATGATCATCAGAGGACCGGGTGCGGGAGCAGATGTGACTGCCGCGGGAGTTTTTGCAGACGTGATCCGAATCGGTAACTATACTCGGGAATAATGCAATCGGTCAAAGCTTTTGCTCCGGCTACTGTTGCCAATGTTTCCTGCGGATTCGATATCCTGGGTTTTGCGATCGATGCCATGGGTGATGAGGTGGAAATTCGGCTTCGGCAAGGCAAAGGTCTGAAAGTCGTCTCAATCGAAGGAGACGAAGGCAGATTGCCTTATGAAGTGGAGAAAAATACCTGTGCTGTTGCCATTCAAGCCATGCTTGATGAGATGGGACAGGAAGTGGGGATGGATATTTTCCTGAAAAAAGGCTTGCCTTTGGGTTCGGGAATGGGTTCCAGTGCGGCCAGCGCAGTAGCGGCTTTGGTCGCGGCAAACTACTTGCTTGGTGAACCTTTCGAGAAAAAAAACCTCCTTCCCTTTGCGATAGCAGCGGAAAAAGCCGCTTGCGGCGCTGGGCATGCGGATAATGTCGCGCCAAGTTTACTTGGTGGATTTGTCCTGATACGCGACTATCATCCGTTGGATGTGATCAAACTGCACGTACCGGATGGATTGCATTGCACCTTGCTTCATCCTCATTTTGAATTGAAAACATCCGATTCAAGATCTGTTTTGAGAGATAATGTCTCTTTGAAGCACTCTACGATCCAGTCCGGAAATGTTGCGGGTTTGATTGCTGGATTGTTTCAGGAGGATTTCGAATTGATCGGAAGATCGCTGCGGGATGTGATTGCCGAGCCTTACCGAGCCACGCTGATCCCCGGTTTTTATGAAGTGAAAGAAGCAGTAAAAGCAGCCGGAGCTTTGGGAATGGGGATTTCCGGCTCGGGGCCCACACTTTTTACACTTTCCAAAGGAGCTGAAGTCTCCGAATCTATCATAAAAGCAGCTCAGGAAGTCTATGATTCCATCGGACTTGGAGTCGACACTTACCACTCAGCGATCAACATCCAAGGCGCTTACGTCCTCGAGTCAACCTAATTCCAATGAAGTATTTCAGCACCAATAACCCCAATCATAAAGTTTCACTTGCCGAAGCCGTCATCAAAGGCCTAGCGCCGGACAATGGCCTGTACATGCCTGAACGAATTCCTGTTTTGCCTCAAGACTTGATGATGGAATTTTCGGAAATGAGCTTTCAGGAAATCGGCTATGCTATCATTTCGGCCTTGTTTTCGGAGGACTTGAGCGCAAGTCAGATCAGGGAATTGGTCGATCATACGCTGACCTTTGATGCGCCGCTGGTGCAGGTGGAGGAGGATGTATACAGCCTGGAATTGTTTCATGGACCGACTTTGGCGTTCAAGGACTTTGGAGCACGATTTTGCTCCAAGCTGATGAGTATGCTGGTGGAGAAATCCAGCAAGACGCTGAGAGTATTGGTGGCGACTTCAGGAGATACCGGAAGCGCGGTAGCCAATGGATTTTTGGGAGTAGATGGGGTGGAGGTAATTATTCTTTTCCCGAAAGGAAAAGTCAGCCCGCTGCAGGAAAAGCAATTTACCACCCTTGGACAGAACATCACCGCATTGGAAGTGGATGGCGTTTTTGACGACTGTCAGACGTTGGTGAAGCAGGCTTTTTTGGATGGGGACTTGAATGAAAAATTGCTTTTGACCTCAGCCAATTCCATCAATATCGCCCGCTGGATTCCGCAGTGTCTGTACTATTTCTATGCGTTTTCCAGACTTCCAAAAATTGGAAAAAAAGTAGTTTTTGCTGTTCCAAGTGGGAATTTCGGCAATCTAGGTGCAGGAATTTTAGCGGAGCGGATGGGTTTGCCGATTGATCATTTTGTGGCTGCCACCAATGTGAATAAGGTGGTGCCGGATTACTTAAATGGTGCAGCTTTTCAGGCTCAACCGTCCATTCCAACCGTTTCCAACTCCATGGATGTGGGCAATCCGAGCAACTTTCCAAGGTTGATTACACTATTTGGCGGAGACGAAAATCTGTTTAAAGAAAAGGTGAAAGGCTATTTCTACAATGATGGAGACACCGTCAAAGCGATTCAATTGGTTCAAAGTAAAGGCTACACCTTAGACCCGCATGGGGCGGTTGGCTATTTGGGATTGAAGGATTTTATGGTGGAAAATCCCGGTTATGTCGGAGTATTCCTGGAAACAGCCCATCCGGGCAAATTCCGAGATGTGGTAGAGGAAGCATTAGGTGAAAAGCTGGAGTTGCCGGAGCGATTGGCTGCTTTTCTCGAAGGAGAAAAAAAGGTGATTCCGATGGGAAAAAGCTTTGCCGAGTTTAAGGGATTTTTGGAGGGGTTTGTTTAGAAAAAGTGCATTTGCCTTGCCAATTTTCTCAGAAATGGAGCTTACCCATTTCAAGATCTCATGGGTGATATCATAGGACGGCTTTATTGATCGTATCATTTTGATACTATTAACGGTAAGATCAATAGGATAAATTATAGATAAATTTCTTCGAAGGATTTTCTAAACCATCTCACTTCACTATTTTCGATCATTCTCAAACCCAATCAATCATGAAATCTAACATCATTTCTTTTTTAGTGCTTGGCCTTGCCTTCTCTTGTTCCCAACCCAAAGAAGAAGTGCAGACAGAAGCTGAACCTGAAACTTCTAAATTCAACCATAAGCCTTTGGTAGAAAATATTTATACCGCTGATCCCTCGGCCCATGTTTTTGAAGGCAAGATCTACATCTATCCTTCCCATGACATCGAAACAGAAGTGGCGGAAGATGATATGGGCTCGCATTTCGACATGAAGGATTACCATGTTTTTTCTATGGATATGCCTGGTGGAACAGTCACAGATCACGGTGTAGCGTTGAGGTTGGAGGACGTTCCTTGGGCTGGTCGTCAGCTTTGGGCACCGGACGCGGCTGTCAAGGATGGGAAGTACTATTTGTATTTTCCTGCCAAGGATAAGAATGATATTTTCAAGATAGGGGTAGCTGTGTCAGATCGTCCTGAGGGGCCATTTACCGCGGAGCCTGATCCGATTGCAGGCACGTTTAGCATGGATCCTGCGGTCTTTCAGGAGGGCGATGAATACTTCCTGCTCTTTGGAGGAATCTGGGGTGGTCAGCTGCAGTGGTATGAAGATCAGAAGCTAATCGAAGGGAGAAAAGGTCCAACCGATGGAATTCCCGCTCCCGATCAAAAAGCCTTGATGCCCTATATTGCTAAGCTTGGTACTTCGATGACTGAACTGGCCGAAAAGCCAAGAGAGCTTCTGATTCTGGATGAAAGTGGTGAACCAATCAAATCAGGTGATAACAACCGGCGGTTTTTCGAAGCTACCTGGATGCACAAGTACAACGGGAAGTACTATTTGTCATATTCCACAGGGGACACTCACTTTATCGCCTATGCGATTGGCGATAGTCCTTATGGGCCGTTTACCTATCAGGGAAATGTCCTGGACCCGGTTGAGGGTTGGACCAATCATCATTCGATTGTGGAATTTGAGGGGAGATGGTACCTTTTCTATCACGACACGGAATTATCCGGAAAAACACCGCTTCGCAACATCAAAATGGCTGAGCTGATCCATCAAGCGGATGGGAAAATCCAAACGATTAAGTCGATGAATTAAAAAAGCCGGGATTCTGGCTTTTTTTGAAAAAAATTACTTCCACATCTTGTTTTCAAATCCAGACCGATTCCTAGGCTTTCTTTACCGATTTTCTGTAGGTTTTTTATAAGTATCCTGATTTTGAGGAGTATAGGAAAATTGAGATTCATTCTAGCTGATTAAAATAAATTCCTCTGTATTGTTATTCAAGCTAGAAAATGTAATTCTGCATCATGCATTTCAAAAAGAGGAGCTTTCATAAGGCCTTAACCATTCTAGGTTTGTTAATCATCGGGGCCATTATTCTAGCTGTCAATTCGTTTAGAGAAATTGAAATTCAGCCTTTGGCTGAGTTTAATGATAATTCGGAAAACTCCTTTAAGGCAAAATCTTCCTTAAGAGACAGCCTTGACCTATTTGGAAAAGATCTGCTTGGGATTCCCTATAGTTATGCGGGTACAAGTAGGGAAGGCTTTGACTGCTCAGGGTTTATTTATTACGTTTTTAAGAATTTTGATATAGACGTGCCGAGAAGCTCTTCACAGTATGCTGATTTTGGAAAGGAAGTAGCAATTGACCAAATTCAAAAAGGAGATATTTTGATCTTTTTAAGTCCCACAAGAGATGAGATTGGTCATCTTGGGATTGTCACCAATCCAAATGGAATGGAAACCGAATTCATCCATGCTTCTTCCGGTAAAGAAATGAAAGTTATTATTTCGAGTCTGAAACAGCCGAATTATAACCGGAGATTTGTCAAAGCGATAAGTGTAATTGAAGATTAATTAAAAAAGTTAAAGTGGATTTCGACTTCTGTTTTTTATAAAATGGGAGTTAATCCATTTTACTTTTTCCGCTCAATGGTGTAGCTGACCAAATCTCGCAAAGAGGTTTTATAGTTAGAATCCGGAAATTCCTTCAAAATAGTCAAAGCTTCCTGATAGAACCCATCCATCTTTTCTTTTGCGTAATCCAACCCACCGCTTTTTTTTACAAAGTCAATGACCTCGTTCACTGCTTTTTTGTCTTCGGATCGATTTCGGATCAGATAAATAATTTTCTTTTTCGTCAGCCAATCCGAGTTTCTAAGTGCATAGATCAGCGGTAAGGTCATTTTCTTTTCCTTGATATCGATACCTACAGGTTTTCCGATTTCATCTTCACCAAAGTCAAAAAGATCGTCCTTGATTTGAAAGGCCATTCCTACTTTTTCCCCAAAAAGCCGCATTTTTTCAATGACTGATTCCTCATTTCCAACACTTGAAGCTCCAACGGAACAACAGGAAGCAATTAGACTGGCGGTTTTTTTTCGGATAATGTCGTAATATACTTCCTCATCTACGTCCAGCTTTCTCGCTTTGTAACTTTGGAGTAGTTCTCCTTCTGACATTTCTTTTACGGCATTGGATACAATCCGCAGGAGCTGAAAATCGCCATGGTCTACGCTTAGCAATAGACCTCTGGAAAGCAGGTAGTCACCGACCAACACTGCGATTTTGTTTTTCCAGAGCGCATTCACGGAGAAAAACCCCCGGCGGTAATTGGCATCATCGACCACGTCGTCATGAACGAGCGTGGCAGTGTGCAGCAACTCAATCAATGCAGCGCCACGATGGGTCGATTCATTGATCTGTCCACAAACACCTGCCGTCAAAAAGACAAACATAGGTCGCATTTGCTTGCCTTTGCGCTTGACGATGTAATTGGTAATGTGGTCGAGGAGCTTGACCTTACTTTTCATGAAATCCCTGAACTTATGTTCAAATTCGGCCATTTCTGACTCGATGGGGACTTGTATTTGTTTGAGGTCTGGTTTCATTGAGGAATGATGCCGTAAAAATAATACCCTTTCGCTCTTGGGCAAGGGAATCTCTTTTTACTCTCCTTCAAACACAGCGAATTTGATAATCGTTTTGTGTTTTTATGTAATTTGTATCAAATGCAATTCACCCAAAACAAATCACTCGCACAGCATGATGAAAGGTAGAAAAATTGAGATAAAGTGGGGAGTCCTATTTATTCTGGTAGGACTGATCTGGATGGTTTTCGAAAAGACCATGGGCTGGCATGATGTACATATTGATAAGCATGCTACGTATTCCATGTTTATTGCTCCTATCGCCATCGCCATCTATGTATTCGCGCTTTTGGACAAGAAAAGAAACTACTATGGAGGGAAAATGACTTTCAAGCAAGGTTTTGTCTCAGGTTTATTCATCACGCTGGTAGTCGTAATCTTAAGCCCGCTGAGTCAGTACATCACGAGTACCTACATTACTCCGGGCTATTTCAATAAGGTAATCGAATACTCCGTTTCTTCCGGAAAGATGGAGCAGCAAGCCGCTGAGGACTATTTTAATCTACACAATTACATGATTCAGGCAGTCACAGGAGCTGCAATAATGGGGGTTCTGACTTCAGCCCTTGTGGCTATTTTCGTCCGTTCAAAGTCTTGATTTAGGGCGCTTTCCCAGGATTGTCTTTTAGAAATTGCATTTTAGCTATCTTTAGGACCTTTTCTAACCTGATTCCAACTTGGACGATAACTACATCAAACATCGGTATGCCCCAATAATTCCCAGCAAGGATGAATGGCCGGTGGTGAAATTAGCCCGAGAGCGAAGGGAGTTTGTTAAAAAAGTCGCGGATCTGGCAGAGTCTAGGGTACTTGGATTGACAGGAAAAAATCACGAGATTCTTAAGGAAGAGCTTGAAACGACGCTTTATCGGGAAAAACTTCGAGTCAAGCAAAATCCATGGGCCGTGGATCCGTATGATGAGGATTCATTTTGGAACGAAGTGAGGTCTTCTTTGCTTCAGGTTAATACGGACTTGTCACTTGACAAAAACAAGCGATTTCAGGCCTATCAAAAAATTCTTCACCGAATCACCTCCCGCTACGCAGAAGAGATAGCTTCCAATTTCAAAGCATCTCATTACAAGTTTACCCGAAGTGTGGTTACTTATGGTTTTTCCCGATTGCTGAATGCCGCAAGGGTCAAAGGGATTAAGTCAATCTTCAGCAATCAATACTCACTCCAGGATAAAATTCAGATTACAGGACAAACGGATCAGATACGTGATTTGGCCACGAAAGGTACGATCGTCATGGTTCCCACTCATTTTTCCAATCTTGACAGTATCTTGATCGGATGGATTATTTCTGTCTTGGGAATGCCTCCTTTTATCTATGGGGCTGGATTGAACCTGTTCAATATTTCAATTTTCGCCTATTTCATGAATGCCCTGGGTGCGTACAAGGTAGATCGGAGAAAGAAAAATCTGATGTATTTGGAAACGTTGAAAACTTACTCCAAGGAAGCGATTCAGTTTGGATGTCATAGTTTATTCTTTCCCGGAGGAACTCGCTCCCGGAGTGGAATGATTGAGTCTAAACTTAAGTTGGGCTTATTGAGCACGGCCATAGAAGCGCAGCGGGCTAATTTTCAGAATGGGATCAATGACATCTCCGGGAAAATCTTCATCGTACCCGTTACGATCAATTACCACTTTGTCTTGGAAGCACCAAGTTTGATTCGTGATCACCTGAGCAGCACCGGGCAAGAGCGGTACTACAAGGAAAATGATGAATTTTCCACGTCTTACAAGATTTTCAAATTTTTGCTCAAGTTTTTTACCAAAGGCTCTGATATATCTGTCTCGATAGGTCGGGCCATGGATGTCTTGGGCAACTATGTAGATCAGGATGGAAACAGCCTAGATAAACGAGGCAGGCAGATCGATACCCGGGATTATTTTATTTCAGATGGTAAAATTACCGTGGATCAGCAGCGGGAAGAAGAATATACCCATATGCTCGGAAAGCGGATAGTGGAGGAGTTTCATAAAATCAACCGCGTTTTCAGCTCTCATTTGGTGGCGTTTGTCGGTTTTGAATTGATTAAAGCAAAGAATAACAAGCTTGATATTTTTGATCTTATCAGATTACCCGAGGAGTACATTTCGATTTCCTATGAAGAGTTCAAGGTTGCTTGCCAACGCGTGATGGATCGGATATTGGAGCTGAAAGCTCAAGGAATGATCGATATTGCCCCGCACATGAAACGAACCATGGACGAGATTATCACGCATGGAATTGACAATGTGGGGATGTATCACGCCAAAAGACCGCTGATTAGGGATAATCAAGGTTACATTACTACTGAAGATATGAGTTTGCTTTATTTTTACCACAATAGACTTCACGGATATGGCCTTGAGAAACTCTTCTAAGCCCAAAAGAATTGGGGTAGTAGGCGTTGGAAGCTTTGGAACTGCCATAGCCAACATGCTTGCAGAAAAAAATGAGGTCATGGTGTATGCCCGAAAAGAGGAGGTCGTCGAAGAAATCAATACCGCTCATCGTACCTCCGGGAGGGAAATTCATCCTGCTATTCGGGCCACTTTTAGTCCTGAAGCGCTTTGCAAATCCTGCAATGTTCTCTTTTTTATGATTCCATCTTCTGCATTCCTTGAAGTAGTGAGAAATTTTGGCCCTTTTCTTTATCCCTATCATCTAATCATCCACGGTACCAAAGGCCTCGCTTTAAATCTTGGTCCCAATGATTCCCTGGAAACCGTTCAAAAGCTCAAGAGAAACCAAATTCTCACCATGAGTGAGGTGCTTCTTCAGGAGACAGTAGCAGTAAGAGTGGGCTGCTTGGCTGGTCCAAACATATCGAAGGAATTAAGTCTGGGCCATCCGGCGGCAACTGTCATAGCCAGCAGGTATAACGAAGTCATATTGGAAGGCCAACGTTTGCTTCGATCCGAAAAATTTCAAGTGTATGGCAACTCGGATATCATCGGAGTCGAGCTCAGCGGCGTACTCAAAAATATCATTGCTATTGCTGCAGGGGCGTTAGCAGGGTTGGGATTGGGAGAAAATGCCAAAGGATTGCTCATCTCAAGAGGCTTGGTGGAGATGGTTCACTTGAGCAAAGCGCTCGGCGGAAGTGTACAGGCAGTCGTGGGATTGGCAGGTATAGGCGATTTGGTAACAACCTGTAATTCAGTAGATTCCAGAAATTTCACAGTCGGTTTTCGTCTTGCAAAAGGTGAATCTCTGGATCAAATTTTAGGCTCTATGGATGAAGTAGCGGAAGGTGTGAATACAATCCGGGTAATGGATGCTTTTATCAAAACCGCCGGAATTCGCGCACCGATCACTGAGAATCTTCACCGCGTGCTTTTTGAGGACCTGGCTATAGAAGATGCGCTTCAATTTCTAATGAAGTATCCGTTTAGTGTGGATGTGGATTTTGTATAGTAAATAGCTCTAAATTAGAATTATGGAATTACGCTATCTGACCAAGGAGGAGAGTAACCAAATTCGAGAAAGGGAATTTTTGGCATTAACACCAGCAGAGCGGTTTTTTGCCTTCTTGGAACTTAGCAGAAGGATAAATCGACTGTTTCCTTCCAAAGTTACTTTTGAGGAGCGCACCAAAGGAAATTTCATTCTGAAGAGGAAATAATGACTCAGATTTGGAAAGAAGCTATCAGCCATTTTATTGAACTAGCAACTAAGCATGGAGTGAAAATGCTCCTTATTGGAGGGGGTGCTGTTAATTTTCACGGGTATCAACGGCATTCAGCAGATGTGGATTTTTGGATAAAAATTGATGATGAGAATTTCAGGAATTTGGTATTGGTTTTTCAGGAAATGGGATTTGAAATAGATTCATTTCCCAATGAGGTTAAAGAGAGATTAAAAAATGTTTCCGTCAAATTCACACCTGAAGATCTCGATCTTGAATTGATAACCAGATTTGAAATTGGAAAGACTTTCGAAGAAGCCTATGAATCTTCTGAAAGCGTTGAAGTAGTCGGCTTTCCGCTTAGGAAGTGGCGGGTTTTAAGCTTCAATGACTTAATAGAAAGTAAACGAAGGGCTGCCAGACCAAAAGATTTGCTAGACATCGAAGAACTAAAAAAGAAGTCTAATTGACTTGTTCATTTACATTCCTGTAGCAGGAAGCAACTTAATCAGGAGCCCTGTCCCCTCTGTGATCGCATAGATGTAGCCATCCGGACTTTGGGATACTTGTCGTACCCTACCAATACCTTGCAATAGTTTTTCTTCACCTGTTGCGCGAGTCCCATCCATCTCCACACGAGCGATGTGAGTACCTGCTAGTGCAGCTACCAGTATGTTTCCTTTCCAAGCTGGATAGTTATCCGAAGTCACCAAAGTCATCCCACAGGTAGCAATAGATGGCACCCAATATTTTACCGGCTGTTCCATTCCTTCCTTTTCAGTAAGATCAGTAATTGGAGTTCCGTTGTAGTTGATTCCATAGGTTATAACAGGCCAACCGTAATTCTTTCCTTTTTCAATCAGATTAAGTTCATCCCCACCTCTGGGTCCGTGTTCGACTGACCAGAGACGATTATTGACTTGGTCGAAAATCATTCCCTGAGGATTGCGGTTTCCAAATGTCCAGATGGATGGGATGGCATTTTCAGTATTCACGAATGGATTGTCTGTAGGAATTCTGCCGTCGTCATGAATCCGGTGCACCTTGCCGTGTGAATTGCTTAGGTTTTGAGCATTGTTCTGACTGCCGCGCTCACCGTTGGTGAAGAATAGAAAGTTTTGATTGTCAAAAACGATTCGGCTTCCATAATGTGTGCCGCCGTTCCAGGCCGGAGTAGTGACGATGAGGTCTTCAAAAGATGTTGCAGTATTGCCATTAAGTTTGAACCGGGCTATGGTAGTGGCACCGCCTCCGGGAACTGGCTTGGCGTAAGCGATATAAATCCAGCCGTTTTGGGCATAATCCGGATGAGCTGTGATATCAAGCAGGCCTGCCTGCCCCTTGGCATAGACAGCAGGGAGCCCTTGGACTCGCTGACCTGTAAACTCATCTTTATCAAAAATCAGTATTTCCCCTTTGCGTTCGGTTATCAGCATTTTTCCATCTCCTAGCCAGGTCATACCCCAGGGGTTTTGTAAATCGGAGTAGAGTGTATCTACTTTAATGGACATTTTTTCAGTTTCTGTGGAAAATTGAAATTCTGTCAAAGGAGCCTCGGGTGTTCCATCTTCTACTTTGGGCGTACAGGATTTAGCAATAGTACTCACTCCTAAAAAAATCAGTATCGCAAGTATTATTTTTATTGGATTCATGCTCAGTCAATTTGATTTCAATTTACCAGAACGTCAGGATTCAAACTCAGGTTTTTAAATATACTTTCCTGTATTTCTTCCTAAGGAAGAATTTACGTTTGATTTCCAATAATGGCTTAAACAAAAAAAGACCTCCAAGTTTCCCCGGAGGTCTCATCATCATGATTTGATCTTTATCCGATCGGAATAAACTTCACCATAAGTCCGGTTAACTCGGTGATGGCATAAATGTATCCATCAGGACTTTCTGCCACTTGACGAACCCTTCCGATTCCCGGCACCAGCTTTTCTTCAGCGATGTGCTTGTTGTCTTTTAAAACTACCCTGGCAATGTGTTGTTTAGCTAGAGCAGCTACTAGGATGTTACCCTTCCAACCTGGATATCGGTCAGAGTTTACGACAGTAATACCGCAGGTAGCAATGGAGGGTACCCAATAATGTACAGGTTGCTCCATACCGGGTTTTTCTGAGGTTTCAGCCAAAATGGTACCGTTGTAGTTAATCCCATAAGTGATCACAGGCCAGCCGTAGTTTTTACCTTTTTCAATGATATTCAACTCGTCACCGCCTTTCGGGCCATGTTCTGCCTCCCAGAGCGTGTTGGTGGCCTTGTCAAAATACAGGCCCTGCGGGTTTCTGTTTCCATAGCTCCAGATAGAAGCTACTGCACCTACTGAATCCACAAAAGGATTGTCACTTGGAATGGTGCCATCGTCATTTATCCGGTGGATTTTTCCATGCGCATTGGTCAGGTCTTGGGCATTCATCGGTATGTTGCCCTTGTCTCCATTTGAGAAATACAGATATCCTTCGTTGTCAAATACGATTCTGCTACCGAAGTGTCGACCGCCTTTCCAAGATGGTCCTGCGGTAATCAGATCTTCTTGCTCCACGGCCTTATTACCATCCAGCTTGAATCGCATAATAGTAGTGGCGGCAGTGCTGTCTTCGAAATTTTTTGCGTAAGCGATGTAAATCCAGCCATTTTCAGCATGTTTTGGATGGGCAGCGACATCCAAGAGCCCAGCTTGATTTACCAAATGAACCTCAGGAAGTCCTTCGATTTTCTCACCGGTAAATTTGTCGTCCTTAAAAATCAAAATTTCTCCTTTTCGCTCAGTGACCAACATTCTGCCATCAGAAAGCCAAGTCATGCCCCAAGGATTCTCAAATTCGCTGTAGAGGGTGTCTACTTTGATCAATAATCGTTCGGTTTGCGTAGCGAAAGCTTCGGCATTGGATGTTTCAGCAGTTTCTTTTGGTCCACAGGAGGTCCAAAGCGAAGCTGAACCCAGCATCATTGCCAGGGCTAAATAAAGTTTGTTTGAATTCATGGTTTCGGAATTTTCAGCTTCTAAGTTAATGCGAAAGATTCGAAATCAGAATAAAATCTTGTTTAGCGGCTAAATGTGTGGATTTCTGACTCAGTCTTTTGCATGAACTGTTCCGCTGCCTCTACCATGACTTTGGAGCCGATCAATAGTGGCGTGCGTTGATGGAGTGCTTTCGGTTGAATATCCAAAATTCTACTTTCCCCATCACTTGCTTTTCCGCCTGCCTGCTCTATGATAAAGGCCAGTGCATTGGCTTCATACAAAAGGCGAAGCTTTCCGTTTGGGTTAGAAAAAGTGGCTGGATAGAGGTAAATTCCTCCCTTTAGGAGATTTCTGTGGAAATCCGCCACCAAGCTACCGATGTACCGGGATTGATATTTTTTTACCTTACAATCTCTCACATAGGCTTTGATCCCTGATTGCCACTCCAGTTCCATTCCTTCATTGATGGAGTAGATTTTTCCTGTTTCAGGGGCTTTGATATCTGGGTGAGAAAGGAAAAACTCCCCCAAACTGGCCTCATAAGTAAAACCACTGACTCCGCAGCCAGTGGTGTAAACCAACATGGTGGAAGAACCATAAAGGACATAGCCTGCAGCGACTTGTTGGCTTCCTGGCTGCATGATGTCCTCACTCGTAATTGGGCTTCCTATCGGGGTTTTTCTTCGGTAAATCGAAAAAATCGTCCCGATGCTGATGTTGACATCGATATTGGAACTGCCATCCAGCGGGTCAATGGCGACGACATATTTGCCTGATTTATTTTGCAGATCTATCACGGCATCCTCTTCCTCGGATACAATGGCACAGACTTCGCCGCCCTTGCTCAGGGCACGCATAAATCGAATATTGGCCACCACGTCGAGCTTCTGCTGCTCTTCGCCTTGTACGTTTGTCTGACCAAAAGCTCCGCCGATATTGGATAATCCGGCTCGGTTGGTTTCTCGATTGACTATCTTCGCTGCCAGTGCGATGTCACGCAGTAGTTGTGACAGTTCGCCTGAAGCGAATGGAAAATCACCTTGCTTAAGTTTGATGTAGCGATCGAGCGTGATGCCGACTGAATAGGCCAAGGAATTCTGATCGGCCTGATAGGGGAAAGTTTTCATTCTAGGAAAAGTGCAATTATTGGGTTTATACTTCCGAAAATTAGGAATAAATTCTTATGGCAAAAACAGTGATTTACAAATTTGGAGGCGCATCGGTCAAAGATGCGGATTCCGTAAGAAACTTAGCTGAAATTCTCCGTAATCGATTGCGAAAAAACCTGATCATAGTGGTTTCTGCAATGGGAAAAACGACCAATAGCCTGGAGTCTATCCTGGCCTTGAAGTTGGAGGGAAAGGATTATTATGAGAATAGTGCAATTTTAAAAGATTATCATCTCCGGCTTTGCCGGGAGTTGTTTCCTCGGGACCATGCAATTTTTCCAAAATTGGAAAACCTGTTCGTGCAGTTGGAAAATGATCTTGAGAAAGTGCTTACTCCTCAAAACTACGACGAGTTTTATGACCGGATTGTCAGTTTCGGAGAGTTGGTGTCGACTCGAATAGTTGCTGAATTTTTGTGTCTTCAGGGCTTGATCGTGTTGTGGCAAGATGCGAGAGAAGTCATCTACACCAATTCCGATTTTCGCTTTGCAAAGATTGACTGGACGAAAACACGGAAATCCTGTCAGGAAAAATGGAAACCTTTGCTCGAAAATTTCCCGATTTTGACCCAAGGATTTATCGGATCCGATCCGAGAGGAAGAACTACTACTCTTGGAAGGGAAGGCTCTGATTTTACGGCCGCCATTCTTGCTACATGTCTGGACGCGGGTTCGGTTACAATTTGGAAAGATGTCCCCGGAGTTTTGAATGCCGATCCCAAGCTTTTCTTAAATACCAAAAAATTTGATGAATTAAGCTATCGGGAAGCGGCTGAGATGACTTATTTCGGTGCATCTGTGATTCATCCCAAAACGATCAAACCTCTGGCGAATGCCAGTATTCCGCTTTTTGTCAAGTCTTTCCTGGATCCTGAAGCTACCGGAACGATAATTCATGAGCTTGCTGTTCCACATCAGGTTCCTACTATTGTTTTAAAAAAAGACCAAGTTTTGGTCAGCTTCAAGGTGACTGATTTTACCTTCATCGAAGAAAAGCATATTCACCGAGTTTATGAGCAGCTTCAGAAGCTAAAACTGCGGGTGAATATGCTGCAACTCTCCGCGATTAGTATTTCCATTGTGATCGATACGCAGTTGTTTAAATTGGATGAATTGATCGCGATGCTGCGCGATGAGTTTGAGATTCGATACAATGAGGGCCTGGAATTACTGACAATTCTTCACCAAAGGGTGGAAGAAATTCCTCCAATGCTTGAAGGGTACGAAGCACTTTTGGAACAAGCTTCCCGAAACACATTTCAGGCAGTGCGAAGGAAAATATAGGGGATTTTTACTCCCTTAATTGAGCAGGCTTAATTCCTTCAGAGATTTTTATAACTTCATGAAGTCAAACCATAAACCTAATAACCCATGGGTACAAGAAGAATTTTCCTTAAAAGAGCCGGATTTTCAACCTTGGCTTTAAGTTTACCTTTTGCCGAAACACTTTCAGCTATGAATTTTGAACGAGATGATAAAATCCTTCGAGTCGCAATTATGGGACTTGGGAGCTATGGAACCCGTGTCGCTGAGGCGATGGTCAACTGTCAGCGCGCAAAATTAGTGGGAGTAATCAGCGGGACTCCTTCCAAAGTGGAAACATGGAAACAGAAATACGGTATCCCTGACAAAAACTGCTACCACTACGACAACTTTGACCAAATCAAGGATAACCCCGATATCGATGCGGTCTACGTCATTACACCAAATTCACTTCACAAACCCTATTCGATCCGGGTTGCGAAAGCAGGGAAGCATGTGATCTGTGAAAAACCCATGGCACTCAATGCCGCTGAAGGTCAGGAAATGGTCGCAGCGTGCAAGGCTGCCGGAGTTCATTTGCTCGTTGGCTACCGGATGCACTTTGAGGCGAAGACTCAGGAAGTAGTCCGGCAGCAGCGCGCCGGAGAATTTGGAGAAACGCTGTTTTTTCAGGGATTGAGTGGATTTAGAATTGGTGATCCTACACAGTGGCGGTTAAATTATGAGCTGGCTGGTGGAGGATCAATGATGGATATAGGAATCTATTCCATCAATGGTGCGCGCTACATGCTCGGTGAGGAACCGACCTGGGTGACTGCACAGGAAGTGAAGACAGACCCAGTCAAGTTCAAAGAAAATGTGGACGAAACGATCACTTTTCAGATGGGATTTCCATCCGGTGCTGTGGCTTCCTGTCTTTCCACTTATTCGCTTAATAACTTGGATAAGTTTTTCCTGAACGGGACCAAAGGCTTTGCCGAAATGCAACCTTCGACCGGATATGGGCCGATCAAAGCCTGGACTAACAAAGGTCCAGTCGAGGCCGAACACATCACCCATCAGACTACACAGATGGATGAAATGGCAGCGATCATTCTAGATGGGAAAAAGCCAATGATTCCAGTAGACGGAGAAGAGGGGTTGAAGGACTTGGTAATCATAGATGCAATCTACAAGGCAGTGAAAACAGGGGAAAAGGTAATGATCTCCTAACGCTTAGGTTCTAAGATCAATTGCATAAACACCAGATTCAGCCATTTGCCAAACTTGAATCCGACCTCAGAAAATCGGGCCACTTCCTTGAATCCGAGCCGTTCATGAAACTGATAGCTTCCGGTATTTTCCGAATCCATCCCGGCAATCATGACATGAAAGCCTTTATCAGTGGCAATATCAATAAGTTGACGCATCATTTCAGTGCCCAGTCCTTTGGATTGGGCTTTTTGGGTCAGATAAATTGAATGTTCGATCGTCTTATCATATCCTGGCTTGGCTCTAAATCTTCCAAAAGTCGCATAGCCGACCACATCGGCATCTAGCTCCGCAACCAAAATCGGATATCCGTCCTTTATTTTTTCTTGGAAAAGTAGGATCACTTCCCCGAGAGTTTTTGGCTCATAGTCGTAATTGTGGCTGGTATTCAGAATGGAATCGTTGATGATATCCAGGATTGCGGGAGCATCACTTTCCCTATATAGACGGATCAAAAAAGACATTACTGAAAGCGTTTGATGATTTTTTCAATTCCCGGCAAATAGGCTGTTCCAAAAAGATTCAAATGAACGAGCAGAGGATACAGATTGTAGATCCCGATTCTACTTTCGAAACCAGGTTCCAAAGGAATGATGGATTCATAAGCGTCGTAAAATCGCGTATCAAATCCTCCAAATAATCGGGAAAAAGCCAAATCCATTTCCCGATGCCCGTAGTAGACAGCAGGGTCGATCAGGCAGGGTTTTCCTTCCTGATTACAAATCACATTTCCTGACCATAGATCGCCGTGAACCAGGGAGGGTTTTTCCTTTGGGAAAATTGAGTCTATTTTGGAGTAGATGGTTTGAAATTTTTTCAAGAAATCCAGGGGGATCAACTTGTCAAAATAAGCCATACCCAGCATGGGTTCGAGACGCTGTTCGATAAAGAAATCAGACCAGCTTTCATATTCATGGTTTTTTTGGTGGAGGGAAGCGATATAGTTGTCGGATTCCAGCCCAAAGGTCTTGCTATGAGTCAGGTGAAGATGCGCCAATCCCAGGCCCAGATCTTCCCAGTAATCCAATTGCTGTCGAGATGAGGGGACAAATTCAGATAAAAGGTAGTTGTAATCGTTTATCCTGCCGAATCCGTACGTCTGTGGAATTTTCAGAAAAGTTGATTTTCTGAGCAAGTGAAGTCCTTCTGCTTCTTTGGAAAGTATATCCCGTTCGTGATCAAAGTTGAGTTTGAGAAAAAATGGGCCTTCAGTGGTCTCTAGTTTTATTCCTTGATTGTGATTGCCGGCAGCGACAAAAACCGCGGTGTTCAACTGGGCCAATGGACCCAAAGTTTCAAAAATGACCTGTTGATAGAGTTCATACTGCTCATGCATAGATTTGATGTACTTCTTTGATCTTCACCAGAAAATTACTGATTGACCTGTCCAAAATCTGATAGATCTCATCAAATCCTTCTTCTCCTCCATAATACGGATCCGGCACGGGAAGGCCCTCATCGCCGGCAACAAAGTCCCGCATGAGGTAAATCTCCTTATTGGGGAAGCTATACCTGACTTTAAGGTTGTTCAGATTTTGCAGGTTATTGTCATCCATCGCAATGATGTAATCAAAGTCCCTGAAGTCAGTTCGATTCACTTGCCTACCCCGATGGGTTATTTTCAGCCCGTATTTTTCTGCGCATTTAATAGAACGCTCATCGGGAAGCTCTCCGATGTGGAAGTCGGAAGTACCTGCACTGTCAGATTTGATCTGGCGGTCAAGCCCCAAGGCCCTAATTTTTTGATTGAAAATGGCCTCAGCCAATGGTGAGCGACAGATATTTCCTAAGCAGACGAATAGAACTTTAATCATGTTGATCAATCAACTTTTATCAAAGATTGGTTTTTCTAAAAAATGACAGTTTTGAAATTACCTATTTTAGAAGTAAATGCACAAGACTACCATCAATTTAATTCTTTTTTTTATTTCGCACTCAAAGCGATTCTTCTTCTTTGGAAAAAATGAGGGTTTGTGTTTGAATGGCTACTTTTGACAGATGAATTTGCTTTACCGCTTAACTTTATTTTTGATAACGGTTTTTTTGAACCTGTTAAGCCCATTTTCGGGCAAATTGAATCATTTTTTGAAAGGCAGAAAATCTCTTTTCAAAAAGCTTGAAAACTTTCGGTCAACGTGCTCCTCTCCAGTGGCTTGGTTTCATGTGGCTTCGCTCGGTGAATATGAGCAAGCGCGGCCTGTCCTAGCAGCGCTTAAAACAAAAAGGCCTGAGATGTCGATTGTAGTTAGTTTTTTTAGCCCATCAGGCTATGATCATGTGGTGAAAAGGCCTCAACCAACTGTTGATTTTATCACCTACTTACCTTTGGATCGAAAAAGTCTGGCAAAGCGATTTGTATCTGAGTTAAAGCCCGACCTTGTCTTTTTTATTAAATATGACCTTTGGTTTCATCACATTCAGGAGTTGAAAAAAAGACAAATACCCATGTTTTTGATCGCTGCAAACTTCAGGGAAGATCAAAGCTTTTTTGGGGTGTTGGGATCGTTTTTCAGGCAGAATCTTTTTGCGATGGATTGGATTTTCACCCAAAATGAAAAAAGCCTGACCTTGCTCCGCGCAATTGGGTATAAAAATGCAAGTCTCGGGGGTGACACGCGGTTTGACCGCGTAGGGGCAACAGCCAAAGACCCAAAAGAACTTCCGCAAATAGCAACATGGGTAGGAGAGAAACCTGTCGTTGTTGTCGGATCGGCCTGGGAAGAAGACATGAATTTGCTGATTCCCCTGATCAATTCCCGCCCCGATTACCGGTGGATCATTGCACCTCATGATTTGAATACCGAGGTGATGGAACGTTGGGCTTCGCAAATTCATCAGGAATCGAAGCGGTTTTCAGTCTGGAACTCATCAGATTCCAATTCGGTACTATTCATTGACAATATTGGTATGCTATCCTCACTTTACCAGTTTGCCAAAGTGGCTTATGTGGGCGGAGCGTTTGGTAAGGGGCTTCACAACATTCTGGAGCCCATGGGATTTGGAGTTCCGGTGATTTTTGGGAAAGTTAAGAATGCTTCCAAATTCCCCGAAGCAGCTCAAAGCGAACGGGAAGGCTGCGGCTTTGCTGTAGCGGATGAAGTATCTTTGGCTGAGAAATTCTCGGAGTTGGAAGATGCTGATATTTATCAAAGAGCTGTTTATTCCACTCAAAATTGGGTAAAATCGAATCTGGGTGCCGCAGATCGGATAATCGAAAAGGTGGTCCAGTTGAGTTCTAAGAAATGATAGGAAGAGTCATCAAGTCGACAGGAAGCTGGTACATCGTTCAGGTAGCTGAGCAGGTAATATCTGCCCGATTGAAAGGGAAATTTAAACAGGATGAGCTCAAGTTGACCAACCCGATTGCCGTGGGGGATTGGGTTAAACTGGAGCGCGAAGCGAATCAGGAGACGGCTGTGATCTCGGAGATTCTGCCAAGGGAAAACTACGTAATCCGCAAATCCACCCGAAAGCAGCACTTCTCCCATATCATCGCCAGCAATCTGGATCAGGCTATTTTGGTGATCACGATGAAAAAGCCCCGCACTTCCTTGGGATTTATTGATCGGTTTTTGGTGAGCGCGGAAAGTTTTCGCATTCCTGCGCTCCTGGTTGTGAACAAAATGGATCAGTTGGAGGGCGAAGATGAAGCAGAGTGGCTGCAGGATATTCATGAGATCTATGAGCCTTTGGGCTATCCGGTGATTGAAGTTTCGGCGCTGAAAGAGACAGGATTGAAAGAGAAATTTTTATCACTGATTCAGGGAAAATCATCTTTGATTTCCGGACATTCAGGAGTAGGGAAGTCGACACTTTTGAATGCATTGGTGCCGGAAGCCAGGCAGGAAACGAAGGAAATTTCAGGTTTCAGTGCCAAGGGAGTCCATACAACCACTTTTGCAGAGCTTTTCACTCTACCGGAAGGTGGAGATTTGATTGACACTCCCGGAATCAAAGAGTTTGGAATTTTGGATGTGGAGGACAATGAACTCTCGCATTATTTTCCGGAGATGAGAAAGTACCTGGGGCAGTGCAAATACAATAATTGTACACACATCAACGAGCCGGGATGTGTGGTGCTCAAGAAGCTGGAGCAAGGATTCATTCACCCCTATCGCTATCAGAGCTATGTGAATATTCTTCATGAAGAGGACAGTCATCGCTGATTGGCTTTGAATCCAATCCAAATTGGCCTAATTTTCATTTTTCAAAATCATCCTATGAGCGAAGTACTCAACCATAAGCAGGTCGGGCAAAAAATCACCCGAATGGCTTTCGAAATCTATGAACGAAATATTAATTCAGCCGGGGTCGTATTTGCCGGAATTACCGGGATGGGTATGAACCTGGCACTGCTCCTGGCAGAGGAGCTCAAGCGGATCTCTCCCCTGAAAGTAGAAGTACTGGAAGTGATTTTGGATAAAACAGCCGTTTCTAAATCGGAAGTACATCTTTCTAAGAAACTCGTTTTGGTTAACAAAACCATCATTTTGGTAGACGATGTCCTCAACACCGGCAAAACCTTAGTCTATGCCATGAAGCCATTTTTGGATCAGGAAATTCTAAAAATGGAAATTGCGGTCTTGGTCAACAGAAGCCATGGACTTTTTCCGGTTCGCCCTGACTACACGGGCTATGAGCTTTCCACTACTCTCAATGAACACATCAGGGTAGATGTGTCAGGCAATCACTATTCAGTACAACTTCACTAACGCCATGTCAGTACATTCCTCAGCGAATATCAAACGAATCACCACGCACACGCTTCAGGAAATGAAGCTGCGAGGAGAAAAAATTTCCATGCTTACTGCGTACGATTTCTCCATGGCAAAGATTGTGGATGAGGCAGGGATAGATATTATTCTTGTGGGAGATTCAGCTTCCAATGTCATGGCGGGCCACGAAACCACCCTGCCAATCACCCTGGACCAAATGATCTATCACGCATCAGCCGTTGTAAGAGCCGTAAAACGGGCATTTGTGGTGGTAGACATTCCTTTCGGAAACTATCAGGGCAACAGCTCTGAGGCTTTGCGATCAGCCATCCGGATCATGAAAGAATCAGGAGCACATTCGGTCAAAATGGAAGGTGGATCCGAAATTAGAGAATCCGTCGTTCGAATTTTGAGTGCAGGTGTACCGGTGATGGGGCATTTAGGCCTGACACCTCAGTCGATTTACAAGTTTGGTACCTACACCGTGAGAGCCAAAGAGGAAGCTGAGGCCCAAAAACTATTGGAAGATGCCAAGGTATTGGAAGAATGCGGCTGTTTTGCTTTGGTTTTGGAAAAAATCCCTGCGGCTCTTGCCAAAAAAGTAGCCGAAACGGTCAGTATTCCAGTCATAGGAATCGGTGCTGGCGGAAAGGTAGATGGTCAGGTCCTCGTGATGCATGACATGCTTGGGATCACCCAGGAATTTAAACCTCGATTTTTGAGGCAATATGCAGATCTGGAAGCGGTGATGTTGGATGCGTTTAAGCGATATATCACGGATGTGAAAGCAAAAGATTTTCCAAACGAATCAGAGAGCTATTAAATAAGATATGGGTATCCGCACTGAGGCACGTGGACTAGATTTGGGGAATTTTGTACATGGATACACGCCCACAGACGACGGTAAACAGCACCTTCAATTGGAACTCAATTCTACCATTATTTGGGTACGTGCAGCTAACCGAATACACCTAGTATAAGCTTATAAATCCAGCATTCAAGCACCTGCTCGGAGGCGATTTTTTTTGAATTAAATACGATAATTTGCTTATTTAAAGCCAATTAGGCAGGAAATCCGTATTCACAGGTTACTAAATGCAATGCTCTTTTTTAGGGATTGACTGGCTCGACTTTTTCTTCAAATCGGATTCCCTGCTCTTCCAGGGCGGCTAAAATCGGCCGATAAATTTCAGTCAAAACCGGCACATGAAGTCCCCGAAGACCAATTTTTCCGTCCAAAAACAAATCAACTGCAATTGCCAATGGTAAGCCTACTGTTTTTGCCATTGCGGTGTAGACAGAATCCTGACCAAAACTGACGAGACTGGAGGTTACTTTTTTCAATCCGGTTTTCGTTTGAATTTCAAACAGGTGTTGCATCACGATCATGTCCCGATCCTCGGGATTAAGCTGCCAGTCTTTTTCCAAAATCGCCTGCAGAAGCTGCGCTGGAGAGCCTTTTGTTTCAGGTAAAGGCCGATTTTCAAAAAAGCCCAGCCACTGGATTTTTTCAAAATCGGGAAAGTCCAGGTCAGGAATAGCCTCAGCCAGCTTTTCCTCCACATTCAATTCAGCATGATACGGGAGAAAGGCATTCAAAAACTGTCTCAAAGTAGAATTAACAGGCATTTCCATTTGAAAAGAATCATCGGTCATTCCCAGTTGAACGAAAATATCCCAGGCTTTACAGAATCCTGCCCTTCGTAAGGTTCCGCGTAGCATCGTTGGGATATTCTCCAATTCATAGACTTGCCTGTAGCTCAGCGAGTCACGGTTTGGGTAGCCATCAAAATCTCCCAATCCAGGAAAATTGATCGTCTCCAGTCGTTTGAAAAGCCGGTGATAGGGGACAAATTTCAGCTCGCCTTTTTCGATGTATCGAGAAGCACCCTGGCCTGCCAGTACCACATTGCGGGGATTCCAGGTGAACTTGTATTTCCAGGGATTATCCTCGCTTTCCGGCGCCAAAAGCCCCCCGCAATAGGATTTGAAGGATAAAATCTTCTCGCCTTTTGCGCTAGCCTCATGAATTATTTTCATCGCAGACATGTGATCGATTCCTGGATCCAAGCCGCATTCATTCAGGAAGAGCAGGCCTTTTGCCTCGATATCTGGTTTTATGGTTCGCAATTCTTCCGATTCGTAGGAAGCAGTGAAAAAATGTTTTCCCAGATCCAGGCAATCCTTGGCAACCACGGGATGCAGAAAAGCCGGGAGCATGGAGATCACCACATCCGCAGCGGAAATCAGGGATTTTCTCTTTTCAGAATCGGAAGAGTCCAATTCCTCAGCGCGGGTACCTGTCCGGTTTTTTAATTTTGACAGGGCTGTTTCCAAGTCAATATCGGCAAGAATGAGCCTCCGCTCTTTTTTTGTACAGCTATCTGACAAAAAATCAATCAGATAGGTGGAGGATTTGCCTGCTCCAAGGATCAATATCGTTTGCATAGGCACTGTTTTGCAGGCTAAATTGAGAATATTTTTGAGGAGGAAAAGGGCAAATAGCGGGAATTAAGGAACTATTCCTTACTTTGATCGTAAGGATTCTCCTAAACTGATTTTAGTAGTGAAAAAAATAAATCTGAATTCCGAAATAGAGGAACTAAATCCCGAAGAACTTGACCACATCGAGCAGGCCTTGCTTTCCCGGGCTCAGACAATTTCAAAATTGGCGTATGCGCCATATTCCAATTTTAATGTGGGTGCGGCAGTTTTGTTGGAAAATGGAGAGGTACTCCAATCTTCCAATCAGGAAAATGTCAGTTATCCGGTTGGTACCTGTGCCGAGCGGATCCTTTTGGGTTATGCAGGGGCCAACTACCCTAATTCTACTCCTGTAATGCTTGCTATTGTGGCCCAAAGAGCAGGCGAAGAAACCTGGGCGAGTGTCTCGCCATGTGGAATGTGCAGACAGGCGATCAATGAAACTGAAAATCGATACCAAAGGCCCATTACGATTTTGATCCTATGTGCCAATGGAAATGTGCTGAGAGTGAAAGGAATATCGGCCCTTTTGCCGCTAAAGTTTGACGACCTCAATAGCTGAAAAGTGAAGCAATCCATCCGTTTTGAATACGAATCCCATTATTTTCTTTCACAGGAACCCACTTTCAGGGAAAACGAAATTTGGCTTGTCGTACATGGCTATGGTCAACTCGCGGAATTTTTCATTCGGAAATTCAAGTCATTTTTTTCTGAAGATCGACTCTTCATCGCTCCTGAAGGCACGAATTACAATTACCTGGAAGGATTTCAGGGACGTGTGGGAGCAAACTGGATGACTAAGCATGAACGGGAGACGGCTATTGAAAACAATCACCGATTACTGGATACCTTGATCGATAGTTATCTTGACCATTACGAAAAAAAACCTAAAATCAATGTTTTGGGATTTTCTCAGGGAGCCGCAACAGCAACGCGCTGGGCGAGTGTCTGGAAAGGTAAAATTGACACCTTGGTTCTTTGGTCAGGGGGATTTGCGCATGATTTGAACCTAGATGTGGCCAATGACGCGTTTGCTGAAACAGACTTAATTTTGGTTTTGGGGGAAAAAGATGAGTTGATCACTCCGGAGAGTATCCAAATGCAGGATGAACTGATAGCAGGACTTGGCAAGGAGGTGATGCGCTTATTTTTCGAAGGAGGACATCAACTGGATACCGATGTTTTGAAAAAAATCATAAATCGTAAGAAATAAGCCTATATTTTGGCTTTTAGATTGCTAACATTCAAACAATTTGTTGAAATTCAACTTTGATTATTTTTGTAAAAATCTTGAACACCATCCATGCTTTCGCTTAATGAAAAAGAGGTAGATCATATTGCTACCCAATTAATTAAAGGAATGATCTGCTTCTACCAAATCGACAAGAAGAAGATCCACCAAATGCCTGACGACGAAGATTACTTCAACTACGACCTGACTGAGGCGGAAGAGGATATTCTCGACGAAATCGATGAGAATCCCGACAACTTCGCCGAGTTTACCAAAATGGAGCCCGCACAAGAATATCAGATGATGCAGGATTTCGTTGACCGTAAAGTAAAAGAAAGAAATCTGGCAGAAGACCTGGTCAATGCGCTGAGTAAACCCAAAGCTTCGACTGGCTTTAAATTCCTGATTGACGGATCCAAGTACAAAGCAGAATGGGCACAATACCGCAAAGGAAAATATGAAGACTGGGTCAAAGAGCAGATAGATTCCTTCAATTATTCAGAAGAATAAAATTCGAGCCGCTGACCAAAGCGGCTTTTCTTTTTTTACAATCAGGGTTACACTAAGTATCAGGAATACCCTTTTTCAGGAGATCTTGGGCAGGTCGCCTTCCTGCACGGAAAAATTTCAGAAAAACACTCCGAAGACTTTGGAGTCCCATTGTAAGAAATCCTTTTCCGCTTATCTTAAGGCAAAAGCTTTTAATCCCATGAGAAAATTTACCCTAACCTCACTTTTTCTTCTGATTTCGCAGTTGATTCTTGCTCAAAACTGGGATTGGGGAGGTCCACTTGACCCCCTTCAGCAGAAGTTTACTATCCGGCACTATCGACTGGAATTGGAGATTTTGCCCGAAAGTCAATCCATCCAAGGATCAAATACGATCACTTTTTCTGCTGAGGAGAAACTTGATACCCTCCGACTTAATCTCATCGATGAATATCTGGTGGAAAAGGTAGTGATGGATGGGAGAGAGGTTGGCTTTTATCACCGAAATGACATTTTGGATATCATTCCAGTCGATTGTACCTGCGATCAGGTGCAGGTGTTTTATGGAGGTAAAACGCCCCTAGCGCAAAATCCACCCTGGATGGGCGGGTTTACCTGGGAAAAGGATCAATTTGAGAATCACTGGATGGGATTATCCTCCCAAGGAGAAGGATCGCAGGTATTCATGCCTGCCCTGGATCATCCATCCAGCGAGCCCAGCGAAGGGGCTGAGATCATCATCACCGTACCCAGACCGTACTTCGTGGCTTCCAATGGCCGCTTGATGCAGACCACGGAAAAAGATGAGAAAGTCACCTACCATTGGTCCACTTCCTACCCGATCAATGTGTACAATATCAACTTCACCATGGGGATTTTTCAGGAAGAAAAATTGGGTTTCAAATCTTCTTCAGGAGAAATCATTCCCATGCATGTGTGGGTGCTACAGGAAAATCGGGATCGGGCCAAGGACTTACTTGAGGTGTTGAAAATCAGTACCGAGACTCAAGAAAAGTATTTTGGTGCATTCCCCTTTCCCGCGGATAAAATCGCTGTCGTCGAGACTCCCTACCTCGGTATGGAGCATCAGACGATCAATGCCTATGGTAACAATTTCCAGTTTGTCCCGATGGGAAAAGTCAACTATGATTGGCTGCTTCATCATGAACTGGGACACGAATGGTTTGGGAATAAGGTATCGGTCGGGGATTGGGCGGATATGTGGATTCACGAGGGGTTGACGGCCTATGGGGATTGGCTGTTTTATTGGGAGCATGGTGGACCTGAGGCTTATTTTACAAAAGTGAAATCAGAAGCCAAAAATATCCCACATGCCAAGCCGGTGGTTAGCCCGCTAAATTCTACCGAAGAACAGGCCTATCATCCTGAGATCTACACCAAGGGAGCGATGGTTATCCATTCTCTGAGGGGAGTATTGGGCGATGAAGTCTTTTTTCCAATGATCAAAGCCTTTGCTTCTGATGAGCGATTCACCTACCAAAACCGGGTCAATACCAAAGATTTTACTGATTTTGTCCAAACCTATTCCAATCAGGATCTTGAAGGTTTTTTTGAACTTTACCTCTTTTCTACAGATCTACCAAAGCTGAAAGTAAGCAAAAGAGGGAAAAACGGCTTCTCAATTTCGCTTCAGGATATTGATTTTGAAATGCCGGTAGAAGTACAAACCTCCGAGGGAATTCAACGCCTTAATCTCGGTCCTAAGGCGACTGAGGTGAAAAGCACCAGCATTCCGATAGTTGACCCTAAAGGCTGGATTATGCTGCAGAAGTGATGGATCTCAATTCCAAACAGGAGATTTCCCCGTTTTTTTTGTCAGGAAAAATCTTCAAGAGAAATGAACATTATTTGCAGTTAATTTCTTTCGATTATAGGTTTTATTCAATTTCAGAAGAAACCAGCTGTAATTATTTTGCTTAAAAGATTCAATTTTAGTTTATTGACCATTGACCCGATAGCCTGCACTTTTTTCCAAACACACTTAATCACCATGCCAAAGCATAGTTACCAATCCGGCCTGATCGGAAATTGCGCGTATATCGCCCATATCGAAAAAGACACAAATGTCAGCTGGTTATGTTTTCCCCGATTTGATTCTGACTTTATTTTCGGAGGGATGTTGGATCGTGAAAAGGGGGGAGAATTTACCATACTGCCCGAATCGGGAAAGTTTGAATCCAATCAGGCTTATTTGGAAAATACGAATGTCCTCCAGACAGATATTGTTTCGGGTGCAAACAGCTACCGCGTCACTGACTTTGCTCCGCGCTTCAAAAACTTTGATCGCTACTACAAGCCATTAATGCTCATCCGGAAAGTGGAGCCACTCTCAGGTTCGCCGAGGATTCGAGTGACCTGTCAGCCGGTTAATGAACGGGGGGAAATCAAATTGGCACCAAGTCTGGGAAGCAACCATATCCGGTATATGGGAGTGGATCAGGAAGTCAGACTGACGACCAATGCTCCACTGAGCTACATTTGCGATGGGAAATCATTTGCACTTCAGCGTCCAATTTACCTTGTGCTCACATATGGTCGACCGCTGGAAGCGGCAATCGAATCCACTTCAGAGCGATTTTTGCAGTCCACAGTAGACTATTGGAGATTTTGGGTCAAGTCTACGAGCATTTCTAATTTTCATCAGAAGCTGGTATTACGGTCTGCCTTGATTTTGAAAATTCACCAATATGAAGATACCGGAGCAATCATCGCAGCGTCTACTACCTCCCTGCCTGAGTCACCTGGGTCCACCCGAAACTGGGATTATCGCTACTGCTGGATCAGAGACAGCTATTACACACTGACTGCATTCAACAGTATCGGCCACTTCGAGGAGTTGGAGAAGTATTTCGAGTTTATCCTAAATCTCCCAGTGGGTGAAGATGGGCGCTATCAGCCTCTTTATTCTATCACCGGAGATTCACTTTTGATCGAAGAGATTTCAACATTGGCAGGTTACCTTGGGAATAGACCTGTACGGTTTGGAAATCAGGCCTATACACATATTCAAAATGATCTGTACGGACAGGTTCTCGTTTCACTGCTCCCACTGTATTCTGATCAGCGATTTACAGAGGCGGAGCGGAGCTTTTCGGCACCGATGATTTTGAACCTTTTGGACAAAATCGAAGCGACCATGCACGAAAAAGATGCGGGATTATGGGAATTTCGAAATCTAGCCCAAGAACATTGCTATACGTTTTTGTTTCATTGGGCAGGGGCTTCTGCCGCAGCCAAAATCGGTATCCGGCTGAAAAATGACACGCTCTATCAGAAGGCGATTTACCTCCGGGATGAAGCTGCCCAGAAAATCGAGGCCTGTTACCTCCCGGATCGAAAGGCCTATTCTCAGGCTATCGGAGCAAATCACATGGATGCAAGTACCCTTCAATTGATCACCATGGGGTACTTTGGTCAGGATATCGAGCGGGCAAATAATCATTTGAAAGAATTGGAAAAAGAGCTTTTGGCTCAGGATTTTCTATTCTATCGGTACAAGCATAGGGATGATTTTGGGGTTCCTGAGACCACTTTTCTGATCTGCGCGTTTTGGTATATCGAGGCCCTTGCCTGCGTAAATCGGCTGGATGAGGCAATTGAAGGCTTTGAAACACTTACCCGGTATTGCAATCATCTGCAGCTTTTCTCTGAGGATGTGGACTATAAGACAGGAAGTCAATGGGGAAATTTTCCTCAGGCGTATTCACATGTGGGCTTGATGAATGCAGCTTTCCGAATTGGAAAAAAACTGGATCGCCCGAATTTTCTCTGAGGATTTGAATTCTGAAGATTTTTAGCAAAAAAGCCCGATAATCTGTCAAATTGACCAAAATTAGCGGGCTTACTTGTTACTAAAGTGAGTGTTTATTGGATCATTTTAGTCAATAGATTTCTCACTTGGGAGACCGATTTGATGTTGTAATTTGCCTGGGTATAAGCATAACCTACCCGGATGGAATAGGCGTTTTTAGGCATTGCTTTGAATGTATCTTCGTCGGTCCAATCATCACCGATTGCCAAGATAAAATCGTATTCGTTTCCTTTCATGAG
This sequence comes from Algoriphagus boritolerans DSM 17298 = JCM 18970, assembly GCF_900108085.1. Classification (GTDB taxonomy): domain Bacteria; phylum Bacteroidota; class Bacteroidia; order Cytophagales; family Cyclobacteriaceae; genus Algoriphagus; species Algoriphagus boritolerans. Next base: position 37,291 of record NZ_FNVR01000025.1, read on the forward strand.
GGCAGTAGCAGCTCGCCCTTTATTGATGTCGGGCCGCTTGATTTCCAACACCATATTGCCTTCCAGGACTTGCAGATTATATCCCCTTGCCATGTACTTGATATGGCTGAAAAGCTCACGCATACGGAGGTCTCCGAGTCCACTTTCCACTTTCCGGTAATGCCAGACGAGGGAGTGATGTTTTTCTTCGATGAAAGCTCCCGGAGTGCGCAGCACATAGTATTCCATAGCCGTCCGAATGTCTTCTTTCCAGCTGTCATCCGCGTCAGCATACAATTTCCAGTCTTCATTGGAGCCGTTCATTTTGACCCACACCCCATGCTCCGCAATCATGTCGATTTTCTGGCCATGAAACCATCGCCCGAGGGTATCTTTATCTCGGCCAGAGATGATGACCACCTGTGATTTTTCGCTCAATCCTTTTATAAGTGATTTCAATTCATTGTCAGGTACGGCATCTTGAGGATTGGATTTGAATCCCGTCAACGTACCGTCGTAATCCAGAAAAAGAATAGGTTTTTTGGCTGATTTAAATTTGGTCTGAATCTCAGAAATGACTTTTGCATCCACGTCCTTGGAGTTAAGTTCAGCCTGTTTGTTTTTGACGTGGTCCAGGCGATCCATGAATACCTTCACCCACTGGAACACATCGTATCGTTTGAGACTCGCCTGCATGGAGGCAATCCGTTGATTTTGTTCCTCAGGCTTCATGGTCAGCGCTTGGTAGATGGCATCGATAATTGCTCGCTGATCGTTTGGATTCACGAGAATAGCATCCTGCAATTCCTTGGAAGCTCCGGCCATCTCTGAGAGTATCAATACCCCAGTCTGATCGGTTTTGCTAGCAACAAACTCCTTGCAGACAAGATTCATCCCGTCCCTCAGCGGGGTGACCAAAGCAATATCGGACATGCTGTAAAATGCACTCAACTCTTCGAAAGGGAAGCTTCGGTAGAAATAATGCACCGGCACCCAATTCAGTGTCGAGTACTCAGAATTGATTCTACCCACGAGGAGGTCGATTTCTTCTTTGAGCTCTTTGTAGGACTGGACTTTGTCCCGACTCGGCACGACGATCATGATCATGGAAACATTGCCATGGAGCTCTTTTTTCTCCTTTAAGAGTTGGTGAAAAGCTTGAATTCGCTTGGGAATACCTTTGGAATAATCCAATCGGTCTATGGTGATGATGAGCTTTTGATCCCCGACTTGTTTCCTGAATTTTTTGACAATATTTTGGGTTCGCTTACTAATGGCTTGGTTTGCAAATTTGTCATAGTCAATTCCCATGGGGAAAGAATCTACATTGATGATCCGGTTTTCCGATTGGATGTAACCACTTTCGGAGTAGAATCCTGTAATCCTATCTACCGCGCTCAAAAAGTGTCGCACGTCATCAAAAGTATGAAATCCGATCAAGTCGGCCCCAATGACACCTTCTAGTAGCTCCTTTCTCCAAGGAATCATCCGAAGTATTTCATAGGAGGGAAAGGGGATGTGTTGGAAAAAGGCTATCGTGGCCTCCGGAAGTGCTTCCCGAAGCATTTGGGGTAGAAGAAGTAATTGATAGTCATGCACCCAAATGGTGTCATTCAGTCCGGCCTTTTTTAAAATTGCGTCACAAAATTTCTGATTTACCCGAACATAGGCGTCCCAATGGTCGGGATTGTATACCATGTATTGGGTGAAATAATGGAATGCAGGCCAGAGTGTTTCGTTGCTAAACCCCTCGTAAAACTGCTCCACGTCCTTTTTGGTCAGAAAGACAGGAGACATCTTCAGATCATTCAGTTCAAGGATGATTTCCGCACGCTGTTCAGGGTCTTCGACCGTGTTACCTGGCCAGCCGATCCAGATATTATCGCCGCTTTTGTAGATAGAGCCCAGACCCGTGGCCAAACCTCCTGCTGAGGGTTTGAATTCAAATCGGCCATTTCTATGACGTAGACTGATTGGAAGGCGATTGGAGACAATGATTGTTTTTGACATGATGTATAGATTAAAAACTGATAAGAGCGGGAGCTCTCAACAAAAAGGTGAACACCTAAATATAGGCAAAACAGCTTAAAAAAGGGACAAAATTTGTCAAAATTCAGCGCACTAATAGCATAAATCTGCTGCTAAGTAAATTAAAATCAGATGGTTGTATGATTTATCGAATCGAAAAACTAAAGCTGAAAATGAATAGAAAACTACCTTCTCAAAGATCAAATTTTCATTCTAAATCCAAATCAAAAAGTAAAAAAGGTGAATCAATAAATCCTGAAATTAGTTTATCCAATTGATTTGATTCAAAAAAAAGAGTCAAACCCTGAGGTCTGACTCTTAAAAATTTATCCTGTTTTTTTGCCGTTATTTTTCAAAATGGCCACCAGAATTAGAACGAATACTGCCGCACCGGCTGCTACCAGTAGCCAAGTTTGTTCGTACCAGACGGGCTCTGGACTTAGATCTATTTTGATATCCAGTCCTTTATCCTGTCCGACGGCCTGATGAATTAGGGATAGTCCAAAGAACAGACTTAAAGCTAAAAAGGCAGAAATTGAATTCCGTTTCATAGTGGGTTGGTCTATAGTGTTAGTTAAATCTAAGATTACGAGTCAAAGCAATGCCGATACTCTGTACATCAATGGTTGTCTCAGGTCTGAAGATGTGGTTGTAGAAAGCGAACACGTTCCAGTTGTAATTGTGATAACCTAACATCGGACGGATGTAACCACCGCCTGTATTTTCGGAAGTGACCCCGGACAGAAAGGTATAGCCTACATCAGTACCCACGAATAAACCTTCTGGCTGAGGGTAGTATCTCAACATAAGTCCCAATGGAACTGCACCAAATCCATCATTCATTCCCTGGAAAGCAGGAGCTTCTGACTTTTCAAAGTACTTGGTATAACCGGTAGCTAATCCGATTCCAAAATTGTTTGTTCTCAGGAATTGAGCAGCTACATCAAGCCCAAAAATGAAAGAGGAATAGTTGGCTACTTCACCTGATGGTGCAGCGATCAAAGCTCCGACTTTCAGCCAGGAATTGGACTCGTCAATATCTTCCAAACTCCGTTCAGTTTGGGCGAACGCGGTGATGCTCAGAATAAGAGCAAATGCGGTGATGAAAATTTTTTTCATGTGATTGGTTTGTTTTAAATGTTAAATATGCCGTCCCAATCCTACCTAATCAGGCTTGTTTCAGGACCTACCTACCATCAGGTAAGGAATTACTCTGTTAAAAATCATCTCTGAGTAAGAGATCCTTTTTAATTCGAGGTGAATTTCTCTGATAGGCTAAGTCCAAAGGATATGCCCTGATCAACTTTCAATGTCTTCATTCCTAAAAATGACGATTTAAAAATCAGAAAATCAATATTTTAGGATCATTTAGTGCCGGCTCATGAAGGGGATTTGAGAATGCGATTTGAACGATAACCGGTAAAAAATTCCCCAAAAAGGGACAAGTTCCTACAATTTTCCTTGTCTAATTTAGCTGCGGAATTCCCTCGGTGAAATTCCCACAGCACTTTTAAAACTTCGGTTGAAGTAGGACAAATTCTCAAAACCTACCTGATACGCAATTTCAGAAATGTTCATTTCTGTCTCCTGCAGAAGCTTTTGGGCTTCGGTGATCCGAAGCTGAATCACATATTGAGTAAATGTCTTTCGGGTTCTTAGTTTGAAAAACCTGCAAAAGGCTTCTTTTGAAAGGTTTGCTGCGGCAGCAGCCTGTTCCAAAGAGATCTTTTGAAAGCGATTTTCAATTAAAAACTGCATGATTCGATTCATCCGACTTCCGTCTTTTTCTGAAAGTCCCCGCATCAACATCGAGGCATTCAGTTGGGTCAAATCCCCACCTGCCCGGTCGAGAATGGATAAAATCCGAAAGGCAAGCTGAAGTCTTTCCAGTCCCTCGCTTTTCCCAAATTGCTTCAGAAATTCTTTTGCAAGGTCAGCGGAATGCCCAGAAAGCTGAAGGCAGAGGCCTTCAAATCCCCGGAATTGCTTCAAAGGTTGTAATTCGTCCACCTCGTCGATGGCATTCCCCAAAGCTGCAAAATCAAAGAAAATCGTGTTTCCAACAGACCATAGCTTGGTTTCTGATTCAAAAAACTCGGGATCGCTTCGGAATACATGGGGTGCATTTTCTCCCAAAAAAAATACATCTCCGGCCTGAAACCTCCCGACATAATCTCCGCTGAGAAATTGGCCTTTTCCCTCCAAAATAACTGTCAACTGCAATAGAGGATGCTGATGTAGTTTGTCATAAAAGAACCTTCCCCGATCGATCTGAAATCGGACAAACTCCTTTTGGGACTTGGGTACCTGAAAAGAAATTATCTTGGCCATATCTCTATAATGGTATCAAATTGAGATAAAATAAACCAATAATTATCTGATTTGATCAATAACGTATCAAAAAGGATTAATTCTGTGAAAGATTTCATTCCTGATCTGTCCTAGATTTGTGATAAAAATTGCTCATTTAAAATCAGCTCAGTTAAATCTGGGCTAAAAACCAATAGATTATGAACTGGAAAGGCGTATTCCCAGCGGTCACGACCAAATTTCACGCAGACGGTAGTCTGGACATGGACTTATTTTTCAAAAACCTTGACTTTCAGCTGGAAAGTGGTGTTCATGGGATAATCCTTGGGGGTACCTTGGGCGAAAGTTCCGTGCTATCACAGGAAGAAAAAATCACCCTCACCCGGGAAACAGTAAACTACCTCAATGGAAAAGTTCCTGTCATCCTCAATATCGCCGAGGGAGCAACTCAGGACGCACTGTTTTGGGCCAAAAAGGCGGAAGAATTTGGAGCATCAGGATTGATGATCCTGCCACCGATGCGATATGGAGCTGATGCTCGGGAAGTAGTCACCTACTTCAAGACCGTGGCCAACTCAACCTCGCTGCCAATGATGATCTACAATAATCCGGTGGATTATAAGACTTTGGTTACGCTGGACATGTTTGCCGAATTAGCTGAATGCTCCACTATCCAGGCGGTAAAAGAATCCACACGGGATATCTCCAACGTAACGCGAATGATCAACCGATTTGGAGATCGGTTTCAGATTCTTTGTGGGGTGGATACTTTGGCGATGGAAGAATTGCTCATGGGGGCTGTGGGTTGGGTTGCCGGATTGGTTTGTGCATTTCCGAAAGAAACTGTTGTGATTTTTAATCTGGTTCAGGAGGGCAAAATCGAGAAAGCCCGGGAAATCTACCGTTGGTTTTTACCACTGTTGGAGCTCGATATCCACCCCAAATTGGTACAATACATCAAACTAGCCGAGCAGCATTGTGGCATTGGTTCAGAGCATGTCCGTGCGCCTAGACTGACCTTGATTGGAGAAGAAAGAGAAAGAATTGAGGGAATTATCAAGGAAGGCTTAGCAAAAAGGCCGAAATTGTAAAAACAGACGCAAGAAGCTAGACACAAGACCTTTTGTAGTCTGTGACAGATGCATATGGCTCTTAATTTTCCAATCTTTCAATTTTCCAATTTTCAAATCCTATGACCTACAACACAATTTTCACTGCAGCCCAGGAAGCCTTTCTTTTTTACAAAAACATTCCGGGAAAGGAAAAGGGGGCTTTTTTAGAAACCTTGGCTGAAATCCTCGAAGCCAACCGGGCAGTAATTGTCCCGTTGGCCGTAGCAGAATCCAACCTACCCGAAGGGCGGATCAATGGGGAGTTGGGACGTACTACAGGCCAAATCCGCCTTTTTGCCAATTTAGTCAAAGAAGGTTCCTGGGTAGAGGCGACCATAGATCCGGCTGATCCGGACCGTTTGCCGCTCCCCAAAGCAGATATTCGCAGATTCCTGACACCCCTGGGACCTGTGGTCGTTTTTGGTGCGAGTAATTTTCCTTTGGCATTTTCCACTGCGGGAGGGGATACCATATCTGCCTTGGCTTCGGGCTGTCCTGTCATCTATAAAGCACATCCTGCTCATCCTGAAACTTCCAAAAAAGTGGCTGATTGTATCCATGAGGCTATCTTGAATTCTGGATTGCCGGCTGCACTGTTTACTCATGTAGAAGGCGGAATCGCCGAAGGTCAGGCCTTGGTGAAGCATCCACTTGCCAAAGCAGTGGCTTTTACGGGGTCTCATTTGGGTGGAATGGCACTTTTTAATTTGGCTAGTCAACGGGACGAGCCAATTCCGGTCTTTGCAGAAATGGGATCGGTGAATCCAATTTTTGCTTTTTCAAAGAAACTGGAAAATGAACTGGTTCCTTTGGCAAAAGCCTTTGTCGGATCCCTGACCTTGGGAGTTGGTCAGTTTTGTACCAATCCGGGGTTGATTTTTGTTCCTAAGGATCAGGCAAAAGCTTTCGAAAACGCAATTGCCGCGGAATTGCATGATATTGCTTCAGCTCCCATGCTTCACCCGGGAATTGCCCAAGCGTACTACGATTCGATCCAATATTTAGAATCCCGAGAGGAGCTTCGCTGGGTAAAAGTAGCCGATCCGAAGCATCTGATCAATGGTAGTACGGCCTTGGCAGAGATTAAGGCTGCTGACTGGTTGAGAGACTCTGTTTTTCAGAAGGAGGTTTTCGGTGCATTTGCCTTGATAGTGGTATACAAAAGCGAAGACGAACTATTGGAGATCGCAAAAAAGCTTCATGGGCAGCTTACGATCACAGTATGGGCGGAAAAAGAAGAACTGAAAAATCAGCTTTTCCTCATCAATCTGCTCGAGGAAAAATGCGGTAGATTGCTATTCAGAGGTGTCCCAACCGGTGTGGAAGTAGGGTATGCCATGCAGCATGGTGGTCCGTACCCTTCTACCACGGCACCAAACAGCACTTCAGTCGGCTCCAATGCCATCAAGCGATTTGTTCGCCCGATAGCTTTCCAGGATATGCCGCAGGATTTACTCCCCGATGCGTTGAGGGACGGTAATCCTTTGGGGATTTGGAGGATGGTGAATGGGGAATGGCAAAAATAAAGTACGACTTACGAGGGTATGAGTAGATTTCATTGCACTTTTTCACCTTTCAACTTTATCACTTTACAACATTCCAACGGAAGGAATGTCGAATCTTGAATTTCAAATTTCGAACATCGAATAAATAATGTCTACCCGTCACACCTTCTCCTGCATAGACGCCCACACCTGTGGCAATCCGGTTCGCGTCGTTTCCGGCGGAGTTCCTTTTCTGAAAGGAAACAATATGCTGGAAAAGCGTCAGTATTTTCTCGAAAATCTTGACTGGATTCGTACCGGATTGATGTTTGAGCCGCGAGGTCATGATATGATGTCCGGTTCCATGTTGTTTCCTCCGCATAATCCGGAAAATGACTTTGCAGTGCTCTTCATAGAGACTTCCGGCTGCCTTCCCATGTGTGGTCATGGCACGATCGGGACGATCACCATTGCCATAGAGGAAGGCTTGATCCATCCCAAGACACCCGGGTTTTTGAGAATGGAAGCTCCGGCTGGATTGGTTTTGGTCGAATATAAGCAGGAGGGAAATAAGGTAAAATCTGTGAAGCTGACCAATGTGAAAAGCTATCTGGCAGCTGAAGGGTTAGAAATTGAAACTGAAGAGCTCGGCAAATTGACCGTGGATGTAGCCTATGGAGGCAATTTCTATTGCATCGTAGATCCTCAGGAAAACTTCAAAGGAATAGAACATTACAGAGCCGAGCAGTTGATTTCTATGGCCAGAAATCTCCGAAGGAGGATGAACGAAAAGTATGATTTTGTCCATCCCGAGCATGACAGGATTCGAGGACTTTCGCATGTGCTTTGGACAGGAAAAACACGGGATGAAAGCAGTACTGCCAGAAATGCGGTCTTCTATGGTGACAAAGCAATCGATCGCTCACCCTGCGGGACAGGGACTTCCGCCCGGATGGCGCAGTGGTTTGCCAAAGGTTGGCTGAAACCTGGTGATGAGTTTATTCACGAAAGCTTTATCGGCTCGAAATTTATCGGACGGATCGAGGAAGTAACCGAGATCGCCGGAAAGCCTGCCATCATCCCAAGTATCGAAGGTTGGGCAAAAGTTTACGGATACAATACCATCATCCTGGACGACGACGACCCGTATGTCCATGGATTTCAAGTTATCTAACTGTACGAAGTACAAAGTACCAAGTACGAAGAATCTCTGCGAGAATCTCTACTTGGTACTTCGTACATGGTACTTGGTTCAAAATTATATGAAGCCAACACTCATCATCGGCGGCGGGATCGTCGGATTATTTTCCGCTTATTTCCTTCAGAGGCAAGGAATCGAGGTAATTGTTATCGATAAAACGGATCTCAAAGACAATTGCTCCACAGGCAATGCCGGCATGATCGTGCCAAGCCATATCATTCCGCTTGCAGCACCGGGAATGATTACCAAAGGGATTTCCTGGATGTTTTCTTCCAAAAGTCCGTTTTACATTCATCCCCGACTCGATCTCAAGCTCGCTCAGTGGTGCCTCCTTTTCTTCAAAGCTGCCAATGAAACTCAAGTCAAAAAAGCCATTCCTTTCTTAAAAAACCTCAGTCTACTCAGCAAATCGCTGTATCAGGAGTTTCGGCAGGAGCATCCGGAGTCAGCCATGGCCTTGGTAGAAAATGGCCTGATGATGGCCTATCAGACCGAAGCCATGGAGAAGGAGGAGGTGGAATTTGCGCATCTGGCACGAAAATATGGGCTTGAAGCTGAAATTTTGAGTAAGGACGATCTAAGAAAAGTAGAACCTAATCTGGAATTGAAAGCCCGCGGAGCTGTGCTTTTTCCCGGTGACGCCCATTTGGATCCAGGGGCTTTGTATAGCTTTTTGAAAAAATATCTGGGGGATAAGGGAGTGAAATTTCTCACCAAAACCCAAGTTCTTGGATTCGAAAAGTCAGCATCCAAAGTGGATGCAGTTTTGACTGATCATGGGAAAATTGAAGTGGAGAAAGTAGTACTGTGTGGAGGTTCCTGGTCTGGCGAATTGGCGAAGATGCTCGGATTTTCGCTTCCGATGATGGGAGGTAAAGGGTATTCTTTTATCCAAAAAAACCAGCCTGAGATCAAGCAGGCCACTATTCTCACCGAGCAAAAGGTTGCTGTCAGCCCGTATGGAGCGACTATCCGATTTGGTGGGACCATGGAGATCGCCGGAACGAATCAGAGCATCAACAGGAATCGCGTAAAAGGAATTTTTGAATCGATCAACCGGTATTATCCTGATTTTGAGGCAAAATTTCCTGAGGAAAACCAGATTTGGAAAGGGCTTCGTCCTTGTTCACCCGACGGGCTTCCCTATATTGGTTTCGCGCCAAACTACTTAAATGTTTTGGTAGGAAGTGGACATTCGATGATGGGGATCTCGCTTGCTCCAGCCACAGGTAAAATCCTGGCAGAACTTCATCAGCAAAAGGAAACCGCTATTGAAATTCAGGGCTTTGAAGTGGGGAGGTATTCTTAGGTATTCAGAAAGATCTCGTCTATTCGATTTTCAATAATCGTATCCGAGATTTTTCTCAAAGTTTTCAATGTTGACTGTCTGTAACCTAGCATCAGGATATGCTTCGGTAAATGGCAGTGGGAATCTGACTTTTGCTTTAGGACTCCACTTGCATTCGAAAACAGTCAGATTGCCTTCCGACTCTTCTACAAAGTCTATTTCTTGCTTGGCAGTAGTACGCCAAAAGAAAAATTTAGCATCTATTCCCCGAAACGCTTGGTATTTCATTCGCTCTACGAGAAAATAATTTTCCCAAAGTGCGCCCACATCAGTTCGTTTTACAATTGGGTTGAAATTTCCCAAGATGGCATTTCGAATTCCGCAATCGTAGAAATAGATCTTTTTGCCCTTTTTCAGTTCATTTCTCAAGTTTCTGTTGAATGCTGGAACGGTGAAAATCACGTATGACTTTTGCAATAGGTCTATATACTTCTCCACTGTATTTTTGTCTGCTCCCACTAGCTGCCCGAGTTTATGGTAGTTGACTTCATTTCCCAATTGTAGAGCGAGTGCCTTGAGTACCTTTTCGAGCAACACGGGCTTTTTTATCTGCTCCAGCATCAGCAGATCTTTGTATAAATAGCTGCCCGAAAGAAGCTTTAGTAATTCCTCTGCGTCACTTGGATGCGTGATAATCTCTGGATAACTACCAAAAATTAGTCGTTGCTCGATCAGTCGCTTTTCTTCCAATAGTCCATGATGTTCCACCATCTCACCAAAACTCGGCGGAAAAAGAAAAAACTCGTATTTCCTTCCTGTCAGTGGTTCATTGGACAGATTGGCCAAATCAAATGCCGAAGAACCCGTGGCAATCACCTGGACATCCTTTAGCTGATCCACAAATATTTTAAGTGTAAGCCCGATGTTAGGGATTCGCTGTGCCTCGTCAATAAATACCAGTTTATGGTTTCCAATAATCGATCTTAACCGGGTAGCACTGGTTTCACTTAGTTCGCTTCTCACGTCGCCATCATCTCCATTGAGGATAAAAAATGATAGGCTAGTCTCCTTCAGGATAAATTCACACAAAGTACTTTTCCCAACTTGCCTTGGGCCAAAAATCAGGATTGCTTTCCCTCGAAAAAGCCGCTGTTGTATTTTGCTATAAATTCGCCTGTGTATAGTTGTTAAACTCATCTCTTGATTTAATTCACAAAAATAATATGATATTTGTGAATCAATTCACAAATATCATATATAATTTGTGAATCAATTCACAAAAATTATACTTTTTGACCCATCATAAAAAATAAACCCTCTCAAGTTTTCATTCTTGAGAGGGTAGCGTATTGGGGAAATGAAACTCAGAATCCGACAAAAGCTGGTGGCTCCACGCCATTGGCTCTTAAGTATGCAATCGCAGAACCTCGGTGATGGGTGCTGTGATCAATGAGAAGTGCCTGAACTTGCCGACGGCTCACGGTATTTCCGAAAACCTCGATTTTTTCGGCCGCATCGGCATCACTGAGAGCTTTTACACTTGCTGCGCCATAATCATAGGCTTCAGCAATAAAAGCAGCCAGTACTGCCCGATCAGCGGCAGCCAAATCCAAACTTGGGGCATTGTCACCACCTTTCAAAAAACCTTTTGAAATCCCCACTATTGCAGTCCCGATATGATGAATCTGCTCTTTGAAGGACATAGCCCCTGGATCTGTTTTATAATCCATACCGGAATCAGGCATTTTGGCCAGTACGTCCAGCGTAAATTTCTTGCTGTTTTCCCATTTGCTCAAAAACTCCTCTTTAGTAGTCTGAGCCTGTGCCATAGCTCCGAAAAGCATCAAAGTCGCTGAAAAAAGCGCGACAAATGTTGATCTAATTGATTTATTCATAAGTAAATGATTTTAGTGGAATGTTAAAGTTCCACTATTCCCCAGTCAATTCAAATGGAAAGTCTAATTTTGATACATGAAGAAATTAGTGATTTTGTCGATACTCCTGGCAAGTTTGACTTCCTGTGAAAAATCATGGCTTCCAAAACCTCCCGGATACAACAAAATAGACCTTCCTCAGCACAAGTACACTCCCTTGACCGGGGATTACCCATACCAGTTGGATTTTCCCACCTCAAGTGTGGTGGAGCCCGATTCATTTAATTTGGCTGAGAAGGCTTGGATCAATTTGAACTACAAAGATTTTGGGGCAAAGGTCCACCTGACCTACAAAAAAATAGACGGACAAACCACCAAATTTGAAATCCTCTCCAACGACGCATTCAAACTAACAGCTAAGCATCAAATCAAAGCTTATGGGATTGAAGAGGGAATTTTGATAACCCCGAATGGATACACAGCGGTTGTGGCTGAGCTTTCGGGGGAAGTGCCGACACAGTTTCAATTTTTTGTGACAGATTCTACGGATCATTTCCTTCGTGGAGCCTTATATTTCAATACAGCAATGAAAAATGATTCTTTGGCTCCAGTGATTGAACACATCAAAATTGATATGACGCACTTGATGAATTCGGTGAAGTTTGTGGATTGAACTGATCCGTGCAATTCAAAGCTAAAAAACCTGCCTCAATTGCGCTGAAGCAGGTTTTTATTTTTTGATCAATTAGGTCATCTATCTGAGATTCTTCCAGGAGCTGATAATTACAAAACCACCTGCCAAAGCAATAACAGCAGCAATGATTCCGGGTACCGTATTCCCATAAATAAAGAATCCTGTTGAGAAAAGCGCCGAATATACCATCACAGTTCCAGTGAGCATCAAGCCGATTTCCTTTGGTAGCTGACCTTGTTCCTGTTTTTCTGCCGGATAGCGATCCAGTACTTTTTTCCATCCGAATGCTGCGGGAGTCACTTTTCTGTAGAATGAAAGCAGGATTTCGTCCTTTTCGGGTTGGGTCAAGAATGTCACCGCCAACCAACCCACAGTTGTAATTAAAACGGAATAAACCAATTTCAAATAAGCTTGATTTTCCGGGATTAGAATCCATTCTACCTTTGGATTAATCACTTCGAAAAAGATTGCAACGACAAAAGAAATGGCCATGGCTGAAATCTCTGTATAAGCATTGATTCTCCACCAAAACCAACGAAGGATAAAAATCAATCCCGTACCCGCCCCGATCTGAAGCAGAATTTCAAAGGCATCCAAGGCAGAAGACATTGCTAAAGCCAAAAATGCGGACAATACCATCAGAAGAACCGTAGAAATACGACCAACAGCTACCAGTTCCTTGTCCGATGCCTCAGGTTTCATAAACCGCAGGTAAAAATCATTCACAATATAGCTCGATCCCCAATTCAAGTGTGTCGACAACGTAGACATCACGGCCGCGATCAAAGAAGCCAAAACGATTCCAATCAATCCTGTCGGCAAATAAGTCAACATGGCAGAATAAGCTAAATCATCTCCCAACTTATCTACTGGGATATTTGGGAATGCAGCTTGAAGGTCTGAGATATTTGGATAGATCACCAAAGAAGCAAGGGCAATCAAGATCCATGGCCAGGGTCTCAACGCATAGTGAGCAATATTAAAAAACAGAGTCGCACCGATTGCGTTTTTCTCATCTTTTGCAGAGAGCATCCGCTGTGCGATGTAGCCTCCACCTCCAGGCTCAGCACCCGGATACCAAGTTGCCCACCACTGAATCGCTATAGGCATGATGAATAGCGGGATGTATATGTTTGGATCACTGAAATCCGGAAGAAAGTTAAGCTTGGTCGATACCACTTCGTGTGAAAGCAAATTGCTCAAAGATCCAATTTCCGGCAGATCAAGAATGTAGTATGCTGCTCCAAATGAACCGATCATCGCAATGAAAAACTGGAAGAAGTCAGTAAGCAATACGCCTTTCAAGCCTCCGAGTGAGCTGTATAATACGGTGACAATAGATGCAATTAATAACGTTTCATAGGGTTCCAAACCCAGCATGACTCCGCCAATTTTTATCGCTGCCAGTGACACTGTGGCCATGATCACTACATTGAAAAATAACCCAAGGTATAAAGCACGAAACCCTCTCAAAAATGCAGCTCCTTTGCCGGAATAGCGCATTTCATAAAACTCCAAATCCGTAGTCGCCTCAGATCTTCTCCAGAGTTTGGCATAGACAAACACCGTAAGCATCCCTGTTAACAAAAAAGCCCACCAGGCCCAGTTTCCCGCGACACCATTTTTTCGAACAAGATCAGTCACCAAGTTTGGCGTATCGGCTGAGAATGTGGTTGCCACCATAGATACCCCAAGGAGCCACCAGGGCATATTTCTACCTGAAAGGAAAAACTCTTTTGCAGAACTCCCAGCTGATTTTGCAGTGAAAAGCCCGATAGCAAGAGATATAATAAAGAAGGCTGCAATGATGCCCCAATCCAAGGCGGTAACATTCATAAGGTCTGGGTTTAAATTGGCGGACAATTAACAAAAATTTTCTCTTAATGAGGAAAAGCTTTTTTAATTTTTTTGAAAAATAAGAACGGGATTTGTTCCTTCGCCTAGGCTTTGTTTTTCTAGAATTCAAATTCCGTAAAATTTCCTTCTTCCCGCTATTTTCGCGTCATGAATTCACATCTGATCTCAAGCTTAATTCATTTTTACCCCATTCTCAATAATCAATCGCTCCATATTTCTGCCTTGGGAGAAGGATTGATCCATGAAACGCTCCTGATCGATAGCGAATCAAAACAGTGGGTAGTTCAGGGATTTAATGAATCGGTTTTTAACTTTCCTGACCGGATAGATTTTAATCTGTCACTGCTGAGTGCTCATGCAAAGGCTCAAACCGAGGCTTTGCCATTTTTGCTTCCATTACCGATTTTGAACAAAGAGGGGATGGGGCTTTCAGAGATTGGAGGCAAGAAGTATCGGCTTTTTGACTTCGTCAAGGGAAAAACTCTCCAGCAAATAGAGAATTCAAATCAGGCTTTTCTGGCGGCGGAAGCCTATGGGGAATTCGCAAAATGGGCAAAAGAAATCAGCGGGGAACTGATGCAAGAGACCATCCCCGGTTTTCACCGTTTGGATCTTCGTTTTCAAAAGCTCGAACAAGCCAGCTTAAAAAGGCCAGTGATAGCGTCAGAAGAACGCGAGATTTTGGAATTCTATTTAAGCCAAAAGCCTCTTATTGATTGGTATTTGAACCAACTAAACCAATTACCAAGCCGGGTAACGCATAATGATACCAAGATCAATAATTTGATTTTTTCTCAAGATTTGACAAAGGTGGAGGCCTTGGTCGATCTCGATACGGTAATGGGAGGATTCTTGATGTATGACTTTGGCGATTTGGTTCGGACTGTGGCGTGTAGTCTACCGGAGACTGCCATCCAATGGGGTGAAATTCATCTTCTCCCGGAGATTTTTGAAGAGTTGCTCAGGGGATATTGGGAAGGAGTCTGGGATTTTTCATCACCCGAAGAGACTGATTCCTTGCTTTTAGCAGGTGAAATCATGACCCTGATCATGGGACTGCGATTCTTCACCGATCACCTGCAGGGAAATATCTATTATCGGGTCAGCTACCCGGAGCAAAACTTTCATCGTGCCAAAAACCAGATGATTTTTCTGAAAAGCCAACAGGAAAACAGGCGGTTACTAAGCAATATCTGGTCAAAAGTCACAGGTATCAAATCATGATTTCCGACAATTGCGATCAAAACCTTGGCTTTTGAACTGGCGCAGCCTTAATTTGCTTTTCCCCAAAGACCAGCGCCATTGACCGGAATTTTTGACACAAGAATCGAATACCTGAAAGGTGTCGGCCCACAAAAAGCCGAGTTGCTCAACAAGGAGCTGAATATTTTTACGTATGGGGAAATGCTGCAGCACTATCCCTTCCGCTATGAGGATCGCACGAAGTTTTTCAAAATCCGAGAACTCACAGATGATTTGGAAAATGTCCAGGTCATCGCCCGGATCAAAAAAGTCGAACTGATTGGGTCTGGTGGCAAAAAAAGGTTGGTTGCTCACGTGTTTGATGACACGGGAGAAATGGAGATGACTTGGTTTAAAGGGATCCAGTGGGTTCAAAAAAAACTTCCTCCGGGCGCAGCATTTATTTTCCTTGGAAAACCCGCTCAATATGGTCGAAAATGGAGCATGGCGCATCCCGAAATGGAACCGGTGACTTCGGCCAACGAGCAGCGGAATAATTTTCAACCGGTCTATTCCACCACAGAAAAACTTCGGGCGAGATTTTTGGATTCCAGAGGAATTTCAAAAATTCAGGAAGTTCTGGTTCCGGCTGTTTATCCCCACATACCTGAGACCCTTTCGCAGGAAATCCTTGACCACTATCAACTCATCGGCAAGCAGGAAGCTATCCGCCAGATTCACTTTCCCACCGCACCGGATTTGCTCCATCAAGCGCGGAAACGGCTGAAGTTTGAAGAGTTTTTTTATTTGCAACTCAGACTTCTCAAAATGAAAGTAGCCCGAACGGAAAAATCCCGAGGACAAGTGCTTTCTAACACTGAATTGTTGACTGATTTCTATAAAAATCATATTCCATTCGAGCTTACCAATGCACAGAAGCGGGTGATCCGGGAATCCTTCACAGACATGAAGTCTGGCAAGCAAATGAATCGATTAATTCAGGGAGATGTAGGAAGCGGAAAAACCATGGTAGCTTTTATTTGCACGCTGATTGCGATTGGCTCCGGTGCGCAAGCTTGCCTGATGGCTCCGACTGAGATTTTGGCCAATCAGCATTATGAAGGCCTGAAGGAATATGCTGATATGATGAGGTTGAAAATTGCCCTTTTGACAGGTTCCACAAAGAAATCAGCCCGTAAAGTCATTCATGAGGAACTCCTCACAGGAGAATTGAAAATCCTGATCGGTACCCATGCGCTTTTAGAGGATATCGTACAATTCAAAAATCTGGGCTTGGCTATCGTGGATGAGCAGCATCGATTCGGAGTGGCACAGCGGGCAAAGCTTTGGGCAAAAAATGAGGCATTCATCCCGCACGTTTTGGTTATGACGGCAACACCGATTCCCAGGACGCTTGCCATGACACTTTACGGCGATCTGGACGTCTCTGTGATCGATGAACTTCCTGCCGGGCGGAAACCCATCCAGACGGTCCATCGCTACGATAAGGATCGACTGAAAGTCTTCGGCTTTATCAATGAGGAGGTGAAAAAAGGCCGGCAAGTCTATATTGTTTATCCCTTGATCGAGGAATCGGAAAAGATGGATTTAAAGAATTTGATGGATGGGTACGAAAGCATTTCCCGTGCTTTTCCTCAATACCCGCTCAGCATCGTCCATGGGGGGATGAAATCGGATGCCAAAGACTACGAAATGCAGCGATTTATCAAAGGTGAAACCAAAATCATGGTAGCTACCACAGTGATCGAAGTGGGAGTCAACGTACCAAATGCCTCCGTGATGATCATCGAAAATGCAGAGCGATTTGGACTTTCACAGCTTCATCAGTTGCGCGGTCGAGTGGGTCGAGGTGCGGAGCAAAGCTATTGTGTACTGATGAGTAAATACGAGCTATCCAAGGATTCCAGGGTGCGCCTGGAGACCATGGTAAGGACAAATGACGGTTTCGAGATTGCGGATGTGGATCTGAGACTACGAGGTCCCGGAGATTTGATGGGAACGCAGCAAAGTGGAATTACGGATTTGTTGATTGCGGACTTGAGCAACGATGCGCCTCTTTTGACTTTAGCAAGAGATGCGGCACAGCAGCTTTTGACGAATGATCCTGAACTCAGTCAGCCAGAAAATGCCGCGATTTTAAGGCAGGTGAAGCAGCAGAAGACTACTGCGATGAATTGGAGCCGGATTAGCTGAAAGAGGTTGAAACGTAGTAAAGTTTTAAGGTTGCAAAGTTTTACCGATCTTTTAGCCCCAGTGATTTTTTAAAAAAGTGATTTATTTTTTTGATTTAAACATAGTTCCAATTCTCCTAAAAATCTGTTTTTCTTTTTCCCAGAAGAAGTTGAACTGACCAAAGATAAAGCCATAAATCAGGAGAAAGATCTGATAAAGTGGAAGGATCAGAATCAAGTAAAGAACGGTATTGGCAAAGCCTTGTCCTCCACCCCGCTCGATGCCAAAGAAGTTTAGGATTGGATTTTTGATGAACAAAATGGTAAAACCTGTACAGGCAAATACAATCAACACCAAAACCACCTGAAGCAGACTATCTAGTTTCCACTTAGTCTGTAGGCGCTGAAGAAATCCGGGTTTTTCGTTTGGTTTTTGCATTGAACAAAAGTAATGAGATTGATTCCAAAAGAAAGGGCCAGAAAAATATTCCAGCCCTTCTCATCTTTCTGATATTTATATTTATTCAATTGAGGTCTTTGCAATTTTTCAATTTTCAAATCTTCCAATATTGAACTTACTTACCATCTAAAAACCCCCTCATTCAAGCTTTTCAATGCTGGAATTTTATATTGTGCATCTACCAAGATGGAAACATTGTGACGGCTGCCTCCATAGGAAACCATCCGAATAGGAATATCCACAAGGGAATCCATCACGGATTTGATTGCTCCTTTGGTCTCAGAGACCATGTTTCCCACAATACAGATGATGGCCTGATCGCGGTCAACTTCTACGGTCCCAAAAGCCCGCAACTCTGCGATGATTTGCTCCAAATGGCTTAAGTCATCGATGGTCACCGATACAGCCACTTCGGAAGTGGTAATCATGTCAATCGGGGTCTTGTACTTTTCGAAGACTTCAAAAATCCTCCTCAAAAACCCATAAGCTAAAAGCATGCGGCTGGATTTGATTTTGATGGCGGTGATTCCATCCTTTGCTGCAATGGCCTTTACACCTCTCGATTCTACAGTTTCTTTGATCAGCGTGCCTTGTGCGGAAGGATCCATCGTGTTGAGCAACCTTACCGGCACCTTGTGAAGCTGTGCAGGCCAAATGGAAGCCGGATGAAGGATTTTGGCGCCAAAATAGGCCAACTCAGCTGCTTCGTCAAATGAAAGTTCCGCAATCGGCCTTGTTCGATCTACGATTCGAGGATCATTGTTGTGCATGCCATCGATATCGGTCCAGATCTCACAAACTGATGCTTTGATGGCTGCTGCGATCAGCGAAGCGGTATAGTCGCTACCTCCACGCTTGAGGTTATCCACTTCGTTTTTATGGTTTTTGCAGATGTACCCTTGGGTGATGAATAGTCTTCCATCCGGATATTTAGAAAGAATCGCTGTAAGTTTTTCGGAGATTTTGCCCAATTCCGGTTCGGAATTTTCATCGATGCTCATAAAGTCCAAGGCAGGCAGGAAAACGGCCGGGATTTCCAGTTCTTCCAAAAGTGTGTAAAACAACTTGGTGGAAATCAATTCACCCTGAGCCAAAATATCCCGGTTAATCGCTTCATTGAAAGAGATTTTCAGGAGGATATTCAAAAACTCAAAATGTTCCCGGATGATCGCTTCAGCTTTTGCCTGAGTTGGAGCTTTTTTGAGTAAGGCAGGATAAAACTCCAAGTAGTGAGCATGTAGCGCATCGATTCGCTCTTTGGCTAAGGATTTGTCCCCTGCTGCCAAGGCATCGCTGATTCCTACTAGTGCGTTAGTGGTCCCGGAAAGTGCAGAGAGCACGACAATCGTCGGCTCATCGCCTCGGGTAATCAGATCTTTGACCTGATGCATTCGCTCGGGCCGACCCACAGAGGTACCCCCGAATTTCATGATTTTCATAATTTTATTGATAGGTTTGAAAAAGAAAGGTAGCATGCCCGGTACTCACTAGGTGGAGCAAACTAGGTCCGGATTTCTTATCTCTTGTGTCTTGATTCTTATTTCTTGCTTAATTATTGAATCCGAGCATTTTGATGGCAGTGATTGCTGCTTCGTCACCTTTATTCCCATGCTTGCCACCTGCGCGATCCATGGCTTGTTTCTGGGTATTAGGAGTCAGAACTCCAAAAATCACCGGCTTGTTGTACTTTAGTCCGACATTAGTTATGCCATGAGCCACTGCATCACAGATGAAGTCAAAGTGTCGGGTCTCTCCCTGAATGACGCATCCCAAACAAATTACTGCGTCAATACTTCCATCCTGGGCACACCATTGTGCTCCTAAGCTTAGTTCGAAGGAACCGGGAACATCCTTACGGATGATATTTTCTTTGCTGGCTCCATGCTGAAGCAGTGTCTGATATGCTCCGGAGTAAAGTGCTTCTGTTACCTCTTCATTCCATTCTGAAACGATAATTGCAAATTTTTTGGAACTGATATCCTGAATATTTTTCGAGCTGTGCTCGCTGAGGTTTTTTAGGGTAGTTGCCATGAATTTTTTGAATTATAAGTAGTGGAAATAAAAAAAGAGTAAGACCCAAGGCCCTACTCTTCTAATTTATGCGGTACACACCGGCATTACTTAGCGGCAAGGCCTTCCAAGCGCGCTTTATGTTTTCGTGCCGCAGCATATTCGAATGACTCGTAATATTTTTCCTCGATCTCGGTATAGGTAGCGATTGCATCGGCGATTTTGCCGGCTTCTTCCTGCGCTACAGCGAGCTTTGCCAGATACTTTGGAGAAGTATATTTATTTTCGTTGGTACGGGCAGCTTTGGTGTAATTTGAGATTGCCTGATCAAAATTTCCAAGTTCGAGATTCGCATCCCCAATCAAAGCATAAGCCTTAGACTGAACCAGGTAATCGTCTGAAGAAAAATTCTCCAGATGAGTGATTGCCTCCTGGAATTTTTTTTGTGAAAGGTAAATAGAACCTAAATAGAAGTGTGCAAGATTGGCGGCATCCGTTCTCGGATAGTCTTCCACGATGCTCAAAAAGCCCTTGTTGATTCCGTCACCATTGATGGCAAACTCCACACTGTCCTGCTCAAAGAAGTAAACTGCCTGAAACATTTCAGCCTGTGCTTTTTCATTTTGATTTTGGGTATTAATCTGAAAGAAAAGGATTCCCCCGATCAAGACAATCGCCACCGCGATGACACCGCCCAAAATTTTACTGTTTTTCTTTAAAAAAGCCTCACCTCTGCCGATTCGCTCTGCGAGCACTTCCGGATTTTCCAAGACCTCGTTTTGGGTTGCTTTTTTAGATTGCTTAGTTGCCATGTTACTCAAATTTCGGTCGCAAATATACGGTTTTTATCAAATACACAAGCCCAAACAAAAAAGCCATGAACTCTGGAAAGACTTCATGGCTTTCTGTGTCTTTTGACTCGGTTTATTCCATTACAAAAGGATAATTTTCCTGAACGTAGACGTCTTTGAAAGCATCCTGTCCATCAGGAAACGGTGACTCCTCGGCAAATTTCACCGCATCGTCTACTTGCTTTTTCACTTTTTTGATGATGGCTTCGATTTCTTCTTCAGAAAGAATTTTATTTTCCCTTATCGTAGCTAAAACCTGCTCGATCGGATCGCGCTGCTTGTATTCTTCCACTTCCTCTTTGGTTCGGTATTTTTGTGGATCTGACATGGAGTGGCCTTTGTAGCGATAGGTTCTCATTTCCAACAGAGTCGGCCCATCACCTCTTCTGGCACGTTCTGCCGCTTCAGCTACTGCCTCATGCACAGCTTCTACATTCATTCCATCCACCGGGAAGGAAGGCATATCGTAGGCTTCTCCGATTTGATAGAGTTCCGTCACATTGGACGTTCTCGCTACGGAAGTTCCCATCGCGTAACCGTTGTTTTCGATTACAAAGATCACCGGGGTTTTGTAGAGCATCGCCAAGTTGAATGCCTCATGTACCGCACCCTGACGCACTGCACCGTCACCCATGTAGCAAATTGCCAGATTTTTGGTGCCCATGTATTTCTCAGCAAACCCAAGACCCAGCCCCATCGGAACTTGCGCTCCTACGATTCCGTGACCTCCGGCAAAATTCCGCTCTTTGTCAAAAATGTGCATCGACCCACCTTTTCCTTTTGTCGTTCCAGTCGCTTTTCCAAACAATTCCGCCATCACAGCTCCCGGGTCGGTGCCCAATCCCAGTGGATGAGCGTGGCATCTGTATGCGGTGATCCACTTATCATCTTTGGTCAATGCACTAATGGAACCGGAAGCACAAGCCTCCTGTCCGATATACAAATGACAGAATCCACGGATTTTTTGCTGACCGTAAAGTTGTCCGGCTTTCTCCTCGAACCTCCTCATTAAGAGCATACTTTCGTACCAGAAAGTATAGGTCTCCTTTGAATATTTTACTTTGGACTTGGTCGCTGCAGTTTTCTTTGCCATATCGTACTGATCAAAATATGCTATTTTAGGCCTCAAATATAGCAATCCCGACCTAAAAATCAGGTAGCCACTCAAATAATTCCCTCCGCATGCATTTGGAGTCCATCGATTTAATCCAGTTTAAAAATCACCTCAAAACCAGCCTGAAGTTCAGCACGCAGCTCAATTGCTTCATGGGGCTGAATGGCAGCGGCAAAACCAATATCCTGGATTCCATCCATTATTTATCTTTGACAAAAAGTGCGGTGCAAAGCAGCGACACGCTGAACATCTCACACAGTCAGGACTTTTTTGCCATCAAAGGGAAGTTTCAGATCGAGGAAAAATCCCTGGAAGTCCGCTGTACCTTCGAGGCAGGCAAGAAAAAGCTGATCTACCAAAACGGAAAAGCACTGGACAAAACCAGTGAACACGTAGGTCTGATCCCGCTCGTTTTGATCGCCCCGGACGATACTGAGTTGATCAAAGGAGGTAGTGAAGGTCGTCGGAAGTTTTTTGACGGAATGATCTCTCAGCTCGATCATCCCTATTTGGATCAACTGATCCGATATCACCATTTTCTTAAACAACGGAATGCCTTACTAAAGCAATTTGCGGAAACAGGAAGACGGGATTTGACCTTGCTGGGAAGTTACGATCAGGAACTCATTCGACTGAGCATAATCCTTGCAAACCGCCGGGCGGAACTCTTGGAGCAAATGGCTTTTCTTTTTCAGGACCATTATTCGGAAATCTCCAACGGCACGGAGGAAGTATCGGTGAGCTATCAAACCGAAGCCTTGCAACCGGATTTCTCGGAATATTTTCTTAGCCTGCGGCAAAAAGACCTGGCCACCAAAAACAGCAATGCCGGAATCCACAAGGATGACTATGACTTCCTGATCGGCGAGCACCCGATCCGAAAGATCGGCAGTCAGGGACAGCAGAAGTCCTTTATCATTGCCCTGAAGCTGGCCCAATTCCAGATTTTCGAAGAGTACAAAGGAGAAAAACCCCTACTCCTGCTGGATGATATTTTTGACAAACTTGACGACGAGCGCATCTCCAAACTGATGGAATTGGTGTCCAAAGGAACCTTTGGGCAAATCTTCCTAACCGATGCCCGGCCTGAGCGGTCCAAGGCCATTTTGGGTAAGCTGGATGCGGAGGTTTTCTTTTTCGAGTTGGAAAAGGGGGAAGTTAAAAAGTAAAAAGAGGCCGAAGCCTCTCATACAATTAAATTAATTCTCCAATTTAATCTCAAATATCGCTTTCTTTTTTTCTTTTGCTGAATAAACCTTTGGTAATCCCGAACCCATTTTTCAGAATTATAACACATAGGGCTATAATTACTAAGAAAATTATCCCGACTACAATTAAATAAATATAAGTTTCCATAATAAAGAGTTTAAGGGATTGCATAATACCAAGATACCTCACCAGTACATCCATTAATTCTTACTTTAATGCTGTAAGATGCATAGTTAAGAAAAGCTGTACCGTCAATAAACAAATTGAAAGAAACGGTATAATCGATTACGAAACCATAGGAACCATTACTATATGCGCTTGAACCAAATTCTGGATTTACAATATTGTTAGTTACTCCCAAAAATGGATAAAACCCATACATCCCAAAAGATTGCGAGTTCAAATTCCCACCACCAACACCTAATATAATCTCAACTCCATTTAAGTCATCACCAGGTAATACCATCGCCGGAATTTTAACCCTTACGTTATGAGAGTTTTCGAAGCATAGAATCCTAACTTTATTTCCTAGATTATCAGTTAATCTTAGCCCAGATATTTCTTCATTTCCAAGATTAAATGGAATGTCATTTTTGCGGAAAATTTCAGACACTTCTGAAAAATCAATTTCCTTTTCCCCCAACATACTTTGCCTTTGATACTTTAAAAAAGCCTCCAATTCAATAAATTCGAGATTTATGGCATTATTATTTGAATTTTCAAAATAATCCACCTTTTCAGCTTTAATACCATACTTTTTTGAAAGTTCTTTGACTTTTAACTCAAGATCAAGCTCCTAAGGAACTTCGTCAATACAAGCAGTCATGATTAAGGGTAAAAACCAAGTCAGAAACCAAATTTGTGTTTTGTGTTTTGTGTTTTCATAAAAATATTTTTTTAGTGTTCCCAAAGGAAACTCGAATTTTTCATTGAAAAAATGAGGCTGTCTCAAAATTTCATTTTAAAATTTGAATAGCCGAATTTACGCAATGGAGGCCGATTTTCAGTTTTTGGTCTCCATTTTTTTTGACTTTCAGTCAGCGTAAAGTTTAGTGATTTCTCGGCTGATTTTTAGCGAATTGGGATTATTGGGGGGAGAAAAATGTCCGCTAAGGCTGAAAAAGTAGAGCGAGGAGGTTTTACCCGGCCTTTTTGGCCAGGTTGTGAGCGATGGCTAACAGGCCTGTTTCTATTTCGACCTTTTCTTTGCCTCTGAGCAGGAACCTGCCCATTCTTTTGTTGTATTTGAGATGGCCGAAGACGGGCTCTACGTCGGTAGCCCGCTGTTTTCTTTTTAGTATCCCTTCCTCAGAGGTAA
>NZ_FNVR01000040.1 GCF_900108085.1 Algoriphagus boritolerans DSM 17298 = JCM 18970
GCATATACACGATGGGCTGGACTGAGTGCCTATGTACTCCACGGACAGATGGAAATCGACAACAACCTGGTCGAAAACGCCGTCCGTCCCTTGGCTATCGGAAGGAAAAACTACCTGTTCGCAGGATCACATAACGCTGCCGAGATGACCGCTGCAATGTACTCCTTCATGGCCAGCTGCAAAAAAAACAATATCAATGAGTTTGAATGGCTCAAAGATGTCTTTGAACGAATCCAAAGTATAAACCACAAAAGCCTCTACCAGCTGTTACCCTCTAACTGGCAAGAATACCGCCCTACATAAAATTTTTTTACTTACAACATGGGTTGGTCGGATGGATACGGATAAAATCATTTGTTGGTAGAATTCCTGTTGGCAATACAGGAGGCGCAAATGTTCCACCGCTTAGACCAATGGAAATACCTGACGACTTAGCAATTCTTCTAACCAAATATAAAGACAACTGACAAGACAAAAGGACTTGAAAACAATGTAATAAAGAAGAAGCCCAGCACCCAACAACTGGGTTTTCGTTGCGTGCGCAGCACGAACAATGAAACCGCGGTTGCACGAAACCGGTGAGGTTCTTATGGAGATTGAGTTATTATGGATTTGCTACAAAAAACCGGACAATATTTTTAAGCCTGTTTTGGATTTGATTTAATTCCGCCTGCCGCGGGGCTACTCAACTAATCAGGGGGATTTAGAAAAAAAATCCCCCTAATTAGTTCGAGTTCAATTCTTTTTATGCGACCAAGTTTTTTGATTTTGTGGTGAACTGCTCAGGAGTGAGGTAATTCAGGTAAGCATGCTTTCTTTTTTTGTTGTACCAGATTTCAATAAATTCAAAGATTTCGACTTGAGCCTGCCCGATGTTTTGTATAGGAAGCTGATAAATCAGTTCTGATTTGATGATTTTAAAGAAGTTTTCAGCCACTGCGTTATCCCAACAGTTCCCTTTGCGACTCATACTCTGGATAATCTGGTATTTTTGGAGTAATACTCTGAATTCTTCACAAGCGTATTGGACTCCCCGGTCGGAATGGAATATCAACTCATATGGGTTCACGGGTCTTTTCCCTAATGCCATTCGGAGTGCTGCTATCACAGTTTGATTTGCCTCCAGTGTTCTGCTCATAGACCAACCGATAATTTTCCTGTCAAATAGATCCATCACCACGGTCAGATAAAGCCAGCCTTGTTGGGTTCTTATATAAGTAATGTCTGATACCCATTTCTCTCCTGGTCGTGTGGCGGTAAAGTCCCTGTCCAACAGGTTCTTTGATGGGGCGTAGGGGTGATCGGAATCCGTGGTACATACTTTAAACTTCTTGCTGATAATGCTTCGGATTCCCATCGATTTCATCAGCCTTGCTACCCTGGGCCTAGAAACAAAGATCCCGCGGTCCTCGAGCTCCAAGGTGAGCTTAGGGCTTCCCAGTCGCGATTTGGTTTGCTCAGTTACTTCCTGGATGGTTTGTCTCAACACATCGTTTTCCAAAGCCCTTTTTGATGGTTTTCTTGTAAGCCAATCGTAATAACTACTTCTGGAAACACCGAAAACCTTACACATCTTCTCAACAGCAAATTCCCCCTGGTGCTCGCTCATGAACCTGAGTATTTGTTGTCGCTCTTGGAGAAGATGCTCACGGCCTTTTTTAAGATATCCCGTTCGATCTGGGCCTCTTTCAATGCTTTCTTCAACTCCGCTATTTCTCGCTGTTCGGGACTTAGGATAGCTTTACCCTTTCCTGCAAAGCTTTGATCACCATGGGATTCAAACTCTCTGCTCCATCGACGAACCATATCTCCGGGAATGCCTAGCTCCCGGCCGATCTCGTTGGATGATTTTCCACTTTTGTGAAGTTCGACAACCATTTTCTTAAATTCCTTGTCAAAACTTCTTCTTGTTCCATCTTTCATTAATTCTAAGTTAAGGGGCTTAACTTACTGTCCAATCAAATGTAGCAGTTCCATTATTTAAGTTGGATTTGTGAGACCTGATAGCTGAAAATGTCTATCAGAATTGTTTTTCAAGTTCAAAAAGCAATCTAATTATTGGATTTCTAGCCCTTTCAGACCTGTTTTGGAAGGGCTTTTTTGTGGCTTAGGCATAGCTCCGCCAGCCCGACAAAAATCAGGAATTAAAATTGGGTTGAGTCTAAAGAAAACACGGCCTTGGGCGGTCCCCTTTTTGGCAGTCGCTGGATGCTGACCATGCTTTCTTTCTGGCAGCAGGGGCAATACCTGGGGTTGTACCTATCCAGAATCCTGGGTTCGGGTTCCGGAATCGGAATTCCAAGTTCCTGATGAATGAGTGGAATCGTGATATGCTTGGCCGAACTTCCCAGAATGCCAAAGTGCCTGATCCGTACCAGTCCCTTTGGGAGGATGTGCCTAGAGAATCGCCGGATAAACTCCAGATTGTCCAGACTCATTTCCAGCTTTTGGGCTCCCTGACGGTAGTCTTTGTAGCTGAACCTGGTCTGTGTTGGACCAATGTCCAGAATCCGGTGGTTGGAGATCGCTACTTTGTGGGTATACCTACCCAAGGTATTCCAGCACCGCTTTGGGATGGCCAAAAGGCCGCTTGGCGTACACCACCCAGTCTTTTTGGAAGAGCTGATTTACTCTTTTGAACCCGCATTATGCATTAGGAACCGTAGTTAGAGGTTAAAATTCCTGAAAATCAAGTAGTTAACGAATGAGGCAGAGCATCGCTCCGGTGAATGAGTTAAATGCAGCGAAGCGATTGATTTTGAATCATTTTAGCCTCGTAATAGAAGGTCTAATGCTTATTGCGGGTTGAACTGCTAATCGGAAAAATTACCGCAGCTTAAGTGCAACACTCCCCACCTGCGTATAGATGAGAACCTTTGAACTGCAATACCCCAGACCAAAATTCTAATTTTCCCCTCTCACTCCACTCGCTTATTCGTCTTCAAATAGGCCATCAAATTTACAATTTCGGCCTGCGTAAGGTTTTCAAACAGGCCCGAGGGCATCATGGAGACATCAGTGACCTCCCGCGATAGTATTCCCGATTTATTGATTACCACCTGATCCTGACCGACAATCCGCATGGTTATTTGCCGTTGATTTTCTGAAATAATATTACCAGAATAGGTTCTTCCATCGCGTGTGTTGATGACCACCATTTTGTAGTCATCCTGGATTTCAGCGCTGGGTTCGAGGACATTCATCAGGATGTATTCCGGGTCGGTTCGGTTGGAACCGGTCAGGTCAGGTCCCACGATTCCTCCTTCTCCGTACATTTTGTGGCAACTTCCACAGGATTTGTTGAAGACCGTTTTCCCGGTTTTGAGATCGGCCGTTCCCAATGCCTGAGCCGTGAGCATCCCCCGGTATTTTTCATAAGCAGCCTGGTCACTGGGTACTTGCTCGATCGGTCCCCAAACCTCAATAAATCCACTTCCAACTACCCGAAGTAATTGCCTTGCAACATTGGCGGGAACCTCTGATTTCGCAATTTTTTTATTCTTGAGTTCCTGAGTCACCATATTTCCGTAGCGTGCCCTGGAGGAAAGGGTTTGCATGGCTTCGAGTTTTTCTTCCGGGGAAAAACCCGGGTACTTTTCCAAAAGCAGCTTACCCAAAGACTCCTGGTCAAAAGCTGCACAGGCACGAATCGCATCCAGTCGCAGGACAGGTTCCTGGAGCAGCTTAGGAATCTCTGAAATGAGATTACTTTGCTGTTGCGCAGCGAGGGTTTGGAGGGCTTTTTTTCGTTGATCGATCGGGGCTGATTTGTCTTTTAGCGTAGCAAAAGCCCGTTGGGTGGCTTCTCTGTCCCCAAAAAGACTCGAAATTTCCAATGCCAGCCTTTGTTGTTTCTCTCCTGATTTTTGGAGCTTTTCTGATACAGCCTTCCAGTTAGCCGGTGTTTTGAGGTCAGTTCGGCCTTCCATTCCGCTGAGCATTCCTGATAAAAGCAATTCGGTGTTTGGTCCTCCTTTACCGATTAGGGCAACGAGGTTTTCGATTTGGTCTCCATCCACCGTTCTTCTTCCTATATTTTCAGTGACAAAACTGAGTTTTGATTTGGGAGCCAGTTCCAGGAATTTATCGGAGTTCTCTGCAAAAAGCGGTTCGATCCCATACCAAAGCATTTTTGGAAGATTGTGATCTTTTTCGTCTTCGGCATGCTGAATCAGACTTTCTGCTAGTGTCCATTTGTCTTCCAAAGGAATCCGCTGCAAAGCTGAAGTCAGGTACAGTCTGACGACAGGGGAGGGGTCGTCCTTTGCCATGGCTTTGAATTTGGCCAAGGCTTCTTTGCTTGGCTTCAGATCTTCGCAAAGCAATTGGATGGCCCAAGCCCGGATGTATGGGTCTTTGTCTGAGAGGGAATTGATCAGTTCCTTTTCTGTAAAACCTCCGGTCTGATGAAGGGTCCACATCGCGCGAAGCCTCCAGTCCGGGTTTTTGTCCTTGGTGAAAATCAGTTTTAAAGCCGGATTGGTCTTTGAATCAAGCTTTTTGTTCACTGCACGCTTGTGCAAAATGCCTCTGGCACGTCGAGCATGCCAGTCTGAGGTATTGGTTTGCAAGGCGACCAATTGAGCATCCGTCATTTTATTCAGGTCTGAATACCTTCCGGGAAAGTCCTGCGCCAGGGATTTTTCCGGCATAATTCTGAAAATTCTTCCGGTCTCTTCATTCAGGACCTCTTTTCCACAGATGTCTGCATCATGCCAATCCAAGGCATAAAGCCCTCCATCGGGACCGATCTCCATGCTGAAACCCACCCATTGAGCATTGTTAGCCATCATAAACTCGTCCCCGTGTTTTCCTTCATAGCCGGATCCTTTGGGAATAAGAATATCGGAAAGTACACCATGCTCATGAATATTTGCCATGAAGATTCGTCCCTGCTCTTCTTTGGGAAATGCGTCTGATTGATAAACCCGAGCTCCACCATGAGCAGATCGGTGACTGTGATTTGCGATGGTTTTGATGTCTTCGTAGACAAAAGGATTGAAGTGCTGTCCGCCCTGCCGATGGTAGATTCCTCCGGGGACAACATGCCAAAGGTGCGGAATCACGCAGGCAGTCATCAGGAGCTGACCTTTGGCATCGTAGTCGATCCCCCAGGGATTGCTGAAGCCATGTGCCACTACTTCAAAACGGTCCTTGACCGGATGGTAGCGCCACACGCCACCGTTGATGTCTACGCCGTCCTTTTCCAGCAAATCCTCCGGAAATGGATCTTTGTGATAGTACAATTTGGCATCTCCATCACCTTTGGGCTTCCGGATTTTGGAAGGCGTGGCAAAGCCCTGTAATCCATACAGCCAGCCATCGGGTCCCCAATGCAGGCTGTTGAGCGTCTCGTGACGGTCCCGGATTCCCCAGCCGGTCAGGAGAATTTGGATGTCGTCTAAATCAGCTTCGTCGTCCCCGTTTTTGTCCGGGACAAAAATCAAATTGGGAGGTGCACCGATGAAAACTCCGTCAAATCCGACAGCTATTGCGGCCGGAAAGGCCAACCCTTCCATAAAGACCTTTTGGCTATCTGCCACGCCATCTCCATCTGTATCTTCCAAAATCAAAATCCGGCTGTCTCCCGAATTGGAAAATCCGGCTCCACGCGACTCATAATCTTTGTTTTCTGCAATCCAGAGCCTGCCCCGATCATCCCAAGCGAATGCCATGGGTTGGGTCATCATCGGTTCGGAAGCCCATACGTTGACTTTGTAACCCCCCTTTACAGTCATGGCGGCCACCGCTTCCTGCGCAGTCAAAAATTTGGCATTTCTGCCTTCTTCCTGTGCCAGTCCCCAAAGCTCAGTGGTCGAATACATCCCTTCTCTTCCGGAGAATTTTCCCCAGGACTCGGTCAGGCTGACGTCATTAAATTCGCTGGTATAGACCAAAAGTCTGAGTTTAACAGTTTCCGTTTTTCCGGAAGGAATAGTCCAATCTCCGTCTTTGGTGAAGGCAGGGCCAAGGCCTAATTGCCCGTCTACCCGCCATTTATTGGGGTAGCCTCTGTTTTCCGGATGATCAAAAACTGCGACATTGACCCGATCTTCCCGGCCGGCTATGGTCATACCGACGTTTATCCACATGGAAGGTTGACCTTCAGCCAGTTCGTTCTTTTGTCGTGCGGCATTGACGATTTCACCATCGATTCCTTCTGTCCAAGGCATTCTTAAAAAAAGACTCCCGTAATCGTACTGCCCGATGGTCACTGCTGTTTTAGCTTCCCCTTTCCATTCCAGATCCAGTAAGTATTCTCCATTGACCTCACTTAGGGTCCAGTTTTGGGTTTCTTCCATGACCGGGTTTCCCAAGGAGTCCAAAAGCTGATAAATCGTCTGCCATTTTACGGCTTCGCCACTTTCTTCGACGATGTTTAAGGCTATTTTTCTCCAGTGATCTCCTTGTGGATTGTGAAAGTAATCCCGCCCATTCACCCTAGTCAATCCCCAATACAACCCCGTCTGATGCTTATGATGCCCGGGGCTGTATTCGGTCAATACACCTTTTCCGTCCGGTGCTTGAATGGGGTGGATGTAGGGGCGAAAATCTGCTTTGGCATTCTGAATCAGTATTGGTTCTTGTTCACCTTGCCGGAATACTGCCAGGGTACCTTCTGTTTCGTTTTGGATTAAAGTCAATGTCGTAGGAGTGTCAAGGTTTTCTTCCTCTTGGCTTTGATTGGGCTTGCAGCCGATGAAAGCAAGGAAAAGAATCAGGTACCAATGGTGTCGAGCGCTAAAGAGAACCATAAGATCAGGGTTAATTGGGTTTTGGTAAGGTCAAAGTGGCGGATTTTTATATTCTTAAACAAAATATAAAAAAAGTGATAGAGAAAATGGAATAGGGTGATTTTCAAGGAGTCAATTATTTCAGCGCTCCTCAATTTAGATGAGCAATCCATAGAAGATCTCCCTTTGAGGAATGTGAAGAAGGCTTCACGAAAAAAAAATCGAAAAAAAATTCTCTTTTTTTGAAATCCCCTGAAAGAACTGGATTTTTTTGGCTCGTTGTTCCTTTCGATTTTCATTATCAAAATGACGCCGTTCAAAAGTGATAGCACGTCGTTTAAAATCTGAATAACAGTGTCTTTAGGTTATTTTATGTCCTAGCTAATGGAATTCTATTTCTTTGACTTTTAGTTAGTAACATTTTGATTATCAGTGGCAATCCGATTTTGGTTTTAAATCGTTTATTGAAAAATTCTTTTCAATAACCAAAACCAAAAAACCAATGAATAATTCATTAAGTAAGTTTTTCATGGCGAGCCTAGTGGCTTTAGCCGTGATCAGTTGTCAATCCATACCGGAGGAGGCTCCGATTAGTCAGGATATGGCAGAGGAAATTGCTGAGAACAGCAATGGAGGAGAAAATGCCCGAAGAGGCTTTGGAACCGAGTTCGGTGCATTCTTGATCGGTTCGGAGGAAGTAATTAATGGAGAGACTGGTGTCTTAGTTTCACCGGGAGCCGGATCATCATCTTTTTCTCTAAGTCCAGATGGGAAGTCTCTGAATTATGAAATTCGGGTAGCGAATACGACAGATATCTTATTCGGACATCTTCACCTTGCACCAGCCGGACAAAATGGAGATATAGTTGCCACTATTGTAGGCATAAACGACGGACTCAATAATGGAGTTATTGCCACCGGCGTATTGCGGGATGAGGACGTTGTCGGACGTACCTTAAGCCAGTTGGTGGATGAGATGACTGAAGGGAAAGTTTATGTGAATATTCATACTGCGGTTAATCCGTCCGGTGAATTAAGAGGACAAGTCAGTGTGAAACGTCCTGGTTCAGAACGAAATTTTGCCGTACAGCTGTCCGGTGCCAACGAAGTGCCTAAGGTGATGACAGATGCTTCGGGACTAGCAAAGTTTCAATTCAATGAGAGTGATACAAATCCTACCTTCCAAATCAATATCGACGGAATTGATTCGGATATTTTGTTCTCACACATTCATTTGGCAGAGGCGGGAGTTAATGGAGGAGTCGTTTATACCTTGAGAGGGGATAGGGTCACAGGTCCATTTAGCGGTGTTTATGCTAAAGATGAATTACTCGCCAGCATGCTGTCTGGACAGTTGAAAGGGGGTGATCTAGTCATCCTGAAGGAAGCTTTCAGAACCGGCTATGCCTACGTAAATATCCATTCGGCAGATTTCCCAAATGGTGAGCTTAGAGGTAATTTCTAAGCTTGAGATTAATTTTAACTGGAATAAAAAAACCGAGACTTTTTCTCGGTTTTTTTCTTCTTCTTACTTATTTCAACACGAAAGCTTCCTGGGATCCGTAGGCCCAATCGGATCTCCACAGGGGTTGTTTTTTTCTTTTGCTTCCTGACATCGTTTACAGGCCTCTTTGAAATTGTAAGTAGGACTTGGAGGATTTGGAGTGAAAAACAGGTCCATTTGTGCCAAGGCACATAGAGTCAGCGCATCGTTGGGATCAGGCGGAGCAGGCGCACCTATCCCGGTTTCATTTCCATACCACCTTTTGCATGCCTGTGCTTTAGCATCCTCAGGTTCCAGATTAGGATTTTCTGTATATAGTTTCAGAAAAGTAGCAGCAACCAGATCTTGGGCTTCATATTGTCGGATGTCCGGTATCTGTGAAGCATCCTTGGTGCATTTGCCGGTGACTCCGGCAGCGATCATGTGATTTCCGATTAGATAGGGGGTTTCCCGCTTGGAGTCAGGTCTTACTTTAAACTTACCTGTCTGCATCACGTCTACCAAGGGAATGGAATAAGGGACCCCGCTGCTTTCACCTTTCAGCGTGGGTAGTATATCCGTGTATGCGGTCCTAAACCATCCCGGTGCCTGAGGATCATAGAGCGGAGAACCACAGATCAGTAAGGGTAGCGTATACTTGCTGTCTTCGGGCCAGCCCGGAGGTGTCAAGTAGAGCTCCAGCATGGATTTGATATAGTCTCTGTCCTCATTCCCGTCAAAAAAAGCCGAAGCCATCATGATCGGCATGTAATCGTTTGGGTATTCACTTTCGCCTGATCCCGGTGCCGCTACGGGATTGACATCAATAAAAGTTTTATATAGATCTACCTCATCATCAGGAACTCCTGCAGCGGTCAGCATTCTGCCCCAGCGCTGCATGGTCATGGCATTTTCGAACGTTCCGGCCTGGAGGACTGCCCAGGGTGGATAGTGAAGTAGTAGGAGTCCTTTTTGTCCTATGACATTCAACCCAAGTGGAGGGAAAAGCGTCCATTTGGAGGTGCCGTCAGCCGGGTTTTTATTGACAGAATAGTGGTTCATGGGATTCCACACCCCAAAACGTTCCATCAATCGCTTGCCACGAATGGCTTTTCTGGCATTTTTAGCATCAAAAATAGCTTGATGTCGATCTCCAAAGATCTTCAAGGAATCTTGACTAGCCGTACCAATTAATTCAACGAAGTAGTTGCCATTTTCCTGAGTGACTTTGATTTGCTCTACTCCCGTTATTCGGTCAGCGACCAGGGAGTTTTTGGTATAGTGCTGAATTACATCTGCATACTTCTTAAGGTTGAGTGATTTGTTGGCATATTTTGCTGCGGGGAAGAGCTCATTAAGAGAACGAACAGGTCCAAGTGGATAGCGATAGCTTGTCATACCAATTAGGATTTAGATTTAACCTGAAGTACTTTCCATTCAGAAAAATCTGGAATCACATTCAGTCCTTCAGTGCTGACTTTGTCATTGGGATTCCAGGTCGTTTTTACCCAAAAATTAAGGGCCTCTGGATAGTTTTGATTGAAGAGGGCCGCATTTCCCGGTTCGTTGTCGAAGGTCGCAATGACAGTGCCTTTCAGTGAATTAATTTCTGCCAAAGCTTCAGCTTTGTAGGCTACATCAGTTTGGGTTTTTACCTTTTTGAGCTTGAGTTCACAGCGCCCTTTCCAATAGGGAAATCCTCTGTTGGTGAAATCCAATGCGGTACCCAGTCCCATACCATTTCTGAGCCCGGGATCTCCGATGTGTCTTCCTGTGAGGTAGAAAATCATTGCTCCTGCATCATAGCAGGCATTTGCAAAATCCACAGCACCGGGATTTGGCAAATCAAGTGCGGCATAGTCATCGGAGAAAAAGGTATTCCCCCAGTAGGCGATGAAGGGTTTTATTGAAGATGAGTTTGAATCCAAACCAGCCTGTGTCAACGCATAGGTTACGCTCCAATTCATGTCTGAAAGCTTGAGATTGGAGGCTACTTTGGCAAAATCAGGAAAATCATCTCCCTGATCGGCGGCGAAATTTTGGATAATAATCAAATTTCGTCTTGCAGTAGAAAATAGCGTGTCGTCCAGATCAAAAACGACAATCGGCAAAGATTTTTCTGATTTGATGGCAGGGATTACTTTTTGAAGTGCTGAAAAGTCAGTCATACAAAGTTTGGTTGGTTAAAAATTTTGAATAGGAATAAATCAGAAGTTAGAACAATCTCTCAAAAAATTAATGATTTACCTTCTGAAAATCTGTAAATACACTCATCTGCCAATGTCTTTCCTTGCGAAGGGAATTTTTCGAAGAAAGTGATGAGGTTAGCTTGGGATTCTTTTCCCACAAAATCATCAGGTAATCCATTGAGTCCATCGATGGCCAAGGACATCAGCTGTTGGGAAATTGTAAGGATTTGATTGGATTCAAACCCAAAAGAGCCTTTTCTCCAAAGTGTATCCATTTCATTTCGATAGGGTAAAAGAACTTCGAGGACTTTGTCCAGGATAGTATCGGAATAAAGCAGTCCTGTGTAAAAGAACGCCGGAACCAACTGCCATTCCCCAGGCAGCGCATCAGCGGTTCTGATTTCCAGAAATCCCTTTGGTCTCACCTCAGGATAAAGCAAGGAGAGGTGATTTTCGAGATCGAAAATACTGGGATTAATTCCATCAATCGGATTCTGAATCCATCCTCCAAAGGTAAATTCCTCTGAAAAAACCTGTTTTTCAACACTTTTGATGTGAATGATTGGAGCTTTCATAGCAAAATCCAAGTAGGCATCAATCAGGGAGCTTTTTGAAAAGAGCTCGCCAGGTTTATTGCCCAGCCGGATTCCTGATCGCTTTGGATCCAGTTGCTGCCAAAGATAACTTCGGTGGGATTTCCGGAGTGTAACCTTTCTTTCCAAGATACCAGAATTGGCGAAAAGTGCGGTGGCAAAAGGGGTCAGAAGATTTGCTGCCACATATCGCTTTGCCTGTAAGTCCTCCGTTTCGCCAAGGTCAAGGTTGACATGAAGCGAACAGGTCTGACGCATCATTTGTACGCCGGAGGGTCCGAGTTGGGAGAAGTATTTTTGGAGAGCTAGATAGCGGGGCTTTTCAAGTTGAAGCCCGATTTGGGCAGCATCAAACCAAGGATGGGTACCCATCTGAAGAAAGTGAATCTGATGCGCTGAAGTGAGTTGATCCAAAATTCCCTGTTGAAATCGCAACTGATGGATCAATTTATCCAATGAGCTACAAGGTGAGGTGGCGATTTCCACCTGACCTCCCGGTTCATACTGGAAGGAGCTCCCCTCAGGAAAACGGATAGGATTGGGATCTCCTTTTTTATCCTGATTTAATATGTCTCCTGCCTGATTTGCAGCTTTTTCCAAGGTTTCATGAAG
Organism: Algoriphagus boritolerans DSM 17298 = JCM 18970; assembly: GCF_900108085.1. Classification (GTDB taxonomy): domain Bacteria; phylum Bacteroidota; class Bacteroidia; order Cytophagales; family Cyclobacteriaceae; genus Algoriphagus; species Algoriphagus boritolerans. The sequence goes on from NZ_FNVR01000040.1 coordinate 11,612, forward strand.
GGAAAACTGATCGCTTTTCAGTGGGACCGGGATTGCCTTGGTTTTTTTCAAATCCAAAAACCGGACTGGAAAGGCTTCCAATTCGACCCCGATTAACCCTGTCTTGGAAGGAAGAAGGCTTTGGGTTGTTTTTGGTTTGAAAAGCTCCTGCGCCAAAAAATCTCTACAATCCTCAAAGCTTAGTTTGTTAGCTGTCATCGCCTGCTGTCAAAAACTTTAAATTAGGATTGGTCTTTATGCGGGTTTTTTTCAATGTTCTTTTCTGCGATTTGAATCAGGTCCAGATAGTTCCGAAGATCGGGATCTTGAAATGCCAGCCCTCCTCCGCCCCGATTTGCCTGGCTTAATTGTCTATTGAGGTCAGAGATAATAATGTAGCCGGGATCTAGACTTGGAGCTATTCCCCATTTGGCATGATCTTTTTCAAAGGCCCAATAATATCCATTCATTCCTATTTTACTCAAATTTACATCCACAATATCCGCTGTAAATTCTGAGATTCCCTGATCCAAATCTCCAAAAACAACCCCTCTTCTCTAGGATTCCACATCAATGTTGCAATTGAGCGTGGGACCGACAAGATCTTTCCAGAAGTCCTTTCCGAATTTGCTACCCCGAGGTGGTCTGCTCCAATTTTTGTTTTTAGCTATCAAATTGAATTTGATTCCTCCATGTGTATTGAACTGAAAATGTGCAGGATCCTTGGGTTTTGTAGAGGGTACATCATTTGCAAATTTGAAGAGGGGTTCATCTAGGTCAGTTTCCGGCAGGTGGCTGGCATAGACTTGAGCCTCATGTTGGGTGTGCAAAATTTCTGCAATCTGGTTTGCAGTTTGGTAATCTTTAAGACTGACGCAGAGGTAGGTTTGGCCAAATTTTCGTTCATAATCGGGGAGTGTTTTTGCTCCTTCAAGGGGAAATCTGGGCGTGGAGTGAAGTAAATAAAATCTACTGTTCGATTCTTTGGAAAAGGCCAGGATTCCTTTGGAGTGTCCTTTTGAGCCTTTGTTTTTTGGTTTCGGATTTTTAGGAGAGGGAGGGATTTCATCATTCCACAGGATGTAGCCACACGTAGACTTTTCAGGGAAAATCTGATCCAGGGTCATGCCCAAAGCCGACTCTGAATGCTCCAAAGAAACCGGGGAGAGCTGAAGTCCATTTTCCGGCCGGGAATCAGAATACAAAAACTCAAATCCTGTGGAATTCTTTTCGGGACCGATGTTGATGGGGAATTTATAAATAAACCACCAATCCACGGCCTGACCGCTTTGGTTACTTAGAGGCGCGATCATAGTTTGGATTTTCTTAGCGAAATTTTGCTTTCAAGAACTTCAAAGAATTGGGCCCCAACATTGATCTGAAAGATTTTTCCAATCTCCTTGATGCCAGTAGGACTGGTGACGTTTATTTCGGTCAAATAGTCACCTATCACATCGATTCCTACAAAAAACAATCCTCTTTTCTTAAGTTCCGGTCCGATTTGGGCGCAGATCCATTTATCTCTTTCAGTTAGTTCAAAACCTTCCGCTCTTGCTCCGACTGCGAGATTCCCTCTGTGATCCTCTGCTCCCGGTATCCGGGCGATGCCATATTTCACCGGGACACCATCGATCAGGATAATTCGTTTATCGCCTTTTGTCACGATTTCGGGAATGTACGCTTGACATTGGATGTAGCACGTTTCCCGTTGAGTGAGCTCTTCAAGGATGACATTGGTGTTGGGATCGCCTTTGGCTATCACAAATATGGACTGTCCTCCCATTTTGGAGGTAGGTTTGACTACAATTTTATGATGAGTTTGGAGGAAATCCTTGATGGCTGATTTTGACCTCGTCAAAAGGCTAGGGGGGCAGCATTGAGGAAACCAAGCGGTGAAAACCTTCTCGTTGACATCCCGCAGCGATTGGGCTTTATTTAGTACTATTACGCCAGCTTCTTCGGCGCGTTCCAGAATGTACGTGGCCATGATGTATTCTATGTCAAAGGGAGGATCTTTCCGCATAATGATCGCATCCAGTTCAGACAGGTTAGCACGGTAATCACGTTCGATGGTAAACCAATTATGGTAATCGTCCTTGACGGATACCTTTCGCATTCTTCCTTCGGCCTGACCATCTCTCAGGAACAAATCATTCATCTCCAGATAAATCAGCTCCCATCCCCTGTTTTGTGCTTCCTGCATTAGCGCAAGCGAAGTGTCTTTTTTGGGGTTAATGGATTCGATTGGATCCATTACCACGCCCAGTCTTAATGCATTCATGTGTTTCAATTAGTGGTTGAAAAAAAACAGCTGTGTCTAATTGAAATCATACTCAACATCAGCATCTCCTTTACTTGTTATTCATGGATAAGGTACTAAAATATCAATGGCAAAGGGCAGATTCGGACTATTTAGAATCCAGACTTTCATACCCTTTCCAGTCGGTTGGGGGTGGATTTTCCAGGTAGCGTTGGGATCTGTTTGAGAAAATTTCGAATACGGGATCTTCGACATCCTGAAGTAAGCCCTTTGAGAAAATCTCGAAAGCCAAGGAGAAGTCTCGGCTGAAATAGGCCTCCATTCCTGTTTGAAGTAATTCTTTGGTAGCCTCCTTTTTTTCCTTTCGTGTAAGATCTTCAGCATCCAACACTTCATAAAGCCTTACTGCCATGGCTTTACCTTTGACAGCCACCCGGTCTACCATTCGAATGGAATACTTTTCGGGATTTTCCAGGGAATTAAATGTGTTTTCTCCGATTAGAAATTGAGTTCCATATACTTTGGTGAGTTGTTCGATTCGTGAGGCCAGATTGACTGTGTCTCCCAAAACAGAGCACTGCATTCGGTCATAGGCACCCATAGTCCCTAATACCAGGGGGCCTGTATTCACACCTATTCCCATTTTGAGAATCGGACGGTTCTTGGATGCGGAATCAAGGTTGAATTTTCGCAGTGCTTCGGCCATCTTTATTCCGGCATCTACAGCATGATGCGAAGGAACAGCGAAAAGCGCCAAGAATTCATCGCCTGAGTAGGAATCAATAAACCCCCCGGATTCTGAGATGTGTTTCCCGAGATGACTGAAGTATTCATTCAGCAATTCAATGACGGACTGAGGAGTGAGTAACTCTACCAAGGGGGTGAAATTGCGGATGTCAGAGAACAGCACGGTCATGTCCATAGACACTGACTCACCCAGTTTGACATCTGAAATATCCTTGTGTCCCAGATGTTTTAGAAATTGAATTGGGACAAAGTGCTGCTGAGCTTTCAGCAGGCTTTGTTGTTGCTCATAGATTCTTGCGTTCTCAATTGAAATTGCCGCTTGTGCTGCCAGTAGCTTGATGACTTTGACCCGATCTTCGGTGAAGGCACTGTGGGTTAAATTATTCTCCAGATAGACGGCTACTTTTCCTTGATTATGCGTAGAAAGAGGCACGCACATCATGGAGAGGGGGTTTTGATGGATCAAATAAGGGTCGGAGGAAAAGGAATTTTGTTCACGGGCATTGTCGATCACGATCGGTTTATTTGTCCGCAAGGCAGTGTTAATCAGGGATAGGGGTAGAATTGAGGCGTCTACTTTCAGTGTCGAGTAGGGAAGTTCAGATCCTTCGGGAATATCAGCATCAGTAAATGCCTGGATAACCAAAGCACCTTCTTTTTGCTCCACCAAAAATCCCTTTTTGGCACCTGCATTTTCTATCAAAATCTGCAATGTCGCTTTTAGAAGTTTGTCCAAGACCAATTCTCCTGAGATCATCTGAGAAGCTCGAAATACCGAACTCATATCCAAAAAGTCGGCATTGAGGGTGGTTGAACCTTGGGTCCCTAATTCATCCAGAGTTTGTCGGCTTGAATTTGTGGTGTTGTATTGGGCAGAAGTTCGGAAAATCGGATACCTTTTCTCTATTTCCTGAGTTTTGCGGTAGGCACCCCAGCGATAATACAAATAATGGGATGCCAGCAGATAGCCTTCAGCTGCTTTTTTCAATCCATTTTTGATCAGGAATTGCGCAGTCATTTCATTGGCCATGGCTTCGTCACGGATGAATCCATTCTTTTCGGCAAGTTGGATGGATTGCTCATAGAGACTCAGTGCTTCAGTAACTTTTCCGGATACAGCCATCAATTCGGCTTTCATTAAAAGGCAGAGGTGCTCAAAGTTTTCAGGGCAAGTCTGCGCCCACTTGGTCATTTTTTCCAAGCTCTCATGGATGGATAATAGGACGGATTCCTTTTCTTCCAATTCCAGAGTAGGGAGAATTTTGGCCTTTATTAAAAAAGAAACAATCTGAAATCTGACGGATTGTGGCAGTGACATCACGGAAGCCATCAGATTTTCCTGTTCCCTGATATGGGGAAGGGCCCCTTCAGGATCGTTATAGAGCAGGTGAATTTCGGCTTTATAGATGTGGTAATTGGCGATTCCAGTCATGAAATGCCGCTCCAGCATACCGCTGACACAGTCCATTTCATCAAAATTCTCATCTGTCAAAGAGAATTGACTTTTGGTGAGGCCTTGGAAGTTTTGTTGCATTTGCAGAAAAAGTGTCCCAGAATCGTAGGAATCCTGATACTCGCATTCCTTTACTATGACAAGTAATTTTCGCTGCTCACGGGAAGCTGTCTCCAAATCCAACGTGGGGTCCCAGATGATACAATCCTGTGCACTGTAGGCGAGATATAATAAGTCGCCCGATTGATAACCTGCTTTGATTCCTCTTTGAAACCATGCTGTCATGCTCGACCAGTGATTGCTCCAGTGATGGACAAACATGGTGTAGACATAAATGATCCTCGATCGTAGGGAAATATCGTCAAATCGCTCGATAAGATTAACAGCCAACTTGCCGTATTTGTAGCCTTCGGCCGGATTTTCAAAATACCCGGAAAGTAGCATGGCATACCCTGCATAGGCAAATGCAGTCTCGGGACTGTTGCCATATTTCAGCGCAATATTGACGGATTTTAAGACCAAGTAGGGAAACATTCTCCCAGATCCTGATAGGAAAGCTGCAGGAAAAATTTCCATCAGCAATTGGCTTGCGATTCTTGCTTTCTCGTCAGTGATTTGGGGATTATTAATGAGATCTGATACTGCTTTTCCGTTCAGGTTTTCGGTTACTAACCTGACTTCTTCGGTTACATTGGTTTCATCCGGAACTTGAATAAAATTGAATCCAAGAAATTCAAGTCCCTGATATGCGGCTTTAATGGATTCCTGAAGCTTGCCAATGGTGGCGTATTGCCTGGTTCGGGCGGCCAATACCAGCCCTTTTTCGATTGGTGTGCGGGCGTTTTTCAACATGATTTCAGTCCACTCGTCTGCACTCTGCCAATTTCCTGTAAGATAAAAACAGCTCTGAAGCTCCTCACTGAGTTTCCACATCAAGGTATAGTCAGACTCCCAGGAATCTGGATCCAACATTTCAAAACTGATTTTAAGGTAACCCAAGGCAGCTTCATACGCAGAGGAGTGTCTTGCCTTTATTCCAGCTTCGAGATTCAGTCTGGAAAACTTCTTTTTCTCTTCGGGATAGAGGACTAAATTTCTTCCTTCATTCAGGTGGCCGACCACATCCACCAATACCTCCTCCAGTTCCTTTGGAGTAATGTGAGATAATATCAGCCTCCCTATGGAAAGATGCAATGCCTGCCGTTTTTCCATTGGTATCATGGAATAGGCCGCCTGCTGCACTCTGTCGTGCTGAAATTTATAGGTAGGGTTTAATAAGTTGGAATTTGTATCGTCTGAATCCTCATTGTCGTCCGATTTCTCGTTGAAGGCAACACCTACATACTTATAGTTTTCATTCAAAGGAATAACCATATTGGCTTTGATCGCCATATATAGCTCGGATGCGGTAGTTTCCATACTGGCTTCCCGGATTATGGAAAGCGTTTTGAGGTCAAAAGTCGCTCCAATACAAGCGGCTAATTGGAGGATGTGCTGGGCCGATTCGGATAATCTATGCTGGCTGGAAACCAGAAAATCGATCACACTGTCACTGTTTTCAACATTACGGATAGCCACTATATCCCAATTCCATTCACCCCTGTTGAGATCAAAAAAGATCACGCCGCGGTCATGTAAATCTTTGAGTAGTTCGATCGTAAAAAATGGATTACCCCCGGTCTTTTCATAGAGCGTAGTACTCAAAAGTTCGGATCGTGAATGGTCACAAACCAAGGTGTCCATGATGATTTGATCTACGGCATCCTGACTTAAAGGCTCAAGTTGAAGTAATCCCACCTCTCGCTTTTTCTTAATCTCTTCCAATGTCAAAATCAGGGGATGAGAAGCATCTACCGCATTGTCCCGATAGGCACCAATCAGAAAAAGATGACCTTGTTCCTGCGCCGTGACAAGCCGATTGATCAGGTTGAGGGTGGGAATGTCACTCCACTGTAAGTCGTCCAGAAATATAACCAGCGGGTGATCCTCAGTGGCAAAAACCTTGACAAAATTGAGGAACAGGATTAAGAATCGATTTTGGGTTTCTGTGGGTGAAAGTTCCTGAACCGGCGTTTGGGTGCCAATGATTAACTCCAGTTCAGGAATCAACTCGACCATGAGTTGGCCATTGGTTTCCAAGACGGCAGCGATTTTTTTACTCCATTCGTCGAGTCGGTCTTTTGGTTCGCCGAGCAATTGTCTGATCAAGTCCCTAAAAGCACTTGCAATGGCCACATATGCTGCGTTTTGACGGAATTGATCGAATTTTCCGTGGATTAAATACCCACGTTTTTTTGCAATGGATCGTCCAAGTTCCTGTACTAGGACAGATTTTCCGACTCCTGAATAACCTGATACCAGACAGAATTCGACTGCGCCATTTGTTGTGTTTTCGAAGTAGGTTTCAAGTTTTAGGAGTTCTTGTGCTCTTCCATATAGCCTTTGGGGGATTTGAAAAAGCCTGGAAACATCGGTTTCAGCCAATTGGAAGCCGGTTGGATTTGAGCCGTTTAGGAAGTTTTCCTTCGCTTTTTCCAAATCTGACACCAAGCCAAAGCTGCTCTGATACCTGTCTTCGGCATTTTTTGACAGTAGCTTCTCAATGATGGCTGACACCATTCTTGGAATTGACGGATTAAAGGAGACCGCACTTGGAGGTTGTCGGCTGATATGACAGTGGACCCATTCCAAGGCGTCTTTGGCCTCGAATGGCAACTTTCCTGTGAGTATCTCAAAGAAGGAAATCCCGAGCGTGTAATAATCTGTACGGTAGTCAATATCCCGATTCATGCGACCGGTTTGTTCCGGAGCCATGTAGGGTAATGATCCCTCTATGTTATTCAGGATCGCCACATCCTGATGTTCTCTTGAGAGTTCTGACGCAGCACTGAAATCAATCAGTCTGATATCCAGAGTTTCGGGATCAACTAAAATATTCCTGGGTACAAGATCCTTGTGAACGATGGCTTTTTCATGGATTTTGCCCAATGACTTGACGAGTGGGATAGCAATACTGAAAAACTGATCCAAGGGTAAAACTTGGTTTGAAAAACCGGCAAGGTGCTGCGCCAATGAGATCCCAAATCGTTCCATCTCAATTGCGGGTTTTCCATTACCGTAACTGATGAGGGAATTTACTTTTATTACTTTTTCTTCCTGGAGATGGGAGATAATCTGATACTCTCTGCGGATGCTGGCCAGATGCTCTTTTTTGGGATATTGATCCAGCAGGGTTTTCAATACGACAGTTTCGTTGTCTTTTTTTCGCTTTGCGAGGTATAGTACGTGGGGAAAAGATTCTAGTATAATTTCCTCCACGACATATCCAGGGATTGGATCAGCCGGTAGTATGTCGTGGAGGTTTTTCACAGGTTAAAGATTGAAAAATTGTGCGATAGTTTTGTGATATTCTTCCTGTGCTTCATGCTTCAGGGGGTAACCATGGCCACAGAGGGCATGTTTGAATGAGACTTTTTTCAAGCGCTCAAAATCCTCAGGCTTGGGTTGACTTTCATGTAACCAGGCAAGTCCGAGTCCTGCTTTTTTGAAGAAATTCATTTTTTCCATCGTAGGGACTGTTTCTTCATCGAAGAATTGATCAGGTTCAACCCAGTTTTGTAGTGAATCGCAGGCAATCATGATCCCGCCTTCTCGATCCAGCCGGAGGATTCCTTCAGGTCTTGCTACAGTTTTGAATTCAAAGAAGGTGCAGTTACCGAAAGGCATTTCACCGCCTTCCCGGAGTTCCTTGTCTACAGTCAGTCCTTCCTGAATTCTCATTCCCGGCATTGCCCAAAATTTGGCCTGATAGCGATCTACATAAAAAGGATCATCAACGCCATGCATGTCACCGATACGGACCACATTTGTCACCTTGCCTAGCCGATCAAGTTCACTGAGTGCTGCATCATTCAGACGAACGGAATTGATAATCGTCAGATTTCCGTTTTCCCGCACGATAGTCATATTGCGACTAAATTGCCACATCGATCCGAAAAATTCGTTTTTCATGGTTCCGGTGACGAAAAAAACGTCCTTGAAAACCTCCTGTAAGGGCCCGTGGGGCATGGCTTCTTTGTATTGCTTCATTTTAGTATGTATTTAAGTTGTTTGGTTCGATCTGTTAAGAGTTTGAATTTTAGCGGGTAGAAGGCCCTTCGCCAACAGGTATTCCTGGGCAGGCATGAGGCGGAAGAACGCCTATAATAATCATTTTCCTGTGAATGTGACTTTCCTTGGAGTTCGCTCATTTTTATTGAATATCAGGATTTACTCCTCTTGGTCTGTATCGAAAATATAGCGCCCCGCATAGTTAAATTCTTTATTGTACTCATGGAGATAGGTATTTAGGTATTTTTTGCCCTGATCTGAGATATTACCTTTTATGATATCGTCAATGGTCTCATTTCCTGTACTGCTATCATGTCTTTTTAAATGAAAAAGAGTCATGTCTTTGCCTCCAAAAAGCCGCTCTATGATGCGCAGCTTGCTTCTTGCTTCACTCATATCGAACACTGCTCCTGCCAACGCTGTAAGTTTTGGGTTTTCGGATAAGCTCTTTTTGGTATAGTTAGGAAAATTACCTTCGGGAGCCTTGAATTCAGGATAAATAACCTCAGGTAACAATGACTGTTTACTTAGCTTGCTGATGTACGACTCACTCAGACCCGCTGCTCTGGCTCCATTTATTATGATATTTAGATAGCGTCGTGTAGGTAGGCAGGAGCCATCCAAATAATCGGGAAGACCCACATAGGCCCAGGCAGTCACCGGGCCTGTTTCAGTTTCCAATTTTACTTCGATCCTGTCGTAGGCAATGCCCAGGGATTCCATAGCATCCATGGAGGCTAATTGCTCGTCATGACAAAGGTGAACCATCCCTTCCACCAAATCATCGGGGTCTCCCGTGGATTCAATATTACCCATCCCGCCTTCGTGCCGAAACCAGTGCTGAACGTTGAACTTCAGCTTCCAGCCTTTCAGCATTGCCTTTTGAGATTGGATTGGATCAACACCCTTTGCCCGAAGGGAAATCAAATTGATGTTTGAGCCATATCCGAAATAGTAGAACATATTTAGGCTTTGAAATTGTAAGCGAGATCCTCCTGGGCCATGATTTTTTCAAAATCCGGATGATTAGTCCAGAATGTTTTTAAATCTTCCAAAATCTCCTCCGAAGTGCCATTGAAGTTTTCTGACATCCTCGATTGCCATCCTGTTGCGATCAAATCCTGCATCAGCACATTTTTCTTTTCCTCCGAAAATGGTTTGTCAGTGAAATAAAGGTATTGACTGGGATGGTTTGCGATCAGGAACGGAGTGATCGTGCCGTCGTCGTAAAGTTTGATTTTCAGGATATCAAGCGTCTTGGGCTTACAAGTGATTTGATCAGGAAACATGGCTTGAAGTAGGTCATGTACAGGAGAACCACAGGCGATGACGGGTTGGGTCTGGAATCCGTTGGATGTCAGCCTGGCCTGAAGCATCTTTTTGATGTAGGGACCAAAAGTTTGATTGAAAGGAGTAATTCCCTGCGTGTCCCCACCGGGAGCACCAATCGGCACGCAATCCACGATACTTTCAAACTTGGGGAAGTCTATGGGATCAAGTCCGTTGTATCCCAACAGGTTTTCCCAGCGCCGATTGGTAGGTGAAAAAATATAGTCGGAATATATAAAGGCCTCAATTGGTGGGAAGTGCAGCATTTGAACGGATTTTACCTTGCCCAAAGCAAGTCCCCAAGGAAGTATGAATTGCATGGGCTTGCCTGTGCTTTTGATTACTTCGTCCAGTTTTTCCTGATTTTGTTGGAGGATTTCCAAGGCCAATCCGCCAGCCGCAATGAACTCAGGGATAGCTGTGGAATACCTGCTTAGGTCATGATGTGGGCTTGAGATTTTGAGGTTATAACCTGTGTCAATTTTCCAGACTTTTGCCCAAGCTCCGAATAATCCGTCCCGCTGCAGGGTTTGATTGACGAAGTGTCCAATGAATGTTTCGAGGTTGGTCAAGCCTGAGGCTGATTTTTCCGATGTGAATGAAAAAAGCTGAGCCAGGAATTTTTCATCCCCCTCCAGACTAATGTCGATTGTGTTTTGCATCTTGCTGAAAATGAAGCGTTTTTAATTAGAAAAGGTATTTCATTTAGATGTTTTCTAAAGGAATCAAAAAATTGAACGTTTGGTTGTTGAATTTAGGATTAATTATAGAATAATTTACTTAATTTAAGTACTTGAATACAATTTTGATTGTTTCAGGGTGTTTTCCTGTATTCAATTTTCATTTTTCATTTTTATCCAATACCATGAGCACCTTTCTAATCAGTCGAAGTATTTCAGATGCACATTATCAAGTCTGGAATTTTAATTCAGGAACTTTTAGTCCTGTGTCCATTTCCAAAGATGCAACCTACGATCCCAGCCTAAAATTCGCCCCGATAGGTGGCTATTTGCTGGAATGGGGAAAAGGTATGGATGCAGTGAATGGCAAAAATTATACATATAAGCTTTTTGAATTTGATCCAAGTTCACCTGACCCACTCAAGGGAGAAGCAATCCAGCAGGGCGTTTGGTCATATAAAAAGTTTTGGGGTTACAGAGGACATTATTCGGATAATCCCAACGAACAAGCTGAATTGCCATTAATTTCGATGGGCAATTTTATGCTGTTTTTTGTAGGAGGAAAGGGGAGAGGCACTTATATGCTATACAATTTTGATCCCAATATTGAAAATCCCAATAGCTCAGATCCACTGCCTTCTACCTACACTCCTCAAGGAGGATTTCCCAAAATCCAGGCAGGTCACGAATTGATTTGTATAAACAACTACGTCATCGATCGGCATGGTGATGGTTCACAGGTGAGAATTTGGAGTTTTGATCCTCAAAATACCGTACCCCTTTCGGTTCCTGAGGTTTGGGGAGGAAACTGGTGTGGGGTAGATTCCAGACATCAGCTCGTTCCTATAGGTGATAAAATTCTTACCTGGATTCCCGGAGAATCGGACTATACGCTTTGGTCTTTTAGTCCAAAGTCAGACGTTCCCTTTAATGAAACAGCAACTGGCAAACTCCCGGATGCAATCAGAAACAGCTCTTCCCTGACAGCGGTCCTAAGTAGGACAGAAGCTGTAACCGTAGGAAATCCCCAGCCAGGAACAATGGATTACATGAGGACCAAAATCAAACATGTGGTGTATTACATGCTGGAGAGTAGGTCCTTTGACAATGTCTGCGGCTGGTTATATGAGAAGAATCAGACTGGGATCAATTTCATTGGTTCGGATAAGCCTTTTCAGGGAGCAAGCACCGAAAATTTCAACATGGATGGAGATAAGAAAGCATTTCAGTCCAAGTTTCACGATGGAAAACTGAGTGATCAGTGGGATCTTTCGGATCAAAAGCAGGATCCATTTCATGATAATTCTGACGGATTGCAGCAGCTGTTTTACAATAAATATCCCGGATACCCAAAGGCAAAACCGGATATGGGAGGATTCGTCCAAAATAATTCCAGTGAAGATGTCATGCTTACACTTACTCCCGAACAGCTTCCGGTATTAAACGGTCTTGCATCGAATTTTGCCATCAGTGATGAGTGGTTTTGTTCTGTCCCGGGAGGTACGGATATCAATCGGGCCTTTGCACATACAGGATCGGGGATGAATAGAGTGGATACCTGGGAAGGCGGAAGCATCTACCAGAACTGGAATCAATACCCCCATCGTCAATCGGTTTGGAAGGTACTTTGGAATAATGGAATCAGTGACTGGAAATTATACAATGCAATTGAGTGGACTGGTCACCCATTTACCTATCATTTATACTTGGAAGGACAAGTACCGAGCATTGATGCCAATAAGTCTAAATTCCTGGACAGTGTGGATAATTTTATTGCTCAGGCTAAGGCTGGAACCCTTCCGGGTTTCAGCTTTTTGGAGCCTATCTGGATCGCACCTGTCGGTACTTCTTCTTACCATCCAGGTGCCAGTATGGTCCCAGCAGAAGTAGCCCTTAATACTATCTATGAAGCCATAAAGTCCGGGCCCCACTGGGAGGACACCTTATTGCTGGTGACTTTTTCTAAAAATGGGGGAATCTACGATCATGTTGCCCCTCCCTATGCTGCTAAGCCTTGGCCAAACGACTGGGTAGATGGATTTGAGTTTGATTTGATGGGGCCGAGAGTTCCGGCTATCATGGTTTCCCCTTGGATTAAAAAAAATACGGTAATCAGGTCGGGAGTTGATATTCCATTTGATTCTACTTCTTTTGCCGCCACACTTTTAAATTGGTATGGGATTCCAAAATCAAGATGGGGTTTGGGGGATCGAGTGGATCAGGCGCCTACCTTTGAAGGAGTCTTTCAGGAGAGTGAAGTTCGCAAAGATTTACCCGCCTTTATACCACCGTATGATAAGGGATTTCCCAAAAAGTAAGTTCGAGATTAGCCTTATTGCAATCCCATGAATCGCCTTCAACCTATCGCAAACTTTCTTGTAATTCTTGTTTTTGGTGCAATAGTTTTAATTGAGGGGGCCTTTATTCTGGTCCCTTTGGTTTGGGGGGTGTTTTTTGCTTTTGCCTTAAATCCACTGTCTACCTGGCTCGAGCAAAAGCGAATCCCAAGGGGCCTTGCCGTATTTTTTTCCATTTTGTTGGTGGGATTGATTTCGTTTGGGATTTTTTACCTTCTTCTCAACCAAATGGTGGGTTTGATTAAGGAGATTCCGGAGATTGGTAACAATCTCCAAACGAAGTTGAGCCGCTACTTAGAAGAGTTGAGTTCATTGCTTGGGAGAGACCTCTTGGACCCGGCTAATGAGTTTTCTTTTTTGCCGACTGGGGACTTCAATCAGGCCTTAGTTGAGACCGGAAAATCAGTGACTTTAGCCGGTATCGTGCCGTTGTACACCTTTTTGCTGATTTACTACAAGGACTTTTTTATCGAATTCCTGATTCGGATTTCCTCAAAAAACAAAGACTTGATTCTCAATTGGGCTCAGGATTCCGGGCGTGTCATCCAATCCTACCTGGTTGGCATGATCAGAGTGACCGCTATTGTGGCTGTTTTAGCGGGAGTTTTCTTTTATTTCCTAGGGATTAAGTACTTCATTTTATTCGCAGCGTTCGTCGCAATTCTAAATCTGATTCCTTTTGTAGGTGTATTCATTTCTTCATTTTTTGTCATACTCTACGTTTTTCTCACGACTGATTCCTTGTTTTATCCGATTTTGACTTTCGCTGTACTTTGGGGGATTCAGCTTTTTGAAAATAACATCATTACACCCCTGGTGGTCGGGTCAAAGGTCAAAGTAAATGCCCTTGCCGTTATTTTAGCGATTCTGCTTGGTGGTTGGCTTTGGGGAATCTCCGGAATGGTTCTCTTTATTCCTTTAGTAGGTGTATTGAAAATCACCTTGGAAAGGAGTAATCGCCTGAGCCCCTATGCCTACTTATTGGGTGATGATATCCCGGTCACTGAGGAACTGGAAAACTTTTGGAAGCTTCTGCGAAATAAAGTCTTAAAAAAATAAATCTGATTATCCGCAGTTGTATCACGGACCTAATTTACTCTGTTTTTGGGGATGGAAGATCGAGGAGGCCTAATTATGATCCTTCATGGTAGATTTTGGAATTCTGATCTTGCTCTTGGCCTAAAAGCTAAAATATATAAAAAAAGCAGGCCGTTTGACCTGCTTTAAATCCTCGTGCGGATGAAAGGATTCGAACCTTCACACCCGAAGGCGCTGCCACCTGAAAGCAGTGCGTCTACCAATTTCGCCACATCCGCAAGGCTTTTTATTTCTGCAAATAAAGCAAAACTATAGCGTCAAAACTATGCCATGCCTTAAAAAAAAGTGTTTGTGGGGTAATTCGCTTTAATTTAATAGCCTTGAATTACAATCACTTCCATAAGTCAGTATTCTCTATCCCATTTTCCTTAGCTATAAAAACAGGGTCTTTTCCCGCTTTCCGCTGTCTTTTGTAATCTTCAAAAGCTATAAATGCAGGTTTTCTGAGCATCAGAATTGCAATGATATTCAACCAAGCCATCATACCTACCCCAATGTCACCCAAGGTCCATGCGATTTCGGCGGTTTTAATTGCTCCATAAAAAGTAGCTCCCAAGATGGCGAGTTGAAGAATCCGTACGGCCCATTTGGATGATTTATTTCGGGTGAGATAGCTGAGATTTGCTTCGGCAATGAAATAGTAGGCCATGATCGTGGTGAATGCAAAAAACAGCAGGGAAAATGCGATAAACCCTTTCCCAATGCTTGGAAAGTGTGTGCCGATGGCGTATTGAGTAAACTCCGGACCAAAGGGCACACCGGGGAGATTTTCTACAATAAAGCCCCCGTCTGGATTGATTACATTGAATTGACCTGTAAAAAGTATCATCAAGGCAGTGGCAGTGCAGACAAACAAGGTATCGACATAAACCGAAAATGATTGAACCAAACCCTGTTTCACCGGGTGAGAAACTTCCGCTGCTGCTGCTGCATGGGGAGCGGTCCCCTGTCCTGCTTCGTTGGAATAAATTCCCCGCTTCACACCCCAGGCTATTGCCATTCCGAACACTCCGCTGAAAGTTGCTTCCAGGTTAAAAGCTGACTTGATGATCAACGCAAATACAGCTGGCACTTCTGTAATATTCATGAAAATGATAATTACTGCCATGAGGATATAGGCCAATGCCATAAATGGCACCACAATCTCGGCCACTTTACTGATTCTTTTTACACCTCCTATGATGATCAGCCCCAAGAAAAAAGTGACGATCATTCCAGTGTAGTGTACCGGGATGTCAAACGCATTATTTACGCTGAGTGCGATGCTGTTACTTTGAACCCCCGGCAGAAACAGCACGGTACTTAGGATGGTAGCGAAAGCAAAAACCATAGCATACCATTTGATTCCGAGGCCCTTTTCGATGTAGTAGGCGGGTCCTCCGCGATAGACTCCATCATTCACCTCTTTGTATAGCTGCCCTAATGTGGATTCGATAAAAGCAGAAGATGCGCCCAAGAAAGCAATTACCCACATCCAAAAAATCGCCCCGGGTCCACCCATTGCAATCGCCGTAGCAACTCCGGCGATATTTCCAGTACCAACTCTCCCGGAGATGGCTATTGCAAATGCCTGAAATGAAGAAACTCCCTTTTCAGATGATTTCCCGTCAAAGAGCAAGCGGATCATTTCCCGGAAGTAGAAGATTTGGACAAACTTTGTTGCAAAAGAAAAATAAACCCCTGCGGCCAAACACAAAAAAATTAATGCATTACTCCATATTACACCATTGATTATATCAATTATATCCTTCATGAATTACGTTTAATTTTTTACAGAAAATAGAATTTTTCAGAGATCAAGTTTGAAATAGGGGCTAAGAACCGGAAAAATTCTCATAAACTTGATGAATGGGTTAGAAATTGACCTGATTTGAAAAGAAATAGATGTGTATCCGCACTGATGCACATGAATAGATTTGGGATATTTTGTATGCGGATACCTGTAAACAGACAACGGTCAACTGTCCACAGCAGCTTCAATTGGAACGCAATCCTACCATTATTTGGGTACGTTCAGCTAACCGAGTACACCTAAAAAAAAAATAGTCGAAAGTTGAACCCGGCTTAAAATTGAAAACATAAAAAAAGCCTCTGAATTTTCATTCAAAGGCTTTTAAAACTAAGTCGGGGTGGCAG
>NZ_FNVR01000008.1 GCF_900108085.1 Algoriphagus boritolerans DSM 17298 = JCM 18970
CTACCAGCTGAGCTACGGAATCTGGTACTTTATATTTCTTGAAAACTTCGTTAAGCTTTCCTTAATTCTTCCAAATTGGTGGATTAGACTTGCTTTTTGTCCGATCAATGCCGTAATTGGACTGCAAATTTATGACTCTGAATTCTAAATGCCAAGCCCCAAATCAATCTTTCTGACAAAACTTTCTATATTTTTTTTCCTCGTTTTACAAAGTATTCATTGTCAAGCCAATGTACCACAGCTTTTGGTAGCAGATTCTTTGTTTGCGCAGCGTAGCTATAAGGAAGCATTGGAGATTTACCAAGCAAACTATCAATTGGGAATTTATTCACCTGCAATGCTCCTCAAAATGGCGTTTATCACGGAGGGCATCGGAGACAAGGAAATGGCCACGCTATACTTAAGTAAGTATTATGATCTAAGCCCTAATCCTCAGACCATAACAAAAATTAAAAGTCTGACAGGACAGTCCGAACTCGTTGGTTACGAAGTCAGTGATGCGATGCGTTTTATTCTATTTCTAGTTGAATTCAAGGAGATAATTGTAGGTGGCTTGACTGTAATTTTGATTATTTCTTTGATATTCCTGTGGTCTAAAGGTGAAAAACTGACTGAAGCAAGATTTTATTGGCCTTCCGTCTTGCTGATCACACTGATCTTTGTAACCAATAATTTCCTGAAATCCCAAAATGCTGCTCTGGTTACTAAAAGCCCAACTCTGATCGTATCCAAACCAAGTGCGGGAGGGGAAATGGTGGACTTGGTCGAACCAGGACACCGAGTCAAAATTCGATCTTCTAAAGACATTTGGTATGAAGTCGAATGGAAGGAAAAAATCGCCTACATCAGAAAAGATAACGTGACGAGGCTTTGATTTCATTTAAGTGAAAAAGCCTCGCCAGTTAGAATCCCTTGCTTAATTCATCAAACTTTTCTTTTACTACTCCAGATTTACCATTATACCTGCCCTAAACCATCTTCCCGGCATTTGAACCGTACCAGCCTCGATGTAGTCCGTATTTGTGATATTTGAAGCTTCCGCAAAGCATCCGAGTTTACCCAATCGATTGTAATCCACTCGCATATCCAACAGGAAATACGGATCCAAACTAATGCGCTCCACATAGCGAATTTTGGTATTCCATTCCACTTTTTCACCCAGTCCAACCAATACGCCTCCAATCAACTGATTTCTCAAAGCCGTCAATGCATAGCGGGATTCCAATCCAGGCTGAGAAGTAAAATTCGCATCGATGAAATTATAAGAAAACATTAGCTCTTTCACCTGCACGGTCTTACTGTTTGGATTTACCCGATAGTAGGCAGATGCCTCCACTCCGTTAAATGCTACTTCATTGAAATTCTGCGGCTGCCAAGGCAATTCAGAGCTTGTACGCGTCCATTCGATCACACTTTCAGAGTACCGGTTGAAATAGACCAGTTCCCCTCTCCAACTGGCATGAGTCCATTTTCCTCCAAACTCAAACGATCTTGCCTCCTCAGGTTGCAATTCCGGATTTCCGATATTGGTTGGCCCCACATAAAACAGGTCGGTGTAAGTTGGAATACGGAAACTTGACCCAATACCGGAATAGAGTCGGAGCGCTTTGGATGCTTGGAATCCTACTTCTAAACCCGGAAAATGCTTCCAACCATATTCCGAATAATAGTTGGAATAGACCCCCGCCCTGACATCTGTTTTTTCACCTAAATTGACCAACTGCTCCAAAAATATTCCAGTCAGACTCCGCTCGTGATTCCCAAGATTATTGCTTTCGATTTGTTCTTTCCGCAGCTCAAGACCAAAACCAGTCACCCCCAATTTACTTTTGTAGCTACCATTGGTCTCCAACGCGAAAACATCGGAGGTGTGATTATTCTGGTAGAATGAAGGTTCATTCCGCCGCAGGCGATATTCGTCTACATTTCGTCTTCCGTACAATCGGGTATTAATAGAAAAGGATTGATCATTGAATGTATGGCTTAGCGCTCCAAGGGTTGTTTGGATACTTTCCCATTGATCCGGAAAAGCTGAAGTGTAAAAGCCATTGGCACCAAACGTCCGATCTGTGTAGGCGATCATTCCCCGAATAGCGTTGTTGGCATTGAGGTCCAAGCCACCTTCGTAGAAAATATTGCTCACCTGATAATCGGAATTGTACTGGTGTCCATTTGACTCGTCATAAGAAATCGCCAAGTTTTGTTTGTATTTGCCGGCAGGAAGTGAGCCTGCGAGATTAATCCCTTTCATCCCAAAGTCTCCTCCGTATCCTTGTAGCCTCAGGCTTCTGGTATCGCTCAGACTAGTGATAACGTTGACAGCTCCCGTATAGGCATTTTGTCCGAAAATCCTGGAAGCAGGACCTTTAAGCACTTCTATCCGATCAATATTGACCAAGGGAATGGGGATATTCATCATGTGGTGCCCTGTCTGAGGATCACTGAGTTTAATCCCGTTAAGTAGCATCAGCGTCTGTTCAAAAGAACCCCCACGAATTCCGATATCCGCCTGGACACCGGATACACCGCGCTGTCTGACGTCTACACCCGGGACAAAACTCAAGACTTCCTGTAGACTTCTGGCCGGAGAGGTCTCGATTTGTTGTCGGTCAACGACCGAAATATTCCTGCTCTGTTTCGAAAAAGGAATCTGAATCCTGTTTTCCTGAATAATAACCTCATTCAGATTCCGCGCCGTAGTGTCATTTTGGGCATTGACCTGAAGTGAGAAAGTGATCATGCAGCCAATTACAAGTATTTTATTCATTGATTAGTTGGGGTAATTTGCTCAAAGATAAAGGCACCCGACCTCTCGCTCCAACCTTCTTGGAAATCTAAATTTTGGTTAAGTACCCTTTTTTTGAATAAAAAGCCATTCAAGAATTCTCCTTTGTCTATATTTTGCTGACTAAATGAAGTAAAATGAGAAAAATAAAAATAGTACGATTACCGCTGGTCTTACTTCTTCTAATAGGAAGTTTTGCTGCATTTGCACAACAGGGTAAAGAAAACAATCAAAAGGATTTTGGTGAATTTCTGGATCGAAAAGGAAACAGCTATCGAACTGCCTCTGGAAAACCTGGAGAAGCCTATTGGCAAAATGCAGCTGATTATCAAATCGAAGTCAGTTTGAACGATTCGACGCATATACTCTCCGGAAAAGTATCCATCACCTACACCAACAACAGCCCCGAAACCTTGGATTTCATTTGGCTTCAATTGGAGCAAAATAGATTTACTCCTGACTCGAGAGGCACATTGACCACACCGATACAGGGAAACCGATACAATGGCGATGTGGATGGGGGATTTGAGATCACAAATGTAACCGCAAGAGTAGGTGCCAAAGGCGCAAATTCCTCCAAATATCTGATTGAGGATACCCGAATGCAGATTTGGTTTGCCGAACCTATTCCGGCAAAAGGAGGCAAAGCGACTGTTTCCATGAATTTCGCCTTTAAAGTCCCTCAAAAGGGCATGGACCGGATGGGAAGATTGAAAGTGAAAGATGGCTGGATCTATGCAATCGCTCAATGGTATCCTAAAGTAGCCGTCTTCGACGAAATCGAGGGCTGGAACGTAGAGCCTTACCTGGGAGCAGGCGAATTCTATTTGGAATACGGTAATTTCGACTACAAGGTAACAGTGCCTTACAATCATATTGTGGTGGGTTCAGGGAAGCTGATGAATCCGAATGAAGTCCTGAGCAAAGAACTTCAGAACCGCTTGGTAAAAGCTTCTTCGAGCGATACGACGGTATATTTGATTACTCCTGAAGAAATCAAAAACACCCAATTAACCAGACCAAAACAGGATGGCACAGTAACCTGGCATTTCCGAATACAAAACTCCAGAGACATCGCCTTTGCCACGTCCGATTCCTTTATCTGGGATGCTGCCAAAATCAACTTACCTTCCGGCAAAACCATACTAGCCCAATCCGTCTATCCTATGGAAAGTAACGGTCAGGATGCCTGGAGCAGATCTACGGAATACAGCAAAGCATCCATAGAATATTATTCAGAAAAATGGTTTGAATTTCCCTACGAAACAGCCACCAACGTGGCAGCAGAAATTGGCGGAATGGAATACCCCGGCTTGAATTTTTGCCATTATAACTCGAAAGGTGCGTCACTATGGGGGGTGACAGACCATGAATTCGGACACAATTGGTTCCCGATGATCGTCGGATCCAATGAGCGCCGCTATGCCTGGATGGACGAAGGATTCAACACCTTCATCAATTATTACAGCTCCAATGCATTTAACAACGGAGAATACCCTTCCAGCCTCATACAAACTCGGCGGTACAACAATTACTTCACAAATGAAGGGCGTGAGGGGATCGACAATTACCCCGACGTAACAGATACCCGAAACCTGAGCATGGTGGCTTACATGAAGCCTGCAATCGGTCTGATTATGCTGCGAGAATACATTCTCGGCGAAAAACGCTTTGACAATGCATTTAAGTCCTATATCAAAACCTGGGCATACAAGCATCCACAGCCCAATGACTTTTTCAACCATATGGAAAATGTGGCGGGAGAAAACCTTTCTTGGTTTTGGAAGGGATGGTTCTATGGCAATGGCAATATCGACTTGGGCATCACTTCGGTCCAGCCTTATGGCGGAAATTACCTGGTGAATCTGGAAAACAAGGGAGATTTCCCGATGCCGGTTCTTTTGGAAATTGTTTACGATGATGAGACCAAAGAACGCGTAAAACTACCAGTGGAAATCTGGCAAAGAGGGGATACCTGGTCTTACCTACTCAAAACCAGCAAAAAAATGAAATCTGTTGAAATCGATCCAGACAAGGTAACTACTGACATCAACCTTGGAAATGATCTTTGGCCAGTGGAACTTTATAAATAAAAAAAACGGCTCTCAATTGATTTTGGGAGCCGTTTTCATATCAACTGATTTTAAGAATTTTTCAATTTGAAAATCCTGCAATTTTTCAATCCAGAGCTTGTGCAAGATCCTCCAGCAAATCATCCGTGTGCTCCAGACCAACCGAGACCCGAAGCAGGTTTTGTGGGGTTTTGGTTTCAGGACCCTCCACAGCCGCTCTCCGCTCAATCAGGCTTTCCACGCCCCCAAGGCTGGTTGCATTTGCAAAATAGCGAAGTTTGGAAACCACTTCATCAGCCCGGATCGCATCTCCATTTACCATAAAAGAAACTATCCCACCAAATCCGCTCATTTGACTTGCTGCCACTGCATGACCCGGATGAGATATGAGACCCGGGTAAAAGACTTTTTCAACATTTGGGTGATTCAAGAGATATTCTGCCAAGATTGCCGCATGTTCTGCATGCCCTTTCATTCGATAAGCCAGCGTACGGATACTTCTACAAAGTAAATAGCAATCCATCGGTGATGGCACTGCCCCCCCTACTCGCTGGACGATCTTCACTTTTTCCCAAAAAGGATTTACTTCCTTTGTGATCAAGGCTCCACCCAAAATATCGGAATGTCCTCCAAAGTATTTGGTACTACTGTGCATGACGATGTCCGCACCAAGATCAATTGGGTTTTGAAAGACTGGAGTTGCAAAGGTATTATCACAAGCGAGAATCGCATTTTGAGCTTTTGCAAGGGCTGAGATCTTCCGAATATCAGTGATTTTCAATAGCGGATTAGAAGGGGTTTCCACCCAAAAAAGCCGGGTATTTGGACGAATTGCCTGTTTGACTTTTTCTACATCACTCATATCCACAAAACTCACCTCCAAAATCCCTGCAAAAAGCTGCACCATGGAATTGTGCAGGCCATGATACATGTCGTCCGGCGCAATGATATGAGATCCAGGTTCCAATGCCTGAAAAACTGCCGTTCCGGCAGCGTTCCCTGAGGAAAAAGCCGCTGCATCCGCCCCTTTTTCCATCGCAGCCAAGAGATTTTCGAGGGCTTGACGATTCGGATTATTTGCCCGGGTATACAGCATTTGACCATTTCCATGCTCAAATGTGGTACTGAGCGTAATTGGTTGAACTACTGGTTTTGCTGAGTCGGTAACTAGATTTCCTTTATGAATAGTGAGCGTTTCGAATCGCATTGGAAATTAATTTTTGTGATAAGTTACTACTTGAAATCAAAAAAATAGCCAGTATTTGATTACTGGCCTGAGTCATTACCTGATGCGATCCACTGACCTGACTAGCGCCTCATCTTTTCGGATAAACCGGTTTGCAAGCATATTACAAACCATGGCTGCGAGTATTGCCCAAAAACCAAGTTGATAAGAACCTGCTACCTCAGCTGCAATTTCTTGGTTAATTCCATTGGTAGTCAAAAAAACAGTGGCAACCAAGCCTACCATAACCAGACTGTTGATCATGTTGAGCATCATTTGCCTGGCTCGATTTTTATATTGGAAAATGGAAATCAAAGCGAGAAGCCCTGCAAAGGTAGCGAGTGCTGCCAAGTACCATTTTGAGGACGACTGAATTTCCTTTCCCGCTGAATCAAAATTAGTCAGCATAAATGCAGTAAGGCTCCAGGAATCTCCCGTACCGGAACCAGTGTCCACTTGTTCCCAGAGTGGGGTACCCACGGTAATTCCCATGGCAATAACCACGAGCAATAGAAATATCGTCTGAACGCGCTGAATCATTTTTACTGTTTTTTTGGCAAAGAAAAGATCAAATCCAATCATAACCAAGGATAGAAAAGTCCCTCAAAGGATTTGTCCGGGAATTGTATCTTTGCAGCCGTATGAGTGAGACCAAGCGGTATTTTCTGGAATTAAGCTACAAAGGAACCCCATTTCACGGCTGGCAGATCCAAAAAAACGCCTTTACTGTCCAAGAATGCCTCGAATCGGCTCTTGGCACGTATTTCCGTAGACCGATTTTTGTGGTAGGAAGCGGGCGAACAGATACCGGAGTCCATGCTTTTATGCAGGTTTGTCACTTTGATCTGGAGGAGAATATGTTGCCTGGAGAAAATTTCCTGAAGGCGATCAATTCTATTCTGCCTAAAGAAATATCCATCCATTCGATCCGTCCGGTGAAGCAAGACGCACATGCCCGATTTAGTGCGAGAAAAAGAGCCTATGTTTACCGCATTATTTTCAGGAAAAACCCCTTTCTAAACGAACTGGCATGGCATTGCTTCACTAATCCCGACGTAGAAAAAATGAACGAGGCCGCCCAAGCACTGCTTCGCCACGAGGATTTTGAATGCTTCAGCAAAGTGCATACCGATGTGAAGCACTTCCGCTGCGAAATTATATCTGCCTACTGGGAACAAAAGGACCATCAATTGTTATTTCATATAAGCGCAAATCGTTTTTTGCGCGGGATGGTACGGGCGATTGTGGGAACACTGATGGAAGTGGGCCTTGGAATGAGAAATGTAGAATCCATGGATGAATTGATCCGTTCCCGAGACCGTGCTTTGGCTGGAAAAGCAGCTCCAGCCAAGGGACTTTTCCTCAGTCAAATCGTGTACAAAGAAGACATATACCTAGACTAAACAGCCTTGAGCTTAGAAAAAGAAAAAGTATCGTCAGGCGAAATCGTCGACATGAAAGTACTGCGCCAGCTTTACTCCTTTGTAAAGCCCTATAAAGCGCAATTTTACTTTCTGGTATTTTTGACGATTGCCATGGCGATTTTAGCACCGACTCGTCCCTATTATATTCAAATCGCCATCGATGATTATGTGGCTTTAGGCGACAGAGATGGTCTTTTGAGGATCATCTACATACTGGTCGGATTGATGATTTTGCAGGCCATCGTGCAGTGGGCTCATACCTATTACTCAGGCTGGATCGGTCAGGTCATAATCAAGGATATCCGGGTGAGGCTTTACAAGCACTTGTTAAAACTTCGTCTTAAGTTTTTTGACAATACTCCGATAGGCCGACTGGTCACGCGAAATGTCTCAGATATCGAAACCCTTGCCGACGTATTCAGTGAAGGTCTTGCCGCCATTATTGGGGATTTACTTCAAATCCTCACCATTTTGGGCGTGATGTTTTACATCGACTGGAAGTTGACTTTGGTGAGTTTGTGCACCTTGCCACTCTTGATTATCTCCACTTATGTATTCAAAGAGAAAATCAAAGTAACATTCAACGATGTCAGAAATGCCGTTTCCAATCTGAATTCCTTCCTTCAGGAGCATATCACAGGAATGAATATCGTACAGATTTTTAATCGAGAGCAGCGGGAATTCGAGAAATTCAAAGAAATCAACCGCGAGCACCGGGCTGCCCACATCCGTTCGGTACTTTATTATTCGATTTACTTTCCGGTTGCGGAAATTATTCAAGCCATCGGAATCGGCTTGGTAGTCTGGTATGGGGCTGTGGGAGTTTTGGGTTTGGACTTGCAGATTGGAATTCTGATTTCATTTATCATGTATCTGCAGCTATTTTTTAGACCGATTCGTCAGATCGCAGACCGATTCAATACGCTGCAAATGGGGGTGGTAAGTTCCTCCCGTATTTTTAAGCTACTGGCCAGCACAGATAACATTGCCAATGAGGGGAGTCATAAACCGGAAAAAATCAAGGGAAATATCCGACTGGAAAATGTCTGGTTTGCGTATGTAGACGAAGATTATGTCCTCAAAAATATCAATTTCGAAGTAAAATCAGGGGAAACCATTGCTTTAGTCGGAGCTACCGGTGCAGGAAAATCTTCCATTATCAATTTGATTTCAAGGTTTTATGAAATCAACAAGGGGAAGATTTTTATTGATGGAACAGAGATCCGAGAGTTTGAATTAGGCACGTTGCGAAAGCACATTGGCGTGGTTCTTCAGGATGTTTTTCTATTCTCAAACAGCATTTACCATAATATTACGCTGGGAAATCCGTCTATTTCCAGAGAGCAAGTGCTCGAAGCTGCGGAAAATGTAGGTGCCCGAAAATTCATTGAGCGTCTACCCGGAGGATTAGATTACAACGTGATGGAGCGGGGTGCTACCCTATCTGTGGGTCAGCGCCAATTGATTTCATTTGTCAGGGCCATGGTTTACAATCCGGAGATTTTGATTTTGGATGAGGCGACCTCCTCCGTAGACAGTGAAACTGAGGAGCTCATTCAGGAATCCACGGAAAAGATGATGAAAGGCCGGACTTCCATTGTGATCGCTCACCGACTATCTACTATCCAAAAAGCGGACAAAATCATCGTCCTCCACAAAGGCGAAATCGTAGAAACAGGAACGCATGATTCGCTCCTTGAACTCGGAGGGTATTATACCCAGCTTCACCAAATGCAGCTAAAAATGATGGCTATTTAGTCCATTGAATTATACTAAACCAATTATCCATACAGTGAAATATCGTATCCTTTTTATTCTCGTTTTTCTACCATTCCTGGGTTTTTCACAAGAAAGAGGTGTGGGAATCCGCTTGGGAGAACCCTTTTCAATTACTTACAAAGACTTCTTGGAGGATTATTTGTCCTACGAAGTAATGGTCGGTAGTGGGGGTGTAAATGGTTCCAACTATTACCAGCGATCTTTTGAAAATAACCCTCCTAATTCCAATGCATTTTACCTTTCACACGCAGCATCCCGAGGCGTAAATCTGAATTTCAGAATGGCATTGCATGAGGATATTACCGATACATTTGAGATCACAGAAGGATACTTATTGGGTTATGCAGGCGCTGGAGTTCAATTGAGGACAACCCGAGTGAATTATGCCTATCAGCCCGGTTTACAAACTGTTGTATTAACCGAGGAAAGGACCAATTTGGACATCGGCCCGGAAGCATTTGCAGGAGCTGAATACTATTTTGACGAAACACCCATCAGCGTATTCGTGGAAGTTGGGATGTTTTTGGAATTGATTGATCGCATCAATGTGAAGGGCCAAGGGGGAATAGGAGTTCGATACCTTTTCTAAAGAATGAAAAAAATCGGGATTTTAGTTGCCATTTCATTGGTTATCCTATCCGTGGGTTTTGTTATTTATGACCGACTCGGAGGGAATAACCCTGTCGGAATTGAACTAATAGAGGCTCAACCTCCGACCCTTTCCGGGAAAACATTTAAGGGACAACCCCAGAATCCAGAATTGGGGAAGACTTTTCAGTCGATCGAAACCCTCTTATCTCTTCATCCAGGAAAAAAAATCCATACCATTTATTTTCAAGAACCAGGAGGGAAATTAGATACCTTGGAAGTATTTGTGGGATTGGACTTACCATTTGCCCCTTCAGATTTAGAGACGATGGCTTTTTCGGAATCTAGGTATCTATTGGCTACAATCCAAGGAAATAAATGGGTGATGCCAAGTCCAAACAGCATAAAGGAATTGCTCCAAAAGGAAGCTCAATCCAAAAACCTTGAACTTTCTGGGATTTTTATTGACAGAATCACAAGCGAATCAGAAGTGCAGGTGATAGCACCAGTCAAGTAACCAAACCATTTGAGATTTTTTTGTGAACCTTGGCATGAAACCTGCCGTGAAAGATGAAAACATAACATAAAAGCATGCGAAAACTTACATCGATTTTTGGCTTGGCCGTATTAATGGCATTCCAAGCGTGTGAAGGGCCTGAAGGTCCGCAAGGCCCTCAGGGTCCTCAGGGTCCACAAGGAATTCAAGGTGTACCCGGTACTCCGGGAGTGAACATCGTCGGAACGACTTATGAAGCGGCAGTTGATTTCACGGCAGAAGAGGGATGGGAAGTCATCCTTGAATTTCCCGAGGAATTGGCAGAAAGTGATGTAGTCTTAACCTACATCCTCTGGGATGAAGTGGAAGAGAAACCCATCTGGAGAGCAGTTCCACAAACCATCTTTTTCCCTGAAGGACCTTTGGTCTACAATTTTGATTTCACACAGGTGGATATTCGACTTTTTCTTGAAGGAAACATCGATTTCGCAAGTCTTGATGATATTTGGACGCTAGAGCAAGTATTCCGAATTGTGGTTGTCCCTTCCAATTTTCCAGATGCAAAAATCGATTGGACCAACTATGAGGCTGTGACCCAAATGCTGGGAATTACTGATTCGGATTTTCAAAAAATCGAAGTCAAAAAGAAAAACTAAAAGTAAACCAACTCATACTACCGCACAGTCAGGGAAACCAGGCTGTGCTTTTTTATTTTTCCTCAATCCCTTCCGATTTAATTTGGTCCTTATCTTTGCGGCATGCAACTCAAAAACGATCTGCTACTCCGGGCAGCAAGAGGGGAAAAGACAGAGCGAACGCCAGTTTGGCTCATGCGGCAAGCGGGCAGAATTTTGGCTGAATACCGTGCTGTCCGTGATTCCGTCAGTGGATTTATCGAACTCGCCCAAACACCGGAGCTCGCAGCAGAAGTGACCATCCAGCCTGTTGACATCCTGGATGTGGATGCAGCGATCATCTTTTCAGACATTTTGGTAGTCCCTGAAGCGATGGGATTGCCCTATGAGATGGTCGAAAAACGGGGCCCTTGGTTTCCCCAACCTGTCAGAAGCCATTCCGATCTAAAAAAATTACGGGTTGCTGATGGTGAAAACGATTTGAAATATGTCCTCGATGCGATTCAAATCACCAAAAAAGCATTGAATGGAAGAGTTCCGCTCATCGGTTTTGCAGGAGCTCCTTGGACAATATTCGCCTACATGGTGGAAGGAAGCGGAAGCAAGACTTTCTCCAAATCTCGGGAGATGCTTTATCGCGATCCGGTCTTTTCTCACAAACTGCTTCAACTCATCACCGACTCCACGATTAATTACTTCAAAGCACAAATTCGCGCCGGAGCAGATTTAGTGCAGCTTTTTGACAGCTGGGCGGGGATTTTGGGGCCCAAGCAATACACGGAATTCTCGCTGAACTATATCTCTCAAATCTGTGACGCCATCACTGAAGTCCCGGTTACGGTCTTTGCCAAAGGTGCATTTTTCGCCAGAGAAGAAATGGGGCAACTCAATTGTCAAACGATCGGATTGGATTGGAATATGGGAATCGCAGAATCAAGAAAACTGATCGGATCCTCCAAAACGCTGCAAGGCAATCTTGACCCTGCTGCACTCTATGGCAATCCAGACCAAGTGCGTGCTGCGACGATCGAAATGATGGAACAGTTCCGAGGCTCAAGACACGTTGCCAACCTTGGTCATGGAGTTTATCCGGATATTGATCCGGAGATGGTCAAGGTGTTTATTCAAACGGTAAAAGAATTTAAGTGATTTAGAATCCTGAAATTCAAACAAGCTCTCCAATTTAATTCAGGATAGCTTTTTTGCTTTTTAGACCACTTTCTAAAAGTAGAATCAATCTAGAGGAGTAATCAAATCGCCGACTTTGATTTTGCCTGAATGAAGTGCTACAACATTCTGCCCAAAGTACACTTTACCATTTAGGGTTCGGTAAGAGGACAGCGTTTTCAGTGGTTCTTTTCCCTTTATTCCTGATGTTTGATCCACGGTGATCATCACGCATCTGGCACATGGCTTTACAATCTGAAATTCAAGCTGACCAATTTTAATCTTACTAAGTGAATCCTCCAAAAATGGCGTCCCGCCTGTAAACACAATATTTGGTCTAAATCGGTCCATCGGAACGGGTAATTCCAAGCGAGAATTCAAGTCATTCAGTGATTCTTGGCCAATCAGCAAATAAGGCATTCCATCTGCGAAGCTGACCGATTCGCCATTGACGGCGTAGCGGGGATCTACTTTCCGGTGAGACTTCTCAGGCATGGTCACCAACTTTACTTCCTTACCTATAATTTCAGAAAACCATTGGTTAATTTCTGGATGAACCACTTTCCCCACCACCTGATCGTCCCAAACGGTGACTGTCAACTCCGGACCCGAGGCCAAATCAATCGGAATTTGGATGGATTTATCTTTTTTAATTTTATGAAAAACCAACAACTCATTTTCACCTAATTCGACGGATAATAGTGCCAATTGCGGGTAAACACGCTGCGAAATGAAAAGACCTGTCTCATCCACCAACATCCATCTCCGGTCAAATTGAAAGCCCTTTTCCTCCACTACCGCCTCTGAAACCCGAATACCACCCAACGATTTGATTGGGTAAATAAAAATATCCTGAACTACCAGCGTATTTTCCATTGATCAAAAATAGAACAATTCAAGCTGTAGATTCAACCCACCAAGAAGAATTTCCCTGAAGTTACAGCTTTCAAGATTGTCCAGATACTCTGAGATACTTCAAAATACCGAGAACCATATATTACTGTCAAACCCAGCAGGATGACAAAAAACCATTTGGTTCGTTCTCGATTTTGGTTGGAATAAAAAAGTCGCATCGATTAGAAGATGCCTGAAGCCTCGAGAAGGTTGCACATGGGTTTAGAATTTCAAAAGTCTGCCAAAATCAGTACAGCTTTTTTTTCGAAAAGTGACAATTCGATTTTTATCGGGGAAAATGAATGGCAGTTTGACTGACAATCTGACACCAAACAGATGAATTTCTTGGGTGGCACAACCCTTGAAGAAAAAGGAATGAACATTTAATGCAACTATCTAAATCTATATAATCATGGGAAAAATTATAGGCATTGACTTGGGTACCACCAACTCCTGCGTAGCCGTAATGGAGGGTAACGAGCCTGTAGTCATCCAAAACAGCGAAGGAAGAAGAACCACCCCTTCAATCGTGGCTTTTCTTGACAACGGAAACGGTGAGCGAAAAGTAGGTGATCCGGCCAAACGTCAGGCGATCACCAACCCGGCGAACACTATTTCTTCAGTAAAAAGATTCATGGGAAAGAAATTCTCTGAGGTTTCTGAAGAGAAAAAACACGCATCTTATAAAGTAGAGCAGGGAACAAATGACACTGTCGTCATCAAAATCGGAGACAGATCCTACACTCCTCAAGAAATTTCTGCTATGATTCTTCAAAAAATGAAGAGCACTGCCGAAGACTTCTTGGGACAAACAGTAACTGAAGCCGTCATCACAGTACCTGCGTATTTCAATGACGCAGAACGTCAGGCAACCAAAGAAGCCGGACAAATCGCAGGTCTTGAAGTGAAGCGAATCATCAACGAACCAACAGCAGCAGCATTGGCTTACGGGATGGACAAGAAGCATCAGGACATGAAAATCGCCGTGTATGACCTAGGAGGTGGAACATTCGATATTTCGATTTTGGAATTAGGTGATGGTGTATTCGAAGTAAAATCTACCAATGGTGACGTACACTTAGGAGGAGATGACTTTGACCAGGTGATCATCGACTGGTTGGCCAACGAATTTCAAAAAGAAGAGCAAATCGATCTGAGAAAAGATCCGATGGCACTTCAGCGTCTGAAAGAAGCTGCTGAAAAAGCTAAAATCGAGCTTTCCAGTTCTGCTTCTACTGAAATCAACCTTCCGTACATTACTGCTACCCAAACTGGACCAAAGCACTTGGTAAAACAGTTGAGCAGAGCAAAGTTTGAGCAACTTTCCGAATCTTTGGTAAAAAGATCTATGGATCCTTGCATCAAAGCACTGAAAGATGCAGGCATGACTGCAGCTGACATAGACGAAGTAATCTTGGTGGGTGGTTCTACCCGAATCCCAAAAATCCAGGAAGAAGTTGAGAAATTCTTTGGCAAGAAGCCTTCTAAAGGCGTAAACCCTGACGAAGTAGTTGCGATCGGAGCTGCTATTCAGGGTGGTGTATTGACCGGTGAAGTGAAGGATGTCCTTCTTTTGGATGTGACTCCACTTTCCTTGGGTATCGAAACCATGGGCGGTGTATTCACCAAGCTAATCGAATCCAATACCACGATTCCTACTAAGAAATCCGAAGTATTCTCTACAGCGGTTGACAATCAGCCTGCGGTTGATATCCATGTGCTACAGGGGGAAAGACCGTTGGCAAAGGATAACAGATCGATTGGGAGATTCCAGCTTACCGATATTCCGCCAGCTCCAAGAGGCGTGCCGCAGATTGAAGTTACCTTTGACATCGATGCGAATGGTATCTTGAACGTATCCGCAAAAGATAAAGGAACAGGTAAGGAACAAAAGATCAAGATCGAAGCTTCTTCAGGACTTTCTCAGGATGACATCGAGCGTATGAAGCGTGAGGCTGAAGCCAACGCCTCTTCTGATAAGGCCGAAAAGGAGAAAATTGAGAAGTTAAATCAAGCTGACAGTTTGATCTTCCAAACCGAAAAGCAACTGAAAGAATATGGTGATAAGCTTTCCGACGGAAATAAGGCAAACATCAGTTCAGCTTTGGAAGCTTTGAAATCAGCACACGGATCCAAAAACATCGAAGGCGTGGATGCTGCCATGGAAAACCTGAACAAAGCTTGGGAAGGTGCTTCTCAGGAAATGTACAATGCTACTCAAGGAGCAGCTCAACCAGGTCCTGATGCAGGCGCCGGAGAAAGCAGTGCGTCAGACGGAGTATCAGATGTAGACTACGAAGAAGTAAGCGAGGATAAAAAATAATCCAAGCCTGAACATTAGAGCGGTATCCTTTTTTCGACAAGTGCCGCCTTTTATTAAGAGCCAAGAATCAAGATCTTTGCATCAAGACTCTTGGCTCTTATTTCTTCATTCCAATTAACACTAACATGCAACTGACAGCCGAAAATAAATTGAAGAAATTGATCGTGGTAGGGGATCGGGTTTTGATCCGGTTGAAGAAGCCAAATGAAAAAACAGGCTCAGGTCTATATCTTCCACCTGGTGTTCAGGAAAAGGAAAAAGTTCAGCAAGGCTACATCATCAAAGCCGGTCCTGGTTATCCGATCCCGATGCCAGTAGAGGATAGCGAACCCTGGATGGATCAGGAGGAAAAAGTAAAATATGTTCCGCTCCAGGCAAAGGAAGGAGATTTGGCAATTTTTCTCCTGAATGGGGCACACGAAGTAATTTATGAAGGAGAAAAATATTTCATAGTTTCTCAAGGAGCGATTTTGATGCTGGAAAGAGAGACTGAATTATAAAAAATAAAGCCCGGATGACCGGGCTTTTAAATTTTAGTGAAACCAACCTTTTTTAGGTCTCATAGATTTTGGTTCTTCATAGACTGCCTTTGAGTCAACTTTTGAAGTCTTCTTGTCCCAAGGATTGTTGTTTTTGGCTTGAATCCCTTTTGGATTATCGATGGTGTCTCGGAAACCTACGGTTACTTTTTTTGCCGATCGGGCCATCCAGACTTCTGTATTCTTAGCGACAGGTCCTTGCAGACTTGCTGGGCTGGATTCATGAAGCAAAGTAATTCTAGGCCCTTGAACTTTTCCTACAGGTGCATTCTTAAACTTAGGTCCCATCAATATTTCCTGGGAAAACGTCATTGTAGAAATAGCAAAGGCAAAGATAAACAGGGTCAACTTTTTCATATCTGTACATTTGGGTTAGCACAAAACTATACAGAAAATTGAAATCAAAGGTTACAAAAATCAGTTGATCTGGATCAAAAGGACACCCTAAAAACAAATATTATTCTAAATATCATAAAATCACGAGTTTAAACAGTATTTAATTTTGAACCTAAAAATATGAAAAAATCCAATTTTCGGAAAAATCCTGTCTTGAAAGCAACTGATTTTTCTAAGATTAGCTGTAAAAATAAAAAACCGAGGTGAAATTCACCCCGGCTTTAAATTAACAATAGACCCTGTTTAAATTTTCAAAATTAGAAGGCAAAAACTGCTGCCAAAAGAAATGACGCCAAGCCCTTGCTTCCATTTAGATCTCTGTTTACAAAAAACTCTTCTTTCATACTGTCTACTCTTAGTTCAGGGATCAAGGTCAAGTTTCCTCCAACTTTGATATTTCCGGAAAGCGTAGCGGCAAAGACACTTCCTTCCCCACCTTCATCCGCAGGGCGATCTAGACCCACTACTCCATCAAGTCCTCCATTGAAGACACTGAAGTATTCTCCTCGAATACCAATCCCAAAAGTCTCTGAAGGTCTTGCCTGCAAATACCCTGCAAACCCATAAAACCCTGCTCCTTCACCAGCTAAGTCCTGGACATCTGAGCCTGTAAACACTTCACCTGAACTAGTGGTGTTATACGTGGTATTGATCCCTGCGTAGAATATATCGGATAGATCAAAACCAGTTGTCAAATCTACCTGAAATGTTTTTCCCAATGAAGACTGATCGGTGATCAAGGTACCGTCATTTTCAAGTGTTCCATCCTGATCACCGTACACAAAATTCAAATAAGTACTACCCGCATCGGTAGAATATCCAAGCTGAGCCCCTAAAGTGTAGGTTCCATTCAGGTTAAACTCCGTCATATCAGTTGGATTCATTACCGCAGCAAGGAAAGAGAACTTGTCCGAAAGTTGGAAATTAGCTTTTAACCCGGTGTGAGAAAACGGTCCGTAAGAGAACATGTAGGAAGTCGAATAATTGAAGTTGGCAGTTGGCGAGATCACTTCGTAACCTAAGAAGGTATTGAAGTTACCCATCGTCAAGGTCACCTTGTCTGACACATTCCAATAGACATACAATTGATTTAGGATTTGAGAGCTGCCAGCCATTCCACCTGCGTAGAGTGGAGATCCAAAGACAGCGTCTTCTCCTCTTGGACCGAATACCAAATCGGCCACAGCACCTACTTTTTTACCTTCATAGGTAGCAATGATATTTGCCATGCCCAGCGAAAATCCTGGAAGGTTCCCAAAGGAAGAGGCTGGCGCTTGAAAATTCTCCCCTTTGTTGGGAGCATTAAGATTGGTTCGGAAATAGGCATCAATAGAGCCCGAAAGTGTCAGAGAACCTGTCTCTTCAGTAGTTTCTTCCTGAGCAAAAGCAACCTGGAAAGTGGATAAAACCACACATAGTATTAGTAGGAATAAGTTTTTCATTTTAATTTCGAATGTTGGTGAATGATAGAGTTGACCAATAGATCCCTGATCTGGCTGAAAGAGAGTCGCGTTTTTTTCTCCAGATAGGGGTCTTTTTTTTAATTTATTTATAGGGGGAATTATTCGTCGTAGACGATAGTATAGCCACGGATACCATGCTCGTGAGAGTCCAATCCGCTTTTCTCGTGTTCTTCAGATACTCGAATTCCCATGGTGATTTTCAGGATATAGAAGATTAGGAATGCAGATCCAAAGGCCATCGCTCCACAGATTGCTACACCGGTCAACTGAGTCAGAAAGGAATGTTCCGGATTGGTAGAAAAAATACCAACTGCCAAGGTACCCCAAATTCCACAGGTCAAATGAACCGAAACCGCACCTACCACATCATCGAGTTTGAATTTGTCCATGAGAATGGCGGACAGCACAACAAGGATTCCCGCAACAAAACCGATCAATAAAGCTGAGGCAGGCGTAAACACATCTGCTCCTGCAGTAATGCCCACTAAGCCGGCAAGAATACCGTTCAGCAGCATCCCCAAATCAAGTCTTTTGAAAGCAAAATAAGCTGTGAAGAATCCGCCCAATCCACCTGCACAAGCACCCAAGGAAGTGGTGACCAAAACCATAGAAACCAAAGCGGGATCAGCAGAGAGTACAGAGCCTCCATTGAAACCAAACCATCCCAGCCATAGCATGAAAACACCAATGACCGCTAGTGGCACACTAGCACCCGGCTTTTCGATAGTCTTCCCATTGATATATTTTCCGATTCTCGGTCCGACGAGGATGACTCCGGCCAAAGCACCCCATCCACCTACAGAGTGAACCAAAGTACTGCCGGCAAAGTCATAGAATCCCATTTCATTGAGGGCTCCTCCACCCCATTTCCAGCTTCCGATTAACGGATAAATCAATCCAACGAAAATCACAGTAAATATCAGGTAGGCAGATATTTTCACTCGTTCGGCTATTGCACCGGATACAATCGTGGCTGCTGTAGCGGCAAACATTGCCTGGAATAGAAAATCTGTCCAATAGGTATATCCCCCACTGGCATAATCAGCAGAGACGTCTGCATTTTCTGGCGAAAACCAAAACATGCTCCACCCGGCGGAGTCAAAACTGAACCATCCTGGCACATCAAATCCTGGATACATCAGGTAAAATCCTACCACAGCGTAGGACACAATTCCGATAATCGGGGTAATTGTGTTTTTGAACAAGATGTTGACCGTGTTTTTGGCTTGGCCAAATCCAGTCTCCACTCCTGCAAATCCCAGATGCATAATAAACACCAAAGCAGTAGAGAGCATCATCCATACATTATTTGTCGTCAGGAGATTTTGAGATATCTCAAGCGCCAAATCCGGGGTTGCGGCCAAATCTTGGGCCAACAGGGTTGCGAAATTCATCATAGGTTTTAGGTTAAATTTTGAACGTTTTTCAGAATTTAAATAGGTTTGAAAGCAAAAGCTTGATTCGAATGTAATTATAAAAAAAGCATAAAAACAAACTGATTTTTGAATTTTCAGTAATTTTAAACAACTTTCAATATGATTTTTAAACCATTTTTTACATTTTTTTTAAAAAATGATCCATTTATGGATAATATTAGAACCTCATGATTGAAAAAATAAAATTTGGAAACCATTTAGGATATTTTATGAAAACGATTACGAAACCACTTAATCAGAATAAAAATATTTTAAAATTAGTTTTTTCAATACTATATTTTGTTTTAAACAATTTATTAAAATTTTCATTTAAAATTCAAAAATTATGAAAAACATAAATTTTTGATTTTTTTATTTTTTTTATCCATCAATCGCATTTTCAATGAATTTTTTTGAAAAAATTGGTTTTAAAAAGACCTTGAATCAAAAAAAAAGCCCGACTTAATCGAGCATTTGATCAAAATTTAAACCAACAACGCACTATTTCAGCAATGCAAACTCTTTTGCGAAGTAGCTAAGGATTATTTTAGCTCCCGAACGCTTAATTGAAAGCAAAATTTCGAGCATAGCTCGTTCAGAATCCAACCAA
Source organism: Algoriphagus boritolerans DSM 17298 = JCM 18970 (assembly GCF_900108085.1). GTDB lineage: Bacteria > Bacteroidota > Bacteroidia > Cytophagales > Cyclobacteriaceae > Algoriphagus > Algoriphagus boritolerans. Next base: position 19,812 of record NZ_FNVR01000008.1, read on the forward strand.
CCATGAGCCGCGGCAGCTTTTACCATGCTGTATTCACCGGAAACATTATAGGCCGCAATCGGTAAGGGGAAATTATCACTCAAGAGCTTAATGATATCGAGATAACTCAAAGCAGGTTTAACCATCAAAAAATCTGCTCCTTCCTCAAAATCGAGCTCCGCCTCAATCAACGCTTCCTGAGAATTGGCCGGATTCATTTGATACGTCTTTTTGTCACCAAACTTGGGGGCCGAATCCAAGGCATCTCTAAAGGGACCGTAGAATGCACTTGCATATTTCGCAGTGTAGGACATAATGGAGGTTTCGGTAAACCCATTTTCATCCAAAAGACTGCGGATATAGCCCACTCTCCCATCCATCATATCCGATGGCCCCAAAATATCAACTCCGGCATCCGCTTGGGACAAAGACATTTTTCCGAGAATTTCAAGCGTCTCATCGTTAAGGATTTTTCCGCTTTTCACAAGTCCATCATGCCCGTCACTGCTGTAAGGATCCATAGCGACATCCGACATGAGGCAGACTTCCGGAAATTGCTTTTTGATTTCACGCAAAGTCTTCAGGTAAAAAGTCTCCGGATTATAGCTTTCGGAAGCGATGGAATCTTTAAGTGATTCGGGATAAGCCGGAAAAACATCAAATGCCGTAATCCCAAGCTTCATGCACGACTCGATCTCCCGCAACATCAAATCCTGAGAATATCTAAATATCCCAGGCATGGAATTTACCTCCACCTTTTTATTTGATCCCTCAATCAGGAAAAGTGGGAAAATCAGATCTTTTACGGAGAGACTGGTTTCTTCTACCAGATTTCTAACCGATTCGGATTTACGGTTTCTTCGAGGTCTTCTCTGCATTGGTTTAAGCTATTAGACTTAAAATCTCTTTTACACTTAAATTTCTGTAATCTTCAATGTAGTAATGGCAATTAGGCAGTTCTTCCTTCCTATGGCTACTTAATACTCCCACCACTTTCATACCGGCATTTTTGGCCGAGGTAATACCCGGGAAAGAATCCTCAAAAACGACACACTGACTGGGTTGCATAGCTAGATTGGCCGCCGTTTTTAAATACACCTCAGGATCAGGCTTGTGCTTGCTGACTTGTTCACTAGCCAAGGCGGATTCCAGATACGGAAAAAGATCAAGCTTACCCGCTATTAGCTCGAGATTGGCAAAAGGAGCGGAAGTCGCCACTCCGGTTTTAATTTTGGCATTTTTTAATTCTTTGAAAAAATCCATAAATCCCGGAATGGGATCTATGTGATGTTGGTAAATCTCTCGAAAGAGACTCTCCTTTTCAAATTCAAGATCTGCCAGTTCCTCACCTTCTATTTTCCTTCCCAGAAAGTGACTTAAAATGTAACCATTGTTCTTTCCATACATGTGCTGCGCGAATTCATCTTCGGTTGGAAACAAGTCTCGTTTTTCAAAGAAAATCTTGAAAGCCTGGGAATGGAATGGATTGGTATGACAAATGACCCCATCCATATCAAAAATTACTGCTCGTGTCATTGGAGTTTAGAAAAAGAATGAATCGCTTCCGGATTTAACCAAAAGTGATCCATTCTATGTTTAATACTATTTTATTTATTGAAGTTGGAAATAACACGCTCAATGATATCACAGCATTCATGCAACTGATCCTCGGTAATCACCAGCGGCGGAGCGAAACGGATGATATTTCCGTGGGTAGGCTTCGCCAAAAGTCCATTTTCAGCGAGCTGAATACAAATATCCCAAGCGGTAGTGCTATCAGGTGAATCATTAATAACCACCGCATTGAGCAAGCCTCTTCCTCTGACCAGTTTAGCGATTGGGTTTCTATCGACCATTTTCCGCATCCGATTGCGAAAAATTTCACCCAGTTTTCTGGCATTTTGTGCGAGTTTTTCATCCCGCACTACTTCGAGAGCAGCCATGGCCACTTTGGCTCCAAGTGGATTTCCTCCAAAAGTAGACCCATGCTGACCTGGCTTGATCACTTCCATCACTTCCCTGTCTGCCAACACGGCGGAAACAGGATAGAATCCCCCTGAAATTGCTTTCCCTAATATTAAAATATCAGGTTTGGCATAAGTTTCTTGCTTCTCACAATGTGCCTCACAAGTACAGTTACCACAGACAGCGAGTAATGAGCCGGTTCTGGCAATTCCAGTTTGAATCTCATCGGCAATAAGAAGCACATTTTGGGCAGCACAAGCTGCTTTTGCTTTTCTCATGTAATCCTCTTCTGGCACGTAGACCCCCGCTTCACCTTGAATTGGTTCTATAAGAAACCCAACAACCCCTTCAATTTCCAAGGCTTGCTCCAGCGCAACGATATCATCATACGGTATGCGAATAAACCCATCGGTAAATGGCCCAAAGCTCTTGCGAGCATTGGCATCATTAGAAAATGAAATAATGGTCGTGGTGCGGCCATGGAAATTATTCTCTGCTACGATGATTTTTGCTTTATTTTCAGCTACTCCCTTTCGTTCATAGCCCCACTTTCTAGCAAGTTTTAGTGCAGTCTCTACTCCCTCGGCACCGGTATTCATGGGCAAGACCATATCGAATCCGAAATACTCGGTGATGTATTTCTCAAAAGGCCCAAGCACATCATTATAAAAAGCTCTGGAGGTCAAAGTCAAGGTGCCTACTTGCTCGATCATGGCATCTTTGATTCTCGGGTGACAATGCCCCTGATTCACCGCTGAGTAAGCAGACAGGAAATCAAAGTACTTTTTGCCCTCAACATCCCAAAGATAAACCCCTTCGCCTCGGGTCAGGACTACCGGAAGGGGGTGATAATTGTGAGCGCCATACCGTTCCTCAAGTTGGATTGCTTGCTTACTTGAAGTGATTGTTTCCATGATTTGGTTATTTTTACGCGAATTTTTTGAATCAAAAGAGTCTCAAATATAGTAATTGCCATTGGGCAAAGCCATGAAACAGAAAAAGAACCCACTTCCGAAAATATCAGCGGAAGATTTTTATATTAACGAACGGGGCTTGATGGTTTTTACAGCAACCTACCACTTGAAAAGAGGCTATTGCTGCGAAAACGGATGTAAACATTGTCCCTATCCAAAAGACATGGGAAATAGGCAATAATTTTGAATCTGCTTGTTGCTAATTCCCGAAAAGTTCCGATATTTGCAGACTCATTACAGAAACGCATCCCATTTACGATACAATATCATGGCAAAAGTTTGTGACATTACCGGAAAAAGACCTCAAGTAGGTAACAACGTGTCTCATGCAAACAACAAGACCAAGCGTAGATTTTACCCAAATCTTCACAAGAAGAGCTTCTACGTCCCAGAAGAAGACGCATGGATTACTTTGAAAGTTTGCTCAAAGGCACTGAGAACGATCAATAAAAATGGCATCACTGCAGTCTTGAAAAAAGCGCAGGATACTGGAATGATTGTTATTGAATAATCAAAGTTACAGTCCCCTAAAATCATACAGAGATGGCTAAGAAAGGAAATAGAGTACAAGTGATCATGGAATGCACAGAGCACAAAAACTCTGGTATGCCAGGTACATCCAGATACATCACTACCAAAAACAGAAAAAATACGACTGAACGATTGGAATTGAAAAAATTCAACCCAATCCTGAAGAAAGTAACTGTACATAAAGAAATTAAATAATATTAGCTCGGAAGCAATTCCGCTTAAACGACAAAAAAATGGCTAAGAAAGTAGTAGCAACCCTGAAAAAAGAAGGTGGCGTATCTTACGCCAAAGTAATCCGAGCGGTGAAGTCTGCAAAGACTGGCGCTTACACCTTCAGAGAAGAGATGGTTCCTTCCGTTTTGGTTCAAGAGACCTTGAAAAAATAATTTGCCAAGCGCATCGTAATGGAAATTGAGTCCCTCTGATTAAAGTCAGCAGGGACTTTTTCATTATATTTCACTTTTAAAAATCAGCGCAACATGGGAATCTTTGGGTTTTTCTCGAAAGAAAAAAAAGAAAACCTGGATCAAGGTCTTCAAAAAACTAATGAGTCCATTTTCTCCAAATTAAGTAAGGCTGTCGTAGGAAAATCTCAAGTCGATGAGGAAGTACTGGATCAATTGGAGGAAATCCTGATCACCTCCGATGTAGGAGTAGACACGACAATCAAAGTAATCAAAAGAATAGAAGAGCGAGTCGCCCGGGATAAATACCTCAATTCCGGAGAGTTGGACGTTATTCTCCGAGAGGAAATAGCCGCTCTACTCGAAGAAAACAATTCTCAGGATTTGTTGGATTTTGACATTCCAACAGATAAAAAACCCTATGTCATCATGGTCGTAGGTGTAAACGGTGTAGGAAAAACCACCACAATCGGCAAACTGGCAAATCTTTTTAAGAATGCCGGAAAATCAGTTGTTCTTGGTGCCGCGGATACTTTCCGGGCCGCAGCAGTCGATCAATTGATCCTCTGGGGCGATCGGGTAGGCGTACCTGTGGTTTCTCATGGAATGAACACGGATCCAGCCTCGGTAGCATTTGACACTGTAAAACAGGGCGTAGACACGGGTGCAGACATTGTCATCATCGATACAGCCGGAAGACTGCATACCAAAGTCAACCTGATGAACGAATTGAGCAAAATCAAACGAGTCATGCAGAAGTTCATCCCGGATGCACCCCACGAAATATTGCTGGTCTTGGATGGATCCACCGGCCAGAACGCCTTTATCCAAGCGAAAGAATTCACCAAGGTTACAGAAATTTCAGCCTTGGCCATTACAAAACTCGATGGCACAGCCAAAGGCGGTGTGGTCATTGGGATTTCTGACCAATTTAAAATCCCCGTAAAGTACATTGGGGTCGGTGAAAAAATGACCGATCTGCAAATTTTTAATAGAAAGGAATTTGTAGACTCCCTCTTCAAAAAGAAATAAGCTTTTAACTCTCATAAAAATGCTTTGATAATTGATGGCATTTTTTTCTAGAAAGTTGAACTTTCTTAATTTTTTGTCTTCGTTCACAATGATATCATTTTAACATCATATTGAAACGGAAAAAGTGATCAAATCCATCTCAGGCTACATTTCTCTTCTTAGACTTAGCTAGCATAGGAGCCTCTATTTATCTTTTCACGCAAGGGATATTTATCCTTGGAGCCATACTCCTATTCCTCGCGATCATCTGTCTTCCCGGATTCTTCATCGTAGAGCCTAATAAGGCCGTGGTTATGCTTTTATTTGGAGAATAAAAAGGCAACCTCAACGCCCAAGGATTCTTTTGGGTCAATCCCTTCATGACTAAGAAGAAGATTTCACTATGGAGGAATAAATCATGTCCAAGAAAAAAGCATTTGCCTTACGCATCGATGAATCCATGATGAAGGCCATAGAAAAATGGGCCGCTGATGAATTCCGAAGCACTAATGGACAATTGGAGTGGATGATTCGAGAATCTCTTAAAAAAGCGGGTAGGCTGCCAAAAGGAAATTCAGCTGAACATTCTGACTAATATTTTACTTATTATTGTAGCGTTATCACTTTAATCCCTTAGCACAATGAAAAGACTGTCACTAATTCTGGGAATTTTTACAGCACTTTTATTTTCCACTGCACGTGTCAATTCAGCTTATGCCCAAACTGAATCTTCATCGACCAAAAAAGAAATAAAAGAGGAACAAAAAGTTCAAAAAGCAAAAGTAAAACTGGAAAAGTCCAGATTGAAATTGAGTAAAACCAAGGATAAATACAATTCTAAACTTAGCAAATTCGAAAAGAACAATTCAGCCGGAAGACTTTCACCCAACGACATCAGTAAATCCACCAAAGCTTTAGAAAAGCAACGTAAAGCTATCGAGAAGCTCCAAAAACAAATTTCTGGGCTAGAAGCATTTTTAAAGGAATCGGGAGAGATGATTTAACCCCTAGTTTTCTTCAATGTCTAACCAGAGCTAATTAAATACTGGCTCCCTTTTCTTTTGTAGGGATTAAGTAACTTGCTTTGCAATAATTTCAAGATGAAATCCTTAATAAGTTTTGTAATTCGCTACATCCCCAGGCCCATACTCCAGATAGTAAGTCCCTTAGTTTTGAAGGTACTTTCGAAATTCAATCAAGGTGACGCAGTAGAATGCCCAATTTGCAGAAATCACTATAAAAAATTCTTGCCTTATGGACGAATAGCCAGAGAAAATGCACTTTGCCCGAGCTGCCTGGCATTGGAAAGACACCGGTTGATGTGGCTTTTTCTCAAGGAGAAAACAGATTTTTTTACCAGTAAATTAAAAGTGCTGCACGTGGCTCCTGAGCACTGTTTCATAGATAGATTTGAAGCGCTCCCAAATTTGGACTACATCACAGCCGATATTGAATCGCCTCTGGCGAAAGTAAAAATGGACGTTCACTCCATCCCATTTCCCGATAATACATTTGATGTGATTTTTTGCAATCACGTATTGGAGCATGTGGATGATGATCTATTGGCTTGCTCGGAATTCAATCGTGTCTTAAAACCAAGCGGATGGGGAATTCTTCAGTCACCAGTCTACAATATGGAAAAAACCATCGAAGACAAATCGATCACAGATCCTTCAGAAAGAGAAAGACTATTTGGCCAACGGGATCATGTGAGAAAGTTTGGGAAGGACTATGCGGAACGACTCCGGAAATCTGGACTTCAACTCGAGGAAAACACTTTTGTAAAGGAGCTTTCTCCTGAAAAAGTAGCTCGTTTTGCCTTGGCACCGGATGAAGTGATTTTCGTTTGCAAAAAAGGGAATTAGCCTTTTACACCTTTTTTGAAAAGCTCATAAATAAATCCCAATCCATAACCGCTCAGCTGAAGAATGGAGGTCAATAGCGCTAAATCTCCGACTAAAATGGACTTATACCTCCAGCTTGCCTGGTAAATAACCAATGCAGCCCAGGTCCCAAAAATCAGCAAATGAGGAATAATTAAAACGCGAAAAAAAAGCGCATTCACACTAATCGATATCAAGAAAATCAGAAAAAATGTGGGCATCCAATGGACCAATTTGATGGCTTTTGGGTGGTATCTTGAGACATTAACCCGGTTTCTACCAAACGAAAAGGCCTGTTTTACAAAAGACTTAATCGTATTTTTTCGTTTATGATAGACATAAGCTTCTTCAACCAATTCCAGTTTAAAACCCGCTTCTTTTATCCGAATACTCCACTCGATATCTTCTCCTCTATTGGGATCAACAAATCCCCCCAAGGATTCAAACACTTTCCTTGAAACCCCCATATTGAATCCTCTAGCTTGGTACTTGGAAGGATCTTTTAACTTGCCCCGGATTCCGCCTGTGGTCCAAAAAGAAGTCATCGCGAAATCCATTGCCTTTTGAAGATTGGAAAAATCTGGAGCAGCTGCATCAGGACCACCAAAGGCATCCAGTTTCCTTGAAATAATTGCACTTTCCAAAACCAGTAAATAATCTTTAGGAAGAATAACATCAGAATCCAAAATCACAAAAAAATCTCCTTTGGCCTGAGTCATCCCAAAATTCCTTGCGAATCCTTGTCCTTGATTTTCCTGGAAAAAATAGCGGATAATTAAATCTGATTTAAACTTCGATGCCACCAGATCGGCTTTAAGAGTGGATCCATCTTCAATCAAAATGACCTCAAAATCCTTACAGGATTGGTCTACCAAACTTGTCAAAAGCTCAAAAACCTCTAATGGCCGATTGAAAATTGGTATGATGACAGAAAAAAACATCAGAAATCAAAGTTGACCTCTTCATCGATTTTGTATTCGATTTCTTTAGACTGATTGGAAGTCATCAATTCTGCAATAAAGCCAGTAACGAAAAGCTGAACACCGATAATCAGCGCAACCAATGCAAGGAAAAATAAGGGTTGATCTACTATTTCACGCACTTTGAGCCCTTTACTCAAGCTATAGATTTTCTCAAAAATCAACCAGGCAGTAATCCCAAATCCGGACAAAAAGGAAAGTGTTCCCAATAATCCAAAAAAATGCATCGGCTTTTTCTTGTACCGGTGCACAAAAGACACCGTAATCAAATCCAAAAATCCATTCAGGAACCGCTCAAAACCGAACTTAGAATAGCCATATTTCCGAGGTTGGTGTTGGACTATCTTTTCACCGATCTTTCCATATCCATTCCATTTAGCCAACAGGGGGATATAACGGTGCATTTCGCCATAAACCTGAATATTTTTTACCACCTTATTTCGGTAAGCCTTCAGGCCACAGTTGAAATCATGCAATTGGATCCCGGAGATCCACCGAGTCACTCCATTAAAAAATTTGGAAGGAATTGTTTTTGAAATTGGGTCGTGTCGCTCTTTTTTCCAACCTGAGACCACATCCAAACCACCAACAGTAATCATATCATACAATCCGGGAATCTCATCCGGGCTATCCTGCAAGTCAGCGTCCATAGTGATCACCACATCCCCGACTGCACGTCGAAAGCCTGCATCCAAGGCGGCGGACTTCCCGAAATTGCGTGTAAAATTCAGGCCCTTTAATGAATTATTTTTAGTAGTAAGCCCTTGTATCACTTCCCAAGAGCGATCTGTACTGCCATCATTGATGAGGATCACCTCATAAGAAAAGCCGTGTGTATTCATCACACGGCCTATCCACTGAGCTAACTCTGGTATTGATTCTTCCTCGTTGAAAACAGGAACAACTACGGAAATCTGGATCATAGATTAATAATCTAGCGATTTATCGCGCTTTTTAAGAATAGCAGCCAAAATTAAAGCAATGACAGCGTATCCAATTAGTGCAAAACCAAAGTTCTTCACTTGGCCCCCAATTGTAAAGCTCGATGCAGTACTGTTTCTGATTTCGTCCAATGTATCAGGTGGAAGGGAGTCAGGATTTTGACCCAAACTTTCCATCATTTTGATTGAATTTTCAAAGGTTATATCTGCTAAAACCTGAGGTAAAGATGGATCAATTACTTGGAAAAGAAGGATCTGACCGACTAATGAAACAATTCCTGAGATTAAGATTGAAATGAAACTGAAATTAAACGCAGTTCCGAAACTCATAAAACCACCGAGTTCAGTTCGATATTCTTTCCCAAAATAGATAATCAAGGCAAAGAAAATCACTAATGCTATTAATGCAAACCAACCAGACGCCAATAAACCAGCATCAATAAAATAGGCAATGTAAGTGACGGCTAAAGCTACAAGGCCCATAGTTAGACCTGGTTTTATTGCCGCTTGCATGGGTGTTTGTTGTTCTTCCATAAAAGAATTAGTTAGGGTTTTTCCTTAAAATTATTGAAATAATGATACTAAAAAACATTCCAGGGATGATTTTCCAAAGGCCGTCATTTACTGCCACGTTCCAAGGAGTAAGATTTTTCATGCTTTCCTCTGTCGCAAAAAATGAATTTTCACCCACCTGAGCGATGATCAGTTGGCGATTTTCTATGAGGAGATCGAGCTTTTGTTTTCTTATCACTTCAAATAATTCGGGAGAGAATTGAAGGACAAGCCAAATTCCAACTATTGACAAAATCCCGATGATCCCATAAGTAACGAATCCCACGGTCATTCCTTCTGCAAAAGAAAGAAAGCCTGAATTTGAATATTCTTTATAGAATTTGATCGACAAATAAATGGAAACGGGAACCAGAAAATATCCAAAAATCAGGTTAAGGTTAGTCGGATCGGGGTTTAAAAATGACAAGCTATAGAATGAGAGGACACTTAAAACTCCACCAAGCCCTCCAAATTTATACGCCGTTGAAAGATATTTATTCATCTATCTTTATCAATTGGCCCTTTTGAACCACAAACTTCACTTTCCCTTTAAGTTCATTACCAAACCAAGGATTATTTGAGGAAAGAGATCTGTTCGTTTTTTCATTGTATACCCATTTTTCATTCGGATCAAAAATTGTCAGGGATTCACTCCGCGCACCAACTATCCGTTCAGGTCCACTCGTGATTTTTTCAATCAAAAGTTCCCAACCCAGTTCATCGGAAAGTTTTACCATTGCGGGAAGGAAAGTTTGCAATCCAGCCATCCCAAATGCGGCCAAATCAAACTCTGCAAATTTAGAATCAAAATCTTGAGGCTGATGGTTAGAAACTATGGCATCAATCGTCCCATCTTTTAGTCCTTCTATTAGTGCACTTCTGTCCTCAATTCCTCTAAAAGGAGGTTTTACTTTGTAGTTAGAATCAAATGTCATCAAATCAGAATCAGAAAAAATCAATTGATAAATTGAACTATCAGCTGTGACATTAAGCCCTTCCTTTTTTGCATTTCTGATTAATTCAACCCCCTTTGCCGTATTGATAGTCTGAAAGTGTACACGACCTCCAGTATACCTAAGAATCTCCAAGTTTCGCTGAATAGCTATATCCTCGGCAAGATTAGGGAGCCCCTTCATTCCCAATCGAGTTGAGATAACATCCTCATGCATTTGTCCAAAAATCGCTAAAAGCGGATCATAAGCATGATCAAATAAAACACCGTCAAACTTCTGAAGATATTGCAAGATCTTCATATATCGGTCAGAATTGGATAAGGTCTTCGTTCCATCTCCAAAAAATCGAAGACCGGATTGGTAATGCATATCCAAAATCTCTGTAAGATCTTCCCCTTGTGAATTCTTGGTCACTGCACCCATGACTATTAATTCTGAAGCATGAGGTTTTGCTTTATTCAGCACAAAATCAACTTCATTTTTTGATTGGATGACCGGGTTGGTATTGGGCATGATTAGAGCCTGAACAAATCCACTTGCAGTTAAAGACTGACAAAGGCTTTCAACCGTTTCCCTGTATTCTTCACCTGGTTCTCCCAGACCACAGCGGAGGTCTATCCACCCTTTGGAAGCTAAAAAATCTGAGCAATCGATTACCTCTTCAAAATCGGTAGAGTTTGGTTTAGAGGCCTTACCAACTGACCCGTTTTCAAATGAATAATCCGAGGGTCCTAAAATCCTACCATCTTGAATTAATCTGAGGTCTCTTAGTACTATTGCCATCCATCTAAGTTTTGCTGCAAAAGTGCAACATTAATGTAGAAAAAGAAAAGTCTATGGATAATTCCTCTCCCAAAATTCAAGCATAGGCAATAAATTCTAATCCCAAAAACTCATTTGATTCGATTGACTTCTCCTTTAATCCGGAATAGGGATTAGAATTCCTATCCCAAGCTTAAAATGCTTCAAAATCAATCGCTTCACTGCATTTAAAGCATTCCCCAGCACGTTGCTATACCTCATTCGTTAAATACTTGATTTTTTTAAATTTTAAACGCTCGTCACGGACTCTAATGCAAAATCCGATAAAACATTGCCGGTCTTTAGCATTATTCAGCTCCAAAACTAAGAAATACTACTTTATATCTACTGATAACCTTGACGGAAGATTGAAACATCACAATGCAAGGCTTACTCCTTCTAGGAAATCTGGTGTGCCGTTTTGGGAAATTAAATCTATAGAAACACTAACTGACAGGACTTCTGCATTAAAACGCAAACTTGAAATCAGAAAGAAAAAAAGTCGAAATTATATCGAATAGTTGATCTGCTTCCCGTAATTCTATGGGACTAGTGCGTCCCGCTAAAAAGCGGGAAGGTTCAAGAAACTCTTCGGGACTGGCTACCTCTTCGAATCCCGGCGAACCGGAAGGTAAGGGTTACCTTTTGGTTTATAGGTAGTTATCAGTCTTCATGGTATAAAAGCATTTTCATCAAATCTGTAATTTATTTACATTTCATTAAGTCCAAAATCAAAATCTTCTTCTAGCTTAAGTCCTTATTGTTTTTTTTTCGTTACATTTTATTTACATTAATATTCATTTGATTCTCTAAAGTGAATAGAATTTTTTCGGAGAAAATTAAACATATCCAAGAAACTGAATTTCATAATATACATTATGAAATTCAGTACAATTAAGATCTAAAAAATTGTCCCATTCATTTAATTTACAGGGAATTCCACTTTTAAAATTCATCCAATCTTTAGGCTTAGATTCACTTCCATTTCATTCAATTCTTATTGATGAAATTGGGAAGCCCCATGAAATTGGATTTAATCCTAAAGCGAATTATATCAATTGCTTTCTTTTTGGCAGCAATACTGGATCCCTATTTACTCCTCGCCAGTTGCCCTCAAAATAACATTACAGTTACAGGCTTCCAATTAAGAAATCAAGATGGAAATCTGTTTAGCGTTACAGACGACTATGAACTAGGAGAAACTGTGACTGGAGAGCTTTGGGTGAATTTTGGAGGATCCACTACAAACGGCTACAATCTGTTCATGTTTTATGATGTAGTGGTCAATAAGGTATTGATAGCAGACGATCAGTACGACTGTATCTATTCGGGACAACAGGTATTACTTAATGTCTGGGTGAAGGTTCGGGATTTTACCTGGAAGTGGGGTGATGTCATTGAAATCAAGGACATTTTTATGTATTGGGAGACTGGCACTGTCAAACCCGAAACAACCTGCATTGTCAGTACAAAAAGCAATATAAATTCTCAGTGCTATACCAATCCGGACGGATTTACTGCGGCAGTTCCGCTATTTCCCAAGTTTGACTTCGATTCCAATGGAATATGCAATACTACGATTCAATTTACAAGTGAAACAATCGGAGGAACTCCCCCATTTAACTATACTTTTTCGTGGGACTTCAACAACGACGGTGTTTTTGATTCCAACCTAGCCAATCCGGTTTATAATTTCCCAAGTACTGGTACATACCCGATTACACTACGCGTAGATGACGGCACATCAACTACCACTATTGTAAAGGACATCTTTATTGACCCCAATTTTGGGATTCAAGTGACTATTTTCCCGACTAAAATAAACGACGAGTCAGGTATTATTTATGTGGAAAGTGTAACCGGCGGAACTGAGCCCTACACGTATTATTGGACAGGACCAGATGGATTCACCAGCACTGATAAAGACATTTTTAATCTTGCCGATGGACTTTACCAACTCACGGTCACGGATGCAAATGGATGCCAGCAGACTGAAGAATACCTATTGGACATAGCTTCCGTTTTGAATTTGACATGGAAATCATTCGAGCTTACTTCCTCAAATGGCACTGTTAAATTAACTTGGGAAATGACCTCCGAAGCAGCTGGGGTGGAGTATGACATTCAGCGCAGTTTGGGAAATATAACTGATTTTTTCACTATAGGTACCGTATTGGGCCAGAAATCAAATGCGGATTCAAGCTCCTATGAATTTGTGGACCAAGGCCTACCTCGGACTCAGGAACGGTTTTATTATCGGATATTGAGAAAGATGCAGGGCTTAAATGACTTCAGCGAAGTGAAGATGATAGACATACCCCTATTATCAACAAGGGATACCTGGCTGGTATACCCAAATCCATCATCCGGCGGGAATTTTAATCTTAACTTTAATGACCGACTTGAATCCAAGGAATATCTGGTAACGCTTGATCTATTTGACGCTGGCAATTTTTCAAGAAAAGAAAGCATTCCGATCAGATCCGGACAAACGATTCAGCTCCAGGATATTTTTGGAACTTTGCCAAAAGGCATCATCATTCTAAAAATCCAAGATGGGAAACAAGTCAAAATTCTCAAACTTATCAATAACAACTGAGGCTTACTTGTATTCAATTTAGGGTTAAAGTTGATTTTCTTTTTTAATTTCAACCCCAGCTTAAATCAACATGCTTAGCCAAAAAACCTTACTTGGTTTCCTGATGAGTTTCCTTCTCACGGGTTGTTCTTGCGATCCTGAAGACTTAGCCCGTCTGGCTTTTAGCGGAATGGAGAATCTCATGGGTGAAGGATTTATTCCTTCTGAGGAAATTAGAGCTTTGGGGAAATTTCAGGGAATGAGTGTTAATCTCAGTCAGTCGACTGTTGAGGATTCCACTCAATCGACAATTTTCCTCAAATTGGAGAATGGTGACCCGGCAGTTTTAAATTACCAAACGGACAATCTGGCAAGGAAATGTGCTGAGCTCTACCTCAGGGATTTTGAAAAGTCCTCCGATTACCAAATTATTACAGTCCAATTCATCCAAACTGATCCCGCCAATCCGGAAAACATGGCTATGCAGGAATATACCTTTGATGTAGCTGATTTCTAGTCCGAACGGTCTTAAACAGAAATTTTTCCAAAAGAATCTACTTTCTACTCAATGAAAATCAAAGCCATTTGTTCCGATATCGACGGTACGCTGCTCAATTCTGAGCGCGACCTTTCTCCGAGATTGAAATCGGTCCTCTCCCAATTCCCCGAAGAAACTCCAATCATACTCGCCAGTTCAAGGATGCCGGATGCCATGCGACATTTGCTTAGAGACTTGAACAGGCCAAGCGAACCTTTGATCGCCTACAATGGAGGATTTGTAATTAATAAATCCGGTGAAGTCATGGATTCGGTGGAAATTCCGCTGAGTTTGGTTGCAGGAATTTGGGAGTTGACCCGTAAAACTGAGCTACATGTCAGCTTATACCATGGAGAAAATTGGTATGAACCCAAAGAAGATTATTGGTCAAAGCGTGAAATCCAAAACACCAAAGTAAACCCGACTTGGATGGCAGGTGATAAAGTATTGGATCGGTGGGCAAAAGAAAACCTCGGGGCTCACAAAGTCATGGTTATGGGCGACTCCAATGAAATCAGCTGGCTGTTTGGAGAATTGAATTTGGCCTACTCTTCCGAGCTGCACTTGTACCGATCCAAGGACACTTACATCGAGATCGCCCCACGAAAAATCTCGAAAGCAACTGCCCTAAAACTGGTATTGGAAACTCACTATGACTTCGGAATGGAAGACGTCATCGCCTTCGGAGACAATTACAATGACATCGATCTAATTCAAAGTGTAGGTTGGGGCGTCGCTGTCGCAAATGCCCGACCTGAGGTCAAAGCTGTGGCAAAAGAAATTACCCTACATCACAAAGAAGACGGAGTTGCAGCTACGTTGGAAAGGATGAGAGCTGAAGGCAGAAAGCTGAAATCAGAAAGCTGAAAATTGGAGATTTTAGACTTCATAATTTCGTCTTACAAAAGTCCGCTTCCATCCTCCACTTCCTCAATGGCCTGCCTGAGAAAGTCATTGAAAGGTTTCATCCTGCGAAATCCGTCAAGCGCGAAGCTGAGAAATGCTCCTGACTCCACGGCTTTGTCCGATATCGGATGTGAAACTGTGAAACTTTTCAGCTTGAGGTATTCGATATAAGGATGATGAGCTTCATAATCACGCGGGCTGGTTTTGAGTTTGTCGCCCTCGATAGATTTGAATAGCTTTTTGAATTCGGGGGCATTTTCAATTCGCTCCAGTTCGGCCCCACTGTAGTCGATTTCTTTTCGGATCTTCTTCAGCGTATCGGCCTCAGGCATCCAAATGCCACCTGCCAAAAATGAGTTGCCGGGCTGAACCTGAAGGTAATAGCCCGGTCCGGAAGACTTTTTTCCTCCGGGGGAAAAATAAGCTCCGAAATTCGTTTTGTAGGGATCTTTATTGGCCGAAAACCGCACATCGCGATTTTGACGAAAGACACAATCCTTGGGCTTGAATGAAGATAGTTCCGGTTCCATTTCTGTCATTTCCTTCAGCAAAACCGCCACGTCTTCCAAAAAACGCGCTTTGGTCTCCAGATACCACTTTTTGTTGGCATCCATCCAGTCTTTGTGGTTGTTTTGAGCTAATGCTGAGAGAAAATCAAGGTAGGGGCGCATGTGTAAAGTCAGAAGGGTAAAGTTAGAAATCTAAAAGCAAAAATTTTGAGGATTAACAATGGGAACCTCGTGGGAGTTTTGAACTAAAAAAATTACCGCTCAGAAATTCAACGATTTAGAACCTTTGGTTAACTTACACGTGTTGGATTTTAAAAAGCTACACGTGTCATGAATACGAAATTAACGCTTACCATGGAAAAAGATGTGATCGAACAGGCCAAGGAGTACGCTGCAAAACAGGGATAAAGTTTGTCTTCGTTGGTAGAAAATTACTTTAAGCTTCTCTTACTTGATAAAAATAAGGCCCCAAATAAACGGGAAAGAAAGCCACTTCCGGAGAGCTTTTTGAAGTTGAAAGGCTGCCTTAAGCATGAAGGAGAATTTGATTACAAAGAGGAACTGACAAAGGCATTGATGGAAAAATATGGGCTCTAGTTTCTTTCTAGATTCAAATGTGATTCTTGATTTTCTGCTAGATAGGGATCCATTTAATTTCTCTGCCGATGAGATTTTTGAAAAAGGTTATAACAAGAACATTCATATTTTCTTTTCTTCCCTGACTGTTGCCAACATCCATTATCTCCTTCGGAAACAATATGGAAATGATGGAGCCATAAATAAAATCGCAGAATTGTTTAGTTTCTGTAAAATCCTTCCGGTTACAGAAAAAGAAATCTTAGCGGCAATCAAAAGCGGATTTTCTGATTTTGAGGAGGCCATACAATATTTCACGGCGATTCAAAATTCGGAGATAAAAGGCATCATAACCCGAAATCTATCAGTTTATAAAAAGTCCAAAATCCCTGTTTTTTCACCTGAAAGCTTCCTTTCTATTTTCAAATAAATTCCACTAACCCCTCCAACTTCATTCCCCTACTACCTTTGATTAGGATCAGGTAATCCTCCAATTGACTATCCTGAAGCCAGTTTCGGAAGGAGAAAGGATCAGGGAAATAAAGTGCTTTGGGTGCTTTTTCCAGTGCAGTGACAATCAGCTTTCCGGTAAAACAAACCTTGTCAATCGGGTATTCACTCACGATCTCTCCAAGCCTGCGATGCTCCGCTTCGGCATGCTCGCCCAGCTCAAACATATCTCCAAGGATAACCATCTTATGCTTTTTTCCGGTCATTTGCCCAAAAGTCCGAATCGCCACTTCCATACTCGATGGATTGGCATTGTAAGCATCTAAGATGATTAGGTTGCTGCGCTTCTCGATCAACTGGGAGCGCATGTTTTCAGGTTTATAGTTCACGATTCCCGCGACTGCTTTCTCCATTTCTACTCCGAAATACTTACCGATCGTCAGCGCAGTGGCAATGTTTCCAAAATTGTATTCTCCGATCAGGGAAGTCAAATGCTCGCCCTCGACACCGGCAACCGAAAACTTCACAAAGGGATCTGCTCCAAGGAAACTCACTTCACAGAAGTCACCTTTTGCCGGATAAAGCACCGGCTTCTCAAAACGCTTAGCCATATTGAACAGGACTGGATCTTGGGAATTGATAAAAACCGTTCCTTTTCTTTCTCTCAAAAATTGAAAAAGCTCAGTTTTGGTTTTCAGCACGCCTTCCGGTCCGCCCATTCCCTCGAGATGGGCTTTTCCGATGTTGGTGATAAAGCCATGTGTGGGTTCAGCGATGTCACATAATTCCTCGATGTCTCCTTGCTTATTGGCACCCATTTCAATAATGGCAATTTCATGCTCAGGTTTGATCCGCAGCAAGGTCAGCGGCACTCCGATGTGATTATTCAGGTTTCCGATGGTAGCCAACGTATTAAACTTTTGCTTTAAAACTGCATGCAAAAGCTCCTTGGAGGTCGTTTTCCCGTTGGAACCCGTCAAGCCGATGACTGGAATGCTTAACTTCCTTCGATGGTAAGTGGCCAGATTTTGTAAGGTCGTCAAAACATCCTCACAGATGAAATAGCGCTCATCGTCTTCGACGAAAAATTCAGCCTCATCAATTACAACTAATGAAGCTCCCATTTCCAGTGCCTTGGCAGCAAACTCATTTGCATTGAAATTTGGCCCTTTCAGTGCAAAGAAGATATTTCCCGGATCGATTTTGCGGGTATCGGTGCTTACTCCGGTACTTTTCAGAAAAAGATTATGAAGAATGTCAAAATTCATTTTGAAGGAAAATTTATGCCCAAAATAACGCAATGATTCACATCTTTGGGGAAGCTCTTTCGTTTTATTTTAGAGTTTGAATTTTCCCTCTTCATGCAAAAATCGATTATCCTACTTTTCATTTTAATCAGCTTTCATGGTTTTTCACAAACTGTATTTGAATTTGATAAAGAAAAGTCCATTTCTGTAGACGGACTAAATGCACCTATCCCTTTTTCGCAGGGAATCAATTCAGCTCAAATTCAAACAATTGACCTCAATAACGATAGTGTGGAAGAATGGGTGATTTGGGATATCAACTCTGGAACACTTCAGATTTTCGAGAAAAATGAAGAAAATTTCAAACTTCGCCCCGAACTCAGATACTTTTTCCCTTCAGATATCAGTGGTTTTTTGGTTTTGGCGGATTTTGACCAAGATGGAAAAAAAGACCTCTTCACCTCCACCCCACTCGGAATTCGCGCCTATCGCAACACGTCGCAAGGAAATCAGATTTCCTGGACTTTGGCCCAAAACTTCCTCAGGCTGGATGGATCAGGCAACATTCCCGTCAACAACCTAGACACGCCGCTTCTTCAGGACATTGATGGGGACGGTGACTTGGATTTGGTAATTTTCAATTTTGCCCAAGGTGATTTCCTCGAATTCTTCCGCAATACATCAGTGGAGCGAAAGGGGACTCCGGACATCGATGGATTCGCTTTCCCGATGGACTTTTGGGGAAATTTTGTTTTTTGTGGATGTGACACGATCACATTTGGAACACGTTGTGACGGTCAGCCAATTGACTTTCGACTCGGAATTAAAAAAAATGCACGAGTCCAGCATGCGGGCGGGCATAGTATTTTGTACAGGGACTTTACTGGAGATGGTATCCCGGATTTGCTTTTGGGAAGAGACGAATGCAGCACATTATATTTTCTACCTAATCAAGGTTCCGCTGACAGTCCTCTATTTACCTCTTACTCCGATCAAGTGCCTGGATTTGGACTATTGCCTACTTTTCCAAGATATCATGTGGGACAATTGATCGAAGAAGATCTTGTGATCAGCTTGAATACGAATGAAACTTCCGCTCCATTTCGAATCGACTTTGCCAATTCGGTGGTGAAATTATCCAGAAATACGGGCGAAGTAAGTCCAGAACTACAAAATCAACTTTTTGACCTGGGAGAAAATTCACGCCCCTATTTCAAAGGAAATGTTTTTGCAGGCGAACTTTGGCTTACGGCCAATGCCAAATCCGGAGAAAATATCATCGGGCAGGCCTATCGACTCAGCTATTCGGGAAATCAATTTGAGTTGCTCAATACGAATTATCTCGGACTTACATCTTTGAATCTCCTCGATCTTCAACTCATCGAATATGGAAGTGTAAAAAATCAATCCTACTTATTGGCATCCGGTGTGCGAACGACAAATGGTGTTCCTTCCCAGGTTTTGGTGAGAAATCAGGGAGCGAATTGGGTTGATTTTCCGCTTTCTGGTTTGACGCTTAGGGTAGGTGATCAGTTGAGCTTTTTTCCCTATGAAGGAAAAGATCATCTTTTAGTCGCTTCGCAAAATGGCAGTTTGACCTTGTATGAAGTGGATTTGGAAGCTGAATCTGCTACGCTCAAAACAGCAAATTTCCTCGGATACCAAGAAAATCCAGCCAATCGAAATCTCAGTGTGGCAATACGAATTCAGGACAAACCAGATTTGTATGCCGTGGATCAGACGGGAAGGATCTTTCTGATTAAAGACATGATGAACTCAGACGTTCGGGAAGAAGTGCTGGTAAAAATCGGGGGTCAAGATCTGCCTTTTCGCCAAGGAAGAAATACCTGGATTTCAGTAGTAAATTCCGGTTTTGATGACAACGTGGATCTGATCTTGGGAAGCCGAGGAGGGGGAATTTCATACTTGAGTTCAGTGAAAACAGAAGAGACAAATGGCAGAGATTTCTTAGTCAAAATCTATCCTAATCCAACTTCAGGGCCATTCAAGGTTATTTCCAATACCGCAGCCAAAGCTCGTTTGGTTACCTCTTTGGGACAGGTTTTACTGGAAGAGATTACAATTCCTGCCAATCGAGAAACCGAAATCCAAGCTCAAACGCTTCAGCCCGGCGTTTACTTCTTGCAACTGGAAACAGAGGATCGAAAGGTGATAGTGAAAAAAGTGCTGGTGAGGTAGGAGATACAAGTATAAATCCCGGTTGGAGGATTGCAGTTAAGTGGCCCTGATCCTAAATCTGCTGTTCACTGTGCTTCATAAACGGGTAAAGGAAGCCGAGGACTTTTCCACCATAGTGATGGTGGCGGCGAAAAATCTATGCTCTTATGTCAGCCTTGAAAAGTTTCTGATTCACGCAAAGGCCTATTTTAAAAGTATATTTCAAAAGGATCTTAAAAATGTGCAAATAGAATTATTCTTCTCGGGATAGGGGTACTTTTTGGAAAGCCCGAAAAAAGCCCTCCGAATACCAGAGGATTTTATTTTACTTTCAAGATTTAGTCGGACGACAGTAAAAAAATTAGTGGAAAGCTTGACTAATAAAAAATCAATTTTTAGTTTTAAGAAAATTCAATTTTATGAAGAAGTTATTTTTACTTTACCTATTATTCTTCTTCGCATTAGAAAGTATTTCACAGAGCTGTGGGGACGATGGATTTTGGAAAGTTGGAAGCCAATTTGGCACCGAACGACTTTCGTCCAATTGTGGAGATTTTATCTGCCATGGATTTGCAGCCGCCTATTGGGAAGATGGATTTACCCAAGGTTCCTCCTTGAATTCTATTAATCCCGGAATCGTAAATGTAAAAACATCCTACACCTCATCTGCTGGTTTTCCAGACAGATATTATTTTCAAAACTCAAATAAATATATCCAAGTTTGCGGTCAAAGCCTCTCGAATGTGGATGTAATAACCCAAGTATTTGGAGGAGATCCAGGACCCCATTCCTTGGTTAGAGACCGAAATACGACTTTTAACCCCAAATTTATTTCAAAATATGGTACTGAAAGCCCGGTAATCCGGCATGATTTCAATTCCACTTTATATGAACTTCAAAATGCAGGTAAAACCGAACCTGATAAATATTATGTTTACATAGGTAGTATAAAAGCCACTGAGTATCTACCAAAAGGTCAAATCAAACCCATTTCATTACTTTCAAAGCCGGGTGTGCTACCTATTCTTGGTCCATAATAGGGCCTCCCGGAATAGTATCGTTTACCTCGGCTACCAATGCACCGTCTGTATCCCTACAGGGCGATTCCTTTGGTACTACACAGGTTAAGGTCACTATTTCTGGTTGTTCAGGAATTTCCCCCAAAGAACAGATAATTACGATTATTGTCCCTGAAGTGACCATAACGGGAACCTATACCACGTCCAACTCAACGAATCACACTTTGGGAAATGGAAATCAGGTACCTTCCAGAAATGTATCCACCTATCTATCTATGGCAGGGATAAACAATATAGTCTGGGAGAGATACCAAGGAAATCTCCCTTTTTGGGCACATACTAATCAGATGCATTTCACGCGATGCAATCAGGCAACTACGTTTCATTTAGAATATATGCGCGCAGTGCTGGGAACGATACCTTGGCAGTCAGAAATGTGACCTATTACAATTATGGTAACTTCAGCCTCTACCCTAACCCAAGTAGTTCTACCATCAGCATTAATAGCGACTATAAGGAATCCATGGATTTGGAGATCATTCCTCTATATATGAGCAGTAAAATTCTTGAATTTAAGATCACTGCTGATGAAAAAGTGGACATCCAAGATCTTCCAAAGGGAGAATACCTCGTCAGAGTAAGAATAGGTGAGGATGTGGTTTTGGAATCTAGATTGATAAAAAATGAATAAAAATTCTTTGCTTCTGGGACTATGTTGTTTTATGACGATTGCCTGTTTTTCTCAACAGAAATTTTTAAACAAGCTTGAATTGGAAGTTGAAATAGGCGCCAGCATTCCAATGGGCTTATTTTCCAAATCAGTCGTGGAGCCCTCTTTAGATCAAAACTTCAATCCTGAAAATCAATATCGGGAGTTTAGAGGATTTGTGAAGCAAGAAGGAGGACAGGCACAACTCGGAAGTAATTTAGGAGTCACTTTGGCATACGCCATTTCTCCTTCCTTTTATTTTTCTTTAAACTATTCAAGATTCACAAACCCAATAGATGCCAGCCCACAGGAAAACTATTTTGCAGCTAATTTACAAAACAGGACTGACTCGTTTGGGAATGAATTTCAAATTTTCGGTTCACTCGAATCAGATAATTATCAAGCTAATGGCTGGCACTCCGGATTTGGCTATCGCAAAGTCATAGCCACTTGGTCCTTTTTTGGAGAGGTATATTTAGGAGTAAATCAATTAATTTTCCCATTTTATACTTGGACTTTTGACTCTCCTGGACCAACTACAATCCTGCGCCCAGCTCCTTTCGCAGGAAGTCCCGTCCCAGATAAGTTACCAGCATTTCTCTATGGAATGGGTCTTGGACTGGAAAAATCCATATCGGATAGAATCAGCATTAACCTTAAATTTAATACTTAGCATCAAACCACAGCCATGAGTATTGGACCGTACCCCTCGTGGGGTCGCGAAATTTTGAAATTGAAGATCAGATCAATTTTAGAGTACTTACCGCATCGGTGGGAATAGCCTTAAGATTAGCAGAATGAAAAAATTATTCTTTTCAATAATCATTGTTTTCATCAACCATGTTGGTTCCTTCGGTCAAGAAAAATTCTTCGAAAAAATCGAATTAGGTTTCTCCGGAGGATTGGCTGTACCAGTTGGTCATTTTAAAGAAATTTCTATAGCTCCATCCTTAGAACCTGTCCCACCGGGCTCTATTCCTGAAAGATTTCAAGGATTTCTCAAAAATGAAGGGGGGCAAGCCGAACTGGGCTACAGCCTGGGACTAAACCTGACCTATCATCTCACTCCTTCGGTTTTTATAAGCCTAAATTATCTTAAAACTCAGCATACCATAGATACCCATCCACAACAAATCTATTACGACGCCAATTTTAAATCCGAAATCGATTTAAATGGAGTCCCTTTTGAAGTTCCGGGAAGATTGGAAAGCGACCCTTATCGTGCTAATCTCTTTTATTTGGGAATAGGGTATCGTTTGCCTATTAATCGAATGGAAGTTCGGTTTACTGGATTAGCAGGGATGAATAACCTGGAGTTTCCTTTTTATATCTGGTTCTTTCAAATTTCTGAGACCTTCGAAATCATCAGTAGACCTTTCCCTATTGACGGTCCTGTACCTACTAGCTTAAGAGAATTTGCTTATGGATTAGAAACCAAACTGACCTACTCACTATCTCAAAAGCTCAATATGAACCTTGCAGCCACCTATCTTCGTTCTGACCATCCTCATGACTATTGGACCAATACCCTTGCCGCATCCATCTTGCATGAAATTCAGGATGAAATTCGATATAGAAATCTAGCAGTTCAATTTGGTGTTTCTTATCGTTTTACAGGAAAGGAATAAGAAGGATCGAATTAAATGAGTGATTCTCAATTGCTAAATAGAAGAACCTCTGGCTTATTGTTACGCGAAGGAATTTTAAAACGAATGTTGAGGCTAACAGCCAATACTATTTAGGGGAGGGCATTTATTAATCTTCTAACTTTAGTTGCCTACTTTCCAAATAATCCCATTTGCCCACATCCCCCAAAAACTCTAGCTTCGGTTTAGAATTATAAATCCATGAAGAACTTATACACCCTCCTTTTCTTGGCGCTTATTGCCTGGGCTTGTAAATCCGGTCCCGAGAATCCTGCCGACTCAGTCTATATCAACGGCATCATTTACACCGTCGATGAAGCCAATCCCAAGGTCGAGGCAGTCGCTGTCAAAGACGGTCTGATTCTCGCCGTAGGCACTTCGGAAGAAATCCAAGCCTACGTCGGCGAATCCACTGAAGTGATTGACCTGCTAGGCAAAACCATGACTCCCGGCCTGATCGAATCCCATGCCCACCTGATGGGTATCGGCTACAACAAGCTCGAAATCGACCTGATGTACGTCAAAACCTATGACGAACTCATCCAAAAGGTAGCTGAAGCAGCTGCAAAGGCAAAGCCCGGTGACTGGATCACCGGTCGAGGATGGCATCAGGACAAATGGCTGCAAATGCCGGACAAAACTGTCAAAGGCTTCCAAACTCACGATGCACTAAGTGAAGTCACTCCTAACAATCCCGTATACCTCGCACACGCTTCAGGACACGCTTCCTTTGTCAACAAAAAGGCGATGGAACTGGCCGGAATCACTCCTTTAAAGAGCGAAAAACCTACGCAGGAAGTCGAAGGAGGCGAAATCCTTCGCGATGATTTGGGAAATCCCACTGGAGTTTTGGTGGAGCGTGCCTCCACTTTGGTGAGCAAATTGATCCCTGAGGAGACCCCTGAGCGGGCTGAGGAAGCCCTAACTTTGGCACTTAAAGAATTGGCTGAAAAAGGAATCACGTCCTTTCATGATGCCGGTTCAGGGCAAGATGTGATTGATCTAGTGCAAAAGTTCAAAAACGAAGGCAAACTCACGGCTCGCATGTACATCATGCTCACAGGCCGTCAACCTGAATTATTGGACGCTTGGTACAAAAAAGGGCCAATGATTGATTCAATTGACCATTTTGTAACGGTACGCTCTATCAAATTGAATTGCGATGGCGCTTTGGGTCCTTGGGGGGCTTGGCTGTTGGAAGATTATGCCGATAAACCCGGTCATCGGGGTCATGAAACTTTGCCGATGTCCGTCGTAACCGAAGTTTCAGAAAGAGCCATTCCACTTGGCTTCCAAGTTTGTGCCCATGCGATTGGGGACCGTGCCAATCAGGAGATTTTGGACCGATTTGAAGCAGCCTTGGCCAAAAACCCAGAAGTGAAAGACCACCGATTCCGAATCGAACATGCACAGCATTTGCATCCGGATGATATTCCGAGATTCGGTCAGTTGGGTGTAATAGCTGCGATGCAGGCGATTCACTTAAGTTCGGATCGGCCGTGGGCAATAGATCGCTTAGGTGAAAAGCGCATCATCGACGGTGCTTATGTGTGGCAAACACTGATGCAAACCGGCGCTGTGGTGACCAACGGAACCGACGCTCCGGTAGAGCCTGTAGATCCGATTCCATCTTTCTATGCTTCTGTATCCCGCAAAACGCTACAGGGACTACCAGAGGGAGGCTATGAAGCCGAACAAAAAATGACCCGTGAGCAAGCGCTTAAATCCTATACTTTGGATGGAGCTTATGCCGAGTTTGAGGAAGATTTCAAAGGTTCGATCGAGGTAGGAAAAGCGGCTGATTTCACCGTTTATGACAAAGACATTATGGAAATCCCTGAAAATGAAATCCTCAATGCCAAAGTGGAGATGACTGTAGTGGGGGGAAAAGTAGTGTTCAAAAGGTAGAATTCCAAGGTCAGAAAACTGAAAATTGTGTCGATATTAAACCTGTCAGGTTTTAAAAATCTGACAGGTTTTTTATTGTTCAATCATTTAAGGATCATTTTGCCATTACTAAAGAAGTCATTAGACCAGATTGCAAAACAATTAGAGTTGAATTTTTTGAACGGCTATTCTTGGTTTTGAAACCTCAAAAGTCACCTCGGCAACTACCTTACTACCAAATGCTTCAGATTTTTTAGTATGGAAAACTAAAATTTCAAAAAAAGTCAAGAAAATTTGATTTAAGATTTTAGCTGATTTAGAAAACTAAATTCTGAATCCCTAATAAGTTTTTAGAGGCAAATAAAATGAAATTTGGTAAAATTTAGTTTTATGTATTTTTAGGATTTAACAAAGATTTAATTGACTCAAACCATTTCTTGGATTTTTGATTTTACTTTAAGTTATTCAGAATATTAAATTATTCTTTTTACCTGAACGGATTTTTATGAGGACTTTAGGACTAATCGCTGTGTTCGCGGTTGCGCTGTTTTTTACGGGCTGGTTGCTATTGCGAAGGACTGATGTTGTAAATTGGCAGGAGCAGCTGAACCCTTTTGGCTGTTTTGAACCTGCTTTTACAGAGCCCTTTGCAAATTCAAGCAGGGAAAATTGGCTCTCTTCTGACTCTACAGGTCATTTCTCACCTTGGAAATTGCCGACAATTGGATTGGTTCGATACCCTGATTTAAAACCATTTCCATTCTAAAAAAATGGAAACAAAAATTTTTCCATCGACAATTTTGAACAATACGGTTGAAGTGTTTGATTCCAAAATCAGCATCCGTTCAAAGGTCATTTACTTTATTTTTTTAATGTTCATTCTCGCGATCGCGATGTCTTTGCCCCTGATCGTAGTAGATGTCGCCGTGCAGACTCGAGGTACTCTTCAGTCAGCCCTGCAGCGAAACCCCATTCAAACCGCCACAGGTGGAAGACTGGAGTCTTGGAACCTGTCCGAAAATCAGGAGGTGAAGCGGGGAGAAGTCCTTGCGCTCATAAGAGGAGAGCAGCTGAATCTGGAGATGAAGGCCTTGGAGGAGCGATTGACATTGCTTCAGGATTTTATAAGGGATTTGAAGATGCTGATCAATCATCAATCCGATGATGAAAGCTATACCCCAAACCTGAAATCCAACCTGTATCGGGCAGCTTGGTACGAGTATCAATCCCAATTGCTAAATCAGGAAATGCTTGTACAGAAGCTGGATCGGGACTATCAGCGGGCCAAGGGTCTCTTTGATAGCAAGTCCATCGCTTTTGCGGAATACGACGATGTGCAGGTTCAGTACCAGCAGGCAAGTACGCAGCTGGAACTGATCAAAAAGCAACGCCTAAATCAATGGGGGCAGGAGCTTACCAACCATATCACCGAACGGGATCGAATCCTGAGCCAATTGGAAGTATCACAGGAGCAAATGGATCAATATAGGATCATTGCACGCTCGTCTCCCTCCTTCAAAACCTTTATCCACTCCAATACGGGAATATCTATATCGGCGAACACGACATCAAGTTTGTAGACAATATTTCCCTTAGGCGAATCGTATCTGTGGTGCCACAGCGGATAGACCTCTTTGCGGGAAATGTACTGGAGAATATCGCCCTCGGAGACTATCAACCCGACATGCAGCGAGTGGTGCATATCTGCCATCGGCTTGGGATGATGGGCTTTATTGAAGGCATGCCAAATGGCTTCGGGACTTATCTAGGAGAAAATGGAGCAGCACTATCTGGAGGACAAAAGCAACGGATTGCCATCGCTAGAGCTTTGTACCGTGATCCTGAGATTCTGATTCTGGATGAGGCCACGGCTTCCTTGGATCCGGATTCGGAGCAGTTTGTACAGCAAGCCATTCGGATGCTGGCTACCGAGGGGAAGACGATCATCTTCATCACGCATCGATTGGCAGCCGTGCAGGAGTTTGACCGACTGTATGTGCTGGATAATGGGAAGCTGGTGGAGGAAGGCAATCACGCAGCGCTAATCGCACGGGAGGGAAAATACTTTCAAATGATCCGCAAGCAGCTGGTGGTGCTTTAAGTAGCAAGTAGCTGGTATCGTTGAAAGTAGCTGGTATCAAGTATCATAGCTGGTATCAAGTATCAAGAAAAGTAAGATTTAGAACTAGAATAGAAAAGGATAAGATTCATCAAAAACACTAAAGGGGAAGAACTATGGAATTTATCAAACAGATCGAGCGCTTACAGCTATTGAACAAGCTGGTCAAGGAGAAGCGGACAGGAAGTCCGGAGGAACTTGCCAAGCGACTGAGTGTAAGTAGAGCCAAGCTTTACCTAATTCTGGAAGAACTACGGGATAGAAATGTCTATATAAAGTTCAATAAACGGATCAATTCTTTTGAATATGAAGCTTGTAGGGGGATAAATTTGGAATTCTCCTTTCGCATTTTGCGACAGGACGAAGAAAAACTAATAAATGGAGGAAAAATCTTAAATTTTTTCTCAGAGTCCATTATTTTAGACGGAGCGAAACTAAGTTAGCATTATGATCAGCCATCGGGACCACATGCTAGCTACCGATCGAAGATGTGCTTAGATTGGGAATCCCGACGCCCGGAAAAGGTCGCGAAAACGAAAACAAAACAAACAGATGGAAAAGTTTAAAGAACTGAGCATCGAGGAGATGCAGGAGACTGCAGGTGGCTTAGGTTTTTGGGCCACAATAGGAGCAGGACTAATTGTTGCAACTGGAGTCGCAATTATTAGTGACTGGGATAATTTTAAGGCAGGACTTAGAGGAGAACCTGAAATAATTGATAATTGTAAATAAAAGGCAGAAAAATGAAAGATTTAAATAAAAATGAACTAATAGAATTGAGTGGTGGAGGTTTTGCCTACGATATAGGATGTACCTTGAGGTATATTGGACATTTTACTTACGGTTATATTGCTAGTGGTGGCCCAATTAATCCTGGTTCAGTTGGAGTTGGGTATGCTGTTGCTGAGGCTACTAAATGTCCATAAATAGAAAATGACTAGGTTTTGACCTAGTCATTTTTTTCTATTAGCATTTTAAACGGTATGTGATTAATGAATAATTTTAAAATAAGAGAAACACTTAAGGTTATAGATTTTTATCATTCATAAATATGTATAATAAATTTACCCTATTTCAAGGAAATACGTCTTTTATTTTAAGTTCATTTATTTTTTATATTTTTATATTAATTTATACTTATTTTGTTTCGGATCCTATCTTTCAATTTTATGAGATTGAAGGATATGATGATAGCTTTAGAGATTTAGATAATATCGGCGTTTTTAGTGCTCTGCTTATTGCCCCTGTTTTAGAGGAATTAATTTTTAGAGGATATTTGACTGGATATAGAAAACATTTTTTACTTATTATTCCTCAAATTATAATTATGTTAATAATATTTTATAATTATTTTATTATTGTATCGCTGATTTCAACTTTTTTAATATTTTTATTTTATTATGATAAAAAAAGAACTGAAGATTTGATATCAAATCAACTTCTATACTTTTCAATATTTTTCACTTCAATTTTATTTTCATTAATTCATTATGAGAATTTTCAAATTGATTCTTTTTATTTCAGTTTGATGCTCTCTCTAATAGCCTTTCTACCTGGCGCTTTATATCTAGCCTACGTGAGATTTAAAGGGGGGTTAATTTATTCAACAATAACTCATTTTTTAATGAATTTGTCAATTTTAACAATCAACGAAATAATTTATTAAAGTGTTTAAAATATGAAAGATAAAAAAAATCAATTACTATTATTTGTAATTTCTTTAATAATATTTCTAACAATTTTTAAAAATTGGGATAGTTTGAAGTTGCTTTTTGATTAGCAACTACAATCTCCAAGTAAGTGTAAAAACTCTGATTGGACTAGGAGGTCTCGTACAGCTATCGGGAGCAATTCCGCCACTGACTGGGAGTAGAAAGTCAGTTAGGACTGGTTGGGATGTGCAATTCCACTTTCTATTCTTACAATGCCAAGCTATCGGGATGCAAATATTTTCAGTAGGATAGAGCTTTGGTAAGACGAGATTGGATGTTTTAACAGGTGACGAAATGCTTTGGAAAAATTTCATAGTTCGTAAAACCTAATTTAGAGTTTTCAGAAAATTTAGTAATTTTCATAACCTGTTTTCCAATTGCGCTACCATCAAGTTAGCATCATGATCAGCCATCGGGATCACATGCTAGCTACCGGTCGAAGAAGTGTGCTGAGATTGGGAATCCCGACGCCCGAAAAAGGTCGGGAAAACGAAAACAAAACAAACAGATGGAAAAGTTTAAAGAACTGAGCATCGAGGAGATGCAGGAGGTAGAGGGGGTGCTATTTTTAGTCCTCTACTATTTACAGAAACAATTGCTGATTTTATGGCAGGAGTTGCAGATGTTTATAGCAATCAACTTGATTATTATAGGACTAAAATACGATATGAAAAATAAATACCATAACCATGAAAGAGCTATCAAAACTAGAGTTAATTGAAATTGTTGGTGGTGAAGTTTCCCCCGCAAGAAAAGCTGGAAGGGCAGTTGGCGATTTTCTTGCCTATTGTACTGCAGTAGCAATCTATGTTGCTGATACGGCAGTGGATGTTATTAAAACTGCCGCCGATCTTAAGTAAACAAATATGGATGAGCCATTGTTTTTCGCTATGGTTCATCCATATTTTTCTTGAAAACAATTAATTTATAAAGAATGACACTCCTAATAAAGGATATCTACTATTTTTTAACTACTGGTAAAACAACCGATGCATATTTTAATTCAAACCTAAAATTACTATTTGATCTCTACATTATTAAAGCTGGCCTCCTTTTATTCTTTGTTTTCATCAATTTGTATGTATTCGATTCTAAGCTTGATGGAAATATTGAGGGACTTCATAGGCAAGGTTTTTTCAAAGATTTCATTAACTTTCTAATCCTAGCCCCAATACTAGAAGAAATACTTTGTAGGTTACACATAAATTTGAAGGTAAGAAACATAATCTTCTCTATTATTGCTACCTGTATACTTTTCTATGACCAGATATGGTTTTTGGTTTTTTTAATCTTATATTTTACAATTTTAATACTGATATCTAGTCTAAATAATCGGGTAAATAATTTGATTTTCGTATATATATCTGCATTTATATTCGGAATTTCTCATCTAGCGTATAGGGATATCTCCTTTTCGCACGAAGAAATTTTATCTCTCATTTATATTTTTACACCAAGGTTTTTAGGCGGACTCATTTACTCCTATATTTTTTTTAAAAAAGGTATTCATTTTTGCATTATCCTTCACTTTTTATGGAATTTGCCACCATTTATAATCAATCAATTAGCAAATTAGGTTTTTAAAGATCCATAAAAACGGGTCGGATTCATTAAATCATAGAAAAATGAAAACCACCATTACCAACCTCCTCTCCTTCCTCAAGTCTCCTTACCTCCCTGAGACATATACTCCCATCAAGCCGAAATCCTTTTTGATTTTATTGCTTTTGACCTTGGCAATCATCATCCCTTACGCTTTCATTTTAGAAGCAGCAGGTATGGATCAGTTTGACCATAAACTGGAGGAATTGCTTAAAGACAACAAATGGGTGGTAGCCATTGTAGTTATTATTCTAGCTCCACTATTGGAGGAACCCATATTCCGACTTCATCTTGATTTGAAAATATCCTCAATTTGGTGGGGAATTGGGCTTTCGGTTCTTATGCTGAGTGAGGTATGGTGGCCGGTCGCATTGATTTGGGTGTACTTGTTTTTCTTGACATACCGTGTAAGCAAGGGAAATCCACCAAACCTGAAGTATGTAATCTGGATTTCTTCTGCTCTGTTTGCCTTAGTTCATATGGGGAACTTTTCGGATTTTGATTACGGTCAATATTTTTATTGGGTCCCCTTTATGGTAGGCGCACAGTTTGTGGTGGGCTTGGTGCTGAGCTATATTCGACTGAATCATGGGATGAAGTGGGCGATGATATTTCATGGTGTCTATAATGCCGTGCTGATCATTCCGGCGGTTTATTTCTATGAAGGCTGAGTATTTTAGAGGATTTGTTCTATTTATTTCATTGGAAAATAATTCACTAATCTTTATTTTTACCAACAATCACTTCTTGGTTTATGCAAAAAATCATTCGTTGGTTCTTTTTGATCATAGGTAGTATTTGGGGGCTTAATGCATTGTATGTATTCTTTTTTACCTCACCAACTGATGAATTTCGAGTATTTGGGGCATTTGAAACTAACAAAATAACCGCCGGACTTATTTACACAATACTTTCAGTTTTGATATTTTGGTCTCATTGGATGGAGAAGAAAAATCAAGAGAAAAAAATTTAATCATGTCATGGACAAAAAACAACTAAATCTGCTACAGGTACTAATCGTTATTTCCATCTTTTTCAGCACAGTTTTATTTATGGTTGTCTTCGAATTGGGGGAAAAGTTTGGTAAAGCATTGGCCCATTGGTTTTAGCCATTGCGAATGAAATTTTATCTCACCATCAGCTTTATATGAATCCACTGCTTTTCCCCTTCCCCTTCATCCTACTCCCCTTACTGATTTTCTTCAAATTCAAAAAGATGAGTTTTTGGGGCAAGATCGTTTACCTCCTGATTGGGAGCATTAGCTTTGCAGTCTGCGTTTACATCATTCTGTATCCTTTTTACTTTAGAGAATAATCTAGACGATTCAGCCATGATCAAAAAAATCACCTTCATTGTACGAGATTTCGTTTTTGCACTGTGCATTTCCATTTGTGCCAAATACCTGTCACCTACTGATCAGGTGACATCAAGTCACCTTTCTGTAATGACGGTTTTATGCTTTTTTATGATCAGAAAATATCCATTATCGAGATTTTGGAGCTCCAAAAAAATCCAATCAAGAGGTTGATTTTCAAACACCTTAGCTTTTCCTTCAAAACTTCCCAATCCCCACAAAATACAAATCAAATCCACCCAAACCTCCAGGACGATTGGAAGAAAAAATCATTAGACGATTGGAAAATTCAGGATAATCAGAAACAACCGGGCGATATTCGTCAAATTCAGAATTGATCTTTGGTCCAAAGTTGACTGGCTCCGACCATTCATTGGCTGTTTTCTGAGAATAGTACAGGTCATATCCTCCAAATCCCCCCGGTCGATCCGAAGAGAATACCAACAAATCCCCATAGACAAATGGCATGTGATCGTTGGAAGAAGTGTTCAGACTCAATTTTCTAACAGTCTTAGAATTACTGCTTAGAAGAAAATGTAATACACTTTGATTAGTAGGAAGATCCGCTTCATAGATGTCAAACTGTCCGTCTTTGTCGGAAGTAAATACCATCATTTCCGGTCGAGCGGAAGTAGTTTCCATTCCTTTTACAAAGCCTTCCCCATAAAAGCAGGGGTACATTTCATTTGCAGACTCATCCATAATCCTGAAGTTCCTGAGCGTCCGTCCGCTGAAATCAATAAACTCAGGTTCGAAAAAAATGGAATAAACACCTTCTACTTCACGGCTGAAAAGCAATATCTTATCAGGTGCACTATCAACAAAACTATATGGCCCCTTTTCATTTACAGGCGATTCGGTTCTCCGGACCATTTCCCGAAAAGACTCGAAATTTTCGTTGAATAACGTAGTTGAAGAGTTAACGGTAAGAATTCCATCCGATTTGTCCCAATTAAAATCCACATAGGAGAGGATTAGATTAAAATCTTTTGTTTGAGGATTGGCTCTGTTGGTTGAAAATACAAGGGGAACCGTATGACTGACAAAAGGGATATCCGAATTAATATCATCCCATGCTGAATTGATTAGCTGAAGATTGACAGGTTCTTCCGGGAATTGGCCGATTTTGAATCTGTCTTGATTACAGCTGATAAGGCAAAGAATCAAAATGAAGAGAAAATAGTTTCTTGCGGTTTCCATAAGGAATTTATTTAAAAGTTAGGTAAATTAAATAAAAAAAATGAAAAGCATTTCATTGCATTTATTTTTTGCCACAGAAATACTTTTTTACCTGCTCCGCAAAAAATCTGTTATTTTTCATTTTCAATAATCATGATGAGCTTTTCTCTTTGTCCATTATCAACTCAAATCCGAACTTTCAATTAAAATCACCCCATGAGAAAATACCTTCTCCTGGTTTGGCTCCTCTGCCTGACCGCAACTTTTGCGCTAGCGCAGGAGACCAAACCCATGTCCTGGAAGGACGTCGCCACCTGGAAATACATGCCCAACAGTGCCTTCAAACTCTCTCCTGACGGACAGTGGATGGCTTATGCCCTGATCGGAATCGAAGCAGACGGCGAATTGATTCTTCAAAAAGTGTCCGATCCGGAAAGCAAAAAAACCTTTCCAATCGGAAACACCACGTATCCAAGTTTCGAATTCAGTGAAAACAGCCAATGGATTGCCTTCAAAGAATATCCCAAGTTCAAAGAGAAAGAAGCTAATGAAAAGGCAAAAGGCAAACCACTGAAGGAAAAACTACACTTGATCAAACTTGGCACGGATGACAAAAAGACCTTTGAAGGCGTGGGCGGCTTTAGCTTCAATAATGACGCTGCATCACATCTCCTAATCAACTTGCCCAAGGAAGGAAACGGAGAGCAAAAAGGCTCCGATGTCCTGATCTACCATCTGAACTCAGGCAAATCCCAAAACCTCGGAAATGTCCGTGAGCATTCAGCAAACAAAGCCGGAACACACTTGGCCTATTCTGTAGATGCAGCCAATTCACAAGGAAACGGCTTGTACCTTTTGACACTTTCAACTAATTCCATCCAAGTCCTGGATTCCGATGAAGCGGGTTATCAAAGCCTCAACTGGACGGAGAAGGGCGATGCCTTTGCAGCCCTGAAGATGAAAAAGGACAAAAA
This sequence comes from Algoriphagus boritolerans DSM 17298 = JCM 18970, assembly GCF_900108085.1. Classification (GTDB taxonomy): domain Bacteria; phylum Bacteroidota; class Bacteroidia; order Cytophagales; family Cyclobacteriaceae; genus Algoriphagus; species Algoriphagus boritolerans. The sequence goes on from NZ_FNVR01000008.1 coordinate 53,970, forward strand.
ATACAAGCAGGATCACGGCATTTTGCTTGGGGTGAAAAATCTCAACAATCCTCAGGTTATTCTTTACGAACCTGCAAAAGATTCGACAGGTTTTGATCAGAAATATACCATCAGCCAAAACCGACGTCCCATGTGGTCAGAGGATTTGACCCGTCTTTTCTACGGAATTCATCCCTTGGTTTTGGCAGAAAAAGAAAGCCCGAAAAAGGAAGAAAACAAAGATTCACTAGCCACAGCTGAATCGGTAAAAATTGCCAAAATAATGGCAGACACCACCATCAAGTCCATTGCTGATCTTCAGAAAGCAATCGCTAAACTCGATTCCGGCAAAGTAAATGGCAAAAAGTCAAACGAGGCAAAAAAGCCTGAAATGACCATCTGGCACTGGCAAGACGACCGCCTCCAATCCCGTCAGCAGGTGATGGAAAACATGGACAAAAACTACAGCTTTTGGGCCATGTATGATGTCGTTGCCAAAAAGCACATCGCGCTTCAAGATAGTTCGATGCGTGATCTGAATATCCTCCCTTACCAGCATTTTGCTTTGGGTTCTGATCGTCAAAAATATGAGTTGGACATCAACTTAAACGGTCAAAACTATCAGGATTTCTTCTTGGTGGACTTAAAAACTGGAACGATAACCCCGCTTTTCGAAAACTTCTACATGCCATCCTTTGCATCGATGCCGCGACCATCCACCGATGGCAAAAAGCTGCTTTATGGAAAAGACGGACATTTCCATGTTTATGATATCCTAACCAAAACCCACACCAACATCACAGAAAAGCTTCCTGTCTCTATGATCAATACCGAAGATGATCACAATGTAAAAGATCCCCTTCAGAATCCTTTGGGTTGGAGCAGTGACAGCAAATATGTGCTGGTTCGTGACGGTTGGGACATCTGGCAAATCCCGATGTCCGCCAAAGAAAGTCCGATCAACCTCACTCAAAACGGAAAAAAAGATAAAATCCGCTATCAATATCGATTCATGCTTGATCCCGAGGAGAAAGGAATCGACCTGAGCAAAACAGTCTACATCCGTACCTATGGTGAAAGCACCAAGAAAAGCGGCGTAGCCACACTTTCTCCAGCGAAAGCCGGCTTGGCAACTGGACCAGCGATGCTCATTTGGGAAGATGCTAACATTGGCGGAATTGCAAAAGCTAAAAAGTCAGGTGTCTTCACTTACACCAAAGAGAAATTCAACGAGCCTACTCAAGTTTACCTGACTGATGCCACCTTGGCAAACGGCAAGAAAGTGACCGAAAATGCGCCCGATGCCTCCAACTATGCTTGGTCTACGGGGGTGAAATTGGTGGATTATGTGACAACCAAAGGCGATTCGCTTCAGGCTGCATTGTTTCTACCGGCCAATTACGTCGCAGGTCAGAAATACCCTACGGTGGTCTATTACTACGAAAAGCTTTCCCAAACCCTGCACAACTGGTCCAACCCCGGCTATAACGGCACAGGTTGGAGTCCAAGCATGTACACCAGCAATGGCTATGCAGTTTTGATTCCGGATATCGTGTACAAAATGGACGATCCGGGGATGTCAGCCGTTTGGGCAGTACTTCCGGCAGTTGACGCAGCGATCAAAACCGGTGTGATCGACGAAAACAAGATGGGACTTCACGGTCACAGTTGGGGTGGATATCAGACTTCCTTTCTGATCACACAAACCACCCGGTTTAAAGCAGCAGCAGCAGGTGCACCCTTGACGAATATGATCTCCATGTATGATTTGATTTACTGGAATTCCGGAGGTGGAAATATGTCGATCTTTGAAGCCTCTCAAGGAAGGTTTTTAGGAGGCCCTTGGGAAAACTGGGATGCTTACGAACGAAACAGCCCAATCTACCATGTAAAAAATGTGCAAACACCACTCCTCATGCTGCACAATGACAAAGATGGCGCAGTGGACTTTACCCAAGGTGTGGAATATTACAATGCACTAAGAAGATTGAAAAAGCCGGTCATCATGGTTCAGTATCTCGGAGAAAATCACGGCCTAGGAAAATTGGAGAACCGAAAAGACTATAGTGTGCGGATGATGGAATTCTTCGATCACCATCTTAAAGGATTACCTGCACCCGACTGGATAAGCAAGGGTGTTCCAAGACTGAAGCTGGGTGAACACTTGGAGGAAAGAGCTTTCTAGAAAGTCAGATTTGTGATTTCGGATTTCGGGTGTATTCCAAAATTTAAAGATTTTTAAAAAATCCCCGGATGTTGGTTCATTATTGGCTTTTTTTAAAGCGACATTTTTTATTTAGTTGTCTTTTTATAAAATATATTTTGGTACTTTTTGTTTTTTTAGAAATATTTTTCCCTGTTTTTGTGAGAAGAAAGAATTGCTCAAAGACATATTGATAGAGAATTCACTCCGGAAAATAAATTTGGGTTTGCTTCCCAGAGACAAGAAGCTTTATAGCGATCTGCCTAAAATGCAAGTCCTACTAGGTCCACGCCGAGTTGGCAAAACATCTGCCATGCAGCTATATATGCAAGAACTCACCGAAAATCTGGGAGTGAAATCGGATCGCTTGGTTTATTTCAATTTTGAAGATGAACGGGTTCACTTCTTACCCGAACAGCTGGACCTGATCCTCCAAGCTTGGAAAGAACTCCATCCTTCAGTACAATTGGAGGATTGTTTTTTCTTCTTTGATGAAGTGCAGGCAGCACCGGGATGGGAAAAATTTCTCAACCGGATCAATGAAACACTGACCAAAAAAATATGCTTTACAGGATGTAACAGCCGGCTTTTGCATACTGAAGTAAATACCGTTCTGAGAGGTAGAAGTAGCCGTTGAAATGCTTCCGCTCTCTTTTCGGGAGTTTTGCAGGTTTCAGGGTCATCAGCCCATACTTTATGGTCCCGAGAAAAGCGTAACGGAAGCTTTTTTCCAAAAATTCCTTAATCAAGGCGGGTATCCTGAACTGATCGGATTGGAGGACCAAGCACTGCATGTCGCTTATTTGCAGGAGTACTACAATACAATGCTACTCCGTGACATCCTAGAATACCACCAACTTTCCAACTTTCAGTATTTACGAGCTTTATTTCGGTTGGCAGCCAGCAGTATAGCCCAACCCATTTCCGTAAGGCGGTTTTTCAATCAACTTAAATCCATGGGATATGCAGTAGGTTTAAATACACTTTACGAAGTAATGAACCATGCCGAAGATGCCTTTCTGTTCAAACGGATCAGACGTTTTGATAATTCAAGCAGCAAATCGGAAAAGTCTGACAAGAAAATCTATTGGCTGGACAATGGCCTACTCAGAGCTTTGATAGGCTCTACCGAGGCAAAGGGGACCCTCTTAGAAAATACTTTTTTCCTCCACCTTTATCGGCTATATGGCTCGATGTATCAGCAGCATATTTTCTATTATTCCGATCAGTCTCATGAATGTGATTTCGTAGTGATAAGGGAAGGTGAAAATCCATTGCCAATCCAAGTGACTTGGTCCATGGAGCAGCTGCAAACAAAAGACAGAGAAATCAAAGGTCTCCTTAAAACCTGCGCCTACACCGGAGCCAAACGGGGGCTTATCCTTACACTTGATGAATCCGCTACTTGGGAAGCACAAGGCATTCTAATCGAAATGATCCCTGTTTGGAAATGGATGCTAGAAACGAATGACTAAAAGTATATTTGGGATTTTTTTACAGGAATTTTAAAAATTGATTTTCCCGGATTATTGATTTCTGGAAAAAATAAAGATATTGTTCGTTGTAAAACTTAAACCATTTAACAGCTTCACCTCCTATGGAATTTTTAGCCGAAATGGAACCCTCGCTCCGGGCGCTTTGGTATATCGCATTGCCCGTTTCCTTTATTTTCCTGCTGCAGACCATCATGACCTTTATCGGGTCGGATTCCCCGTCTGGCATCAACGCCGACTTTGATGGAAACTTAGAGGGGGTAGATGCTCCAATGCAACTCTTTACCCTAAGAAACCTCATCAATTTTCTATTGGGCTTTAGCTGGACGGGAATCACTTTCTATTATTCCATTCCCAATTATTTCCTTTTGATCATAATCGCCACCTTGGTGGGGATTGGCTTTGTTTGGATTTTCTTTTTCATCATCAAGCAAATCCAAAAACTTGCAGAAGACAACAGCTTCAAGCTGGAACATGCCCTGCAGAAAACCGGTACAGTCTACCTTTCTATTCCGGCTCACAAAAGTGCAGCGGGCAAAATCTCCATCAGCGTCAAAGGCTCTCAAAAAGAACTAAGCGCAATCACCTCCGGTGACCGAATCGAGACCGGCGCGTCGATCAAAGTGATCGGAGTCGAAGGAGGAAACCTCTTAATTGTCGAAAAAATCTAACCTCAACTACTTTTATGGATCCTTTAATTTTAATTCTGGCGGGGGCCTTCGTTGTCTTCGTCACCATCATCGCTTTAGTTTCTCGCTACAAGCGCTGCCCTTCGGACAAAATCCTTGTCGTTTATGGTAAGACCGGCGGCACATCTGCCAAGTGTATCCACGGCGGTGGTGCATTTATCTGGCCAGTCATTCAGGACTATGCTTACCTGGATCTCAAGCCGATCTCGATCGAAGCCAATCTGACCAATGCGCTCTCCCGTCAGAATATCCGGGTGGACGTACCTTGTCGATTCACGATTGCCATTTCCACCGAATCTGACACCATGAATACTGCCGCTGAAAGACTTTTGGGTCTAGTACACGAGCAAATTCAGGAATTGGCCAAAGACATACTTTTCGGACAGCTTCGATTGGTCATTGCCACGATGACCATCGAGGAAATCAACTCGGATCGGGATAAGTTCCTGGAAAATATCTCCAAAAATGTGGATTCCGAATTGAAAAAGATCGGTTTAAAACTCATCAACGTCAACGTCACCGATATCAAGGACGAGTCAGGCTACATCGAAGCTTTGGGTAAAGAAGCTGCCGCAAAAGCAATCAACGAAGCGAAGATCTCGGTTGCCGAACAGGAAAAAATCGGTGAAACCGGTAAAGCCATAGCCGATCGGGAGAAAGACGTGCAAATCGCCGACACTCAACGGGATCGCGATGTGAAAATCGCCATCACCCTGAAAGACCGGGAAGTCAGCATCGCCGAAGCCCAAAAAGACGAAAGCATCGGTAAAGCGGAAGCTCAACGAGACACCCGAGTCAAAACCTCTGAAGCCAATGCCATCGCGATCAAAGGGGAAAACGAAGCCAAGATTTCCATTGCCCAGTCGGATGCATTGCGAAGAGAAAAAGAAGCGGAAGCCTTGAGAATCGCTTTGGCTTCCGAAAAGGTACAGCAAGCGAAAGCTTTGGAAGAAGCCTACCTCGCCGAGCAAAAAGCAGAAACAGCCCGTGCCGAGCGGGAGCGATCCACCCAAAACGCAAACATCGTTGTGCCTGCTGAAATCGCCAAACAACGGGCTATCATCGAAGCACAAGCTGAAGCTGAACGAATCCGTGAACAGGCAAAAGGGGAAGCGGATGCGATCTACGCCAAAATGGAAGCGGAAGCGAAAGGTCTCTTCGAAATCCTGACCAAACAGGCAGAAGGTTATCGCGATGTAGTCGCTGCCGCAGGTGGTGATCCGACCAAAGCCTTCCAGTTGTTGCTCATTGAGAAACTACCTGAGTTGGTGAAAACTCAGGTAGAAGCTGTCAAAAATATCAAAATCGATAAAATAACAGTTTGGGATTCCGGACAAAGCGAAAACGGCAATAACTCCACCGCCAATTTTGTCTCCGGCATGATGAAGACCGTACCGCCCCTCAATGACCTCTTCAATATGGCGGGTCTTAACCTCCCTACTTATCTCAAGGGAGAGGATGAGAAAAAAGAAGCTCCTAAAAAGCCTAAAAAGGAAGAAGGAGGCGAATGATTACGTTGAGGTGGCCAAGACTACCCGATGTAATTCTTCGTGATATTAACTCTTATAGCTTACAGAAATGAAGAGCTAGAAATTCACTTTTAACGTTAGATAGTGGTCAGTTTGAGCGGAGTCGAAAGGTCCTCGACTCCGCTCAGACTGACACATATTTTTATCCCAATTTCAATTTTTTTGATTGCCTATTGGAAAGTTCTAACAGAAAGAAGTCCATTTGGAAAGGACCTACTTTTTCCCAATGTACCAGCTATTTACTTATGAAAATTTTCAGAAAATAGTCTGGAGAAAAATTTTCTTTTGAATAACTCATCCTTTTTGTAAATTATTGACTTTCAATACGATTAACAAAAATGACCCAAACTCCAAAAATCAACAGAAGAGAATTTCTAGGTTCGGCGGCCACCATAGCTGCTTCCATTACCATAGTCCCGTCTCATGTCATTGCCGGTACAGGCCACATCCCACCTTCAGATCAGCTGGCTGTCGCCAATATCGGCTGCGGAACACAGGGATTACGGGAAATGGGAAGTTTACTCCAAAATCCAAAAGTTCGGGTTGTCGCTGTTTGCGATGCCAATAAATTCTCCACCGACTATATCGATTGGTCAGCTAACGGAATCCGAAATGACATCCGTGAAGTATTGGGTGATCCGACCTGGTGGGAAGGCAAACCGGGAATTCCCGGAGGGAGAGATATCGGACAGGAATATGTAGAAAAGTATTACGCCAAGAGCAAACCTTCCGGAAAGTACAAAGGCTGTACGAGCTACGAAGACTATCGGGAGCTTTTCGCAAAAGAGAAGGGAATCGATGCAGTCAAGATCATGACCCCTGATCATACCCATGCTTCAATTGCTTTGGCAGCAATGGATCGCAAAATACAGGTGGTGACGCATAAGCCCATATCAAACCGATTAGTGGAGGGGAGAAAAGTCATTGAAAAAGCCAAAGAAACCGGAATGATCACTCATCTTTTAGCATGGTCCGATCGGCCTGAATATCGTCAGATCAAAGCCTGGATGGATGAAGGACTAATTGGTAATTTACAGGAAATCCACAATTGGTCCTATCGCCCCGTTTGGCAACAATGGACTAAGCGACCCACAGAAGTTCAGCCGATTCCCGATGGGTTCAACTGGGAACTTTGGCTCGGACCGGTACCCGATATGCCCTATCATAAAAACTACACCCACAATGTCTTCCGTGGCTGGTATGAATTCGGCGGTGGTTCGGTGGCTGATATGGGGCATTACAGTTTGTTTCCCCTATTTGAGACACTGGGGATCAATCGATCGCCGATCTCAGCGAGAGCATTTGGCACGACTTCCCGGGAAGAAATTGATCAGGTTTATCAGTGGGTGAAAAACGACGTGGCATTTCCGGCCAGCTGTACCATCAAGTGGAAATTTCCGGAACAGGAATATCTACCGGCTTTCGAGCTTTTCTGGTATGACGGCGGAATGAAGCCTTTCGCTTGCGAAGAATTGGAAATAGACGGAAAAGACACTCCTGAGGAAGGATTGCTCATCGTAGGATCCAAAGGAAAAATCTTGGGTGGATTCCGAGGAGAAAACCCAGTTCTATTACCGGAAAGCAAAATGGCGATCCGACCAGAATCGGAAAAAATCAACTCCCGTGAAGTGGATCGGAAAACCGATCTGTGGATAGATGCCATGCTTGAGCGAAGACAAACCCCAGGAAGTTTTATCCGAGCTCAAACTATCACTGATACAATTAATCTTGGCGCAGTGGCATTACGCGCAAACAAAAAAGTGGATTTTGACCCAAATCTACTAAAGATCACCAATGATGACGAGGCAAATTCTTTCCTGACTCGTGTGTATCGAAGCGGATGGGAACTTTAGGAAGTTGACAGTCTCAGTTTGCAGTGCCCAAATCAGACAAATACTAATACCAAATAAACCAATAACTTAACTTATTAACCTTTTTCCAATGACAAACCGAAGAAACTTTATCAAATCAGCCGGCCTTGCCACCGCGGCAGTGGGCTTTGGGCTTCCCCAATTTTCATTTAACATGAAAAAGGCGGATCTATTCAAAATTTCCCTTGCCGAATGGTCACTTAATCGACCACTTTTTGCAGGAAAAATGAATCATCTGGACTTTGCCATCGAGGCTAAAAAACATGGAATCGATGCAGTAGAGTATGTGAATCAGTTTTTCAAAGACAAAGCGACTGACACGGCCTATCTCCAGGAAATGAAAACCCGTGCGGACGGCGAAGGCGTGACTTCCGTGCTCATCATGATCGATGGTGAAGGACAACTCGGGGCTGCCACCTCTGCGGAGCGAGCGGAAACCGTGGAAAAACACAAAAAGTGGGTAGAAGCTGCCAAGTTTTTAGGTTGCCATGCCATTAGAGTAAATGCCTACACTGCTGTTCCATATAGTACTGATCCCAAAGTGGAAAAGCAGGCCATCGATGTATGCAGCTCTACCTTGAGAAGAATCTGTCAGTTTGCCAATGACTTTGACATCGATGTAATCGTGGAAAACCATGGAGGATTCTCAAGCAACGGAAAGTGGCTGGCAGAATTGATCAAAGAAACAGCTCATCCAAGAGCAGGAACACTTCCGGATTTTGGAAATTTTGTCTTGCTTCGAGAAGGCGACAAAATTTCCAGCTACGATTCCTATCGGGGTGTAGATGAACTGATGCCAATGGCAAAAGGTGTGAGCTTAAAACCAAAAGTTTGGGATGATATGGGGAAAGAGCATCCTTTGGACTATGAGCGAATGATGAAAATCGTGGTTGGTCACAAGTTCAACGGCTATGTGGGAATCGAACATGGGGATCAAGATCGAGAATGGGAAAGTATCGAAGAAATCCGAGTCAATCTGGATATGATCCGACGGACACTTTCCAATGCTTAAAAATTCAAGGAGGCTCCTCAATCAGCAGGAGCCTCTGATTTTTAAGGGTTAGGATCTAGGGTCAATCTCAACTATTTAGGCCTATTCATTTTCAGAAAGACTTCCATTACTGATCCAGTTTGACACGTTCAACCAATGCCTTCATGAGCCTTATTTGAATTTTTTAAGGATTTTTCCATTTATCGATACCAATGTTTTCCCACTTTTTAAATCAGACAAATTACTCATTCCTGTGGGGATTTAGAGAAATAAAAAGCATTCAATAATAATTAGTGAATCACTTGCATTCTCAGAAGGGATATTGTAATTTGAGGAAATTTTAAAATTATGAGGAGTTTTTTTTTAATCTGCTTTTCTCTCCTGTTGGTAATTCAAGCCAATGGTCAAACATGCGGAGACAATGGTTTCTGGAAAATAGGGTCGCAATATGGTACAAAGCGACTTTCGACTAATTGCGGAGATTTTAATTGCCATGGCTTCGCAGCAGCCTACATGGAGGGAGGACTGAATTCTGTTCCTAATTGGGGTATTTCTAATCCCGGTAGCATAACTGTTGCTTCTCAATATACTCACTCTGGGGGTGGGCCTGACCAAAATTATTTTAAAAATTCAAATCAATACATTCAGGTTTGTGATCAAAGTTTATCGAACGTAGATGTAATTACCCAAGTATTCGGGGCAGATCCAGGTCCTCATTCGCTAGTAAGAGACAGGACAACGACATTTAACCCTAAATTCATTTCGAAGTATGGCACAGGTAGTCCAGTTGTTGGGCATGAATTCGATTCAACATGGTATGAATTGAACTACGCAACCAAATCAGAACCTGATAAATATTATGCGTTTATAGGAAAGCTAGCCCCTTCCGCTGTTATCCCAAAGGATCAGACTAAAACAATTTCATTGCCCTCGAAATCTGGTGTAAGTTATCAATGGAGCATTATTGGAAGTACTGGAATTGTCTCCTTTACTTCGGCTACCAATGGTGCTTCTGTAACCGTCAGAGGAGATTCCTACGGAAATGTCACTTTGAAGGTAATTTTGACAGGATGCTCGGGAGTTTCCTCCAAAACACAAACTATTACCCTATCAGTACCAAATATTACTATTTCCGGAAATTACACAACTTCTACACCATCCAATCATGTCCTTGGAAACGGCAATCAAGTCCCGACTGGAAATGTGTCCACTTACCTTTCCATGTCAGGCGTAAATAATTTTGTATGGGAAAGATATCAGGGAAATCTCACCTATTGGGCACATACCAATCAGATGCACTTCACCATGCAAGCTGGAAATATCTTGACCTTTAGGATATATGCCAGAAATGCTTCCAATGACACCTTAGCCATCAGGAATGTAACCTACTATAATTTTGGAAACATTTTATTGTATCCTAATCCAAGCAACTCCGCCTTAAGTATAAAAACTGAATATCAAGGTGCTTTGGATGTCGAAATAATTTCGCTCTCTACAGAAAGGAAAAAATCTTTTGCCCAGATTTCAGGGAATGAGATTATGGATATTACTGATTTACCCAAAGGGGAATACTTAGTAATTGTGAGGGTCAAAGGTGAAAGTGTACTGGAATCTAGATTGGTGAAAAATGAATAAATTTTTTCTATCCCTAATATTCCTCCTGATCCTCAATAAAGAAGTTTTTTCACAAGAAAAACTATTGGAAAAACTTGAATTGGGTTTATCCGGTGGATTGGCCGTTCCAGTTGGTAATTTCTCAGCAGTATCCATAGCTCCCTCTTTGGAACCAACTCCTCCCGGATCAAATCCAATAAGATTTCAGGGTTTCCTCAAAAATGAAGGAGGACAAGCAGAAATCGGCTATAGTTTGGGGATGAACCTGACTTTTCATGCAACACCATCATTGTTTGTCAGTTTCAATTACCTTCAAACGCAACATTCCATCGATACCCGTCCTCAACAAATCTTTTATGATGCCAATTTTAAAACTCAATTGGATCTGAATGGGAATGAATTTGACATTCCCGGTAGGCTAGAAAGTGATCCTTATCGTGCTAATCTATTTTATATGGGATTAGGCTATCGACTACCAATTCATCGAGTGGATGTAAGGATATCTGCCCTCGTAGGGATCAACAATCTTGAGTTCCCCTTTTACTCATGGTTTTTTCAAATCTCTGAAACTACGGAAATTTATAGAAGACCTTTTCCCGTAGATGGACCAGTACCTACTAATCTCAAGGAATTTGCCTATGGCCTCGAAGCTAAAATTGTCTATCCTATCTCACCAAAGCTAAACCTGAATCTGGCGACTAACTATCTTCGGTCTGATCATCCTCATGGATATTGGACCGATACACTTGCAGCGTCTTTATCCTATCAAATTGATGATGAAATTCGATACAGAAACTTGGCGGTACAGTTTGGTATAAGTTATCGTTTCGGTAGCAATTAACTGAAACGGGGTTTACACAAATATTTATTATTGTAAATGCTTGGACTACGTCTGTGAAATCGGATTCGCGCTGTGAACAATTAAAAAAATAGCCCCCAAGAAGTTTGATGCTTTTTGGGGGCTTTTGTATTTGAAGAACTTTGGATTTTAAATCCCGAAAGCCTCTTTTACCTGATCTACGAAATCAAGCTTTTCCCAAGTGAAAAGCTCCACTTCTTTGACGAGGGATTCACGATAGGGTGAAGTGAAGATCTTTTTCACCACTTCGTTTTTTCTACCCATGTGGCCATAGGCTGCTGTCTCCTCATAGATTGGATTTCTTAGCTTCAATCGCTGCTCGATCGCATAAGGTCGCATATCAAAGATCGCCTCCACTTTTTTGGCAATCTCTCCGTCACTCAAGCCAACCTTAGCCGTGCCGTAGGTATTGATATAGATACCCATTGGCCTGGCTACTCCGATGGCATAAGAAACCTGAACAAGGATTTCGTCAGCAACACCGGCGGCTACCATGTTTTTGGCGATGTGGCGCGTAGCATAAGCAGCTGAGCGGTCCACTTTGGATGGATCTTTTCCGGAGAAAGCCCCTCCACCATGAGCGCCTTTTCCACCGTAGGTATCCACGATGATTTTTCTTCCGGTCAAACCGGTATCGCCGTGAGGACCTCCGATTACGAATTTCCCAGTTGGATTGATGTGATATGTGATTTGGTCTGTGAAAAGCCTTTGTAACTCCGGTTTCAACTGAGCTTTCACACGAGGAATAAGAATGTTGATGATATCGAATTTGATTTTTGCAAGCATTACTTCCTCTGCGTCAAAGTCATCGTGCTGCGTAGACACGACGATCGCATCAATCCGCTGAGGAACATTGTCATCACTATACTCGATGGTCACTTGAGACTTGGAATCAGGTCTGAGGTAGGTGATATCTTTATTCTCTCTCCGAAGTGCAGCCAGTTCTTTTAGGATCATGTGAGAAAGATCCAGAGCAAGCGGCATGTAATTTTCGGTTTCGTTGGTGGCATAGCCAAACATCATTCCCTGGTCACCGGCGCCCTGCTCTTCCGGATTCTTGCGCTCCACGCCTTGATTGATGTCTGAAGACTGCTCGTGAATCGCTGAAAGTACCCCACAGGAATTGCCCTCAAACATGTATTCACTCTTGGTGTACCCAATTCGGTTGATCACGTCACGGGCAATTTTCTGCACGTCCAGATAAACGTCTGACTTCACTTCTCCTGCCAGTATTACCTGCCCTGTGGTGACGAGCGTTTCACAGGCTACTTTGGAACTGGGGTCGAAGGCCAAAAAATTGTCAATCAGCGCATCTGAGATTTGGTCAGAGATTTTGTCAGGATGACCCTCAGACACTGACTCTGAGGTGAATAAATATGCCATAAACTTAAGTTATAGATTCGTTTTTCAATAGTGCCCAAAAATACGGGAACTGGGTGAAATAAAAAATTAATGAAGTAAGACCGGTGTATAATGAGTGAATGTTGTTTTTTATTTTTCTATAAAATCACACTTTATGTGCAGAAAACGTGAAAAAAATCACATAATCCGCACATCAGCTGTGATTTTTGGGTTTTTAACTAAGTGCGGCTTCTGGAGAAGCAGCACAACAGAAAGTAACACAACTATTATCACTTTGTCTAGCCTCTAATTTCTAATGTCTTATTTCTAATGTTTTGTGTCTAATGTCTTATTTCTAATGTCTTGTTTCTTTCCTTACCAGTCCCTCCGTGATCTCATTCATCGCCTTCACCTTAAACTCAAAATCTCCTTTTAGCGTATCCCGATAAGCATTCAGATTAAGTAGCAGGTCGTCGATTTCTTCAGGAAGCACTTCTTCGAGCAGCTGCCGAAGGCGCTTGGCCGTAGTCGGGGATTTTCCATTGGTGGAAATGGCAATTTTAAGGTTGCCTTTGGTCACAATTCCTCCCAAATAAAAGTCACACAATTCAGGTGTATCGGCAATATTGACCAAAAGAAAACGTTCTTTGGCCTCATCCCGGATTTGTCTGTTGACCGCTTTATTATCTGTCGCACCAATGACGAGATGCTTTCCTCCGAGATACTTTTCATGGTACACATCTTCGATCAAGGTAACCGTCTCAGCTTTCCCGGCCACCTCGAGAAACTCCGGTCTGAATTCTTTGGAAACAACGGTCACCTGGGCCTCTGGACTGGATTTAAGCAGAAATTCCAACTTCTCAGTTGCCACAAATCCACCGCCAACCAACAGGATATTGAGTTCGTGAACTTTCAGGAAAATGGGATAGAGGTGGTTCATTTTATTAGATGCAAGAAGTTAGATACAAGAAGCAAGATTTTATTAAGAAATAAAGTAGAAATAGAGTTGAATTAAGTCCTCCTTTGTCGGACGAAATATTTCACGACCAAGCATATTTCTATCGTATTTTGCAACTGTAGGGAGCCTATTTCAATGGTATTTCTATCGTATCTCTATTTTGACAACCTCCCGATAAACCTCCGCCAATTTCACACTTTCCTTTACCACTTCTCCAATAATAATAATCGCTGGAGCTTCGGTTTGGGCTTCTTTGGCTTTTTTCCCAATATCTGAAATGTAACCTGCCACGATCTTTTCTTCGTTGGTTGTCCCACTTTGGATGATTGCAATCGGCAGATCTGATTTTCCAGCTTGCTGGTAAACCTGAACGATTTCAGCCAGCTTTTTGGTGCCCATGAGGATTACCACCGTTGCAGTGGATTGCGCAGCCAAGACCAAATCCCGGGAAAGTTCCCCCGAGGAAGTGGTACCTGTCACTACCCAAAAGCTTTCGGAAATGCCTCTTTTGGTCACGGGAATCCCTGCCGAACCAGGCACTGCAATCGCCGAGGAAATCCCAGGAATCCAGGCAGTCGGTATTCCAAAAGCCTCGATGTATTCGATTTCCTCCGCACCACGTCCAAAGACAAACGGATCGCCGCCTTTCAGTCTTACGACATGACCATGCCGTTTTGCCAAGCCGACGCAAAGTTGATTCGTTTCTTCCTGAGTAGTGGAATGCTTTCCAACCCGTTTCCCAACAAAGATCTTCAATGCAGTGGCAGGCGCATGATTCAATAAAACAGGGTCTATCAATGCATCATAAAGCACCACATCAGCAGTGTTCAATGCCAGGATTGCTTTCAGGGTAATCAACTCAGGATCTCCGGGACCAGCCCCAACGAGTGTGACTTTGGGATTAATGCTCGTTATCATGCCTCCACTTCCTCCTCACGGTAGGTTTTCAATAAGCTATACACGTCCATCGCCTGTTTAGCATAGGCTTTCGCAAATTCTTCGGTAGGTTCGTGCTGATTGATCTGATAAACTTTCTCAGCGAAAGTGCCTTCCAGATTGATTTTTCCAGTTTCAACAAATTTCTCATCGAAAAGCGAAATAATATTTGCGTAACTGTTGGTGCTGATGTCCTCGCTGAGGAGAAGTGCTTTGGCCGCATTGATCAATCCTGCATAATGATGGTAAATGCTGTCTGACCATCGACCTTGCTCCAAAGCTTCCTGGCCCTGATCCAACTTTTCCAAAGCCTCCAAAAGCAATGTCGCCACCAAGTCGATCACGACTCCGGCACATTCGCCGACACCCACAGCCACTTCATAGGCCTCATTATGTCCCCAATCCACTGAATCGGATTCCGTCACAGTTGATGCATCGCTGAGTTCTTTCAACAGCTCATAGAAGTACAGCTGCCCTTGCTTGTCATAGTAACTGAGGAAGTCTTTTCCTCCCGCATTTTTATCAAAGTCATCCAGTAAAACCCGCAATGCCTGTGGGCCACGACGACTGGGAACTTTGGTTACTTTATCTGCAAAGCGGCCATTTCCATCACCCAAATTCCCACCTCCCAAAAGCACCTGAAGTGCTGGAATGACGGTTTTTCCTGACTTCATAGACATACCCTGAAACCCGATATGCGCCATATTGTGCTGACCACAGGCATTCATGCAGCCGGAGATTTTGATGACCAAATCGCGGTTTTGAAGGTATTGAGGATATTCTTCGAGAATGACTTTCTCCAATTCAACAGCGATCCCGGTTGAGCTTGCGATTCCAAGATTACAAGTATCCGTACCCGGGCAGGCAGTGATGTCCCCAAGGGTATTGTACCCGCGCTGTGCCAGACCCATTTTCTGAAGTTCTTGATAAAAGAAAGGAACCAGATCCTCCCGCACATCCCGGATCAGGAAGTTTTGTCGGAGTGTAAAGCGAACTTCATTATTCGCATATTTTTCGACCAAATCAGCCAAAGCCCTGGCCTGATCGATGTAGAAATCACCCAAAGAAACTTTCACACCGATGGCCACATACCCTTTTTGTTTTTGAGGAAGGACGTTAGTCAGTTTCCAAAGCTCATAGTCTAATCCCAGTTCTTTTTCGAGGGTCGGATTTTCCGGATTTGGAAGCGTTTTTCCGGCCTCATAGTCCTCAAAATCAAGCGGAAAGCTTGAAAATGGCAAGGCCTTTCGCTCTTTTTCTACCAATTCCAAAAAGGCCTCAACACCAAGATCTTTGACCAAAAACTTCATTCTGGCCTTGTTTCTTCTGGCCCGTTCACCGTGACGGTCAAAGATTCGGAGTACCGCCTCTGTGAATGGTATAATCTGATCTGTGGGTACAAATTCAGAAATCATATCGGCATGGCGGGGCTGGGATCCCAAGCCTCCACCCAAGAGCACTTTGAACCCTCGAACTTCTCTCCCACCGACGATTTTCACTTTTGGAATGAAGCCCAAATCATGCAAATAACTCAAGGCAATGTCCTCATCGGATGAAGAAAAGGACATTTTAAACTTACGCCCCATCTCCTGGCAAACCGGATTTCTCAAAAAGTAACGGAATGTCGCATCTGCATAGGGCGTGACGTCAAAAGGCTCCTTAGGATCAATCCCTGCCAATTCGGATGCTGTGACATTTCGAACCGTATTTCCGCAGGCTTCGCGCAAGGTGACATCATCACGCTCCAATTCAGCCCACAATTGTGGCGTTCGGTCCAGGCTCACGTAGTGAATCTGGATATCCTGACGTGTGGTGATGTGAAGTCTACCCGTGGAATATTCCTCGGACACTTTGCAGATTCGACGCAATTGAGCCGAAGTCACGCGGCCATAAGGAAGCTTGATGCGGATCATTTGCACCCCTTGCTGTCGCTGTCCATAGACTCCACGGGCAAGCCGGAGACTGCGGAACTTTTCCTCGTCGATTTTACCCTCACGGAAAAGCGCAATTTTGCGCTCCAGTTCCAGAATATCCTTTTCTACAATGGGGTTTTCCAGTTCAGTTCGAAAGCTTTGCATGATTATTATATGTTTTTCCCGAAAGGGATAGTGATATATAGTAATTTGTTGGAAGGTTGTAAAGTTGTAAGGTTGTAAAGTTTAGACCTCTATACTTTGTCATGTCCATTCAACTGGTTCTTCTTCATCATTCGATATTCAGTGTTCGGTGTTCATTATTTTAATATTGAACCTGCCTACCGAAGGCAAGTGGAAAACATCGAATATTGAATAGCAAAGTATTATATGCGGCTGGGAGTATCTCCTATCTCACAGCATTTGGGTTATTTTGAAATACGGTATTTTTAATATCGAATGTCGAACGTCGAATGATGAACACCGAAGTTCAAATACCTGATACTTGATACTAGCATCTAGATACTACTCAATAAACCCCACCGAAAGCGTATCAAAACTCCCTTCATCAATCAGAATGAAGCTTCCGTTTGATTTGTTGTCGCGATAGGAATCGAAATGAATCGGTTTGCTGAGTCGGAAATGAACCCGCCCGATGTCATTCAACTTCAGCTGTTCGGTTTCTTCAGTTCCGGTGAAATCGGTATGAATCCGACTTTCGATCTGATCGATTTTTGCCAAAACGCGGTTGATACCATGCTGAAGAATGTACTTTTCTCCCACTTTCAGAGCCTTGCTGTTTACCTGGCAAATAGTGGCTGATATTGTCTTTTCACTTCTTGGCTCAAAACCACGCTTTACAATCATATCCCCACGGCTACAATCCACTTCTGTCGACAGGGTGATAGCTATAGATGACCCCGGCGCTGCTTCCTCCAATTCCTGATCGAAGAAATGAATACTCTTGATCCTAGATTCATTTCCCGAAGGAAGTACAGTTACCGCATCCCCAACTTTCAGGCTTCCTCCGTAGAGTTTACCAGAGAAGCCACGAAAATCATGGAAGGCTTCCGTTTTTGGCCGGATGACATACTGAATCGGGAATCTGGCAACGGTGCTTTCCTGCAAGTCGGCGGGCTCCAAGATTTCCAAATGATCCAACAGCGTATTTCCAAAATACCAAGGCATTTGCTTGGATTTTCTGGCAATGTTTTCCCCTTTCAATGCGGAAACCGGAATAAAAGTAATTTGCTCCTGATGGAAATCACTTTTCTCCACAAGGACATCAAAATCAGCCTTGATTTTAAGATAGGTGTCTTCGTCATAGCCCACTAAATCCATTTTATTAATTGCCACGATTACGTGAGAAATGCGTAAGAGATTGGCAATGAAGAAGTGTCTATAGGTCTGCTCTATGACACCCTTGCGAGCATCGATCAGAATGATTGCCACATTGGATGTCGACGCACCAGTCACCATGTTTCGGGTGTACTCCACATGACCGGGAGTATCCGCTACAATGAAATTGGTCTTTTCAGTATTGAAATAGATATGCGCCACGTCAATCGTGATTCCCTGCTCCCGCTCTGCCAACAGTCCGTCTGTCGCAAGTGAAAAATCCAGGTAATCATAGCCACGCTGTCTACTGCTTCGCTCGATTGCTTCAATCTTATCGGTAGTCAAAGACTTGGTATCGTAAAGCAATCGCCCGATAAGAGTGCTTTTCCCATCATCGACGGAGCCTGCTGTGGCGATCTTAATAAGTTTTCTGCCTTGTATGTCCATTATTTTTGAGTCAATAGTTTATAGACAATAGTCCATAGCTGTCTGAGTTGAAAAGATACTTTGTACATGGTACTTCGTACTTTAAAAATATCCAACCTTCTTCCTCGTCTCCATCGCTGCTTCGGATCGCTTGTCATCGATTCGGGCTCCGCGTTCGGAAATGGTGGATTGCCTGATCTCTGCGACCACATCATCCAAGGTCACCGCTTCGGAAAGCACGGCCGCTGTACAGGTCATATCCCCCACAGTTCTGAAGCGTACCATTTTTTCCTCTACCAATTCTGATTGGTCTCTGTAGACATGCTGATTGGCTGTCCAGATCATCCCATCACGGAAGAAAACTTCACGCTTGTGTGCAAAATAGAGGGAAGGAATCTCCAAATTTTCGGTCCGGATATACTCCCACACGTCCAATTCTGTCCAGTTGGAAATCGGGAAAACGCGGACATTTTGGCCGACATGAATTTTACCGTTGAACATATCAAACAGCTCAGGACGCTGATTCTTTTCGTCCCATTGACCGAAGTCATCCCGGACTGAAAATACGCGCTCCTTTGCTCTTGCCTTTTCCTCATCTCTTCTGGCACCACCGATACAGGCATCAAACTTGAATTCTTCGATGGCATCCAGCAACGTGGTCGTTTGTAGCGTGTTTCGACTTGCATAGCGACCCCGCTCTTCCCGCACTTTCCCCTGATCGATGGAGTCTTGTACATTTCGCACGATCAGCTCCAAGCCAAGCTCTGCAACCAACTTATCCCGAAACTCGATGGTCTCTGGGAAATTGTGTCCCGTATCTACATGGAGCAGGGGAAAAGGGATTTTGGCAGGATAAAAGGCTTTTTGAGCCAGTCTTACAAGTATGATGGAATCTTTTCCTCCCGAAAAAAGCAAAACCGGACGCTCAAACTGCGCCACCACCTCTCTCATGATGTGGATCGATTCTGCTTCTTTGGGATTAGGTATAAATAGGTTTGACATAGGAAATACGATTTTTGATTTACGATTTATGCTGCCTTCAACATTCGTTATTCAGCATTCGGTGTTCAATATTTTTAATTTCGAATATCGAATGATAAACTTCGAATATCGAATTCTTGCGTCTTGTATCTAGCGTCTTGCATCTCACTTCGAATGCAAGCCACACTCCTTTTTCGAATCCTCCCACCACCAGCGTCCTGCACGGGCATCCTCTCCCGGCATAATCGCCCGGGTACAGGGAGCGCAACCGATACTGACAAAGCCCTGGTCGTGTAGCGGATTATATGGAATTTTATATTCGTGGATATAAGCGATCATCTGGTCAAAAGTCCAGTCCATCAGCGGATTGTACTTGATAATCTGATTGGCCTCATCCCATTCGATGCGCTTCATTTCGCTACGATTGGCACTTTGCTCTGCACGCAGTCCGGTGATCCAGATGTCATTACCAGCTAAAGCCCTTTTCAGCGGTTCTACTTTCCGCACAAAACAGCAGGATTTTCGATTTTCTATAGATTCGTAAAAGCCGTTAATTCCAATATCGGAAACCAATTTCTCTACAGAGGCTGTCGTTGGGTAGTAAACTTTAATCCGAGTTTTGTATTTGGCTTCAGTTCGGCTTAGCAAATCCAATGTCGCCGGAAACAGACGTCCTGTGTCCAGGGAAAAGATCTGGATCGGAAGGTTTTGCGAAACAATCAGCTGCGTGATCACCTGATCCTCCTGGCCTAATGAAGTGGAGAAAACCACTTTCCCCGCGAAAAGCTCCGATATTAAACCAAGCCCTTCAGCTGCTGAAAGGCTCCGAAATCTTGCCTCAAGATCTGATATATTCTGCTGCTGGCTCATCGGCTTTTATTTTAGATGCATTTTCCCACACCCGCTCATGCACATAGTAGAGCAAAATTTTGGTGACGACTTCTACCGAACCGATCGATACGGCCATCACCAGCTGACCGGTGATGATGTAGGATATGACTATCGTATCGATAGTACCCACTATCCTCCAGGAAATTGACTTCAGAAGGCTCTTGGCATTGCTGTCTTTTCCGGATTTGGAGGAAAAAAGCTTTTTGGTGAATTGGTCTAAAATCATGAAGTTCTATACGACTGGAGAAAGCAAAAGTATATAAACCCTATAAAATTTATAGACAATATGTAAAAAAAATTTTATTCTTCGTCTAAAATATCCTGTAATGATTTGTTTTCCAGTATCTTAAGCGTCTCATCCCGAACTTGGATCATGACCTTATTGATACCACAATGAGCCTCATCCTTGCATTCTGCACAGGGTTCGTAATAATTCAGACTGACACAGGGAAGCAAAGCAATCGGTCCGTCTAGGAGTCTTATCACTCTGGAAAGTGGAATATCTTTGGGTTCTTTGATCAGGTAATAGCCACCGCCTTTGCCTTTTTTGCTACCGAGATAGCCGGCCTTTCGGAGTTCGAGCAGGATGTTTTCGAGAAACTTATGTGAAATCCCATGCTCCTCGGCGATGTCCTGAATCAGGACGGTCTTGTTTTCCCTATGCTTCCCGAGGTAAGTCAGGGCATGAAGGGCATACTTGGTCTTTTTGGAAAGCATGATCAAAAATACAGGATTTCTCCAAATAGCCTAGTGCAGGGGTGGGAAATAGGAAATCCAAATTCAATCCTTTTCTAGCTAAAGTGATGATGCTATTTCAAATCAAATCTGAATAGATTAGCTTTTCCATCGTCTAAATATCCAATTAGATAGTTATCATCTTCATTGACAGCTAACATATTTATTTCTTGATCTAATTCTAGCATATTAACCGGATTTCCCTCCCAATCGTAAACAAGTACTCTCATACTCTTAATCGGAAACTGGTAGTTCCAAGGTTCATCAGAATATAAAACATATATAAATTGTGCTGAGACGGCGGTACTTACATTCCCAAATTTATTATCTTCTTTTATAGCTGCGAAAAATTGGTTTGGTTCATTAGATGGTTCAAATTCAGTAGGCCAATAGTGTAAAGACTTTTTTATGATCAAGTTCCCCTCATTTTCTAATTCCATAATATCCATATTAAAGGAAAATGATGATGTACCTAGGACAAGGGGCTTAGTAGGATGTTTATACAATTTATTTTGGTACGCCAGATCTAAAATTATTGGCTCTATTCCTTCGAATTGATCCTGAAAAGGAAATTCTCCAATTGTTTGTTTTATTTGATTTCCACTTAATAAAGAATAAGGTTTTTGACCAGGCCCTGCACCTAGAAATAGATTATCGCCTACTTTAATTGCTAAACGGATTTCAGGTCCAAATTTTCCTTGAAAGGAATTACAACCAGTATTCTTATCAGTTTCAAGGAATTGTTTTATTTGGAACTCCTTATATTCTTTAGTCTGCGTTTCAAACATCCCGATCATCTCCCCATTTACCCCTGATCGAGAAGCTACACTTAGAGGTTCAATTTCGCATGGCCCTTGGCCAATTTTGCCAAATCTCCTTACCAATAGGTCTTTATTAACATCAATTACTTTGAACAAAAAATTCAAATCTTCATCCTGAACAAAAAGATTATCATCGAACAAAATAATACTACCAGCTCTAAATAATGAATCGGAAGACTTTAATTTTTGGGAAGAAACAATAATGTTTTGGTCAAATTCAATTAAAGGATCTTTTATTTCCGGAGAACCTGAACAAGCCTGCAAAAGAAAAAACAAACCTATAAAAAGCCATTTAAACAGGTAGTGTTTTCCTAAAGTTTTAAACTTTAACATTTTGTAAAATCAATATTTTATGCTTGAGGACAAGGCATTCGAATCCCTGGAACACCTTGTACAGTTGAACTGCCATCCGGTTGTACCAAAATATACGTTAAGCATACATACCCTGGAAGAACTGTGTTAAAACAACAAATATCCCTTTGAGCATAGACATTTTTATTAGACACAGAGGCTAATCCTCCAACTATAAACAGTAATAGTAAAATAATCTTTTTCATAAACTTAAAATTTAAATAATTAGAGAATAAACAAATTTGCATTGAACTTGAAGTCAATGTACCCCCACCCTTTCAAAAAGTCAAACCTTCACCTGAAAAATATTTTTTATAAAATTGTAACAAGCTGATTTTCAGTGAGATTATTTTTAATTTCTTAGTAGAATGCAATTATCAACTTGTTGATATACAATAGATTAATAAATAGTGAAATAATAGTTTCAAATATTAGATTTTTCTAAGGAGCAACAAAAAATCCCCGACCATGGCCGGGGATTGAGTAGAGTAACCCTCCAAGGGTTTTGAACCCTTGGAGGGTTATGGGAAGAATTAGATCAACTCCACACTTCTTTTTACAAAAGCAGTCAAATCTTTGCCATTCAATAGACCTTGTGAAAGTAATGCTAAGTTAAAGGACTGCTTGGCAAGCCTCGCCTTTTCTTTTTCGCTTTCTGCCTTTAGGATTTTATCGATCATTGGGTGATTTCGGTTGATGGCTACTTTATTCCTTTCAGGATTCAAAGTGTTCATAAGAATTTAACACAAAATATTAATACATATAAGACTATTTAAGATCAACTTCAACTAAAACCTGATATTCATCTTCAAAAAGTTCACCCCTATACAAATCCATAAATGAATTAATATTTGAATTTTCTATTTTAGGCAATTCTTTATCTAAAAATGGATTTTCATTAATAAAGCGTTTAGAATTTATCAAAAAAAGAAATTTATCACCATATGCAGACCAAGGTATGGCAGAGAGTTTTACATTATCTAAATCATTAATCAAATCAGAAAAATGCCTTATTAAATTAAAATTATGATCAAGTATAATTAGATGTCCATTTCCTCCTTCTTGATTTAAAGAAATAACATAATAATCATTCAAGACTAAAAACGAATTAACCTGAAAAACTAGTTTATTCTCAATTGCATGATTCATTTGTGAATTAAAATCCTCATATTTATTCCAAGCCTCTTTAGTAAAGCTATATCTACCAAATTCAAGCTTTACTATTTTTATTAATTCCCCCTTCTCATCGAAAACTGCAATCTCATTTGTGTAGGGGAGAAGAAAAAAAATCTTCCTAAGCTTACTGTTGTATATAAAACCATTTTGATCCCTAGTAAGCTTTTGGGCAAACCAATCTTCTATTTTCAGAAATCCCTTTATTTCCCCATTATTATTCACACGAATTATTCTTGATCCTATCTCCGGATCATTGTGGGAATAAATTAGCTTAAAGTTATCACCTTGGTAAAAAATTGATCTATGGTATAAGGATTTTCCTTCTTCGATAAAGTCGCCTGCAAAATTAAATTGAAGAAATTTTTTGAGTTTTGAATCATGTATTATAATCCCCTCATTGGTCACAGAGAAATCGTCCAATTCCAAATTTTCTTCAGGTCCTTCACCAGGTCTGCCGATTGATGCATAAGTACCAGTAAATTTATTATACTTATATATTTTTTTTTGAAACGAATCCTCAATAAAATATACAGAATCATTCGCCACAATTTTATAAGGAGAAACAAGAAAGTCAGAGGTATCCGTTTTCACTAAAAAATATTCCATTTTATCTATGAATTCAGAAAAATTGCCACGAAGACCGTTATCAAGTTCCAAATTAATTGTTTGATACGTTGTGGTCAAATCACTTTCCTCTGAACATGACGACATTAACAATAAGGTTAAAGCTATTGAGAAAGGTTTTAACATATTTAAGAAAATATAAAGTAAGGGCTTGAGAAATTTCAAGCCCGTTAAAGATTAACAACCAATATCATCACTGCATCCATGCCACTCATGATCAACACAATGTGATCTCGTAATGCCATCTGGGCATTTAATATTTTCTGGAGTTTTCTTTTGAGCTCCCCCGCCCTCAAAAGTTTGGGCAGTCGAAACAAATGGAACTAATGACAACGCAATCATTCCAATAAATAAAGGGATTTGTTTTAATCTGGTAATCATTTTTTTAGAATTTTTTGGTTAATAATTTGTTTATGAAGCTCGCCGCGCGTTAAACTTAAACTAAACATACCCCCCCCCTATCAAAAAGTCAAGATTTCATCGAAAAAATATTTATCAAAAAATCGTAACTAGTTGATTTTCAGTCAAATTATTTTTAATTTCTTAGTAGAATACAATTTTCAACTTGCTGGTATACAACAAGTTGATAAATAGGTTAAATTATTGTTTCAAAAATTAGATTTTTGCTAGAAATAACCACAAAAAATCCCCGACCAAGGCTGGGGATTAGGGTATTTCAACCCTCCAAGGATTCAGAACCCTTGGAGGGTTTGGGCAAAAGATCAAATCATCTCCACACTTCGCTTCACAAAGGCGGTAAGGTCTTTGCCAGTCAAAAGCCCTTGGGAAAGCAATGCCAAGTCAAAGGCCTGCTTGGCAAGCTTCAGTTGTGCTTCTTCGCCTTCGGCTTTGAGGATCTTGTCCACTACGGGATGGTTGCCGTTGATGGCGACTTTGTAGCTGTCCGGCAAGCTGCCGTAGAAACTCATCGGTCCACCTCCGGTCTGTGCCATGTCCTTCGATAGAATTCTAACTTATAGCAGTATTATATTCACGATGCTTGCAGAAATAAGTAAGGACATGTAGGGCGTACTTGGTCTTTTTGAAAACCAAATCAAAAAAAAGGATTTCTCAGAATAGTCTAAGACTTGGGTGGAGAATTAATAATCCGTTCAGGCCCCATTCAGCAGCTATATTAAGTAGCATACAATGATGAATAAGTTAATTCAATTGAATTAAAATAATAGAATCTTCATACAAAACCCCTACTTTATTATTATCTAAAGAAAACCCTTCTGTAGGAAGACGATCCAAATGCTTTGGTAGAATATAGGACTTCAAATAATCCCCATTATTGATATCATATATATCCAAGACCCGCTGTTCAGGAAAATTTCTATCAGCAACATTCGACAACATGAAAACGTGATCACCATTTCCAAAACTGTCTAAAATTATCTCTGAAGAACCGTTTAACATTATACCTCCTCCAATTGTGACAACTTCAGGCTTATCATAATCAAACAAGTAATCATAAACAGAAACCTTATTCAAGCTATAGTTATACACAAACCAAAAATCGGAAAAATAAGCAGTATGAATTATTTTCTTGTCTAAATTATATAATTTTCCCTCATAGGTTAACATAGAATATTCTTCATCCAATAGTGCATTTAGTTCTTGGACAGGTTTAAATGAAAAGTCCAACAAATTAAAAACTGAAAAATCTAACTTAAAACCCGCTCGATCAGAAACTGTAAACAAAAGTGAATCGCTTATCACAACTCCTCTATCCACTTTACTTTTGAATTTATGATAAAAATAAACAGAATCTGAGAAATCTTGTATTTTAAAAGAATGTTTCTCAGTGTCGAAAATATAAACCCTATTATCCGATCTGACTTCATAATTTCTAATTAATAAATTTTCATGTGGTGCTTCGCCCCATTTACCCAAACTATCTAAAATTTGAAAATCCAAATCATGTTTTAGTAAACTTTTATTGTAAAAATCATAAGAATAAAAATTTTGACCTTTCAAGGATACTCGTCTAATTGGAAAATCAAAGGTCAAAGTATCTAAAATTGAAATGTCTGAAAAAACTCTTTCGGAATCTTTTTTTTCTTTACATGAAGAAAATGTAACGATAATAATCAAAATTATCGTTACATTAAACCATTTTTTTTTCATAAATTATTGAACAACTACTCCTCGAATACCTCCTTCACCTTTATAAATAGTGCCAATAATTGTATCACCTGATTTCAAAATCATACATGTTTTTGAATCCCCAGAAGGGCAGGAAATAACTTGGTCTTCCGAAAAACTATTGAAGCTTATAACGAAGAAGAATAATAAGATAAATAATCTTTTCATTTTATTCAATTTTATGAATTGATTCACCAGGTCCCTTAGGCACTACAAAATCACCTATTTGAACACATCTATACTGATCCCCAGTAGGACAAGTATAACTTACGGTTTGACTCGAGGTTTCATAAAAGCTCAGCCCTACCAAAAACAAAATTAATACAATCCTTTTCATTACTTAATGATAACTTTTGCATCGCCTTCACCTTTGTATGCCTTGAAGCCTTCAGCAGTTGTGTAACATGTAAATGTATCCCCTGAAGGACAAATTATTGTGGTTTCTGAAGAAGCTGTTTGCATTCCTGAAATCAATAAACCGAAAACAAGTAACAGCCCCATTTTTTGAAAGAATTTTTTCATGAACTTTGTGTTTAAAATAATTATTGATTGATTAAAAAGCTCGCCGCGCGTTGAACTTGAACCAAACATACCCCCCAATTTCAAAAAGTCAAGACTTTAACTGAAATTTATTTTTCATGAAATCGTAACTAGTTGATTTTCAATGAAATTATTTTTAAATTCTTAGTAGAATTCAATTTTCAACTTGTTGATATACAATGGGTTGCTGAATAGTTAAATTATAGTTTCAAAAAATAGATTTTTACTAGAAATAACCACAAAAAATCCCCGACCAAGGCCGGGGATTGGGAAAAAAAGCTTTGAGGTTTTTGAAACCTCGAAGGTCAGTTAGATCATCTCCACACTTCGCTTCACAAAGGCGGTCAGGTCCTTGCCGGTCAGCAAGCCTTGAGAAAGCAT
The DNA here is from genome assembly GCF_900108085.1 of Algoriphagus boritolerans DSM 17298 = JCM 18970. GTDB lineage: Bacteria > Bacteroidota > Bacteroidia > Cytophagales > Cyclobacteriaceae > Algoriphagus > Algoriphagus boritolerans. The sequence continues at coordinate 80,758 of NZ_FNVR01000008.1, forward strand.
CGCCAAGTCAAAGGCCTGCTTTGCAAGCTTCAGTTGGGCCTCTTCGCCTTCCGCTTTGAGGATCTTGTCCACTACGGGATGGTTTCCGTTAATGGCTACTTTGTAGCTGTCCGGCAAGCTGCCATAGAAGCTCATCGGTCCGCCACCGGTCTGTGCCATGTCCTTCATGCGACGCATCCATTCTTCCATCGTGATGGTCACGGGCATCTCTTCCGGACTCAGTCCTTCAACCTCCACCGTGTAGTTCTTATTGTTGATCGCCTTTTCGAAAATTTCCTTCACCGCTTTGCTTTGATCTTCTGTAAGGAGATTAGCATAGGTAGAATCGGTTTGGATCAGTTTCTCCACCACATCCGCATCCACACGCTTGAGTTGGGTTTTCTCCAACTTGGTCTCCAAATGCTGAATAAAGTGGCTGTCGATCGGTGAATCCAAAACCAATACATCAAAGTCCTTCTTCTCTGCCGACTGGATGAATCCATCCTGTTTATTCGGATCAGTGGAATACAAGAAAATCGTCTGGTCGTTCTTGTCGGTCTGGATTGCTTTTACCTTTTCACGGTATTCATCCAGCGTGTAGTATTCGTTTTTGGTATTTTTCAGCAGGGTAAATTCCTTCCCTTTTTCATAGAATTTATCCTCGGAGATCATGCCGTACTTCACGAAAAGACCGATATCATTCCACTTTTCCTCGTAAGCTTTTCTGTCTTTTTTGAATAGTTCAGAAAGCTTGTCAGCCACTTTTTTGGTGATGTAGTTGTTGATTTTCTTGACGTTGCTATCAGCCTGCAGAAAGCTTCGGGAGACGTTGAGTGGAATATCCGGAGAGTCAATCACCCCATGAAGCAGCATCAAGAACTCAGGAACGATGTCCTTCACCTCGTCGGTAATGAATACCTGACGGCTGAAAAGTTTGATTTTATTACGCTGTAGCTCGAATTCGTTTTTGACTTTAGGGAAATAAAGCACACCGGTCAAGTTGAACGGATAGTCTACGTTCAGGTGAATCCAGAAAAGGGGATCCTCACCCATTGGATACAGGCTTTTGTAGAAAGCCAAATAATCCTCATCCTTCAGATCGTTTGGTGACTTGGTCCAGATCGGAGAAGTGGTATTGATGATGTTGTCCACTTCGACAGACTTCCATTTTTTGTTGCCCTTGTCATCCACTCCATCTTCTACTGACTCGGATTTGGTTCCAAATTTGATCGGAACCGGGAGGAATTTGCAGTATTTGTCCAGAATTCCCTGAAGTTTCCACTTATCGAGGAATTCTTCAGAATCTTCATTGATGTAAAGAATAATATCAGTCCCACGGGTTTTCCTCTTACCCTTTTTGATTTCGAATTCTGTACTTCCGTCACAGGTCCAGATAGCCGGTTCGGCTCCTTCCTGATAGGAAAGTGTGTGGATTTCTACGTTTTTGGCCACCATGAAGGCGGAATAGAAACCCAACCCAAACTTGCCGATGATCTCATTGGCATCTTTGGCGTCTTTGAATTTCTCCACAAATTCTGTAGCTCCGGAGAAAGCAATCTGGTTGATGTACTTTTTGATCTCCTCGGCAGTCATGCCAAGGCCTTTGTCTGAGATGGTGATGGTTTTCTTTTTCTCATCAAAAGCCACTTCGACAGTCAAATCACCCAGCTCACCGGTGTACTGACCTAATGTCGCTAGTCGTTTGATTTTCTGAGTGGCGTCTACCGCGTTGGAGACGAGTTCCCGAAGGAAAATCTCATGGTCGGAATAGAGGAATTTCTTTATAATCGGGAAAATGTTCTCGGTATGGATCGAGATCGTGCCTTTTTCCTGCATGGGTATAAATCGGTTTAGTAAAACACAAAATTTGACAAGAGGGTGTTATCAATGCCTGTTCCAAGTGTAAAAAAGTGACAACATGGCATTTTAAGTCATCAGTAATCAGTCTCAGTTGTCAGATCCGGAAAGTCAGAAGGATAAAGGAAGAAAGCTAAAACTTTTGCCACTCGATAACTAACAACTCAATAACTAATTTCCCAATAACTTCTTCGTGCCTTAGTTTCTTTGTGGCTGATAAGAAAACTCCAACGGATCAGGAAATTCAAATTCAAAACCCGTCTCCATGATTTTCTTCGAATCAATCAATCGATCTATTCCTTCAGGCTCATTTTGATAACTGGATGGCGGAGCAATACCAAGTTCCAGAGCATTTTTCTCATAGATCTCCCTACGAAGTGGATGAACTGGTACAACTCCATTGAAAGTTTGATTCCAAAGCCCTTTTTCAATCACCCAAGCCAAAATTCCTACCGCATCATTTTGATGGATAAAGTTGACGCGGGTATGCCCTGCCACATTTTCTTTTCCTGAAAAATATTTCCCGGGAATCCGGTCAGCCCCCATCAAGCCTCCAAACCGGACAATTGTCAAATCAAAACTTCGCTCTTTTCCCACGAGCTGTTCTGCCCTTAGAAGGATTTTATTTCCGGTGTTTTCTAAAGTCAGCGGGAATTCCTCGGAGTATAGTTTCTCAGATGGGGCTTCAGGATAAATGCCTGTACTGGAGACAAAAATCACTTTTTTGATTGGGGAATTATCGATTAGACTTCTCAGGTATTTGAGTTGCCCGAGGTGGAAAGCACCATTTCCGGATCGGGTTCGAGGGGGAATATTAACGACCAGAATTTCGGACTGAAATAAGGCATTGAACCCGATTCCTTCAGGATGGGGATTGAGGGAAAAACGAATGGCCTTCAGTCCTTTTTTGGACAAGTGCTCAAGCTTTTCTGCAGAAGTCGTAGATCCCAAAACTTGGAAACCTTTTTCCTGAAGGTGAATTCCAAGCGGTTCTCCAATCCAGCCCAAGCCTATGATTGAAACTGTTGTCATCTATTTTAATTTGCCATGAAGACTCAAAGGCACGAAATTAAATCTTGTAAGTGGCGGGTGGTAAGTTGTGAAAAGTTATCGGGAATTATCAGCTATACCTTAAATTCTAAGTGTATTTCAAAGTCATTTTGAAATGGATATTACTTTTGCTCAATTTTAGCTTTCAAGTCTCCTGGCCTCCCAACTTCCCAACAATCTAACTCCTTAAACTTCTTCGCGTCTTGGTGACATTGTAGCAGACCATTAACAAAAAAAACTCCCAAAGGAGGCTTCTATTACTCCCGTTTAGGCATAGTGCCCAATAGATAATCCCAAAGCGGAGAACTTACCCCAAAGGAAGTATCAGGGTCTTTGTAATGATGAATTGCATGATTCACCCAAAGAACCTTCAAGAAATTCTTCGGTGGATTATATACATGAACGATATAGTGCACCCCCAAATAAGCCGTGTACCCTAATAAGAATCCGGGGAGAAAATAAAGGGAATAATCTCCCATGATCAGGTTGAAAACCAGGTAAAAGATCGCGGCATAGGCTGCACTCACAAACGGAGGCATCGCCAAGCGGTCTTTGTCCCTTGGATAGTCGTGGTGAACACCATGCACGGAATACTGCAATTTATCCTTGATTGGAGTATTGGGTTCCATGTGGAAGAAATACTTGTGCATCATGTATTCCACGAAAGTGAAAACAAAGATTCCAAGCAAAAGGACCCCTATACCCAGTCCTAGTCCTATCTCAGTAGTGGTCACCGCATAATAAAAAGACACCGATGAAATCACTAAAAATAAGGTAACCGGCACAAGAATATGTGTTCTGGAAATTCGTTCCAAAATCGGATTTGAGAACATCTGGGCTGATCCAAAATTGTCGGGTTTTTCCAATCTCCCAATCTTTTTCATAGGTATATTAATAATATGAAACCAAATGAATCAACTACCATTCATGGGCCAAACTCTGCCGTAAAGGTAAGGATTCTAAGCTTCGTGTAAATATTTTTAAAACCGAATTATCGGACAACATTAAACTGTACTTAGCGTGGCAGCAATGGTTTTTTCATAGTAAGCTACGTACATCGGAAGAATCTGAGCTATGTCAAATTCCTTTGCTCTTGCCAAAGCTCTTTCTTTAAACCCGGCAAGATTCTCATCGGCAAGGATAAATTTTGCTTTCTCGGTCATGTCTTCCACGTCTCCTATATTGCAGCAAAAACCTGTAACCCCATCCAAATTCAGCTCGGGAATTCCTCCCGCATTGGAAGACAAAACGGGTATTTCACAGGCCATTGCTTCCAATGCCGCGAGACCAAAACTCTCTTTTTCCGAAGGCATCAAAAACAAATCTGCCACTGAAAGCACCTCTTCTACCGCATCCAACTTACCCAAGAATCGGATGTCATCACATGTCCCCAAGGTGCGACAAAGCCGCTCCATTCGGTCACGCTCGGGTCCATCTCCCACCAGCAAAAGCTTGGCAGGAATTTCCTTTCTCACATTATAGAATACATAGATCACATCTTCAACTCGCTTTACCTTACGGAAGTTTGAGGTGTGAACAAGCAGCTTTTCTCCATTCGGACATATTGCCAACTTGAAATGATCTTTTCGCTGTCGCTTAAATCGATCCAAATCAAGGAAATTGGGAATCACCTCAATCTCTTTTTTGATATCAAAGTATTCGAATGTTTCCCTTCTCAAATCCTCCGATACTGCTGTGACTCCATCGGATTGATTGATGGAGAAAGTCACCACAGGCTCGTAGCTGGGATCCTTTCCCACCAGCGTAATGTCTGTTCCATGTAGTGTCGTCACTACAGGAATTTGGATTCCCTGAGTCTTCAGGATCTGCTTGGCCATGTAGGCTGCAGAGGCATGGGGGATTGCATAATGAACGTGAAGCAGATCCAGATTCTCATATTTCACCACACTGACCATTTTGCTTGCCAGTGCAAGTTCGTACGGAGCATGCTCAAACAGGGGGTAACTCTTGATGTCTACCTCATGGTAGAAGATATTTTCACTGAAAAAATCCAGCCTCATCGGCAGCTTATAAGTGATAAAGTGAACTTCATGACCGACTTTAGCCAAGCCTTTTCCAAGTTCTGTGGCTACGACACCACTCCCACCGAAGGTAGGATAACAGACAATTCCAATTTTCATTACAGCGATTTCAGCTAGCGGATTTTGACCAATAACACGACTTTGGCCTTATTTTGTTCAAATTACATTATTTTTCTACAGGCTATCCTGATTGCTAACTTGTTGCCTTGGTAGTAGGCAGGTTTCGCTGTGAAAAAATCCTGAGTATTTTCACGCCATATTTAATTTTACAAATGGAAAAATCACTGATCCTTTTTGGAATTCTCGCTTCATTATGGGCCTGTCAGCCGGCAGAACGAGTAGAAGTTGCCACAGAAAAAATCAATCCTACCACCTATTGGGGGGAGAATCCCTGGCCGGAAATCCGCAAAAAACGAATCAATCAGCTCCTTCCCGAGGCCTTGAAAAATGCAGGAATCGACGCTTGGTTGGTCATCTGTCGAGAGAACTACAATGACCCGATTGCAACCCATGTTGGGGGCGAAAATGCAAGTGGAACTGCTGCTTTTCTATTCTATACCGATTCGGCAGGTTTTCATTCTTTGGTCTTTTCGCCCGAAGGAGAAGCTACCGCATTGGATGACTTGGATATTCATGAGAAAGTCGAGCGAGTCCCAAGAGGGGAATCTGCCGTAGCAAAAGCCGTAGAATTCATCAAAGAAAACGGTTTTTCCAAAGTAGCTATCAATTCCTCAGAAAGCAATGAGATGGCCGATGGCTTAACCCACAGCCAATATTTGGACTTGGCTAAGCTGATGGGAAGTGATGTCAATAAGCTGATTTCTTCGGATGAATTAGTCTATGAATGGCTTTCAATCAAACTTCCCGAGGAGGTAGAAATTCTGAAAAAAGCTGCGCAGCTAGCCTCGGATTTTCAATATGAAGCTTATGCGATGATCGAACCCGGAAAAACAACCGATGCGGACGTGGCCAAATTCCTGAAAGCCAAAATGGCTGAATACGGTGTCACAGACGCTTGGCATCCCGACCAAAATCCCAATGTAAACTCAGGTCCAGATCGCGGACATTCCCACGCTACGGATAAAGTCATCCTGCCCGGAGATGTGATTCAGACGGATTTTGGGGTGAAACTGTATGGGATTTGGGTTTCGGATATCCAGCGTTTTGCCTATGTGCTGAAAGATGGAGAAACGGCAGCTCCTGCCGATATTCAGCAATACTGGGAAAACGGAAAGGCTGGTAGCCGGATCGCATTGGCAGCCATGAGACCCGGCATAAAAGGCGAGGATGTAGATCGTGCCCAGCGCGACCTAATGGACGCCAACGGTTCGCGCTATGTTCCCTGGAGCACTGGTCACCCGGTCGGCTATGTGGCGCATGACGTAGGGCCAAATCTCGGCGGTGCGAGAATCCCAACTCCAAGACCCGCTGCCCAGAAATTGCTGAAAAAAGGGATGACATTTGCCTTTGACGGATTTCACTGCTGGAAACAGGCTGACGGGACCGAAAAAACAATTTCTGTAGAGGAAATGGCCGTGGTCACGGATAATGGAGCAGAATATTTGATTTCTCCTCAGGAAGACTTGATATTGGTAGGAAAAAAGTAGGAAAACTAGAGATCGAAGACAGAAGAAGGCTAGGAAACTAGCCTTTTCTTATTAAAGATGCTTCGACTACGCTCAGCACACGTTTTGGATTTTCGATTGACTGCCTAAAATGGAGTGCAATCGACTAGATTTTTTATAAGAATGAGGATTTGAAAAAATTTGACCATACTACCCTTCCATCGAACTTAGCCTTTTTCTTGAATCCATTTTTTGCAAAAAAATCTGTGAAAATCTGTGTCTTTTCCTGCGAAAATCTACGGGAAACTGGACTAGCTTAAACCTTAAAAAATCGACTTTAAGCCCAAATGCTCCACAAATGGCTCGTAATTCTTATCGGAATGAAGGAGAGCTATGTCTTTTTCGATGCAAAAAGTAGCGATATAAGAATTGATAGTTTTGCGAATTGTAATTCCTTTTTTACGGAGAAAACGATAATTCTGTGCTGATTTAAGAGCAAGCTCTTGACTACCTAGAATTGCAAAAGGAAACTCATCCAGAAAGCTTTTCACGTCATTAAAAACTGCATCATCGCGGTATCCCTGAAGAATCTCGAAAAAGATCAAGTCTGTCATCAGAATATTTTCCACTCCAATAAACCGGCTAAGGAACTCTGCTTCTTTCGTGTTTTTACCATTCAAATAAGAAATCCAAACTGAGCTGTCAACCAAGATCACGATTTTCTCTCATTTCGTCAAGATCTCCTTCCCAGAGATATTTTCCTCTAATCTGCTTAATCTTTTCCTGCTTCTTCAGGGAAACCAAATGCGCAAGAGCCTTTTCGACAACTCCTTTTTTCGTCTTGATTCCGGTCAACTTCATCGCCTCCTTGATCAGCTCCTCATCAATGTCAATATTTGTTCTCATGTGTACATTTTTTATAAATATACACATTCTCCTATGTGAAGGTTCTCTGATTCAAAAGTTTGATACCTGTTTTCTTTAAAAAGCATGTTTAAACTTACCTGCTGTCCATGTCTACAATTTTCAAATTTTTCAACCTTTCAATTTTTCATTTGGCTACCTTTGCCCTAACCAAAACTTTACCCTGTCATGAACGAGCGCTATATGCAGCGCGGAGTTTCCGCATCCAAAGAAGACGTTCACAACGCCATTTCCAAGCTCGACAAAGGTCTTTTTCCTCAAGCCTTTTGCAAAATCGTAGAAGATTCCCTCGGTAACGATCCGGAGTTCTGCAACATCATGCATGCCGACGGAGCAGGTACCAAGTCTTCCTTGGCTTACCTCTATTGGAAAGAAACCGGGGATCTCGGCGTGTGGAAAGGCATTGCACAGGACGCCATCATCATGAATATCGACGACCTGCTCTGCGTAGGCGCGATCAACAACATTTTGGTGTCTTCCACAATAGGTAGGAATAAGAATCTGATTCCCGGCGAAGTCATCTCCGCAATCATCCAAGGGACCGAAGAAGTCCTGCAGATGCTCCGTGATAATGGTGTAAATGTGATTCTGACCGGTGGCGAAACCGCCGATGTGGGAGACTTAGTCCGTACCATCATTGTGGACAGCACGGTGACCTGTCGAATGCGCCGTGATGAAGTCATTTCCAATGACAAAATTCAGGTTGGTGATGTGATCGTCGGACTCGCTTCTTTTGGCCAAGCCAACTATGAAAGAGAATACAACGGGGGAATGGGCAGCAATGGACTGACTTCTGCCCGCCATGATGTGTTCAACAAACTGCTGAAAACCAAATACCCAGAAAGCTTCGATCCGGCAATACCTTCGGAGTTGGTGTACTCCGGAAAATACAACCTGACCGATCCTGCTCCAGGCGCTCCGGTGAATATGGGCAAGCTGGTGCTTTCTCCTACCCGAACCTATGCTCCCGTTATGGTGGATGTGATCAACTATCTTCGTCCACACATTCATGGATTGGTGCACTGTAGCGGTGGTGCGCAAACCAAGATCCTGCATTTTGTGGATAAATTACATGTGATTAAAGACAATCTGTTTGAAATTCCTCCGCTGTTCCGAGTGATCCAAGAAGAAAGCGGAACGGATTGGAAAGAAATGTATAAAGTCTTCAACATGGGTCACCGAATGGAGATTTACCTTGACGAACGCTACGCAGAGGAAATTATCGATATCGCTGAATCCTATGGGGTAGAAGCTCAAATTATCGGTCGTGTAGAGCCTCATGAAAGCAAAAAAGTCACGATTCAGAGCCAGTATGGGACGTTTGAATATTAGTTATTTGGGTTAAGAATTGAATGTTAAAAGTTAATAGTTAATTGGAATCTTCGAGATTCGTCTTTCAACATTCGATATTCGAAATTAGGAATACTTTGAAACTTGAAAATTGGTAATTGGTAATTGGTAATTGAATTCAACCGTCCCTTGTCTCGCTTTTTAAAAATTCTCTCTTGGACTTTTGCAGTTCTTCTCCTCATCGCGCTTGCGACGATCACCACGGTTGATCGTTCCCCAATTGAAAAGCAGAATTTTTACCAAGAAACTTTTGAAAGACTAGAAAAAACACCTTGGCAAGGTTCAGAGGGAGATTTTTGGTTGGCAGGCTGGGGAAAAGCCAACGTCACACCGGACAAACCCGTCCCTTTGGTTGGTTACGCACCACGGGGTCCTTACGAGTTTGTTCAGGATAGCAGTTTTGTCAAAGCCATCACTTTATCCAATGGCAAAACCCAAATCGCATGGCTCAATTTTGAGCTTTTGATTGTCCATCCCGTCTTGGCAAAGGCAATCGAAGAAGGTATCGCCAACTCAGGTGTAAAGGCCGATCAATTGATTTTTACTGCAACCCATACGCATTCCGGAATGGGGGGATATATGCCTGGTGTCTTGGGTAATTTGGCTTTCGGTGGCTATGATCAAAAAACCGTCGACCACCTGGTCAACAAAAGTATCGAAGCGCTTCAAACTGCAATTTCGTCCCAGGACACTGCCTCCCTAAGCTACCGGAAAGTAGACGCAGGGAAATACGTCGCAAACCGATTTATCAAAGATGCGCCCTACGATCCCTTTGTCCGTCAGCTGATTTTCACCAAAAAATCAGGAGAAAAAGCGGTTTTTTTCACCTATTCAGCACATGCTACCTGTTTGAGTTCGAAGTTTATGGGTTTGTCGGGCGATTACCCCAAGTATCTCAATCAAGCTTTGGAGGCCCGTGACTATGATTTTGCTTTATTTGCAGCCGGAACGGTCGGCAGCCACAGGCCAATAGCTCCGGGAAATACACCGGAAAAAGTTCAGGAGTACGCTGCAGGCCTTGACTCTGCAATTTGGCTTCGAATGACCCAATTTGCTACGCTCAAAAATCCCAGAATCCAACATTCCAAATTGGACATAAGTCTTCGCGAACCGCACCTTCGCATTTCGGATAACCTTCGAATCAGGCCTTGGCTATTTAATTACCTACTCGGTGATACCAACCCGCATTTTGATTTCACCCAACTCGGAAACTTGCTGTTGATCACTTCTAGCGGTGAACTTTCAGGCGTTTTCTATGAAGAATGGGATAGACTTGCCAAGGAAAACGGGCTCAATTTGATCGTTACTACTTTTAATGGTGGCTACATCGGCTACATTACTCCCGATGAATTATATGACGAACATTACCACGAAGTCAGGGAAACCAACTGGTATGGACCGGGAAATGGCCACTATTTCGATCAACTCATCCGTAAAACCATAGAAAGATGACTACATCACCCTCCAAACCTGCGCTCGGATCCAGCCTTTTCTCCAACATTTCTCCCGAATTAGCTCAAACCCTTCCAGTTGAAGGATAGCATGGATATCGGGTAGATTTTTCCTCCGGTGGCTTGCCATAACTTTAAAAAATGCAATCATTGCCCGTTGAGTCATTTTTTGCCAAAAATCACCCGGTTCAAAAAAGTCAGAGATGATCACCTCCCCATGATTGGGAAGACAGATTTTCAGTTGACGGATGAGCTGAGCAATTTCTTCATCCGGCATCGTATCCAATACAAAAGGCAAATAAACCCGACCAAATTCCCCCGTACCTTTCCAAGCACCGACCCACAGGGTCAATCCGGAATCTTTGAGGCTATTGGTGGCCAATTGAATCATCCTGGGCGACAAATCCCAGAACTCCCCCTCCAAATTCTTCCCAAAATGCCGGTAAGCCTCCCCATCTCCTCCACCAATGATCAATATCTTTTTTCCGGTATTCCCTTCCAAAAAGGCCTGGTTTGCGTAGATTAAGTCTCTTCCGAATACCAATCTTGAAAGGGGCTGGTAAATCGGGGCAAGGAAACCATAGGCGTCAGACATGAGTAAAAGGAAGAAGCAAATATTAAGAAGCTTGATAAAAGTATTAAGATCAAAAGCAAGAACCGAGAGGCGAGAATTTTCAATTACCAATAAACAACGATCAATTTTCAAGGTAGAACCAAGAGTTCGGATCCTGCCTTGTCTAGGCTCTTGTTTCTAGCTTCTTGTATCTAAAACGAAAACAACAAGTATGAAAAACATCCTCAAAAAAATCTCCGGCTTCCGCACGCTTCTCCAAAGTATTGACTTGGACCAAATCTCCAAGCTTTCCCAAAAAGTAGATTTGCCAAAAATGGTAGGACTAGTCTCACAAATGAGTGAATCCGATCTATCTAAAATGATGGGAATGCTCAAAGGAGGTGCAAAACCCAAAGAAATTCCGGCTGTAAACGGAGATTTTTATGAGTTGGGAAAAACCTTAAACCCCAAAGAAAGAGAAATCCAGCTAAAAGTCCGGGAGTTTATGGAGCGTGAGATCAAGCCTATCGCCAATGACTATTGGAATCGGGCAGAATTCCCCATGCACATTATCCCAAAAATGGCCGAACTCAATATCGCCGGCCTGACCTATCATGGCTACGACTGTCCCGGACATTCTGCACTGCTGGAAGGCTTTATCGCCATGGAAATGGCTCGGGTGGACACTTCGATTTCTACTTTTTTCGGAGTCCAAAGTGGCTTATCGATGGGATCCATCTATCTCTGTGGATCAGAGGAGCAAAAGCAAACGTGGCTGCCCAAAATGCAGAAGCTGGAGAAAATCGGAGCCTTCGGATTGACCGAACCGGAAGTAGGTTCGGGTGTGGCCGGAGGATTGACTACTACCTGCAAGCGAGAAGGGGATGTTTGGAAAATCAACGGACAAAAGAAATGGATCGGAAACGCAACTTTTTCGGATATTACTATCATTTGGGCTAGAGACATGGACGACAATCAAGTCAAAGGGTTCATCGTCAGAAAGGAAAACCCAGGTTATCAGGCAGAAAAAATGCAGGATAAAATGGCCCTCCGGACGGTACAAAATGCCCTGATTACTTTGACGAATTGTGAAGTGCCGGAATCAGACCGGCTTCAGGAAGCCAATTCATTTCGTGATACAGCCAAAGTCCTTCGAATGACCCGGGCCGGAGTGGCTTGGCAGGCAGTAGGCTGTGCCAGGGGAGCTTATGAATTAGCCTTAGCATACACAAATGAACGGAACCAGTTTGGACGCCCAATTGCGTCATTTCAGCTAGTTCAGGACCTTCTTGTGACGATGCTTGGAGACCTCACAGCGATGCAGACGATGGTATTCCGTCTTTCCGAAATGCAGGATCAGGGAGAATTATTGGATGAACATGCCTCCTTGGCCAAGGTTTTTTGTACCCTTCGGATGCGATCAATAGTGGACCATGCGCGGGAGCTTTTCGGGGGAAACGGAATCTTGCTGGAGCATAGCATCGCACGCTTTGTGGCTGATGCCGAGGCCGTCTATTCTTATGAAGGGACCAAAGAAATCAACTCTCTGATCGTCGGCAGAGCGATTACCGGGCACAGTGCTTTTGTTTAATGGAAAAGATTGTACCGCAAGGAGAGCACCCAGCGCAAGGGTTTAACCCAAGAAAAGCTTCAGCTTTTCTCCTCTGCGACCTTGAAGAGGGTCAAAAATAAATTTAATGATTGAGGTTCAAGACAAGATCTAAATCCAAAAAACAACTTTCTCTTTTAACTCCGGGGTAAAAAATCTTTGCGATCCTTCGTGTTCTTGGCGGTAAAAAGTTTCAATTAAACAAACAGAAGCAGTGCGGGCAACATAAAACCAGCCTCCATCCGTATTCTTTTTTGCTCGGGAGACAATCCTATCTGGAAAAAAGTCAGGTAATGAATCAAGGCCACCAATAGCAAAATGCAGGCAAATGGCCTGTAAATGGATGTCAATAGAATAAATCCGCCGAGAGAAATTGAGATAATTGCGAATGCCAGCCTTCGAATCCAGTGAATCAGTAGGAGCGGATGCAAAGACGATAAAGCTGAAAAAAAACCACTCTGTTGATCTTCCTCCTGATCCAAAAAAGAAAGCATCAGTAAATTCAAAAAAGCCAAACTGACATACAAGGGTAAAAAACCCAAATGCTGCCAAACCAAATCGGCCGAATCAGTTCTAAGCAATGGAAGCCAGGCAATCCCAATCACATAGAATATGGCAATTGACAGCTCTTTCATCCAGCCTGAACCTGCCTTTCTAATTAGCAGTTTACTGCCCAAAATCATTCCTGCCAGGCCTAGAGTCAATTGGAGTTCTTTCCCCCAGCCAAACCACCAAAACGCTCCGATCAAACCCAAAACCCCTGCTATGAAAAGGAAAAAAATCAGAATCTTCCAATTTTTAAGATGGAATGTTCTGCGATCAGAAAAAGGGGTAGTTTTTTTTCTGATGTCCAACAAATGATCCAAGGTGTAAATACTCCAAACTGCCAAAGCCAAAAGCGCATAGGCAGGCCAATGTAGACTCACACGAAACAACTTCTCAAAAAACAGCATCCCTGCCATTGCTCCCAAAACAACATCGATCGATAGCCAGGAAAGATAGCGAAGGAGATTTTGGAGCAAATTCATGGCTAAAATTAAAAGTTAAACCTTATCCATAAAATCAAAATCTTTCACACCATTAACCTTCCCTAAAAAAAATCCGCACTCATCAGCGTGTTTTTTCAGCGTAAATCTGCGGGAAACAACTAGTTTTAGGACATCAAAATCTATCCAAAAACCATGAAAACCCGCTATTTCTTATTCGCAGCAATGCTTTTTTCCTCTCTTTCTTTTGCGCAAGGTCCAATTAAAGTCGCTTTTATTGGCAACTCCATCACCCAGGGTCCCGGCCGTGACAATCCTGACAGCTATCCGCTGCTGGTAGGCGCCCTGCTTGGAGAGGCGTATGAAGTAAGAAACTTTGGGGTCAGTGGCCGAACTCTCCTTCGCAAAGGCGATTTCCCTATTTGGAACGAGCCTCAGTTTCAGGAGGCCAAAGACTTCGCTCCCGATGTCCTTGTAATCAAACTGGGAACTAACGATTCCAAACCTCAAAATTGGGCACATAAGGCTGATTTTGTAAAAGATTACCTTGACCTCATCGCCGAATTTCGGGATGTCATGCCAGCTGACGGTAAGTTCTACATTGTAATTCCAGTCCCCGTCACCCGTGAAAACTTTGGAATCAATCCCGATGTCATGGACAACGAACAGCGCCTGATGCTGTACGAAATCATTCAAAAATCCGGTGCAGAGATGATTGACCTCTACACTCCATTGATGGATAAATCAGAACTGCTACCTGATGGCGTTCATCCAAACAAAGAAGGACTAACCATCTTGGCTGAGGTCGTGGCCAGGAGGATTAGGCTTTAAAGTTGAATTGTGAATTCGGTTAATTGTTTAACTGATCGTAGGCCTCAGTGAGTGTCCTCGCCCCTGCTAAGCCCATCGGCAGGGAGAGTTTCTTCACTCAAGATTCATTACTATAACCTTATTCATCAGTATAAAAAAAGGCCTCAAATCATCTGAAGCCCTTTTTTTTACTTATTTTAAATTCAAAAATCAATACCTGAAGATCGCTGCTACGCCGGATTCGGAGGGCATTTGTTCTTTGGTAAGTACCGTTACAGTTCCTCCCATTCGCATTGCCAATTCGCTCATATCATCCAGCAAATCATCCACTCGCGGGTTGTCAATATCCTTGTTTTGAATATTCCCTGTCACCAGATTGGTAATGCGGCTGGCAATAATCCGGTCAGCCTCGATGATCAGGGTATCTACCCTTCCTTCTACCAAAGCCACTGCCACTTCTTTGATTTCCTCACTACCCAAGCCATTGGCCTTGGATTGGTTATATCTGCCGATGAGCTGTTCTTGCTTTCGCAAAAACTCCGGTTTGATGACTTCCCAAGCCAATTCTGCCAACTTTTCGGATGTTAGCGTACTTGGATTTACTTTGATTCCTTCTTCTACCAGTAATGGGTTCTTACTTACTTTTTGAAAAAGGTGATGATATTCAGGTAATGCCGCCAGCAAAAGCGGTAATCCGGAAGGTTTTGAATAGTGCAGTGCTATGGATTCTGCGACGTCCCGAAAGTAATGTTCAGAATCGATATCCACTTCATCCTTTTTGCTTCCATGACCATGATGCATGGATGAAGCAGTTCCTACATTTGAGGCTACAGTTAGGTGCTCATCGGCATTTTCCTCTCCCAAGGCATCGGTCATCGTGGCCGTAACTTCCTCATGAAGGTCGATTTCTACCAACGAATGTCGATTCCCCTCGAAAAGTTGGATCTCATGTCGGTTTAGTGCCAATACGTGAAATCGCTCCGTAGACTGCAAATAATATTGAATCGGTTTGGTGTGAAAGCTGTCGGCGACCATCGCGATTTCTTTGGGCGCTTCGGCCAGCTTCACAGCTTTAATAAATCCCGGGGCACTGAAAATCGCCAGGCCCACAGCCGCACGATTCCAGAAATCAACTTCACTCGTGAGTTCGATCAAAGGTGCCAAATGCGCCTTGGTCTCGTCGTTGGAATACTTCCGAAGCAAGGATTCTTCCAGTTCCTTCATCAGATTCTTAAATCGAACAGGATCCTGAAGATTTTCCGGGTGACTGCGGTGAGTCGGCATGTAGAGCGAAAGACAAGGCGAGTCACTGACTGCCAATAGTTCCTGAAGAAGGGCTTTATCTAAGGAATGGGTGTTTTTGTTGGGTTGCATAAGTTTTTTAAATGGTTAAGAATGAAACAAATCGGGTTCTGAAAGCAGCATTCACTCGGAAATGGGATAAAGAATCGGGATTTCTTATTGGGCCAAATGACAGGAAATCCTCAGAAACAATTTCTGAGGTCAAAAACAAAAAGAAATCAACAACTATGAATTGAATACTGATTTAAAAAAGGGTGGAAATAAACCAGCAAAACGAATGGGGTGTTAGATTCCAATCATTTCATTCAAAAGATTAATGGAAGAACTCGATGAAAAGGAAGTCAGTAAAATGTTGAGCGGTCTACCCAAAGTTGACTGTCCTTAGGCTAACGGCTGTGGGAATTCAAAGTTGTGAAGATCGGGTCTTGTACTGCATATAAGGAGTTTATCTTCGAATGGTCAATTCACTTTTGGCAAATTACTTTTGGTGAATTACAGAGATCTTGTTCGAAAGATGGATTCAGGGGACTTATTGAGAAAAATTAATACAACTCTTTTCCTTTAATCACCCCTCTTACCCCTCCTCTCGGATTTTCGACATCCCCTGCATACCTTGGAATTAAGTGGATATGAACATGAAAAACAGTCTGTCCAGCCTTTTCTCCAACATTTATCCCCACGTTAAATCCATCTGGATTAAAGTGCTTTTGAATTTCCATTTTCACTTCATTAAGCAAAAAAATACAGGAGGATTGTTCCTTGAAGCTTAACTCAAAATAGTCTGCGACATGCCTTTTGGGAATAATCAATGCGTGTCCGGGATTGACTGGAAACTTATCCAAAATGGAATAGGTCTGAGCAGATTCTAAGATCAATTCGGCCTTTGAATCAGGATTACAAAATGGGCAACCGGTGTGGTTTTTTTGTGCCTGATTGTAATGCTGGTATTCGTAAATCTCGCAATTGTCATTTTTGTAGATGGAATTAAAAGGAAGAATCACATTGGTTTGAAAAGTACGTTTTTGATGGATTTTGTGCGTTCTGAAACCTTCATAAGTAATATCTCGCCTGACTGCAAAATATGCTTTTCCCGTAGGTTTTAGCAAAGCTGAAATCTCCATCAAGACTTTAGACTGCTCCTCTGGAAGGAGAACATTCAGCACATAAAAACAAATTATGGTATCAAACTTCTTTGTCGGATATTCGGGGAAATAGTGTCTATCATAACCACTGATCTGAAAACCTTGAGTTCTGAGAATCTCAACATCTTTCCCAAATCCGCAACCAAAGTCCAAAACATCACCAACCAATAGGCCTCTTTCCTTTACAATCCTAGCTGGAAAGGAAAGTGACTCACGCTCTTTGGCTGTTAGGTGACTGAATTCATTTCTGGTTCCCATGGGCTAAATCCTCTTTTTTCAATTAAAAAATTACAAGATTCCTTCATTTGATCAATGGCTAAATGTCTCCAGTTTTTGCTGTCATTATTTCCCAAAAGACTGATTTTTATTTCGGATTGAAATCTGGTATTGTAGCTTTCATCCAACATTTCCCAATAATGCAGAATTATCTTTTTCTGACTTTCAATCAATCGTGGAGTAGGTATTTTATCCCTTTTATTGTTGTTGATTTTAGGAACTGCAGGAAGTAAATTCCAGAGATCATTATTTTTCCATATGGCAAATGGGATAACATGATCAACTTGAATTTTTTCAGTTTTGACACCTGTCCAAACACATTCCGTCTCTGCCTTTTGCTTAAGGAGTTTTTCAAAAAGTCCTTTAGAGATTAATGCATCTCTTTCTGTAACCGGAGACTCTAGAAGATTACCAAGAACTTTTTCAATGGGAAGCTTTTTGCCAGAGGCGTTAACAGAGAATTCCGCCCATTTATAAAATATTGAATCTTGACCACTTATAAAACTTCCTAAGACTTGAAAAGCTTCATAGTATTCAAAAGGAATAGAAAATGTTCCAAAATTTGAAACAAGATAATCCGTGTCAACTCTTGCTACCCTAATTGATTTTTTTGGTTTTTCAGGTCTATAAATTGAATGAAAATCAAAGGAAATTGATCTTCCAATATAGTACATCGGCATTCTTCTAAGTGTTGAATTGAGCCGATTAGCCAAACTTACTACAACATTTGAAATCTCATCAGGTACTCCCTTTCTTTTCAAATCATTGTAGAAAACCGACAACCCTCCTTTTCCATTATAATACTCAGCAACAGTGATAAGCTCACTTTCAAAAGACAACTTTGCATTTCCATGAATCTGTGGAATCCTATTTTTCGAGTCAAAAATAGGATAATAGTAAATCATCCATTTTTCAATTAATAATCCCATCGGGAAATGAACCCTATCCTCTTTGAATTCCAAAAAAGGACTGTTCTCTTGAATCAAATCAATAGTTCCTCTTAAAAGAGCAAACTTATAGGTAGTCGCTTTACTGTCCCGTTCAATGATCTTACTTATATTTGAAAAAATCTCCCTATTCATAGATTTTAAAAGCTCTTTAAACTAAGATAGCCTAAGTTATCTAATCCTCAAAAATTAAAATTTTTTAGAATTCTTCTTCGACTTTTATCTGCGTAAATCTGTGGCTTTTTCTGCGGAAATCTGCGGGAACTCTTATCCTTAAACACAAAAAAACCACAACCCTTACGAGCTGTGGTTCCATTTTGGGAGCTATTGTTTGATTACTTTCCGCCTAGGGCGTTGGCACCTGCCACGATCTCGAGGATTTCGTTGGTGATAGCCGCCTGACGGGTTCTGTTGTACATCAGTTTCAGTTCTTTCAGCAGGTCACCGGCATTTTCGGTTGCCTTATCCATCGCTGTCATTCGGGCGCCATGCTCAGAAGCATTGCTTTCCAGAATGGCTTTGAGGAATTGTGTCCGCAAGGCTTTTGGCACCAACTCCTCGATGATAAACTCACGGGAAGGCTCCAGAATATAATCCGTATCTACTTTTACCTCTTCAGTGGCTACTGCTTCCATTGGAAGAAATTGCTCGGTACGGACAAATTGAGTGGCTACGTTTTTGAATTCGTTGAAGATCAAAAACACCTGATCGAATTCTCCTGCTGCAAAGGCATCCATGGCATAGTTGGCAGCTGCTCGGATATTGTCAGAAGACAAATCCAGGAAAAGTGTGGAGAAGCCCTCGATTCTTGGGTAGTTCGTCTTTTTAAAATATTCCAAAGACTTCTTGCCAATGGGCATGATGGTAATATCAGCACCTGCGAAGTGCTCACGAATGGCAAGATTGGTCGCCTTCATCACGTTGGAATTAAAGGCTCCGCAAAGCCCCTTGTCCGAAGTGATGGGGATCAAAAGCACCTTTTTCACCTCTCGCTTCTGTGCGTAGACCAAGTCTGTAGCACCCTCGGATGCCGCAGAGACATTGTTCAGAATAGCGGTCAACTTCTGAGAGAATGGACGCATCTGAATGATTTTGTCCTGTGCTCTTCTCAGCTTGGCGGCGGACACCATTTTCATGGCCTTGGTGATCTGCTGTGTGGAGATGACCGAGGTGATTCGCTGCTTTACTTCCTTAAGATTAGCCATCAGTGAGTTGTAATTCTATCAATCCGGCGAGGTCATCCCCACCGGGAATTTTCAATTATTTAGCGTATTTGGGTGCCAATTCGGCAGCTGCTTTGGCAAGAATGTTTCCTGCACCATCCACGTCACCTTTGAGGATCATTTGCAATGCCTCAGGGTAAGTAGAGTCAAGCAATACATAGAATTCCTTTTCGAATGCCCTGGCTTTCTCCACAGGAACACTATCCATCAAACCCTTGGTAGAAGCATAGATGATCGCTACCTGATGTGCTATGGATACCGGTTCATATTGAGGCTGCTTTAGGATTTCCTGGTTACGACGACCTCTTTCGATGGTTCGTTTGGTCGTAGCGTCCAAGTCAGAACCGAATTTGGAGAAAGCCTCCAATTCACGGAACTGCGCCTGATCCAACTTCAAGGTACCGGCTACCTTCTTCATCGATTTGATCTGCGCGTTACCACCCACGCGGGATACGGAGATACCCACGTTGATCGCAGGACGGATACCGGAGTTGAAAAGGTTGGTCTCCAAGAAGATCTGACCGTCAGTAATTGAGATTACGTTAGTCGGGATGTAAGCAGAAACGTCACCTGCCTGAGTTTCAATAATCGGAAGAGCGGTCAACGATCCTCCACCTTTCACCAGTGGCTTCAGGGATTCAGGAAGGTCATTCATTTGCCTTGCGATCTCGTCAGACTTGTTGATTTTCGCAGCTCTTTCCAGCAATCTTGAGTGAAGGTAGAATACGTCACCCGGATACGCTTCACGTCCCGGAGGTCTTCTCAATAGGAGTGAAACCTCGCGGTAGGCTACTGCCTGCTTGGAAAGGTCATCATAGACCACCAAAGCCGGACGACCGGTATCCCTGAAAAATTCTCCGATCGCAGCACCTGCGAATGGAGCAAAGAACTGCATCGGTGCAGGGTCTGAAGCTGCTGCGGCTACAATCACCGTATAAGGAAGCGCACCACCCTTTTCCAAAGCAGCTACAATACCTGCTACTGTAGATGCTTTCTGTCCGATCGCAACATAAATACAGAATACAGGCTCCCCTTTTTCGTAAAATTCTTTTTGGTTGAGGATCGCATCGACCACCACAGCGGTCTTACCCGTCTGACGGTCACCGATCACCAATTCCCGCTGACCACGGCCAATCGGAATCATCGCATCGATAGACTTGATACCGGTTTGAAGTGGTTCGTTTACCGGCTGACGGTAGATAACCCCGGGAGCTTTACGCTCAAGTGGCATTTCGTAGAGAGCTCCTGTGATAGGGCCTTTTCCGTCGATTGGGTTACCCAGCGTATCGACTACACGTCCCAGCATGCCTTCCCCTACTTGAATGGAAGCAATTTTCTTGGTTCTCTTTACAGTATCGCCTTCTTTGATCTCTTTGGAATCACCAAACAATACGGCACCTACGTTGTCCTCTTCGAGGTTTAGGACCATCGCCTTCATTCCGTTGTCGAATTCTAGCAATTCTCCGGATTGAGCTTTGGAAAGTCCGTAGATTCGGGCTACCCCATCCCCTACTTGGAGGACTGTACCTACTTCTTCGAGTTCGGCTGCAGTTCTGACACCCGCGAGTTGTTCTCTTAGGATTGCCGAAACTTCATCAGGTCTTACATGTGCCATGTTATCGTCTATTAATGCTTTTTTAGATTTTACTTTCGTAATGATTTACGGAAAACTCAGCTTTCAATTCTCTGAGTTTGCTGCTTAGGGACTCATCCAGCTGACGGTCATTTACCCGAAGGATGAATCCACCGATCAAGTCAGGATTGATTTTTTCGACCAGTTTCACTGTCTTCATTCCGGATATTTCCAAAACGATCTTGGTAAACTCGGCGCGAAGGGCATCATCGAGTGGAAAAGTAGTGGTTACTTCTGCTACTTGAATGGAATTATGGAGTTGGTACTGCGCCTGGAATTCCTTTGCAATTTCAGTGATCACGTCTATCCGGTTTTTTCTGCAAAGAATCTCAAAGAAAGCCATGGTTGCTTCTGTGGTTCCTCTTTTTTCAAAAAGCGCCTTCAGAACCTTTAGCTTCTTGTCTGCACTTACGATTGGATTTCGCATCGCAAGTTCCAGGTCTCTGTTTGATTTGGACAATTCCGCTAAATGCTGAAAATCCCGGTACACCTCTTCCAACTGTCCTCTTTCGATGGCCAATTCCATCAGAGACTTGGCATAAGCGTATGCAACTCTATGGTTAGACATGAGGGTTAATTAAGCTTTATATCTTTTATAAATTCGTCAACGAGTGCTTTTTGAGCCTTTTCATCAGTCAGATTTCTTCTCAATAGTTTCTCGGTCACTTCCAAAGTCAAAATAGCTACTTGGTTTTTCACTTCAGTGAGTGCAGCTTTTTTCTCAGTTTCGATTACAGCCTTGGCATTTTCGATTTGCAGCGCAGCAACTTTTGAAGCTTCATTTTTGGCCTCTTCGATCATTTTGACAGAAGCTTCCTGTGCTTTTTTCAAAATGACGTCACGCTCCAAACGGGCTTCGGCAAGCAATTTTTCATTGTCTGCTTTCAGATTTGCCATTTCGTTTCGGGCTGATTCAGCAGCTTTAAGTGCGTTTTGGATACTGCTTTCCCGTTCTTCCAGGGCTGCAAGCATCGGCTTCCAGGCAAATTTGATCAGGATGAAAAGCAAACCTAGGAAGCCAAACAGCTGCCAGAAAATAAGACCGGAACCTGGGTTTATTAAATCCATGGATAGTTGTGATTTATTTCAGATTGTTCAATAGAAAACAAAGAAGAGGAAAAGGCCTAGCACCAATTCCTCCTCAATTTTTTTAGCTGATGCCCGCGATGTTAAGCGCGATCAACAAGCAAATTACTGCTGCAAACAGGGAAACCACCTCGATCAAGGCAGCAATGATCAACATTGCACCTTGGATCTTACCAGCAGCCTCAGGCTGACGAGCAATAGATTCCATTGCTTGGCCACCAATACGACCGATACCAAGTCCTGCGCCAATCGCAACAATACCAGCACCGATACCAGCTCCCATAAGAGCAAAACCAGCGGACAACAAGATAGACATTAACATAAGTGTAGATTTATATAATTGAACAAAGAAATTCCTACTTAATGATGATCGTCATGCGCGTGTTCGGCCACCGCAGAACCAATATACATCGCTGAAAACAGCGTAAATACATAAGCCTGAATCGTGGCTACGAGCAATTCAATGATATTGATGAAGGTCACCATTACCGTACTGACAACACCGATGGTAATGGATTCGAAAATGAATGCAAGCGCGATGAAGCCCAAAATCACGATGTGACCTGCGGTGATAGCGACGAAAAGTCGTACCATCAATGCGAAAGGCTTGGTAAACAAACCGATGATCTCCACCGGCACAATGATGAGTAACATAAGCGGAGGAACTCCGGGAGTCATGAAGACGTGTTTCCAGTACTCCTTATTTCCGTTGACATTGGTAATGATGAAGGTCAACACAGCCAATACCATCGTCACCGCAATATTTCCGGTCAAATTAGCGGCACCGGGAAGCAAGCCGAGCAAATTACCAAACCATACAAAAAGGAAAAGTGTGATCAAGTAAGGAACGAATTTTTTGTATTTCGGACCGATGGATTTCTGAGCGATTTCGTCACGGACGAAAATCACGATCGGTTCAAGGATTGCAGCTGCACCTTTAGGCGCTACAGCTCCATTCTTCTTGTAGTAATTTGCGGCGGAAAGCGCCAGATAAGCCACCAAAAACATGACGATAAACATCATAACCACATTCTTGGTGATCGATAATTCGATGAAGCTGGCTCCGTCTACCCGACCAAGGCGATCGTGATCATCGATGAAGTAACCTTCATGCGCATACTCTTTTCCAAACTTATGTGTGTCGTGATTTTGAAAATCTGAAGACTTGAAAAATTCCAATCCACGGTCTGCAGAATAGACAATCACCGGAAGGGGTAGCGTCACATGCGTTTGACCAATAGTAGCAAAGTGCCACTCATGGGAATCCACTACGTGATGCATGATAAAGCTTGTTTTGTCTTCTTCTGAATCTGACGCAAAGGTCGGATTGGCAAAACCCAGCATGAAAGCTGACAATAAAAGACTAAAGGTCAATAATTTACGCGTCATCAACTCTTTTTTTTGAGGGCTACTTCGAAATCGGGCGCAAGTTAGACAGAAAGGCGTAGATATCAAAAATCAAGTAGAACAAAAAAACTATAAAGAAATCAGCGATAAACAGAATAATATTTGGAATTCCGGGCCAAACCTCCAGTCCAATGAACACAAGTGAGGCAATGAATCTAAGAATCATTGCCAAAACCATGATTTGGAAAAAATTCTCTCCGAAATTTTTCAGCAAAAAGGCATTCAACAAGCTGATCAAAAAAGAGGTAATGGCCATAAATCCGACAATTTCCCAAATTTTGGTATGCACCACCACCGGCAGAATGATTTGTAAGATCAAAATCAAACTCACCAAGACAACCGTGGCAAGTAGAAATCTGAGGGGTATGTTTTTGGGAAGTGCCATTTCAATTTTTCTGGCAAAAATAGCCCAATTTTTTTTAAGCTAATTCGGAATAACAATCCCCGTATATCAGTGCTCTTTTTCCGCGAAAATCAGCGGAAATATTCTTTCACATCTTCTGTCTTAAATCTTGATGCTCTTGAAATGATAAATTATCAAACTCAATGACCAATTTTCAAGGGATTCCACTAAATATCTTCAGTCTCCGGTATCCGCTCTTTTGACATCGGTCATCCGACACCCGTCACAAGACTCTCCTAGCCGTCTTTCCTCTTACAGCTAACTACTCACATTTTTTTGGTATCCCGCCTCCCATCTTCTTATCCTGCGTCCTGCTGCTTACCCCACATCGGACATCCTACATTCGTCTTTCAACCTATGCTTTAAATCTAAAATCTTGTGTCTGGATTCTTGTGTCTGGATATTAAAATCTAGCCTCTCACTTATCCTGCTTCATCTGCATCCAAAGCTGATAAAAAGCCACAAAGACGGAGGTAAAACAGCAGACTAAAATCCAAACCGGGAATTTAATCCCGGATCGTTGGTCCAACCACCATCCTAAAAATGTACCCGCACCGATGATCCCGAACAGCTGGAAAGCTAGTCCGATGTACTTCACATAGACAGGTGTCCCACCATTTGCACTTTTCTTTTTATCCTGATTTTTTTCCATCAACTAGTGAAAGTATCTAAAAAATTTAGAAAATGCGGGGTCAACTGAAGGTTCTGGTACGATTTGGGCTCTGCCATCGTTCGGTAAGTGAGGTAAATAGTCTATTTTGGTATTTCAATTGGGTTGAATCAGAAAATGAAAAGATTTTCCGGACTGGCAGTAGTCTTATTTATTTTTATCGGAGCTTGTTCATCTGAGCGCAACACCTTTACCAACCGGGCTTTTCATAACCTGACGGCTCACTTCAATGCATATTACCTTGCAGATGTCAAAATCAAGGATGTCGAAAATCAGGTTTTCAAAAATTACAAAGAGGATTTCACCCAGGTTTTGCCGGTCTTTATCCCAATAGACTCTGCGACTATTCAACAAAATAAAGAAAAGCTGGATTCGGCTCGCGAACTTTCCTCCAAGGCTATCGATTGGCACCGGATTTCAAAGTGGGTGGATGACAGTTATTACCTTTTAGGCAAAATTGATTACCTCCAAGCTCAGCAAGACGATGCGCTGAACGCCTTTAAATATGTCAATAGCAACAGCAAAGACAAAGCCCTTCGTCACCAAGCCTTGATCAGCCTCCTGCGCCTGTACATAGATCGGTTGGAATATGAAAATGCAAACTTCACCATAGATTACCTCTCAAAGGAAACTGAAATCAGCGACGAGAACCGGTTTGAGCTCTTCAAAACCCTGGCATACTATTACGAAAGCAGAGCAGACCAAAATGGCGTAATAGGCGCACTTGATCGGGCTGTAGCCTTCGCTCCGGATAAGAAAGAAGAATCACGAATCAACTTTATTTTAGCACAGCGCTATCAGCGGGAAGGTCTGGATGCTTTGGCTTATGATTATTATAGAAAGGCACTTGATGGAAATCCGCCATACGAACGGAGCTTTTTTGCCACACTTTATGCACAGCAAGTCGCTGAACTGAATGCTTCAAAAGATCTACGGAAAGTCCGAAACTACTACGACGGGCTTTACAAAGACCCCAAAAACAAAGATCTCAAAGACGTCGTGATCTATGAGCGCGCACTTTTTGAAGAAAAACAAGGTGACATCCCACTCACGATTGACTTGCTCCATCAGGCCGCAAAGGAACCCGGAAGCAATCCCAGGCTAAAAGGCTACATCTATCAAAAATTGGCTGAAATCAACCTTCAAGAATTCAAGGATTTTCGGGCCACTAAATATTACCTGGACAGTGCCCTTACCTATATCCGAGAGACTGACCCAGTGGCAATCGCCATCAGGGAACAGAAAACCAAACTCGATCAATACGTTTTCCATGTGGAGCGTATTCAGCTCAATGACAGTCTTACAATTATTGCAGGACTGAGCCCTGAGGAGCAAGAGGCAATTGCCCAAAACTTCATCCAAGCTGAAGCGGAGCGACTGATCGCTGAGGCCCGGGCTCAGGAAGTACCGAAAAACTCGAATATTTTCAACAACCTGTTGGCCTTTAGCGGTAAAGACCCCGGGGCAAGTTTTTACTTTGACAATGGGGTTGCAATTCAGCAAGGCGCCCTTGAGTTTGGCAGAGTGTGGGGCAATCGCCCCCTACAGGATAATTGGAGAAGAAGGTCTGCCATATTCCAGACCACTACGCAACCGGAGCAGAATGTAGGTTCTGGTGACTCGCTGGCTTCAGTAGAAAACCCCATTTTGGCAGGATTACCTACCCTCGAAGGCCTCCTGTCCAATACTCCCAATACTCCAGAGCAGCTTTCTAAGTTGAATTCTGAGTTGGAAGAGTCCTATTTCGAGCTGGGAAAGCTATTATATTTTGACTTTAAGGAAATCGAACCAAGTATTGATAATCTGGAAACCCTGATCCGCACCTACCCAAATACCATCCGAAAACCTGAAGCTTATTATTTGCTTTATTTAGCGCAACGGGACTCAAATGGCAACTTCGAACAATACGTTGGGCGATTAAACAGGGAATTTCCCGAGTCGCAGTATACCTTCTCCGTCAATAATCCCGATGCCGCCTCAGGCAATTTGGCAGCATTGGAATCCTCCAAAGGATACGAACAAGCCTACAATGCCTACTATTCCGGACAGTACCAACAGGCGCGGCAAGTTGTAAAAACTACCTTGGGAGAATATCCCTTGACAAGAAATACCGAAAAGCTGCTCTTGCTTGACATTATGGTCACCGGAAAGCTGGAAAGCAGGGAAAGATTTAAAGGAAGATTGGAATCGTACATTGAAAATACGAAAGATGAAGCCTTGGTCAAGTTGGCAAGAAATATGCTCAAACCTCTGCTGAGCAGCGAAGAACTTGCCGCGTTGACCCCCGTGGATAGCGTAGCTACGGATTCCACCCAACTTGCTTCAAATAAAGAAGCTGAAAATCAAGGGAAGAAAGTTCCGGCTGAATCTCCTTATAAACTGAATGAATCCCAAACTCATATCTTTGTCATTACATTATCCAGAAGTGAATCCGAAGCGGCAAAAAATTTGCTTGGAGACCTCGAAAATTTCCATGCCAACAATTTTCCCAATGCAAGGCTCCGCACCGGAAATATGAATTTGAACCCAGAGAATGCGATTTATATTATAAGTCCATTTTCCAACGCTGAAAAAGCAAAAGAATACTACCTGAAATTTTCAGAAGATTTTAAATCAGAGGGCTTCCCGGAAAGTTCACAAACAAACTCCTTCTTTATTTCTATTGAAAACTTTCAGACTCTAAACAAAACCAAAAACACGGAGGAATACTTAGACTTCTTCCGGACTATCTATCAGTAAAAGTCCCATGTCAAAAAACACCAAACCAACTATTCCTGTTTGGGCCGATAAAACCATAAAATACCTCTGGATCGCATTTATCGGAGGGGTGATTTTCTTTATCCTGTTCGTATGGATGGTCAGCGTCAATTTTCTTGGCTTGTTTGGTTCCTTACCCGATTTCAAAGCCCTGGAGAATCCTGAAAGTGAACTGGCTTCCGAATTGTACTCTGCCGATGGTTTTCTGCTAGGCACCTATGCCAGAGAAAACCGAAGTCCGGTAAAGTACGAGGAGTTATCTCCAAATCTGGTTCAGGCATTGATCGCTACTGAAGATGTGCGATTTGAGGAACATTCGGGTATTGATATGACCGCAATGATCCGGGTTTTTGTGAAATCCATCCTACTCGGTCAGGACGCAGGTGGTGGGTCCACGCTAAGTCAGCAGACCGCTAAAAACCTTTTTAAAACGCGGACAGATGCTACTCAGGGAATTTTGAGCTCTGTTCCGGGCCTGCGAATGCTGATCATTAAAACGAAAGAATGGATCGTGGCTACCCAGCTGGAAAAAGCCTATACCAAGGATGAAATTCTGACCTTGTATCTGAATACTTCTGAATTTGGATCGAATGCCTACGGAATCAAAACTGCGGCTGGTACATTTTTCAATAAACTGCCCTCAGAGTTGGCGGTGCAGGAAGCCGCAGTATTGGTTGGTCTATTTAAAGCTCCCACCTATTACAGTCCGGTATTCAATCCTGATAATTCGCTCAGAAGAAGAAATACTGTTCTAGGCCAAATGGTCAAAAATGGCACGCTCGGTCAATCAGAATTTGATTCTATTTCAAAGCTTCCCATAGAACTTGATTATCGGGTCCGAAATCAAAATCATGGGCTTGCCACTTATTTCCGTGAGATAGTGAAAGCCGATTTGATCAAATGGACCAAAGAAAATCTAAAGTCTGATGGTTCGTCCTATGACCTCTTTGGAGATGGGCTGAAAATCTATGTCACCCTAGACAGCAGAATGCAGCGTTATGCTGAAGAGGCCGTCCAAGAGCACATGTCTGTCCTCCAAGAGGCATTTTATAAAGAAATGGGATCCAGAGATCCTTGGATAGATGAAAACTGGCAGGTGATTCCCAATTTCATCGAAAATGCGGTAAAGCGAACAGAGGCCTATCGCCTGCTCAAAGTCCGGTATGGCAATAACACAGATTCCATAGATTTCAAGCTGAATGAAAAGAAAAAGATGCGGGTCTTTTCCTGGGATGGTGAGATTGACACCCTGATGAGTACGATGGATTCCATGCGGTATTACAAGAAATTCCTTCAGGCCGGCTTTATGAGTATGGATCCTGAGACGGGTCACATCAAGGCCTGGGTAGGTGGAATCGACCACAAATACTTCAAGTTTGACCACGTCAAGCAAGCCAAACGTCAGCCTGGATCCACATTCAAGCCTTTCGTCTATGCTGCGGCAATTGAGAATGGCTACAGCCCATGCTACTCGGTAGTAGATCAGCCGGTAGAAGTCTACATCCCGGGACAGCCAGCTTGGAGTCCATCCAATGCAGATGGAAAATTCAGCTACCAAAAGATGACCATCAGACAAGCAATGGCCGAATCGGTAAATTCGGTTACTGCCTATATGATGAAAAAACTTAGCCCTCGGATCGTCATCGAAACCGCAAGAAGGTTGGGAATTACGAGTGATTTGGAGGAAGTGCCTTCGCTGGCCTTAGGCGTAAATGATGTTTCGGTATTTGAAATGGCGGGAGCTTTTGGCACATTTGTCAACAAAGGCGAACATACCACACCATACTATATTGACCGAATAGAAGACAAAAACGGAAATGTTATTCAGCAGTTTACTCCTCGAAAAAAACCCGCGATGAGCGAAGAACACGCTTATTTAATGTTGTATATGCTTCGAGGTGGATTTGAAGAGCGAGGAGGAACGAGCCAGGGTGTACCTTATACTCTTCGTGAGGGAAATGAGCTAGGTGGAAAGACCGGAACCACACAAAACGCATCTGATGGATGGTACATGGGCGTCAGCAAAGATTTGGTTTCAGGAACCTGGGTGGGTGGTGATGACCGGGCGATCCACTTCAGAAGCTGGACAGCAGGACAAGGCTCAAGAACCGCAAGACCTATTTGGGTGAAGTTCATGTCCAAAGTATACGATGACGAGAGCCTTGGCTACACCAAAGGTCCATTCCCCAGACCGGATCGCCCACTCAGCATTGAGATTAACTGCGACCGATACGAGCAGGAAAGTCAGCGATTTGCGGACTTTGATTATGATGCCAAAAAGAACGATTTCTGATTTGTGACAGTTTAGATTTTACGCAAAGAAAAACAGCCTGAATCAAGGGCTGTTTTTTTAATTTTAGGCCATGCAGTCTTCCTCATTTCTCCCAGAAGAACATTTACAATTACCCGACCATCCCGGGGTATATAAGTATTTCAATGAGGCCGATGAATTGATCTATGTAGGCAAAGCCAAAAGTCTAAAAAAAAGGGTAAGCAGCTATTTCAATAAAAATACCGGAGAAAATCTCAAGACCAGAAGAATGGTCAAGGAAATCCGACGCATCGAAATCACACTGGTAGATAGTGAATTGGACGCACTCCTGCTGGAAAACAACCTAATCAAAAAAATCCAGCCCCGATATAATATCCTGCTCCGGGATGATAAGACATATCCCTATTTATTGATCACCAAAGAGCACTTTCCCAGAATCTTTCAGACCAGGAAACATATTCCAAAACGGGGGACCTACTTTGGTCCCTTTGCAAGCGTAAAGGCCATGAACAATGTTTTGGATCTTATCCGGGATCTCTTTACCATCAGAACCTGTAAACTTGATCTTTCTCCATACAAAATAGACGAAGGGAAATATAAAGTCTGCCTTGAATTTCATATTGGCAACTGTCAGGGGCCTTGTGTCGGACTGCAGAAAGAAACACAATACCTCAAAGATCTCGAACAGGCTAAGCACATTCTAAAAGGGAACCTTGGTGTTCCCAAAGCCTATTTCAGACAGGAAATGCAATCCTTGGCAGAAAATCTGGAGTTTGAAAAAGCCCAGAAAATGAAAAATAAACTGGATCTACTGGAGAAATATCAATCGAAGTCATTGATTACCAGCCCCAGCATTCAGAATCTGGATGTGTGTACTTTGGTGTCTGATGAAAAATACGCTTATGTGAACTACATGCGAGTCATTAATGGGGCCATGATTACTTCCAAAAATGTGGAGTTGAAGAAGAAACTTGATGAAAGCAGTGAAGAATTGCTCATCACCGCACTCGTAAGACTTCAAGATCAGTTTCAAAGTGATGCCGAAGAAATCCTCGTAAACATCGAGCCGGAGAATCCAATTGAAGGTCTAAATCTGACCGTTCCTAAAATCGGAGATAAACGGAAGTTGATAGAGCTTTCCTTGAAAAATGCATTATTTTACAAAAAGGAAAAAGCACTGCTTCAGGGCCTGAATCAAGACAAAAAAGACCGGGTCATTCGTCAACTCCAACAGGATCTCAGTCTCCCCGATATCCCGGATCATATCGAGTGCTTTGATAACTCGAACATTCAAGGAACAAACCCTGTGGCCAGTATGGTGTGTTTCCTCGGAGGCAAACCAGCTGTAAAAGAGTATCGCCACTACCATATCAAAACAGTGGATGGGCCAAACGATTTTGCAAGTATGAAAGAGATCGTTGGAAGACGCTACAAGCGATTAATCGAAGAGGGGAAGCCCTTACCAAAGCTCATTGTAATTGATGGCGGCAAAGGACAATTATCCTCAGCCGTTGAAGCACTTCAGGAGTTGGGAATTTATGGGAAGATGCCGATAATCGGTATTGCAAAGCGTCTGGAAGAAATCTACTTTCCGGGAGATTCCTATCCCATTCACATTGAAAAAAAATCAGAAAGCTTAAAATTACTCCAGCGAATCCGCGATGAAGCTCACAGGTTTGCGATAACTTTTCACCGAAATGTCCGAAGCAAAAATGCCTTCAACACCCAATTGACAGAGATTCCGGGAATCGGAGAAAATACTGTTGACAAACTGCTGAAACATTTCAAATCGGTAAAAAATATAAAATCTGCAACAGAAGCAGAGTTAACAGAACTTGTTGGAAAGAGTCGGACCAATTCACTTTTAGACTGGATTGAAAAAAATAAAGGGGCCTAAGCCCCTTTTAATTTTACCATTCCCAGAGGGAATTTTCGAATTCCAATAGTTTGTACTCAAATTCCAAAGAATTAAGATAGGCCTGCATTTCAGGATTTGGATGCTCGGAGCTGACCAAATCAGCAATCAAAGCATCATCCGGGTTGGTAAACCTTCTCACCACAGATCTAAATAATCTAGATTCAAACGCTTCATCATAAGTCAGGCTTTTGGAAAGGTTTTGGAAATTAATCCATCTAGCAGTTGGATGATTCTTGAAATAATTGATGAAATCTTTATATCGGATATAACCAATCGTTTTTTGACCTGCATTTGCATTCGTAGGAGAAGGCATTACTAATTCAATGTATTTGATGTCAAATACAAGATCTGAATGGTGTCTGTCAAACACAAAGTCTTCCTTAAAATCGATGTAATACAGTTGCTTGGTAAAAATGGAATCTCCATTGGCAGAAATCCAGAAATTATCCTGAAACTCAGCAATAGAAAGCGGTTGGGTCAATTCATCATCAGCAAACACCTCCAGTGCATTTTCATCCACCACGGCTTTGTAAATATGGCTAACGATGCCGTTTGCTTTATTATCTCCAGATCCGTAAAGCGAAAGGTTATATTTTTCTCTCAAGTCTACCCTTCTCCAGACAGAGATTTGATACATCTTATCATCGTCCCGGATTCGTTTAGCGGAATTGATGGTATCCATTGAGAATTGGCGATCACCAAATCCTGATGGATTGACACTAGTGGCTACTTGGGCATTGACGCTACCAGGTAGCAAGCCAACCACAACCAATACTGCCAGAAAGATGTGTTGCAAAAATCGTTTCATAATTTTCTTTGTTTACTTCGAAAACCGATTACTTAACAGCAAGTCGGAAAATTGTTCTGAGTTCAGAGTTGATTTTATTTCCTCTGAAATTGGTACGTGTTACTTGGGTAACCCGGATTACGATGTCGTCACCAGGTCTAGCACTTTCGAGAAGTGTTCTCATACTTCCACCAATTGGGACTGAACCTCTTGGAACCTCACTTCTTAGAAGTATAATTTCTCCACCGGATACTTCAAAATTGGAATCTTTGGCCATGGTCCGAGCAAATGTTGGTTCAGCAACTGCTGCCACTTTCATCCCGCTGAAAACATTGACTGCATGAGCTACAGATGCGTCCATTTCAGAACCATTTGATGCCAACGCTTTTATAGTAGGTAAGGGAACCGGCTTGATATCAAACGCTACATCTCCGATTTTATTTCCACCACTGCTTACACCGATAGTCACTTTGCCGGAAGCACCTGGAATTACAGTTAGCTGACCCGGTTGATTCCCTTTGATAGATTGACCATTACTTACACTAAAGTCGGGAGAATACGTATTCCCCAATGCAGGGACTTCAATTAACAATTCGTTGGCACAATCGGCATATAATTGCTGAACTACTTCAGAAGAAACCTTAATTACCGGTTGAGCAACAAAGTATTCGTATTCCACTGGAATCACCTGATCTTCACCACCTACGTTGGTGATAATCTCACCAGTAAGCACTTGACGGGACAGCCCTCTGTCATCATAGCTGCTAGCAGGAGGAACGGTGAATTCAACCTTTCCAAATCCATTTTCAACCGGAACAGGTTGACCTCTGAGTGTCATTGTAGGAGCTGCTGAAGAAGAAGCTGATGCTATAAACATATCTCCTTGGAACTTGGTACCAGCCGCTACCACGTTTGATACTGCTGCAATTTTACCCTCCAGGATATCTGCTTTAAAATAGAATGTACCGATTGATTTGGCGATTTCGCTCAATGCATCGCTCTCTATGTTCAAAACTTCATTTTGATACTGTGAGATCAATGCCAAAACTGCTCCAACGGGTGATTTCACGAAAGTCAGGTTAACAAAGCTTTTGTTTCTTGCTTCTCTGTCATTTGCGAAAAGGTCGATGTCTTTAGCGTCTCTGGCTATCGGCTGAAAAGTCATCCCTGTAATTCCAATACCACTTAGGATAGAAGATACTTGTGTAGGATAGGCATTTAGCTTCTCTTTAAGCTCTTCACCCTTACCGCTATTAGCGAATAAATTACCGGGGACTTCAGTGTTTTTCAATGCTGAATTGACAAAGTTCCCCTCTTCGTCCTTCGCATTGGCCTGAGTAATCAATTGCTGCTTTAGATCTTCCAGGTAAGAAAAAATCTCTTTTGTCGCCTCTCGCACCTGCTGGGAAGCGGCGACTTTAGGGACATCTTTCGGATTATTTCCTTGTTCCTCTACTGCTCCTCTAATGTTTGCAACCGAAGACTCATTTTTTGAAATATAGTTTCTGGAAGTTCGCTCCATTCCATCATTGATGAGGACGAACTTCTGGAGTATCTGATTACTTACTTGGAGAGCCAATAAGGCTGTCAATACCAAGTACATCATTCCGATCATCCGCTGTCTAGGTGTCTCTTTAGCTCCTGCCATCTTTTTAGATTTCTATTTTTTCGATGTTGGAATTGATTAACCCTTCATAGCGGAAAGCATTCCACCATAGATTTTATTAAGCGAGCTAACGTTTTGATTCAATTTTGCCAATTCATTTTTAAATGCTTCAGTTTCTTTTCCTGCCTCGGTCAAACCTTGCATTGCTGCAGTCATGTTACTGTAGAATTTATTCAATGTCTTCACATGGCTATTTGCATCCTGCAATTCCATTTCATAAACAGAGTTCAAAGCAGTAAGATTTTTAGTCACGTTTACAATTTGAGCGTGGTATGCTTTGGCATCTTGGGAAGCAGCAGACATTTCTGTAAGTGCAGCAGCAGTTTTTCCATAGGAGGCATTCATGTCCACTAGGGTTTTTGCCGCAGATTTCACATTAATTGCATACTCGTTGGTAGCTACAGCAGCATCTGATAGGTTACCCATTTTTTCAGCAGAAGTTGCCAAATTTTGCATTCCCTTGCCCAAACTTTCGATCAATTCAGGTCCAATTTTAGCTTTGGAAAGCATATCATCCAATTTAGCAGAAATATCATCCCCCTTAGATTTTTTTGAGGTACCATCTGCCAGTTCTGGGTAAATTTTACTCCAATCCATTTCCTCCTGTTTCGGTTCGAATGAAGAAAGGAAGAAGATAATCGCCTCTGTGGTCAAACCTACCCCGATCATGATATTGGCAAATTGCCAATCGAGGATCTTGAACATCGCACCGAGGATAACCACAGCTGCGCCAATACCATAGATTTTTGGCATTACGTTACTGTAGAACTTAGCTTTAAAGGAGTTACTGTTGCTGGCCATTGAAAATTATTAATTAAGGTTAAGGTTTTTTCGTTTTTTGAAATATTATCTTCTTGTTCTTTTGGAGGACTTCACATCCATGGATCCTGATCTACCCATAAAAGTCATGGTTGTTCTGAATCCTATATGAGCCTGAGCAACATCCTGATATTCATAAGTACGAGTGGAAGTTTCAAGGTAATGTGCAATATCTTTCCAGCTACCGCCTCTTACAATTTTCCTAGGTTCGTTAGGATCGTCATACACAGGATCCAAATCCCAGGTATCTACTCTTGAGGTTGTTTTATAAGCATCCAGCACCCATTCTGCCACATTACCAGACATGTTGTATAACCCGAAGCCATTTGGTGCAAATACATCTACCGGTGCAGTGTACGCAAAACCATCATCGATGTAATTACCACGACCGGGCTTGAAATTGGCCATCAGGCAACCTCTTTTATTTTTAAGGTAAGGACCTCCCCAAGGATATTTGGCGACGTCTTTTCCTCCTTTTGCAGCATATTCCCATTCAGCTTCTGAAGGAAGTCGAAAAGAGGGTACATCAAAATTTGATTCATCATTTGCTCTGAGGTGATAGGTCCTCCACTCGCAATATTGTTGAGCCTGATCCCAAGTAATCCCTACAACAGGATAATCATCGAAAGCCGGATGATCAAAGTAGAATTCCATTAGAGGATCACCGTAGTGGTAAGAGAAGCTTGTTGACCAAACAGTTGTATCTGGCTTAAGCTCGTCAAGATTGAATGTTGGAGGATCTTTCAAAGTGGTCGGAGTACCTGTCGCCAGTTCGCCATTTTTGACTGCTTCCAAAAACTGTCTGTATTTATTGTTGGACACTTCATATTTGTCCATAAAAAATTCAGAGATCGTGATTTGCTTATTCATCGCAGACTGCGTGTAGGCTATGTCTTCATCAGATTGGCCCATCCAGAAAGTACCTGCTTTCACGGGTACCATATCAAATGGAAGGTTTTGCTGCCAACTTGCCCGTTTAGCTACTCCGGTTACTTCACCTCGTCTATTGGCTTTTTCACTCGCAGAACCTTTCTTATTAAAAAGCCCACAACCCGGTAAAAGAGTCGCGACGGCCAGGCCTAAGGTGATAGGCACTAATCGGAGATTCATTTTTTTATACATAAATGACGTTTTTGAAATCATCAAAATTATTATCAAAGTAAAATCGATACGGATATCGAAATTTAGTCGAATTACGCGCAATAATGCAAATAACCTGCCAAATAATAACCTTTTTGTAAACGAACCGTAGCAGGCTTGTTTTTAATTATTTTACTGAAACTGTTCAAATTAAAATCTAAACCTTGGTGTTCGTTGGATTACTCGCTCTATTTCTCTACCGACCGTAGGTAGAACATACCGTAGCATTAGTTCGTGACTTGTGGGGGATTTAGCTTCTAATCCGCCCACCACTAAATCAAATGCATAACCTAACTTTAAAGAGTTGTCACCGAGGAGACTATATCCAAGAATTAAGGAAATTGATTCTTCTCCACGATAAGCTATCCCTCCAGTTATTTTATCCTGATGTGTTGCCATAACGCTCACATCGTATGAAAAATTATTTAAAGAGACTGTTTTAATAAGTAAACTTGGTTCGATTCTCAATTGGCCAATTGGCCGAACTCTATAACCAAATAGGAAATAGGAGTGGTTATTCAGTTGATTTGCAAATGCTCCGTCCCCAAAATCAAAGCCTGGCTCATTTAAGTGTTTGGAACTTAGACCTAGATAATATTTTCCGCGATCGTAAAGAATACCCGCACCAAAATCCAAAGCAATTTGATTTTCCCTTCCGCTTTGGGGTATGGGCTCCGGATTTACAAAGTTTAATTCATCATAATTTAAAGAGCTGGAAAAAAATCCCACATAGCCCCCAAAGCTGATCGTAGCTCGGTTTAACTTTTTATGATAACTCCCTTTCAGGTTTATTTCAAGATTTCCAACCGCCCCGATTTGATCATTTACAACAGAAAAACCATAACCTATATTCTTAGAATCCAATCTACCCTCAGCGGTAATTAACTGCGTGACCGGAGCTCCACCCTGACCTGAAGCGGTGGTATAATTAAGCCATTGGGATCGGTGAAGCGCAGAAAAACGATAGCCACCTTCTTTACCTGCAAAAGCAGGATTGTAAAACATGCCATTATACATGTATTGGGTAAACTGTGCATCTTGCTGGCCTTGAACTATTCCTACACTTAAGAGTAAAGGAAGCAAAAACCCAAGCTTTAAAAAGTTATTCAGTCGGCTTTTAGTAGTCATTTGGCTATGGTGTATCCAATTTTAAACTAGTGTATGAATTTAAACTGAAAAACCACAATAATTGATTTTTTGATTACAGATTATTGGCCTTTTTTATATAAAGCTCCAAAGCTCCTGTCATACTCGGAGCGTTTGGCATCGGGGCCTCAATGTCTAAAATCAAATCCAAATCTCTTACAGCTTGAGCTGTGGTTGGTCCAAAAGCCGCAATTCGAGTATTCCCTTGGACGAAATCAGGGAAGTTTTGTTTTAAAGATTTGATACCGGAAGGACTGAAGAAGGCCAAGATATCATATTTCACGTCTGCCAAATCAGATAAATCTGCCGCAACTGTATGATAAATTATCGCTTCCGTGAATGCGATACCGTGCTTTTCCATATATCCCGGAATATCATCCTTTCGGATGTCGGAGCAGGGGAAAAGATATTTTTCACTTTTATGCTTTTTGAAATAATCGAAAAGATCCTCTGCGGTCTTCTGACCTACGAAAAGCTTCCGCTTGCGGATGACAATATATTTCTGAAGATAATGCGCTGTCTGGTCTGAAATGCAGAAGTATTTCATCTCTGCAGGCATTTCAATTTTAAAGTCTTTGCAGATCGAAAAAAAATGATCAATCGCATTTCGGCTGGTAAAAATAATTGCCGTATGCTTTAGAATATCAATCTTTTGCTTTCTAAATTCCTTGGGAGGAACCGGTTCAACCTTGATAAACTGCCTAAAGTCGATTTTGATTTTGTACTTCTCCGATAATTGAAGGTAGGGAGAGTTTACATCGGTGGGTTTGGGCTGGGAAACTAGAATACTTTTTACTGGCTTAAAGCGATCTTTTGGAGCTGCACTCATGCTAGTTATTTCCTTAATTATAGGTTAAATTCCTTTACTGACCTAAATCCAAAATCCATTTTGACAGGATTAGAAAGGGGATCAATTCAGCGATGCAAAGGTAGGTAAATAAATGGTATTTCTTAAAACTCAGTCTATTCATCATAATCAGAAACAATCCCAGCACGCCAATGATGTATCCCCAAAATAATCCCGAGATCAAAATGTAGAAAACTGATTCAAGCCCTTGGTAGTCGTTAAAGACGAAATATGTGCCAAATAAAATCAACAGCGTACTCCCAAATACAATCAGTCTCAGAAGGTAAAAAAAATGGGAAAATTCAGCCTTGCCCAGATCAAATAAATAAGAAATTACCCGTATACCCATGAATTTCACAATAGTCAAAAATAACACCCCAAATGCTCCGAGCAACCAAATCAACACTAGCGATGAATAATCAAGGCCGATCCAGGTTTCCAACCAATCTTTTTTGAATACCACCAAACACAGTACACTTGCTTCGGAAATCATCATCCCAACAATAAACAGAAAGAACAGGACATCGACCGAGAAGAATTTTTGAAGATTCCCACTGTCCGAAAAATCCTCTGCACTGATGACAGCCAATGGCTGAAGCATGAGCCCAAGCATATAGGGATAAGCCATTTTATACAATGCCATAAAAAACAAAATCAAAACTAAGCCCGTGAAAAAAAAATCTTTCACCGGTTGCAGTACAAATCGTTGTCCTGATAAAATTTCTCCTGAAGGTTGAGCCAACTCATTTTGCAGGTCCGCTCCTACTACCTTTTTGACACTTCCGTACATTTTGCTAAGATTGGGACTCACCAGAGTAAACGTCACGGTATCTTTCTCAAACTCTGATCTTAATTCCTCCACTCCACGATAAATGACAGTATCCAGGGTACTCAAAAGCCACAACTTCTGATCGATGAAAACTGTGGATTCGGCAGGCAACCTAATTTGAAGCGCAGACTTGGGAAAGGAGTTTAAATTAAGCTTCAGCTCAATTTGATTATTGCTGCCAAGCCATGATTCTTCTTTGGCTGATTCCCATTGTCCGTCATAATTCTCCAAGACCTGTGCAAACGAGACATAGCTCAACAGCATGAAAAAAAGGACAAACAAAAACCGAATTTTTAACATAGCTCTTAGTGGCGCTAAAATCTGGCCAGATACCCAAAATGAATTCTGGAATAGGAAAACGATATGGGCTGGGCAGATGACTTCCCTATCGCCAATACAAAACTGAATAATCCTCCGTCAGTGTCCAAATTGATACCCGTACCAAATGAAAAAGGACGGTCAATT
This sequence comes from Algoriphagus boritolerans DSM 17298 = JCM 18970, assembly GCF_900108085.1. Taxonomy (GTDB): domain Bacteria; phylum Bacteroidota; class Bacteroidia; order Cytophagales; family Cyclobacteriaceae; genus Algoriphagus; species Algoriphagus boritolerans. The sequence continues at coordinate 119,669 of NZ_FNVR01000008.1, forward strand.
TTAGGAGAATTATATGGGTTTTCGACAATTCCAAGATCGGCAAATACTATCAAAAAAGAATTTTGATCAAAAAACAGGCGCTGTTCAAGATTGAGATAGCCAAAATTCTTTGCGAAAAAATTTTTCTCGTTAAACCCACGAATACTTTTCAGACCTCCAAGTCGATACAGCTCATTTAAAAACAAGTTCTGATTTTGAAGGAATCCGCCCACCCCTCTTATCCACATCCCCCAGGAAGACTTAATAAATACGTGTTTTTCTCCTGAAAACCATCCCTGGTACTGCGCCGAAGATTCCTCCAGCCCGGAATAGAGCTCCTCCGGCAATCCTGTATTTTGAAGAATCCGCTTGTTACCCAGTGAAAAAGTCCCCTGAAATCTGCTCCCCCTTCTAGGCGAAACCGGTGAGTCCAGTTTGTCCCAATCCAACCCAATTCCATATTGATTCCATCGGTAATCAATTGAGGAGGGCAATTCCTGATCAAGAGAAAGATCATCCGTAGCTAATAAATCGCCTGCTTGCCGCTTGTTGAAAAAATTAAGGTATCCATCGTCCGAAACCCGATACCCAAAGTCAAACTCAAACGATCTGTTGACAAAACTGGAATCCTGCTTCAGCAGGGAGAATCCTACCGACACATCCAAAGGAGAGCGAAATACAAATGATTCTTTTGCCTTCAGTTCCAAAGCCTGCGATTGGATGTTTAGCCGCTGCCAATTCAGTGAAAAATCCCTGCCTTTGCCACCGAGGTGATACAGCTGAAGATCAACTTCGCCCGTGATCAATACCTTACCGGATTCATTCTCATTTGGCAAAAGTCCCACAACTCCATCAAACACATTGACTCTGCGATCTTGAAGGGTGAATATGGGCCTCGCTTGTTGAGTTTGAAAAGTGAGCTCCGGCTCACCTGACAGCGAAAAATAAGGCGATCTCCGGATTGTCTGTGCAGCTTTTAGCAATTGCTCCTGTGAGAATATTCCTCCCGGAGTCAATCTGGAAACCTGCTGAAGGTAGCGAACATCGGTCTTGCTATCCCCTGATATCTCCAAACTATCCCATGTAATTCTCGGGCCGGCATCAAACACCATCACTCCTGAAAGTAAAGAATCGCTGATTGTGAGCCTGTCAATTCTCAATGTTGCAAATGGTAGGCCTTGATTTTCTGCATGGGTAAGGGCTCGGTCTATCCAGAGATAAGGATCGGGGTAATGTGATCCCGGCTTCCCTAATGATCTCAAAAAATCCTCCGGAATGCCTTCCAATTCTACTTTTTCCCAGCTAAAAAGTCTTCCAAAATTCCAAAGCAAGAGGAGGGTATCGGCTTGAGGTTTCTCCTGGAAAAATCCCTCCAAAAACCCCTGTGCCTGAAATACTCTGGAAAGGGAATCCGTTATTTTCTTTGATTCTTCCTTTTCATTGAAATCTCGGATCAGTTTAACTTTCGATGTCGGAACAGCGGTCCATTCCACCCGTATCAATTCCTGTCCATGACAGATGCTCTGCCCTAAAGCGATCCAACTAACTAGCGTCAAAAAAAGTGACTTCAAGGTGCAACACGGGATTGATTACCTTTGCAAGATAACTGAATTCACTTGGCAGGCATCTACATCCACATTCCATTTTGCAGGCAAGCCTGCCATTATTGCGACTTTCATTTCAGCACCAATCTCCGGCAGGTCGATCAGCTGGTTTTAGCCATTGGCAAGGAGCTGGAAATGAGAAAAGATTACTTGAAAAATCAAGCCGTCGAAACAGTCTATTTCGGGGGAGGGACACCTTCCTTGCTCTCGGAGAGACAACTGCACTTTTTGATGGAAAAAGTAAGAAAACTGTTTCCATCTGACTGGAAGGAAGTAACCCTTGAAGCTAATCCGGATGATCTTTCGGAGGAAAATCTCAGCATGTGGAAAGAATTGGGAGTGGATCGCCTGAGTTTGGGAATTCAGAGTTTTCAGGAGGAAGTCCTTCAGTTTTACAATAGAGCCCACACAGCGATCGAAGCCATGGAGGCTATTGCGAAAAGCAGAAATGCCGGATTCAAAAAGTTTTCGATTGATCTGATTTACGGATTTCCGAAAGATAATCATGCCATTTGGGAAAAAGATTTGGGGGAGGCGATCCGGCAGGATCCCGGGCACATTTCGGCTTATTCACTGACCATTGAGCCGAAAACTGCCTTGGGAAAATGGACAGAAAAGGGAAGTTTCCGCCCGGCTGAGGAGGATTTTGTAGCTGAGCAGTTTGAGTGGCTTCAGGCCGAGACAGAAAAAGCAGGCTACATTCAATACGAAATTTCAAACTTTGGAAAGCCAAACGAATTTGCATTGCACAATACCAATTATTGGAAGGGCGTACCCTATTTGGGTGTGGGGCCGAGTGCCCATTCATTTGACGGAAAAAATCGCGGTCAGAATCCCGCCTCAAATCCGAAGTATCTCAAAGCCATCAATACCAATAAAATTATTTTCGAAGTGGAATCTCTGACTCTTGAAGAACAGGTAAATGACCGAATTTTGACCGGATTACGAACGGTTTGGGGGCTGACTCCAGAGGAATTGAGGCAAGAATTTGCAATTGATATTTTGCAAAGCAAAGAAAAAGAGATCGTAAAATTAGAAAATCAGGGTTGGCTGATATGGGATGGTAAAACCCTATCTTTGAGCAAAAGGGGAATGCTTCTGGCTGATAGTATCGCATCGGAACTGTTTATCTAATTTCAGTAAACTGGGCAAGTGATTGGTATGACTGTTATTCAACCATCGATCCAAAAAATACAGACTTGAGGTAAGAGTCACACACTGAGATGCCTCGATACCGGGAAAACCAATCAAAATTCCAATCGCCTGACCGTAGCCAGTATTGACATCAAATAAACCACAGGAAAAACACATGAGCGAGTATAATACAGGAAGAAATAAAGAAGCTGCTCCCTTAGAAGCCGCATTTAATGAATTGCTAAAAGCTTACAGACTGGAGGACAAATTCAAAGAAAAGCAGCTGATTAGCTTCTGGGGGGAGATTGTAGGAAAAACCATTTCGGATCGCACTACGGCTGTCTTTATCCGCGAAAAGAAGCTTTTTGTAAAACTGAGCTCCGGGCCAGTCAAAAAAGAATTGATGCTCAATCGCTCCAAAGTATTGACCCTGATAGAAGAAAAAGTAGGAAAAGGAGTAGTGGAAGATTTAGTATGTCTCTGAATCTTTTACAATTTTTAACGCTCCAAAGACCATTGAATTAACCACAGATCATCAGGATTACATCAGTTTCAGTATTATTGCGATAGCATTCCGATGGTCAAACTACCCTCCATCCATATCGGCAAACTAAGCCTCCTTCTTTCCATCTTAGTATGGCTGGGGTTGCTATTTGTGGATTTGGTGCGGCTATTTGGGATGATCAATGAGATCAATTCGGGCATATCTGATGAGATTACCTGGATCCTGGAGATCCTTTTTTTCTTTACCTTATATGGATTTTACAGCTACTCGATTGGCAAAAACATCCAAAGTGACTTCCTAAACCTCCTTTGGAGGGGAGCATCTACAGGGATTTTTGCAAGCGGCGTCGCGCTTTTGATAGAACTTTTTTACCTATCCCTGGGAGACAACAAACTTGCAACGGAGCCTTTTTTAAAGAATTTTTTCTACCATGTCAATTTTGCGCTCACGACTGTTTTCCTGATTTCTTCAGCCCTTCTTTGGAAGCATTTGATTCTCTATCAGAAAAGCAAACAAGTGGTCAAACAATGGCAGGCTTTTGAATTTGCCATGCTGGTGGCGATGTTTTTTGTTTTTTTCAACAAAAACAATTTCGACTACAGCTTTCTTTTTGGAATGGTTATCCTGCTGGTAATTTCCGCAGTGCTTTCCGGAAATCTGAAATGGATTCCTTACCTGACATTCAAAGAAAAGTGGAAGTCCTTACTGTTCCTGTTTATTATTCTGATCTGTATCGGATATCTGTTCAGGCGCTTCATGGCCTATTCCGAGGCGGAAACTTATCAGGTTAACCTGACTGACAATTTATTCCTGATGGCCTTGTTTGGTTTCATTTTCATTTATGCCATTTTCAGTTTCTTGGTGACTCTGTTCAATCTACCGACTTCTTCGGTTTTTGAACAAAAACTGACTGAGGCGATCAATTTTCAGCGGCTCAGTCAATCGATTCAACCCGGAGAAAATGAAGAGCAGGTACTCGATATCCTGCTTGACAGCTGCATGAGTGCCTCTTACTCAGATGCTGCATGGATCGAAATCAATCCCGAAGAACAAAAAACAGGAGCAAATCAGCTTCGGTTTTTGGATGAACCTACCAAAAATGAGCTTTCTGAATTAATCAAAACCCACAAATCCGCAACGGAATGGGCCTCCACTGATCATCCTGAGATGCTCCAGGCCCTCGCCATCAGACTCGCACATCCCCGCTACGAATCGACACTCCTAGTCCCATTGGTAATAAATAAAACTGCCATCGGCCGGATCGTCCTTTGCAAAGAAGTGCGCGATGGATTCAACAAAGAAATGGTGAATATCATCAGCACATTTGTCCGACAGGCTTGCATTGCAGTAGAAAATCACAGACTTTTGAACCAGGCGATTCTAAATGAGCGATACCAAGAAGAGCTGAAGATTGCCCAACGGGTTCAAAAGGCCTTGTTGCCTACCAAACTGGATCATCCCAAATCATTTGAAATCTGCGCATTTTCCAATGCAGCCGATGAAGTCGGGGGTGATTATTACGACACATTTAAACTGGATGAAAACCGATACGTACTCATAATCGGTGACGTGTCCGGGAAAGGAACCTCGGCAGCTTTTCACATGTCCCAGATGAAGGGGGTTTTCCACAGTTTGATCCAACTGAATCTCAGCCCTTCGCAATTTATGATCAAGGCAAATTCTGCTTTGAGCAAATGCCTTGGGAAGAATCATTTCATCACTGCTTCAATTTTTATCATTGACACCGCTGAGAAAAAAATCTGTCACTCACGCGCAGGGCACATTCCTACATTGCTTTTTAAAGCGAAAGAAGCAACATCGGAATTTATGCTGTTTGATGGATTGGGTTTGGGGATTTTAAGAAACAAGCAGTACGAAAATCACGTTCAGGAGAAAACATTCACTTATGAGTCGGGAGATATTCTGGTATTGATCACTGATGGAATCGTAGAAGCTAAAAATCAAAAAGGTCAGCAGTTTGGCTTTGAGCGCATCCGAAGTTTGGTGGAAATTCACCATGCTAAAAGCCCAAATGAGATTCAAACCCAACTTATCGATTCACTCCACGTTTTTGTCGGGGGAGTCCGTATGATCGATGATGACTACTCAATGATGGTAGTTAAATTCAACAATGACAATTAGAAACATTTCGCATAAACAACCCCTAAGCCATGCTCCGTCTGGAAAAATCAACAGAAAACAAGATTGAAATCTTAAGCCTATTTGGTGAAGTCGATGCCAGTAACTCTGTGATCCTGGATGAAGCTATCCAAGAATTGGTTGATGGGGGTGCAAAATCGATTATCGTAGACGGAGAAAAGCTAGACTACATCTCCTCGGCAGGATTGGGAGTCTTTATGTCTTATCTGGAGGATTTTAACGACAAAGGAATCAGTATGAAAATCTGTGGACTGACTCCTAAAGTTCACGAAGTATTTAAGATTTTGGGATTGGATCAACTGATCCCAATTTACGAGGATAGAGCAGCGGCATCTGCCAGTTAAACGAATGAAGCACAAGCTTAACTTTGCTTGCCAGACCTCAGCGCTTTCGGAATTGAGGGCATTCCTACAAGGGGCAATGAGCGGCGTAAGCCTGTCAGAGATAGAAAAGCACCAAGTCACCCTTGCAGTGGAAGAGGTCTGCGCCAACCTGATTATTCATTCACATGGATGCAATCCTGAGGATTACATCCATTTGGAAATAAAAGATTCCGCTCAAAAATTAGTTTTCGAAATTTCCGATCAAGGGAAAGCCTTTAATATCTTGACCTATGAAGCACCTGATCTGAAAAAAGTCATGGTGGAAAAGCGAAAAGGTGGCTTAGGCATTATTTTGGTAAAGAAAATTATGGATGAAATTGAATTTGAATCAGAAAATGGCACCAATACCTGCCGACTGATCAAATGGTTTCACTCCTAATTTTGGTTAAATACCCGAAAAATAAGGGGTTCAACCCGAATTACTGATAATTTTGTAACATTGCATCTTACATTGGCATCTCTGTTCATGAATCACCGAACCATTTCGGCACATATAGTCATTCTTCAGTTTTCCTGCATGCTTGCATGGTCTATAAGCGCGGTGGCACAGGATAGAGATCAGGCTCTTTTGACGGTTGATGGCCGACCTGTAGACAAGGACGAGTTGGTCTACCTGATCTCCAAGGGCAAAAATACCGATACGCCAATGGCAGGTGTAAGTCGTGAAGAATTTGAGGAAAACCTCGATCTTTTTATCAATTACAAACTGAAAGTCCGCGAAGCGGAAGCCTTGGGATTGGATCGTACCGAGGAGTTTACCAAAGAGTTTGAATCGTTCAAAGAAACTCTGATTTACCCCTATCTGATTAAAAATTCCCTGGAAGAGGGGGAGCTCCGCAAAGCCTATTCCCGCATGCAGGAGGTAGTCAGAGCCAGCCATATCCTATTTCAATTCCCTCCAAACGCAAGTTCGGAGGATAGCTTGATTGTTCTCAAGATGGCATTGAAAGTACGTGGTGAAATCGAAAACGGTGCCAGCATAAACGAACTCGCCGTTCAATATTCCGATGATCCCTCTGCAAAAAAAAATAAAGGTGATTTAGGCTATTTTACCAGTCTTCAGATGGTTCAGCCCTTTGAAGATGCTGCCTACAACCTTCAGGTGGGTCAGCTTTCAGATCCGGTTTTATCCAATTTTGGCTACCACATTATTCAGGTTAAAGACCGTCAGCCAAACCCGGGACAGGTTCGTGTCTCGCACATTTTGGTTCGGTTTGATGCGGAAGACCCCACACAGGAAGAAAATGCGAGAAGAAAGATTTCTGATATTTATGCTGAAATTCAAAAGGAAAGCACCATTTGGGAAGATATAGTAAAAACATTCTCGGAAGATCCAGCCACCAATCAAAGGGGCGGAATACTGCCTTGGTTTGGAGTGGGAAATATGATTCCTGAATTTGAAATGGCCGCATTTTCACTTACCGAGATCGGCGAAGTCTCACCTCCGCTCAAAACCCAATATGGCTATCATATCCTACGCCTTGAGGAAAAAAAGCCCATTTCATCCTATGAAGAAATGGAGGAGACCATTCGGTCCAGAATTTTGAGAGACTCCCGATCCGGGATGATTCAATCTCAGGTAGTTGCAATCCAAAAAGCCCGGTATGGATTTGTCGAGGATGAAAACTCAGTGGCAAATTTAGCCCGAGTCTTAAATCCAATTACCAAATCATCTTTTGAATCTGCTTTGGAAGCCAATTCCTTGGAAGATTCTCCATTATTTACACTTCAGGGAAAAACCGCTACCGCCTCAGATCTTGCTGAATTTATGAAGAATGAAGAAATCAGCCCAAAGGTAAAAGGAGGAACTTTTGACATTTGGTACGACCGTTTTGTGGCAAATACTTTGGCGAAAACAGAAGAAAACGACCTTGAAACTAACAACAAGGAATACCAAATGCTCCTCAAAGAGTACCGGGACGGCATTTTGCTTTTCTCTCTGATGAATCAGGAAGTTTGGCAAAAGGGAATTACCGATTCACTTGGTCAAGTTGAATTCTACCGAAAAAATATTGATCGATACCGATGGAAAGACCGAGTTGAAGCATTCGTGGTGAAAGTACTGGATAAAAGTCACCTTGAAAATGCCCGGAAGGCTCTAAGTGGAAATGGGTACAATCAGGGACTCATCCAAGAATTCAACGCCAATTACAAAGCCAACACACCGCTTGCCTTTCAGACCGAGTCAGGCATATTCGAATACGAAGACCACCTAGTCCTGTCCAAGGCAAATCTGAATCAATCCTATCAGGAAATTGAGCTTAATGGAACGCTTCACCTAGTCATGCTTGGGCAAAAATTCCCGGCGGCATCGCGGGAATTTGAGGAATCAAGAGGCTTGGTTATCCGGGATTATCAGGAATTCCTCGACCAGTCCCTCATCCAATCTCTGAAAAGTAAGTATCCGATTCAGATTAATGCTCAGGTCAAAGAGGAAGCATTTCTAGCCCTGAATCAATAATTAAATGATTTCCAATCTTGGGAATTAACAATCACCTATTATCATGAAATTACTAAGCCGACTTATTTTCTGCCTTTTTGGAGCGATGGCACTGAGCCAGACTATCGCCCAGGAAGCTCCGCCTACAGGACAAGTCCTGGATAAAATTGTTGCCAAAGTAGACAACAACATTGTCCTGGAATCTGAAGTCCAGAAAACCTATGTCGAAGCCCTGGCACAAGCCCAGCAGGGTCTTCCGGCTCCTACTCGATGCGAGGTTTTTGAAAGTCTGATGATCAATAAACTGATGGTTGCCAAAGCGGAGATTGACTCGGTATTGGTAACCGAACCGGAAGTATTGCTTCAGGTAGAAAATCGCTTCAATACCGTTATGCAGCAATTTGGTGGAGATGAAAGTGTGCTTGTTCAGGTATATGGAAAAACCGCCGAACAACTCAAAAGTGAGATCGAAGATGTAATCCGAGAGCAGATGATAGTCTCCAAGATGAGATCCAGAATCACTGAAGGAGTCGCAGTATCGCCAGCCGATGTACGTGCATTTTTTAATAGCATTCCGAAAGATTCACTCCCCCTGTTCACCTCAGAAGCCTCAGTGGGCCAAATTGTCAAAAAGCCTGAGGTTAGCCCAGAGGTAAGAGCCCAGCTCATCGCTCAACTTACCCAATTCAAACAAGACATCCTGGATGGCAAAGCTGATTTTGCGGAATTGGCCAAGCAATACTCAGAAGATCCGGGGTCTGGTGCCCAGGGTGGAGATCTTGGTTTTTTTAGGAGAGGGGAACTGGCTCCGGAATACGAGGCAACAGCACTCGGGCTTCGTCTGGGAGAAATCAGCGACCCGGTAGAAACCCAATTTGGATTTCACATGATCCAATTACTTGAAATTAAGGGCACTAGCTTCAATACCCGACACATTCTTCGTATTCCCAAAGCCAGTGAAGCAGATATCCAAAGAGCCGAACGCTACCTGGATAGTCTAAAAAGAGAAATCGAAGCCGGAAAGATTGACTTTGCAAATGCCGCAAAAGAATATTCCGATGATCGGGCAACCTCAGACAATGGTGGATTTTTCGTTGATCCAACGACCAATTCAAAGCGCCTGTCGCTAAGAACTTTAGAGGACCCCATTCTCTATTTTACCATTGATACCATGGAGGTTGGAAGTATTACTAAACCTATCCGTTTTGAGGATCCACGTGAAGGAGTCAAGGTTAGAATCCTATATTACCAGGCAAAATATCCTGCTCATCGCGCCAATTTGGAAGATGATTACGAAAAAATGAAAGCCGCCACACTTCGAAAAAAAGAAGACGAGATCCTTGAAAAGTGGTTTGTTACGGCAAAGGAAGATGTGTTTATTGACATCGATCCGGTATACGATCGGTGTAATCCACTCGCCAGTAAATAAAAAAAGCCCCAAAAAAGCTAGACACTCGTTGGGGGCATTTTTTGTTATTTTTTACCAAAAAGTGCCTTAATTCCTGCAAAAATCTGCCTGAAACCGTCTTTGAAAAGCCCTTTCGACTCCTGAAACTTCGGTTCTAGTTCTTCTTTTTTCTCTTTAAATTCCCGCTCCAGCATTTCTTTACCTTTGCGAAGTTCTTCTTCAAGGGAAGTTTTATTCTCCTTTAGATTCTTGATCTTCTCCTCAATCTCCTCTTTGATATCAGCGCCTGCTTCGGCACCTTTTTGGATGAGATCTTCTATTTTGGCCCCAATTTCCTGAAGGACATCTTCTATTTCCTGAGTGGTTGATTTTTTATTTTCCATAGCTAAAAGTGATAAGTAATCCCGTCAAGTTAGTCGAAAATATTGAGAATCAGCGGACATTCTATTAAAAATCAATCCTCGACAGGCTCTCCCGATTGTGTTTGCTTTTCATAGAGGTCGGCATACACTCCTTTTTGATTCATCAACGAATCATGATTCCCTCGCTCTATGATTTTGCCATCATCAAGTACGATGATATGATCAGCAAGTTTTGCAGAAGATACCCGGTGAGAAATGATCACTGAGGTGCGATTTTCCATGATTTTGCGAAGGGCAGTCAGAATAGAATTCTCTGTCTTGGTGTCTACCGCAGAGAGGCAATCATCCAAAATCAGGATTCTGGGCTCTTTGGCTATAGCCCGGGCTATGGATACACGCTGCTTTTGTCCTCCGGATAACGTAATGCCCCGCTCACCCAGCATGGTTTCAAAGCCTTTTGGGAAGTCAATGATGTTTTGATAAACATCTGCATCTTTAGCGGCTTTTTCGATCAAATCCATATCCGGATGATCTATACCGAAAGCAATATTATTGGCTATAGTATCAGAAAAGAGGAATACGTCCTGTGGAACAAATCCCATTTGTCGGCGCAAAGACGAAATGTTATAATTCCGGATATCCTGTCCATCTACTTCAATCTTGCCAGAGGTGGGGTCATACATCCGCATCAGCAGATTGGCAATAGTTGATTTTCCTGATCCTGTAGTACCGATGATGCCTAAGGTTTGGCCGGCTTTGATTTCAAATGAAACCTGGTCCAAAGCCTGAATTCCAGACTCCGGATAATAGAAAGAAAGATTCTCTACCACAATTCTGCCCTGAATCTCTGAATCCAGATTCTTCAGGCTCACAATGTCATTTTTGATATCCAAAAATTCATTGATTCTCGTTTGCGATGCCGCCGCCCGCTGCACAATACTAGTCACCCAGCCTAAGGAGGTTACAGGCCATGTCAGAATGTTGACATACAAAATAAACTCCGCGATCACGCCATACCCGATTTCCCCTTGAATCACCTGAATACCGCCTACATAGACTGTAATGATGGTGGATATCCCAACCAAGGCCATAATCAAGGGAAAAAACAAGGCATTCACCCGTGTGAGATTGATTGACTTGATTTTATATTCTTCACTTGCTTTGGTAAACTCCCTTGCAGAATCCTCCTCTCGCACAAATGCTTTCAAGACCCGAATTCCGGAAAAAGCCTCCTGAACGAAAGTGCTCAGTTCTGATAGGCTTCGCTGTATTTTTTCCGATCGTTCATTGATCAGATTATTGACAAAGTAGATACTCACAGACAATATCGGCAATGGAAGCAGGGAATAGAGGGTTAATTCTGCATTCACAGAAATCATGTAAAAAATCACGAGAGGAAATAGGATCAGCAAGTTTAGCCCATACATGATCGCAGGGCCAAGATACATTCTCACCCGACTTACATCTTCGGTAATTCTTGCCATGAGATCTCCGGTGCTATTTTTCCGATAAAAGCTCAGGGGAAGGTCTTGATAATGCTCAAAGATTTCGTTTTTCATGTCATATTCCACTTTGCGGGACATGATAATGATCGTCTGCCTAATCAGAAAAAGAAAAAAACCTCTCAATAAGGCCATCACCAAAATCAAAACCCCAAAAATAAATACGACCTGTAAGAAATTTTCTCTGGCCAAATCCCCCATTCCACCTTGCATCAAAGGCCGGTAAAGCGAAAAACTCTCCACCACATAATCTATGGCTATTCGTACAAGTTGGGCCGGAATGATTACGAATACATTGGAAATCACAGTAAATACTATACCCAAAAGCAGCAACCCCTTGTATTTATATAAATACTTATTAATTCTCCAAAGTGGCTTCACCAAATAAAAACTTTAAAATCGAGGATAAACTTATAGAAACTACGGATGCAATTCCTTTGTAGGCTGATAAAAGTATTTAATTTTGTATCAGCCTTTTCACGAAGGCTACAGCCCAAATATAACATATTCTAAAAAGCTAAGTTCAGATGTTGGAGATTAATGCAACCGAAAGCGTGCGAGAGGGATCTATCTTTGGACAGATCAGCACCATGGATCACGAGCAGCTCGTGGTCTGTCACGACCAAGCCACCGGCTTAAAGGCACTCATTGGCATACACAATACAGTGCTTGGCCCCGCCCTGGGAGGCACAAGAATGTGGCCTTACGCCACAGAAGCCGAAGCCATTACGGATGTCCTGCGACTCTCCAGGGGCATGACGTTCAAAAACGCCCTCGCCGGACTAAATCTTGGAGGAGGTAAAGCGGTCATAATCGGCGATCCCAAACTGAAAAATGAAGCTTTCTTAAGAAGATTCGGACGATTTGTAGAAAGTCTGGGAGGTCGCTACGTGACCGCCGAAGATGTCAATATGAAGACCTCGGACATGGAATACATTGCCATGGAAACCCGTCATGTCACCGGATTGCCCCAGATCAAGGGTGGAGCCGGAGATCCTTCACCCGTGACTGCCTTTGGAGTGTACATGGGAATGAAGGCCGCGGCCAAAAAAGCATTTGGTTCGGACTCCCTGAAAGGCAAAAAAATAGGTGTGCAAGGGGTGGGTCAAGTTGGAAAATACCTGATCGAATACCTGGTAAAAGAAGGTGCTGAAATTCTGATCACGGATATTTTCGAGGAAAAACTCAAAGATATAGCCAAGACTACAGGTGCTACCGTGGTAGACCCCAATGTGATCTATGACCTTCCTATGGACATCTATGCTCCCTGTGCCCTCGGCGCAACAATCAACGATCAGACGATCGATCGTCTCAAATGTGCTGTGATCGCGGGTGGTGCCAATAATCAACTTCAGGATGAAGAAAAACATGGTAAAATCCTGATGAAAAAGGGAATCATCTACGCTCCGGACTTCCTGATCAATGCAGGCGGAGTGATCAATGTGGGTGCTGAATATTATAAAGAATACCAAAAAGAAACTGTTTTTGCTCAGACTGAAAAGATCTACGACACTTGCCTGGGTATTCTCGAAAAATCCGAAAAAGCGAACATTCCTGCGCAGCAAGCTGCAATCGAAGTGGCAAAAGCCAGAATCGAAGCCATTGGAAGAGTGAAACTTCCATTCTAACCAAAATCCACAATTTCATCTAAACCATCGAAGGAGCACTTTTCGGTGGTTTTTTTTGTCCAAATTTGAATGGGTATACCCCGCTCAAATTCCTTATATTTGCGATTCTTTTAAAACCTTTATGCTAAATAGAAGAATCCTCAGAGTCAAGGCATTTCAGAATCTCTACGCCTTTGAACAATGCAAAGGATCTAATCTCAATATCGCCAAAGACTTCATAAAGGAGTCTTTTTTGCCGGATCTCAACAGTATGGAAGTACAGGATAAGCCTGCCTTGATCAAAGATACGGAAGAAGCTATCAAGCTTTTTGATCAGAATCTGGAAAATCTGAGTTTACTCAAGTCTGCTGATCAAAAACCAAAAATAAAGCAGGTAGTACTGGAGGCTTTGAAGCAGTATCACACTGCCAATGAAAAAGACCGGGAGTTTATGCTCAAAAACATGGTCGCTTCAGCGGAAAGAATCCCCCAACTGTACCTTTTGGCAATTTCGCTTTTGCAGGCTTTTGCCAAACATGTTGAAAAAGAGATTGAAAAAAAGAAAAAATTCGCGGGAGACAATCCCATAGCCTATGCAAATGAGATGAACCTCGCCAACAATAAGGTGTTGAAAATCATCCGTGAATCCCCGACCTACCGGAATGCGATCGCGCGAAATAATGTCGATCTTGACGACATCGAACTTGAAATAAAGGAGTGGTTTAGAGATTACATCAAAACATCAGAAACCTATCAAGCCTATCTTCAAATACCCAATCCAACACTGGAACAGGATTATGAAGCTGCGGATGACTTACTGAAAAAGGTAATTTTCAAAAATGAGGTGATACTCAATTACTTCTCAGAGAAAGACCTGAATTGGACAGAAAACAAATCTGTAGTACGGAGCTTAGCGTCAAAAGTACTGAAAAACGCCTCCAATCCTGACCCCAAGGAATCCGAACAGCTACCTGAGATAGCAATCAACTGGGATGAGGATAAGGAGTTTTTTCAAAATATCTTTAACTTCACGATCGAAAACATTGATTCCAGCAAAGCAATGATTGCCCAAAAAACTAAAAATTGGGACATAGACAGACTGGCTTTCACCGACAAAATCATCATCTCGATGGCGATTGCAGAAATGAAAAATTTCCCAAGCATCCCGGTGAAAGTAAGCATCAATGAGTACATTGATATATCCAAAACATACAGTACGCCAAAAAGCAAGCAATTTGTAAATGGATTGTTGGATGTTTTGGCAAAAGAACTAACCGATAGCGGTCAAATCCGTAAGAGTGGTCGAGGACTTTTAGACAATAAATAAGGAAACCATGGGTAAAAGCACAAATACACTATTCGCATTCGCACTCGGCGCCGGAGTTGGCGCCGCTTTGGGCATATTATTCGCACCTGATACAGGAACAAACACCAGAGATAAACTCTCTTTCAAACTTTCCAAATACAAGAAAGAATTGGAAGAACTTATCGGTGACCTTGTCGAAGGTAAAGAACTGCATCTTAATGAGGCAAAAACCGAAGGAAAACGAGTCATCTCCGAGGCCAAAAACAAGGCAGAAAATCTGCTGAATGACGTAAATAAACTAATCGATCAAATCAATCAGGGAAAAAGCTGATTTGAAATATCCATTTGAACTTCTTCTTGAACAAGGAAGTTTTCATCAATTGTACTGATTCGATATTACACGTAAAAAACCAAACAATAAACAAATGAAAATCAAATTGCTAAGCGTTTTCGCCTTGGTGTTGGCTATGGCCAGCTCCTGCGACCAAAAAGATGACCAAGCTGCAAAAATTCAGGCATTGGAAGACAAAATCGCCCAATTGGAAAACAACAACACCGCTGTAACTCCGGTAAATGCCCAGACTACCACTGCAGCAGATCCAAGTACTTTGGGTCAATTTCAGTTTACTGAAATGGAATACGATTTTGGTACCATCAACGAAGGTCAAGTAGTAGAGCACATCTTTAACTTCACCAACAACGGTCAGTCACCTTTGGTCATTTCCAACATCACCGCATCTTGCGGATGTACAAGTCCTGACTGGACCAAAACTCCGGTAAATCCAGGGGAAGAAGGTTTTGTGAAAGTGGTCTTCAACTCCACCGCCAAATCCGGAGCTCAGGCACCCACCGTGACTATCCAGGCTAATACGAACCCAACTGTCACCCGATTGAGATTGAAGGGTTCAGTTACACCTAAGTTGGCAGGTGCATCAGCTCCAGCCGGACCATTGAAGCGATAATCATGATCCTTACCGTATTAGCTCAAGCCGCAGCAGGTGGCAGTGGTATTCTTGGCCAGGTATTTCTTTTCGGCTCTATCATTCTGATCATGTATTTCTTTATGATCCGACCACAGCAGAAAAAGCAAAAAGACACCAAGAAATTCATTGAAGAAATAAAAAAAGGCGATGATATCGTGACCATAGGAGGTCTTCACGGAAAAGTCTACAGTGTGGACGGTGATACCGTTCAATTAGAACTTGACCGGGGACTAAAGGTAAAAATCGAAAAATCAGCCATCTCATTGGACTTCTCAAAAAAGTCAACACCAACAAAATAAACTGAGCTTTGCCGGAAACCAAAAAATCCTCCGGAAGGATTTCTTCCAAAAGACTCTCAAACCTTAAAGTGGTAGTACTCTGCGTCGCAGCGGCTACCACTTTTTGGGTTTTAAATGCCCTGAATAAGGACAATTACACCACTATTGTAGATTATCCCATTGCCTGGGACTTTGACGAGTCCAAGTATATGGCCGTAAAACCCCTTCCCGAAAGTTTCCCAATTCAGATTTCGGGAAACGGATGGGACTTGCTTAGAAAATACTTCAAGCTAAACGAGCCCCCATTTATTATAAACCTCGCAGAACCATCGTCCAAAAACTTCATCCTTACCTCTGATTTGAAGCGTCCATTGGGTGATTTCATTACCCCCACTACTTTGATCGGGACACTGGAAGATTCCATTCATTATCAGATTGACAAAATCGAAACCAGAAAATTGGATTTGGCCATTGATACGACCAGGTATAGTCTGGGCAAAAACGTGGAAATCGATGGATTAATTTCTTTTAGTCCAAGCCAGGTTACTGTCAAGGGGCCAAGTTCCTTGCTTGATGATTTTGGGGGGAAATTTTATGTCGCGATAAATGAGAATCGCATCAGCCAGAATTTCCAGAAATCTGTCAATTTGGAAATCGAAAAAAAACTGGCCGATTTCATCAGTTTGGAAGAAGAATCAGTGGAAGTAAGCTTCTCGGTTATTCAATACTTGGAAGGAAACAAGCGACTGAAAATAAAGAAGATTAATTTCCCCAGATCAGTCACCCTCGAAGATGAAGAACTTACTCCCATGATTACGTATCTGATTGATGCCAGTAAAGTCACCGAAATAAAAGATGTCGAGTTTGATGCCATACTGGATTATGGGAAAAGAAACCGGAAGGACAGCACTATTTCGATTGAAGTAAGACCCAATCCAAGTTATATCAAGGAAATCAAAGTGGAGCCTGCTTTTGTGAAGTTGAAATATGAATAATTCGCGGCCAATCCGGGTAGGAATCACAGGTGGGATTGGTTCGGGTAAATCCACCGTTTGCCGGGTTTTTAAGATTTTGGGCATCCCGGTCTACGCTGCTGATGATAGAGCCAAGTGGCTGATGTCAAATGACTCAGATCTGAAACTCCAACTGACCGAAAGCTTTGGCCCCGGGACATTTCTTCAGGATGGCACATTAAATCGAGCTTTTTTGGCACAAAAAGTTTTTTCCGATCCGGAGCGAGTAAAAATGATCAATGCCCTCGTTCACCCGGCGGTGGGGAACGATTTCAAATCCTGGGCAGAAAAACAAACGGCTCCATACCTCCTCAAAGAAGCTGCTTTGCTGTTTGAAACCAATGCATACAAAGAACTGGATAAGGTAATCAATGTCAGTTCCCCACTTAAAATCAGAATGGCCCGCATACTGATGCGGGATCCGCACCGTGACGAAAATCAAGTCAATCAAATCATCAATCAGCAGCTCCCGGATGAAAAGAAGAATGAATTGGCTGATTTCGTGATAAAAAACACGGAAAATAAGCTCCTGATTCCTCAAATTCTGGAGATTCATAAAAAACTCTCTGACGAGAATTCCTGACTTTTCAATTCCTATCGGAACTTACATTTGGCCAAGCTGAACAAAACTTGCGCATCTTCAAAAATCCCTAACCCCACCACCGATGAAAGTTTACAATCCAAAAGACTGGGTCCAGTTGATTTTTTCGATATCAAAATCAGATACCCTTCTCAAATTGGCCCCGATGATCGCATTTGTCACGGTGTTTTCTTTTGTGGTTGTCTACATTGAACTCCATGTAATCAAAATCAGTGCTGACAGCTGGGTCAGAAATCTGCCACAGATGCATAGCTTACTCAGTTTTGTGATTTCACTACTCTTGGTGTTCAGGACAAATACTGCCTATGACCGCTGGTGGGAAGGCAGAAAACAGTGGGGAGAATTGGTCAACAACAGTCGAAACCTTGCGCTGAAAATCGCAGGAATGGTAGACCCCAGTAATGAAGCGACCCGAAGATTTTTTAGAAAAACCATCCCGATCTTTTCGTTTTCTCTCAAAGACCACCTTCAATCCAAAGTCACTGAATACAGTCTTGACGACGATGCAGGTGAGCAAAAGGAAAAATTGGACTTTGAGAAGCATGTGCCAAATCAAATTGCCAAGATCATGTTTTCCAAAGTAAATCAACTCTATGTTTCCGGGGGAATCACCGGCGACCAATTGATTCTACTAAATGGAGAAATTTCCTCATTTACCAATATCTGTGGAGCCTGTGAGCGAATCAAAAACACCCCGATTCCATACAGTTACAGTTCATTCATCAGGAAGTTTATTTTGGTCTATACCCTGACACTTCCCTTGGGCTATGCCTTCACTGTCGGCTATTTAGCCGCGCCTTTGGTAGCCTTTATTTTTTATGTTCTGGCCAGTTTGGAATTGATCGCAGAGGAAATCGAAGAGCCCTTTGGAGCTGATGAAAATGACTTACCCATGGAGAAAATAGCCGAAAATATTGATCGCCATGTGGGAGAAATTTTAGATTGAACTGAAGCTCATCTGGCTTTCTCATACCAGGTTTTGTGGACAATCTTCCATTTTCCATCCACTTTCATCAGCGTCAAAAAGTCATGGTAAAAGATCCCCGGCCAGTAAAGTTCTGTCTCAACCATAGCCGTGTATCCTTCTACTCGGATTGCCTTTATGGAGTTTTGAAAATCATCAGGATTTCTCAGAGACCCTGAGACTGTCCCTGCAGCCCAGATTTCAAAAGGAGTTACCGTAATCGTTTCTCCCCGATAGCCGATCAATCGGGCATCAGAATGAAAAGCTTCCTCCAGCATTGTTCGATCGCGCTGGATCATCCCCTCAAAGTACAGGTTGACCGTTTTGGTGATAGCTTCGATTTCATTTTGCTGCGCAAAGCTGAGACTGGAAACCACCATAAAAAGTACAAGAAATCCGGCTTTCATAATGGGTTGGAAATAAAAAACCGTTGAAATTTTCTCTGCAACGGTTTTATTTTGAAGGGGTTAAATGGAATCAAAACCCAAATACGGCCAAAGCACTTTAGGCATTCGAATTCCATCCAAAGTCTGATTGTTTTCCAAAATCGAAGCTACGATTCGAGGCAGTGCCAAGGCACTTCCGTTCAACGTATGAGCCAGCTGCGTTTTCTTATCCTCCCCTTTGAAGCGTAGTTTCAGTCTATTGGCCTGGTAGGTCTCAAAGTTGGAAACTGAACTCACCTCCAACCAGCGCTCTTGCCCTGCGGAATAGACTTCCATATCATACGTTAGCGCTGAAGTGAATCCCATATCCCCACCGCATAGTCTCAAAACACGATAAGGTAATTCCAGTTTTTGCAAAAGTCCCTGAACATAGCCACTCATGCTTTCCAAGGTGTCGTAGGACCTATCCGGATGCGTGATCTGCACCACCTCCACTTTATCAAATTGATGCAGCCGATTCAATCCTCTTACATGCGCTCCCCAACTTCCCGCTTCTCTTCGGAAGCAAGGCGTGTAACCGACATTTTTGATTGGAAGATCTTCTTCAGACAAAATCACATCCCGATAAAGATTGGTAATAGGAACCTCCGCGGTGGGAATGAGATACAGCTGATCTGCTGTCGCAAAGTACATTTGACCTTCCTTGTCCGGCAGCTGCCCGGTCCCATAACCGGAGTCCTCATTTACCAAAATCGGCGGCTGGATTTCAGTGTACCCCGCTGCCAAAGCTTCATCAAGGAAGAAGTTGATCAAGGCGCGCTGAAGTCTTGCGCCTTTACCTTTGTATACCGGAAATCCGGCACCGGTAATTTTTACCCCCAAATCAAAGTCGATGATGTCGTGCTTTTTGATGAGCTCCCAGTGTGGAAGTTTTCCTTCAAAAAGCACCGGGATCGTGCCGTGCTCCAAGACCACCTCATTGTCCTCTGCGGATTTCCCCTTGGGCACTGAGGTGTGTGGTACATTGGGAATCGTGTAGAGCAAAGCCTTCAAATCTTCTTCGGCCTGAGCATAGTGAGCCTCAAGCTCTTTGATCTGCTCTTTGATCTGGGAAGTTCGCTCACGGATAGCCACTGCCTCCTCAGCCCTGCCCTCTTTCATCAGAACTCCGATCTGCTTTGAAATAGTATTGGCTTCGGCCTGAATCTGATCCCGTTGTGATTGAGTGGATTTTCTCAAATCATCCAAAGCGATGACCTGATCCAAAATTGCAGGGGCATTGTGAAAATTTCGTTTTTGCAGACCTGCTACTACACCGGCGTAATCTTCCCGGATTTGATTAACTAAAAGCATGGATAAATCATTGAAATGATGTCCAAAGATAAGGACTTATCGGACATAGATTGTCTTGGACACGGTAGAGAATGGGCCTTCCAATTCTTTACCGTCACTTCTGACCAGTTTGACATTGATCCTGTAATCCCCAACCGGCAGATTGGTCACGCGGACGGGTGCCATGTGATCAATCTCATAGCCCAGGTCGTTTACTTTAATATGGACTTTCAGCCCATCTAGCTTCATGTCACCTCCCAAAACCAAAAAATCAATAATTAACTCATCCCCTACCTGCAAAACCTCTTCATTTCGGGGCAAATGCAGCGCGAGATAAGGCTCGGCCGAATACGGAAACGCTCTCGACTCCCCTACCATAAAGTCCCGATCTATATAGTTTCCGAAGCTTTTCAAGGCATGCCCTTCCTCATCGACCAGGTAGGCCACTACCCGATAGGTTCCTTCGGTCAGTTCACGTTGGAAAATGGGCGAAAAAAAACCCACTGGATCGCCCCCGTTGAAAATCAGGAAAAGTTTTGGGTTGGCGGAGACTTGCTCCATGATTGGGAAATTCTTGATATTAAATTCAAAAGGAACTTTACCCGGCCGAAAAACCTGATTGCCCAAAGGAGTATACAATTCCAGAATTGCATCGGGAAAGGAAGAGGAATCTTCATATTGGTAAAAGGTGACCTTGGGAATCCCGGAATCAGCAGAAAGTGAGTCCTCGCCCAGTTCAACCACAGATTCATTGATCTTCCGCTTATTTTCCGAACAGGCCACAGCTAACAAACCGACTACAAGACCTAGAGATAGTAATTTCTTCATTGACCAATCCGAATTGAGTTTAAAGATATTTAATTTTGAACAATTATATTGGCACCGTAACTAATCACTAAAACAAATGGACATCTTATTCGATGAAATTCCAAGTTTAGATCTAGCTGATTTTACTTCTGGGACCCCAGCGCAAAAATCAGCCTTTGTAAAAAAATTGGGTGAGGCATATCAAAACATCGGTTTTGTTGCGATCAAAAACCATGGACTTTCCAAAGATCTCCAAGATCGGCTTTACAATTCAATTAAGTCATTTTTTGCGTTACCGGATGATATTAAAAAGAAGTATGAAAAGCCGGAAATCGGATATCAGCGCGGCTATACAGGCAAAGGCAAAGAACACGCAAAAGGTCGAAATACCGGCGATTTGAAGGAATTTTATCATGTGGGACAGGAATTGAGCCACATTCCGGACACAGATCCTGTGAAGAATGAATACCCGGAAAATCTTTGGCCTGCGGAAATCGAAGGTTTTCAACAGGATGCCGTGGAAGCTTTTCAGACACTTGAAAATGCAGGGAAATCCATGCTCAAAGCAATTGCATTGAGTTTAGATCTTCCAGAAAATTACTTTGAAGACAAAGTAGCCTACGGAAATTCCATTTTACGGCAAATTCATTATTTCCCGATCGAAAACCCGGATGAAGTACCTGCAGATGCGGTCAGGGCAGCGGAGCATGGGGATATCAATCTCATTACCCTGCTCATGGGCGCAAGTGCGGACGGACTACAGGTATTGCGAAAAGACGGCAAATGGATCCCGATAACCGCCCTTCCGGATCAGTTGGTTGTGAATGTGGGCGATATGCTGGAACGATTGACCAATAAAAAACTTAAGTCAACCATTCACCGGGTAGTCAATCCTCCACGTGAGCTGATGAACACCAGCAGATTTTCGATTCCTTTCTTCATGCATCCCAGATCTGAGATGGATCTGACGTGCCTCGAAAGTTGCATCGACGAAAATCATCCGAAGCAATTTGCAGATGCCACAGCTGGTGAGTTTCTGGATGAAAGACTGCGGGAATTAGGTTTAAAAAAATAAGATGTCGGTCCGCCAAGTCCGATATTATGTATTCCTCAAAGATGTCTTCGCGCTGTCTGTAACGGCTTTTGGGGGACCGCAGGCATTTCTGGCGATGCTCTTGGAGCGGATGGTGAAAACCCGATCTTATATTACAGAAGAAGAACTCTGGGAGCTAAATGCCCTCTGCAATATTCTCCCGGGTCCTTCTTCTACCCAACTGGTTTCTGCCATTGGATTCCGGGTTGGAGGCCCAAATTTAGCATATTTAGCACTGCTGGTCTGGATCCTGCCTGCCACATTGCTCATGACAGCGACAGCAGTGCTGATTAGTTTTTTGCAGGAAAATACACCGGGAGCATTGGGATTTGCCCGATTTATCCAGCCGATGGCGATTGGTTTTATCATTTTTGCTGCGCAAAAGACGATCAGTAAAATGATAAAAAGTACAGATGCGATGATTTTGATGTTGATCTCGGCATTCGTCTCTTTCTTCTACAGTTCTCCCTATATTTTTCCGATCATGCTGGTCCTTGGGGGACTTAGTACCTCAATAAAGTATAAAAATCAGCCTAAAGTGGCTGATGACAAACCTTTAACCATCAAATGGGCGAATTTCTATCTCTGGGGTGGAGTATTAATTTTGGCTGCGGTAGCAGGTGCGATTACCAAATTCCAACCTATCCTGCTTTTTGAGAACTTCTATCGAAATGGAAGTTTGATTTTCGGAGGTGGCCAGGTATTGGTTCCCTACCTTTATACCGAGTTTGTAGATTTTAAGCATTTTTTGAGCTCAGAGGAATTCCTGACAGGATATGCTATTTCTCAGGGGATTCCGGGACCGACTTTTTCCATTTCATCCTATGTCGGAGCGCTTTCCATGCGGGAATTTGGATTAATGGGGTTTCTCATGGGGGGGCTTATTGCAGCTGCGGGGATTTTTCTACCGGGCATATTTCTGATTTTCTTTGTCATTAGATTTTGGGATCAGCTGAAACTATACAGACCCGTACGCGCTGCACTCGAGGGAATCAATGCAGTTTCATGTGGAATGTTGATTGCGGCTGCATATCTGCTTTTTGAACCGCTGGAAGCCAATATACTTCACATCATCTTTATCCTCGGAACTTACTCTTTGCTCCAATTCAGCAAGGTATCCTCCCCCGTAATTATTTTGGCGGGTATTGTTCTGGGTATTTTGGCAAATCACTTTATGATTTGATTTTCGCAGAAAAGAACTAAAAGGAACAAGAATAGCCAAGAAAGCGTTTTGTGTTGTAAATGGATTTCCTAACTTTCTTACATGCAAGCCTACGAATTTATTAATAATCTGATACCACCGCTCAAACTAACTGATCGGGCAGGGATGGCGTTAGCTTGGATGGAGGAGATTCGTATCGATTCCCTACCGGTAACGGATCAAGGGAGATTTTTGGGATTCATCAGCGATGAGGTGATTTTTGATCTAAATGAACCGGAAAAACCAATCGGATCAATCGAGCTGGAAGCGGGTTCTTGTTGGGTTTATTCCAACAAACACATCTACGATGTACTCAGAGTGGCCTCAGAACATCAGTCAAATCTGGTAGCGGTCTTGGACAGGGAAAATACCTACTTGGGGGTCGTAACCATGGAAGACGCCATTTCAGCTTTTGCAGACAGTCTTTCCATCAAGTCCCAAGGCAGTGTCTTAATACTTTCCCTGGCGATGACAGATTACCACTTGTCCGAAATTTCCAGGTTAGTAGAGTCGGAAAACACCAAAATACTCAGCTCTTTCATTACCAATGATCCATTGGATGACAGCAAAATCAAGCTCACTCTTAAGCTTGACAAACCTGAATTGAGACATGTGAAAGCTACTTTGGAGCGTTTTGGATATTGGGTGATAGATCATTACCAGGAAGAAACCGGCGTCAGTGGCGAGGAAGACCGAATCGGTAACTTGCTTAGATTTTTAGATATTTGACCCATGAGTATGCCCTTGAGAAGGTTTTCAACTTTATAAATGATGATGAGCAGGGGCATTACAACTGGTTGAAGGAAGAAGGGAATGCCTGACGGCAATCGGTTGTGATCATTAAAGACTATGTTAAACAGATGAAATCGAGCATGCCCCCCTCGGTGACACACAGAGGGATGATTATAATTCATGCGAGATTCTCCCGAAGAAAAATCGGGACAGGCTATCTGACCAATAAAAATCAAGTTATAAACACATGAAAATCGCCCTGCACGGTCTGGCATTTAAGGCTGAGTATATCTCTGACATCGAAAAACTCTTCCAAGAGCTGACAAATCATCAAATCGAAATCCGTGTAACTGAGCCGCTCGATCGGGCAATTAAGATGTCAGGTAATAAGAATTTGAGCTATTGGCTTATTGAAAATCAGGAGGAACTTGAAGCGGTAGATTTTTTAATTTCAATTGGGGGAGATGGCACTTTGCTGGATGCCGTCTGCTTAGTTGGAAGCCTTGAAATACCCATTTTAGGACTCAATACAGGGAGATTAGGTTTTTTGGCCACAGTCGCTACGGACCGAATCGGAGAAGCCATCCAACAGCTTGTCAATGGAAACTTCCAAATCGAATCACGGTCTCTGATCTCATTGGACGCAAGTCGAAAACTGTTTAATGGGTTTAATTTTGCATTAAACGAGTTTACCATTCACAAGCGAGATACCTCTTCGATGATTACCGTACACACCTACATTGATGGAAAGTATTTGAACTCCTACTGGGCAGATGGCTTGATCGTATCCACTCCCACCGGATCTACGGGCTACTCCTTGAGCTGTGGCGGACCATTAATTACACCTGACACCAAGAGTTTTGTGATTACTCCAGTGAGTCCGCATAACCTCAACGTGAGACCGATTATCGTTTCCGATCACTGCGAGATCAGTTTTGAGATTGAAGGAAGATCAGAAAAATTCCTTGTTTCTCTGGACTCCAGATCTACCTCCATTTCCTCAGAAATAAAACTCAGCGTGAAAAAAGAGCAATTTTCAGCAAAATTGGTCAAATTGCCCCACTATCATTTCTTCGATACGCTGAGACAAAAACTGAATTGGGGTTTCGATATGAGAAATTAAAAAAAGCTCCTGATTGAGCTTAACATTAATTAACCCGTTAAATACAAAAGGGCGTTTTTTAAACGTTAGGTACTTCATAACTTGCACCGTCTTGAAAAAGATCAATTTTCAGATTATCAAACACTTACTGGTATTTAGCTTTGTCTTGTCCGGCTATCTTATTCCGACTAAGGCTCAGAAATACGAAATAGGTGGAGGTCTCGGAGTAGCAACCTATTCCGGTGACATGATCCGAAAAATTGATCCCCGTCAATTAGGACTTCAAGGCACGTTGTTTGGCAAGAGAAATTTTGACAATGTATGGAGCTTAAGAGTTGCAATCAGCGCCGGAATCCTACAGGCAGAAGACAGCCTTAGGCCATTGGACCCTGCTGCAAGAATAAGAGACGGCAGATTTCGAGGTGGTGTGATTGAAGGGAGTGCGGTGATGGAATTTAATTTCTTGGATTTTCTGAGAAATGATTCAGAATTCAGGTGGTCACCTTATGCATTCTTCGGTTTGGGATTTTCACATTTTATAATGAAAGGAAATACCTACCAGTTTGTCCCTTCAGAGCGGTATAACTTGAGTTCTGTGGTCATTCCCTTCGGAGGCGGGGTTAAATACCGGCTCAATGATCGATGGACCTTGGCTGCCGAACTGGGATTCAGACCTACGATGACAGACCTCCTGGATAAAATTGACAGTTCGCTACCTGCCATACCCAGGTACCCGCAAGCAGCAGATCCTACGACCGGGCGGATTCCTCCCTATGGTATCAACTTTGGAAATCCCAATACCAACGATTGGTACTATTTCCTGGGTCTCACCATCAGCTATACCATAGCCAATGTAAAGTGCTTTGCCTATTAATTAATTGAAGGCTAGGGCTGATTATTGGAAAAGAAATAGCATTTTTGTACCTCCAAAAATGTAGGTATCCGACCCATTGGAATGAAGGAAAAACTAGACCTAACTAACATCCCCAAACATCTCGCAATAATCATGGACGGCAATGGCCGTTGGGCCAAAAAGAAGGGCGCCATGAGAATATTTGGACATCGACACGCAATCCAAGCGGTCAAAGATGCCATCGAAGGTGCTGACAACCTAGGAATAAAATATCTGACGCTATTTTCATTCTCCACAGAAAACTGGTCCCGGCCTCAGGATGAAGTCCGAGCCTTGATGGAATTGTTAGTCAAAACCATCATAGACGAAATCTCCCTGATGATGAAAAACAACATTCGGCTGATTTCAATTGGAGATGTTTCGAGTCTTCCCGGTTCTGCTCATGAAAAGCTACTGGAAGCCCAAAGACAGACGGAGACCAATACAGGGCTCACCGTCATCTTAGCACTCAGCTACAGTGGGAAATGGGAACTGACTCAAGCTGCCAAGCGCATTGCTCAAAAAGTCTCTGAAGGAAAATTAAAACCTGAGGAAATCACGCAACAGACTATTGCAGATCATTTGGAAACGGCCGGTATACCCGACCCTGAACTGATGATCCGCACGAGTGGAGAGTATCGAATCAGCAATTTTCTATTGTGGCAATCAGCCTATACGGAGTTGTATTTTACTCCGATATTGTGGCCGGATTTCAGAATAGAGCACCTCTATGCTGCCATTGAGGATTATCAGAAGCGTGAAAGAAGATTCGGGAAGACCGGGGAGCAAGTTAAATCTTAAGTTGTCATTGAATTTCTGCTTGACCTTGTAAACCTTCGGTAATAGAATGATAATCAAGCAGGCAAAATTCCTCCCGATAATTATCGGGATGGCCTCTACAGGTCAAATTATAAGTATATGAAAAGAAGTTTATTCATTCTGTTGTTTTTGATCGGTTCCTTCCCGGCCTTTTCCCAGATTAGACTGGGGCAAAGCCGCTATGCCTCTTCAAAACCAATCGATATTCTGGAACTGAACTATGCCAAACCGCAGAAATTCAGAATAGCAGAAATCAAAGCAATGGGTCTGACCACATTGGACGAGATCGCCATCATATCCTTATCCGGACTGAAGGTAGATGATCGAATCGATGTACCGGGAGACGCCATCTCCAATGCTTTAAAAAAACTCTGGAGACAAGGAATCATCGGAGACGTAAAAATCCTGGTAACCAAAATTGAAGGGGAAGACATTTACCTATTATTGGACCTCACCGAGCGTCCAAGATTCTCTCAGGTAGAATTTAACGGCATCAACAAAACCCAGGAAGGTGAGCTCCGGGACAAAGTCAACATCCGGGGACGGGTCGTTCGGGATGATGTACTAAATACCGCGAAGCGAAATATCGAAAAATACTACCTGGACAAAGGTTACCTCAATACTGATGTCAAAATCTACCAGGATCGCGATACCACACTTCCTAACAGTGTCAAGCTTCGATTCGATATTGATATCAACTCCAAAGTACAGATTAATGAGGTCAAATTCTACGGTAACGAGGAAATCAGCGACCGTGCTCTGAAGGGCAAAATGAAAAAAACCAAGGAGCATGCACGTGTGGCCATCTTCAGAGATTTGCACACCAGAATCACCGATGCAGATGCTGAAAGCGTAAAGAATTCAATTTTCCGTACAGACTCTGCGTCCAAAGAGGATGCAAAAAGCTACATCAGCAAAAACTTCAAACTTAACTTTTTCAGCGGATCGAAGTATATCCCCAAAGAATACCGAAACGACAAAGACAACGTCATCAATTTCTACAACAGTCGTGGATTTCGGGATGCAAAAATCCTCAACGATTCCGTCTATAAATTTTCAGAAGACAAAATCAATGTGGACATCGATGTGCAGGAAGGAAGAAAATATTTCTACAGAAACATCACGTTCACGGGAAATTACATCCATAAAAGCGACGTTTTACTTGCCAAATTAGGCATTGAAAAAGGGGATGTCTATGACAAAGAAACACTGGATAAGCGCCTGAACTATGACCCTCAAAAAGGCGATGATGTGAGCTCACTCTATCAGGATAACGGATACCTGTTTTTCAGCATTGATCCTGTAGAAGTAAATGTAGTAGGTGATTCGATTGACCTGGAGATGAGAATTTTCGAAGGTCCTCAAGTCACGGTAAACAGCGTGAGTATCAAAGGAAACGACCGGACCTCAGATCACGTGGTCATGCGGGAGATACGGATCCTTCCCGGGCAAAAGTTTAATCGAAGCGCATTGGTCAGGACCATTCGAGAACTTTCCACATTAGGGTATTTTGATCCTGAGAAAATCAATCCCGACCTCAGACCAAACTTTGAAGCAGCTACGGTAGATATCACTTTTGAACTGGAAGAAAGGCCAAATGACCAAATTGAGCTCTCAGGTGGCTGGGGTGGATTCTATGGATTCGTAGGTACGGTTGGCTTGGTGTTTAATAACTTCTCAGTAAAAAACATCGGAGACTTCAGCAAGTGGGATCCCCTGCCAGTGGGTGACGGACAAAAGCTTTCCCTACGGGTTCAAGCCAATGGCCAAACGTTCCAAAACTATTCCTTGTCCTTAACCGAACCTTGGTTCGGGGGCAAAAAGCCAAATGCCCTGAGCTTTTCATTCAACCATTCTATTCAGCGGCAGGTAGATTTCTTCAATCAAGCAAATTTTGGGAATTCGCTGGGCTTCTTCAAGATCACAGGGGTGACTTTGGGATTGGCAAAGCGGGTGACCTGGCCTGATGACTACTTCAGTATCAGCAACTCTCTGCAATTTCAAAACTATGAGTTTGACCAATTTGGGACCTCTTTTGGCTTGAGTTACCCTACAGGAAATTCGAAGAGTATCACCTTTAATACCACTGTTGCCAGGAACAACGTGGACAATACCATCTATCCGAGACTGGGATCGAATATTATGCTCTCTATGGCATTGACTCCTCCATACTCATCCATGAATGCAAACATCAACGATGAATCTACTGATCAGCAAAAATATAACTGGTTGGAATATCACAAATGGATGTTTGATGCCTCATTCTACACGCCACTTCTGGGATCTACCAAGTGGGTGGCAAGTGCCAGAGCTCACATGGGCTTCTTGGGATCCTATGGTAACAAAATCGGCATCATTCCTTTGGAGCGATTCGTGATGGGTGGAGACGGGATGACCTTCAATAATTTCGCCCTTGGGCAAGAGATTATCGGCCTGAGAGGCTACGAAAATCAGGTAATCACTCCGGGAAGAGAAACCAGAGGTACGGAGAACCCGGAACCTTATGGTGGAGTGGTCTATAACAAGTTCGTGACGGAATTACGATTCCTCGTGTCTCCAAATCCATCCGCTACTATTTTCTTGCTGG
Organism: Algoriphagus boritolerans DSM 17298 = JCM 18970; assembly: GCF_900108085.1. Taxonomy (GTDB): domain Bacteria; phylum Bacteroidota; class Bacteroidia; order Cytophagales; family Cyclobacteriaceae; genus Algoriphagus; species Algoriphagus boritolerans. The sequence goes on from NZ_FNVR01000008.1 coordinate 148,849, forward strand.
CTTTTGCAGAGGCAGGAAATAACTGGGGGTCCTACAAGGATTACAATCCTTACGATCTGAAGAAATCAGCCGGACTTGGAGCTCGAATCTTTATGCCGGCATTTGGACTGTTAGGAGTCGATTGGGGTTATGGATTTGATACCGCACCAGGTGTACGGGAGCGTAGCGGAGCTCAATTCCACTTTACCATTGGGCAGCAATTCAGATAAGCTTGAAATCAAGTATTCGTTTAGTTAATTTATGCAAAAAATTAAGCCTCAATTTTACTGAATAAAGCCAACTGAAATCTAAACGGAGACATGAATAAATCGCTGAAAATTGTACTTTTGCTGTTCTTTCTGATCCAGGGTGGCACTTTAACCGCCCAAAAGATCGGATACATTGACTCAGAATACATCCTAAACAAGCATCCGGACTACAAAGTCATCCAAGATCAGTTGACGCAGTTGGGTTCAGATTGGAAGAAAGAGGCACAAAGTTTGGATCAAGAGATCAAAGAACTGACCACTCAGCTGAAGGCGGAGGAGGTTTTATTGACAGAAGAGATGTATCAGCAACGACTGGATGAAATCAAAACGAAACAAAAAGCCTCGCAAGAATTCAACAGTCGGATCTTTGGGATCGACGGAATGTATTACCAAAAGCAGGCAGAACTGCTCCAACCCTTACAATCCAAGATTTACGAAGCCATCGAGCGGGTATCAAGAAGGAACAACCTAGGTTTCTTATTTGACAAAGCCGCAGGTCCATCCGCGATCATTTACACTGATCCAAGACATGACTATTCTGAGTTTGTCCTGGAAGAATTGGGAATTGAAGACAACAATTAAATACAAACACAAAATGAACAAATCGAGCAGGTCTCAGAATATCACTCTTCGGAAAACCTAGGTACTGCGAGATTCCATATTACCATTCAAAAACAAATTTTATGAATATGAAAGTAAAAGTTATCCTATCGGCAGTTGCGTTGCTATTCGTAGGATTCGCAGCTCAAGCTCAAGAAGTAAAGATCGGCTATACGAGTGTGGAGTTTATCATGGACCTGATGCCAGAAATGGAACAAATCGGAGCAGATATTCAAGATTACCAAACTCAGTTGCAAACCAACATCCAAACAAAAGGTGCTGATTTTCAAAAACAGGTACAGGCGTATCAGCAAGCTGCCCCTACCATGACTGAGGAGGCAAGGGCTGCAAAAGAGGCAGAGCTTCAAAAAATTCAGGGAGACCTTCAAAAGTATGAGCAGGATGCTCAGGTATCCTATCAGCGTAAATTGGGCGAATTGCTCGAGCCAGTACAGACTAAAGTAATCAACGCGATCAATGCTGTAGCTGCTGAAAACAACTACACACATATATTCGCAGAGACTGCAGGTCAGTCCCCGGTTTTATTATATACTAAAGAAGAAGACAAATTCACAGAATTGGTCGTGGCAAAACTTGGCTTGACGATGCCAACTCCTCCAGCTGGAGCTCCAAACGGAAATTAATTCTACCAGTTTAAATCCATTTCAAAGGCTGCCTTTTCAAAAGGGCAGCCTTTTTTATTTTGTAATTAAACCCTGAGTTTATTGTCTTGTATCTTGTGTCTAGATTCTAATATCTCAACTATGCCCAAAAAGAACCCCAAAGCCATCATTTCCCAAAGTCAAGACACCATTTTGGTGGATTTCTATGCGGATTGGTGCGGTCCCTGTCAGACCATGAATCCGATTTTAGATGAGGTTTTGGTAGAATTAGAAGGGAAAATCAAATTGCTTAAGCTAAATGTGGACAAGCATCCGCAGCTCGCTCAGCAATTTGGTGTACGCTCCATTCCCCATTACATTCTTTTCAAAAGAGGCAAAATCCTCTGGAGAAAAGGGGGTGTTTTGACAAAACGGGATTTAATGAATGCATTGAAGGGTTTTTAGAATTAGAGTATTCATTATGCTGCATTTTGACTTCGATCAATGTGACAAGCAACAGTTATGAGACAGCCGCCACAGCTGCTTAAATTTTTCCTTGATCCATACTATGTTTGACAAGATGTAATTTAACGGACAAATAAGTTTAGAAATAAGATCCCGAAAACACCATTCACACTATAACTTTTTAAACAACTTTTCTTTTACAATTCATTGCAATATTCTTTATAGTAGCCCACTAAATTGTACTCAGCCAAGAAAAATAATCAACTTTATAAAGTCCTTTATTCTGAAATTAAATCCTTCGTATATCAAGCACCGCTTAAAACAGGTTTAAATCGGATTTCGAATTCAATATTTTGTAACTATATTAATCTTCAGTAAGGACTGTTGGTTAAACTTCAAAAAGTACAAACATTCTCGAGTCACGCATATTTTGAGTAACATCAACTGGTAAACAGCTGTTAAGAGCCAATTGATTAATCCTATGGAATCAAGCCCTACCGATTACAGTAGCCTTTTTTACTTAAGCCCATTTCCCAAATGGGTGTATGATGTAAGTTCTTTCGAAATCCTGGATGTGAATGAATCAGCGATTCAGCACTATGGCTATTCCCGGGATGAATTTTTAAAACTGACCATCAAAGACCTCCGGCCCAAGGAAGAGATCCCAAAATTGGTCGCCGCACACAGTGATATTGATTCCAAATTCGGAAATATATATTTCGGGGTATTTACCCATCAGAAAAAGACCGGTGAAAAAATCAGGATGAAAATCAATGGACATCGGGTTGATTTTCAGAGCAAAAAATGTGTCGTAGTAGTTTGTCAGGATATCACAGAGGAAGAAAAGCAGGCAACGGCCATCAAAGAATCCGAAGAGCGGCTCAGAGCGGCCTCATCCATTGCTAAATTAGGTTATTGGAGATTTGATTTAGAATCTCACGCCATTACATGGACCGATGAAGTCTACAAAATATGGGGAAGACAAAAAGAAAGTTTTGAAATAAATTTTGAGAATCTGCTCAAAACCATCCCTGCAGATGAACATCATGCATTCAATCTGGAAGATAGGGAGGTACTTTTTGGAAGAAAAGATGTGGATATAATCCATCGGATCATCTTACCCGACCACAATATCCGCTGGGTCCACGTACTTGGAAGGGTGAAAACATCAGAAGGAGGAAATCCCCGGATTTTTGAAGGCACTGTTCAGGATATCACGATCCAAAAAGAATCCGAACTCCAACTAAACAGGATGAGTAAACAGCTCATCGAAAGTGAAGCCAAGTTCAGAACTATTTTCGAGATCGCCTCTTTGGGGATTGCCCAAGTTGACCCCACCAAGGGCAAAATAATTTTGGTCAACTCATTCTATGAGACCATCACCGGCTATAGCACGGAGGAACTTCTGCAGATGAATTTTGTGGAACTCACCCACCCCGATGACCGGGAAAGAGATTGGGAATTATTCAGCCAAGCGCTCAGAGGCGAAGGAGAATACCGAAATGAAAAACGCTACATAAAGAAGGATGGCTCTTTGGTATGGGTTCGAATTCATATGGCTTTTATTAAAGACGAACTCGGGAAACCCATCCGAACTGTTGCGATCTGTGAGGATATTTCTTACCGGAAAGCTGAAGAACATCGGCTCAAACTGCTGGAAAGTGTCGTCACCCACACGTCTGACGCCATCCTGATCACTGAGGCAGAGCCCTTTGATCAGCCCGGCCCACGCATTGTCTTCGTAAATGAGGCATTTACGAAAATGACCGGATATACTGCAGAAGAGGTGATCGGCAAAACTCCCCGAATCCTACAAGGCCCCAAGTCAGACAAAGACGAATTGGCAAAACTCAGCAAGGCCATGCGCAATTGGGAACCCTGCGAAATCACCACCCTCAACTATAAAAAAAACGGAGAGGAATTCTGGATTAATTTTTCAGTGACCCCTGTAGCCGATGAGAAAGGTTGGTTTACGCACTGGATCGCCATAGAGCGGGATGTTACTGACAAGAAAAATCGGGAACTGGAGCAGGATTTATTGAGTCAAATCAGTTTGATCTTCAATGAAGAAAAAAAGCTAACAGAGGCTAGCAAGAGAGTTTGCGAGACGTTTGCAGACTTTGGTGATTTTGATTTTGTGGAGATTTGGACTCCCAATCTGGAAAACACCAACATCCAGTTATTGAGTTACAGCACCAATTCGCCACAAGCGGCTGATTTTTATGGCCACACCTTGGCATACCGAAGCTTTAAATACGGGGAGGGGGTACCCGGAATAGTATGGGAAACCAAACAACCGCTACTCTTAAACTCCACTGACAATTCTGAAATTGTACCCCGAATTAAAGCCGCACGGCAAGCAGGCTTAAAATCCTTTTTGGGACTGCCTCTTTTGTTTAACGAATCCCTTGTGGGCGTACTGGTTTTTGGGAGTTCCAAAGATCCTCAGAGCATGGATCGCTATGTCAGGCTTTTCCAGCGATTGGAGACCTTTATAGGATCAGAAATCAATCGAAAGTCATTGGAAACCAACCTTCAAAATTTATTTGAAGCGATTCCGGATATCATTTGCCTGGCAGATTTTCAGGGCAGATTTCTCAAAATGAATACCGCCGGCTGTAAGCTCCTGGGATACAGCGAGGAAGAACTAGTCTATCATTCCTTTGATGAATTTGTACATCCGGAGGACAAAGACATCTCCACCAAAGAAGTGATGAAACTGGGCGAGGGAGAGACTACCTTCAAATTCGAAAACCGGTACATCACCAAAAAAGGTGAGATCGTCTGGCTAAGTTGGACCTGCAATTCCGAAGTCCAAGCTGGCCTGATCTACGCTTCGGCAAAAGACATCACCAAAGAGAAAAAACTAAGTCAGCTCATAACTCAATCCACCACCCTGGCAAGAATCGGAAGCTGGGAAATCGACCTGATCGAACAGAAACTGTTTTGGTCGGATATGGTCCATAAATTACATGAAACAGATCCCGAATTATTTTTCCCTGACCTGGAAACAGGCATTAATTTTTACCGGGAAGATTTCCGTAAGCTAGTTCAAGAAAGTGTAAGCGCCTGCATCTCCCGGGGTACACCCTTTGACTTTGAAGCAGTAATAGTAACAGCAAAAAAACATGAACAATGGGTCAAAGTCATTGGAAGTGCCGAAATAATCAATGGGAAATGCATCCGGGTTTTTGGTAGCTTCCAAGACATTCATCAAAGAAAGGAAGCTGAAAACAGGCTCCAATCGCTGGCTGACAATTTACCGGGCGTAGTATTTAGGTATTTGATCAATCCTGATGGTACAGATGCCATGAAATATGTCAGTCGTGGGGCCAAAGAAATCTGGGGATACACCGCAGAGGAGTCCATTACTGACAATAATCTCATCTGGAATGGAATCAAGGCCGGGGGTGATTTTGAATCTGTCCAGTCAAGTATCATTGAATCTGTTAAAAATAAAACGAAATGGACTTCCTCTTGGAGGTACATGATGCCAAACGGCGAAATCCGATTCCATATCGGTCACGGTTCTCCGGAATACCTCACGGATGGAACCGTAGTGTTCAATTCCTTGATTCTGGATAACACAGAGGAGAGAAAAAATGAGGAATTGTTGAATCAAGCCTCCGCCATGGCACAAATTGGCAGTTGGGAGCTAGACCTGGTAAATCAAACCGGGGATGCGATGTTTTGGTCTTCCATGACCCGACAAATCCTCGGTGTCGACGACGACTATAATCCTACCCTCACCGGAGGCTTTGAATTTTATACCGCGGAAAGTAAGATCCGAATCCAAAATGCAGTTGATTTATTAATCAGGGAAGGAAAGGAATTTGACGAAGAACTCCACATTACCACCGCCCATGGGGATGACCGATGGATTCGCTGCATCGGAAGAGGGGAATGGGCCCGAGGCAAATGTGTCAAAATCTTCGGAAGCTTCCAGGATATCAACACGACCAAATCCCTGCAACTTCAACTCAGCGAGATTCTGGAAAGTATCTCGGATGCTTTCTATGCAGTGGATAAAGATTGGAACTTCACCTATTTCAACAAAGAGGCGGAGAACCTACTTCTTAAAAAAGCGGATGAAGTGCTCGGCAAAAGCATTTGGGAACTGTTTCCTGCCGCCATTGGTACTCCTCTTCAGGAAATTTATTATCGGGTGTCTCAGACGGGACTACCGGAGTCCTTCGAATACTTATTTCCGGGCGATGGCAGTTGGTATGAGCTCAACGCCTACCCTTCCAATGGAGGAGTCTCAGCCTATTTTAAAAATATTGACGAACGGAAACAGGCTGCAGAACAACTCGAAAAAGCCTTTTTGGAAAAAAACAACATCATCGAAAGTATTGCAGATGCATTCTTCACCATGGACCGAAACTTTATTGTTTCCTATTGGAATAGAGCCGCAGAGGAAATAATAGGAGTAAAAAGGGAAGAGTTGATCGGAAAAAATCTATGGGGGGTTTTCCCGGATGCAGTTTCGCTTCCTTCGTATACCCATTACCACAAGGTCCTGGAATCCGGACAGTCCATAACTTTTGAGGACTATTATGATGGCATCTGGCTGGAAGTCAATGCCTACCCTTCCGAGGAAGGAATCACCGTCTTTTTCAGGGACATTTCATTGAGGAAAGAGGCAGATAAGCGCCTATTAGATGCTTTTGAAGAAAAAAATACCATCCTCGAACGAATTACCGAAGCATTCGTGGCACTTGATGCAAACTGGTGCTATACCCATATGAATAAAAAAGCCGGAGAGATTTTCAATCGGGATCCGGAGCAAATGATTGGCAAGCATATCTGGACGGAATTTCCCGAGGGTCTCAACCAGCCCTTTCATCTGGCTTATGAAAAAGCAATGGCAACCCAGCAGTATGTGCATGTAGAAGAACACTATAAACCTTACGATTTGTGGTTTGAAAACCATATTTATCCCTCACCCAATGGGCTTTCGATTTTCTTCAGGGACATTTCGGAGCGAAAACGAAGCGAAGAAACCCTTCGCAAGGCCAACGAACGCTTTGAAAAAGCCACCGAAGCTACCAATGATGCGATTTGGGATTGGGACATAGAAAATCAAACTTTTCTAAGAAGCAATGGCATAGACAAATTCTTCGGTGAAAACACACACAAATCTCTGAATGAGGATGAATTTTGGACCGATCGATTTCATCCGGACGATCTCCCCATAATCCAACAAAGTATTCAACTGGCGATCAATGATCCCCTGGTCTCTCGCTGGGAGATGGAATACCGAATCTTAAAGCAAACTGGTGAAACAGGGCATGTCGTAGACAAAGGAATCATCATTCGAAATCAGGATGGAAAAGCCATCCGCATGGTAGGTGCGATGACCGATATTTCGGATCGGAAGCGGCATGAAGTGGAATTGTTGGAACTCAACGAATCACTCAAAAAACATGCGCACGAGCTCGAACTAACCAATGAACAGCTGGAGCAATTTGCCTTTATCGCCTCCCATGACTTGCAGGAGCCCTTGAGGATGATCTCCAGCTTCTTGGATCAGCTTAGGCGAAAGTATGAAGGACAGCTGGACGATAAAGCGCATAAATACATCCATTTCGCTACGGATGGGGCAAAGCGGATGAAGCAGATCATATTGGATCTGCTCGAGTATTCCCGTGCCGGAAAATATGAGGAAATTCTGGGAAAGGTTGACCTTTCGATTATCCTGAATGATTACAAATCTCTCAGAAAGAAAATAATCCAAGAAAAATCGGCTGAATTCATTTATTCAAAACTTCCAATTATTGCCGGATACAGAGCTCCGATTACACAAGTAATCCATTGCCTGCTGGACAATGCGATCAAATATTCCAGAGATGGTATTTCGCCCCGAATTGAACTGGATGTAGTGGAGAACCCAAGCGAATGGGTGTTTACAGTTCGGGACAACGGAATTGGGATAGCACCGGAATTCTTTGACAAAATCTTTGTCATTTTCCAACGATTACACAACCGTGATCAATACAGTGGAAGTGGTATCGGACTGTCCATTGTCAAAAAGCAAGTCGAATCATGGGGAGGAAAAGTATGGCTGGAATCTACCATCGGTGAAGGTTCTAATTTCTATTTTACCCTACCCAAAACACCTGTATCAAATGACCTATAATTTTCCGATCATCGGTATTGGTGCCTCCGCCGGAGGTCTTGAGCCTTTGGAGTTGTTCTTCGAATTTGCAAAACCTACTGCTGATTTCGCCTATGTCCTGATTCAGCATCTGGCGCCCAACCACAAAAGCCTGATGGATGAGCTGCTGGCACGACATACCAAGCTCCCCATTCAGATCATCCAGCACAATATGCCTTTGGAACGGGGCAACATCTACCTCAATCCCCCAAAGAAATTTGTCGAACTCCATGAGGGTAGATTTGTCCTGAGTGAGAAGGAAGATCGAAAACTGAGCTTCCCGATCAGTACATTTTTCAATTCACTGGCGGAACAAGGGCATGAAAAAGCCTGTGCCATCATCCTGTCGGGAACCGGAAGCGATGGCTCTGAAGGCATCAAATTCATCAAAGAAAAGGGCGGGCTCGTGATCGCCCAAAATCCGGAATCATCAAAATTTGACGGAATGCCAAAAAGTGCCATCCTCACCGGCGCGGTGGATAAAGTCTGTGCGGTCGAACAAATGCACCAGGAATTGGAGTCATTCTTTTCTAACACCGTCGAATTGGACCGACAAAAACTGGATTCGAAAGACTCCAAAACAGTCATCGCCTCCATTCTTGGCACAGTCTACCAGCAGCTTGCGGTGGACTTTACCGATTACAAATACACCACGGTTTCCCGAAGGATTGCACGCAGAATGAGCCTTTTGGGCTATTCTGAAATGGCCGAATATTTGGATTTTCTCAAAGTACACCGAGATGAGGCTCAGCTCTTATCCAAAGAATTATTGATAGGAGTAACCCGGTTTTTCAGGGATGAGGAAGCATTTGAATACCTCAAAAACTCCGTAATCCCGAAATTGATTGCCGAAAATCAGGAGACCAAGTCCATGCGAGTTTGGGTGCCGGCTTGCTCCACCGGTGAGGAAGCTTATTCCATTGCGATTCTGATCCGGGATTACCTCCGCATTCATAAACTACAGTATGAGGTCAGCATTTTTGCGACAGACTTGGACAAAGAGTCAATCAAACTGGCCGCAAACCGGATATTCCCGGAAAATATTTCTTCGGAAATCCCCCCCGAATACCTTCACCTGTATTTCATTCCTCAACGGAAAGGATTCACAATCTCAAAGGAGATCAGGGAAATGATCATTTTCTCGGTTCACAATGTGGTTCAAGATCCCCCCTTCAACAAAATTGACCTGATCAGTTGCAGGAATTTCCTGATTTATTTGAATTCCAATTTGCAACAGCGCCTGTTTTCACTGTTCCAATATTCGTTGAGAACTAATGGCTTTCTTTTTCTGGGATCCAGTGAGTCACTTGGAGATGCCAGCGATGACTTTCTCGAAATCGACAAAAAGAATAAGGTTTTTGCCAATAAGCAAAACAAAAAAATGATTCAACAACTTCGGTTTTCGGGTAAAAAATCACTCTCTGCAACCGAATTTATCGAAAATCCTATTGCTACGGGATTCGGCACCACTTCCAATTCCACCAAAAACAGACTGCTTGCCGAGATCCAAAATGCCTTAATTCAGGAATATGTACCGGATTCCTTGGTTACAGACGAGAATTTCAATCTTCTGCATACCACAGGCAATGCACACCGCTGGCTCACTTTACCCCCGGGGGAAATCAGCACCAATGTCCTGAAAATGCTTCCTGAATCCTTAGCCTTACCTTTTGAAGTAGGGGCCAATAAGGTGTTGGATACCGGCAATCCTGTTCGGGTCAACCAAATCGAAATCGCCGGGCCGCTAAAATTCTTTTATGAAGGGCAAAAATTCCTTCGCATTCTCATCCGAAGGACCCAACTGATTGAGGGGTCGTTTCAGTTGATTGCCACTTTTGAACCGGAAACCAAACCCTCGGATTACTCCCCTTCGGAAGAAATCGACATGAGTGCCGCTTCCAAAGAAAAAATCAATATCCTGGAGCGGGAACTGCGGATCAACCGGGAGAACCTCCAAACCACCATTGAAGAACTGGAATCCAGCAATGAAGAATTGCAGGCCGCCAATGAGGAACTCCAAAGTTCCAATGAAGAATTGGAATCTGTCAATGAAGAACTCTATACTGTCAATGCAGAATTTCAGCAAAAAATAGTAGAACTCTCTGAGTCAAACAATGACCTCAACAATCTCATTCAGAGTACCGAGATTGCCCTGCTATTCCTGGATGCCAACCTCAACATCCGAAGATTTACTCCCGCCATTAAGAAAATACTGGATCTCCTCCCCCATGACGTCGGTCGAAACATCAGCCATTTTCGAGGCAAAGTCCAGCTGGACAACTTCATTGAGCACATCGAGACTGTATTTGAGAAATTAATCCCCTTCGAAACCCAACTTACAGACAGTCGGGGGGAAGAATACCTGCTGAAAATTTCCCCTTTCAAAACTCAAAAAAATGAAATTCAGGGTGTCGTCTTGGTCTTCATCGATATGGCGCACACCAGCAGGATGGAGCGGGCATTGGAGATGTCAGACAAGGCACTTTCTGAGCTCCACAACAAGCATGATCAACAGAGTGAACTTTTCGAATTTATTGCCAATAACTCCCGGGACATGATCACAATCATAGATCTGAACGGCAAGTTGAAGTATTGCTCCCCTTCAGGCTCAGAAATCACCGGTTTCCCGTCCGAAAAAATGATGGAAATGAATCTGCTGGATCGAATACCGGACCCTGGGCATAAGAAACGTTGGCAAAAAGCCATGGAGGTTATCTTGGAAGGGAAAACACCAAGTTTGATTCAGTTTAAGTTTAAAACCTGGAATGGGATCCTCCGCTGGATGGAATCCAACCTGAAGCCTCTGAAACTATCGACCGGAGAACCGGGAAATATCCTTATCACTACCCGTGATATCCATCAACGCATGCTCCACGATGTAGAGATGCGAAAGCTTGCCCTGATCGCCGAGCAGACAAGTAACGCGGTGATTATTACGGACACAGCAGGTAAAATCACTTTTGTCAATGAGGCCTTTGAAAATATGTCAGGCTATAGGGAGGAGGAAGTGTTGGGCAAAAAACCAGGCCATCTTTTGCAGGGTGAAGAAAGTCCCAAGGAAATGATAGAACGAATGGCTCAGGCGATCAAAAACAGATCCACCAGTGAAGTGGAAATGATCAACTACACCAAATCGGGCAACAAATACATGGTCAGAATCCAGACTGAACCCATGTTTGACAAAAATGAAGAATTGATCGGTTTCTTCTCCATACAAAACGACATCACCAATCAGAAAGAGCAGGAAGAGCACATATACAAGTTGAATCAAAAGATCAAAGAACAAAACCGGAAGCTGGAAGAAGTCAATAAGTCTCTGGAAGAATTTGCTTATGTGGCATCACACGATCTAAAAGCACCTGTGCGAAATATCAGTGGGCTGCTCGACCTGATAATGAAGAAAGGTGACCGGTTGGATCAGGAAAAGCGGGATCATTATTTTGAAGTCATTCGCTCCTCCTCGAAAGAATTGGGGCGCCTGATCGAAAATCTGCTGGAATATTCCCGATCCGGTAAATTGCAGGAGGAACAGCAAATCGTCCCTCTGGAAAGAATATGCACTGAGGTGATCCAACAATTCGAACAGGAACTCATCCTGCTCAAGGGTAAAATCACTCTTGAATTAGACATTGCGGAGATTGAGGTCTATCCCATTTTATTCAAGCGACTGCTCACCAATCTGATCAGCAACTCACTGAAATACAGAAGTGAACAAAACCCGAAGATAAAAATCTCCTGCAAGTCCACCCTCGATTTCACAGCGTTCAGTGTCAGTGACAATGGAATCGGCATTGCCAAACATCATCAGGACGAAATATTCAAAATCTTCAAAACCCTCGGCCAGCATACTGACAGCAATGGAATTGGGCTTTCGGTTTGTAAAAAAATTGTGGAATTACATGGAGGACGAATTTGGGTCGAATCAGATGGACAAACCGGTTCTACCTTTATATTTGAGATCAAACACCGAAACCCCTAACTCACTATGAAACCCGCACACATACTTTTGGTAGAGGATAATGAAGGAGATATCATCCTGACACTTGATGCCTTCGAAGAAAGCAAAATCAAAACCGATATCAGTGTGGTCAAAAATGGTCAGGAGGCTTTGGATTTTTTGTTTCAGAGAGGCGAGTATGCAGAAGTCGAGAAACCGGATCTGATTCTTCTGGATATCAATATTCCGATATACAACGGGCATGAAGTATTGAGACAAATCAAAACAACCGATTCGCTAAAAAAAATACCGGTGATCATGCTGACCACTTCCTCCAGCCAAAAAGACATCAACCTGGCCTATGAGAACCACAGCAACAGCTATGTGAAAAAGCCGCTGGATATGGAGGAATTTCTTCAAGCAATTCTAAAAATTGAAGAATTCTGGTTGCAGTTATCCAAGTTGGCAGTTTGATTAGTGCCCTAAAAAAAGGGAAAGATCGCTCCTACCCTTTTTCTCTTTTGCCTGTTTAGTTCTTTACCACATCAGCACCTCGTCCTTGGCGAATTTGTTCTTGACATTGTCCCTGAACAGGTTCAGTACCACCGTGAACTCATGCGTGCTGCCCGGCAGCAGGTAGCTTCTGCCCATCGGGAACTCGTACAGGTAGCCGACTCGCATCCGTTTGGTTAAGAACCCTGCCTGCAAGTTGCTCGCATAGTCGATCCGGTGCCCTGCACCTACCCAGACTTTGTCCATCAGCAAGGCTTTGAAATTCATCTCGATCACATTGGGCAGGTCCCTGCGACTTCGGAAGAAGGCATTCGTGATGATCGCCAAGTTCGGTGTCAAGGCCTCCCGAAAGCCTGCCTGCACAAACTGCTCTGCCGGGTAGCCTTCCATAAAGTTGTCTCCACTGCTCGCCCTGCCCCCGTTGATCCGGTGGATGGCATAAGACACGTAGTATTGCCGGTGTGTCAGCGCGATGCCGATATTGGCATCCAGAAACTGCATGTCTGAGAACGATCCAAAATACTGTCCCATCGTCGGGTCGTTCTGCTCTTCGGTGGTCATCGCATTCCCATCCAATCGCACCGTCTGATAGTTCACTCCAACTCCTAATCTAAGATTATGATTTTCTGTCAATCTCACACGGCTTGCGTAACTGATCATTATTTCATTGTCCCGAAAGGCACCATAGGTATCGTGAAGCAGGTTGACCGAGATCGCATTCTTGCCCATCAAAGCAGGATCTGCTTCTCCGGCGATTTCCCCAAAGTCTATCTCGGTGCTGAAGAAGAAGGTTTGTGGTGCTCCCTCGAATCCCGCCCATTGGTTCCGGACAAAGCCCCGAACCGTCGAGCCTTCGTAGCCCGTCAAACCAGGATTGAAGTAGCTCTGAAAGTGGGAAAACTGGGAGATGTTCTTGCGGGTCTGGGCTTGGGCAGTAAGCCCTGACAGCAGTAAAAAAGCAAAGAGCGGAATATAGTTGAAGTTTCGCATGGTTAGCATGGTTAGTCTGTTCTTGGAAGATTCTTAGCGTGTAAAGTGGAACCGGGCATTCTATGCTGCCCGATCCCCCTTTGGATTTAATTTTTAAGAATAGTCAGTATTCCTCTTCGCACATTTCCGGTTTCGATCACCTCTACCACCCAGAAATATGTACTTACCGGCATCTCCTTGCCCTTGTAAGTTCCGTCCCAACGGGTATCCGCATCCTCGGTGTAGAAGAGTCGCTCTCCGTTGCGGTCAAAGACCTGTACCCGCACGCCTCGGAAGTAGCGCAGATCCGGCACTCCCCAGGTATCATTGATGCCGTCGCCATTCGGCGTGAAGCTGTTGAATATTTCCAATTCGGTAATGTCAGTTCGCCCTCTGTTGATTGTGAAGGATTTTTCGATCACATTACCGTCTCGATCTGTCACCCGAATGACTACCGTAAACTGGGTCTTGCCGGATACTTCCTCAGCACTGCTCCAGAACAGAATGTCTTCTTTGACTTCAAAATATTGGTTATCTCCTGCTCCCGGTACCAAGGTGATGGTATGCTCCTTGTCTATCGGATCGATCACCGTGAAGTTGCCAATCACCTGGAAGTAATTCTTTGGATCCGGATCAAAGTCATTGTTGCTCAAGATCACATCCTGCGGTGCCGGCTTCGCCAAAACGCCGACCTCCAGGGTAGAATTTAGGTTCTCCGGATTCAAGATGCCACTTGGCAAAGTGACGGTTCCTGTCAAGAAGTAGGATCCACGCTTGTACAGGTTGAGCGGTGCCTGATTCCAGGTTACCGTCAATGTCAGCACCTGCCCGTCTGCTGTTACTGCACTTAGGCTTGTTGGCAAATTCGGGCTAACCGACCAAGGAGTCGTGATCGGGTTCGGATCGGAGATTGCAATCAGCTGGGCCGGGATAATCTCGAATTGAGCTGAGGTGAACTCGATTAGATAGTTGTTGGTAGCCGTTAGCGTACCCAAACCGATGGTGTAAACATCCACCTGCTCGCCCGGTGTTCTGTCCAGCTTTCCTGAAATCGAACTCATATTATCCGTGCTTTTAAAGCCTGTGGCGATAAAGGTCAGCACTGGGTCGCTTGAACCAAAGATTTTGCTTTGAGCAATCGCCTGGATTTTCAGCGTTGCCTTGGTTATCGTCAGCGTGCCGTTCACCAGCGTGATGGCGTAGTTCTGATCTTCACCACCGGTCAAGGCGATTGGGTACGTTCCTACAAATGAGTTCACAGTCGCAGTCGTACTGATGCTTGGTTCGTCCGCTACTTTCTCATCGTCATTGACTAGGCCAGTGTAAGTGAAGGTCAAGGCTGGATTCGCTTCACCGTAAACTTTCTGCTTGTCTTCAGCTGTGATGGTCAGATCCCTTTTGCCGATGGTCAGTGTGCCATTTACCAAAGTGATCGTATAGTTGTCATCCGAACCGCCTTCCAAGGTGATTGAGTAAACTCCAACTCCTGAGTTTAGGGTAGCGGTCGTTGCGATGCTTGGTTCGGTGGTCACTTTCGTGTCTCCGTTAACTAATCCGCTGTAGCTGA